>NZ_JAFCSW010000002.1:0-951530 GCF_049895685.1 Bacillus sp. DC4300-2b2
AAAGCATCTCAAAAAGGCTTATATGGCCTCACCGCCACCAACGGCTTCAGCGAAGCAATCACAGGCCGCGATATGTTTGGAAATAAGGTCTCGAAAGAACAGCAGGAAGCGAGTATGAATGCGGCGCTTGGAATGCTTTTGCCGTTTGGAGCGAAAGGGTTTCATGGTAAAATGGGGGTTAAGGGTAATAAGATAGATTCTGATACAATAAAAAAATATATTAGAGATATAGAAGGCCGAACAGGCAGAGAGTTACCTAAAAACCAAACACAGAAGTTGAAGGAAGCCTTAAGAAATAAAGAATATAAAAAAATGTCACCAATAGAAACAGCTAAGCATAGAGCAGAATTTGATAAAGTAAAAAATACAGTAATCAAAAAGTGGGAAGAAAATACTGGGCAAAAGTGGCCTGAGTATAATGAAAATGTCATTTCAGAAAAAACAGGTAAAATAATTAGGAAAAAAGGAGATAAGTATGATGCTCATCATATAATTGAGAATACATTTGGAGGAGAACATGAATGGTGGAATATGCATCCTGCAAAATTCCCAAATGAGCATCAAGCTGGTATTCATGGAAAAGGTTCACCAGCAAACGAACTATTTAAAGGAGGTAAAAAATAATGAGATACGAATCTATAAAGGCAAATCAAGAAAATAGTTTTCATCCAGTAACTGAAAATGAAATAAAAGAGGTTGAAAAGGAACTTGATTTAAAATTTCCTAAAGAGTTAGTTAATTTTTATATAGAGGTTGGCTACGGGTTTATTAAAGGTTCAGAGTTTAATATCAATCGTATTATGGATCCTTATTCCGTAAGAGATTTTCGATTAAGAGTTAATGATTTTGAGTTTTATCCTGATATAGAAATCTATGATGAATTTGAAAATAACAAACTAATATTTTTTGAAGGTAGTGAATCAGCTTTAATGTCAATTGAATTGAATGAAAAGAATAGCAGTCCGGTTTACTATTATGATATTCAAATTGCGACTTCTCTTGAAGAATTTTTAAGAAAAATAGAAGAAAATGATAAATATTACTTGGAGTTACTAGTTGATTAAAAAAATAAAACGCATACCTTGATTGGCTAAATGCTTTTCAAGGTTTTTTGTTTTATTGGACTTCAAATTGAGAAAAAACCGACAAAAAGGGAGATGAGGACCTTTTTCCTGTGTGGGTCACGTATGATAGAGACAAGCCAAAATGAGCACTCACAGCTTTTATAGTGAGTGTTTTTTGAATGAGGGATACTTTACATCTTTTTCTTTGAAGATGAGAAATTCCTTTGAAAAAAGTATAGATGTTAATCAGACAAGCCACTTTAACGGCGAACTTCTTCATAAGAAAATAAGGCTGGTACAATAAACAGAATAACATCCTCTAATATGCATAGAGAATGCTGCTCTGTTTAGAAGGTGGAAATTATTTTAATTTATTTGTTCAATCAGATTCACAAATTCGAGTGAAGAAAGTGTTTCTCAACTCAATATTCCCCTTTAATTTTAAAGAATGACCCACGAATCGTTCCAGCTAGTTTAGACTTCTGCCTAGCAAATTTAAATTTTCCTTCTAATTCCTTTGGTACTTCCATCCCTTCAGAAAGCTTAAAACCAACAGCACGTTTTTTCGGGTCATCCACTGTATACAGGACGTTAATTGCAAGACCATCCTCATAAAAGACGTAGGTCCATTTGATATTTTCTACTTGAAAACTTGCCGTTTCTAAAGGTTTGGCTGCAAACTCTAGTTCACGTTCTTCTTTTAACACTCGGTTCACGTAATCAAGGGTCTCCTGACTATCGCTGGCAGGTAATACTGTAAATTCATGCTTATATTTGTTCATAAAGTAACGAGCCTCATTAGCTCGTAAGCCAGCAAGTGCTTCTGCTACAGGTGAAGACTCTAAACCAATCGTAGACACATGTTTAAAATCAACGATATAAGCCATTTCTATCCCTCCATATCCTTGTTATTTCCGTACAACAGGAATCCACATCTCACCAAGTAATAAGTCGTTACGCTGTCCCATTTCTACCACTGCATTTGGTCCACCAACATAGGCAAAATTCTTTGCTTCAGGCAAGACTTGACCAAATGCAATGCCAGTAAGCGTTTGATGCAATTCATCAGCGGTTTTAGCTTTCCCTTTAACGATTAGATATTCCCCTTTAGGAAATTGAATCACTCTATCCGCTTCTGGTAACGATTCCTCTGTCATGACCCCGACATAATGCATCAGCTTATTATTTACCGCTTCGTTTACGATAAAAATATAGTCATTTGTGGCAATGGCTTTTAAGGTGTCAAGCTTACCTTCTTGGTTGACTGCTTGCCAAAAGTCTGCTTTTTCCTTCGTTATGCCCGCATAGTCTGTGTAATGACTCTTAAGTTCAGTTCCAATACCTAACACGTGAAAGCTGTCTTTTTCTTCTAGTATATAATCTGCCATATTCAACACTTCCTTTTGAAAAATTGATCAAATGTTTTTTCTTTTCACTTGATAAATATATAATAGGCTTAAACCATGTCAAAAAATGATACTGTTTAGGGGGGGGGACCAGATGAAAAAAGTTGAACGGATTAATACCATCATGCGGTATATTAACAACCGCGCCAACTTTACAATTACTGAAATCATGAGAGAATTTCATATCTCTCGTTCGACAGCAATTAGAGACATCAGAGAAATTGAAGCTATGGGGATGCCACTTGTCGCAGAAGTAGGAAGGGACGGAGGATATTTTGTGATGAACAATTCTGTCCTGCCAACTGTCCGTTTTACCGATAATGAGATTAAAGCTCTTTTTATTGCTTTTATGGCCACGAGAAACCAACAACTCCCTTATTTAAAGAGTCGCCAGTCTTTAGCTGAAAAATTACTAGGACTCATCTCTGAAACCCAGCAAGATGACCTTGTTCTGTTAAATCGCCTCTTGCTATTTGAAGGGACCAACCCGAATAATCCTGATCTGCTTGATTTGTCCGATCTCCCTCACCCCATGTTAGAAAAATTAATCCAATTGCTTATTTTGGATCGATATTTACTGATTACCATGAGAGAGGAGAAAGTGATCAAGTCCTATCCTATTTACCTTTTGAACCTTTATCGTGAAAAAAGCCTGTGGTTGATTGAATGCTTTGATGTAAAGGAAGAGAAGAAACGGATTTTGCCTGTCGACAATCTCACAGATGTAGAACCATACTCTTCAAAAAATAGATTAAGCAGGAAAAAGATTTTAGAAAAACTAAGTAAGCAGGAGGAAGTAATCAACCTTGTCCTTGAACTTGGTCCAAAGGCAATTGCACAGTTCAAAAAATACCATCCTTTCAAAATGTCAATATCTTATACGAATCCTTACCAAACTACAGCCATTTTAAAAACTTTTATCAATGTTAATCATTCAGAAGAAATAACCGAAATAACAAATTGGATATTTTTCCTAGGCGATGATATCAAGGTCCGGGAAATGCCTGTAGAAATCTTGGAAAGTTTACAAGAGAGACTACTCCTATATTGTCCATAATCAATGCTGGTTAGACCTCATATTAGATACATGAAGGTGAGTCGTATTTCGAATAAAATCTCAATGAACCACCAATCTTACTTCCATCTTCTGTAGATCTCAGCTGCGGAAGAAAACGGTTAAAGATTTAATAAAACTCGATCAAAATTTAAAAGGTGAATATTCTTTGTTAGAGACAGAGCAGCAAACTACAATGGCATTGTAAGCCGAAATGATGAATGCGACAAATGATGGAACAGCGATTCCTATGAATTTTGATAAGAATGCAGTTAAATACATTTTAGATAAAGGGGTTAATTTTATTGATTTCTTATGATGAAGGTCTAATAAAGGATTTGGAATTAAAAAACCTTCTTAAAAGTGTCAAAGTACATAAAAATCCAGAAATTTATTTAAATTTAATAGAACAAAAATTTGCATTTGGTAGTTCGAAAATAAATTGGTTACAAACGAAGAAACATCATAGTAAGAGCTCAAATAATGAATCTTTACTTCCTGATACTCTTCTATTTATAACTGAATTAAAAGACAAATATTTAGATAATAACTTACAAGTAATTTACATAGGGGATAACCTTACAGAGTTTGGGTACCAGTTTGAATTAAAACATTTAGAAGAGCTACTAGTCTATTTTTTAAATATCCCACAACACCACTACTTTATATCATTAAAAGGTGATTGGTGTATTTGTATTTCATTTGAAAACGATTTGGATTTCGGATTTAGTTTAAACAAAAAATAATTTTAAATGTCACGTATAGGAAAAATAAAAGATGATAAGAAGTGAAAAAACCTTGACTGGCTTTATATCATTCAAGGTTTTTTGAGTTTATTGGTCCTCAACCACGCAAAAGAAGACAAAGAACTCTTTGTATACAAGCCTGAAGCACACTCAATCAGTGTGTTTTTCTTATGAAAAGAGTACACAATCACTGCACAGCACGTGCTGAAGACATTTGGACTTCTTTGACGCATGTGAGTTGATTAGACTTATAAGCAAAGGGAAGAAAGGAGGAATTCCAACTGTACTTAACCAAAAGGGGCACTGCTTTATTATCTATGCTGCTTCACACGACATCTTATCTATCAATAGAAGATTTACAGAATCGGATGAATGTCTCGACTCGAACCGTTTACGCTGAAATCAAACGAATGAACAGCTGGCTGGAAACTCATCAGCTTAGTGGTGTGCAGCGTAAAGACCAACTAGGCTATTATTTAAATCCTCTTGAGAAAGAAATCATTATTCAAAAAGCTGACACCATTCTTGTTGGTCACGATTATGAACCATGTAAAAAGGAACGAAGGGCCATCTTGCTTTTATCCATAGCATGTAGCGAGCATTCCCTAAGAATTGATGATTTTATGAAGATGACAAAGGTGAGCCGAAATACATTGCTCGAGGATATGAAACAGCTAAAAGAGGCGCTTTCAAAGCAGGAGATCACACTCCGCTATCAGGCAGCAAGCGGCTATGTGATTTCAGGAGACGAAAGGGCCATTCGATTGGCCCTCAAACCTTATATACATTTCATTCGCACAATGATAAAAAACGAAAAAACGTTTCCGTCATTTTGGTTAAAGGGACCTATTTCATCCAAACGGGTACACCATCTCCTCCTTCAGTCAGAACAAGAACTTAAGCTTGAATTTGCAGATGAGATGCTGGATCAGCTCTCTTTGGATCTCTTTTTCTACTTCAAGCGGATGAAGCTGGGGCATGCTGTACACATTTCAAACGAAGAAAAGCGAACATTGCAGGAAACAGAGGAATGCTTGGCGGCTATTCGTTTCATGGCGCAGATTCAAAAAGAGACCAGTCTCTTTGTTCATGATGATGAAATCTATTTTCTTAGCACCCTATGGCTCAGTGCCAAAAAACAAAAACTTCCATCAATTAAAAAACCAGAAGAACATCTCATTCGCACCATCGCCAGACAAATGATATTTGACTTTCAGCGATATGCTTGTATTTCCTTTCAAGAACCAAAAGCATTGGAGCAAAACTTAACAATGCATTTAATTCCAGCTTATTACAGGCTCATCTATCACATTGGCATAATCAACGAACTGACGGAGTCTATAAAAAAAACACAGCCAGAAGTGTTTGAAATCACTCAAAAAGTTGCCTGCCATTTAGAAAAGGCGGCATGTTCAAAGCTGAGTGACCATGAAATTGCATATCTCGCCATGCATTTTGGCAGCTGGATGAGAAGAGAAGGAATTTCATCCATTGTTAAGCGTTCTGTCTACATTGTCTGCGGAGAAGGAATCGGCACAAGTTACATGCTGAAAACTCAGCTTCTCGAATTAATCGGCTACATCGAAGTACGAGGGCTGTTATCAAAGCGTGCATATGAAGAATTAGCAGCCGTTGATGCAGATTTCGTTGTGACCACAACACCTATTTCGTTTAAAGGAAAACCAGTTCATCTCGTTCATCCTATTTTAACTGCCTATGAGAAAAAAACATTACTTCAATACGGGAAAGGCTTAGAAACGAAGGTTGACGAGCAGCATGTAAACGCTTTATTCAACATCATTCAGCAGCATACCATCGTACAAAATAAACAAGCACTGCTTCGTGACATTCAGGAGCTGCTTCATCCCACATATGTATCCTATCAGAAAGGATGGAACCCAGTGTTAAACGATTTATTAACAGAACAAACCATCAAGCTCCACCAAACAGCAGACACATGGCAAGAGGCGATAACAAAAGCGGCGCAGCCTTTACTTGATCAAAATGCCATTAAACCAAGTTATGTAGAAGCCATGATTCAGTCTGTTCATCAAAATGGTCCTTATATTGTCATTGCACCACAAGTGGCCATTCCACATGCGAGACCGGAGGATGGCGTGAACAAATTGAGCATGACACTCATGTCATTCAAACAGCCCATTTCGTTTTCAAAAGATGGCAAAAAGCAGGTGCGTCTTGTCATTGTGTTAGCCGCTATTGACAGCATGAGCCACCTGAAAGCACTCAAACAGCTAACCATGCTGTTAAGTGAAGAGAAACGCACGAAACAATTGATTGAAGCAGAAAATTTAGCATCGGTTCAAGAATTAATTGATCAATTTTCACAAGTATAAAGGAGGAAAAAGACAATGAAAAAAATTCTTGTTGTGTGTGGAAACGGGTTAGGAAGCAGCTTTATTGTAGAAATGAATGTAAAAAAAGCATTAGAAGAATTAGGTCTTAAAGCTGAAGTGGATCATACCGATCTCAGTACAAGTAAAAATGAACAAGCAGATCTTTATATCGGCGCAGCTGATATTATTGACCAGCTAAATGACGGCACAAGAAATGTGGCTGGCTTAAATAATTTGTTAGACCAGAAAGCCATTAAGGACGTCCTTCGTCAACACATTTAAGTCATGAAAAAGGGGGATTCACATCATGATAGAACTGATCATGAACGATATATTGGGCACACCTGCCATTCTCATCGGTTTATTTGCTCTAGCCGGTTTACTTTTGCAGAAAAAATCAGCCGCAGATACTGTGTCAGGCACCTTGAAAACAACCATGGGTTTCTTAATATTAGGGGCGGGCGCTACAGTCGTCTCTGATTCACTCGGGGTTTTTCGAAAGATGTTTGAAGCAGCCTTTCACATTCAAGGGGTTGTCCCAAATACAGATGCTATGGCCGCTATTGCTCAAAAGGAATTCGGTACACAGACAGCACTCATCATGATTTTTGGTATGCTGGTCAATTTGTTACTGGCAAAATTCACACCCTTTAAATACGTCTTTTTGACTGGGCATCATACGTTGTATATGGCGGCTATGCTCGCCGTCGTTCTCTCAACAGCCGGCATGCACGGGTGGCTGCTCATCTCAACTGGTTCAATGATATTAGGTGCAGCTATGGTCATTGCACCCGCAATCCTTCAGCCGTTTACGAGGAAAGTCACCGGAAGCAATGATCTCGCGCTCGGACACTTCAGTACTTTCGGTTATTTTACTGCGGGAATGATCGGCAAATGGGTTGGTTCTCCAGAAAAATCAACGGAAACCATTCAAGTGCCTAAATCACTCGGTTTTCTAAGAGATACATCTGTTGCCATTTCGATTACGATGGCTTTGCTGTTCTTTGCGATTGCACCGTTTGCAGGAATTCCTTTTATAGAACAAATTAGCGGTGGCACGAACTTCGCTGTCTTCATTCTCATTCAGGCGATTACGTTTGCTGCTGGTGTGTACATTATTTTAGCAGGGGTACGGATGGCCATTGGCGAGATCGTACCTGCGTTTAAAGGGATTGCCGATCGTTTCGTGAAGGGAGCAAAGCCGGCACTTGATGCGCCAACCGTTTTTCCATTTGCGCCAAATGCGGTCATTATCGGTTTTTTATGCAGCTTTGCAGGAGGCATCGTATCCATTTTTCTTTTACCTTTGTTTGGTTTAACTGTCATTGTCCCTGGTCTTGTCCCGCACTTTTTTTGCGGTGCTACAGCAGGAGTGTATGGCAATGCAACAGGAGGGGTAAGAGGTGCTGTCGCTGGGTCCTTTGTAAATGGATTGCTTCTTTCCTTTTTACCTGCTTGTTTATTACCTGTGCTCGGAACCCTCGGCTTTGAAGGGACAACGTTTGGAGATACAGACTTTGGTATCATCGGAATCTTAATTGGATTGATCAAGTTTTTATTTCAGCTGTAAAAAGGAGGAGACTGAGATTGACAGCCACTTTTTCACCTTCACTGATGTGCATGGATCTCACGCACTTCCGTGAACAAATTCATCTTCTCAACACGAGAGCAGACCGGTACCATGTCGATGTAATGGATGGGCATTATGTGAAGAATATGACGTTATCACCCTTTTTCATTGAACAGCTTCGGAAACTGACAAATTTACCGATTGATGTTCATCTAATGGCTGAACACCCCCAGGAATTTTTAATCGATGCGTGTATTGATGCAGGCGCAACGATGATTTGTTTACACCCAGAAGTCGTGCAGAAAGATGCCTTTCGAATCATCCGGCATATTCACCAAAGAAAATGTGAGGTTGGCTTTGTTTTAAACCCCGCCACACCAGTTGCAGCATTAGATTCCTTTATTCATTTAATAGACCGAGTGACGATCATGACGATCGATCCAGGCTTTGCCGGACAGCCTTTTATTAAAGAAATGCTTCAGAAAATTAAACAGGTAAAAGATATCAAAAAACATGGAGGATACTCGTTTTCAATTGAAGTAGACGGCTCTTGTAATGAGAGCACGTTCCGGCTGCTTGCTGAGGCTGGAAATGAGATCTACATCATCGGCACCTCAGGTTTATTTGGACTTCATAAACAACTCGACACTGCTTGGGAAACAATGAAGCAAATATTTGCAAAAGAAACAGCTTCAATCGAATCACGTTAGTAAAAGAGAGGATGAAACCCATCCTCTTTTTTTACGCAATTTTACTAAAACAATATTTACTCACCAAAACTTACCCAAAAACAAAATAAAAATCGCAAATCTACAATTGAAAGCGCTTCATTAATATGTTATCCTTCAAATATCTTTAGTAAATATTTAGTCAAATAACGATGAGGAGTTTGCCTATGACCACACTCAAAGATATTGCTCATGATGCAAAAGTGTCCGTTTCCACTGTATCCCGTGTGTTAAATGGCGATCAAACACTTGCCGTTTCACATGCAACGAGACAAAACATCCTCGACATTGCTAAGAAGTTAAACTATACCCCAGTGAGAGCAAGAAAAGCCGATCAAGCAGAAGAAAAAAGCCAATCTGAATCCCCAGTCATCGGTATCGTTGTCGCTCAATCCATTGACGAAGAATTAAATGATCCCTTTTTTTCATCGATTCGAAAAGGAATTGAAAAAGAATATGCCAAACAAGGCCTGTCTACTCTCCATACCTTTCGCCTAAGAAGCATGGATAAAGGGGCGATGCTAAAGGATATTGACGGCTTGATCGTCATTGGACGAATCAGCCCCGATACGGTTGAAAAAATGACAAATCGAATGGAACACATTGTTTTTATCAATCATTATGCAGATGAAGATTTGTATGATTGTGTACATGTGGATTTTGTCAGAGCGGCAGATCGCGCCATTCGTCATCTGCAATCTCTTGGCTATTCACATCTAGGCTATATTGGCGGGAAAGAGCGAGAGCATTATTTCGAAGGCAATGCTGTGATTGAGGACGAAAGACAAACGACGTTTATGAAAAGAATGCAGGAGGCGGGAGCTCTTCATATGGAAGACATCCACATTGGTGAATACTCCATGCATGAAGGCTATACGCTTATGCAGCAAGCTATCAAAAAGGGAAAACTGCCGCAGGCCTTTTTCATTGGAAGTGACTCTATGGCAATCGGGGCAATGCGCGCTCTCCATGAAGCCGGTCTACACGTTCCTTCAGATGTATCCATTGTTGGGTTTAATGATATTGAAGCCGCATCATTTGCAAGCCCGCCGCTTACGACCATCAAAGTATATACAGAAGAAATGGGGGAAGTTGGTCTGAAGCTTTTGCTTGAGAGAATAAACGGAAGAAAACTTCCTCTAAAAGTCGTCGTGCCAACAACACTCATCGAGCGAGGCAGTACATGTCTCATCCATGAAAGGGGGTGAACCATAGATTTCAGCAAATAAAAAAGAGACAAAAAAGCAGAAAACAAGCTGCTTAGCATGATGGCCAGATCATGCTAAGAACAAGGCAGCCTGCCGGTATGCTCTCTTATCTCTTTGAAAAGAATAGGATTCCAGTATAATGGACTTCTTTTGTTTCCGCAACTGCATGAATTCTACCGATTATCGTCTGAATTTTCAGTGATCAAAAGGAGGAAACCATGAATAAAAAAATCATGCTGCTGACTGCAGCCATTTTCTTGACCATGATTTTGTCTGCTTGCGGCAATAACGGCTCTTCTGAAGCAAATGGAAAGGTCACCTTGACGCTATTTTCAACGATGAGCAACAGCGGGGAAAGAAAAGCGTTTGAAGAAGTGATTCGTGAGTTTGAAAAGGAGCATCAACACATTCGAATCGATGCCAATTTCCCAGGCAACAGCTATGAAGATATGATCCGCGTCAAAATGGGGGCAAACGATATGCCAGACCTTTTTGATACACATGGCTGGGCCAAACTGCGCTATAGCGAGTATGTGGCTGATTTAAAAGAGATGGATTGGGTCAAACATCTTGATCCTTCACTCGACCAAATTTTAAAGGACCAAGATGGCAAAGTGTACGCTTATCCACTGAATCAAGCAAAAGACGGGCTTAGCTTTAATGCCAATCTATTAAAGGAATATGGCATTGAAGTTCCTAGAACACTTGATGAACTAAAATCAGCTTTGCTGACAGTGAAAGAAAAAAGCAAAGGAGATGTTGTGCCGCTCTGGATACCAGGAGGAGATAACTCAAATATTGCCCAAGTATTTGATGAGCTGGCGACGCCTTTATTAATCACCGATCAAAAGCATCAATACGGAAAGGAACTTGAAAACGGATCATTTGATTGGTCTCTTTATACACCGCTTGCACAATTCATGAAAGATTTGAAGGATCAAGACCTTTTAAACAAGGATGTCCTGACAGCGAAACTCTCTCAAGCACCGGAACTCATGGCGCAAAACAAAATCGCCTTCACCTTTGTCGGAGGATCCCTAGGACCTGAAGCAACAGAGCTGAATTCATCGATCAAAGTAGGCACGATGCCTGTTCCAGCCATTCATGAGGGAGATGATCAAAGCTGGATTGGAGGAGAACGGTTTACTGTCGCTGCTTGGAAAGACTCTAAGCATCTAAAAGAAGCAAAGCAATTCATCGATTTTTTAGCAAAGCCTGAAAACGCAAAAAAAATCGCAGAGGGTACATCCTCTGAAACAGCTCTAAAACAAGTGAAAGCGAAAAACTATTACTCTACATTTTACGATCAATACAAACAGGTGAAGATTGAACCGTATTTCGATCGAAAATACTTACCAAGCGGAATGTGGGCGGTCATGGCAACAACGGGGCAAGAATTATTAGCAGGCTCCATCACACCAGAACAGTTGTCAAAGAAAATGGAAGAGGAATATAAGCGTCTGAAAAAACAATAGCTGATGGATGCTGAAACAGGAGTGAAGCCAATGAATGACATCACAAAAGCAAAGCAGCCAGCCGCATTCACCTCTTTACCAAAACAAAAGATACAAAAACGCCACAATTCATCACTTTGGTGGATGTACATGCCAGCTGTTCTCGTCGTCAGTACCTTTATCATTTATCCCTTTTTGAACGGCATTCAGCTTTCTTTTACGAATTGGAACGGTTTCTCACAAACTTATCAATGGATTGGTCTTGAGCAATATGAGCGGCTGCTTCATGATCAAGCGACATGGCTTGTTGTCAAAAACACGCTTTTCTATGGAATTGGGAGCACCATCTTACAAAATATCATCGGACTTGGATATGCGCTCTTATTAAATCAAAGCTTAAAGATGAAAGCCATCACAAGAACGGTCATCTATTTACCTGTCATGATCAGCCCGATTGCGATGGGCTATATTTGGTATTTTGTGTTTGCTTACCAAGGCGGTGCTTTAAATGATGTGGTGACGCTTTTGGGATTTGATCAAATGAATGCGCTCGGCAACCCGCAATTAAACACATGTATCATTGTGCTCGTCAACACATATCAATTCGTTGGGATTGCGATGATCATTTATTTAGCAGGACTTCAAAGTATTCCTAAGGATTATTACGAAGCGGCACAATTAGACGGGGCATCGAGCCTCGAGCAATTCAGACGGATCACATTGCCACTGCTTATGCCGTCGATCACCATTAATGTTGTGCTAAATGTCATTGGCGGGCTCAAGCTCTTTGATGTCATTGTAGCACTCACAGGCGGC
Source organism: Bacillus sp. DC4300-2b2 (assembly GCF_049895685.1). Lineage (NCBI taxonomy): Bacteria > Bacillati > Bacillota > Bacilli > Caryophanales > Bacillaceae > Bacillus > Bacillus sp. DC4300-2b2. Next base: position 12,401 of record NZ_JAFCSW010000002.1, read on the forward strand.
GGTCCTGGAGATTCCTCACAATCTATGTCGACCTTTATGTATGATCTGTATTTCAAGCGTCAGGATGCAGGCTATGCAGCGACGCAAGGGGTTTTCATGGCGCTCATCATCCTTGTCATTAGTGTCGCAGCGCTGACTTATTTCAAACGAAAGGAGACCGAGGTGTGATGGATAACGCCTATAAACGCAAGAAAAGATGGTACTCCTTCCTCGCACTATTGATTACATTGCTACACCTCATTCCATTTTATATTTTGGTGACGACTTCATTAAAGGGGATAGGAGATTTTAGTTCAAAATGGCTGTTTCCGAAAGCGCTGCACCTTGAAAACTTCCGCACAGCATGGACAGAGGCTCAGCTTGGCCAGTCCTTTTTGAATACAGTGATCATTACGTTCAGCTCCGCTGTATTGCTCATTATATTTGGATCTCTTGCAGCCTATCCGCTTGCAAGAAGGAACACCAAGCTGAATAAAGCAGTCTATGTTTTATTTATTGCCATTATGGTCATTCCGCCGCTCACAGCCCTTGTCCCGCTCTATAAAATGGTCGTTCAAATCGGGATGATGAACACCTATCAAATTGCTATTTTAAATAATGTGGCTGCTTTTTTGCCGCTGACGATTTTCTTATACGCGGGCTTTATCCGGTCGACCATTCCAAAGGAGCTTGAAGAAGCTGCCCGTATTGATGGAGCAGGGACACTCAGAGTTTTTTTCACTGTCGTTTTTCCGCTTCTAAAGCCCATTACCGCTTCTGTATTAATCATTGCCTGCGTGTATATTTGGAACGACTATCAATTTGCTATCTTCTTTTTGCAAGATAAAGAGATGCATACACTCACGGTCGCCTTATCCCATTTTTTTGGTCAAAATCAGCATCAGCTTCAGCTCGTTGGTGCAGCTGCCCTCATTGCGATGCTGCCAATGGTTACGATGTTTTTACTTTTACAAAAATATTTTATCGCAGGGCTTTCACAAGGGTCTATCAAAGGCTAGCCCAATATGGATGTAAAAAGGAGAGTCGTCTATGTCTAAAATTACATTTATCGGTGCAGGGAGTACCGTGTTTGCTAAAAATATATTAGGAGATTGTCTGTTTGTTCCCGCCCTTGCAGGCTTTGAATTCGCATTATATGATATCGACCACAACCGGCTGAAAGAATCAGAAACGATGCTACGGCATTTAAAAGCAAATTACGGTGCAAATGTGACCATCCAGTCCTATCAAAACCGGAAAGAAGCCTTAAAGGATGCGAAATATGTCATCAATGCCATCCAAGTTGGAGGCTATAGGCCAAGTACAATCATTGATTTTGAAATACCTAAAAAATATGGATTAAGACAAACGATTGCAGATACGGTAGGGATCGGTGGCATCTTCCGTTCCCTTCGAACCATTCCTGTCATGCTTGACTTTGCAAAGGATATGGAAGAGGTTTGCCCAAGTGCTTTATTGTTAAATTACACAAACCCTATGGCCACATTGACAGGTGCAATGCTGCGCTATACTCAGGTTCAAACAGTTGGTCTCTGTCATAGTGTGCAGGTGTGTACAAAGGACCTATTTGAATCTCTTGAAATGAAACATGAAGGCATTGAAGAAAAAATCGCCGGCATTAACCATATGGCATGGTTATTAGAGGTAAAACGGGATGGTAAAGACTTGTATCCAGAAATCAAAAGACGAGCAAAAGAAAAGCAGCAATTGCGGCATCATGATATGGTTCGTTTTGAACTAATGGATAAATTCGGCTACTATGTCACAGAATCCTCAGAGCACAATGCCGAATACCATCCATATTTCATCAAATCACGCTACCCTGAACTAATCGGTCAGTTTAACATTCCGCTTGATGAATACCCGAGACGCTGCGAGGAACAAATCAACAATTGGAATACAATGAAGCATGACCTTGTAGGAAACACACAGATCACACATACCCGCTCTAAAGAATATGGTTCACGTATCATTGAAGCGATCGAAACGAACGTTCCCTTTAAATTTGGCGGAAATGTTCTAAACACTGGCGGGCTCATTGACAACCTGCCTGAAAAAGCCTGTGTAGAAGTACCATGTGTCGCAGATCGAAGCGGCATCATGCCATGCTATGTCGGAGAAATACCTGAACAATTGGCTGGACTCAATCGAACGAATATCAGCTCACAGCTGATGACCATTGAAGCAGCAATCAGCGGTAAAAAAGAACATATTTATCAAGCGGCTCTTCTGGATCCACACACAAGCGCTGAATTATCAATTGATGACACCATTAAATTATGTGATGAACTCATTGAAGCACATGGAGAGATGCTGCCAAATTATATAGAACCAAATCAATATGCCGCATCAACCAAATAATATCAATGAACCAGCCTCTACCTGATGCACAGCGCATCAGGTTTTTCTTATGAAGCAAAAAGAGGATTGACTGAGGGCCATTTTCATATTATGATTTTTCTGAAGTTAACCAACAGTTAACCAAAAAAACATCATGAATTTTTGGCATTCTCGTGTCATATGTCACAAACAAACCAGATGATCACAACGTAAACCAAAACTGCCGTTTGATTTGACAAAGAGTGTATACAGATGAATGCCCGTTAGATGAGACAATGACGATACATACACACCCTTTAAGCATGACATTCTTTAACAAAGAGGAGAGAGGGAACATGACCAAAACAGATGTACAAATGTTGAAAAATTATATTGGCGGACAATGGATTGAGGCAGAAACAAGTCAAACAGAATCAGTGTATAACCCAGCTACTGGCGAAATCATCGCGGAAGTGCCGCTTTCAACAAAAACAGATGTTGAACGTGCGGTACAAGCAGCACAGGAAGCGTTTACTACTTGGTCTAAAACTGCTGTTCCCCGGCGTGCACGCATTTTATTTAAATACCAGCAGTTACTCGTTGAGAACTGGGATGAGCTGGCTGAACTCGTAACGATTGAAAACGGAAAAAGTGTAACAGAGGCAAAAGGAGAAGTGCAGCGCGGGATTGAATGTGTGGAATTTGCTGCGGGCGCACCGACGTTAATGATGGGAAAACAGCTGCCAGATATTGCGACTGGACTTGAATCAGGCATGTACCGCTATCCCATTGGCGTCATCGGCGGCATTACGCCATTTAACTTTCCAATGATGGTTCCATGCTGGATGTTCCCGCTTGCCATTGCCTGCGGAAATACATTTGTTTTAAAACCTTCAGAACGAACTCCTATTCTTGCGGCACGGTTAGCTGAGCTGTTTGAAGAAGCGGGTCTTCCAAAAGGTGTTCTCAACATCGTCAATGGAGCTCACGATGTCGTCAACGGCCTGCTTGAACATCAAAAGGTCAAAGCCATATCATTTGTCGGCTCTCAGCCAGTCGCTGAATATGTCTATAAAAAAGGAACGGAGCATGGCAAACGTGTCCAAGCACTTGCAGGCGCAAAAAATCATTCCATTGTCCTCAAAGATGCGGATTTAGACGCGGCAACGAAACAAATCATCGGGGCTGCCTTTGGATCAGCAGGAGAGCGCTGCATGGCTGCAGCCGTTGTCGCAGTGGAAGAAGAAGTGGCTGATGAGTTGATTCAAAAATTAGTGGATGAATCAAACGAGCTCGTCATTGGAAACGGGATTAATGAAGACGTCTTTCTTGGACCAGTCATTCGAAAGGAACATAAAGAACGAACGCTTCAATACATCCAGTCAGGAATTGAAGAAGGAGCAAGCCTCATTCGTGATGGCCGGCAAGACCACGAAACAAATGGAGAAGGGTATTTCGTCGGACCGACGATCTTTGATCATGTCACAAATCAAATGAAAATTTGGCAGGACGAGATTTTCGCCCCAGTCTTATCAATTGTCCGTGTTTCTTCATTAGCAGAAGCCATCGACCTGTCCAATCAATCAAAATTTGCGAATGGTGCCTGTCTGTATACGGACAGTGCATCAAGCATAAGAGAGTTTCGCGAAAACATCGAAGCGGGCATGCTCGGTGTAAACATCGGTGTACCCGCACCAATGGCATTCTTCCCGTTTTCCGGCTGGAAGGATTCTTTCTACGGGGACTTGCATGCCAATGGAACAGACGGAGTGGAGTTTTACACAAGAAAGAAAATGGTCACCGCTCGTTATATGTAAGCTATATGCAATGAATCATAAGAAGAAAAAATGCAGCCCCAGCATGGGAGACTGCATTTTTTGTTGTCTTCTAGTCAAAAAGTAAGGGTTTTCATCATGATTACTGCAAGGATTTACACTAGAAATCATTCTTTATATTCATTCTTCATCAGTACCTCTCAACATATTTTGAAATTGGGCCTAAACCCCAATATTAGGAAGATGAAAACAGGAGGAAATGAAACGATGAGGACGAGGATGAAGTGCGGCGTTGGTTTATTGATTCTTGCTTTGGTACTGAGCTTTTTACCGGTATATGATGCGAGTGCGGCAAGCACAACAATTGCAAAACGTGTAGGAAATGCCAACCCGCTCATAGACCACCACTTGGGCGCTGATCCATTTGCGCTCACCTATAACGGAAGAGTGTACATTTATATGTCGAGTGATGACTATGAATATCACAGCAACGGAACGATTAAGGATAATTCTTTTGCCAATTTGAATAGGGTCTTTGTCATCTCTTCAGCAGATATGGTGAACTGGACAGATCATGGCGCGATTCCAGTAGCTGGGGCAAATGGAGCAAATGGCGGCAAAGGAATTGCCAAATGGGCAGGTGCTTCCTGGGCTCCATCAGCAGCGGTGAAAAAAATCAATGGGAAGGATAAATTTTTCCTTTATTTCGCGAACAGCGGCGGAGGGATTGGCGTTCTGACAGCAGACTCCCCCATCGGTCCATGGACAGATCCTATCGGAAAAGCACTCGTCACGCCAAATACACCAGGGATGGCTGGAGTTGTATGGCTTTTTGATCCTGCCGTTTTTGTAGATGATGACGGCACTGGTTATCTATATGCCGGCGGAGGTGTTCCAGGCGGTTCTAATCCAACGCAGGGACAATGGGCGAATCCTAAAACAGCAAGAGTTCTAAAACTAGGACCTGATATGACAAGTGTGGTAGGCAGCGCATCAACCATTGATGCTCCTTTTATGTTTGAAGATTCGGGGATGCATAAGTATAACGGAACCTATTACTATTCCTATTGCATCAACTTTGGCGGCTCCCACCCAGCAGATAAACCACCTGGTGAGATCGGTTATATGACGAGCTCAAGTCCGATGGGTCCCTTCACGTATAGAGGGCACTTCCTGAAAAATCCGGGTGCATTTTTCGGGGGAGGCGGTAACAACCATCATGCTGTGTTCAATTTTAAAAATGAGTGGTATGTCGTGTATCATACCCAAACGGTCAGCTCTGCTTTATACGGATCAGGAAAAGGCTACAGATCTCCGCATATTAATAAGCTTGTGCATAATGGTGACGGTTCCCTTCGAGAGGTCGCAGCCAATTTTGAAGGGGTTAAACAGCTTTCCAATCTGAATCCTTATCAGCTTGTAGAAGCTGAAACATTTGCTTGGAATGGACGCATTTTAACAGAGGCATCTTCAGCTCCAGGCGGACCGGTCAATAACCAGCATGTCACAAACATTCAAAACGGAGATTGGGTGGCTGTCAGTAACGTCGATTTCGGATCAAACGGTGCGAGAACATTTAAAGCGAATGTAGCATCAAATGCAGGCGGGAAAATAGAAGTACGCCTCGGAAGTCCTGACGGCAGACTCGTCGGAACACTGAATGTCCCTTCCACAGGGGGAACAAATAACTGGCGAGAAGTAGAAACGGCAGTAAACGGAGCAGCAGGCGTGCACAACGTATTTTTTGTCTTTACTGGAACAGGTGCAAACCTATTTCAATTTGATTCATGGCAGTTTACTCAAAGGTAACTAGGAAAGACAAGATGATAGGAGAGTGGACGAATTTGATGTCAATGATCAAAAAACCAATCTGTACTTTATTGATCTGCTTCACTATGCTGTCTGTCATGTTTATCGGACCTGGCGTCACTGAGGTTTCAGCAGCAGATGCCAATATTAATATCAATGCGGAAAGACAAGTGATTCGCGGCTTTGGTGGAATGAACCATCCGGCTTGGATTGGTGATTTGACCGCACCTCAAAGGGAAACCGCCTTTGGCAATGGACAGAATCAATTAGGATTTTCCATTCTAAGAATTTTTGTAGATGAGAACAGAAATAATTGGCACAGAGAGGTCGCAACTGCCAAAAGAGCAATAGAGCATGGAGCTTTGGTGATCGCTTCACCTTGGAATCCTCCAAGCAATATGGTAGAGACATTCAACCGGAATGGTACATCTGCAAAGCGGCTCAGATACAATCAATACGCCGCATATGCTCAGCATCTGAACGATTTTGTGACGTATATGAAAAATAATGGCGTCAATCTCTATGCTATATCTGTACAAAATGAGCCCGATTATGCACACGAATGGACATGGTGGACTCCTCAGGAAATCCTGCGTTTCATGAGAGAAAATGCTGGCTCCATTAATGCCCGCGTGATCGCGCCAGAATCCTTTCAATACCTTAAAAATATATCAGATCCTATCCTAAACGATCCGCAGGCGCTTGGAAACATGGACATTCTCGGAGCCCATTTGTACGGAACCCAAATCAGCCAGCTTCCATATCCTCTTTTCAAACAAAAAGGAGGGGGAAAGGAGCTTTGGATGACAGAGGTCTACTACCCGAATAGCGATAACAATTCAGCGGACCGCTGGCCTGAAGCATTAGGAGTTTCAGAGCATATTCACCATTCGATGGTAGAGGGGGACTTTCAGGCATATGTTTGGTGGTACATCCGCAGATCCTACGGTCCTATGAAAGAAGATGGCCTGATCAGCAAACGCGGTTATAACATGGCGCATTTCTCCAAGTTTGTACGCCCAGGATACGTCAGAATTGATGCAACGAAAAGTCCTGAACCGAATGTTTTCGTATCAGCCTATAAAGGAAACAATCAGGTCGTCATTGTCGCGATTAACAAAAACAATACAGGAGTCAATCAGCACTTTGTGATGCAAAATGGAACTGCTTCACAAGCGTCAAGATGGATCACAAGCAGCAACAGCAACCTTCAGCCTGGTACAGACTTAAATATATCAGGTAATCAATTTTGGGCTCATCTCCCGGCTCAAAGTGTGACAACATTTGTGGTCAAACGCTAGAATGAATTGAATCACCAAAAGCCAATTTTCTCATTTCAAAAGAAAATTGGCTTTTTTTATGCAAATAGGAAGTTGATTTTTTCACTTTGTACTTACATTGGGTATAATAATGGCAATGACTTCAGGAGAGTGATCAATGTATGCCAAAGCTTCAAAGCAAAGTATTAATGATCGATGACGAAAAAGAAATCTTGGAATTAATTAACACTGTATTAACAAGAGAAGGCATTGATCGCGTCATAACTGCTTCAACTGCCCGTGATGGGCTTGCAAAATTTCATCAAGAACAACCCGACCTTGTCATACTTGATATTATGCTGCCAGACGGTGAAGGCTATGATATTTGCAGACAAATCAGAGAGACCTCCCATGTTCCGATTATCTTTTTATCAGCAAAGGGAGAGGAATCAGACAAAATTGTGGGACTTGCCATCGGCGGGGATGACTATATTACAAAACCGTTTAGCCCAAAGGAAGTCGCCTACAGGGTGAAAGCGCAGCTGAGACGGATCTCATACTTGCAGTCAACTCAAGCCGATCCAGTGATCAAAAAAGGGCCGTTTGAGTTAAACGAGCAGCAAGCAGAACTGACTAAAAATGGTGCGGTCATTGAGCTCACACCAAAAGAGCTTCTGATGATGACCTACTTCTTGCAGCATCCGAACCGCGTCATCAGTAAAGAAACGCTTTATCAAACCGTTTGGGGGGAAGACTTCTTCGGTTCTGACAATACGGTGATGGTTCATATCCGAAGACTTCGGGAAAAAATAGAGGATACTCCGTCAACACCAAAGTTTCTCGTCACCGTCAAAGGGCTTGGTTATAAATTTGTTGTAAAGGATGCGTAAAGATGAAATGGCGATTAACAGGCAGGTATATGGTCTCTGTCATTATCGTGACCATTATCACGGTCTTTATCAACTTATTCGGATTTATGATTTGGCTCGTACTTCAGGCAAACAGCCAGCATAACGAGGAAAATACACCCGAAACCTTCACAAGATCATTTGAACAATATGTCTCTTTTTCTGATCAAGGAATTTCCGTAAACAAAGAAGGGCAGAAAGCCTTAAAACAACAGAATGCATGGATTCAAATTTTAGACGAAAATGGCCAAGATGTGTATCATGCACGGGCACCTAAAGGATTAAAGAACAAATATACACCGATAGAAATCGTGAACTTACATAAATATAAAGATAAGCAATTATTATCGACCATTTATGCTGGCGGAAAAAAAGTAAAAGGCAAAGAATACAGCTACTTTATCGGATTTAAAGACCCTTCCATCGGAAAATACCTATTCTCGTTTGACACGAAGGACTTAGTAACAAGATTCAATATCGCGACGATGATTTTATTATCAATTGATGCCATCATAGCGTTACTCATTGGTTACTTATTCAGCCGGCAGCTCACAAAACCGCTCGGCCGTGCCATTCATAGCATCCAGCGGCTGGCAAACGGAGATTACACGACAAATCTGCCTGCTAAAGGAATTTATAAAGATGTCTTCTATAATGTCAATCACTTATCAGAGCAGCTCGCTTCAAGCAAAAAAGAAAAAGACAAACTAGAGCAAATGCGGGAAGAATGGATCAGCCATATTTCACATGATATCAAAACGCCGCTAGCTTCTATTCAAGGCTATGCAGAAATCATGAAAGATCCAAAGTATCCTCTTTCAAAGCAAGACATTAGACATTACGCGGGCATCATTGAGAATAAATCATTGTATATCAAAGATGTCATGGAGGATCTAAATTTAACAACAAGGCTGAAAAATAACGGCGTCATGCTCAATAAAGAGCTGGTCAACATTGTGTCACTGCTGCGGGAAACGTTAATCGATATTTTAAACGATTCAAGCTATGCCGATCAGACGATTGAGCTTCAAACGAATGAAGACAAGCTCATGCTGAATATTGATAAAATCCTCATTCGAAGAGCGGTCACCAATCTGATTTTAAATGCCCTCGTTCACAATGATCCTGATGTGACGATTATTGTACAGCTTGAACAAAAAGAAAGAACCCATATTACGATTCAAGACAACGGCAGAGGAATAGAAGAGGCAGAGCTGGAAAAAGTGTTTGACCGCTATTACAGAGGGACGAATACAGGAGTTTCGCATGCAGGCTCTGGTCTTGGGATGGCTATTGCAAAGGATATTATCGTCAAGCACGACGGGGATATCACAATCCGCAGCAATGTAGGGAAAGGAACAACAATTGATATCCAACTACCAGCATGAAAACATACAAAAAAACGGTTCTGATCAACAACAGAACCGTTTTTTTCATCTATTATTTATTCTGAAAACACTTTGATGCCTTTCACAATGTTCCAAATGAAGAAGTAGATAGCAACAAGGAATGTTACTGCATATGTCGCAATTAAGAAAGGCCCCGCATGGCTGATATCTTTCATACCAAGTAAACCTGAACCAAGGATGCCAATACCAAAAATCAAATAAGGAATAATATGCGTCCATAATGATTTTTTCGCATGATATTTCACGTCGTCCTGACCTAAGAAATAGACGATAATTGGGAACAAAAATGGTGCGAAAAAGATACTGAAGTAACATAATGAAGACAAGACTTTATTTCCTTTCACAACGTTTCACCTCTATGATTTATTAACTACAAACCCATTGTACTACCTGAACCTTAACCTGTATTAATCCGAACCTTACAGCAACCTTAAACTTATTTACCTTTTAAAATAATTTATAAGCGACATACTATAATATAGGTATTTAAATCTATTTTACCGAAAAAATAGTTGACTTTGGTTTATCCTGTGTTTACAATAAAGTCGTAACCGATGCAGGAGTGTTACTGATATCATCAGGCACCACCAAGTCAGGTAAACATGTTGTACATTTGTACGTTGTTTGCTGAGATTTTGGTGTTTTTTTATGCTTTTTTTAGCAGTTTTAGGTAAGGTGGGATGAAGATGTTCACCGTCGTTAAAGTTTTAAACAATAATATCGTATTAGCTCTAACAGACACTCAAAATGAAGTAGTTGTTTTTGGTACCGGAATAGGCTTTAAGAAGAAAAAAGGTGATACTCTTGATGAGAGCGCTGTCAGTAAGACATTTTATTCTGATCAGACGTCTCCATTAGAATCTCAACTTGCCGCTATCCCAACAGATATTCTTTTATTAACTGAAAAAATCATTCATATGGGCGAAGAGATGTTGAATAAAAAATTAGGTTCCAGCATGCTGTTTTCGCTATCTGATCATCTTACCTTTTCTATTCAAAGGCATCAAGAAAAAATGGAATATGAGAACCCGATCGTATGGGAAATTCCACATCTATATTTTCAAGAATATCAAATTGGGAAAAAAGCACTTAAAATTATTCAAAAAATGATGGGGATTACTTTTGAAGATACAGAAGCCTCACTCATTGCCCTTCATTTTGTAAACGCTCAAATAGATGGTCAGTCTATGGGAGATACGATCAAAATGACCCATCTCACGAAAGAAATCGTTAAGATTATTCAAAACATTTTCGAGATGGTATTAGATAAATCATCGATAGATTATTCGAGGTTTATCACTCATTTGAGATATTTTATTGTCAGACAAGAAACAAATCAACCGCCTCAGCAGATGGATGATTCATTAAAAGAATTAATTCAGGATCGTTATATGAAGAGCTATGCATGCGGTTTGATTATTAAAGAAATGTTAAAACGTGAATTTAATTGGAATGTCACAGAAGACGAACTTGTTTTTCTAGTCATTCATATTGAAAGAATCACAAAGAAACATCAACAGAATACTTGATTTCTTTTAGGCGTGTTATGAAAAAGCATTAACCTAAACAAATCTCCATTTAGAAGAATGGTCTTTCTAATGGTGGATTTTGTTTAGGTTTTTTTTGTGAAAATGAAGGGGTGAAGACATGAACACCAAAGAATTGGCGCAAGAAATTATCAAATTAATCGGCGGAACCGGCAATATATCTCAAAGCTGGCATTGTATTACGAGGCTGAGATTTAATATCAACGATGAAAAACAGGTAAAAGTAGATGAACTGAAAACAGTAGATGGAGTGCTCGGAGCGCAATTCCAAAGCGGTCAATTCCAAGTCATTATTGGAGCAAAAGTTGCAGAAGTCTATGAGGAAATCGACCAATTGATTGGTGACAGCAGCAATGATTCTTCTACTGCTAAAAATACGTCAAAAATGAATCCAATTGAAGTCGTATTCGATGTCATTAGCGGAATTTTCACACCGATTTTGCCGGCGATTGTTGGTAGTGGATTGATTAAAGGGATCATGGCCTTGTTCGTTAGTTTAGGCTGGCTGACGGAAAAAAGCTCTACCTATGCTGTACTACAAATCTTTTCAAATGCTGTCTTTTACTTTTTACCTTTCCTCATTGCTTATTCTGCAGCGAAGAAATTTAAAACACGAGAATCTCTCGCGATGGCACTCGCTGGGATTTTATTGTATCCGACGATGGTGGAAGGGGCAGCAAAAGGGGCAGATCCACTTAGTTTTTTAGGATTGAGTATTCCATTAAATAATTATACTTCTTCCGTTTTACCGATTATTTTAGGAGTACTGCTACTTAGCTTTATCGATAAGTGGATAACGAAAGTCATTCCAAAATCCTTAAGCATCGTATTTACACCGGTACTGAGCTTAATGATCACAGCGCCTCTAACACTAGCTTTCATAGCGCCTATTGGAAACGTTTTCGGTCAGTATTTAGAGATCTTTTTCACTTCTTTATTTCATTTTGCTGGACCGATTGCAGGATTATTAATGGGAGGCCTCATGCCTTTAATTGTGCTAACTGGGATGCATTACGCATTCTTCCCAAGCACGTTTGCCAGCTTTGAAAAAGTTGGTTACGATATCATGCTGCTTCCGATGAACTTTATTGCCAATATGGCGCAAGCAGGCGCAGTTTTAGGTGTTATCATTCGCACGAAACGAGTAGAAACGAGGTCTTTGGCAATATCAACATTGCTTCCGAGTTTCTTTGGTATTACAGAACCAGCCATTTATGGAGTCACACTGAGATTGAAAAAGCCTTTCTATGCTTCAATAATTGGCGGCGCAGTTGGCGGATGTTTTTATGGTTTATTTTCAGTCAAAACGACAGCATTTTCAATTCCAGGTATTACTTCTCTGCCAACCTACATTATGAAAGGCACAAACAATTTCCAGCTCGCTTTAATTGGAATAGCGCTGAGCTTTTTAGTCTCACTGCTTGTCACTATGTTCCTTGGTTTCAAGGAACCTGCTACAAAAGATGAAGATCAGCCGAAAAAACAGAAAGAGTCATCTGAAAATCCAGAGAATGCAGTCAATCAACAAGCTGCCAGACAAGTAAACCCTTATGAAGTACAAGCACCTATAACTGGTCAGGTCGTCCCTTTATCTGAAGTCAATGACGCCGTCTTCTCAAGTGAAATGATGGGCAAGGGAGTAGCGATTATGCCTGATAAGGGGGTGGTACAAGCGCCGTTTTCCGGAAAAGTAGTAACCGTTACACCTACTAAACATGCAATAGGTTTGGTTTCAGATGATGGGATTGAATTATTAATACATGTAGGGATTGATACCGTCAGCCTAAATGGTCAATTCTTTGAGGTGTTGGTGGAAGAAGGAGATGAAATCAACATCGGGGATCATTTATTATCATTTGATATAGAAGGAATTCAATCAAAAGAATTAAATGTCGTGACACCTATTATCGTCACTAATTCCTCGAAGTACCTGGATGTCATCCATACAGGTGACTCTTATGTCAACGCAGGAGAAAATAAACTCTTAATGCTCATTCATTAATCATAAATAGAAGGGATGATTGAAATGAAAGAATTAAAAAAAGGTTTTTCAGATAATTTTCTATGGGGTGGCGCAACAGCTGCCAATCAAATAGAGGGCGCATATTTAGAAGGCGGGAAAGGGCTTTCAACTTCAGACTTCGCGGCATATAAAGATCCCTATGCACAAGGAAAAGTAAACAACTTTACATTCGATGTTAGTTCAGCTGAACTAAACAAATACAAGGAAAATCCTGATGCATTTGATTTCCCAAAAAGACGCGGAATTGATTTTTATCATCGTTATGAAGAAGATATCGCACTGTTTGCAGAAATGGGATTTAAAGTCTTTCGTTTGTCCATCTCATGGGCAAGAATCTTTCCAACAGGTTTAGAGAACAAGCCGAATGAAGAAGGGTTAGCTTTTTACGATAAAGTATTTGATGAATGTGCGAAATATGGAATTGAACCGCTAGTAACGATGTCTCATTATGAAATGCCGATTACCTTAACAGAGAAATATAATGGATGGATGAGTAGAGAGCTTGTCCCATTGTTCGAAAAATACGCACGTGCGATTTTAGAAAGATATAAAAACAAAGTGAAATATTGGATTACGTTTAATGAAATGAATATGAACCTCAATAGTCTTTATACAGGTGCTGGCATTTTAGAGGATTTAGTAGACCATAAATTACAGGCTGCTTACCAAGCGTCTCACCATCAATTTGTGGCAAGTGCATTAACAGTGAAGGCAGCGAAGGAAATCATTCCAGATGTCCAAATTGGCTGTATGATTAACCAAATTGAAGCCTATGCAAAAACAACAAAACCAGAGGATCAGCTGCAGGCAGTTAAATCGAATCAATTGAATATGTTCTATCCTGATGTTCAAGCTAGAGGCGAATATCCAACATACATGGTGAAATACTTTGCTGATAATCAAATCAAGCTGGATATTGAAGAGCAGGATGAACAAATTTTGAAAGAGGGCACTGTTGATTTTGTTGCGATCAGCTACTATATGTCACACGTAGCAGAAGCGCGTGAAGATGCCGCTGAGCTAGCGGGTACGTTTGACAGCCCAATTAAAAATGAACACTTGGAATTATCACAATGGGATTGGCCGATCGATCCAATGGGTCTGCGCATTTCATTAATTAAACTGTATGACAGATACCAAAAGCCTTTATTTGTTTGTGAAAATGGACTTGGCGCAAGAGATACATTGACACAAGATGGAAAAATCCACGATGATTATCGAATTGATTATTTGAAAAAACATATTGAACAGATGAAAGAAGCAGTAAAAGAAGGTGTTGACTTAATGGGATACACACCTTGGGGCTGTATTGACTTAATCAGCTGCGGAACATCTCAAATGACTAAACGCTATGGTTTGATCTATGTGGATCAAGACGACCTAGGAAATGGTACACTGAATCGTTACCGTAAAAATTCATTTTTCTGGTACAAAAATGTAATTGCATCAAATGGAGAAGACCTATAAAAGCAGATTGAATGATGAAAAACACCATCTCAGGGCGCCTTAACCGGCTGCAAGCGATGGTGTTTTATTTTTCACGAAAACATCTCTTGACCTTGAAGTATAGTTCAACCTTTATAATGTAATTATAGTAAAACAAAATCACGAAAAAGGAGTAACAATGGAGTTGATGACTAGAGGTGAACTTGCCAAACAAACTGGAATAAGCCCTGCCGCAATTCGTTACTATGAAGAACACAACATTTTACCTGTCCCGAGACGCCGTTCGAACGGTTATAGACTATACACAGAAGATTACATTGTGAAAATTCAATTGATCAAAGATGCCAAATCATTGGGTTATTCACTAAAGGAAATAAAAGAAATATTGGAAATGCTGAGTCAAGACATAGAACTAGATACTTTAAAAAGAATTGTAAAACATAAACATGAAGAAATTGAAAAGAAAATTAAAAGCCTGCGCCTCATTCAAGACCTTTTATCTAACTTATTAAAGACTCCTGAGAAAGAAGTACAAGTGTATCTCAAATCATTTCGTGTGATGAATGAGGATGACGAATAAACATATCTGCTTAAAGGAGAGAAAATAAAATGAGTGTCGAAATTTTTAACGGAGAACGTTCTGAAGAAAGTATTCAATTTGAAACATTATTCACGTCCCAAAGTAATAAAGAGAGTTTTGCTAGTGTCGAAAAAACCAAAAGCTTTCTAACTCAAATAGAAAATATTAAGCCTTATGCAATCGGAGATGATGTGAAATTAGTGAGTGAAATAAAGGAGCAAATTTTCGAAGGAATGCAGGTTTTCACATTGAATAACCAAATGTCGCAAAAGCAAAAGGTGATTCTCTATATACATGGTGGTGCTTGGGTAAATCAGCCTCTTAATTTCCATTGGTGGTACATGGATAAAATGGCTCAATCCCTTAATGCCAAAGTGGTCGCTCCTATATATCCTAAATTACCTCATTATAGCTACCAAGATACCTATCCAAAAATCTTAAATCTATATAAAGAAATACTAAAAACGGTTGAGAGTACCGATCAATTAACAATTATGGGAGATTCAGCGGGCGGAAATATCTCACTTGGCCTGGCGCATCTCTTAAAGATGGAAGGTCTGCCGCAGCCGAAGGATATTATTTTATTATCTGCATGTGTTGATATGAGTTTAAGCAATCCCCTTATATCTGAATATGCCGATAAAGATCCCATTCTAGCGCCAGAAGGAATAGATGTCATTACAAAAATGTGGGCAGCAGATAAAAAGGTAACTGACCCATTAATCAGTCCAATTCATGGGGACTTTCATGGTCTTGGGAAGATCACTCATTTTATTGGAACACATGATATTTTATATCCAGATGCACTAAAGCTTGATGAAAAG
Source organism: Bacillus sp. DC4300-2b2 (assembly GCF_049895685.1). Classification (NCBI taxonomy): domain Bacteria; kingdom Bacillati; phylum Bacillota; class Bacilli; order Caryophanales; family Bacillaceae; genus Bacillus; species Bacillus sp. DC4300-2b2. Next base: position 28,300 of record NZ_JAFCSW010000002.1, read on the forward strand.
CTAACAGAACAAGGAATTGACATGAAAACCTTTGTTTATCCAGAAATGTTGCATGTGTTTGTTGTCATGCCAATCCCTGAGGCACAAGATGCTCAGGAAAAAATCATTCAGGTGATAAATAGTTAGGTCTTTTTCACACATCAAAATGCTCTGACTTAAATATTCGAAAAAATAGGCTGCTTACTTAAAGCAGTCTTTTTCCATTTTTTGTTTACAACGCACGAATTTCCTATTAATATGGTACATATTCGGTTCTTCACCGGTTCAAAAAGGAGAGTGACTTGATGAGTGTTTTCTTTCTTCATCCTATGGCGCTGATCTTATTTACATTGCCTTTATTATCTTTGATTTGGGGGATTGTTGGCTACTGCATCTTTAAGCGAGTTTATATCGTTCTTATCATCACATTTGCCGCCTCCACTATTTTCATATTTGCCTATACTGGGTTTGACATGTCAAATATGTATTGGGTCGTGTTGATGACCTTTTTATGCATGTGTACCTCTGTCATCACAAAAATCATTCGCTATATGTATGCCCGCTATAAAAGAGCGTAACGAAAAAGCTATTCACAAAAATCAGCTTTTTTTGGTTCCATTCAACTCTTCTTCAGTTTGGTATAATAGATCAGTATATTCAAAACGAGCATAGAAGGGCGAAGGGGACACCATGCACACATTTAATCTTACTTCAAAAGATGTAGAGTTAATAGACGAAGCAAAAAAGAAGATTACGAGCCTTTATGAAGAGGATAAACACCATGTAGGAGCCGCTATCCGCATGAAAACAGGAGAAATGATCTCGGCTGTTCATATAGAAGCGTATATCGGACGGGTAACGGTTTGTGCAGAAGCCATTGCAATTGGCAGTGCTTTATCGAATGGATATAAAGATTTTGATACAATTGTTGCCGTTCGGCATCCATATTCAGATGAAGACGATAGAAGATTGAGGGTCGTAAGCCCTTGTGGCATCTGCAGAGAGCTCATTTCAGATTTCGGACCAGAATGTTTTGTCATCTTAGAAATAGATGGCGAACTAGTCAAAGTGAAAATTGGGGAATTGATTCCACTCAAATATACTCGAAGTTGATGTACGACCTAGACTTAGCAGGAAGAGGGACGCAGCAAGCATCAAGCGTTCTCTTTGTTACAATCCAGATAACTGAAAAATCGCTCCACAAAATCAGCACCATGTATTTTCTCCATATGCGCCGTGTTAAAAATATATTGTTCCATATGCTCAAGCTTGCGCAGGCTGCGTACCAGTACTTTACGATCCTCGTCAGAAAGATGAGTGTCATGATTTATCTTCAGCAATGCCTGTTTGACACGCGCGGAGACCTTTTCAACATATAGATGGTTTTTGGAAGCTGGCGGAATACAATGCGACAGGTCACAGCCTATAAAGCGAACACCGTCAAGAATGCAGTTTTCAAAATTGGTGATCAGCTTTTGTTTACCATTTCCCTCAAACGTTATATCCACTAGCTTACCGGTAAAGGTACAATGAACAATATTCGCTGCTTGTAAAATGCGGTCATTAAACCTACATTGATAAAATGTACAGTCGATAAACACAGCATTCTCCAATGTCATTCCTCTCATATCACAGGAGGAAAATTCGCAATTCTTAAAAACAGCCTCGCCCCTAGCAACCCCAACAGAGCGCAAATCGGAACGAATAAAAGTACAATGCTCAACTGTACTACCTGCAAAAAATCTCGCATTCGTCAGATCACACGTATTAAATACAAGATGTCGCAGGTGACAGCTCCAAAATATAGGTGAATGAACATTCGAGTTGTTGATCGTCGATCCGCTTATCGTTTCGTGTTCATACCTGACAATATCAGAAAATATTTCATTGTCTACTGACATACCAGACTCAAGCCTTCTCATTGTGATCACCTATCTTTTCTTCAGATTTTTTTACAAGATGAATACCTTCCAGCAAGTTCATTTCTGTTTCACTAAGCGGTTGGCATTGACAAGTTATTATATCACAAAGCTAGAAACATAAAGAGAGCGGTCATCGTTTTGAAGGCGTTTATCTTGCAATGTGTCTTTCACACTCACTTTAAATCATAAGGGGGACAAAAGAATGAAAAGATATGACGCATTCCCAGAACCAATCGGCGGCTATACTGCCGGGCGCACACAGATGGATTTTGAGTACACGGCATCTGATCACTCAAAAAGGGAACTGACCGCATTTGTATACTATCCGTCTGATAGCAATGAAGTGAAGACCCCATCAACGTACATGTTTCCTGAAGTATACGAAATGCTGCATGACCAGCCGCTTGTCACTGAGTATATGAAGGAAAAGGATTTTTTCTCTATCGATATCCAAACGCATTGTTACGACGACCTGGCTCTTTCCGGGAAAGAAGAACGCTATCCAGTGTTATTTTATGTTTGCGGCGGGGGCGGCTCTCCAGAATGGGGGACTGTGATCTGTACAGACCTTGCAAGCATGGGGTATGTTGTCGTCAGTATCGGTCATCAAAACAGCACGATGTATAAGCGTAAGGATGGGCGTCTGTTTAATGTATCAAAGGATTTTTCAGATGTCATTATGGCGTTTTCTGAAGATCCAGACATGATGGCGCTGGCTGGTCAGATGACGATGCGGCCAGACGATGAAACTGCCATTGAGACATGTCGTAACGTCCTTACACTGCCAATACTTCATCCGTTAACGAAATATAGTGAATTACAGGCAGAGGATGTAAAGTATGCAGCCGATTATCTTTACAAACTAGACTCCGGGGAACTCAATTCCATCTTTAATGGCAGATTGCTGCTTGACGCCGGCATGGGCATAATCGGACATTCTTACGGAGGGCCTACGACAGCGATTGTTTGCCGGGATGACGACCGATTTGCCTGTGGGATTGGCCTCGATAGCGGTGCATTTGGTCTTCTTGACAGCGACCTAAAAAAAACCTTTTTGCTGCTTTTTTCTGAGCCTAACTATCATATGAATGCAATCATTGGCGCAAACAATAGCATGGAAACCTATTATTTCTCTGTTAATCATGCTGCACATTTAGATTATTGCGACATCGTGTTTACCGGTGTAAACGAAGAACTGAGAGGCAAACGGGATGCGATGGAGATGAGGAATCTTATCACAGACTATACAAGGACGTTTTTTGATCATTACATTCTGCAAAAGCCTGTACATGTGGAAAGTCTATCATACGATGGCGTGGACTTGATTAAGAAAACGAGCAGAAAGTGATCTAAAATGAAAAAAAGCCTTGAGAATTAGGCTTTTTTTGTTTCTCCATGGAAAAATATTTGTTTCTATTTCTGATCCCCAAAATATATATCCGCCACGATTTTAAAAAAAGCCTTCAAAGTATGTGTTTTATATTGTTCATTTTACACTCCTATTATTCCAATCGACTTCGATGTAGTCGGGCATTATTCAAGACCTGAAATCTCTCAACTCGTCGTCAATGAAGAGAAAAAAGAACATGTAAAGTGGATGAATCGATGAAATCACACGAAAAAAAGAGCAGCCATCAGCCGCTCTTTTTTTCGTGTGTCAACCTTGATGAGTTTTTAATGGACCTTTTGTGATATGAGTAAGAGGAGCATTAATGTTAAAGATTTTAGCGTTAATGTCTGTTATTCCAAAGCTAGTGATTCTTTTAGAATGCATCTCAAGATAGTTTTCAGCTGCTTCTTTTGTTTCGAATAAGTAGATTCCGCCAGCCTCATTCTTCTCCGGATTCTCCGTCCATATTTTCCATATGAATCCGTCTTCCTCATTTATACTTTTCGCTAAATCAGAAAACTCTTTTGCCATTTCATCACCGAAAGGGCCCTTCATCTTAAAATCCACCTGTAATAAATGTGGCATCGTCATTCTCCTTATGTTGAAGTTGTAAAATACAGTTCCCCCAGCACATCTTTCATTTGATACTGCTGCTGCGGAAGTTCTTTCTCCATAAAAGACCGTACTTTTGATTGGTCAACATCGTACATTACTTCAATTTCTTTAGAAAATAGAAGTTTTTCATTTTCGAGCAGGGTAGAAACAGCTGGGCGTTTTTTCGGTTCAAGTTCTTCAGTGTTTAAAGCTTGCTTTAATCCTTTAACATAGACTTCAAATGAGCGTCCACCCGTGATTTTGACTCCTTTATTTTCTTCGTTGACGAAGATGATCGTTGGGAAACCTCTAGCACCAAGGTCTCGAACAAGCTTAAAATCTTGATTTAATAATTCCTGGCCGCTTGGCAGCTCCGCTTCATGGACAATCACATCTCCGTTAAGTCCAAGGTCGTTGACGATGTCAATCAACACTGCGACATCAGATATATTTTGATTGAATGCAAATAGCGCTTCTCTCGCACGGCGTAAAAAAGTATAGGCTAGTGCATCATCATGATGTTTTTGAATCACTTTGAACACGCGAGAGGGCGGGTAGGAAGATTGAACAGGATTGTCAATCATTAAGGACCCATCAATTGGCATGCGAGAATGTTCTCCAACCTCTCTCCAGTGACCAGCCACATCAGCAGGTTTGTAAATTCCGTTTGCAGGATCAATTGGACCGCCATGCCATTTCTCTAACAGTCCACCCAACACAGTCTGGAAATGAAAATAATGTCCATATTGCTCTTTAAATCGACGCAGCACAGGTTCAATTGCCCAGCAATGCGAACAAATCGGATCTGTTACATAATAGAGCGTTATTGTTTTTTTAGGTTGCTGAAAATCAATGACCTGAATATCCTCTTCTTCACCTACACCACATACACCTGTTTCTATATCACAAAACATCTCATTGTTTTTCAATTTCATTTACCTCCTCAAATTTTGTAGGAACGCTATTGCTTATCAGTTTGTTTGAATCAAGCAATGATTTACTTTACAATTAGATCTTAAGACACAATGAGTGAGACCAAAACCAATAATTTCTTCAATTTGTTGTTTATGCAACAGATTGATAGATGTGTTGAAAAAGGAGGAGGGATAAGATGACGCAGCCAAAGACAGATCCTCGGGTTCTGAGAACGCGTAAGTCAATCATGGAGTCATTTATTAAACTTTCATCGAAAAAGGAATTTAAGGATATTACGATCAAAGATGTCACGGCAGAAGCCATGATCAACCGCGCGACGTTTTATTATCATTTTGAGGATAAATACGATTTGCTGGATAAAACACTATCAGAAGTATTATCGATTAATTTAGAAAGTATAAATTTCAATCATCGTAAACTAGATGAAGATACGATTATCAATATTTTTAAAGCACTAACGAATTTCCAACAATCTCTGCATAACCGCTGCCAAGTAGAATATGAAACTGAACTTGCTCCTATTGTGAGGGAGCAGCTTGAAATTATTTTTTATCAATTGTTAATCAATCAATATACAAATGTCGAAAAGCAAATTCTGAAGGTCACAGCTGTTTTTTTAAGTTGGGGAATTCACGGAGCTTCTGTTGAGTGGAGAAAAAATAGTTCGCACTTATCCTCAGAGGAGTTTATCAAATCAGCAGTGCCATATATCTTGTCAGGGATTGATTTTAAGCAAGCAGATGGATGATTTGACAATTTTCAAATGCTCCACTAATATAAATGCTATAGCATATAAATTTCATAGAGGGTGTTTACATGGATTTACAAGATTTAATCGGCTATCTCGTTCATCGTACCGATCTCAAAATGACAAATTATTTTACGAACAGGTTAAAGCCTTACGGTGTCACGCCTGAACAATGGAGTATTATTAGCATTCTGAGTAGTGAAAAGGGGACTACTCAAAAAGAATTGGCAGAAGGAATTGATAAAAATCAAACCACTGTCGTCAGAATGATCCAGTCTATGGAACGAAAAGGGCTTGTCAAAAAAATCTATAATGAGCAAGACCGGCGCTCACATCACCTGCTTTTAACGGAAAAAGGGGACGAGGTCAAAAAGGCCATTCTTCCTGTTGTCATGGATGCACATCAAACGGTGACAAAGCAATTAAACGATGAAGAGATTCAACAATTAAAATTACTTTTAAACAAATTATTTCATTCACACTATGAATCTTGAAATGTCTAATCTGTAACGAACTATTTATGCCCAATATATGCTATGACATATAAATTGCATCAGCTGAAAATTTGTCCATTTGGACTGAGTGTTTCAGTCAAATAACTTAGAAAGATGTGATCACGATTTTCATACTTATTCTGCAAATCATATTGGCCGCTTTCTTTTTTGTAACAGGATCGAAAATTATATCAGGGAAAATGGCAGAAGAGTTCAAACGATTTGGTTTACCTGCTTTTTTTAATGTTTTAACCGGAGCCTTTGAGCTCATAGGCGCAGCTGGAATGCTGATCGGCATATGGATGCCAACAATCGCAATATTATCAGGCTTATTGTTAGGAGGCACGATGCTGGCAGCTGCACTTACTCTGATCGTATTGGCCAAAGATCCCTTTAAAAAAGCAATCCCGGCACTTGTGTTATTCGCTCTCAGTATTGGGATCAGCTTGTACCACATTCTTTAAGTTCATACCAAGGTAAGTCACAAAACCTAAACAAATCTCCACTATTCTAATGGTGGATGATGTTTAGGTTTTTTAGCGATTGAATTGTTTTCGAAGAACTAAGCATGAGACAGCAAATACTGCAAAAGCGCCCGCTGATCCAGCAGCAAACACGAGCTCAGATTGTTCTAGTTTGGACTTGAATAACAAAGGGACAGAAAGAATGAGAGCGGCACCACTAAAGCTCAATCCTAATATCAACATTGCTAGTAATTTATTCATAGAAACACCTCTTACACTCAGAATGAAAACAATCGAAAAAAAATCATATTTGGAGTGTATCATATGGTAACGGTCGATTGCTTTCTTTTCATTAAAGCACTCGTAAAATAAACTTTTTTAAACGAACACTGTTCTTAACGAACGGTGTTCGTTATAATATAAATGAGATGTGGCTTTAAACGATTTTCATAAAGAAGAGGAGATGCATACGATGACGGCATTATCTAAGGATCAAAAGCAAATCGCTATCATTGGAGGAGGACCTGGGGGGCTAACGCTCGCCTTAATACTACAAAATTACGGTATACAAACAACCATCTATGAACGAGAGGTGTATGACAAGAGTCTAGAAAGAGGGGGCTCACTGGATATTCACGAAGAAACAGGCCAAAAAGCTTTAAAAGAAGCGGGAATTTATGAGGAATTTCAAAGGAACGCACGCTATGAAGGAGAAGATTTCCGCTTACTTGATAAGTCAGGAAAAATTTATTTAGATGAAGAAACGGAACCAGATCAAAAAGGGACCCGCCCAGAAATTGACCGTGGTGTTTTGTGCGAACTTTTGTTAGATCAAATTAATGCTGAAAACATCAAATATGGATATAAACTAGAAAGCTGCATATCATTAGAAAACGGCATGACGGAGCTTCATTTTGAAAACGGAGTTGTCGAGACAGTTGATCTTTTAATTGGGGCAGATGGTGCTTTTTCTCGTGTGCGTCCTCTGTTAACAGATATTGATATTGAATACGCCGGACTCACGATGCTGGAACTGAATATCCTCAACGTAAAGGTAAACCACCCTGATTTAGCTGCATTTAATAAACGCGGGAAGATGTTTGCTTTAGCAGACCACAAAGGACTGATTGGTCAGTTAAACGGGGATGGACGAATAAAAGTGTATGCAAGCCTTATGGTAGAACGTAACTGGATTGAGGCTTGTGGTATTCCTTTTCATCAAGCGAAAGAAGCAAAAGAACAATTATTAGAGTTATTCAATGATTGGGAAGATCAGCTGAAAAATTATATTCGTTATGCAGAAGATGCCATCATTCCAAGACGGATTTATACGCTTCCTGTCGGTTTTAAATGGAATCGCCATAAAGGAGTAACGCTTATCGGTGATGCAGCTCATGTCATGTCACCATTCGCAGGGGAGGGCGTAAACATGGCGATGTTTGATGCAATGGAACTCGCACTTGCGATTGTCCGAAATCCTCATCATATCGAAAAGGCTATAGAAGAATACGAAGACATGATGTACGAATATTCATCGGAGAAAGCTCATGAATCGGAAAAAAGTTTAAAACTATGTTTTTCAAAAAACGCTGCGGTCAAGCTTGCTGAAATGATGAATTCTTTTCAAGAAAACGGTGATTGATGCTCAATTTACTATTTGACTTTGACATGTTATAAAGAGAGTATGAACAATTCAAATCGTCGTATTATCAGTCGTCGGTCTCAGCCGGCTAAAGAGCCCTTAAGCCGTGAACTCATTGTGAAAACTGCCTTTGACCTTCTTAAGGAGCAAGGGTTAGAGGGCATGAGTATGCGTAAGGTGGCTAAAGCATTAGATACAGGACCTGCATCCTTGTATGTCTACGTGAACAATTTTCAAGAACTAAGTGCTTACGTATTAGATTATGGTCTCGGCCAAATGGTTTATCCAAATTCAGCGGGTGGCACATGGAAAGAACAGTTATTTGACATATTGCATACTTATTTCCTGCTGCTATACGAAAAGCCTGGTCTTGCTGAAATTTCTCTTTCCACCATCCCGCAAGGAACGAACTTTTTACAGTTGACCGAACATATTCTCGCTGCATTGCATGAAGGTGGGATCAAATCTACTTCTGCTGCATGGGGAGTAGACCTGCTACTGTTATACGTATCTTCCGTAGCATACGAAAAGGTCTCTTGGAAGAAACATGGCTCTTCGCAGATTTCAGATACAAAAAAAGCATTTCATGATGCAGACAAAACGCGTTTTCCTTTCATCCATAGCCTGAAAGAAGAAATGTTTGCAGGTGATACCGTATCAATGGAACGGTTCAGGTGGGGAATTGACGTCATTTTGTCTGGAATCCAGCAAAAAATCAATTAGAAAGGAGCAAAAAAAGCAGTCAATGGCTGCTTTTTTATATTTTCTCCACTTTTTCAAGGTGTATAAAAAAATCTATATATTGTTTTTTCATATAAAAGATTATATAATCTAGTGGAATAAACAAATGAGGTGCTTATGCATGGAAAATATAAAGAATTTATTAGAGAGCTATATTCCTTTAGCAAAATCTACGGCAAAAATGTTTGGACCAAATTGTGAAGTAGTGATTCATGATTTAACGAACCCTCAAGCATCTGTCATGTTTACAGTCAATCATCATGTGACGGGAAGAAAAATCGGTCAATCATTTGATCATTTGGTAAAGACTGTTTTACAATCAGAAGATTTTAAAGAAGATTATCTTGCTGGGTATACATTTAAAACCGAAGACAACCGTACCATTCGTTCTTCGACTTCATTAATTCGTGATTCGAAGCAAAAGGTAATCGGGGCATTCTGTATCAATTTTGATGTCGAAGCATTGAATCAAATGCAGCAATTTATGGATACTTTTCTTTCTACAAAAGTTGAAGTTCAAGAGAATGAAACAACTACAAATGATGATCTTGAAAATGTGGAAGAAATCGTAGATCAATTGATTCAACAAATCATTCAAAACAGTGTCCACCCAGTCATGAAACGCTATGAAAAAATTGAATTAATAAGGTTCATGGATGAAAAAGGAATCTTTTTAATGAAAGGATCTGTTGAGAAGGTCGCATCTATGTTAGGAATTTCTAAAGTCACTGTCTATAGCTATTTGGATGAGATCAAACATAAATCGAATGAAGGGGAAACGAAATGAAAAGCATCCTTGAGGTAGGGAATCTAAAAGCCAACGGACACTATGCATTCGCAACCATTCATCAAAACACGGTCTATGTTTCAGGACAATTTGCCATCAATCCTGAAACGAGAGAAAAAGAATTCGGCCCCATTGAAGAAGAGACATTACAAGCGCTTAAAAATGTGGAGATGATTGTAGAAGCGGCTGGAAGTAAAAAAGAAAAGATTTTGCGTATGACATTATACATTTCTGATATTGAACTTTGGGACAAAGTAGATGCGGTTTACACTGAATTTTTCGGTGAACACCAACCAGCACGTACTGTTGTACCAACGAATGAATTACATTTCGGTTTCAAAATTGAAATTGATGCTATTTCTTATATTTAGAATATTTTTTTGCCTAAGATATATAAAAAAATATATTTTGTATAAAAAATTATCCGAAGGGATGATGGATGATGAATCAATTGATTTGTAACCATTGTGGGAAAAAGTATGAGATGACACCAACTCTATGGAAATGTGATTGTAATGGCGTATTAAACCTGGTGAAAGATACCCCTAAAATAGACATGGCGGCTTGGGATCAATATCCAAACTCATTATGGCGTTATGTTGAAACCATGCCATTTTCAAAGGGTTCTAAGACCTGGGAATCTGTAACAATGGGTGAAGGTCAAACTCCGTTAATCCTTTTAGATCCGAATGAGCCAAATACTTATGTAAAAGTTGATTATATGATGCCTACACTCTCCTTTAAAGATCGAGGAGCTGCCGTTTTAATGACAAAGGCTAAGGAATTAGGGGTATCAAAAGTCATTGCGGATAGCAGCGGGAATGCAGGAACAGCGATTGCCGCTTATGCAGCTCGTTGCAAGATTGCATGTGACATCTATTTAAGCGATGAAACTTCACCTAAAAAGGTCACTCAAATAAAAGCCCATGGAGCAACGATTAAAGAAATTCGTGGTACACGCGAGGACATTGCTGCTGCAGCCCAAAAAGCAGTAGACGACGAAAACGTTTTTTATGCAAGCCATGTATATAATCCTTATTTTTTTGAGGGAACAAAAACATACGCATATGAAATCTATGAACAAATAAAAGGAGCTCCAGATGCTGTAATCATTCCTGTTGGAAACGGCACTCTCCTTCTAGGAGCGTATTATGGCTTTAAAGAGTTATTTGAAAATGGTTTGATTCATAAAATACCGAAAATCATTGCCATACAAGCGAAAAACTGTGCACCTCTTGTGAAAGCTTATCAAAACGAGGAGGAATCAGCATCGCCTGTTACGAATACAGGGACCTTAGCAGAAGGGATAGCCATTGCTGCCCCGGCGCGCTCCAAACAAATTCTAGAAGCTGTACAAGATACCAATGGTACATTTATAGATATTGAAGAAAATGAGATATTGAATGCACGCTCTAAACTAAGTGAGAAAGGATTTTATGTAGAAGTGACATCTGCAGTCAATTTTGCCGGCTACTTGAAATATAAAAAGGAATCAAAAGAAACCATCGTCATTCCTCTTTGCGGGGCAGGGATTAAGTCAAAATAACCCGTAGAATACAACTTGAAAGCGGAGGAATGCTTCATGGGATTGGATTTTACTCATTGCGAAGCACATTGGTCATACAGTGACTTCCATGATTTTAGAAAAAGGTTAGCAGCTAGTATTGGTATGAATTTAGATGATATGGAGGGGTTTGATGGGGAAATACCCTTTAAAAACTACCATGACGACATCATCCCATTGCTGGAACAACCCGATTCTGATAGTTACTTATCACCAGGTGTTTGTCAGACCGTCGCTGCGAGATTGCGTCAACTGATCCGGAATTGGCCAGATGATGATATAGATAAAATGAACGCTCTCTATCTAGCAGAGGGAATGGAACTAGCGCATGAACAAAATGAGGTATTGGGATTTATATAGAAGCGGATATGTTGTCATATGGCAGCTCATCAATATAAATATGTAAGTAGCTGTCGATAAATTCGGCAGCTTTTTTATGAGGTATTGGCTTTGAATAAGAAGGTTGTTTAAAGAACTCAACTTTTTATTTTTTGTTTTTTCTAATAATTGATTGACTGAAAGCGCTTTTAACATTATGATGTAGCTATAGTTAACCAAAAGTTACTCATAAATACACATTAAATACTCAAATGTTAACCACTTATGTGGCCACTAAGTTTTAAAAACCTATACGTGGTTTCAGAGAGTATACACATTTTTTTGTTTGCTAACTTCACTCCACTGGCTCAAAAGTGCGCAATCATTGATTTTAAATTGATAAGGAGATTAAGAAAAATGTATATTCATTCCGAATTAATACCAATGAAGACTATGATCTTTGAGGCAAGAAATACCGGCTATGCTGTCGGCCAATTTAACATCAATGGGCTTCAATGGGCAAAAGCCATCTTACAGGCAGCTGAAGAAGAAAAATCACCCATTATTTTAGCTGCCTCTGATAGACTCATAGAATTTCTAGGTGGGTTTCGAACGATTGTAGGGATGGTAAATGGATTAGTTGAAGACATGGCTGCCACAGTTCCGGTTGCTCTACATTTAGACCATGGAATGAGTGTTGAAAGGTGTAAAGCTGCAATTGATGCAGGCTTTAGCTCAGTCATGTTTGATGGTTCACGTCTTCCTATTGAAAAAAATATAGAAATGACAAAAAAAGTTGTAGAGTATGCCAAATCGAAAGGAGTATCTGTTGAGGCAGAAGTCGGTACTGTTGGTGGAATGGAAGATGGACTGATTGGAAATGTGAACTACGCAGATCCGATTGAATGTATTCGATTGGTTGAAGAAACAAATGTAGACGCTTTGGCAGCAGCACTTGGATCAGTCCATGGACCATATCAAGGGGAGCCAAAATTAGGATTTAAAGAAATGGCGTACATATCCAAAAAGGTTGGAATTCCACTCGTACTTCATGGGGGATCAGGCATTCCTGTACCACTTATCCAAAAAGCAATTGCACTTGGTCATGCAAAAATAAATGTGAATACAGAATGTACTCAAGCATGGTCGGCTGTTACTCGTGACACATTCATGAAAAATAAAGAGACTTATGATCCACAAACGCTCTTAACGCCAGGCCAGCAAGCGATTAAGAGCGTTGTAAAAGAAAAAATAAGGGAGTTTGGCTCTCAGCAGAGAGTACACAGCCAATGACAACGTTAATTTAGTTTTAAAAAGGAAGAAAATCATGCTAAAAAACAAAAGGCTTGAAAGAATAAAACAATACGTCATAGAACATCAATGTGTGTCTCTTGATGACTTAGTGACCACGTTCGAAGTATCGAAAAATACCATTCGAAGAGATGTACAAAAATTAGTCGAACAAGGTCATTTTCATAAGGTTTATGGAGGTGTTGCTTTTAAACTCGCTCGCTTAGAATCTTTTGATGATAGACAAATCAAAAACCAAACAGCAAAACAGTCGATTGCTAGAGTGGCAGCAAGTATGGTGAAAGACGGAGATACTATTTTTATAGACTCAGGAACAACTACACTGGAAATGATCCATTACATCCACCAAAAAACGCTTACGATTGTCACTAATAATATGGACTTTATCTTCCAAGCAATGCCTTTCCATAATTTAACGATCATTTCGACAGGTGGTTTTTTAGAAAGAAAAACGAAATCCTTTTCTGACCATTCCATCTCTAGGGTGATAGACCAATATAATTTTGATCAAGTATTCATGGCATCAACTGGTGTCTCCATCACAAATGGTGTGACAAACTCTTCTCCTGTTGAAAGCAGCATGAAAGAAGTAGTTGTCAAAAAAGGGGGAGAAGTTTTTCTTTTAGTCGATCATACAAAGTTTGATAAGCAAGCGATGGTGACCTATTGCACATTAAATGCTGTAAATTATGTGATTACCGATAAACAATTAAGTGAAAGGTATCAAACATGGATGCAAACAAACAACGTGAAATTAATTGTTACGGATTAGATGAAAACATGATCTTGTAAACTAAAATGACACAATAAGGAGTGGTAATGTATGAAATCTATCAGATTAACGATGAGTCAAGCATTAGTCAAATTTCTAAATGCACAATTTATTGAATTTGACGGAAAAAAAACACCTTTTGTTCAAGGCGTTTTCACTATATTCGGACATGGAAATGTCGTAGGGATTGGTCAAGCATTACAGGAGGATCCTGGAGACCTCAAAGTGTATCAAGGGAGAAATGAACAAGGAATGGCACATGCTGCTACGGCGTTTGCAAAACAGAGCAACCGCCGGCAAATTATCGCGTGCTCTTCCTCGGTAGGTCCTGGTTCAGCTAATATGGTCACTGCTGCTGCTACAGCAACAGCTAATCAAATTCCACTTCTTCTTCTGACTGGAGATGTTTTTGCAACTAGACAACCAGATCCAGTCTTACAACAGATTGAACAAACTCATGATTTAACGCTTTCCACAAACGATGCTTTTCGCTCAGTTAGTAAGTATTGGGATCGTATTTCAAGGCCCGAACAGTTAATGTCAGCTATGATTAGTGCCATGCGAGTTTTAACGGATCAATCAGATACAGGAGCCGTCACCATTTGTCTTCCTCAAGATGTCCAGGGAGAAGCATGGGATTATCCACTTCATTTCTTTAAAGAACGTGTGCATTATATTGACCGCCAGAAACCATCGAATAGAAGTATAGAGGCCGCCGCATCTCTTATTCGATCAAAAGAAAAACCCCTTCTGATTTTAGGGGGAGGTGTGCGTTACTCCGAAGCAGCCGAGACCTTCCGTCATTTTGCAGAAACTTTCCATATCCCATTTAGTGAAACACAGGCAGGAAAAAGCGCAATTGAAAGTACCCATCCATTAAACATTGGAGGGATTGGTGTTACAGGAAATAAAGCGGCAAATGATATCGCCCAAAATGCCGATCTCATCATAGGTGTTGGCACACGCTTCACGGATTTTACGACTTCATCTAAATTGTTCTATCCCGAAACAGATGTTCTAACGATCAATTTATCAGAATTCCACGCTTCCAAATTAGAAGCCACAAAAATTATTGCTGATGCAAAATCGGGATTAGAGGCACTCATGACAGCATTAGATGGATACAGTTCCGCATTTACAGATGAGATCCACCAGGCTAAAAAAGAATGGGATCAAGAACTTGCTCGCTTAAAGGACATCCAGTTTACAGGCGAAGATTTCGTACCAGAAATAAAAGGACATTTTGATCAACAGCAGATAGAAGAATATAAAAATAGTCTCAATACTGAATTACCTCAAACGACTGTACTTGGACATATCAATGAATGGATAGCGGAAGATTCTATTATTACTTGTGCAGCAGGCAGTCTTCCAGGGGATCTACAGAGAATGTGGGTGGCCAAAGAAAGAAATACGTATCATTTAGAATATGGTTATTCATGTATGGGATATGAAATTGCTTCTGCACTGGGAGTGAAAATAGCTGAACCGACGAAAGAGGTATATGCCCTAAGTGGAGATGGCAGCTATTTAATGCTTCATAGTGAATTGGTGACAAGTCTCCAAGAAGGATTGAAAATAAACATTATCCTTTTTGATAACTCTGGCTTTGGATGTATTAACAATTTACAAATGGATCATGGAATTAACAGTTTTGCTACTGAATTTCGAGCTCGCAATCAGCAAACAGGGCAATTAGATGGGGATATCTTGAGAATCAATTTTGCTCAGTCTGCCGCTGGATACGGAGCAAAAACGTATGAAGTACATACTTTGGACCAACTCAAGGCTGCCATTGAAGATGCAAAAAAACAAACGGTTAGCACTTTAATTGATGTGAAAGTTTTACCAAAAACCATGACAGATGGCTATGGATCTTGGTGGCATGTAGGAATTTCAGAAGTAACTCAGCAAGATTCAGTCAAAAAAGCCTATCAATTGAAAGAAAAACAATTAGAAAAGGCAAGAAAATATTAAATAAAACAGAAAGGTGAGGAAAATAGATGCCTGAATTAATTGTTCCACCATATAAACGTGATTCAGATGGAAAGGTATTAAGTATCACCCCGCAATCAGCAGGATGGAAATACATTGGTTTTGAAGTGTATAAGCTATCGCAAGGGGAAACGCTTCAAAAGCAAACCAACGATCAAGAAGTGTGTATTGTGATTTTATCTGGGAAACTTCACATTTCAACCAAGTTAGAAAAATGGGAGCATGTTGGTCAAAGGATGGATGTATTTGAAAAAACACCACCTTATTCCATTTATGTGCCAAATAATGATCAATTCACGATTGACGCTCTCACTGATGTTGAAATTGCGATCTGTTCTTCACCGGGTAAAGGAACTTTTCCAGCTCGCCTGATTACTCCAGCTCAAGTTGGTGTTGAACAGAGGGGAGCAGACAACATCTCTAGACAGGTTCATAATATTTTACCAGAACAAGCTCCTGCAGATCACTTACTAGTAGTGGAAGTATTTACACCTGAGGGAAACTGGTCAAGTTATCCGCCTCATAAACACGACGAAAACAATTTACCTTATGAATCTTATTTAGAAGAAACATATTATCATAAAGTCAATCCAAAGCATGGTTTTATTCTCCAAAGAGTGTATACAGATGATTTATCTTTAAATGAAATAATGTCTGTTCAAAATGAAGAAGCCGTTCTTGTACCAAAAGGTTATCATCCTGTTGCTGCGCCTCCTGGTTATGAAAGCTATTACTTAAACGTAATGGCTGGACCAGTCCGCACTTGGAAATTTCAAAACAGCAAAGAGCATGAATGGGTAATGGAGCACAAATTATCGGAAAGCAGGGGGAAATGACCATGTCTTATTTGACTTTTAAAAAAGATAGAAAATTAGATGTCATTGCGCTCGGGAGATTGTGTATTGATTTAAATGCAAATGAAATTGATCGTCCAATGGAAGAGACCCTCACATTCACAAAATATGTCGGCGGCTCTCCTGCAAATATTGCGATTGGTCTGTCAAGGCTTGGTATGAAGACAGGGTTCATTGGAAAAGTAGCCAATGATCAAATGGGACGTTTTGCTACAAAATACCTCAAACAAAATCATGTCGATACAGAGGGAATATCGATTGACCAGACCGGAGCTATGACAGGGCTTGCCTTCACAGAAATTAAAAGTCCTGAAGACTGTAGTATTTTAATGTACCGTGACAACGTGGCCGATCTTAAATTAGAAGTAAGCGATGTTTCGGAAAACTACATTAAAAATGCTAAATCTTTACTCATTTCAGGAACAGCCCTTTCAAAAAGTCCATCAAGAGAAGCCGTTTTCGTCGCCCTTGATTATGCTAGGAAACATCAAGTCAACGTCATCTTTGATTTAGATTATCGACCGTATACGTGGAATTCAGAAGCAGAAACAGCGATTTACTACAATCTAGCAGCCGAGAAATCCGATTTACTCATCGGTACAAGAGAAGAGTTTGATATGATGGAAAAATTGACCTCCGACGGACCATCTAATGACGATAAAACATCTAAAAAATGGTTGGACCATCACGCGAAAATTGTCATTATTAAACACGGTGGTTCAGGATCAATTGCTTATACTCAAGACGGTCTTTCTCATCAAAGCGGCATTTTTAAAACGAAAGTACTCAAAACATTCGGAGCTGGAGATTCCTATGCTTCAGCACTTATCTATGGATTACTAAATGATATGACATTACAAGAAGCGATGCGTTTTGGAAGTGCATCTGCTTCCATTGTCATCTCTAAGCACAGCTCCTCAGAGGCTATGCCATCTGTTTCAGAAATTGAATCATTCATGAAAACAGCAGAAGAAATTCTACTTTAAAAAGGGGAGAACATGATGACAAAAACAACAATAAGAACAGTGAAGAATTATATTGGTGGAGAATGGCTTGAATCCGTAAGCAGTCAAACAGAATCTGTTTTCAATCCTGCAACTGGTAAAGTGATTGCTGAAGTTCCATTATCTACAAAAGAGGATGTTGAACGCGCAGTTCAAGCTGCGAATGAAGCATTTCAAACATGGTCAAAAACAGCTGTACCTAGACGAGCCCGTGTTCTTTTTAAATATCAGCAGCTGCTCGTAGAAAATTGGGATGAACTCGCTGAACTAGTAACTTTAGAAAATGGAAAAAGCTTAACTGAAGCTCGTGGTGAAGTTCAACGGGGGATTGAGTGTGTGGAATTTGCAGCGGGTGCACCGACATTAATGATGGGGAAACAGCTTCCTGACATAGCAACAGGCATTGAATCTGGAATGTATCGATATCCAATCGGTGTTATTGGTGGTATTACGCCTTTTAACTTTCCGATGATGGTTCCTTGCTGGATGTTTCCATTGGCGATTGCTTGCGGAAATACATTCGTCTTAAAGCCATCAGAGAGAACACCTCTTCTAGCAGCAAGACTTGCAGAACTATTTGCTGAAGCAGGGTTACCAAAAGGGGTGCTCAACATTGTAAACGGTGCTCATGATGTAGTAAATGGACTAATTGAGCACAAACAGGTCAAAGCAATTTCATTTGTTGGTTCACAGCCAGTAGCAGAATATGTGTACAAAAAAGGAACAGAGCATGGAAAAAGGGTGCAGGCTCTTGCCGGCGCAAAAAACCATTCCATCGTATTAGATGATGCGGATTTAGATGGTGCTATTAAACAAATTATTGGAGCAGCTTTTGGTTCTGCTGGAGAGAGATGTATGGCAGCAGCTGTTGTTGCGGTGCAAGAGGAAATTGCTGATCAATTCATTGGAAAATTAGTTGAAGAATCGAACAAAATCGTGATTGGAAACGGTATGGATGACAATGTTTTTTTAGGGCCTGTTATTCGTGAAGGACATAAAGAACGTACACTTCAATATATCGAGCAAGGAATAAATGAAGGGGCACATATGATTCGAGATGGACGAAAAGACGACATTACGAATGATGAAGGATATTTTATTGGCCCAACGATTTTCGATCATGTTACACAAGAAATGAAAATTTGGCAGGATGAAATCTTTGCACCCGTTTTATCCATTGTGCGAGTAAAATCACTGAATGAAGCAATAGAGCTTGCAAATGCCTCAAAATTTGCAAATGGAGCTTGTCTATATACTGATAGCGCCGCAAGTGTTCGCACATTTAGAGATCAAATTGAAGCAGGTATGCTTGGAATTAATGTTGGGGTTCCAGCTCCAATGGCATTCTTCCCATTCTCTGGTTGGAAGGAATCATTTTATGGAGACCTTCATGCAAATGGTACAGATGGGGTTGAATTTTACACAAGGAAAAAAATGGTTACTGCACGTTATTGATTTAAACGATGCATTGATCACAAGTTGGAAATGAATCATGAAAAATAAAGTGATATTCTCCATTATTTCATTCATTTTTTGGTTTTCACAATTTCTATATGTGCCCGTTTTATCCCCCTATTTGGAGACATTAGGGGGTGACTATCTCTTAATCGGTCTCATATTAAGCAGCTATGGATTCCTGCAGCTTTTATGCAGACTCCCATTAGGGATATTAGCGGATTATATGAAAATAAGAAAACCTTTTATTCTGCTCGGAATTTTAGCCAGCACGATCAGCTGCCTCATATTTTTCTTAACAGAAGATTTGGTTTTTGCTTTAATTGCCCGCTGCTTCGCTGGATTAGCGGCCGCAACCTGGGTCGTGTTTACTGTGATGTATGCAAGTTATTACCATGAACATGAATCTAATCAAGCAATGAATCTCATTTCATTTATTGTCGTATTTGCACAACTTCTTGGAATGGGACTGAGTGGGTATTTAGTAAGTCAATGGGGGTGGCATGCACCATATTTTCTTGGTAGTTTGCTCTGTATCCTTGCATTTGTTTTACTGCTGTTTATATCTGAACCAAAACATTCTAGGAGTCGTAGTCAAATAGAATTGAAATCGCTCTTATTCACTTTGAAGAAACAAACGCTTCTTCAACTATCGTTTTTATCCATTTTGGCACACGCTATGATTTTTATTACAACGTTTGGGTTTACATCAGCTTATGCATTAAGTATTGGTATTCCTAAAAGCCAGTTAGGATTGACCACTTTCTCTTTTATGATTCCACATGCAATCGCACCTTTAATAATAGGTAAAATCGCTTCTTCGATAAGAAAACAATGGATGGTTTTAATCGGCTCATTTATGTTTGCCACAATGTGTATTTTTACAATGCCTATCACCACTCAGCCAGCTATTTTTTACATCATACAAGCGATGATGGGGCTATCATTAGGTTTTATTTTCCCTCTATTATTAGGTATGTGTTACCAGTCAGCTTCTGATCACATGAAATCAACGGTTGTTGGTGCATATCAAGCGATCTATGCAATAGGAATTTTTGGAGGACCCTTTATCGCAGGAATTTTCAACTCTTGGTTTGGGCTTAGTGCAGGTTTTTACTTTGCTGCCTTGCTAGGTGGAATTGCTACATTACTTGCTGCGAGATGGAAAAGCAAAGCGATGAAACATAATATTTATCATGACAGCATTGGCAAAATATAAAGTTTTCTTGTAGGTATAATCACAAATCATATAGGGGAGATGAATCCATGGGACAATATTTAGTACATCAACAAGCTACTTCCTCCAAGTGTTTAGATCAAACATTACCAGAACTCGTTTATGTTTGTCATGCCAATGAAGAGCACACTACTTTACCGCGAACAATGCATATGCATAAGCAAATGTTAGAGATTGTTTTTATCAAAAAAGGTAAAGGAAGGCACTTGATTGGCAATAACATATATGATGTCAAAGAAGGAGATATCTTAATATATAATAGTCATGTTTTGCATGACGAGTACATGGATCAAACATCTAGAATGAGTGTTTACTGCGTAGGAATGAAAAATGTTAAGTGCCCAGGCTTACCAGAGAATCACTTAGTACCTGAATCAATGTCGTGTGTATGGAACTGCGGGGATCAAGCTCATCAAATAGAAACTTTATTAGAGATGATCCTTTTCCAGGTCAAAACAAATCAACCTGGTCACCAAGAAACATGTAGTTATTTACTATCCGCTCTTATCTCATTGCTGTTAACCATCCCTAAAGAACAACCGCTTATGACAGAAGAAGTCTGCTGCTCTCTATTCTTAAAAATCAAATCATATATTGATCTTCATTATGCTGAAAATATCACACTTTCTTCTATAGCAAAAGAAATGAATGCCAGCCCTTATTATATTGCCCATTTATTTAAGAAACACACTGGATTCTCACCAATTCAGTATATCATTCGTCGACGGATTGGTGAGTCTCAATCGCTGCTAATCAACACGAATTTTACCGTTACACAAATAGCCGGTATGACCGGGTATGATAATCCAAACTATTTCACATCTTTATTTACAAAACTGATTGGCATATCTCCTAAAAAATATCGTCAATTATGGCGAGGTGTTTAAATGAAACTAGACTATTTTTAACACAAGATCGTGAAGGTTTTTGATGAAAATAACGATAAATATGACGAAACTCCAATACATTTAAACAATAATTTGAAGGAACAAAATGTTTTTGAGATTTATAATAAATACACAAACATATTGTATGCGCTTTCTTTTATGAAGGAGGGAAGAAAATGAGTGAAAAAAATAAGCTTTTTTTCACTAAAATAGGTATTCCATACTCGCTAAGATGGGGATATCTTGGCATGATACTTTTCATGATTGGAGATGGATTGGAACAAGGGTGGCTGTCACCTTATTTAGTCGAAAGGGGACTATCCGTCACACAGTCAGCTCAATTATTTGCGGCATATGGTTTAGCTGTCGGAATAGCTGCTTGGGTATCAGGGGTCTTAGCTCAAATTTGGGGAATTAGAAGAGTGATGTGGGCTGGATTTATCATGTTTACGATATCTTCTATTCCTTTTATCGCTCTAGGTGTTTCCAACTTGAACTACCCTGTTATGCTCGTTACATATGTGTTAAGAGGTGTAGGCTACCCGCTGTTTGCTTATTCATTTATCGTTTGGATCACGTATCGGGCAGAGCAAAAAATATTGGCACGAGCCGTAGGGTGGTTTTGGTTCGTATTTACATGCGGATTAAATGTTGCAGGGCCATTTTATTCCTCTATAGCGATACCTATTATAGGTCATATTTATGTATTATACACAGGTATCTTCTTTGTTTTGATAGGAGCCATTATCGCACTTGTGCTAACAAAAGATGAAGTGAAACAAAATACAAAAGATCAATCTTCTATCAAGGAGCTATTAAGCGGAATATTTTATATGTTTGAGCGTCCAAGGTTAGCGGTAGGTGCAATAGTCAAAATAATCGGAACATTAGGTCAATATGGTTTTGCCATATTTTTACCTAGTTATCTCATAAAATACGGTTACTCAACTGAAGAATGGTTACAAATTTGGTCATCCATTTTCGTTGTGAATATTTTATCAAACTTATTATTTGGTTTTATTGGAGATCGCATCGGATGGAGAAAAACGATCATTTGGTTTGGATGTGTAGGCTGTGCTCTATCGACCATCGCCATCTATATAGCCCCGATGATAATTGGTCACAGTTTAATCGGAATGATATTGATCTCATGTTTATTTGGATTTTTTTTAGCAGGCTATGTACCTATTACGGCGCTAATCCCTTCTATGGCTCCAGCAAAAGACAGAGGAGCCGCAATGTCTGTACACAATCTAGGATCTGGTTTAAGCGTGTTTGTCGCACCATTCATTGTCAGCCTCTTTATAGAGCCGTTAGGAACAAGTGGCGTCATTCTCATCTTTGCAGCCTTATATTTATTTAGCGGATATTTAACAACATTTTTGAAAACTCATGAGGAGTTAGAACAAAACAAAAAGAAGACAGCAATACAAATGAATGTGTTAGATAAAACACCATAAAGCGAGGAGAAATGTCTATGTCTATTCAAATTGCAGGTGCCCCTTGCTGCTGGGGTGTTGATGATCCCAAAAATCCATACCTTCCTCCATGGGAAAGAGTCTTAAATGAAGCCTCACAAGCTGGTTGCCATGGAATTGAACTAGGACCTTATGGATATATCCCTTTTGACATACCAAAAGTCACAAAGGTTTTAACAGAATTGGATTTAACGATTATAGCAGGTACTATTTTTGACAATTTAGTAGATCAAGAAAATATTGAAAATCTCATAAAACAAGTGGACGATATCTGCTCTTTTATAACCAAATTACCCGCAGCCCCTGCATTAAAACATCATCAGTATCAAGCCCCTTATTTAGTTGTCATCGACTGGGGGCACGAAGAGAGGAATAAACATGCAGGAAGGCCGGAAGAGGCTCCTCGTTTATCAGAACAGAAATGGAAACAGATGATCCAGCATATTAAAAAGATTGCAGAACATGCATGGAATAACTACGGAGTCCGGGCTGTGATTCATCCTCATGCAGGTGGTTACATTGAGTTTGAAGATGAAATCAATAGGTTGTTACATGAAATTCCTCATGAAACAGCAGGTCTGTGTTTAGACACTGGTCATCTATACTATTCAAAAATGGACCCTATCGAATGGATCGAACGATGTGCGGACAGATTAGACTACTTGCATTTTAAAGATATTCATTTAGACACGTATCACCAAGTCATGAAAGAGCGCACACAATTTTTTGAAGCATGTGCTAAAGGAGTCATGTGCCCAATCGGTCAAGGAGTCATTGACTATCATAAAATTCGGCATCTATTAACAGAACTAAACTATGCAGGATACGTGACGTTTGAACAAGAACGTGACCCGCGAGATGCTGATACAAGCTTAGAAGATGTCAAACAAAGTGTAGATTTTCTGAACAAACTTGGTTTTGCAAACGAATTGAAAGCGAGGAATCGTTAAATGATTAATGGTGAAAAAATAATCGAGCGTCCCATTCGTTGGGCGATGGTCGGCGGAGGACGCGGGAGCCAAATTGGGTATATTCATAGATCTTCCGCTTTACGAGATGGGAACTTTCAGTTGATTGCAGGGGCATTTGATATTGATCCAGAAAGAGGACAATCCTTTGGAATCAACCTACATATCGACCCCTCACGATGTTACTCAGATTATCAGACAATGTTTGAAGAAGAACAAAAAAGAAGTGACGGTATTGAGGCTGTCTCGATTGCCACACCAAATGGTACGCATTATGAAATTTGTAAAGCTGCACTACTTTCGGATCTTCATGTGATTTGTGAAAAACCTCTTTGTTTTACAACACAAGAAGCCGAAGAGCTATTAAAGTTAGCAGAAGAGAAGAATAAAATTGTTGGCATCACATATGGTTATTCCGGCCATCAAATGATTGAACAAGGAAGACAGCTGATTGAGGAAGGGAAATTAGGAGACATCCGTCTTGTCAATATGCAATTTGCACACGGGTTTCACTCAGAGGCAGTAGAAAAGAAGAACGCTAGCACAAAATGGCGTGTAGATCCTAAAATGGTTGGACCAAGTTATGTTTTAGGAGACTTAGGTACCCACCCGCTGTTTTTATCTGAAATTATGTTACCAAACTTAAAAATAGAAAAGTTAATGTGTACAAGGCAAAGCTTTATCAAAGAGCGTGCTCCTTTAGAAGATAATGCCTATACAATCATGAAATATGACAATGGAGCGGTTGGAACGGTATGGTCTTCAGCGATAAATGCAGGATCTATGCACGGTCAAAAGATTAGAATTGTAGGCTCCAAAGCGAGCATTGAATGGTGGAGTGAACAACCTAACCAGCTTCGATACGAAATTCAAGGAGAACCGGCACAAATATTAGAAAGAGGTATGCCTTACCTGCACCCACTAGCCTTAGAAGAGGATCGTATTGGTGGTGGACATCCTGAAGGGTTATTCGAAGCTTGGTCAAATTTATATGCAAGATTCGCAAAAGCGATGGATAATACACGACTAGGTATTAAAGGTACAAGCGAAATATGGTTTCCAGATATCCGAGCGGGCGTAGAGGGAGTAAGATGGGTAGAAAATTGCGTGCGCTCAGCAAATAATGGCGCTGTTTGGGTTGACTATATTTAAATTCATATCATAGAAAGGAGTTTTATCATTGCGATTGGTTTATGATCCATCACATTATCGAGACAATACAAATCTAAAAGACACCATTGATACAGTAGCACGACTAGGTTATGAATATGTGGAGCTATCTCCTCGTAAAGACTTCATTTGGTTTTATGAGTATCCAAAGGTGAACAAACAACTGATCAAAGATTTAAAAAAGTTCTGCAAAGATGCGGGGGTGAAAATATCCTCTGTTTTACCTGTCCAGCAATGGTCTTCACCAAATGAACAAGAACGACAAGCAGCAGTGAAGAATTGGAAAAGATGCATTGAGATTACTTCAGAATTAGAAGTGGATCTAATGAATAGTGAGTTCAGTGGTGATAAAAGCAGACCTGTTGAAAGTGAAGCAGCTTTTTTGAAATCGATGGATGAGCTGATGCCTATATTTGAACAAGAGGGCATCAAGTTAAACATCCAATCTCATCCTAATGATTTTATCGAACTAAACACTGAAGCCATTCGTATGATTAGAGCATTAGATAAAGACTGGATTAAGCTAGTCTATTCTGTTCCCCATGCTTTTTTCTATGATGATGGGATCGGTGATGTCGCAAAACATTTAGAGGAAGCTGGAGATCTTCTTGCTCACGTATTAATTGCGGATACCCTCAATCATAAAGCAGCTTTTGGATTGCGCTATATCATAAATCCACCTGATGCAAATGTAACCATTCATCAACACTTAAACCCTGGGGAAGGGGAAATTAACTTCGACGCTTTGTATCGTAAATTAAGAGAAATGAAATTTGATGGAATTGTCACAAATGCGGTTTTTGCTTATCCAGACCGTCCTGAATGGTCGAATGAGATCACTTTAAAATCGATTAAACAAGGTTTGCATATTTAAAGTAAGGATTATAAGACCGTTAAAGTTCATTGATAATTTACCCGAATAAGCTATATATTGATGGTGCAAAAACATAACCTCAAACAGGTAAAAGAAAGGAAGGACGAAATGTCCTTCCTTTCAGCTTGTAGATAAAGTCTACAAGCTGAGACGGAGACTACTTCAAGTAGTCTTTTTTTAATAAGCAAGGAGTTAGACTCTATAAAAGAAAAAAGGTATGTGGGCTTTGGGTGAAGAAGTCTAATAAACAATGAAGTAAGATTATAAACAAAGGAGAAACCTATGCAACATGATCTTCTAAATCAATTATTAAAGATAACAGATGAAGAGGAACTGATTCTACAAAACAGAAGAGAGATAAATAAAGACATTTATACCAATCAGTCTAATTTTATTATAGAAAGTCAAAAATTTCTCAGTAAAGAGAGTATGATTACGGTTCGAAAACATACACGCTTTGTGGATTTTCCTAAACATAAACACGACTACATTGAGATTAATTATGTTTACAATGGAGAGTATAACCAAAAAGTAGGGAATCAAAGAATAAATTTGCAACAAGGGGAGCTGTTATTTTTAAACCAGCATATTGAGCATGAAACTCAAGCTTGTGCAGAAGAAGACATTATTATTAATTTTATCATTTTACCTAATTTTTTCGATTTTATCTTTTCGTTTTTAACGACTGAAAATAGAATTAGTAACTTCTTAATTAATAGTTTATATAACAGTACTCAAAATGGACAATTCCTTTACTTTAAAGTTTCAGAAGTAGAAAGCATTCAAGAATTAATAAAAAAAATGATGATTGAAATTATGTCTCCTGCTTTTATGTCTGAATCCACCATTAAATTGTATATGGGTCTTTTAATTGTGGAGTTAATTAAACACGCTGATAAGGCCGAACATACAGAAGACTATCCTATACAACATTATTTAATTGTTGAATCATTAAAGTATATTGATGAACATTTCCAGAGTGCATCACTGAATGAATTAGCCTCAAAATTAAGACAGCCCGATTATGCTTTAAGTAAAGAGATTAAAAAGGCTACCAACTATACATTTAAAGAATTACTTCAAGAAAAACGTTTAAATAAAGCGAAAGAGTTACTTGAAAGTACAGATATGCCAATTGCCTCTGTTATAGATCAAGTTGGATATGATAATGTAAGTTATTTCTATCGGATTTTTAAAAACAAATATCATCAGACACCAAAGCTATTTAGAGAACATTTAGCAAAAAAATAAGATGCTGCTAAGAGTTCTTTTTTATTTTAAACAATTGCAAATAAGGACAATAAATAATTAATTTTAGACATTATTTTCTCCTTTTAGCTGGCTTATTATAAATACGTAAGCAAACGCTTTTATAAAAGGGTCATTAAAATGAAGAAATGTTGTTTAGCGGTTGATATTGGTGCTTCTAGTGGAAGATTAATAGCGGGTCATCTTAAAGATGGACTTTTAAATCTAAAAGAAATCCACCGTTTCGAGAATAAAATGGTCATAAAAATGGACAGTTTTGCTGGGAGCTTGATCGATTATTTGAAGAAATAAAAAGGGAAATCATCAATGTAGTGAAATGGGGTTATCTCCAGAAAGTATCGGTATTGATACATGGGTAGTAGACTTTGTTTTACTAGATGAATGGAACAAACCTTTAACAGATTTTGTCGCCTATCGCGATTCGAGAACAGACGGGATGATGGATGAGGTTTTTAAAACATTCATGAAGGAACGTCTGTATCTAGAGACAGGAATTCAATTTCAAAAATTTAATACGATTTATCAACTTTATTCAATCAAACAAAATCATCCGGCCGACTGAAACTGTATCAAACAAATTTTCCTCTATGCTGCTTTACAGTGACAAGCTTGCCCTTCATGTTTCTCGTCCTGTTCGCTGGGACAGTGATCATGTTGTGACGCTGGATGATGAGTTACGTGAAATTGGTCTCGAAATTGTTCAAAATCAAGCATTGGATAAAGTGATGATTGGCCTTGATTTCTTTGATGCAAGTATTAACCGAGTTGCAGCATGGACAATTGGAACAAGAAACATGATTAAATATTTACTATATGCAATGTTAATACCAAATGAACATTTAAAACAGTTACAGGAAGATGGAAACTTTACAGAAAGATTAGCATTAATAGAGGAATTCAAAACGTATCCTTTTGGTGCAATCTGGGATTACTATTGTGAAAAAATGGGCGTGCCTGTAAAAGAAACATGGCTGGAAGAAGTGAAACAATATGAGCAAGATGTATTAACAAAAAGAAACTCTGTTTTAGCCTAAAAAATCATGAAGAGCTAACTAGTAAATTTACAAAGAGATTCAGTCAGGGGGAGGGTCTAATAGATCAATACCCCTGTTTATATTACAAGGATTAATAGGTTATTTTCTAGTATATATGTGCTATGGGGTTAATTGAAATGCGACAATGAGAAGGGGCCTATTCAATCTCACATACAAAACAGAGAGGGACCTGCTTTTACTTTTCAGTCATCAGCCGACCAGGTAAATCTAAATATTAGTTAAGAGGAGGTTCGAAAATGAAAGTGAGCTTATTTATTACATGTTTAATTGATACTTTCCAGCCGCATGTCGGTAAGGCAACAGTTGAGATACTTGAACGTCTTGGTTGTGAAGTATCATTTCCTACATCACAAGTATGTTGTGGTCAGCCCGCCTATAATAGTGGCTATGTTGCCGAAGCCAAGCAAGCAGCAAAAAATATGATTCAAACGTTTGAAGATGTAGAGTATGTAGTGACTCCCTCTGGTTCTTGTGCAACGATGTTCCACGAATATCCACATATATTCAAAGGAGATGTTCAATGGGAGGAGCGAGCTAGACGTCTTGCTGAGAAAACGTATGAACTAACTCAATTTATTGTAGAGGTTTTAAAAGTTACAGATGTAGGGGCACGTTTAAAAGGGAAAGCGACCTATCATACATCTTGTCATATGACACGTTTGTTAGGTGTAAAGGAAGCACCTTTTACGCTGCTTTCTAATGTAAAAGGATTAGAAGTTGAGCACCTTCCTAACGCCCAAAATTGCTGTGGATTTGGTGGAACTTTTTCTGTGAAAATGATGCCAATATCTGAACAAATGGTAGACGAAAAAGTAGAAAGTGTTGAGCAGACAGGTGCGGACTATTTAATTAGTGCAGATTGTGGATGTTTGATGAATATTGGAGGACGAATAGAACGTTTAGGAAAAGCAGCGCGAGTACTGCATATTGCAGAGGTATTAAATAGCCGTTAATTCGAGGGGGGGGGGAACAAGGCATGAGCATGAAAATTAGTGATAAAAAATTTAATGAACGTATTGATAAAGGAATCCAAGATTCTACAATGCGTGAAGCTGTGTCTACAGCTCAAGAACGCCTGTATACACGTCGTTTGGCAGCTAGTGAAGAGCTTGGGAACTGGGAAGAATGGCGCGATTTAGGCGAGCAAATCCGTCAACACACGCTGGAGAACTTAGATTATTATTTAATGCAATTAAGTGAAAATGTTACAAAACGTGGGGGACATGTCTTTTTTGCGAAAACAAAAGAGGACGCTGCTCAATACATTAAGGAAGTTGCAGAAAAAAAACAAGCCAAGAAAGTCGTTAAATCCAAATCAATGGTAACCGAAGAAATCGAAATGAATAAAACTTTAGAAGACATAGGTTGTGAAGTAGTAGAAAGTGACCTAGGCGAATACATTTTGCAAGTTGATGATCATGAACCACCTTCCCACATCGTAGCGCCAGCTCTTCATATGAAAAAAGAACAAATTCGTGATGTATTTCAAGAAAAGCTGGGTTATGGAAAGTCGGAGGATCCTTACGAAATGACAAAATTTGTTCGTAAAATCCTGCGCGAAAAATTTCTTGAAGCAGAAATCGGTGTTACTGGTTGTAACTTTGCCGTTGCAAATACAGGATCAATTTGTTTAGTGACCAATGAAGGAAATGCAGACCTTGTAACGGCCATTCCTAAAACACAAATTGCTGTAATGGGAATGGAACGTCTTGTACCGACAATGGAGGAGCTGGATGTACTCGTTGGGTTGCTTTGCAGAAGTGCAGTAGGGCAGAAATTAACTAGTTACATTACGACAGTAGGGCCTAAATATGAAGAAGAGGCAGATGGTCCAGAAGACTTTCACCTTGTTGTTGTTGATAACGGCCGTTCTGAAATCTTAGGGTCTGAGTTCCAGCAAGTATTACAATGCATCCGCTGTGCAGCATGTATTAATGTATGTCCAGTATATCGTCATGTCGGAGGACATTCTTATGGATCTATCTATCCGGGGCCAATTGGTGCAGTATTAAGTCCACTATTAGGTGGATATGACGATTATAAAGAACTGCCATATGCATCAACTCTTTGTGCAGCATGTACTGATGCTTGTCCAGTTAAAATTCCGCTACACGAACTACTTTTAAAACATCGTCAAGTAATTGTTGAAAAAGAAGGACGTGCTCCTCTTGCTGAGAAACTCGCGATGAAAATGTTTGGAATGGGAGCATCATCTGCTGCTCTATACAAACTAGGTACAAAAATGGCACCTACAGCTATGATGCCCATTGTATCTGGAGATCGCGTCTCCAAAGGAATTGGCCCATTAAAAAATTGGACTGAAATTCGAGAATTTCCAGCACCAAGTAAAGAACGTTTTCGAGACTGGTTTGATGATCATAAAAAAGGTGGGGGAAAATAATGAGAGTAACAGCTCAAAATCAGGAAGTTTTTTTAAATCATGTGGCTAAACAACTGGGACGTGAAAGACGAATAAGTGGTGTTGTACGACCAGAATGGAAGAATAACGTAAACTGGGATGTAATGAAAGGTTATACAGAAAAAGAGTTAATCGCTGCATTCACAGAGCACTGCAGCAAAATTCATATTACTGTTTTTGAAACAACAAAAGATCACTTAGCTGAATCTTTAAAGAAAATTGTTTCTGAACATGGCGGGGGGCCTGTGATGATAACCCAAGACTCACGTTTTAAAGAATATGGCTTAACAGATTTACTTGAAAAAGAATGGCCGGCAGAAAATATAGAGGTAAATGTATGGGATTCAAAAAAAGGACGTGAAGCGAATCATTCCCTCGCCGAAAAAGCCAATTTTGGTATTACATTCAGTGACTATGCACTTGCGGAGTCAGGAACAATTGTTGTAAAAACTCATGAGGGACAAGGGCGAGCACTTCACTTTTTGCCAACTGTCTATGTCACAATTATCCCGCGTGAAACGATTGTGGCACGTATTACACAGGCTGTCTTTGACCTAAACCAACGTGTGGAAAAGGGAGAAGCTGTTGCTTCTTGTATTCACTTTATTTCGGGACCAAGCAATTCTGCAGATATCGAAATGAATTTGGTCGTGGGTGTGCATGGACCTTTAAAAGCTTTTTATTTAATTGTCTGAGGATGGTTGGAGAAAAAGATAAAAGTTGTTGGTTTAATTAAAGCAGGGGAGAGCAGAAAAAAATAGCCAAGCTTCTCAAAGAAAGCTTGGCTATTTTCTTATTTTAATATATTCTCTTAAGCGCTGTATCGTTCCTTTTCAATTTCTTTTAATGACTTTCTTCTTGTTTCTGGTGCCATTACTAATCCAATAATTGCAGCAATTACTAGGAACCCAATCATAAATGTAGAAATCATCGTTGGAATTACAAGTGATATAAGGCCGACGGCTACACGCGCTGTACAAAAAAGGAATCCTTGTGCCTTTGCACGGTATTTTGTATGAAATAACTCACTTGACCAAAGACCATAAAATGCTTGAGCACCAAAACCAGCTGCAGTCCTGCGAATGATTGCCAATACGGACTAACATCATCTATCTTTACACAGAATTTAGATACAGCGATGCGTGCTGCAAATGAGTTACTATTCGGTGAAACATACATTAACCGTGAAAACTTTGAAGCCATTCAGGGATTCCACGCGGGTCGTAAGAATCTGGAATTGGCGGAGCAGATGGTAAACACGGTTTAGAAGAATTTTTACAAACTCATGTTGTTTATATGCAGCATAACCCAAACAAAAAATAAGATAAGAGAAAGATAACTTAATATTCCATAGGATTTATCAATAAACAGCTGTTTTATCATTTAATGAGACGCGTATTAAAGACCAAAAGATTAAACTCTTTTGGTCTTTTTCATCCCTAAGTGAAAGTGGGGGTTGCTGATTTATCTATATATCAGCCGTAATCAAAGGGGGAAAGGGATTGGTAAAGGACTCTTATCTAATATAAAGAAGCAGTTAAATCTCAAATACATAAAATTGTTTTATTCAACTTCCCATTAAATGAATTAGGACAAAGTTTATATAAATCGATGGGGTAGCATATTCAAAGAACAAGGGAGAATCGATAATCATTATGTTGATGTAATGGCGATGGAAAAAATATTACCTGCTTTTTATTTATCCATCAATACAACAAGACGTTTTCACAACTGCAGGTTTTAAAGCAACTTTACAGACTCCCGTTTCAGGTAACTTCAGTTCTACACGTTTAGCAGACTCTTTATCACCAGTCATATAAGCAACAACAGATCGAGCCTGCTCATAACCGGTGGCTAATAAAAATGTAGGTGCTCTTCCATAACTTTTGGAACCAATGATATAAAAGTTTGTTTCTGGTTGTCTCAGTTCTTTTTCACCATGTGGTCGTACAGTGCCACAACTGTGTATGTTAGGATCAATAAGGTCAGCTAGATCCGGCACGCACTCTAATGCTGAATCAAATGTATGGCGAATTTCTCTTAGGAATTTAAAGTCAGGTCTTGCTCCAGTATTCGCAATCACTTCATCTATATTATCAATTGTTATTTCTTCTTTATTCTGGATGCCAATGATTTTTAATTTGCTATTATAAGTTTGTTCAATATTTTGAATCAACATTGAAGGGAATACCCTTACTAATCCATTATCTAAAATATGTCTCAATCTAATACCTAATTGACCTCTTGCAGGCAATTGATCATTGTTTTCTCCTCCAAATACCTCACTAATATCCCGCTTTCTTAAAATCCATATGATTTCTGTGTTTTTTGATGTCTCTTTTAGCTCTGCCAGCTCGAGCAAAGAGTTAACAGCAGAATGCCCACTGCCAACCACTGCAACTGTTTTATTCTGATACCGAATCAGATCGCGATTTAAAATATCAGGAATGCCATAATAAATTCGATCAGCAACTCTTTTTTCATTTTCTGTCATAATCCCTTCAGCATTTATTGGGTTAGGGTTTTTCCACGTACCAGTGGCATCTATAACTGCCTTTGCCTCGTAAGTTTTTTCTTCTTGATTATTTAATTTCACTCGAATGATAAAAGGCACTAGATCTCTGTCTTTTGTTTTGACTTTATCAACACCTTTTTTGCCAACATGGAGAACTGGGCTATTTAAATAAATATGTGGCTTCATTTCTGGTAGTTCAGTTAGTGGTCTTAGATATTGGGTAACAATTTCTTTTCCTAATGGGAGTTCATCTTTACAAGGAAGGGGGATCTGGTGTTTTTCTAGCAATTCCCTTGCAGCTTGATCAATATTAAACTCCCATGATGAAAACAGGCGTACATGTCCATAATCTAAAAAATGATTCCCAATTTGTTTGCCTGATTCAAATAAGAGGAATGATTCATTTCTTTTAATAAGATGTGCAGCTGCGGCAATACCAACTGGGCCGCCGCCAATAATAACTACTGGTAAATTTTCTTTCATTTTATGTAGCTCCTTATAAATCAAATTTTTTTGATTAATTAATTAATTAAAAATAATTCCCTTCCTAGCAAGAAGGGCGAAATAAGCAACATAGCTCTGGTGAAAGTAAATGATTCACTTCTTTTTCATTTAATGAATAATAGCTCCATGTACCTCTTGTTTCTTTTGTGATTAAATCTGCATCTAATAAGATTTTTAAATGATATGACAATTTAGATTGTGTCATCTGAAATTGCTCAATTAGATCACAAACACAAGTAGGGCCGTTTTCGCAAAGAACGTTTAATAAATGCAGCCTTTTTTTATCAGATAATGCTTTGAACTTCAGTTCGTAATGCTCAAATGTATCCACTAGCTGTTTATTTTCTAAGGGAAAGGAAAGGAACATAGAATTCTCCTTTTTCATTAATCAATTTTTTTTGATGAATAAATCATAAAATAAATTAAAAAGAAAATCAATCGATAATTTTCACGAGAATAAATTTTTGTTTAAATTCATATAATCAATTGATTATATAAGTTTTCAATTATATACTGTTGAAGGAGTTGATAACAGGGACCGACACCAATAGTTGAAAAGAGGGGGTAATCATTGTGACTGCAGATGTTTCAATTGGTGTGACACATATGTCGAATTGTTTAAAAATACTCAGTGATCAAACAAGACTGATCATGATGAAATTGTTTTTGGAGAAAGAATATTGTGTTTGTGAACTGGTAGATATGTTCGAAATGAGTCAACCAGCGATTAGTCAGCATTTACGAAAATTAAAAAAAGCTGGATTTGTTCATGAAAACAGAAAAGGGCAGTGGCGTTATTATTCAATCAATACACTGTGTCCAGAATTTGAGACGCTTCGTATCATCTTAAATCAAATTGATAAAGAAGATGACCTTTTAAAAAGTATACAACATAAAGCAACAAACATTTCTTGTTCGTAAG
Organism: Bacillus sp. DC4300-2b2; assembly: GCF_049895685.1. Classification (NCBI taxonomy): domain Bacteria; kingdom Bacillati; phylum Bacillota; class Bacilli; order Caryophanales; family Bacillaceae; genus Bacillus; species Bacillus sp. DC4300-2b2. The sequence continues at coordinate 62,568 of NZ_JAFCSW010000002.1, forward strand.
GAGGGATGGGTTTGAGTTTTGCCGTTTTATCATTAATCATATTTTTGTTAACTTTGGTATTGGTTATTTGGCAGCCAAAAAATTTATCCATAGGGTGGTCCGCTTGTGGAGGAGCTATTTTAGCATTAATCGTAGGTGTTGTGAATGTTGACGATGTGGTCACCGTGACTGGCATTGTTTGGAATGCGACTTTAGCTTTTGTCGCCATTATCGTCATTTCACTCATACTTGATCGAATTGGCTTTTTTGAATGGGCAGCATTGCATATGGCAAAAGCTGCAAAAGGCAGTGGGCTGCGTATGTTTGTGTATGTGACCATCCTTGGTGCAATCGTCGCTGCTTTATTTGCAAACGATGGTGCAGCACTTATTTTGACACCCATTGTTTTAGCCATGGTCAGAGCATTAAACTTCAATGAAAAAATAGTATTCCCTTTTATTATCGCGAGTGGGTTTATTGCAGACACAACTTCGCTGCCCCTTGTCGTTAGTAATTTAGTAAACATTGTAACAGCCGACTATTTTAACATTACGTTTATTGAATATGCATACAGAATGGTTGTTCCAAACCTTTTTTCATTGCTTGCGAGTATCACTGTACTGTACCTTTTCTTTAGAAAGAGTATACCTAAACGCTATGATATGAATGATTTAAAACACCCGAGTGTAGCAATAAAAGATCCAAAGATGTTTAGATTATCTTGGTATATATTAGCTTTTTTGTTGATTGGTTATTTTACAAGCGAATTTTTATCTATACCTGTATCGGTCATAGCTGGTGTGATTGCCATTTTATTTTTGGCCATTGCACAAAAAAGCCCTGCTGTTCAAACAAAAAGCGTTTTAAAAGAAGCACCGTGGGCGATTGTTTTCTTTTCCATAGGTATGTACGTTGTTGTCTATGGCATGCGAAATGCAGGGCTTACTGATGCTCTTTCAAGCGTGATTCAAGCTGTAGCAGATCAAGGTTTATTTGCAGGAACTCTTGGTATGGGATTTATCGCAGCGATTCTTTCATCAGTCATGAATAATATGCCGACGGTCATGATCGATGCATTAGCTATATCCGGTACCGATACACAGGGAATGATGAGAGAAGCGTTAATATACGCAAATGTCATTGGTTCTGATTTAGGCCCAAAAATTACGCCCATTGGCTCCTTAGCAACACTACTGTGGCTTCATGTTCTTTCTCAAAAAGGTGTGAAGATTTCCTGGGGGACATATTTCAGAATAGGGGTCATTTTAACTGTACCAACACTATTCATTACACTTTTAGCTTTGTATTTCTGGCTATTGATTATACATTAAAGGAGACGATCAACATGTCAAAGAAAACAATTTACTTTTTATGTACCGGTAATTCTTGCCGCAGTCAAATGGCTGAAGGTTGGGCTAAAAAACATCTTGGAGATGAGTGGAAGGTCTATAGCGCTGGTATTGAAGCTCATGGATTAAACCCGAATGCTGTAAAAGCAATGAATGAAATAGGGATTGATATTTCTCATCAAACGTCTGACCTGATTGATCAGAAGATATTAAATGACGCTGACTTGGTCGTAACACTATGCGGTGACGCAGCTGATAAATGCCCGATGACTCCTCCTCATGTCGAACGTGTCCATTGGGGCTTTGATGATCCAGCAAAAGCAGAAGGAACAGAAGAAGAGAAGTGGGCATTTTTCCAAAGGGTAAGAGATGAAATTGGAGATCGATTGAAACAGTTTGCCGAGACTGGAAAGTAACTTCTTATAATGAAAAATGGATTCACCTTCAGCATGGTGAATCCATTAAAGTTTATTTTAACTTTAACCGACAAATACTTCTCCCTCAGGATAACGTATTGGGCTTCTCGTTCGTTTCATAAAGATAAATACGATGGTGAGAGAACCTACTCTACCAATAAACATAAGGATCGCCAGAATAACCTTACCTAAAAACGTTAAATCCGGAGTCAACCCCATTGAAAGACCTACCGTACCAAATGCTGAGAAAGTTTCAAAGACAATATCAATAAAAGGAGCTTTTTCAGTCATAGTCAATAAAAAAATAGTGATAAACACAAAACATAAACTGATAAAACTAATAGATAATGCCTTAATAACTACATCATGTTTTATTGTACGTCTATAGATAACGGGTTCTTTATTCCCTTTCAGAAAATGCAGGACAGAGATCAAAATGATCATCATCGTTGTTAACTTAATCCCGCTTCCTGTGGACGCACTTCCCGCACCAATAAACATAAGAAGCATCATAAGAGTTAAAGAGCTTTCATGCATATGTGCTATATCAAGCGAATTAAAACCCGCAGTTCTTGGTGTTACAGCTTGAAAATAAGAGGCCCAAAATTTATCAAGAAGATTCATAGAACCTAGAGTATGTGGGTTTCCAAATTCCATTAAAAAGATGAGTAAAAGCGCAACACCATTTGTTATGAGGGTTCCTATGATCATCAGTTTCGAATGGATTGATAACAATTTAAATCTCCGTTTATTCCAAATGTCAAATATCACTGTAAATCCAAGACCACCAATGATAAACAGGAAGGTGATGGTCAAATTAATCAGTGGATCATGTACATAGTCCATCAAACTATTTGAAAAAAGAGAAAAACCAGCGTTATTAAAAGCAGAAACGGCATGAAATAAACTGATGTACATCCCTTTAAAAAAACCATATTCCGGTATCCACCGAAATGATAATATACACGTAGCCATTAACTCGAATGTTATTGAAAAGATAAACAAAACCTTTATAAGACGTACAATACCGCCTATATTTGTCAGATTAAAAGCCTCTTGAACCAATAATCTCTCTCGTAAACCTACCTTTTTACCAAATAACAAAATGACCATGACAGCTAAAGTTAGAAAACCAAGCCCACCAATTTGTATCATCAGCATAATGATAATTTGTCCGAATAAAGTAAAGGTTGTTCCAGTATCAACCACAGCTAAACCTGTAACCGTTGTAGCGGAAACAGCTGTGAAGAAAGCATCAATGATTGAGATGGATTCAACAGTGGAGATTGGTAGAGTTAAAATAAATGCCCCTATCACTATGACCGTCAAAAATCCAAACAATAAAATTTGAGGAGGCGTTAATTTTACTGGTTTTTTTAAAAAATGATCGTATTTAAACATTTCCTATCCTACTTTCACTCACTTGAAATTTTAATGTTATTATATAACGAATAGGGATAGGAATGTTTATCTATGATGTTTTTATTTAAATAGAGAAAAGATTTGATCGACAACAAAAGGAGTCATTAAAACGCCAAAAAAAGAATTTGCTGTTATCGGGTTAGGTCGTTTCGGGGGAAGTATATGTAAAGCATTAAGTGAAGAGGGACTTGAAGTGCTAGCTATAGATCTAAATGAAGATCGTGTAAACGAATATGCGCAAATCGCTTCGCATGCAGTCATTGGCGATTCAACAGATGAAGCCGTATTGAAAAACTTAGGAATGCGAAACTTTGATCATGTCATAGTGGCTATAGGTGAAAACATCCAGGCTAGTATTTTAACAACCATTATATTAAAGGAACTTGGTGTTAAGCTGGTAACGGTAAAAGCACAAAACGACTACCATGAAAAGTTACTAAATAAAATTGGGGCCGATCGAGTTGTTCATCCAGAAAGAGATATGGGGAAAAGAATCGCGCATAAAATCATTACAAATAATGTCATCGAATACTTGGAGTTATCTGATGAATATGGACTAATTGAGGTTGAAGCAAACGGCCATTTAGAAAATCAGTCATTACTTGACCTTGATATTAGAGCAAGATATCAAATCAATATTGTAGCTATCAAACGAGGGAAAGAAGTGATTATTTCCCCGCTTGCTCATGAACAAATTCAGAAAAACGATATCTTAATTGTAATTGGAGCAATGAAAGATATCGCTCGTTTTGAAAGAAATGAATTACAAGGTTAATTATCACCCTAAGTCCAATACATCTGTGAACGGGGCGATGGAGTTCGCCTAAAGCCTATTTGGAGGACTTATGATGTCGTAGCATACGACATTGCGCATCGCTCTTTTAAACGTTTACAGGGTGAAGGGGAGTGATGATTAATTGCTATTGGAGAATTTCTACAAGCAGTACTGGATATACAAAAAAGTTAGACTAATGATTTATCTCAGGCTTAAAGGATTTGTGGTGACTATTTAATGATACGTGCAATTCATGGTTCGCATTAACAGATGCATAAAAAATATCACCCATTTTCAGATCTTTCTTCTGTAACTCCTGAATAAGCCACTGTTCATTTAAATGTAATTGAGTGAGAATCTGATTTTCTATGTTACCTTCAATAATAACAGGATAAGCAATATTATCAGATGCTTTTTTAATTCCTAAATCCTCTGCAGTAATAGTCAATTTATGTGGTTTTTTAAAAGCCGTTAGTTTCCCATTTGGTTCGATTAAGGCTATCTCTACATCATTTACATCAAAAATATCTTTTTCTCTTAACATTTGTAAGACATTATCTAAGGAATATCGGATTTTTTTTAGATTTCCTACAATAAAAACACCATTTCGGATAACAATAGTTGGTTCAAATGTTATCATTCGTCCAAAAGCTCGGTGTTTTAATTTCAATTTTGATACAATAATTTGTAAGACCCCTATAGCTATTATTGATAAAAATGTATACACATGAGGAATATCCGGATCAGCGATATCTGCCCCTGCCACAGCACCAAGTACAATAATGATCAAGAAATCAAATACAGGCACTTCTCCGATGGCCCGTTTTCCCATAAACAATGTCATAATTAAAAGACAGGGGATGATAGTAATGATCCTTCCATACACCTTTAAGATTTCCATTAATGTTTCCATTATTTATTATCACCATTGTATCTAAGCCCCAATTCTCTAGTAGATGAGGCGATATTTGGAATGATCAATTTGTTTTTCATCTTCAATCACTCAACAACCTTTCTTAACTTTTTGGATAATGGTAAGGAGTGTTCTTATTTTATGGTTAGATCGTTTTTTTATCATGGTAAATTGATACAGATTTTCATGTAAATAAACTTTGATAATGAAGACCACTGATGGGACGAAAGAACATGATTGAATTTTTGTCATAGAGACAAGGGAGCTGTTCAAGCAAGTAAAAGGCGTAATTATCATTGGAAACATGTATAGAAAGAAAGAAGGGTATAAAATAATTGATCTAAATTCACCTTTATATTTTCTTTTTAGTTTACATAATATATATTCTAGGAAGTTAAACTAAAAATGGATTTCCTTTGTCTCAAAACTAAGTATACTTATCTTATTGAGACAAGAAAGAAAAAATCCATTTTTTTATTAATTCATCTGATAACATGCTTTGATAATATTCACAGGATTTCACAGTGATAAACCATTGCTCAGTAACGTTTTTTGTCACAACAGCGCCAGATGCTATGAGCTTTGCTATCAATCGTTCATTATAGCTCCGGTCGATGTTGGATTGTGTTTACCAAATCAATGCTTTTTAACGTTCTAATATGTCAAAACATCTGAAAAATGCTCATTAATCAGTGTATCCATCAATTTCACTCCTCTCACTAAAAGAAATTTCTTTTGGCCAACATTTTTTCATCACGTTCCTCCCTCCTGTTATTTACGAATCAGCAAGTCTCATTTATAATCGAGTAGATTTGTTCAATAACATATATATCTTTAAATGTGAGGGATTAGATGGAATTAAAGTGGTATAAAGCAATTATTGTGATCTTTACGATGTCTGGAATCTCCATTTCTACATGGTTTTCACGGACACCGGAAGTTAGAGATTTATTACAAGCAAACACAGGAACAATGGGACTTATTTTACTCGGTTTATCTGTTGGTTCAATTGTTGGGCTTGTTCTTTCAAATGTATTCGTCCGAAAAAAAGGCGGCCGAGTGGCGATTGAGATCAGTGCTTTTTTGATGTTCCTTGGATTTACTACCCTTGCCATTGGTTCAACCTTCTCTTCTATCTTTGTCGTCACTTCTGGTCTTTTTCTTTTTGGAGCAGGCTCTGGTATGTGTAATGTAGCGATGAACTTAGAAGGAACAGAGATTGAGTACAGCATCAAGAAAACCATTTTGCCAATATTGCACGCTTCCTTTAGCATTGGGACGTTAATTGGAGCAGGTGCTGGTATTCTTTTTATCCATCTAGGGGTTTCTGTATTGATGCACCTTCTCGCTATTGCCCTTCTATTCTTCCTCAGCATATTGATTTGTACACGATTTATCCCGCATGGGACAGGAAAAGATCAGCATGAGAAGCAGTCAGATACAGTTGAGCCTGCTCAAACAGCATGGCTGAACAAACGTACGATATCTCTTGCGATGATTGCCTTATGTCTTGCGTTTGTCGAAGGCTCGGCCAATGATTGGATTCCACTTGCAATGGTGGATGGCTACCAAGTTTCACATTCCATGAGTACGGTCATCTATGCTTTGTTTTTATGCGGCATGATTAGCGGCAGACTGATCAGCGGACGATTGATTGATCGTTTTGGCAGAGTGTTATTGCTAAGAGTGGCCATTTTATCAGCAGCTGCCGGACTATTCTTAGTCATTTTAAAGATTTCACTTGTTGTATGTATGATATCGATCTTTTTATGGGGACTTGGCGCATCTTTAGGCTTTCCGCTGACCATTTCTGCAGCTGGCGATGATAGCCGGTACGCTGTCAAACGTGTTAGTATTGTGACCTTATCAGGTTACACAGCCTCCCTTTCCGGCCCTCCTATTTTAGGGCTACTTGCTAATCAAGTTGGACTGCTTCATGCCTTTATCTTTGTTCTATTTGCCATATGTATTGCAGGAATCTTTACTAAAGCTGTAGCAAAACCACATTCATTACAAGCTCAATAAAAGTGTCTGATCCTTGATCATGGCACTTTTTTTAAATTTAAAAAATAAAATTGAAACCTTTCATGAAGTGAAACAGTCCTATAGATGTCGTGATGTTTATCGCTTTTTTAAAGAGGGAAAGTAAAAAAATAAGACTTTTCAAATAACTGAAAACGTGGTAAGATCATGAAAATAACCAGGAAGGGGTGAGAAAAATGAAAAAAAATATGCTATTAAAATTAGGTGTTTTATGCATAGCACTTGCAAGTTTTCATTTGTTCTCAATGCCTCATTCCGTTCAGGTATACCATCATGCGAAGGTGGTTGCCGATCAAGAATCACATGAAATGAAAATCGTCCAGACAATGGGCGATGAAAAGAAACAAAAACATGTGAGCGCAGTATTTGCCGCATTTACAGCACTGCTGATTATTGGCAGTATGACAGCTGGATTTGCACGCATCACTCATACTGATCGATTTGACCGGAAAAAGAAGCATTTACTTGCAGTGTTCTATCAATCTTCTTATTTCCGACAAGCTCGTGTTTAACCCAACCATCTAAATCAAAACAAAAATTGGGAGGTTTTACACGATGTTATTTTTCTTAAGAATTTTCATTCTAGGTCTATTCTCTGTCACTTCACTTTCTCTTTTCGTCTACCAAGGAATCGAAGTAGTGCACGCTATTACAAGCATGTTTGGCAACCACGAGAGCTAATTGACCTGTATATAAAAAGAAACCCCCTGCCAGTCGCAGGGGGTTTTCGTTTGCTTATTTATTGTCATCTGGTGCACGTTCAGGTGTCAGAAGGACATGAGTCACTTCTCCCTGCTCTTCCTCATCTACAATAAATGATCCATTGCTATAGCGGTCATTTGCTCTTAAAGTAGAAATATCAAGTGGAATCGTTGTACCTTTTTCGGTATCTATCTCAAGTGTATCGTGCAGCGCTGCAGCGATCACAGCTACAATACGGTGCGGGTTTTTCTTTAATTCTCTCAGCATAAGAACTCCGCGTTTCGCTCTTGATGTTTTATCAAATTCAGAGAGGTTCATTCGCTTTACTGCCCCTCTTTGTGTTGTGAGCACAAGGACATCGTTCTTCGGATCAATGATCTGGCCAGAGACTACCTCGTCCCCTTCCTTCAAGTTGATACCTTTGACACCTGCCGCTCTCGGTCCAACAACACTTACTTCTTCTTCATCAAACCATAAACCGTAACCATTTTTCGTTGCAATAAACAATTCCTGCTGTCCTGATGTGACATGAACATCTACGAGTTCATCGTCACCTTTTAGATTCAAGGCGACAAGCGGTTTCGAATAACGCTGCGCTTTATATTGAAGAAGCTCTGTTTTCTTCACCATTCCGCCTTTAGTAAAGAATAAAAGATATGACGTTTCATCAAATTCTTTTATTGGAATGGCTTTTTGGATTGATTCCTCGCGATCAATCGAAATGATATTCGTAATATGCTGCCCCATGTCTTTCCAGCGTATATCTGGCAGCTGGTGAACAGGACAATAAATGTAGCTTCCTTTATTCGTAAACAGCAGAAGTACATCCGTTGTATTCATTTCAAACTGATGAATCAAACGGTCAGTATCCTTCATACCAAAGTCCTTACCGTTAGAGGCAGCATAGGAGCGCTGGCTTGTTCGTTTGATGTAACCATCCTTCGTGACTGTCACGTAAACATCCTCAGATGCAATCATCACTTCAAGGTTAATCTTAATTTCTTCGATTTTTTCCTCAATGACGGATCTTCTCTCATCAGCATATGTCTTTTTGAGCTTTTTCAGGCTGTTTGTAATGACCTTCAGCAGCTTTTTCTCGTTCGCTAAAATGTCTTCAAGCTCTGCGATGCGCACATCAAGCTCTCTTGCTTCGTCTCTTAATTGCGTAATATCTGTATTCGTTAAACGATATAACTGGAGTGAAACAATCGCTTCTGATTGTGCTTCTGTAAAGTCATATTTCGCCATCAAGTTGTTCTTTGCATCTCGCTTATCATTAGAGGAACGGATTGTGGCAATGACTTCATCTAAGATGGAAAGTGCCTTAATTAAGCCGTCGACAATATGGTGGCGTTCCTTCGCTTTTCGAAGCTCGTACGCTGAGCGGTTCGTCACCACTTCTTTTTGATGGGCAATATATGCATCAAGTACAGTTGTCAGCGTCATTAAGGTCGGTCTTCGGTTATGTATCGCTACCATATTAAAGTTATATGGGATTTGCAGATCTGAGTTTTTATATAAGAAATTCAGCACACCATTTGCATCTGCTTCTTTTTTCAGCTCTACTACGATTCGAAGCCCAGTACGGTCTGTTTCATCTCGGACCTCTGAAATACCTTCTACTTTTCTCTCAATTCGGAACTCGTCCATCTTTTTGACAAGGTTGGCTTTATTCACTTCGTAAGGAATTTCTGTGATCACGATTTGCTGGCGTCCGCCGCGGATGGTTTCAATCTCCGCTTTGCCGCGAATCATGATCTTCCCTTTTCCTGTTTCATACGCCTTCTTAATACCGTCTACACCTTGAATGATACCGCCTGTTGGGAAATCTGGCCCTTTGATGACCGTCATTAAATCCTCAACCGTACAATGCGGCTGTTCGATTCGTTTAATAACGCCATCAATGACTTCTCCCAAGTGATGCGGCGGGATATCTGTCGCATACCCAGCTGAAATCCCTGTTGATCCATTCACGAGAAGGTTTGGGAACATCGCTGGTAATACAACTGGCTCTTTGCTTGTATCATCAAAGTTTGCAACAAATTCGACCGTTTCCTTGTCTAGGTCCTTTAAAAGCTCTGAGGCAATAGCAGACAGCCTTGCTTCCGTATAACGCATGGCAGCAGGCGGATCTCCATCAATACTCCCGTTATTTCCGTGCATTTCAATCAGCACATTTCGTACTTTCCACTCCTGACTCATTCTTACCATCGCTTCATAAACAGATGAGTCTCCGTGTGGGTGATAGTTACCAATCACGTTACCGACTGTTTTAGCGGCTTTACGGAAGTTTTTATCTTGCGTATTTCCTTCTGCGTACATCGCATATAAAATTCTTCGTTGTACAGGTTTTAGACCATCACGTGCATCTGGAAGCGCACGGTCTTGGATAATATATTTACTATAGCGCCCAAACCGGTCGCCGATTACTTCTTCTAATGGTAAATCATGAAATCGTTCTTGTTGTGCCATGTTTAAACCTCCTCAGCTAGCGACAAGTTTTCATTTTCAAGAATGTTGCTTTCCTCATCAAGTCCAAAGGCGACATTCTTTTCAATCCATTTACGGCGTGGTTCTACTTTGTCACCCATTAAAGTTGTGACGCGGCGTTCCACACGTGCAGCATCATCAATTTTGACCCTGACAAGTGTTCTCGATTCTGGATTCATTGTCGTTTCCCATAGCTGGTCGGCATTCATTTCACCTAACCCTTTGTAGCGCTGAATCGTGTACCCTTTTCCAACTTTCTTCAATACGTCATCCATTTCTTCATCAGACCATGCGTACTCAATAATTTCTTTTTTCCCTGAGCCTTTGCTGACTTTATATAAAGGCGGGAGTGCAATAAACACTTTGCCATGCTCAATCAGCGGCTTCATATAGCGGTAGAAGAATGTTAAGAGAAGCACTTGAATATGCGCTCCATCCGTATCCGCATCTGTCATGATGACGATTTTGTCATAATTGATGTCTTCCACATTAAAATCGACACCGACGCCTCCACCAATTGCATGAATAATGGTGTTGATTTCTTCGTTTTTGAAAATATCAGCAAGCTTTGCTTTTTCAGTATTGATGACCTTTCCGCGCAGTGGCAGAACCGCTTGGAATTTACGGTCACGTCCCTGTTTTGCTGACCCGCCCGCTGAGTCACCCTCTACTAGATATAGTTCGTTTCTTGCTGGGTTTCTAGATTGGGCTGGTGTTAATTTTCCGCTCAGCGTTGCTTCTGACTTTTTCCGCTTCTTGCCGCTCCTCGCTTCTTCACGGGCTTTTCTAGCAGCCTCTCTTGCCTGCTGCGCTTTAATCGCTTTTTTCACAAGAAGAGTGGCTGTTTCCCGGTTTTCTTCAAGGAAATACGCAAGCTTTTCAGAAATAACAGCATCAACAGCTGAACGAGCCTCACTTGTCCCAAGCTTTCCTTTTGTCTGCCCTTCGAATTGAAGCAGCTCTTCAGGAATTCTGACAGAAATAATAGCAGATAGTCCTTCGCGAATATCAGTGCCTTCTAAATTTTTGTCTTTTTCTTTTAAAAGGGCCACTTTGCGTGCATATTCGTTAAAGGCTCTCGTCATGGCCGTTTTGGCACCAGACTCATGTGTTCCGCCATCTTTTGTTCTGACGTTATTGACGAAGGAAAGGATATTCTCCGAGTAGCCATCGTTAAATTGAAAAGCAAAATCTACTTCAATGGACTGATGCTCTCCTTCAAATGAGACGACTTCACTTAGAACATCTTTTTCTTCATTTAGATAAGCGACAAAGGCTTCAATGCCTGTCTCATAATAAAACGTCTCTTGTACATCATGCCGTTCATCAATCAGCTCTATTTTTAACCCTTTTAATAAAAAGGCAGATTCTCTTAAACGCTCTGATAATGTATCGAAATTATAGGTCGTAACACTGAACATGGTTGGGTCCGGCTTAAAATGAATCAGTGTTCCCGTTTTTTTCGATTTTCCGACTTTTTCAAGTGATGTGACAGGTTTACCGCCGTTTTCAAAGCGCTGATGATAAATAAATCCGTCCCGTTCAATCGTGACAGTAAGCCATTCTGACAGCGCGTTCACAACCGATGCCCCAACTCCGTGAAGTCCACCACTTGTTTTATATCCACCTTGACCAAATTTTCCGCCTGCGTGCAGGACCGTTAAAATGATCTCAGGTGTCGGTTTTCCAAGCTTATGCATACCAGTAGGCATTCCCCGACCTTTATCTTGGACGGAAATGCTGTTATCTTTATGTATTTTGACAATGATATGATCTCCATGGCCAGCGAGCACTTCATCGACAGAGTTGTCTACAATCTCATAGACAAGGTGATGAAGACCGCGTGAATCCGTAGATCCAATATACATCCCTGGACGTTTACGGACCGCTTCAAGCCCCTCTAGCACCTGAATAGAATCATCGTTATAATCTACTTGCTGCTTTTTAACCAAATGCTTAATCCCCTTTCACTAACAAACATAACCGGCTAATCATCAAATGATCTCTCTAGATTTTAATGATGATCATGCTGCTCATTACTGTCCACTTTAATAAGCTGCATCATCACCATGCATGTGGATTCACCAATACATGCTCTTTTGCACAGCTATGAGAATCATTCTACATTCTGCAATCAGAACTAGAAGTCCATTATAAACAAGACTGTTTCATAAGCCAAATGCAATCATATGATGGTTTTAGCAAAACAGAACAAATGTTCTATTTTTATCTTATCGCTCTTTTTCTCGATATGCAAGGCCGCCGATATGTCCCTGTCGCCTTATTTTATCGCTTTCTTCTAGAATCGCAAATATATTTCTGCAACAAAAAAGCAAAAATCCTTGAAAAACCAAGGATTTTTGACGAATTAATGAGTTTTTGTCATCGCATGAGCCACCTTGATACATAAATCCATGATGGCGACCTTGCCATTTTCCTCAATCAGGCTTTTCGCTTCATCGTGATATATGCCTTGCTGCGCCCAAAAAACAGGTGCGTCTATTTGGAGAAACTCTTCTGCCACCTCTGGCAAAAACTCTGAACGTCTAAAGACATTGACGATATCAACAGGCTCTTTTATGTCTTTTAAAGAAGCGACTGCTTTCACACCGAGTGCTTCATCGATTGTTGGATTCACTGGGATGATTTCATAACCGGCATCCTGCATCGCTTTAGACACCATATAAGACGTCCGGTGCGGTTGATCTGATAATCCAACAACAGCAATTCGTTTACTGCTCTTTAATATACGGCCAATTTCTTCTTTCGTAGGATTGTTCATCCAGACACTCCCTTTTCCTCTATTTTAGCGAATTTACGCTTAAAAACAAAGCTGAATCCATCTGCTTTCGATTTTTTCAAAAAAAGTTCCCCATGTTTTTCACAAGATCATGTTAAAATGTAAGACAAGAGGGAGAATATAAAGGAGTTATGCAGATGTTAATTGCTTTGATGTTTATTTTGGCTTATCTTCTCGGCAGTATTCCATCCGGTCTCATTGTCGGGAAAGCTGCAAAGGGAATCGATATTCGTGAACACGGCAGCGGAAACCTAGGTGCGACGAATGCATTTCGTACACTTGGCGTAAAAGCAGGATCTATTGTGATTACTGCTGATATCCTAAAAGGGACGCTTGCTTCAGCTTTACCGTTTTTCATGCAGCTGGACATCCATCCCTTATTAGCAGGAGTTGCTGCTGTTATCGGTCACAGCTTTCCTGTCTTTGCAAAATTTAAAGGGGGAAAGGCAGTCGCTACATCAGGCGGTGTGCTGCTATTTTATGCCCCATTCCTATTTATCACGATGATCGCTGCTTTTTTCTTATTTTTATACATTAGTAAATATGTTTCACTATCATCTATGCTGACCGGTATCTATACATTCATTTACAGCATATTCACCAAAGACCTATTCTTAATCATTGTTGTTGCCGTTCTTGCTGGCTTTGTGATTTACAGACACATCGCCAACCTCAAACGAATTCTCAACAAAACTGAACCTAAAATCAAATGGCTCTAGCCGTTTCATTCATTTAAATATGTGGTAAAAGTAAAGAAAAGCTGTTTTTGCATCCTGCATTTTAAAAAACAGCATGACTTCAAAAAGGGGCGATCACATTGAAATTAACAATAACAGAAGATGCACTCAATTGGTACAAGGATGAATTAGATTTAGAAAAAGGTGATCAAGTTCGCTTTTTTGTGAGATATGGCGGGTGCAGTAATGTTCAAAAAGGCTTTTCTCTCGGCGTCGCAAAAGATGAACCTCAAAATGCCGGCGCAACTGCTGAAATAGAAGGTATTACTTTCTTTATTGAGGAAAGTGATATTTGGTACTTTGACAACCATGATCTGCATATTGATTATAACGAGTCCGTGAAAGAACCAGAATTTCATTATGAATAAACAAAAAAGATACCTCATCCCTCGGGTATCTTTTTTGTTTTAAACCTCAATATACAGCCCATACTCTTGAATGTTTCCTAAAGACCGTTCCTTTTGCAGAATTCTTTTTTGCGGCTCACCGATCAAGTCAAAATGAGGAAACCCTTCCCGGTCATGAATCCATTCTTTTTTTAGTCCATGTCTTTCTCCCCACTCAACTAACCGCTTCATATCCTGACAGGCTGCTTTTGTGACGGTATTGGCATTTGGAAAACGGTCATCGAGCCAGTAGTGTGTTAAAAAAGCAACTTTTCCTTCCTGGACAGCTGTTTTCCAAGCGTTTAAATCGCTTCGTTTAATACCAAAAGCCATAAATTAAACCTGCTTCTTCGACTGTTCATATACTTTATGCCAAGCAGGAAAGGCTTTTCTAAATTGAATAGGTCTAAAGGTGTCTTTATCTACACAAATATGCGAGGTTGTCCCTGTAATCGCTGTTTGTCCATCAGGTTTTTGAATTTCATAGCCATACACCGTTTTGACACCATTATATTCTTCAATCCATGTATGAACGGTTGCTGTTTCACCATACAGCAATGGTTTTTTATATTGAACCTGCAAGTCTATAACAGGTGCAAGAGCACCGTCTGCTTCTAGTTGCGCATAGGAAAACCCTAATTCTTTAATCAATGCTGTTCTGCCGACTTCCATCCAGATTAAATAATTGGCATGATATACGATGCCCATTTGATCTGTTTCTGCATAACGGACTTCTATTTCTTTTTTGGATACATACACGTTTTCATCGCTCTCCTATCAAAACCTAAGGTCTGTCTCTGCCATTTTACCACATTCCAAATGGTTCTTCTAAAAAGAGGCAATAAAATAAACCAGGAATCCCTGGTTTATTCGGTATAGCCATTCTTTCTTGCTGCTTCTTCGTCCTTGATCTCAGAACGCATCGCGTCAATACTCATTTTGCGGTTTTCGTTTTTTTGTTTGATCATTTGCTTTTCTGTCTCTGTCGAAACGGACATCGCTGCTTCAGATTCATCGATATTGTCAAGTGTGTTCTCGATCATATCTTGCAGCTTTTCAACATTATCAGAACGATCATCTGGATTGGATTGATATGACTCGTTATTCATGATGATTCCCCTCCTTATTCGCCCTTCGTCTGTATCACATCAGGCTGTTCATTTGATTTATTATGCATCTTTTTACCTTTATTCCGTTTGTATGCTACAGGTTTTGTCCCTAAATGGTCTGGTGTAAACTGCGCTTGTTTATCATGCTCTCTACCCATTATTCATCCCTCCCTCTTCTTTAGGATGAACGAAAACGGATAATTCATGACTTATTTTTGTCTAAATCGTTCTTCCAACTTTTCTTCGAGCTGGTTTAAAAATTCCTCATTGCTTAATAATTCTTTTTTATTTTCAAGCACAAGCTCTTCAAATGTGCGTCGTTTTCTTCTTCTCATTCCACTCACCTCCATATATGTATGATTACATTTTCGCCAAAACATTTGGAAAATAAGCAAAAAGAGCTGAATCAATTATAGATCCAGCTCTTTTTCAATTTCTTTTTTAGTCAGCATTTGATGCTTCACAGACATGATGCGTCCTTTTTCATCTAATATGTAGGTCGTTGGGTATGAAAGCACCTGATATCTTGCTTGAATGCCTTTTTGGTCCAATAAAACAGGAAAGCTCAGCTTTAATTCTTTTGTGAATGCTGCCACATGATCCACACTCTTTTCAGTGGTCGTCAAATTCACCGCTAGTACTTCAACTTCGTCATTTTCGCTCCTGATTGCGTCTAGATCCGGCATTTCTGTCCTGCACGGCTTACACCATGTCGCCCAGAAATTGACGAGCACCTTTTTCCCTCGGTAATCAGATAACGAGGCGGTTTTGCCGTCAAGGGTTTTTAGTTCGAAATCAGGGGCTTGATCTCCTTTTTCAAGACCGATTGCGGGCTCTTTTGGCCCAAATAAATTCCATGCAAGTAAACCAATCAACACAAGTAAAACAGCGCTTGCCATTCCTTTTTTCCACATGATTGATCCTCCACTATTTTAAAAAAGAAGAGAAAGCTGTTGAATCGCCTTCTCTTCTTTGCTGTATTAGTTGCTTGCCAATTTTTCGCGAAGTACCATTTGAAGGATACCGCCATGACGATAGTAGTCAATTTCAACTTCACTGTCAAAGCGAACGACCACTTCAAATGTTTTCTCGTTGCCATCTGTGTCAATTGCTTTCACAGTGACGAGATCACGCGGACGAACTGTTTCGTCAACATGAACTTCAAATGTTTCTGTTCCTGTTAAACCATGAGTTTCTGCACTTTCTCCGTCTTTAAACTGCAAAGGAAGTACGCCCATGAAGACAAGGTTACTTCTGTGGATACGCTCAAAGCTTTCAGCTAGAACAAATTTAATTCCAAGAAGGTTTGTTCCTTTTGCAGCCCAGTCACGTGAAGAACCCATTCCGTAGTCTTTACCTGCTAAGATCGCAAGACCTGTTCCATCTTCTTTATAGCGCATGCATGCATCATAAATGGATGTCACTTCACCAGTTGGCCAGTAAGTTGTATAGCCGCCTTCTGTTCCTGGTGCAATTTGGTTCTTAATACGGATGTTTGCAAAAGTACCTCTCATCATGACATGGTGGTTACCACGGCGAGATCCATATGAGTTAAAGTCTCTAGGCGACACGCCTCTTTCTTGCAAGTATTTGCCCGCCGGTGTGTCCTTACCAATCGCTCCAGCAGGAGAAATATGGTCAGTTGTGACAGAGTCACCGAACTTCGCAACTACGCGCAAGCCTTTAAGCGGTTCAACTTTACCAGGTTCAACTGATAGGTTTTCAAAGAATGGCGGGTTATCAATGTATGTGGAATTTTCATCCCATTTGTACAATGCATCATCCGTCGTTTTAATTTCATTCCAGCGGTCATTGTTGTCAAAAACAGTTTCATACTCTGAACGGAATAGCTCAGGTGTGACAGTGCTTTTAACGACGCTGTTGATTTCGTCCATTGATGGCCAAATGTCATTGAAATAAACGTTTTCGCCATTTTTATCGACACCGATAGGATCTTTTGTTAAATCAATATTCACCGTACCTGCAAGTGCATAAGCCACAACTAATGGTGGAGATGCAAGGTAGTTCCCTTTCACAAGTGGATGGATACGACCTTCAAAGTTACGGTTACCTGATAAAACAGAAGTGATCAGCAGATCATTTTCAGAGACAGCATCTTCAATTTCTTTCTCAAGCGGTCCTGAGTTTCCGATACAAGTTGTACAGCCATACCCTACAATGTTAAAACCGAGGTCTCTTAAATATGGAAGAAGTCCTGAATTCACAAGGTATCCTGTTACAACTTTAGAACCCGGCGCTAGTGACGTTTTCACGTAGTTTGGCACTTTCATACCGAGCTCACTTGCTTTCTTCGCAACAAGACCTGCTCCGATTAACACGTATGGGTTCGATGTATTCGTACAGCTCGTAATCGCTGCAATCGCAATCGCACCTGTCTTCATCACAGCTTTTTCACCGTTTGCAAGATCAAATTCGATTTGTTTATCAAGCTCTGATTTATCTAAGCCAAACCCTTGGTTACCAGCTGGGCTTTCGATGTGTTTATGGAACGTCTCTTTCATTTGAGAAAGTGGAATCAAATCTTGTGGACGTTTAGGACCAGATAAGTTTGACTCAATTTTAGAAAGATCAATTTCCACAACATCAGTAAAAATTGGTTCTTCTGCATCTGGCGTATAGAATAAGCCATTTGCACGAGAATATTCTTCAACGATATTAATTTGCTCTTCATCACGTCCAGTAAGGCGAAGGTAAGCAAGCGCTTCTTCATCTACTGGGAAGAATCCACAAGTAGCACCGTATTCTGGCGCCATGTTCGCAATTGTTGCACGATCTGCCAATGGCAATTGGGCAACACCAGGTCCGAAGAACTCAACGAACTTGTTTACTACGCCTTTTTCACGAAGGACTTGTGTGACTTTTAATGCAAGGTCAGTTGCAGTCGTTCCGTTTGGAAGCTCTCCAACTAATTTAGCACCAATAACTTCTGGTACTGGGAAGTATGAAGGCTGACCAAGCATACCAGCTTCCGCTTCAATACCGCCAACGCCCCATCCAAGTACACCGATACCGTTAATCATCGTTGTATGAGAGTCAGTTCCAACTAATGTATCTGGGTAAGTAATGATCTCGCCATCTTCTTCAATTGCATGAACAACACTTGCAAGATACTCTAAGTTCACTTGGTGAACAATTCCTGTTGCAGGCGGAACAGCTTGGTAGTTGTTAAACGCTTTCTTTGCCCAGCTAAGGAAGTTATAACGCTCTGCGTTACGTTCGAATTCTAAATCCATGTTAATGTTTAATGCATCTTCAGTTCCAGCTTTATCAACCTGTACTGAGTGGTCAATAACAAGGTCAACTGGAATTTCAGGGTTAATTTTATCCGGATCCCCGCCCACATCTGCCATTGCTTTTCTTAAAGAAGCAAGGTCAACGACGGCTGGTACACCCGTGAAGTCTTGTAAAATAACACGAGAAGGTTTAAATGGAACATCAATTTCTTTTACCTCGGCAGTTCCCCATTTTGCCAAGTTCTCAACGTGTTCCTTCTTGATCACTCTACCGTCTACTTGGCGAAGCACTGATTCTAAAAGTACCTTAATGGAATAAGGCAGCTTAGAAACATTTCCAATTCCTTGTTTCTCTAGTGCTTCTAACGAATAATAGTGATACGTTTTCCCATTTGTCGAAAACGTTTTTCTAGATTGAAAAGCGTCTTGTTTAGCGACTTGCTGCTGTTTCGACATGTCCAAAATCCCCCTTTTGATGATCAAGATCAATTTCAATTCTCAGAAAAATCGTCGTATTTCACCACAATTTTCTCACAATTTCATCTTAAAACAAATTCATACATAAGTAAATAACAATGCTTTTATTAAATTCAATAAGTTTAACTTATCATTAGGAAATGATTACTCTTCATAAACGAAGCGCATCGGGTTCATACTATAAATGAGGTGAAAGAACATGACAAAACGCAAAGCAAATCATGTCATTGACGGCATGAACGCAGCCAAAAGCCAAGGTAATGGCGCAGGCTATACGGAAGATGATCAACTCGTTTTAACAGAAGAACAAAGACAAAACAATAAAAAACGCAAAAAGAATCAATAAAAAGGAGCCAAACATCATGACGAATAAAAACACAGGGAAAGACATCCGTCAAAACTCTCCTAAGGAGCATCAAGGCGGTCAGCCTGAGCCGTTATCAGGCAGTAAAAAAGTGAAAAACCGCAACCATACAAGACAAAAGCACAATTCTCATCATGATATGTAATCATTCCCCTCTCATCCCGTGACCACACGGGATGTTTTAGGTCTTTCACACATTTCCATTTTCATCATATGATTTATTATGAGATGTGATGGAGGAGTGTTTATGGAGAATGAAAAGCAATCGAATTCCTCTGATTTTCTTGAAATAGATGATTGGCTCAATGTTTTAATGGATGATCCATTTGCCTGGTATGATGAACACCTCCCAATTGATCTTTATGAAACAAGCCGTGATTATATTATCGAAATCGATGTCTCCATTTTATCGATCACTGATGTAAAGCTGACCTTCGCAGGACATGAGCTGACGTTGACTTACACAGTACAAAAGCCAAAAGTTGAAGGCGAACAGCCAGTTGAAAAAAGCGTGATGCTCCCTTTTTATTTAAACGACAAAGACATTGCAACAGATTATGAAAACCAAATCATATCGATAAAAATTAAAAAATGTTCCGACCATCCAAGCGGTGCATTTTCCTTTCAAATCCCGCACTTCAAACATTAAGAGCCCACCTTCATATAGGTGGGCTCTCTTCCCGTTCGTTTCAAGTCAATACCTTTTGCGAACCACCATGGCCAAATAGTAGAGTCGCTATACAATAATGTATTCTTTTTCTACTAATCGGATTGGGTCATTCTAGTAAATGGGCGGCTATCAATGAAAAAGGGCGTTTATAGAGATAATAGACATACATTTTTGTTATTTTCTTCTATCCTCTCTTCATGTAATATAAAATAGAGAGATAAGGGGTATAAGGAGTGAGAACATGTTAAGCGGCTGGTTTTTGTGGTTCATTTTATTTTGGGGTACAGTGATGATCGGATTACTCGCAATCGGTGGCTTTTTTATGTTTCGCAAATTTTTAAAACGATTGCCAAAGGAAGATGGGAAATCAGAGCTTGATTGGCAGGATGAATATATTCAAAAGAGCCTTCACCTATGGCGGGATGAGGACAAACAGCTGTTAAATGAACTCGTATTACCTGTTCCAGAGCTGTTTAGAGATGTTGCCAAAGAAAAAATTGCGGGTAAAATTGGTGAGCTGGCATTAAAAGAACAGGCTGCCAGCATTAATTTAGACTTAATCATTCGCGGCTACATTATGGCTACACCAAAGCGGGATCATAAGTTTTTATTGAAGCGCCTTCAAGAAAAAAACATTGATCACTCGCCATATGAATCGTTATTAAAATAACCTCCTTTATTAAAAGGAGGTTTAATTCATTTGAATCTGCTGCGGATCTAATTGTTTAGACAGCTTTCTAAACGACAAATACATGGCAACCCGCCAAGGCACGATCATGCCAAAGGCAAGAATCCAAAACATACCACTTAATGAACCATAATCAATAGAAGAACTTAGGATGGTCTTCATCCCGATACGAAGGACAAGAAGTCCAATGAGAATGAACACGAATGCTTTTGACCGTTTTAAGTAGATGTCATTGCCCCTGATTTCAAACTTCGATGTTTTGATTAAAAATATGGAGAAAAACATCCCCACTGTGATCGCTTCTAGAAATTCAGCTCCAGTTACCCGAAACATAGGAACAAAAAACATCAGTGCGCCAGTGCTCATGAAAATAGGAGGTAAAATAATTTTTTTCGCCGTTGCAGGTTTTGCAGATGACTTAATGCGAATAAACATGACGGCTACCGCCATACATACCGCAATTATAGAAGAGATTAAGATCATCATATCAAATCATTCCTTTATTCTTTAAGGTCAGCCTATGTATAATATACTCCAATTGACGAAAAAAAACCATTCGCCGCGACTGTAGAAACCGATTTCAAAAGCCTGTAAAGCCGCCAAACAATGATGAAAACATGATGATAATCCATGTCAGAAGATCAAAGAACAGCAACATCCCTACCACAATCATAATGATTCCGCCAATTCGCATAATGTGCTGCTGACGCTTTCTGATCCAAGCCATTTTCGTAATGAAAAAGGAAAGAATAAAAAACGGGACGGCAAATCCAAAGACATACGCAATCATATAGGGCACTGCCGACCCAGGATTGTTACTGGCTAGTGCGATGACAGCGGATAAAATAGGTCCTGTACAAGGTGTCCATCCAGCGGCAAAGCCCATTCCGATAAGAATGGATCCGAGAAAACCAGCAGGACGATTTTTGAACTGTATTCTCTTTTCGCCCATGAGGAAAGAAGGCTTGAAAATGCCAAGAGTCATAAAACCAAAGAAAATAATGAGGATGGCTCCAATTTGACGAATCGCTTGATGGTAATCATCAAAAAACTTCCCGACAAACGATGTCCCAAAGCCAATCGCTATAAATATAATAGAGAACCCAACTAAAAAGAATAAAGTATGAAGCAGACTTCCTCTTCTCAGCATCACCTTCTCAGATTTCACTTCATCTATACTAACGCCCGTAATATAAGATAAAAACGCTGGATAAAGCGGCAGACAGCACGGTGAAATAAAAGAAAGAAAACCTGCTCCAAATGCTAAAAAATAATTCAAATCTGTCAAAAGAACACCCCCTTCTTACAATATACAATAAGAGATGACAAAATCATTTCATTTTTTTTACATCACCTCAATAAAGATGGTCTATTCTCTTAAAACCTTATATAATTTAATTTGACATCAAGATAAATGAATCCTTTAAATTTGAAAATAAACCTTAAAATGGATATAATAGAATCGATTCTTTTTATCAAGATTTGCATGAAAGGAACATGACTTTGGTAAAAACATCATTATTAACTCAAATTGAAGAAAAAAGAGAAGAGCTGATGAAAGTTGTCTTGCATAATGGGATGACATCAACAGTGACCATCGAACATAGCCAGCAGCTAGATCATCTCCTCTTACAATATCAACGACACTTACACTCAAACTCAGCCAACTAATCATACTTCATGATATCAATCATGCCGCACCATTTTTAGAACAGTTGATATGTGTGACCATAAACGAAACAAAAACCTCTGAGATAGGGGTTTTTTGTTTTTTCACATGCTGCTTGACGCCATAATAAAAACCACTTTCCCTGCTTCATTCATGCAAGTACAGTGGTTTTAAGCGTCTGATGAAGGTGAATTGAATAAAGAAAGGACAACGCTTGTCCATCCTTTATAACCATGTTCCATCTATGATCATAATATCGTACGTATTATTTCGCTTGGTTGTTCATGGCTTTCATCATTTGATTGATTTTCTTCTGGGACGGTTTCATGCCCATTTGCATCATCATCATTCGAAGCATTTGTTCATTAATTGGTGGATTCTTTTTCAAATAGCTCATCATATACTTACGAGCAATAAAGAATCCGAGTGCAACTCCTGCAAGCAGTGCAACAACGCCTACAAGGATGACAACCCATAAATCCATAATTCTTCCTCCTTCATGTTGTCTCGTATAAAGTGTACTAAACAAAAGGCTATTATACAACATTTCACGTTCAATTTTATTTTTTTAAACAAAATTCCTCACTTTTACTGGATTAAGCCACCCGTGCTTCTTTGAACTAAAGTCCATCGCAAGAAAACAAGGGCTGATTTTTCTCAGCACTTCAAAAAACACCGCTTCTGCCTCATAACTGCCAGTGGCAGACATTTGGATATACCGGTCTTTAATTATAAATGCTGCGGTTCCTTTTCCATCTGGTAAGGAAGCGCTGTAAATCGAGCCTATTTGTGTATAGTGAATGTTCGTTAAGTTATTCATGAGACGCTGGTGCATATGAAAAGCAGGGATTCGTTTCGTCACATAATCCACTTGCTTCACAAGCATAACTAACTCATCGTCGGTGCGATTCGTCCAGTGTAACGACTCAAACAAATGAAACAAAATCGATTCTCTGCCAAAATAGTGATGTGCAAATTCATCCTCAATCCAATAAATATAATAATGGCGTTCCATGTCTATCCCTTCCTTTCACATTTCGTCAATCTCGTTTATTGCTTGTATTATACAAAAATGTGAAAGAAAGAATTGTCTATATATGAAGCAAGAAGAAACTAGTTTTGTCAAAAAAACAAGAAAAAAGAAAAAAGTTTGCAGAGCGGATGAAAATGCTCTGCAAACAGCTAGCAAAAAAGCATGATGCTTGGAGTTCGTTTATTTATTCAGCTTCGCTTTCACACGGCTGACTACATTGCTGACAGTAAATCCGTATTTCTCGATAATGGTTTCACCTGGTGCAGAAGCGCCAAATTTATCAATTGCAATCACGTCACCATCAAGACCAGTGTAACGCTCCCAGCCAAGTGAAGCACCCATTTCAATTGCAATACGTGCACGTACTGCTTTAGGAAGAACGGATTCTTTGTATTCGTCTGACTGCTGATCGAAGCGATCCCATGCAGGAAGGCTGACAACAGATGCGCGGATGCCCTCTTTTTCAAGTGCCTTTTGCGCTTCAATGGCTAAACCAACCTCAGATCCTGAAGCGAGTAGAAGTGCTTCTGGCTGTGCATCAGCTGCTTCAACCACAACGTATCCACCCTTTTCTACTCCCTCATATGCCTTCTCTGGTGCCTGGTCAATCGTTGGAAGGTTTTGACGAGTAAGAACTAGTGCAGTCGGTTTATCCGTTGAAGATACAGCTAGTTTCCACGCTGCAGCTGTTTCATTTCCATCTGCTGGGCGAATAACGGAAAGGTTAGGCATCGCACGCAGTGAAGCAAGCTGTTCAACCGGTTCATGTGTTGGACCATCTTCACCAACAGCAATACTATCATGAGTAAAGACGTAAGTGACTGGAAGTCCCATTAAGGCAGCAAGACGAATCGCTGGTCTTAAGTAATCTGAGAAAACAAAGAATGTTCCGCCGAATACACGAAGACCGCCGTGAAGTGCCATACCATTGAGCGCCGCACCCATTGCAAATTCTCTGACACCGAACCAAATGTTTTTGCCGGCATAATTATTTTTTCCGAAATCATCCGTGTTTTTAATCGTTGTTTTATTTGATCCAGCAAGGTCAGCAGATCCGCCAATAAAGAAAGGTACTTGCTTCGCAATGCCATTTAACACTTCACCTGAAGATGCGCGGGAGGCAAGGCTTGAACCTGCTTCATAAACTGGAACCTCTTGATCCCAATTCTCAGGAAGCTCTCCTTCAATCGCAAGCTTCAGCTGTGCTGCCAGCTCTGGATATTCTTTTTCGTATTGCGCAAACAGCTCATTCCAAGCTGCTTCTTTTTTCTGTCCAGCGTCTTTGACAGCTTCTTTGAAATGATCGTACACTTCAGAAGGTACATGGAAATCTTCTTCAAACGTCCAAGAGTAAGCATCCTTCGTAAGCTTTGCTTCCTCGCTGCCAAGCGGTGCACCATGCACACCAGACGTTCCCGCACGGTTTGGCGATCCGAAACCGATCGTTGTCTTCACTTCGATTAATGTAGGTCTATCTGTGCTTTGTTTCGCCTTTTCAATAGCAGCTGTTACTTCTTCGATGTTGTTGCCGTCTTTCACGTAAAGAACTTCCCAGTTCATCGCTTCAAAACGATTCTTCACATTTTCAGAGAATGAACGATCTAAGTCGCCATCTAAAGAAATGTCATTTGAATCGTAAAGAACGATTAAACGGCCTAAGCCTAAATGACCAGCAAGTGAAGCAGCTTCAGAGGAAATTCCCTCCATTAAGTCTCCATCTCCGCAAATGCTGTATGTATAGTGGTCTACAACCTGAAAGTTGTCTTTGTTATACGTTTCCGCAAGATGTCTTTCTGCAAGTGCCATCCCTACTGCCATAGCAATTCCCTGGCCTAAAGGACCTGTTGTGGCATCTACGCCTTCTGTGTGTCCAAATTCAGGATGTCCAGGTGTTTTGCTTCCCCATTGGCGGAATTGTTTTAGATCATCGATGCTCAGATTGTATCCGCTTAAATGAAGCATGCTGTATAGAAGCATAGAACCATGTCCCGCAGATAAAACAAAGCGGTCTCTGTTAAACCAATTTGGATTTTGCGGACTTACGTTTAAGTGATTCGTCCATAAAGCGTACGCCATTGGTGCAGCACCCATCGGCATTCCTGGGTGACCGGAATTCGCTTTTTCAATTGCGTCTATGGAGAGAGTACGTATTGTTGCAATAGATTTCAATTCAATCGTTTCCATATAAATCCCCTTCCGTATCTTGTGTACACCATTATCATAAATCTACTGTCCTTTTTTCACAACTATTTCACGCTGAAAAAGAAGGATTTTGTCACATTTAGTTTATCGATCACCTAAAAAGTTATGCAAATATGAAAAAAGACGAGAATAATCTTCCCATCTTTTCAAAATTCAAGAAATCACAGCCTTAATGAAGGTTCTGATCTTTTTCTCTTTTTAATTTTTCTGGTGTGACATCGTTTCCTTCAGGATCAACAATCTTGACAGTTTTAAGTGTATTTTTCATAGAAGAACGAAAAGCTTTCAAATACTCTTCTCTCAACTGCTTTTGTTCTGTTTTTTCAGCGTCTGATAAACCGGTCTCTTTCGACTTTTTTGAAAGCTCATTTATTCTTGCAAGCTGTTCTTTAGAAATCATGACAAACTCCTTTAAAGCATTTTCTCTACATACTACTAAATATCAATCATTTTGACAACAAATCACGCTTTAGGTGGTAAGGTCTTTTTCATATTCTTGATACCTTCTATGCACCGTTGCTTTTGAAATGTCAAAACCTAATGCCTGAAGAGTTACGGCAATTTCGGCGAATGTCATATTGTTTTTTCTTAATCGAACAATTTCTGAAATCGGCACTTCAATACGCTCACGGCCAGGTGCATGGTCCTGCTGCCTTAAATTCAGTTCAGGCTGATATCCGCGCTCAACTGCCCTTTTCATTCCCCGCTTGATTTTCAGGTTATGAATTTTCCGTTGGTATTCTTCGACGACTCCTACAATCTCAATGACCATTTCATCTGCTTCTGAAAGCTCAAGCTCTCCTCTATGAAACACGCTGTATACCTTTACGCTCTCTTTAAATAGACAATGAAGGAGCGCAATTTTTGCTTGTCCTCTTCCAAGACGAGTTTCATCCTGGATAAGAACGGCATCGATTGACTCTTCCTTCAGTGCAGCAAGCATTTCAAACACACCATCACGATCTAGATCATATCCACTCGCTTTTTCTTTGATGACTTTGACCACATTCATCTTGTGCATGGCAGCTAACGCCAGCAGTTCTTCTTCTTGTCTTTTCAGCGAGGTTTCCTGCTCCTCTTTGACAGTGCTTACTCTCGTATAAATGATTGCGTTCATGTCTAAAATCGACCTTTCTATTGTACTGTTGCAAGCTGATATACGACTGGATGCTCTTTTTTGACGGGTATGACAAGAATGTCGCCAGGCTGGATTTCAGTTGAAGCAAGATCATTGTGTTCGGTAACCCAATCAATAAATGCATTTTTGTCGATTGATTTGCTGTCGTTTACTTGATCAGCTAACCCCCAAAGAGTATCACCTGATTGAACCTCTATTTTAACATACTGATTTGTATCATTATGGCTTGTGACTGCAATAAGTGAGAGAAATATGCCAACGATGAATGAGAATACCCCAATAAAAATAATAGATTCTTTTAACCTCATAATGTCATCTCTCCTAATAGAATATGCGTTCGCTCTTTCTGTCACTCATTATAAATACGAACAAACGTTTCTGTCAAACGTTTTTTTCGAACCTATGTTTGTACTGTTAGGAAAAACATGCTATAATTTCTTTAAAATTGACGTTTTGAGGTGCAAAAGATGACGAAGCTATCAAAAAGACAACTCGATATCCTGAAATTCATCAAAGATGAAGTAAAAAGCAAGGGTTATCCCCCATCCGTCCGTGAAATTGGAGAAGCTGTCGGTCTAGCATCCAGTTCAACGGTCCATGGACATTTAGCTAGACTAGAAACAAAGGGCTTAATTAGAAGAGACCCGACAAAACCTAGAGCGATCGAAGTACTAGATGAAGAGGAAATGAATATTCCAAAGAGCGCTGTAATGAACGTTCCAGTCATCGGAAAAGTAACGGCCGGCCTTCCTATCACCGCTGTTGAAAATGTAGAAGAATACTTCCCTCTTCCAGAGACTTTTGCAGCACCAGATGAACAAGTGTTTATGCTTGAAATTATGGGAGAAAGTATGATTGATGCAGGTATTTTGGACAAGGACTATGTCATTGTGCGTCAGCAAAGCACCGCTAACAATGGAGATATTGTCGTCGCCATGACAGAGGAAGATGAAGCGACAGTGAAACGCTTTTATAAAGAAGATACACACTTTAGATTACAGCCAGAGAACCCATCAATGGAACCGATTATTTTACAGAATGTGAGTATACTAGGTAAAGTGATTGGCGTATTTCGAAATATTCATTAAAAAAAGCCGGTATTTCATCAGCTGCTGATGAGAACCGGCTTTTTCTTATGCACAAGAATAGGCAAGAATACTTGAACTTGGGAAGGAACCAAATGTAAAGTTCGGCCATATAAAGCCAGTAGTTCGACCAAATGGCTGTGAAGAAAGGATATACATTAAAAATACTTGACCGTTTCTCAAAAGCACAATTGTCCATCTTCTATTACATCCCGCTGCAAATTGTACAGTTTGATGGCCTCCGCCAACACCTTGCCCAGATATAAGGGACTGCATACTCTGTGGCTGAGAGAGTGCTTGCTGATACTGCGAAATGATATGCTGCGGCGGTGCCGGTGGGGCCGAGTGTCCTCCTGAACCTTGCCCTGGCCAAGTACCTCCTCCTCCGATCGGAAACCCAGGAACCCCTCCACCTGAAGGAATACCAACAGAGGGAAATCCTTGCATCTGCCTATCATATGAGTACCCATTCCACACACCTTCATACGGATGATACATAATTAACACCACTTTCTTTAGACATTCATCACAACAGTATATGTCATAAAGAAAAAAAGTGTGTTAAACGTCTAAATAGAAATTTTTCCAAAAGACGTTTCGTTCTTCTTTAGAACGGTTAAATAATGATTAAGAAGAAAAATAAAAAAAAATGAAAACTTTTTGTCTCCCTCAAACGTTATATAATTAGAAACAAAAGAAATAAAAAACATTTAGATTTAATACTTGTAATATCACTGTAATTATTGTAACATTTGTAACATAAGAAGTTTTCATTGAGAAAAGGAGGCAATTGCCTTGAAAAAATTATTTGTTTTATTAACTGCTATTATGCTTATGATCTCATTACAAACTACAACATTGGCCGCTTCCAAGAAATCAGCCGCTTTGACAAATAAAGAAGCGTTACATATTGCCCTTGATGCAAGAGAACACTTTTGGAGTGCAATGTCAGGCTACAAAGTTAAAGAACATTCTAATTACAAATTAAAATCATTTACCTATAAAGATATGACATACAACTATCTTTCTAAAACATTTGATACAAAGAAAAAATTAAACAGCTACCTATCTCAAGTGTTCACTCAAGATGCCATCAAACATGGTTTAAAAGATTATCAGTTCATTGTTCATAAAGGCAAAATGGCTGTTCCAGTCGGTGACGGAGACAACATGCTCAATTGGGAAAAAGCCACACCTAAACTTGTTTCTAAGAAACAAACAGTCCGCACATATGAATTTACTGTCCCAACACTTGATGGACGCAAAGTAAAACGAACTGTTACGTACGAAAAAGTACAAAAAGATTGGAAAGTCACACAAATTGACGCTGTCATCTAAATAAAAAACCAGGCCTCTCATCGGCCTGGTTTTTATATTGGAGAAAATTCAGTCATGCGGTCCAGCGCGTGAGCAAGTGATGATGCCGTGCGGAATTCATTAAAAGGAAGCCCGAGCTGTACTGCTGTTTGAGCAATTTCTGGTCTAATTCCTGAAATGGTCGTCTCTACTCCAATTAACCGAAGTGATGTGACAAGATCAAAGATTTGATGAGCCACCATTGTATCAATAATGACAACACCAGATAGATCAATACATAAATGCTGAACCCCTTTTTGCGAGCACTGTTTTAGCGTATTTTCTAAAATAATCTTTGCTCTCGCTGTGTCAATATCACCTACTAAAGGCAACAACGCAATCTGGCTTTTTAAAACAATCACCGGTGAACTCAATTCATAAATCATATCTCTTTGAGCCACAAGCTTCTTCGTTGTATTTTTCACATATTGCTGGATAAACACATGGATTGAAATATTAAACGCTTCGGAAATTAAATCATACCAATAAAAAATGCGGTCAATATCAATGTCACCTTGACGCTGTTTAATAAATTCTTTTAAGTAATGCAGAACGACTCTTTGATTGGACATGTATTCTCTTACGACATAATCTAATGGTGTATTTAAATGCTTCGGGTCACTGGCTAAATCCTCAGACCACTTTTTAAATTCAGTATGTAAATATGTCTTGTCTTCAATAATAGCTCGTATAAAATGCTGGTAATAATCTTGATTCTGCCGTTTTAGCTCTGCTATGATGCTGGAATCTGTTGAACGATATATCGATTCTGGATCATCGTCCTCAATTGATTCATACCATGTTTCAGTCAGCTTCTCTGCATGCTGTATAAAAAAATCGTATAATGCACGGTTCTTATCCATAAGTAAATGTCCCTTCACATTTTCTTCTTGTCAGTCTTTGTACCTTATAGATTGATTGTACCACTGAATCTTTTTTCCCTGCCAGCTCGGATACGCTCTGATGATAAACAAAAAGAGCCTCCCACTCTAAGGAGACTCTTTCTAGATTTATTTCACAATGAATAATATTCTTTTCCCATCAGGAAATCCGCTGATTTGGTGTCCGACCCATGAGCCTGCTCCCCTATTATCAGATGGACTGACATATTGAACGCTTGCGCCTTTTCCTCCCTCAAGACAAACCGCCATTGGCCATTCATCCCGGTCAAAGCCAGGTTTTGTCGGAATCCCTTTTAATGATTCTTGCCTGCGGGCATCTGCTCCATTTCGATCAATGGTACACACATCTGAATGCCCTTTTCGAATGGCTTCTTGAATATGACTGCCTGTTTCAGGGTACCTTTCCTTTGGAAATTGAACGACATAATCATATCGATCAGCCCCTTTTGCTGCCTGCTTCTCTCCAAATCCACCTAACAACATACCCATCCATATCACAAAACATAAGGCGACAGCAGCGATCCAGGCTCTTTTCATCTTCAAAAGCGCGTGACCTCCTCATCCATCTCAAGCATGATTTTGACTTAAAGGAAATGTGACATTTTAATGTATGAGTGGTTCGCGAATGACATGTGAAAAAATTGATGAAGCTCTCAATCTCAAATCCACAGGTAAAAAATGAATCCTCTATTAAATCGATTCATACAAAAAAGCTTGTCCCCTATGAAGGAAACAAGCTCTATTTTTTATTGCGCTTTCGCATAGTTTATAAACTCAACAAAGGCAGCTGTCGCTTTTGGACCGCCATTCATCGTTCCGTTTGAATACCCAGCGTTATGAACTCCAACGATTTGCTGGTTCTGATCTAGCATGGCAGAACCTGAATTTCCGCTGAATGTATCAATCGTATAGTATGCTAGATTCGTATCTTCTCTCGTCACAGGACCCGACATCTCCCACTGTGACACCTTGCCAGTCGATCTCATTTTATCACCAGGATATCCTGAGATTTTAATGGTTGTCCCAGTCAAGTTTGTCACCTGGCGGATGGATCGGTAGCCGACCGTATTGCCAATGTTCGTATCGGTTTTGATGACGGCAAAGTCATATTGACTTGCACCAGTATTAATATACCCGCTTGGCACATAGAACTCAGTCATTTTTGCTGAACCGTTCACCGCAGTACTATCATTCATACCAGGATATACGGTTCCTTTTTCACTATAGCTTCTCGATGCCGTATTATATACGCAGTGTCCGTTTGTCAAAATTTTGTTAGGAGCAATGAGTGTTCCCGTACAGCTGGAGCCGCCAAATGTAATATAAGCAATCGAATTGTATGGTGCTACTCTTGTATTTGCTACTTTGGTTCTACCATCGTCTCCAATGACGACTTTTGTTTGAAAATCTTTTAAATATTTTGATAGTGGTTTTACTTTTTCGCCAACAGTAGAAGAAAGATCATCCACTTTGTCAAAGGATGAGGGGGCTTTCGTATCATTGTGGAAATCACTTGAAGAAATTACTTTTCCATCAGAAGTCACCATGTCATAATCAGACGTTAGTACTGAATCCGATGTGGCATGGGCAAAACTAGGCACACTTAAAGCACCAAAAACGAGAAGAGAAGGGAGTAACATTTTCACCTTTTTCATCATATTCCTCCTTTATGTCCTATATCAAAAATCATACGATTGTTTCATATTGGAGTAAATGAGAGAATATTCTTATTTTTTACAAAATATTTCATTTTTAAATTAGGTGTTTTGTATCTTCCCAACCTTCAATTCTATCGATCTCTTTCTATGTGAACAGAAAAAAACCGCCTAATTGGCGGTCTTTCCTCTTTGTCAGCTCCACACATCTTTTACATATCTATTGTCATTTGCAAGGGCTGTCAGCCAATTTTCAGCTGTTTCCTTCGAGCATTGTTTCTCTTTTTGATAGAGATCGATTAGTGTAGCCTCTACATCTGGGGCCATGACTTTTCCGTCTCCGCACACGTACAGATAAGCTCCTTGATCAAGCAATTCGATGAGCATGCCGCCGTCTTCTTTCAACAAATGCTGGACATATACTTTTTGCTCATCGTAACGAGAATAAGCACGATGGATATGGACAACTCCGTTTTGCGCGGCAAGCTGCATTTCATCAAAATATAGATCATCTTCCTGAGGGTGACGGCAGCCAAAATATAAGTGGGCTTCGCCTAGCTGCTTCCCTTCCTTCTGCCACACTTCTCTTGCCTGAACAAATCCTCTAAATGGAGCAATTCCTGTACCTGGTCCGATCATGATCATCGGTATGTCTGATGAAGGAGGCAGCTGGAAGCCGTCTTGCGCTTCATGCAGGAAGCAGGCTACTTCTTCTCCTTCTTTTAGACCACATAAATAGGTTGAGGCAACTCCGGCATATTCTCCTCTGCCACTCCACGCTTTATCTTTTACAACTGCTACTGTGATACTGACTTTTTCTTCTTCTACCTTAGGCGAGCTAGAGATCGAATAATAACGCGGTTTCAAACCTGGTAAAAGCGCCAAAAAGTGTACAAACGGCAGCTCGCACGCTTCATATTGATCTAATAAATTTAGCATGGTTACTCGTTTCTTTAAAATGGCTTCTTGATATGCTTCACCAGCCATTTGTTCAAGCTCCACGCGGTGAGGCGGACATACCGTATGTGCTGCGAGCTCTCTTAGCTGTGTACGTGTCGCAGGCTCTTGAAGCTCAACATGCGAGGCGAGTAATTCTTTGATTGGAATCGGCTGATCTAATGGTAAATGACTTGCCTCTTTCTCAGATGAAAGCTTAATATGCTGCTCTGGATTTAGTTTAAAGCGGCGGGTCACACGCTGAACGAGTGCATCACTATTTTTCGGTACAATCCCGATATGATCCCCTTCTTTGTATGCTTTTCCAGCAGGCAATTTCAATTCAATATGTCTTGTCTGCCTCGTGCTTTTTTCTGATTGTAATTCTTCATTTTTCAGTACAACAGCTGAAAAGGCATCATATATTTTAGCTACAGGACGCTCCACTAGCTCATTCGTATAAGCAACTGATAGGTTTGGTTTTTCCTTCCCCTTTTCTTGGAAGGTGAGCTTAAATTCTTTTGCCAGCTGTTCAAAGACAGTTTTCTGGAAGATTTCTTTATCCTCATCCATATCACCGCCTGCATCACCTTCTCCTAAATCAGCTACACGTTTGGCTCCTTTTCTTTCAAGGGCCTCATCAATCAGACGGGGGATCCGCTGGTACGTACTCGCCCAGTTTCGATCTCCGCATCCAAAGACCGCAAATGTCACGTTTGATAAATCCTGCTCCTCATCCCTCGTCAACCAATCCACAAATTGCTTCGCATTGTCAGGCGGATATCCGTTGTATGAAGCGGTCACGATGAGGACAGCACCTGTATCTGGCAATTGGCGTGTATATTCATCAAGCGGCGCAGTGGTCACATCGAATCCTTTTGCTTTCCCGTCTTCCGCCAATTCGTTCGCTATTTGCTTTGCTGTGCCAAGATTCGATCCGTACAAAACTAGCAGCGGTGTACCGTGACTCGGCACTTTTGACTCACCAGATTGGTTGCTTTTTTTCGGTTCTTCTTTCGGTGGTGCCATAAAGAATTGCTGCTTCCTTGGCCGCACCTTGATTTTGAAATCGTTTGGTTTAATCGTCAGAGATTCTTTTAAATCAAGCTCATAAGATGTGTGATCAATTAACTCTAAATTATGCAGAACCATCGCGAGAACCATCGTAGCTTCATGCAGGGCGAACTGCATACCGATACATGCACGCTGTCCATTCCCAAAAGGCTTGTAAGCATGCTGCGGGATTTTCTCAGGATGCGTAAACCGCTCTGGTTTAAATTCTTCAGCATCCTCGCCCCATACCGCTGGATCACGGTGTAATTTAGGGAGCAGAACAGAGACACTTTGATTCTTGTGAATCGGATATTTTCCCCCGATTACTGTGTCCTCTTTCGCATAAAGAGAGAACGTAGGCGCCGTAGGCCAGAGGCGAAGGGCTTCATTTAACACCATACGAGAGTAGCTTAGCTTTTGCACTTGTTTAAATGTCGGCAATCCGCCTTGCAGCACCTCATCTGCTTCTTGGACGGCTTTCTTTAATTTCTCTGGATTCTTTAGTAAGAAATAAATCGCAAAGGATAGCAGTCCACTTGTTGTTTCATGCCCTGCAATTAAGAAGGTGATGATTTGATAACGAATATTTTCATCAGATAAACGTTCACCTGTTTCAGGGTCCACTGCATGCAGCATAAGGGATAGTAAATCATCGCCTGTTTTATCTTGTTTTTTTCGTTCCTGAATAATGTCATCTACTAATTGTTTCATAAAATCGACATGTTGATCAAATTCTTTTCTTCTTTTGAACATGAGTTTATCGGCAATTGGCAATCGGCTCGACTGTTCCATTGCTTCATTTAAGCCTTTTAGCATGCTTTCAATGAACGGATGCTGATTTTCTTTATAAAAGCTATTAAAGCGAAAATCAAAACCGCAAAGACCGATCGTATCTAAAGTCAGCTTTGTCATATCCTCAGCTACGACAATTTCTTCATCGCGGCCTGTTCTTTGCCATTTTTGTACGAGTTGTGTGGCAATATCGAGCATCATCTCATGATAGCCCTTCATGGCCTGCTGGCTGAATGCCGGCATCAAGATTTGATGAGCCTTTCTCCAGTTCGGTTCTTCTGTCCAGCTCGTAAATAACCCATCTCCTGCAAATGCTCTTACTTTACTGAGACTAGTCCCAATGTATTTATCAAAACGGCTCTCATCAAATACTTCTTTGACAAGTTCATGGCTGGAAACAAAAATACTTGTTGCATTTGAAAATTCAAACTGAAAGATTGGTCCTAAATCATCTGCCAGCCGCCAAAAAGTTTGAGAAAGCTCCCCCTTTTTTATATGAGGAATATTTTTTAAAGGTCCGTATGTTTTTGGTTTTGGAATGATTGATGTTTGCTTCATATGCCCACTCCCTTTATCTCTTTATGATGCAACGCTGATGGCGCGCCATAAACATTGCTCAATCTCCTCTAAAAATTCAATTGTTGGCTCTATTTCTTCTGCAAGAATTTGTTTATGCAGCTGCACAAAAGCACCAAATACAATCGATAAAATGGTTCTGCCGGAGAGGTTTGGATGAATTCCATCCTTTTTCCCTTCTTCAAAGATAAGGAACAGCTCATGTAACAAATGCTGCATTTTCTCTTTGCTCGTTTCGTCTAAGTAATGGGACCGTTTATCAATCTCTAAAAAATACAGCCCGCTTGGATTCTCCTTTGTAAACAAAACCAAGCAATAAAATACATGCTTAAAGTACGCACGAATACTTACCTTTGGATCCGGACTGTTTGTGTTCATTTTTTCGATAAATGCTGAGAGGCTGCGCTGGTACAAAATATTGACGAGTGCCTCTTTGCTGTCGAAATAACGGTAAATGGTGCCCGCTCCGACGTTTGCTCTTTTTGAAATCATCGGCATTGTGGTGCCATCAAAGCCTCGTTCTATAAATAGCTCCAGCGAAGCTTTCATGATCTGTTCTTGTTTATCAGTCACTGTTGGCATTTCATCCCCTCCTTATAAAAATATAGGAATGAACGTTCATTCCGCTTGCGGTATATTATATTAATATTTCAATTTCATCTATTTATACTTAAACACACTTATTTTACTCCGTCACCACATTTTCTGAAAATAATAATAATTGAGAAATGATACCTAGTCAGATGACATCCAAAGGACTTATAAAGATTGTCAAATGTGTGTCATGTAGGTGTCATCAGCACTACACATTCATTCCTGATCGATTGGAGACTGAATGTGGTCGTCATATGTATCAATATATAAGCTTCCATTACTTGAATGGACAGCATAAACAATGTCCTTTAAGGACAGCTGCCTTTTTTAAGCTCTTCTTCTATCCATTGCTCTGTTAAATGATTTTCATGTATGTTTTTTTGGATGAGTTTCCCGTCCATGATGACTTCAATCGGCATGTAACGCTCTGCCTTCATGAATAAATGAAGATCCTTCCGTGTGACATTTTCAAACGAAGGGTATTTTTTCACTGACATATGCCCATCTGTTTCAATCATGGCAAATTCAACTTCACTAATATCAAAGATGTCTTTTTCTCTCAGCTGCTGATTTAAATAATCAAGGGTATATCTCATTCCCTTCATATTTCCTTCAAGAATTTTTCCATTTTGTATGACAAGAGTTGGTTTACCAGCCATCAGCCCTCTCATCTTCCGGCTTCTTAATGCAATCAGGGAAATCACTTAAATAATCATGACAAGTGACACAAAGGAAATCGTTGTGTGCTGTAGCGGCAGCGTTGTATTAAACGCCAGGTTTGAAGCAATTGAACCTAAGCTGATGGCTGCTATAAAATCAAAATATTCATTTGCGCAATGGTTTGTTTCCCTAAAAGACGTGCTCCTCCAAATAAAATCGCAAAAGCAAACATCGTCCGAAGAATCACTTCAATATGTTCAGACATGCAAGTGTCCACCCTTCATTTGCATCAAAAAAAGCCTTTTCCTTAGAAAAGACTCTTTGTTAGACTATGCATTTATTTCATCATTATTCAATTGGGCAGTACTGCTTTGTTCAAATTGTGACCGCAGTTCAATAATTGAGCTATTCCTCACTTGATCTGCTTCTTGCTCAAGAAGCCACGTATAGAACTTAGCTTGCTCCGCTGTTTGCAAAGCATGCATATATTTTTGCGAGGAACGCTTCTCTGCAACGCGCTGCTTGATCCCGCGCATCTGCTTCCAAAATTGATAATAAGGGAGCTTGAGTTTGGTCATAAAGCCGCGAGCGTCCTCAATGACATATCCCTCTTCTTTAATTGTGTCATCATGAGAGACCGCCTGGTACCATTTATAAAAAGACGTCCAATCATGGAAAACAGCCACTTCCTGCTTGCTGGATATTCCCAGCTGCTTTCTTAATCTTTTCACTTCAGCGAATGGTGCTTTTTCATAGCTTAACTGCCGCTTCACTATATCGAGTAAAATGAGTTGATCTTGTTCATATGTGATAATATGCGGATCTTTTTCTGGCAAAATAACTTCAAACACAAGAGATACATGGTAGTCACGGACGTATGATTTGATGTAGTCAGCCTGCACGTCATCGAAGGTCTTATAAAATAGCTCTTCGACCCAGGAAGCATGCTGATTTTGTTTCACATGTGATGTATACGATTTGGACGTAAACACCAATTCATCTTCCATTTCGTTATACCCAACAGTTCCTAAGTATCCATTTGCTTTATCATATACGGTGACAGGGAATTGTAGATGGTTCACTAAATGCTGCATTCTTGTCTCCGGACGCTCATCAATGTTAAAAAATTTATTGTAGCTTCTAGACACAATCTGCTTTGAAACCATGTTGACAAACAAACCTCTTGCCTTCACATTCACATCGTCCCACTGCCGCTCACTAAAAGCCTTTTTCGTAAAATTAAAAGATGAAATATGGTGCGGAAGCTTTAATTCCTGTACATATTCATGCTGATCTAAATGAGCTAAAAAATCATCCAGTGAAATATCTGGCTGAACAGCAGCTGATTGTTTTTTCTCAGAGGCCCTGTAGACTGGATTGTCAATTTCATGAGTCTCAATCCCTTCAGCCGTGATTTTCAACACCCGCAGCTGCCCCCCAAATTCAACCTGACCTTCTAGGTTATAAGATCTTTCCGCTGCGTGAATTGGCAGTCTGTATAAATTGCGATGACCGTGAATTTGGATGACATCCAGCCCAGCCGTGTTTTGAACAAACAAGTGATCAATGTCATCTGAATATTCTCCTACGCCGTGAATGAGCTGCTGTGTTGAGACATGCAGAAGCTCTTCTGGCAAATGAGCAAGCCCCCCGTGGGTAACAAGAAATGTCTGATTATGGTACGTAAAATAAGTAAGCTGATGAAAGGTTCTAACAAACTTTCGTACTTCTTTTAAATCAAAGTCTGCTGCTTCGAGTTCAGGCGCAGTATGCCTGTTAAACATATTGCTTCTGACTTTTTCACCATGTGCAAACCGGTATAAATGCTGATCATGATTGCCTTCAATGACGATGACATTCCGGCATTCTCTATGGGCAAGCATCCATTCTAATACTTCTTTGTTTTCTATTCCTCTATCAAGAAGGTCACCTGCAAAGATATAAAGTTCTTTTTCTTTGATATCTCCTTGCAAATAAGTGGTAAGTGCGGTGTAACAACCGTGAATATCTCCGAAAACATGAATGGCCTCATATTGATCAAAGGATCGAGGCTGATAGGTCATCACTTGAGGATATTCCTCCGGCTTCAAAACAGTCACCCATGACGGGACCTTTTCTGTTTTTAACCGCTCGTTCATTTGATACAAAACAGATTCACGCACCACTTTGTGAGATTCACGTGAGCGATTTTGTAAAAGAGCTGTCTCAAGGGGCACCTGCGTGAAATCGACGACATACACCCTATAACGATACGATGTCGCTAAAGACTTATATTGAGAAATTGATTTGCTTGAAATATGTGTCGCATCAATCACAGTAAAGTCTCCGCGCTCCATACGGGCTGTGAGTAAATCGAATAATAAAGACCAAACTTTGTGGTCATGCTTGCTTGAAATGTCTAGTTTCCCATTGACTGATAGCTGCGGCGGCTGGGTTAACAGCCGGATTTGATCCGCTGATAAAGTGTAAGGCTCTAAGCCTTGTTCTTTGATCCATGTTGATTTACCTACGCCTGGGAGACCTCGTAAAAGGACTAAAGTTCTCATATTGGTTCTCCTTTAATGAGTGATATTTTACCTATTATAGATAAATTATGGATAAATCTCAATCTTTTATTGATTATGGTAATATATAGATAGAAAAGGAGGTTTTAC
This sequence comes from Bacillus sp. DC4300-2b2, assembly GCF_049895685.1. NCBI lineage: Bacteria > Bacillati > Bacillota > Bacilli > Caryophanales > Bacillaceae > Bacillus > Bacillus sp. DC4300-2b2. Next base: position 101,447 of record NZ_JAFCSW010000002.1, read on the forward strand.
GTATGTTTAATGGAGAGAATATGGCATTCAACATGGGAGATCTTCTATTTCAAGTGTTCTCTCTTCTATTCATTGCCTTTATTGTGACAATCATTGTCATCGCGTTTCGCATGATTAGAAGAAAACGAATGGAATTGAAAAAAATCGAGGCAAGATTAAACAAAGTAATTGAAAAAAACGATCTAAAAGAGTAAAAAATCCGGGAGTTAACCGGATTTTTTTGTTTTCATCACGATTCCTTGACGCTGCTGCATCAAAAAGAAAAAAACACCTAAAAGAACAAGCAGACCGCCAAGCATTTGAAACAGCGTGACTTTCTCTCCAAGCAGCCATACAGCAAGGAGCGTTGCCCCAACAGGTTCCCCTAGAATACTCATTGAAATAGTTGTCGCATTAACATAAGTTAAAAGCCAATTATTAATGACATGAGACATAGTGGGAATGATAGCAAGCAATAAAAAGATTCCCCATTCTTTAGCCGGATAACCTATAAAAGGGGTTTGATGAAGCAGATTGAATAAAATTAAAAAAAGACCGGCAAAACCAAATACACAAAAACTATAAATCCAATGAGATATTTTTCTTACAGCCTGTTGACCTATTAACAAGTAACAAACAACAGCGATCACACTCAAAAAGGATAAAATATCTCCTAAGATGGCTTCCTTGCTATGACCAATATCTCCCCAGCCTATCATGAGGGCACCAACGATCGCTGCACACATCGTCAATAGAGCAGACATCGTCGTTCGTTCACGGAAAATGAGGAATCCGCCTAATAAGGACACCATCGGTTGTAGAGCGATAATAATGGTAGAGCTTGCCACTGTCGTCAGCTTCAGTGAGCCAAACCACAGCACAAAATGGAGGCCTAAAAAGAAGCCTGACATACATAAGAAAAACCAGTCTCTGCGTTTTATTGAGAGAAATTCTTTTTTTCTTGGCAGAATAAATGGCAGCATGAGAGCCGCCGCAAAGATCATTCGATACATACTTAAAATAGCAGCAGGTGCATTTGACCATTTCACAATGATTGCAGAAAACGAAATGGCAATAATTGAAATCACAAGAGGTAGTGCAATTGATTTCGTTTGAGTAGTTGTCTTCATTTCCATTAACAGCTTCCTTTACATCAGCAGTAGTTGAACAGTTCATCTTGTATGTCGTCATCTTACTATGTCCATTCACCTAGTGGCAAGATGATTTTTTTAAACTGGTGTGAGCTTTTTGGATGAAAAAAAACGCCCCTTTTATAGGGCGTTTTTGATGTTTATTTTGAAATCAATTCATGAATTCTTTCTTCAATAGGTGTTAACGGCCGTCCTAGTAATGTTTCGAAATCTTGGCTTTCGACAGCTAATGCACCATCACGTATGCCGCTTTGAATGGCTTTGACAAATGGGACTGCTTCTTTTGGTACACCATTTGAAGCTAAAAATTCTCCAAATGTGTCTACATCTATTTTTTCTACTTTGATTTCTTTTCCGCTCACCTTGCTGACAATTTGTGCAAGTTCACTATGCGTCCGAAGAGGTCCTGACAGTTCATATATCTCCTGATCATGTACTGGAAGTGTTAACGCATTTGCTGCCGCTTCTGCGTAGTCATTTCTTGTCGCCCAGCCAACCTTTCCTTCGCCAATAGGACTTAAAAATGGTGCGCCGCTGACTGACGCCAGAATCGTATCTTTTTCGTTTTCAACATACCAGTTATTTCTTAAAAATACATGAGGAATGCCAGAGGCCAAAATGGCTTCTTCTGTTTTGGCATGGTCATTTGCAAGGACAAGCTGACTCTCTCTTGCATTGACAACACTTGTATAAGCAATAAAATTCACATTTGCTGCTTTCGCAGCTTCGATTGCCGCTTTATGCTGCTGCACGCGGTCTCCATCCGCCGTTGAAATGATCAACAGACGGTCAATGCCCTCAAATGCTGATGTCAGGGTGTCTGGCTGAGTAAAATCTCCACGGCGTACGTCCACCCCAGCATCCTTCAAATGTGCTGCTTTTTGCGGATTTCGAACACTGACTGCAACTTGTTCAGCCGGTACTTTTGTGAGCAAATGCTTGACGACGAGCGATCCAAGTTGTCCTGTTGCACCTGTTACTAATAATTTCATTTGTTTGACCTCCTCATTTTTCGTTCAACGGTGATGTACATTCGTTATAATCAAAATGGTTACAACAAAGGTGTAAAAAAGCTCCAAAGTACGAGCTTTTTTTATTCCGCCTCTGTTAATAATTGCTGAATTGTCACTTGCTTGAGGTGATTCTCAAGTGCAGCTTGTGCTTCTTTTAGTTCATGCCGAAGTCTCGTGTCCATCGCTTGACCAATCGGGCATGCGATGACGGGCTGATGAAAGTTAAATAATTCTTCATCTTCGCTTACATCCACAGCGCGGTACACATCTAACAGCGTAATATCCTCAGCCGGTCTTTTTAAATAAGCACCGCCCACACCGCGGCGAATCTCAATGAGACCCGCCCGTTTGAGCATTGCCATCATTTTTCGAACAATGGCTGGATTTGAATTCACGCTCTCTGCAATAAAATCACTAGTACACTCTTTTGGAACACCTGCAATAAATGACACAATATGAACAGCAATTGGATACCTGCTGCTAATTTGTTTCACAATCTTTCACCACCGTTGTAATCAATATAGTTACAATAAGTGATTTTGTCAATCAATAAACGGATTTTTCTTTCGTTCCCAATCCTGATATGTCATGATATCGTAGTCTTCTCCTGTATCAAGTTCAAGCGGAGCAATGCATTCAAGCAGATTCTCATCTGGGTCAAGAAAATAGATCGCTGCATGAAATTGCGGCGGATTATCGAGAACTAAAGGCTGCTTTTCTTCTGAAAAACCAAACATTGGGTGAATGCTGATGCCTCTTTCGATCAGCCAAGTCTTGATCTGTTCGATACTAGACGTTGTAATTTGAAAGGCAACGTGCCGAGTCGAGGGATGGTATGGGAAATGGTTCATATCTACTTTCCACAGGCCAAGCCAGCTCTTTCCTTTCTCAATCCATAAAAAAGCAACTCGTTCATTTTCATGAGCAAGTGTCAATTCCAATTTTTCATAAAACGCAATAGATGCCTTCAAGTCACTCACAGGTAAATGTGCTTCATATAAACCTTTCATCATCATCAAAATCACTCCTTTTCTACCTTCTATTCTGCAGGAGTTGATGATATTCTGCCTCAGCAAAATGATGTATTTTATCCCTAACATTAGTTTGAGAGACCTTGTATGTTTGACCCTTTGCAGATGGGGGAAGATGTTCAAATAAAAGAAAGGAGCGGTCCATATGCCTTGGACGATGAACGATTATCCAGCTTCATTTAAATCATTAGACAACGTCATTCGAAAAAAAGCGCTTGAGATTGCCAATAAAATGATTCAGGAAGGCTATGATGAAAATAGAGCCATTCCCATTGCAATTAGTCAAGCGAAAGAGTGGAAAAAGAACGCAACGGAGAAAGAGGTAGAGAATTTCTTATCTCATGGTTCTGTCAAACCTTCTGAAGGCAGCAGCTCCGCAAGACCAGAGCTCATGGATCATGCGCAGCATGTAGTAAAACACGAGGAAGGCTGGGCGGTTCAAACAGAGAAAGCGAAACGAGCAAGTGAGGTCAAAGAAACAAAACAAGAAGCAATTGACCGGGCAAAAGAGATTTCAGCTAATAAAGGAACATCCGTTGTCATTCACCGAAAAGATGGGACGATTCAGGATGTGTTAAACCCGCAATAAGACCGCTCGTCAGCGGTCTTATTTTATGCATTCTTTTCTTTTTTCGTTGGTGTTTTTCTTTTCTTAGGCGCTGCTTTTTTCGCTTTGGCTGGTTTTGATCGGTCGATTGATGCCTGTAGTGCGGCCATTAAATCAGTCACATTGGATGCAGGATCTTTTTTACCTGTCGTTTCAGGTTGAACGGTATGTTCTCCGGATATTTTATCGCCAATTAAATTCATCAGCTGTTCTCTGTATTCATCCTGATATGCTGCTGGATCGAATGTTGTGGTCAGCTGCTCGATTAAAAGGAGCGCTGTATCTAACTCTTTCTTGACAATGTTCTCCTCTTGGGGAATATTCGGTACATCTGATACTTGTCTAATTTCGTCAGGGAAATGAATGGTTTCCATCAGCAAAATATGTTCATAGCACCTAACGATCGCTAATTGCTCCTTTGAGCGGATCATAATTTTTGCCACACCAATTTTCCCCGATTCCTCTAAAGCTTTTCTTAATAATGAATAAGCCTTCGCTCCGCCGGTATCCGGTGATAAGAAATAACTTCTTTCATAATAGATTGGATCAATCTCTTCAATCTTTACAAAATCAATGATTTCAACGGCTTTTTCTTCATTTTCTTTTCGCAGTTTTTCTAGCTCTTCATCGTCCAATTCAATAAATTTATTTTTCGCATATTCATACGCCTTCACAATTTGTTCCGGCGCTACTTCTTCACCGCAATTGGCACATACTTTCTTGTAGTTAATGGGCGTGTGACACTCTTTATGCAGCTGTCTTAATTTAATGTCTTTGTTCTCTGTAGCGGTAAACAGTTTGACTGGAATATTGACCAATCCGAAACTAATACCGCCTTTCCATACTGTATGCATCGCGCTTCCTCCGTTCTTTTCTCCTTACTATGTAATGTTTTCATCAGACTTATGTATGTGATTGAAAATTTCATCCCACTCTAAGAACACATGATATAAGGAAGTGACATGCACAATGAAACCTATGCGATTAACACCTGCACATGATATACCTGCTGGTGCAGACTGGGTGTATGAATTAAAGTATGATGGCTTTCGGGCTATTCTTGTATGGGAAGAAGACGAGATTCGTTTAGAAAGCAGGACCGGAAAACAGCTAAATGAGCAATTTCCTGAAGTGATGGATCAGTGCGAACAATTAAGAGGCGAATTTGCTCCGTTTTTACCACTGACACTTGACGGAGAATTGGTCTTTTTACTAAGTGAACAGCAAAGTGAATTTGCGAAGGTTCAGCAAAGAGGCCGACTGAAAAACAAAGAAGCCATCCAAAGACAGGCTGAACGATTTCCATGTCATTTCATTGCGTTTGATCTATTAAGATGTAAAGGGAAACCTCTCGTTGATTTACCGTTGACGGAGAGAAAAAATCAGCTGCAGCAAGTTTTCCAAGACGCAAAGCTCCCTTCATCAGTTCAGCTGGAGCACCCTTCCCTTCTGCAGGTCATTCTTACAGACCCAGACTCTGAATACATGAAAAACTTGATGACAATGTATTTAGCAGAAGGGTTAGTAGCGAAAAAAAAGACGAGTAAATGGCATGACAATACTCGTTCAAAAGAATGGTTGAAAATGAAAAACTGGCGTTATGTGTCTGTCATTGTGACCCGTTTTGACAAAGAAAATGGCTATTTCCAAGGCTCCATTTATCAAGATTCAGCTCTCATCGAGGTTGTCCAATTCAAGCATGGATTTTCTAAAGAAGAAGAACAAACACTGCGCACGCTATTTCAGACAAAGGGCCAGTTAACAGGAGGATCAACATATGAAATCCCTCCTTCTATCGTTGCCAGCATTGCGTGTATATCCTTTGATGGATCGGCGTTAAGAGAGCCGCGTTTTTCTTCCTTTTTACTGGATGCGGATCCATCAGCATGTACATTTCAGCAAATGCTCAAACAGCTGTATCCACTCCCTGCTGTTATAGACGTCACTCACCCTGAGAAACCCATTGTCCCGGCCCTTCAACTGAACAAGGCAGATTACTTACTTTATTTAAGACAAGTGGCTCCCTATCTTTTGCCTTTTTTACGCGAAAGGCGTCTTACTTTAATTCGGTATCCACATGGCACTGGAGAGGAATTCTTTTATCAAAAGTCAACTCCTGATTATGCGCCGGATTTTGTTTTGACAGATGAAGTTGATGATATTTCTTACACGGTCTGTAATGATCCTCGTACGCTTCTTTGGCTTGGCAACCAGCTGGCGATGGAATTTCATATCCCTTTTGAAACAAGAGATACGGATCGGCCGACAGAAATCGTCTTTGATCTGGACCCGCCATCTGTAAATGAATTTCATCTAGCCATCGAAGCTGCTAAACGAATCAAAGCGCTTTTAGACGGACTTTTTCTCACAGCCTTTATTAAAACAAGCGGAGGTAAAGGGCTTCAAGTCTATATTCCTTTAAAGAAAAATGCCTTCACATACGAAGAAACAAGACAATTCACTTCGTTTATATGCCAATTTTTATGTGAGCAAGCACCGGATTTATTTACTCTGGAACGTCTTAAGAAAAACCGCGGCAATCGCTTGTATTTAGACTACATTCAGCATGATGCTGGAAAAACAATTATCGCTCCATATTCCCCGAGAGGAAATGAGCTTGGACTTGTTGCGACACCGCTTGAATGGGGCGAACTCTATCATGATGAGCTTCATCCTACTCTTTTTACGATGCCAGCTGTCATAGAGCGTTTAAAGGAAAAAGGCGATCCGTTCCGCCGCATGAGGCACCTTGTGAATGATGATGCTTTTAGACAAGTCTTACATCAGCTTGCACACATGTGACCTTCTCATCAGATGGACATCCGCGGTCATGAAGTTTACACTTATTCATTAGAGAGGAAGAAAGGGATGACGATTTTGACCGCACATTCATTTCGAAATACAGCTTTGATTTGCTTATGTCTTTCCGCAGGAATTGTGGATGTAATTGGCTATTTAAGCCTAGGGCATGTGTTTACAGCCAATATGACAGGTAATATTGTGCTGCTTGGCATTGCGGCAGGAAGCTCCTTGCAGCTAACAGCTCTTCATTCCATCATTGCTCTAAGTGGATTCGTTTTAGGGGTTTTACTTGCAGTTGTGGTAGGCGGGAAGCATGAGAAAACGTTTTGGCCAAAAGCCGTTACACGCATTTTTATCATAGAAGTGATGATTTTGCTTCTATTTGCTCTCATGACCATTTTCCCTTATACACAAGGTGCTTACTTTATGCTGATCATCCTTTTAAGTATGGCCATGGGCATGCAGACAGCAGCCGCTCGTAAATTGAATGTTGCTGGCATTTCTACAACTGTTCTCACGAGTACACTTGCTAACCTATTTGAAGATGCAGCTCAACGCATATCATACAGGGAAAAAAGAAAAGCTCCTATCCAGCTTGTCAGCTTGATGCGAATAGGCTCTATTGTCTTCTATTGCCTTGGTGCGGCTTTAGCTGCATACACAGATCGTTACGACCCGTTTATCATCATTTGGCTGCCGATCATCATCCTAGGTATCATTGTGATAACAGCTGGATTGAAGCACTTTCACCAATTGAAATAGCCTCTCTTTAGATGGCTATTTCAATGATTGTGATCTTACACTAATAACTCCTTACATAAAAACCAGGAGGGCGTCCCATGATGAACGTAGAACCATATGGATATCCAGAAAACGTCCCAAATCCCCCATATCCGGGGTAACCTCCTAAACCAGAGAACACTCCAGGGCTCACATAATACCCGCCAAAGCCAATATGAGGGCCCACTGCTCCTCCGCTAAAACCGCCTCCATGAAAACCTCCATAAACCCGTGGATACATACAATCACCTGCCTTCAAATCAGACCTTATCTCATCATATGCATGACAAAAAGGGCGGTGCTCCTACTTTTTCTTTTCCTTCTATCTATGTACATTAGACCAATTTGATAAAATTTGAATGAAAAGTCCTGCAAAAAATTAAATTAAGCAAAGAAAAGTGACCTTTTTAACTTGTTGCTCTGCCCTATGTTTATTTAGAATAATGGAGCAGGTAATAAATTTGCACACCCCCTTTGTTGCGAATTCTTCTTATTAAACGTTCTTGCAGCGTTTAATAAGAAGAGCCTATTAAAAACGCAAAAAACCCTTGCTGACGATATCAACAAGGGCGAGAGATACATGGTATTAACCACCAATGATTTTTTCTGCAACTTCGAATGAACCCGCAACGTCTTGCGATAGAACAGTCGCAGCGACCGCTAAACCGACAACGAATAATACTTTTAATCCTGTTTTCATCTTAAATCAACCCCATTCTTTTCATATGTAAATCCGCTTCTAAACTTTTGTTCAAGTAAAAAACAGACTGCTCATAAAGTGCTTGCTTTTCACAATATTTTGCTGCAAATTGTGATAGCTCTTTTACTTCATGATATTCATTCTTCTCTTCTAACTTTCTTAATTTCTCATCAATTTGCTGAAATCTTTGTGGCGCATGCGTTAAGTAAAGATCATGTACGATGCCTATTTTTAGCTGAAACACTTCATGCGAAGCATCCTTTATTCTGGCATATGCAGCCTCTATATATTGGCTTGCACGCTGCTTTTCACCAATCACACAGAGTTCTCGGCTGATCAGATACGTAGAATGGAAAAAGAAATCTGAATCATAATACTCTTGATGGGACAGTGCTTTTTCAAGATGACGTATCGATTCCTTCGGTTTGTTCCAAAATGAATATAAAATGGCCACATTGTGATGGTGCTGAGCCAGCATAAAATCATCCTGCTCGCTTGTCAAAACCTCTTCCGCCAGACGATAATTCTCAAGCGCCTCTTCATACCGGCCGATCTCTGTTAGATTCGCTGCTATAAGAGAGTATGAAAGGGCCGTTCTTCTTTCATACTGCTTGTGCCGCTTATAGACGTGGAGCGCTCTGCGGATATAGCTTAATGAGAGCATGATATGACTAAGCCGGTAGTAAAGCCATGCCACTTTAAAATCGAAATCAGCACGTTCTATCTCACTTGGAATTTTATCTAAGAGCTTTTCAGCACTTTGATACATTTGCAATGCAACCTCATAATTACCTTGATGCTGCTCATACACACCCTCATAGAAATCGAAATAATAGGCAAGACGATTAGACAGGTCATCTTCTTTTTTTCCATAATGACCCTCTATACTTTTCGTTGAAACATCGCCCTTTTGCCCTCTTAAATTGTACATAAGAATGTGATGTCTTTTCTCAAGAAGAGAATAGTATATGAGGATATCCGCATCGTCAATTTCCTCTACCGCTTGTTTCGCTTTGGCAAATAACCGTTCTGCCTCATCTGCATGATCTTTTTTGATTTCCATGTTCCAGTCATTTAATAATGATGCCAATTCCGCAACAGGAACTTTGCTCATTCTACACCCCCAATCACCTTCAGCTGCAGCACATGATTTCACTAAATATGGAACTTCTATTAGCAATTGCTAATTTGTCCATTTGACATCATTTTAATATGAATCACTTGAATCTTCAATAACCGTTTCCATTGAAAGTGCGTTTCTTTCTCCTAGTCAATGATATTTGCGGAAAAATTCCGCCTTTTTTTAAAATAAACATCTCGAGATGAAATGAAAAAAGCCCATTGTTAGGGCTTTCTAATCTTATGATGATTAATACCGCATCATTTCAAAGACTATTTTGTGCGATTCGCCTAATGATCAGTAAACTAATGATCAGCGCAGCTTTTCATTTATCCAGTTTCTTTATATAATATGATCAATCACTTACACGCCTCAGTAGCTCTAGAAGGGAAGAGCGCCGTAAAACAAATTGTAGCTGGCGGGTCGCAAGGCAAGGGTTTCAGAAGCACCGAAAAGCACATGAGCTGAGACAGGTGAAATTCCTGTCGGTGAAATTCCGTAGGGAAGCGTGTTGCCCCTAGCCTATGCTTACGAAAGGAGTGCGGGTTCGAATCCCGTCTGAGGCTTATGAGGTCGATGGAAATGGAGGATAAACATCATGCATGTGTTTGAAGAATATATCAGCAACATCGGTAACCCCGAGCTGAAGCAGCGCACTCAAGACATCTTACAATGGGTAGAAGACACATTCCCTCAATTAGAGCCAAGAATTGCTTGGAATCAGCCTATGTTCACAGATCAAGGCACATTTATTATTGGGTTTAGCGTGGCAAAACATCACATTTCTGTCGCACCAGAAGGAAAAGGAATTGATCAATTTTCAGCTGACATTGTACGAGCTGGGTACGATCATGGAAAAAAGATGTTTCGCATGAAAGAAAGCTTGCCAGTTGATTATCCTCTTCTGAAAAAAATCATTGAATTTAATATCAAAGACAAAGCGGATTGTTCAACGTTTTGGCGAAAATAAACAGTACCCCGATCTCAGCTTTACAGATCGGGGTATTTTACTGCTGCATGTTATTTTGTTCTCTTCCCTATCAATTTTTGTTCAACCCATTCATAGCATGATAAGATGGATTTAACACTTTTTTGAAATATCGGCAAATATACAACGGCGGCGGCTGTTAAACACGCTATAGTAGCTCCTGCGAAGACATCAAATGGATAATGAACACCTACCCAAATCCTTGAAAATCCAACAGCACACGCAACGATCAGCCAATAAAAATGGCGTTTATGAAACAGCCAAAAGATCAGGCAAATCGAAAATATAAAGATGGTATGATCACTTGGAAACGAGTTATTCACTTCCTTTTGAATCAAAAGATTGACGTGCCTCATTTCTGCAAAGGGCTGCTGATTGAAATAAAACACCCCTGCGATTTTCCCAAGTAACTCTGCCAATATGAAGGTCAGTCCAGCAGAAACGACCATCGCCCTATTGTACCTGCTGCGATTTTGAAACCATACAAACAGACACATGAGCGCTGCCAGCAGCACTGTATATTCAGCTAGTCCAATAAATATCGGATTCAAGGAACCATAATCAATACTGAGCTGATTCACCCACCTAAATAAATCTTCATTAAATCCCCGCATCTCATTTCATCCTTTTTACTTGATTTATGATAAGGATAATTGAAATGAGATGTCTGCCTCCATCGATCGAACGAACAAACCATGGAATCATATGACAGGTTTGTCACTTTTCTGTCACTTGAACATCATGTACTAACTTGTTTAACGAGAGTGATGTTGCGCCCATTCTTTTTTTAGCAAAGCATATTGATATGTGTTTTCATATTTAGGTGTGCCGTCTTCATGGTTCGTAAATGAAATAAACTCAAGAAAAAGGCCTTCTTTCCGCATGCCTAATCGCTCACATAATGTCTGTGAACGGACATTATCATCCTCTACATAGGCATAAAGACGCCTTGCTCTCTTTTCTAAAAATAAATAGGATAAGAATGCTTCAGTACTCTCACGCGCATATCCCTTCCCTTCATATGCTGCATTAAAATTCCAGCCAATTGAATACGTATCAGGCTCCTCTTTTAAATGAAACAATTCACCAATAACCTTCCCTCTTTCTTTTAAACAAACTGCTACATATGAGTGATTTTCTTTTCTCTCTTGCACCTTAGCGGCCGCTTCCTCCAATGTAGAGATTTGATCATCGAGAAAACAATTGACTCTTGGATGAGCCAAGTACTCAAGCATTCCTGCCGCATCTTCATCGCAAAACGGTCTAAGAATTAACCGATTCGTTTCTAATAGATTCATATGTTACCCCTCACTGTTTCTGCTTGATTTCACGTTTTCAGCCTCTCCATATTCTAGACGACATGTATCAACTTTGACAATCAGATCATGTTGAAGTGTCTACAAATAAACCCATCAAAAACATTTTGGCTCTTAAATCACATGATCATAACTGTTATAATAGAACATAAGTTTGCATTTTATCAAAAAGGGGTTACTGCATATGATCAAAACGGTAGACGGTAATATATTAGAGGCAAGCGAAGACATCATTTGTCACCAGGTGAACTGTAAAGGAGTCATGGGCGCTGGATTAGCGAAACAGATCAAAAGCAAATATCCGAATGTGTACAAAGATTATAAACAGTTATGTACAGAACAAGGAGATGACTTGTTAAGCTCCATTCAACTCATTACAACAAAAGATGGAAAAACAATTGCCAACTTATTTGCCCAAGCTGGGTATGGAAGAACAAGAAAGCAAACAGACTACGATGCATTACGCAGTTGCTTTCAACACCTAAAGGATACAGTGACACATTCACCTGAAGAGAAAAACCAAACGTCCATCGCCATTCCATGCGGGATTGGCTGCGGCTTGGCAGGCGGCGATTGGACGATTGTTGAAGAGATGATGGAAGAAGTACTAGGTGATTGTGAGGTGACCGTTTATCGGTTTAGATAATGGAAATGAGTTTCTTATAAAAAATATATAACAAATACCCTCCTTAATTCGGAGGGTATTCTGAGTTAGTTATCGTCTTTATTTTTTATATAATTTAATACGGCTTCTTTATCTTCTTCATCGTCGGGTAAAAATCCGAACGTTTCATATTCCCAAACTGCTATTCTTTGATCACCATCAATGCCTAATGAATAAATATCTTCGTATCCATACTCAATCGAGAGTTTCCCTGGTTGCTCCATTTTTAAAATTGCTGTCGACCAATCTCCGAATCCACTTTTTACATATTCCTTTTTTAAATCTTCAAAAGAATGGAGAAGTTTTAATAATAACTCTTTATAAATAGAGTTGCTAACACTATACTTTTCGGGAATATTATGACCATATATCAATTCTTCACTGCCTGGGTTACAGAAATAAAAATTCACTTCTGACGAATCATCCACGATTTCTGCATACATCCAAACTTTATCCCATTCTACAGGAATCATTTCATTTATTATTTCTGCTATTTCTTTATAGTTTTCTTCTATTTTTTCCATACTTCAACCTCCTGGCATATTTTTAATAGTTCTAAATCTCTTTTGGTCTCCGATTTTATATTCTACAAGAAACTCTGCAGGTCTTAATGAATCATTCATATAGACAGGTTCAATCTTAACCTCTACATGCTTTGGCGGGTCAGCCGTTAATGCTTTTTTCCACTTCTGCTCCATCTCATACCATTTCCCACCACTACGATTAATTTGTGAATTCATCGGAAGCAGGTTATCAATATCCCCGGAACCTTTAAAAATAGTCGCGATTAAATGACCTCCGTCATCATCCAGTAATCGATCAGGCTTTCCTGAATTGGATTGGGCATACTGGTTTCTTTTGACCTCTCCGTATTTTAAATCACTTGCTTCGACTTTGACAATTCTTCCGTAGTGATCGGTTGTGTAGGTGTAGCCTTGCTTTGTTGAATAAACAACATTTGGTTTTAATACTTTTTTACGTTTCCATCTCACATAGTGATCTCCATAGCTAACAACAGTCGGTGGTGATTTTGGTGCTGGTAATCGTCTGCCTGTCTTAGAGATACCGTATCCTGAATTGTTGTCTAGACGCTTTGCCATAGAGAGGAGTTTATTTTTGAGATTTTCTCCGTCAAACACGTTATACGGCAGCTTCGGGCCACCTGCCATTTGAAATTTTGGTGAGTATGGCAATAGATTCGGAATAGAGACTCTGTCTAATGATTTTGCTCCTTGTTCAAGCCCTTTCTTCACCGTCGTTTTAGCTGCAGTTGTCCCCGTTTTTGTAATGGCACCTGCCCCTTTAGACCCAAAGACGATTTCTGCTAGAGAGCCAGTGGCATAGGCGAACCAGTGCGATCGAGAATATGCATCACCATTAATGACTTCTTTTTGGAATGAATCTGAAATCGACTTTCCAATCACTTTCGATGTTTCAATTGGATGGGAAACAGCCGTTACGACCGATTCAACGGCACCTCCAGGATCTGTCACAAGATCATAGATGCCAACTACTGTATCTTTGGCTACATCATATAGACCAACTGCTGCACCTTTTACAACATCAACGAACCCCTCTGATGCTTCTTCCTGCGCTTTGATCTGGAGAAGCTGGCTGTAATACATTTTTTGATCGTAAGAAAGATTCTCATATCCAATTTTGTCTACAATCTCAAAGTATTTCTCTTCTGATATACACGAAGGATCGTTGAGCTTTTCTTTCAATTCTTTGATTCTTCGTTTCTCTTTTTCTTCTTTTTTCACTTTTAAATATGTTTTCACCTGTGCATCGATTTTATCATGATTCTTGTACACATCTGTCTCATGAAATGCTTTTGCATCGTAATACATGGGCTGCGCATTTTTTCCTTTTCCTGTAGCAGCCATCATTTTTGCATAAAAAGTGGCAAGGTGTTTTTCGATCGCTTCTGATTTTGCGTATTCTGTTTTTAGCTCATGATCTATTTTATGTACTGCATCAATTGCCTCTTTTCTTTTTTTGTTTGCATCGTCTAAATGTTCATTGACCTCTTTACTTGAAAATACATTCAGTTCTATGAGATCACTGATGTCATCAAAAATAGTGGATAGGGCTTCTTTTTGTTCCTTGACCATATCTTTATTATTCTGAATCCCTTGTTTCAGTTGAGCGTCTAAGAAATGCTCATCAATAAATGTACTCCCGCCTAACGATTCATCATCAAGCTTTCCTTTTACACCATCTAAAAACGCTTTTTGCATATCGATAAAGTCAAGATAAGTGTCTGTGTAAAGTGCAAGATCCTCATAAAAGGCTTTGATATTGTCCGCACCTTTTCCAGTAAATTCATCACCTAATCCTGACACACTTTTTAATGCTTTTTTCACATGCTGCATTTCGTCTCGAAGCTCCTGATAGACTTTTGACCTTTGTTCGACAGCTGACAGTAAAGATGGAGCATCTAATATTTTCATATAAAAAAGACTCCTTTTATGGAATATTCTTTTACTAGAATACCATAAGGAGTCTGACACTTTAATCCACTTTATCGTTTTTTAACCAATTATCCTCCGTAGTGGTGGATTAAATCTTATCCCTTTTATGATCCTGCACCTCTAGAGAAAAGCAACACTACCTCATTTTTAGCATTTGCCTGAGTTTGTTGTCCAGCAGGCATTCCAAGAATTGCACATAATAGCAAAGCAGTAGTAATCATCATCATTATTTTTTTCATGATCATATGACCTCCTTTCCTATTAGCGTACAAGATTTTAAAGCCAATTCCAAGAAGTAGTTACTTTCTTCATAAAGATTTAACTTCTTATAAATGGAGGCAACATCAGGAGCTAAAGCCTCTATATCAACATATGCTTTTCTTTCTTCCAAAAGACATAGCCCTTTCTTGATATCTTCATAGCTTTCCTGTGGTGTTGTATAACATTTCTCAAGGATATTGAATTTCAACATAAAGTTTGTGTTCTGCTGTTCTTTAGAGAAGTTTTTCCCCTCAGCAACCCAACTTATTGCCTGATCGAACTGATTTGATTTG
Source organism: Bacillus sp. DC4300-2b2 (assembly GCF_049895685.1). Taxonomy (NCBI): domain Bacteria; kingdom Bacillati; phylum Bacillota; class Bacilli; order Caryophanales; family Bacillaceae; genus Bacillus; species Bacillus sp. DC4300-2b2. Next base: position 116,626 of record NZ_JAFCSW010000002.1, read on the forward strand.
TAGCTTGATCTTGCAAATTCATACGCACATTGTAAGTATGAAACAGGAGCTGACTGTTTTAGATCATCTGCCGAAATTGCTTTGTTAAAATATTCAATTGCTTCTATATGGTGGTCATCCTGAATTTTGAGAAATCCCAAATCATAATAAGCCAACGCTAACAATCTCTTATCATTCTTTTCAATCAGTCTATCGACACAATCCAAAAGTATCCGTTCAGCTTTGTCTAGTCTACCGTCATCAATCAAATTCAGTGCCAACAACATATTACAGTTTATGGTCTGTATGCTGTAGCCTTCATGACCTTTGTAGATGTCCTTTGCTGTTTGTAGATGATGGTGAGAAAGAAGCGTGACTTTATTGAAATAGTAGAGTGTGCCAATTTTATAATGGAACTCAGCCTTTTCAATTTCATCATGTACCTTGTCCAACTGTCTCTCAGCTACTCTGAATAGGACTAGGGCTTCTGAATAGTTATTCTTTGCACTCTCATACATACCTTTGAAAAGATAAAAGTAAAACCTTAGCATGTCATCTGTTTTGACTCTTTCACTTTCTGTTATTGTTGGTTGCCCCACTAAATCTTCCATCAGTACCTTAAATCTGTAATCAAGAATATTGAAATAGAGTAACACATCTTGATTTTCTTCCATTTCGCCTAACATTTCTTGAATCTCATCCCGCAGCTCTACTGCTTGTGAAACTTCCCTCTTTTTAATATGTAAATACCATTTGTTGAGCGTGTTTGCTACATCTACAGAAGAAATCAAATTCGACATCCCATTACCCCCTTGCTATCATTTCCTTTGTATAATTTTAACATGACATTTACAACATATGTAAAGACAAGGTGTTCATTTTAAAAGTTTTCGGTATCCCGCAAAATGCAAACATACTTATCTATAAAAGATATGTTTTATGTAGAGTGCTTTAAAGAGGAACGACATGCCAGTAGAGAATTAAACATAGGTATCCTGTAACACAAGAAGTAACAGAGTTTTCTAAAGGATATAATACAAAGAAGAAATGTTATTGAAGTTAGTAGCGTAGAAACAAATTTAAAACATTTTCTTTAGAATTCTCTTTTTGAACATAGATTTACATCTCGTTTTCTTCTTTGTGAATATAATTTGACCAAATTACCCCCCTGAAATCAATGGCCCTAAGGGGGTTGCTTTGTTATTACTGAGACATATACTGATCGCGTTCCCATGGGTATTTTGCGTTCAATATTTTTTGATGCCCTTCTAAATCTTCCACTAGTATGACCTGTCTTTATATATTCTAGACATTCACTAATTCCACACTTACATTTGAATTCAGGAACTCAGCTCCTCTACTTTCATAGCAAGATGCTCCGAAACATTCACAACTTCGGGCATTTCGTGGTTTCCTAAAAATTTAATAATTTGTTGTAAAATTTCTATTAGCTCTACACTTTTTGGCATTCGTTTTTGATTTTGCAAGAGAAGAGAATCAATACTCGAAGCTATTTCATGTAGAGTAAGTTCATCTTTAACACTTGGAATATAGTCCCTTAGCTTTTTGAAAAACCACTCAATATCTTTTATTTCTAACATCGGATAACATTCAAGTTTATAAATGTCATATGTATGAGGCTCATCCATTTTTAAAATGGCTTCGAATTCCTCTTTACTCAAATAAACTTCAGGAAGCTCATATTCAACCTCTGTTGCTTCTTCATCAACAGTGTACTCAACTGTATAAAGCCTCTCAACGAATTCATCAAAGGAATCTGCTAACTTAAAGTCTTCTTCCATCTCAACATCAAAATAATGAATTGCAGGATTCTCTTTCGTTTTTCGATAATCCATCGCTACCCAAGTATGGCCATCCCCGTTAATCAAAACAAGCCCTTCTGGCAGCTCCCACTCTTTTATTAAATAGGCACTATCCATAATCCCCTCATCTTCTGCAATTCCCAGCAGGTGATTAAACTGAATGTGGTCCTCAGCCCATGAATTAGAGTGAGTCGTTGGAAAAGCATTATGAATGGTATAACCACCATTCTGTTCTAATATGAGCTTTTTATATGTACCTGGCAAAGTGACCCCAAGTTTCTTTTCAGCCTTAGATATTTCTGCTTCGCTGATCTTTTTTAACGTATAGTAACCTTCTTCGTCTATTTCCCAAAAAGATTTCAAAATTTATTTCCTCCTAGTTCCATTTAACTAAACTCCATTGCGAAATTATATTCTATCAAACTGTTTTTGATAGTGTTTGTATGTGTGATCTTAAAAGAAAGATTTATCGAATTATTGATAATATGAGTCGCTTCCGTAAGAATTCAACAATAGATGATTTGAAAAGAAAAACAGATAAAGATGAGAAGACTGTTAGGCAAGCAGTCAAAAACCTCCTGGCAAAAGAAGAATTGAAAAGGAAAAAAGAGAAAAGAGAATGGCGTTTCTAACTTTAAGTTAGCCGTTCGTTTTTTATCAAATTACTAAAAGAAGCAATCTACAAGCCAGAAGCTGCCCTTTTTCCTAATCTTCAGGGTCCTCAAAGATACCGAGAATTTCATTCACATCGTACTGATAAAGTTCATACAGACTGTGATCTGTAATCTCGCCTCTTTTTATTCTTTGATTAAGAACAAACATCATATCGATTGGTTCTCTTTCATAAGATATCATGTCATCATCTGCATCATTAAAATATAATACTGGCTTGTTTAAAAAGGAATGTGATTTAGGCTTAGTAAAGTATGTCCACTTCACTTGCGGATAGTTTCTCCTAATGGTTTCCCTATAATATATACCAATATCCATTGCTATTGCATAGTCCACTTTTGCAATTTCAACTGGATTAGCCAATAAGCTCTTTTTTTCATCTTCATAAATAAAATCAGGATATTGCCTTAATTCTTCTAATTCTCTACCAATCTCTTCTTCTGATAATTCATAAATTTCAATCTGAGATAAAAACCAACTATAGATATCTATAAGTGATTCGGGAGTGAAATTAAAGTCCACCTCTCCATTAGTAACATTTTTCAAAACTTCAATCCGAAGTGGTATCTGATTAACAAACCAATCGAAGAGAATTTTAGCCTCTTTTTTTGATAAAGTTTCAAAGGATTCCATTATAATTGGTGGTTCCATTAATACATACTCCATTAAATTTCTCCCTCATATTGTAATTATTTTTGAATACTGGCTATACTGCTCTAACTCAGTTGCATTTTATGGTTTGCTTGCTCAATTCTACCAATATTTGTACTTATAATGAAGTACTACTTTACTTTATCAATCATTTCAATTTTTTAATCGGAAATCTTTAACCACTTGTTTCCTTAAAAGAATGAGAAGTTCGTATAGCCTATATTTGATACATCGATACAATTCTGTTGCTTATTCAACCGCTGAATATCGATCCAAATTATTTGCAACTTGTGACCTAGACATACCTACAGCTGCGGCCATTTCTTTTGCGACCTCTTCATCAATTTGTTTTTCTTGCGGATCAGATTGCTGCTCGCCTTCGCCTTTTTCAAGGTCCTCCAGACGCTTTACAACCGGTGCAATTGTGTCATCTAGCATCTTTTGCAGATTTTCTTTGTTCACTTCTTCTTCCTCCTTCTCTTCCGCTTGACTCAACAGATTGTCGATAGCGGCTCTAGCATTTTTTAGTTCATTCAAATTAGCTGCTGAAAACTTTCGGCCAGCTTTTATGACTTCTTCAGTTGGGTCAGTTTGGATCCCCGCTAAGTCATCAGTAAGCAAAATCTCTTGTGTGTTCAGGATCAGTCTCTAAGTCTTCATCGTCGTAAGAATCCCATTTATACAAAACGGAATTCAGCGCATCTTGCGCCGCCCAAAACTCACGACGCATGCGGCCTTTGTCATATCTGTTCTTTACTTCTCCTTTTGATAGAAAGAAGTTTTTGAGCAAAGAAAAAAGCCCCTTCTCATCAGAAGCTGGCTCACGCTCTTGTTTTCCTATGTCTGCTGTTCCGGCCATTGAGTATCCGGTGATCTCGCCCTTTTGAATCTGTTCCCAAATTTCATCGGAAGCCTTCGTCACAAGGACCCACGATCCTTTCTTGATAAGCTCATCGCCCATTTCAAAGTCAGACGGAGCAATGTACGATTCAACGACTTCCCCGACACCGCCTTGGAAATCATGCTGCTTATCAATCTCACGTGCATCTATCAGGAACCCATGAGCGGCTTTTTCAATCTCCGCCGGTGTCATGTAATCCCCATGTGCATCAGCTACGTTTGGTTCGTATACAATACCGTACACAAGACGCTGTGCATCATCAGCTTTCGCAATGACCTTGATTTCCTTTTGAAAGTCATTTTGTTTTTCCGACTTAACGAAAAAAAACTGCTTTTGATTAGCAGCCTTGTCCACGTATGAAACGTGTGTGATCTTCGCATTTATCAATTCGCGTGGCAATTCATTCACCTCCTTTCATAATCTGAATTAATATCTCTTAATCTTCGAACAGCACTCATGCAACTCGTAAGGAATGATTCAGCCTCTTTTTCTGTCCATTCATAATCATTTTTTTTCATATTTACAATAATTGCGATTTGACTTAAATTTGCAAGAGCACTATAAAATCTATTAGATATAACATCATTCTTTATTAAAGAATAAAAAATATCGGTTGTATTAACATATCCAATATCAGTTAAACCGTTCTTAACACCAAGTTTCAATAATTCTTTTTTAACCATTCTCCAAGAAAATACAATTCCTTTTTTGGGATCTTCTGAAATTAATTCTTGTATTCGTTTTCTCTGTTCTTTTTCTAATTCCCTCTGCTCTCTTTTTAAATCTCTCTGTTTTATTCTTTCCACTAAATCTTTTTTAGAGTTTTCCTCTGTTTCTTCTGAAGATTCCTTTTTATTCGCTAATTCTAATTCGTCAGTTGTATTTCCTTCATCTAAATTCTCATTAACTTGTTCCAAAAGTTTATCAAAATTAATTTCAACATTCCCTACTTTAAAACTAAAAAGTCTCCCTTCAATAATCTTTTTAACACTGCCTCTCAGAGCAAAAACAATAACTATACTTGCTATAGGCCACATTATAGAGTCAACTAGCTTTGAAAAGAATTCCAACCAATTCATAAGTTCCCCTCATTCTAAAAGTGATGAGGATATTATACTATTTCATTCCATGTTTTGTAAGACTCTTCTTCTAATCTCTTCTTTTTCCTCAGCTGATAAGCCGAGAATAACAGGATCAACCACAGGGCCAACCGCACAATGACAATTTACTCGTTCTTTTGGCGTGAGCTGTGTATCTCTCGGAAACATGCACCGCTCTCCGCTGCCTGGTATTTCAAATTCTTCATCGAGAGGGATGATCGTTCCATCGAGTTGCACATGACTTTCTCTGGACTGATTCTTCTTCCCTCCGCTGTGCTTCCACTTCTTCCCCGTTATAGCCGGGGATTGGACGTAGGATTCATGTTGAGCGACAGATGATGCAGTTAACACTTCTGTGACACGTGCGCGCTTCCGGCTGAATTCAGGAAGGTCCTTCAGCTCCAATTCAATCTCCTGTATAGAGCGACCTTCTTTTATACCCTCTTTCAACGTTTGTTCAATAGCTTCATGAGTTTTCAGCTTCATAAGCTGCGCCAACTCTTGTGACCATGATTCAATCCACTCTTCTGTTCTTTCAGATAGAACCTTGAATGGAATATCTGCATCGATGGAATTCATGATCTTCTCGGCCAACTGCGTGACGGTAAGTGTTAGAAAGACAGCCGTTTCTTTTCCAAATAGCTCTGCAAACTCATCTGAAGTGAATAGATCATCATTAAAAAAAGCCAGAATGGATTCTAACGTCTCTGAATCGTCTTTGGATATAAAACCATTCAAAGCATTTAAAAACGTCCTGCGTTGCATTCTGAACAATTTAGCGGTGGTTTTCTCATACTCTTCCACCAAAGTAGTGGGATATCCTCCAGTTCAGGGAAATCAGCCACCGCTGCTTTGAGTTCCTTGACCTCATCTTCCTCCGCTTTTTGTACAAAAGTGTCCGATACTTATTTAAAACTTCTATTTGGAATTTAATCTAAACATTCTTGTAGTAATCGTTTATATCTAATCAAAACTTTGTTCTCTTTTCTATCAACAAAGTTTTGCATTTTCCAAATTCCCAAAGTTAAAAAAGAAACATACAAGATCATAAATGTAGGCGCATGTACATTAAATTTTTCAACTATAGTGATACCATGATTCATCATACTTCCAAATAAAAAAGACATGATTGAAAAAAGTGCTGTTTCAAAATAATAGAATATGAAGCCTCCTGAATGTGAAGCTCATGTACATTGACACAAAGTTTCCTACCAAAATGACACAAAGTACCCAACTTTTAACGATTAGATTTATGACTAATTGGCAATAGTAACATGTTCTTTTCGCATTCCGGCAATCGGGACAAGAACTTGTACCGATAAAATAAAAAGCCGCTAAAATAGCGACTTCAATGGGGACCATGTTCTTGCCCCTCGACAATCTTTAATAAACGGAGCAAATTTGTCCCTGGACAATTTTCTGTACCATTCATACGGAGTATCCCTCAACCGTGTTTAACCTCACATCGTATCAGTTTTAAGTGCATGTGATTGATGTTCTTGTCCTGCTCGGACAAGAACTTGTACAATAAAAAAAGCCGCAAATTAGCGACTTCAAATGGTATATGTTCTTGTCCCTGGACATCTTTAATCAATCTTACATGGTCTAAAAGTTTCATGTTTAGCTTCATACTCTTCTATTAATCGGATTTTATTTCCATCAAATCTAATCATTGATATACCATCAAATGAATAAAGTTGTTCTTCTTTTGCTTTAAAAAACCATTCTACAAAAAATAAGGTATCATTTACTTGATGAATATTTTTTATCTTCCATTCTAAGACAACTTGCTTCAGTAACATTTTTTTGATCCACAAATGGACTTCCTCTATACCCACATACATTGCTCCATAACATTCGCGGTAGATAATATCATCAGAAAAATACGTATCTAATAACGTAAAATCTCTAGTTACCCACATAAAGAAATATTCTTTTATAATTTCTTCTTTCATAAGTACTCCTCTATTTTTTAATTAAGCGCAGTTCTTAACTATCAAAATGAACAAAATAAAAAAAAAGTTCTTGGTTGGAATTTATGTCATTCTACACTCATTCACTTTATTGGTGCACTTTAAAGCCTTGTTATATTAGCGGTGTACCAAGTACACTAAGTACACCTATTATAATGTATAAGGAGAATGTGAAGCTGCCGCGCTCTCGTTTAAGCTTGGGGGCGTGCCAAGCCCCTCGCCTATACGAAAAAGGGGTGCTCTTGTAAAGGACACACCCTTTATTTAGGTAACTTAAATTCTGTTATCCCATTCGGATTTTAGGTAACTTAAATTCCGTTAAAAGAAAAGAGCCAATGATAATTACATCATTGGCTCTTCTTAACTTTAAGGATATAGTTTCTTTCAATCCACACTCCTCAAGGGAGCGACAAGCTAATAATACCAATCGTTCTAGTAAAGTCTAGTCAATTATTAGGTTTATTTGTTGCATCAATGTAATGCTTACTAGATTTCTTATTCTCTATAATATCTTCAGTCCTACCCAAAAGCATTTGAATCTCTTTTCTATTATACTGCTTTTTTATTTTCTCTTTAAATGCTGTTTGTTGATTAATAGTTGCTTTATGCATCTTTTCCCCAAATTGTTTCAAATAAATCCCGATGTATTTACTCTGTTCAAATGATGTAAATTCGTTGGTTTCGTTAATTTCATTCCTAAGAAATCACCTCCTAAACATATATCGGAGGTGATTTGGAAATTTTCAGGTGTTCACTGAATTGGATCTATTTAATGTAAAATTCGCTATTGTAGAATGTTCCAAGAGTTGCAATATGATTGCCCTTTTTGTCGTAACGTTCTACATCCACTCTAAAGCGATAAGTACTTTTTTGTTACCAGATGACTCTTTGATGTCAAATTGATCATAAAGTTTTTCACCTGGGTTAAGGGGGTTCGGGGAATTTGTTTTAATTGTCTCCCACTTTCCATTAACCCTTCTTTGTGGAATAAGGTTGGAACCAGCACTAAAGTCATTGTGGTTTTGTACTGCAATTCGTACGACCTTATCCTCTCCAATTTTGTGATTCGCTTTTGTCGGGTTCGCCGACACTCCAAATCCTGATGCCATGCTCATCATCTCCCTTTTTATATTTTTGCGCTCCTATCCCTCACCAAAGCACGAGCAGCCATACACCCAAAAGACGACTGTTCCCATCAAATCATCGTTTCCTCCGGATACGGCCGCCTTGTCGTTGGTACGTTTCGCGTCTCGTTCCCATGATTTCTTCCCAATCCCTATTGGTAATGGGATCAGCATCGTTCTCCTTCTTTCTATTAGAACCAGGAGCAATGCTTTTAAATTGCTTTAATGTCTCTTTAGAAACAGAATCCCCGATCTTCATTTCACTCGCTCCTTGCCGAATAAGCACCACCTTACGCTATTCGCTTAAATAGATTTTTGAATGATGACTACACTCCGAGAGGATGCCAAGTCCAGCCAATCATCAATTAAAATGAAAAACTGTCCTCGATACGGCTGCCGCAGACCAGCTGCTATCCAGGCTCAGAATGTCCCTCTCGTATGGCCACATTCCTCAACACCTTTGTTCCGTATCCAGATACGCCATTGATAAGGGAAAGACGCGTCTCCCAATAAAAAAAGCGGACACCAATCAAGGCACTTAAAGTACTCAATGATCAGCGTCCGCAGGTTCTTCCTTCTGGACAAAATATTCACGTTCGTTTTGCTTGTCTCTATCATACGATGATCCACTTAGGAAAAAAGGTCCCCTTTTTATCCCCCTTTTTGTCGGCTTTTCCTCGGTTTTTTCTCGGCATTACAAATAAAAAAAGTGCCCATAAACATGGACACTTTGGTTCTATTATTCCCAAAACGCATCGCCTTTAGAATCAATATACTTCTGAAGAAAAGTTTCAAAATCTACATCAAGCAGCCTATATTCTAAACCGTCTTCAAATAGATAAAGGTTGGAATTTCCCTTATTTATCATCAAGTAGCACCCTTCAAAAAGAGCAGCAATAGCTGTTCCATCAACCTGATCAAAAAAATCATTAGACAACTCGGATTCGATTTCTTCTAAACTGAAAATGTGTAATCCTCCACCCACCTTGTTCCCAAAAACTATGTCTTCAAATATTCTTGCGCCATTATGTAGACATAAAAACTCTTTGAAATCGTCAGGCAATGCATGGTGTTTCTTTTCAAATTGTTTTATATTTTCTTGATCGGCTGGGGCATTAAAGGTACAGCACTTTTCATAGACTTCCCCGTCTACCGAGAATTTGATGATGTTCTTCTCATCTAATTGATTTTCAAGCTTTTCTAATATCTGCACGATCCTACTCAATCTTTCACCTTCTATCTATATCCTCTCACCTCTTGTTGATGCAGTGTTCTTGTGAGTGCATATAAATTACCCATTTTATTATCTCCACCATATTCTAAAGGAATAACATGGTGAATGTCTAAATCAGACCAATCCCATTTAGGATCGCCGTATTTACCAATATACCATCTGATATATTTATTTCGCATCTCCTACAAATAGAGTGTTATCTACAATTACAATAACTGGCTTCGCTTTTCCTATAATGCTACGAATTGTAGAATTGTAAGTAATTGACTGTTTCAATTGATCTAACTTAAACCTTGTATCAATAACAATTGTGTTAGCAGCTTTAGTATTAGCACCTAGAGTCTTATTAGTATTCTTATTCTTGGTTGATGGTTGCAGTACTACGGTGTCACCCTGTGGCATATTTCGTTGGGGTGGATCATGAGGTTGTTTTTTAAATTGTTGTCTCGCTTGATCAATTACATCAGATTTACTCTGTATTTCTTTTACATGTCCATATTCGTCAACTTCTAGTACATGTGTTTCTTTGTATGTTGTGATACCGTCCTTTGATTGACTAGATTCAGCATCACTTGTCCAAAACCATGCCGTCAACAGAAAAACCATAAAGAAAATCGAATAAGCAAATTTCTTCATTCGGATACTTTTTTCCAATTTATTCATAATAAATACAATATGATGTCTTGCTCAATTTCATCTAAGCTGTTTTCAAGTGCTTTTTCTATTTGCCGCACCTTTAGTTCATTTAAACCTCCTGATTTCTAAGAGAAGGAAATAGGCCTGTCGCATCGTTTGTCTCTTGTTGCTTTTTGTTTTCCTCCTTAACGTTCAGCGCCTTATAAACCTTCAGCTCCTTGATCAGAGCATTTCGGACTTGCTTCTCATTGATCCCTACTATCCTTGCAGTAAACACAATGTTCAGATTTCATCCTACCCTTTCCTTGAAAGTTCATATGGAAATTTTCTTATAATCTATCAAACTCTAAAAATCATTTGTATTTTACCTTGAATTTTTTATAAAATATAGGATAATTAGGAATGTTGAAATAAACAAGGGAGTGTTTTATATGAAATTAAAAAAAGTTATAACTTGTTCCGCATTATCCTTTGCTTTACTTGTTTCTGCATCTCCTGCATTCGCTTCAACTTCTAATGCAGACAGCAACTTGAGTCAAAAGGTAATAACTCCACAAGCTGAGCTGAAAACTACACACCTAAAAACCAATACACAAAAAGAATCTATCAAATGTTTCGGTCTCGGTATCCTTCGTCCTAAAAGATGCATAAAAGGGTGATGGCTTGGACAGGCAAATATCAAGGTTAGTTTTAAAAATTTCTAAGAGATTGGAGGGGGACCCTCATATCTTCGTACCAATCAATTTCAGCAAAGTTTTGAATACTTTTCTGAGACCTTCGGTGAAATTTCAAAGACACTTTTTTTGTTGGTGAATTGTGGGTGGTGCCTGCTTCATTTTGAAATATTAAAAACATCACAAAATAAAAACCCCCTGAAGCCAATGGCTCCAAGGGGTTTTTATTATTAATACTGAGACATATACTGATCGCGTTCCCATGGGTGTACTTGGGTTCTAAACATATCCCATTCGATTTCTTTTGATTCGATGAAGTGCTCGAATAGGTGATCGCCTAGTGCGTTGATCATGACTTCGTTTGATTTCAGCAGCTCGAGTGCTTCTGCAAGTGTTGCAGGAAGGTCAGCGATGCCGTTTTCAAGACGCTCTTCTTTGTCCATGACATAGATGTTTCTGTCGATTGGTGCTGGTGCGTCTAGTTTGTTTTTGATTCCGTCTAGACCTGCTGCAAGTAATACGCTTAGTGCAAGGTATGGGTTTGCAGATGGGTCTACGCTGCGCACTTCTACACGTGTGCTGATGCCGCGTGATGCCGGGATACGGATCAATGGGCTACGGTTTTGTGCACTCCATGCCACATAGCAAGGTGCTTCATAGCCAGGTACAAGACGCTTGTATGAGTTAACCGTTGGGTTTGTGACTGCTGTAAAGCTTGTTGCGTGCTTGACGATACCTGCGATAAAGTGTCTAGCAGTCTCGCTTAATTGTAAATCTGCTTTTTCATCAAAGAATGCGTTTTTACCATTTTTGAATAATGATAGGTTACAGTGCATACCAGATCCGTTTACACCGAACAATGGTTTTGGCATGAATGTCGCATGAAGACCGTGTTTTCTCGCAATTGTTTTGACAACGAGTTTGAATGTTTGAATGTCATCACAAGAACGGATAGCGCCTGCATATTTGAAATCAATTTCGTGCTGCCCTGGTGCTACTTCGTGGTGAGATGCTTCAATTTCAAAGCCCATTTCTTCAAGCTCTAGAACGATATCACGGCGGCAGTTTTCACCTAGATCTGTTGGTGCAAGGTCAAAGTATCCACCTTTATCGTTTAGTTCAAGCGTTGGCTCGCCTTTTTCATCTAATTTAAATAAGAAGAATTCTGGCTCAGGTCCAAGGTTGAAATCACTAAATCCTAGTTCTTCCATTTCCTTTAAAATACGCTTTAAGTTGTTACGCGGGTCTCCATCAAATGGTGTCCCGTCTGGCTTATAAATGTCACAAATAAAGCGTGCAACTTTACCTTTTTCTGCTGTCCAAGGGAAAATAACAAATGTGTTTAGATCTGGGTATAGGTACATATCTGATTCTTCGATACGTACGAATCCTTCAATAGATGAACCGTCAAACATACATTTGTTATCGAGAGCTTTTTCTAACTGGCTCACAGGAATCTCAACATTTTTAATTGTTCCGAGAATGTCTGTAAATTGCAGACGGATGTACTTTACGTTTTCCTCATTTACTAATTTTACGATATCTTCTCTTGTGTACTTTGCCATTTCGTAAAACTCCTCCCCTACAAAAGGTAAAATGTGTATAGCAATGCTTTTGCTAATTGGTTAACGGAAGAACCTTGACATATCCCCCTGCCTAAAGGTCGTTCCTTGTTGGAAACGTCCAGCCTGAATGAGTTCCTTCTTCAGTAGCTTCCTGAGTTCATCATCTGACAAGTTGTGCTTAGCTGTGGTTTTTTCCTCCGTCTTTTTATCAGACGATGGATTTTCTGCCTCAGCTTTGGCAAAAAGCTTTTTGATTCCTGCCATGTTTACACCTTGTTCGATGAGGTTTTTAATTTCTAGTAATTTATCAACATCATGAAAAGAAAATAATCGGCGGTTTCCATCACTTCTTGCTGGAAATACTAAACCATTTTCCTCATAATAGCGAATTTGTCTTGCAGATAATTCTGTTAGCTGCATGACAATCCCAATTGGGAATAAAGGCATTGAGCGGCGAATGTTATCACTCATCTCAACTGTCTCCTCCTCTTTGCTTAAATTTATTATATGTCATGTTATATTATGTGTCAACAACATGTTAGGAATATTAACATGGTTTTTTTATTGAGCAGGCACTTCAATAAAACCTTGATCCAATAAGGCATCGACAGCACTGCAAATCGCATTTTTCACATGGGCATACGTGAGTCCGCCTTGCACGTAGGCAGTATAAGGCGGTCTGATCGGACCATCGGCTGATAATTCGATACTGGCACCTTGTACAAATGTGCCCGCTGCCATAATGACATCATCCTCGTAGCCCGGCATATAGCTTGCATGCGGTGTAACGTGACTGTTAATCGGAGATGCATACTGGATTGCCTGACAGAACGCAATCATTTTTTTAGGATCTCCAAATTCGACAGATTGAATCAAATCTGTTCTTTTCGCATTCCACGCTGGGTTTGTTTGGAATCCGAGCTTCTCAAGAAAACGAGCCGTAAATACTGCGCCTTTTAAGCTTTGAGCCACAACATGCGGCGCCAAGAAAAAGCCTTGATACATTTCCTGGAGGGCATACAGCGATGCACCCGCTTCACTGCCGATGCCCGGAGATGTCATTCGATAAGAGCAAGCTTCGACCCATTTTTCTTTTCCAACGATGTAGCCGCCTGTTTTGGCAAGACCTCCGCCTGGGTTTTTAATAAGTGAACCGGCCATGAGATCAGCTCCGACATGACACGGCTCTTGTAATTCAGTAAATTCACCATAACAGTTGTCTACAAACACAATGATATCTTCATTTATCTCTTTCACAAATGAAATCATTTGCTCAATTTCTTCTATTGTAAAGGATGGCCTTGACGCATAGCCTTTTGAACGCTGAATGCCGATCACTTTTGTTTTAGAAGAAATCGACTCTTTTACTTTGTCATAATCGACTGATCCATCTTGAAGCAAATCAATGGCTTTGTAGTCAATCTGGAAGTCTTTTAATGAGCCTGTCCCTTCTTTCCCGCGAATCCCGACAATTTCTTCTAGCGTGTCGTATGGTTTTCCCGTCATGTAGATCAATTCATCGCCAGGTCTCAGCACACCAAATAAAGCAATGGAAATCGCGTGTGTGCCGGAAATGATCTGCGGACGGACAAGGCCGCTTTCTCCTCCGAAGACATCCGCATAAATCTTTTCTAACGTGTCTCTCCCCATATCATCGTAGCCATATCCAGTTGTTGGATTAAAGTGAGAGTCACTGACTTTGTGCTTTCGATAGCTTTCAAGCACCCGCCACTCATTTTGTTCGCTCGTTTGATCAATTTGCTGATGTACGTGTAAAATCTCTTGTTCTGTTTCTGCTGCTGCTTTTTCTAAAATACTGCCATGTTTTAATGTGTGAAACATCTTGATTTAATTCCTTTCCAACATATACTTCTTGATTTGACCTAAAATGGTCTGATCCTCACCACTATATCCGGTGATGTCGTAAATTTCTGCTTCTTTTTGAAATTCTAGTGATTCCACAAGCGTTTCTGATTTTAATGCGGAGATGAGCTTCCCTTCATACGCTGGAATCTTCACATGATATGGCTTTAAAAAGGCTTTTTTCAGCTCAGCCATAATATCCGCTTTTAACCTTTTTACATCTTCTTTGCGTCTAGCACTGATTAATATATGGCGATGCTTTGAAGATGGGATGAAATCTGGTCTGATTTGATCTTCCTTGTTATAAACAGTCAGCATTGGAATACGGTCCGCTTCTAATTCTTCTAAAAGCTCATGAACCGTTCGTTCGTGTCCTTCATAATCCTCATTAGAAGAGTCGATGACATGAAGCAAATAATCGGCTTCCTTCACTTCTTCAAGGGTGGAACGAAATGCGGCAATCAGTGTGGTCGGAAGGTCTTGGATAAAGCCAACTGTATCCGAAATCAGCACGCTGTAGCCAGATTCTAATGTCATCTTACGTGTCATTGGGTCAAGTGTCGCAAACAGCAGATCCTCTTCATGACTATCTGCTTCTGTTAATTGATTAAACAAAGTTGATTTTCCGGCATTCGTATACCCGACAATGGCAATTTGGAACACACCATTTTTCTTTCGGCGTTCCCGGTATCTTGTTCGGTGTTCTTTGACTGCAGATAATTGCCCGTTAATTTCGTGAATGCGGTTTCGAATATGGCGTCTGTCTGTTTCAAGTTTTGTTTCACCTGGACCTCTTGCGCCAATTCCGCCTCCTTGTCTTGAGAGGCTGATCCCTTGTCCACTTAATCTCGGCAGGGCATACTGAAGCTGGGCAAGCTCTATTTGCAGCTTACCCTCTCTTGTACGCGCTCTTTTTGCAAAGATATCTAAAATCAATTGCGTACGATCAATAATTTTTACATCTAAAGCAGTCGCCAGAGCTTTTAGCTGGCTTGGAGAAAGCTCGTCGTTAAAAATAATGACATCACATTCAAGTTCCTCGCAAAGCACCTCAAGTTCTTCTACTTTCCCTTTACCGATATACGTTGCGCTGTCTTGTCTATTTCTCTTCTGCGTCATCACGCTGACAGCTTCACCGCCAGCCGTTTTGGTTAAGGAAGCTAATTCTTCCATTGAGTATTGAAAGCGTTCATCCGTTACATGCGGCAATTGACAGCCGACAAGGATCGCTTTTTCAGTCATTTCATGTTCATTCAACGTCAGTTGTTTCCTTTCTGTACTTAAGTTTTCAGTAGTACCATCATACCAAACAGATCACACGTATACCACTATTCGGATGGTTTATTTTAGTGACTCTTTATAAAAAGGATACGCCATTTCAAGAAGGCGTATCCTCTTTCATTTGAAGATCGTGACTTTTAATGGTCAGCAGATCTTTTTTATCATAATGATCCACAAGAAGCAGTCTCATCGCCTGGGTTCGTATGGCTTTTTCAATGGTGTTTCGCACAAACCGGCCGTTACTGAATTTTGCCGGGCTTGTGGTGCTTTTAATGTGCATTAAATAATCCCGCAGCTTCCATTCAGCTTCTTGTGTAAATACATATTCTCTGTCCGCCATCATTCGTTTTGCAATATCCATGAGCTGATCGACTGTATAATCAGGAAAGCTGATATTGATTGGAAATCTTGATTGCAAGCCGGGATTTAAAGAAAGAAAATGATCCATTTCCTTGGAGTAGCCAGCTAAAATTAGAATGAATTCGTGCTGTTTGTCCTCCATATGTTTTACAAGGGTATCAATCGCCTCTTTTCCAAAATCCTTTTCTCCTCCGCGTGCAAGAGAATAGGCTTCGTCAATGAACAAAATACCGCCTAGTGATTTTTTAATTAAATCCCTTGTTTTTTGCGCTGTATGACCAATATACTCTCCAACAAGATCACCGCGTTCCGCTTCGATTAAGTGACCCTTTGAGAGCACATTCATTTCAAAGAAAAGCTTCCCGACAAGTCTTGCAACTGTGGTTTTCCCTGTGCCAGGATTCCCTTTGAACATCATATGAAGTGCTTGTTTTCCTACCTTTAACCCCTGTTCCTGCCGTTTTTGATTAACAAAAATCCAAGCATAAATCTCTTTTATGTTTCGTTTCATTTCATCCATACCGACAAGGCTGTTCATTTCACGCTCTATTTCCCGTAAGATGCTGTGTTTTGCCTCATTTTTCTGCAAGGCTTCTAGGTATTCTGCCTCTGAGTCTGCATCAACCAATACTTGCTTTTGTCCGTTAAGTATAATATTGATTTGGCCGTTGTTTTTATATGTGACAGCTCGCTCCAACGTATTCACCTCTCGCTCTTCTCTCTTTATTCTATTCGGGTGGAGCTGTAATCGTGACAATCGCCCGCTTAAGCCCAAGTTTGCTGTCAAAATGACCCGAGATACCGAATATTGTAGGGATTTCTGCGGTTTCCCAGGAAATGATGTGCTATTTCCATTGTATTCATCCCGTTTGGGCGGACAAACCAACAATTTGCTTTTTCTTAGAAAAATGTAGCTTTTTGATCACAAATGATGCAGAAAAGAGTCTCAATGATTTCCGCATTTTGTACAGGCAATTCTTCTATTTTCTCATAAAATAAAGACGAGGTGATGAATAGATGGTGAAAATTTTTATTGATCCTGGCCACGGAGGAACAGATTCTGGAGCTAGTGCTAATGGACTTTTGGAGAAAAATATAACACTTCAAATCGCGATTTTACTGAGAGACATTTTGATTAGTGAATATGATGGGGTTTCTGTCCGCTTAAGTCGTTCAACTGACCAATCCGTCACTTTGTCCCAGCGTACGAATGCAGCAAACAGCTGGGGAGCTAACTATTTCGTATCTATTCATATTAATGCTGGCGGAGGCACAGGGTTTGAAAGCTATGTGTATCCTGGCGTTTCAGCACCGACCACCACGTATCGCAACGCCCTTCATGATGAAATTGTCCGCTCAGTTGATTTTGCTAACCGCGGCAAGAAAACTGCGAACTTCCACGTTCTTCGAGAAACTTCTATGCCCGCTATTTTAACAGAGAATGGTTTCATTGATACGACAGCCGATGCTAATAAGCTCCGCAACGCAACCTTCCTTCAAGGCATCGCTCGCGCTCATGCGACTGGTCTAGAAGAAGCCTTTCAATTGAAAAAAAAAGCAAGTAATCTTTATAAAGTGCAGGCAGGAGCTTTTAAAGTGAAAGCCAATGCAGATGAATTAGCAGCCACACTTAAATCCAAAGGATTTGACGCATTTGTTGTATTAGACGGAGGCATGTTCCGAGTACAGGCCGGGGCTTTCCGTACAAAGCAAAATGCAGATGACCTCGTCGCAAGATTGAAGCAGGCCGGTCACGACGCATTCGTTTTCCAATAAGCTGAAGCTGTTGTAACGAAACAAACCGGCTCAAGTCTTCTGCTGAGCCGGTTTGTTGTGTATTTATTTACGCTAAGATGTTGACGACAAATTGAGACCATGTTTCAAGACGATCGAAGTATTCAGGCTTTTTCAAATCGGCTGTTTTCATCCATTTTCCTGAGATTTGATCTGTTTCTTTTACTTCTACATGAGCACCTGGAGATAGTTCAAGCGCTGATAACAGTCCAATGTGCACACGGCCGACACTGTTGTCATCGTCATTGATTAATCCAAGGGTTTTCATTTCAAGTTTGTCTTCTTCTTGAATTGAAAGTTCTTCGTCCAGCTCACGATCCGTATTTTCTTTTAGAATCTCAGCAAAGTTTTTTCCTTCAACGAAATTCATATGCCCCCCAAAGCCAAGAGATAACTTATGATGTAAGCGAGTCTCTCCTCCGCCTTGAAGTCTTTCGTATACATATACTTCGTCCTCACGCTTAATCACGACATAAGGAATCGGCTGCTTGAAGTCAGGATTTTCTTCTGCATCGCCTCTTCGCATCTGCTCGAAGTGCTCTTCGATTTCTTTCATAATGGTGCTGATTGTTTTCTCTTCACTGTTCACACCATTAAACGCAAGTGTTTCATTTTGGAACACGCGCGTACGCGGTGCAACTAAAATGATTTCGTCCATTTTTCCCATGTTCGGTAACCTCCAGTATGTAACACATTGTTAGAAATGGCAAAAAGCCAAAACGAGTGATGCGTTTTGACTTTTACGCTTTCCTTATGATTCATCTCCAAAGAAGAAGTCGTCATCTTTTAACGGCTCAACTGTTGCTTTTTTATAGCCGTTCCCTTTCATTGAGAAGAAGTCATGCGACTTTGTTTTTGTATTGAGTCCGTTCAATACAATAGGGTTAATCTCTTCTTCTTCAAAATAAGGGGCAAATCCAAGGTTCATTAACGCTTTATTGGCATTGTAACGAATGAACTTTTTCACATCATGCGATAAATTGACTTGGTCATAAATATCTTCAGTGTAATGAAGTTCATTTTCATAAAGCTCGTTCAAGAGGTCAATAGAGAAATCATACAGCTCTTTTTGCACGTCAGGTGTTTGTTTGTTGTAAATTTCTTGTGCTAATAATCCAACGTACACACCATGAATCGCTTCATCACGCAAAATTAAGTTGATGATTTCACCGCTTTGCATGAGCTTTCCTTGTCCATAGAAATATAGCGGGTAGTAAAAACCACTATAAAATAGGAAGCTTTCTAAATAAACAGAAGCAACCATTGCTTTAAAGAGAGAAATAGGATCGTCCTTTTGAATCGAACGGTATAAACTGACAATCATATCTGCTTTCTTTTGCAGGAATTTATTCTTCTTGACCCATTCAAACACTTCACTGATCGTTTCAGTTGGTGCGAGTGTCATGAAGATATTAGAGTATGATTTCGCATGTACCGCATTTTCCATCATTGCCATAAAGTTGAGTACAGCTTTACGCTGATGGCCGTCCACATGTTCAGCAACAATCGGCATCCCTGTATTTCCTTGTTCTGTATCAAGTAAAGTCAATCCAGCAAGTACCTTCATGTACGTATCTCGCTCTTTTTCACCTAAATATTTCCATGTCAAGAGATCTCCGTTTAAGGAAATCTCTTCTGGAAGCCAAAACTGCTTCACATTTTGGTTGTAAAACATTTGTGTAAAATCGTCTTCGTGTTTTGACCAGTTGGCTGCATCATAAATTTTTGTCACGTTAAACTCTCCTTTAATCAAACAACACAAGAAAGACAGCCTTCCTGCCCTGTATCCTTCGTTCTTGCATAATAAAGTGTCTTAATACCTTTATGGTGTGCATAAAGATCGATGCGGTTTAAATCACGCGTTGTCATCGTATCTTTCAGGAATAGTGTAAAGCTGATTCCTTGATCGACGTGCTGCTGAATCGTTGCGATCATATCGACCACTTTAAACATATCCATATCGTACGCTTCTTTATAGAAGAACCAGTTTTGCGCTGAAAGACCTGGCATTGGGTAATAGGTTTTGCTGTTGCCGTATGTTCTTTCTTCGATACGTTCCATAATTGGCATCACAGAAGCTGTTGCCGATTGAACATAAGAAATGGAACCTGTTGGTGCAATACATAAACGATAGCTGTGATACATGCCATTTTCCGCTACAAATTCTTTGAGTGCTGCCCAGTCTTCTTTTGTTGGAATGTGCATGCCTTCAAATAGTGCTGCTGCTTTTTCTGTTTTTGGTGTGAAATCATTTTCCACGTATTTATTAAAGTACTCACCAGTTGCATAGCCAGAGCCTTCATAACGATGGAATGTTTCTCCTTTTTCTTTCGCAAGTTCACTTGAGCGTTTAATTGAATAATAGTTCACCATCATAAAGAACGTATTTGCGAAATCTCTTGCTTCTTCACTTTCATAGGCGATTTGGTTTTGAGCTAAATACCCATGAAGGTTCATCGCACCAAGTCCGATTGACTTCATCGCTTTGTTCGCTTTTCGAACAGCCGGTGCATTGCGAATGTCTGTTGTTTCAGACACAAGCGTTAGTGAGTCTGTTGCAAGCTTAACCGTTTTTTCGATCGATTTGTTTTTCATGACATTCATGATATTTAATGAACCAAGGTTACAAGAAATATCAAGACCGATTTCATCTTCTTGATCATAGTCCGTGTAAGAAGAAACCTCTGACGCCTGAAGCACTTCTGAGCAAAGGTTTGAGAATTTCACTCGTGAAATATGGTTCAAAGCATGCTCTCTGTTTACATTATCTTGGAACATGATATATGGATAGCCTGATTCTGAGCGTAGAACAGCCAATTTTTCAAGAAGCTTTCTCGGATTGACTTTTTCTTTTTTAACTTTCGGGTTTTCTACAAGCTCGTCATACATTTCTTCCATGTCCATCTCATCAAGATGCTGTCCATATTCTTTATAGACTGTGTGCGGATAGAAAGTGTAAGCTGTTTTATCTTCTCTAGCAAGCTCGATAAATTTATCCGGGATGACGACTCCAATGGACAGAGTTTTCACGCGAACATCTTCATCGGCAGAGATTTTTTTCGTATCTAAGAAATCATTGATATCTCTGTGGAAAATATTCAGGTAGGCACTGCCTGATCCTTGTCTTTGCCCCATTTGATCTGCATATCTGAATGCATTATCAAGAAGCTTCATCACGCCGACGACACCTTTTGTCGCGTTTTCTACATCTTTGATTGCTTCACCTTTTGCACGAAGTTTTGACAGGTTCAAACTGACGCCGCCACCTAGTTTTGACAGCTGCATTGAAATATCAATCGCTCTTGAAATATCGTTTAGTGAGTCATTCACTTCAAGCAAGAAGCAGCTCACAAGCTCACCGCGTCTTTTACGTCCAGCGTTCAAGAAAGTTGGTGTACTTGGCTGGTACTCTTGATTGATCATCAGTTCTACAAACTCAAGCGCTTTTTCTTTATCCCCACCCGCAAAGAAAAGTGCTACAACTGAAATGCGGTCTTCATAGCGTTCAAGGATTTTCTTTTTATCATTTGTTTTCAGTGCATAGTCATTGTAAAACTTAAATGCACTCATAAATGATGGGAATCTAAATTTTTTGGCATATGCAGCTTCAAAGACTTCTTTAATATCTGCCATGCTGTATTGTCTTAAAAATTCTTCCTCATAGTAGTCGTTTTCTATTAAGTAATCAATCTTCTCTTCTAGATTGTGAAAAAAGACCGTGTTTTGATTAATGTAATCTACGAAATAACTATGTACAGCTTCTTTGTCCTTATCGAACTGAAACTTTCCTTCTTTTTGAATCATAATTTCGTTATTTAATTGTATCCACTTTGGAACCTGATTTTGTGACAATTCTTTCTACCTCCTGTGTAAACAATTCAACATCCCTTTTTGTTCCGCTTAGTTCAAAGGTGTGCAAAATAGGAACTTGATATTGTTTAGAAATCGTATCGGCGCTTTTTGCAAAATTATCTCCCCACACTTTGTTGCCACTCACCGCAACACCTAGTAAAAGGTGAGCATTTTTTTCTAAAAAGGACTGAGTGGTACTAGGGACTTGTCCAAATCCTGTCGTAAAGGTGACGAGAATAAACGGCGTATCCAAAAACTCTTCTCCAGTCAATTTTCGTTTGTCTGTAAAAGGGGTCTTGTCCAAAAAGCGTTGAACATTTCCTGTTTTTGAATCAAATACGATCTGAATCAATTCCATCACGACCTAGTTTTTAGTATTGTTGATCATTTCGCTATTCACTATATATAGTATACTATGTTTTTTCAAAACACAACATATAGATGTTCGAAACGAAAAAAATCAACCAACCCGGCCGAACCTTCATAGCCGAACTCGTACGTTCAAATAAATAGAGCAGAACAGGATCTAAAAATAGACTGCTCTACTCCCTATTCAACTGAAACCGAAATCTATCATAACACGAAAAAAAATCGCTTAGTAGACTAGACTTTTTGTTTTATTTTTTGTAGGCATCGCACTGTAAATCTTCTGACACTTCTGTAATTTCCACTTCAACACCTAATTCTTTTAGCACCGCTTCAAGCGCAGAGACGATTGAAGCTTCTCTCACTAATTCTTTCCCATTTACAGAAACGCTTGTTCCATATTCGAAACAGGAATCGTCTTCACAAGTTTGTTCCCAATGATTAATTTTAATTTTATGTGTCATGAACTCATCCTTTTCTGCTAGATGTCTGATGCATGATTATAGTGTAGCGGCTTCACATTCATTTGTAAATTTACGTGCTTACTCTTCATCAAGGCCATCATCATATTCTTCGTCATCCCATTCATCTATGTATTTCGTTGTAACGAGAGTCAGTTCTCCCTTTTTTTCATCAAACCGGTACACATGTACTTGATCATCTTTCACAACAGCAAAGTGATTATTTTTTAGTGCAGCAGATGATGGTAAAACTCCATCTGCATTTTCATGAGAATGGTTATTCCAACTTTCTTGTCTCGTTTCAATGTTTGAGATAGCGCACGATCCAAACAAGACTACAATTCCAATCAATAGGAGGATCACTCTAATCCTTCTTAATTCAAGCTCTGCATTTTCCATATGAATCCCCTCACCCTTCTAATATCCAATAAGGAATTATACGGAAAATTGGCAGAAAAGTTTCATTGCATACAAAATAGCCCCTCTGCACTGACAAAAAACGTAGCGGGTTCGGCCGGTTTATTCGCAGAGGCATGGGGCTATTTAATACAACCTATCCTATTCTAATTCCAGATTTACATTCTTTTGAGGTGCAAATGTAGAAATGGCGTGTTTATAAATAAGCTGCTGCTTTCCTTCTGTTTCAAGCAGCACCGTGAAATTGTCAAATCCTTTCACTTGACCGCGAAGCTGAAAGCCATTCAGTAAGAATACTGTGACAAATGTATTGTCTTTGCGGATCTGATTCAAAAACTGCTCCTGAATATTAATCGGTTTCATGTTTCGTCCTCCTTGATTCTGATAACTACAGTTTCGCTTTAAGTCCAAGCTTTCCTGCTATATATGCGAAAATTTCCTCTTTTTTGTCTGAAAAGTGGCAAGGCGGTGTCATATCAAACCAAGTGACCGCCATTTTATTACGGAACCACGTGAACTGACGCTTCGCATATCTACGGGAATTTTGCTTTAATTGCTGGATGGCTTCATCAAGTGAGCAGTCACCTTGAAAATAGGCATACAGCTCTTTATAACCAATGGCTTGAACAGACTGACAATCCTTCAAGCCAGATTGATAAAGTGCTCTCACTTCTTCAATTAAGCCCTCATCTATCATCATATCAATTCTTTGATGAATGCGCTCGTACAAAAGCTCTCGATCCATTTTCAGCCCAATGAAGGCTGTATCATAAAGAGGAACTTCTTGATGCCCGTTTTGCATTTCCGACATTTTCTGACCTGTTGTATGGATCACTTCCAGCGCCCGGATCACGCGGCGGACGTTATTCGGATGAATAGCGTTTGCCGCATCAGGATCTACTGCCTTTAGCTTTTCGTGCAGCAAAATCGCGCCGTGCTGCTGTTCAAACAGCGCCATTTCTTCTCTAAAAGCAGGATCACTTTTCTCATCCGTAAATGTGTAATCATATAAAACAGATTGGATATAGAGGCCTGTTCCGCCGACAATCATTGGCGTTTTCCCTCTAGCGGCAATCTCTTTGATCTTCGAACGGACCAGCTGCTGAAATTCAGCTGTCGAGAAGGATTCGTCCGGCTGTTTAATATCAATTAAATGGTGCGGGATGCCACTCATTTCTTCGGGGGTAATTTTAGCTGTTCCGATGTCCATCCCTTTATAAATCTGCATAGAATCCCCGCTGATAATCTCTCCATCAAATGCTTTGGCTATATCAATGCTCAATTTGGTTTTGCCGACAGCCGTCGGCCCTACTAATACGATTACTGGCTGCTTCACTTTATTCATAACATCACTCTCTTTTACAAAACTGCCTACAGTATAGCATAACTTTTCTTACTCTCCTATATTCTGGCCATCACCAGCCAAGCGGTTCATTTCCAACCACTTCATACGTTTTTCCTTTTAAACGATGCTTATGTGTTGGCCGATTCTCATCTGGACTATAGACGACACCTCCATATGGGATGGGAACAGAATCGAGGTAGGCAGAATAGGTGACTTCCTCTATCTCGTGATAATGTGTTCCATCCACTCTAGGAATCGCAGGCCCTGTGATACCGTAATACCTGTGGAAATGCCCTCTTTCAAAGGAGGTGATCCCGCGGTAAAAATGAGTATGCCGGTCGGTACTGCTTCCATTCACAGGCTGAGAAATACCTTCTATTAAATGATAATGCCCCTCTGTTACATCCGTACGTGCTTTATATGCATGAGCATGCGGCGGACACTTTGCCCAATCAGATGGATACAGGCCCATTTCTAACATTCCTCCTTATATTAGGCGTTCACCCAAACATATGTAGGCAACCGGAATACACTGATGTCAGTTACAGTGATTTTATGAGAAAGGAGCCTTTTATTATGAATTATTTTGACGCACCTCCGTTTATTCAAGAAGACATGAGAAGACCTTTTGGTTTCGGATTTGGACGTCCTGGTTTTGGATTTGGGAGACCCGGATTTGGGTTTGGGAGACCTGGATTCTTTGGACCTCCATTTTTAGGTGGTTTTGCTGGAGGCTTGCTTGCTGGATCTCTGCTTGCGCCAGGATATGGTTATGGATACCCTTACCCGCCTCCATACCCGCCGTACGGACCATACCCTTGGTATTAAATATGACGTTTAAGTGAAAACATCCGTTCATAAAATGAATCGATTGACACACTCTTTTTTCATGGGTTAACATTTACTTTACCGACTGTTCAGTAAAGTAGGTGTTTTTTTTATGTCTAAAACCAAAAAAGAGCAAATTTTTGATGCAGCTGCCAGCACGATTTTAAAAGAAGGATTAAGCTAGCTCACCCTTCATGGCAGAGCATGCTGGTTTTCAGAAATATTTCAGCTTGACCCGCTGAAAAGAGAGGATAAAAACCCTTTTACTTCATCGGATTTGATACCTATTAGAGGAGGGATGATGATGATCCTCGGATATCTTTTTTTGGCAGTGGCCATTTTTTCTGAAGCCATTGGCGCCGCGATGTTAAAATTATCTAATGGTTTTACACGCTGGAAGCCAAGCGCTGTCGTTGTGGCTGGCTATTCACTTGCTTTTTATATGCTGTCATTGACACTGAACATTATTCCGCTTAGCATGTCTTATGCAACATGGTCTGGGGTTGGTACGGTCCTCACGGCTATTTTTGGCGTGCTGTTTTTCAAAGAAACCTTGAACCAAAAAGCAGTCATTGGCATGGCGATGCTTGTCTCAGGGGTCGTACTATTAAATATGTCATAAAGGATGTGGGAGATGATGAAAGGAATACTCTACTTAACAGGAGCCATTTTGACGGAGGTTTTTGGCAGTACAATGCTGAAGCTTTCTCAAGGCTTTTCGCAGCTGCTGCCGAGTATCGGGGTACTGATCGGATTTGGATGCGCCTTTACTTTCCTGAGCTTGGCACTTAAAACCATCGAGCTCTCGTCTGCCTATGCAACCTGGTCTGGCGTTGGAACAGCTCTTACTGCTCTTGTAGGACTTGTACTGTTTAACGAAACGATCAGCACGAAAGGCTTCATCGGCCTTGCACTTGTCATCTGCGGCGTGATTGTCTTAAATCAGTCCAAGAAGCAAAAGAACGAAACCAGAGCACAACTCGATCAAACCGAATGGACGTCATAAAAAAAGTCATTTTCTCCATATTTCAAGAGAAAATGACTTTTTTGTTTTAATGGCCGACTTGTATGGTTTCTTCTAAGGAAATGTTCACATTCCCCTGAACAGCTCTTGAAATCATACATGAGCTTTCGGCTTTATGCGCAAGCTTTCGGGCCAGCTCAATATCATGTGTGGAAGCGGACTCTTTGAGGGTGATGACAGGTCGATGAATGATTTCCTCATAAGTAAACACACCATTTGTCACATCTACGACGGCTTCAGAGCTCATCGATAGATCCTCTTTCTCTAATTGACTCCGCTCCATCATGGCTGCAAGTGTAATGATATAACAGGTAGCCGCTGCACCTAAGAGCATCTCATCTGGATTGGTTCCAATACCTGGACCGTCCATTTCCTTTGGAATCGAAATCTTTGTTTTTAATTGTTCACATGCGATTGTACCCACATCGTTACGCAGACCGGGCCAGCTTGCCTGAAGATGAAAATGATGACGCGCCATATCCGTCTCTCCTTTTGTTATCACTGTTCATAGTGTAACAAGAATTCCCGTGCTTGTCTTAACATGTGCACAGCCCTTATGTATATTCTTCATCCAGCACTGTCCGAATCGCCCTGACATAACGATAGAATGTCTCGTTTTTTGTACTTGACCGCCTCCGAAAATCGAAACTGTCAAATAAAGCTTCACGCTGACTTCTACTAATCTCAAGCTGCACACTTTGCCCTGTTTTTGTAAGATTATTAATATTATGATTGCTTGTCCCGCTCAGGGTTGCGTGTGCGACAGCTAGTTCAGCAGAAAACCCGTTCCGCTCTAATGAGCTCACAATTTTCTCTGCACGGTCGTAATCTGTTCCGCCAACGAGAGTATGGTCAATTCCTTCCTCGCCTTTGTATCCATGCACTGCTAAGATGTAATCATGTGCTTTTGCCTGCGCGACGCCGATTGGCTCATCAAAGTTTGTACTTGTAATATGAAGTTCTGATGCATTCTCTCTTAGACCTTCAAATAAATACGTCGAAAAATCGTTGTCAAAAAAATGGACGATCTCGCTCACGCCGCCTTCAATCCTCCCGCCATGAGGTGACATCACAAGAAGGCGGCTGCCCGGCACTGGGTTGGCTGTAATGTTGTAGCTGCTTGTTGATTCGTTTTCTTCCAGTTCTTTAAAATTTCGATAAATATCATTTGAACCGCTTTCGTCTTCCCCACCTGATGACACTGGCTCATCATGTTCCTGTGCTTGCATGGTATAATAAACGCCCCATCCGATCGCAAGCAGGAGAAGCAAAGCAAAAAACTTCTTCATTCCCGTTCTCCTTTAACAGATTTCTAAGCCGTTTCTATGATTTATATTGAATCATCATTTCTTATCATTTTTTCCACATTTTCTCTTCACGTTTGATCATAACACTCTAGATCATGAGATTCCTCAAAAATAAGATAATTGCATTTATATACACAGAAACGCCTCTCCTCTTTGAAAACAGAGTTAGAATAGTATGACAAACAAATGACGTTATGTTTAATATGACCTAGTCCTATCCAGTCTGTTTTCTTTAATTCGGCTTTTTTTGATAAGGATTTGATTTTTTCCATCTGTCACGCATCACATTTATATGAGCATTGACCCTGTCCACAACCCTCCTTTTTCTGCAAAATCCTTTGTTTCACTGGTTCTCTCAGAAGAACTCTCCCACCTATCATCGGCAGATTCTACATGATTTCCACCTTTTTCTATTATTTTACAAAATGTAAGCGCTTTTCTTTTTTAAAAGGCATAGGCAAGCCGCCAATATAAAGAAAAGGAGGGACAAGAATCCGAACCAAGCTGTTCTCAATCACATAACGTAAGAGTGTACGAGAATGGATAGCTGGAATGGAGGGCATCACATGTTTGGATTTTCTATGGTGCAAATGGTCAGAACACATGCTAGTAAACTAGATCAGCCTTTAAGGGAGACCGTTCTTCAACTTTATAAACCTTTTAAATGGACGCCATGCTTTCTTCATCGTTTTTTCGAAGGCAGGCTGAAGAAGAAAAAGAAGCTTCGTGTAATCATTGAATTTAAGGAAGGTGCAGCCGAGGCAGGGATTCAAAGCACAAAACAGTTAATGAAAAAAAGCAGAAAAACAAATATAAAACGACATTTCTCACATATCAATTGCTGCGCTGCTGATTTAACGCCTGCTGCTTTAGAGGAGCTATTAGCAAACGGTGAGCATATTCGTAAAATTTATTTAGATCGGAAAGTTCATGCGCTGCTGGATGTAGCCACACAAGCAAGTCATGCTGATGAAGTCATCCGAAACGGGACAACTTTAACCGGGGAAGGCATTACGGTCGCTGTCATTGACACGGGAATTTATCCGCATGAAGATTTAGATGGAAGAATTCGAGATTTTGTGGATTTAGTCAAACAAAAAACAAAGCCTTATGATGATAATGGCCACGGTACTCATTGCGCGGGAGATGTCGCGGGAGATGGAGCCGCCTCAGACGGCTTATACAAAGGGCCTGCCCCAAAAACAAATCTGATTGGCGTGAAAGTGTTAAATAAGCAAGGCGCTGGATCACTTTCTACTATTATAGAAGGTGTTGAATGGTGCATGCAGTTCAACGAAGACAACCCTGATGATCCGATTCATATTATCAGTATGTCGCTAGGCGGAGCTGCGCAGCGTTATGATGACGAACAGGACGATCCAATGGTGCGTGCTGTCAATGCGGCTTGGGATCAAGGGATTGTTGTATGCGTCGCTGCCGGAAACTCTGGTCCTAACAGCCAGACAATTGCAAGCCCTGCTGTCAGTCAAAAAGTTATTACGGTCGGAGCCTATGATGACAGGAATACACCAGAATCAAGTGACGATGTCGTGGCACCGTTTTCAAGCAGAGGACCTACTGTTTACGGGGAAGCAAAGCCTGATATCCTCGCACCAGGAGTAAACATCGTTTCTCTCAGATCACCAAGATCCTTTCTGGATAAACTCGATAAATCAAGCAGAGTCGATGATGACTATACAACGTTATCTGGCACATCGATGGCAACACCGATTTGTGCTGGTATTTGCGCTCTACTATTAGAGCATTCAACAGATTTAACGCCAGATGAAGTCAAAGCCCTGTTAAAAGAAAATACAAGCAAGTGGTCTGGGGATGATCCGATGATTTATGGAGCAGGTGCAATTGACGCAGAAAAAGCAATCAAAGAATAAAGAAAAAAGCCCTTTACGTTTATGCGTAAAGGGTGTTGTTTGTCTCATTTTTAAGTGTGAAGTCTTTCATCTACTTGAGCAGCTGACATGTTATGCTTCGTTCTCATACATCTCATCTCCTTATTGAATGTGCGTACGCGCTTCGATCACAATCTCAAAAAAAGTGGAGGATTCCTTGTACATGTCGCGTTCCTTATAATAATTAGCCGCATCAAGTGCTAATTCCTCTAAATCAGCAAACATTTTTTTATTTCTCAGACCAAAAAGGGCCGACCTCAATTGCTCACAGCCGTCTTTTTCTATATAGAGCGCCTGCAAAAATTGGAATTTCAATTGATAAATTTCATCTTCCAATACACAAGCCTCTTTCATTCCTTTAGATATGGCCTCGCCCGCCCGCTGAATATCTCCGAGTTTAAAACAAGTAAGGGCAAGTGAAAACAACGATTTGATCATCGTGGATGCTTGATCTTTCTGATAAAGTGAAATAGCTTGTTCAAAAAAGACAGTCGCTGTATGGTACGTTCCCATACTATAATGACAAGTGCCTAAGTTATTAAGAGCCATCGCTTTAAAGTAAGATGTGCATTCTTTTTGTTCCATCGCTTCACAGACTTTTAAAGCTTTTTCTAAATAAGGAAGCGCTTTTTGATACTGATTGACATCAATCCAATTACCTGCCATGACAAAATCACATTGAATGCTTCTTTTTCCATAAAGCTGATGTTTCTTATAGATGTCTCTCGCCTTTTTAGCATAGTGCATGGAGAAATAGGTTTGTTTCATATGATAGTATACTTCTGCGATTTTATAGTAGAATTCTGCTTTTTCGATCTCATCTGTCACTAAAATCAGTTGATGTTCGGCATGCTTGTAATATGAAATGGCCTCGATATATCGGCGCTGGATAAACGCGTACATTCCATGAAAAAAATGAAAATAATAGCCAAGTAAGCCTGTCATCTCATCTTCTGCATCGTCAATTTCTTTAGGAAAGGACACTGCTTGAAGCGTTTCACTCCCCGCATGGACTGGCGCTAAGTGCTGAAGCATCATTTGATGGCGAAAATCCATTAGAGAATAATATAGGAGTAAATCTTGATCCTCTTCCATATCATGAATTTCTTCTTCAACAAGGCGCTTCATGCCGTTTGCCTGTTCAACTTCAAATTTACAAATATGAGTGTACCATTGATTGATCTTTACACCTACTTCGGAAGATGGTATTTTGTGTGCCATCCACTTCAGCCCCATTCTATCATATCAAACTGATAACTATTATTTTACATAATTTATGTTTTTAAGGCAAATTGTAAGTTATTACATATTTTATGTTCAAATCGCATATTCCTATCTTTTTTACCAAGTTTAAATAGAGTACTTTTGCCCATCAAAACTTTTTTACGAAGACGGGTCGAATTCTCTTAGTACTTCTTTTAACGCATTAATATAGCGTCTGAATGCTTTTTTCTTTCCTTTTCTCGTCTCAAAATTGTCAAAAAAAGCTTCTCTTTGCGCTGTACTAATTTCGAGCTGAACGCTTTCACCACTCGCATTTCGATTATTTATATTTTTAGGATCTGTACCAGAAAGCCGTTCGCCTTTTTGTACCATTTCTGCGGAAAATCCCCGATCTTTTAGTTCTCGTACAACTGCTCTTTGCATTTTTTCATTTGTGCCGCCAACGAGCGTGTGTCTTTTATCACTTTTATAGCCGTGGATGGAAATTGAAAAAGGATACGTTTTAATCATTTGAACCAAAATGGGTTCATCAAAATTGGTACTCGTGATATGCAGGTCCCGGTTATTGTCTTGCTTTGTACCTTCAAACAAATACGTAGAGTACCTTTCTTGAAAGGCTTCTACAATTTCACTTGTTCCTGGTTCAATTTCACCTCCATGAGGAGAAAATACGAGTAAATCACTTCCGCCCTTTTCGTGAAATTCTATCTCATACCCTTCTCTTTCATATCGAATGAGCTGTTTAAAACTTTCATATTGATCACCTTTTTTTCGCTCTTTTTGATACTTTTCTACCTCTTGATAATGCTGCTTTTGCTCTTTTTTTTCTTGAACAGAATGGCTGCATTTCACCATTAAAAGAGTACACAAAATAAGAAAGATAAATCCACATATTAGTAACCTTTTCATTTCACCGCTCCTTTTTTCTCTTAGGTGCCATCTTACCGCAATATTTTACTATCAATGACTTAAAAAATTCAAAGGTTGTCCGGCTCATTTGAATGAATCAGGAGAACTTACCTGTTTTTAATGTCATCTAGGTATTTCTGAGGTCTTTGAATTTTTGTTGTGCTCTTAAAAACTAAACCGTATGACCTCATTTCAACTTTAGTTAAAATAACCTACAAAAATGGCAATATTATTCTTTTTCCAAACAAAAAAGCTGTAAACAAAAGGAGTTCCCCCTTCTATTTACAGCCAGTCTCTGTATATCATTATTACATTCTTAATTCATTCTCTAAAGCAGTCATCACTTCATCTTGCGACAGTCCCTGTGCAAGTGAAATCTCACTCACTAACATGCCTCTTGCATCTTCAAGCATCTTCTTTTCACTTGAATTTAATGCTTTCTTCTGATTTCGTCTCATTAGATCTTTGACAACATCTGCACCATCTTCGATCGCACCTGTTTTTAGCTTTTTCAGATTTTCATCATATCTTTGCTTCCAAGTAAGCGTGTCGTCGTTTGTTTCTTCTGCAAAATTGTTCATCACAACTTTCAGCGTTGCTTGATCTGCTACCGGACGTATACCTAGTTGATTGATTCTGCCTTTTGGGACCATCATCTGCATATTCGGCATTTGAATCAGAAAATATTCCTGCGTCTTACCTAAGATCTCTTTTTCTTCCATTCCTTCAATCACACCGGCTCCATGCATTGGATAAACAATTTTATCACCTATTTGAAACAAATCCGCCACCTCCGAAAGTATTCACAATCTCATTATAACACATTTCATCAGAGGATAAAAATTTATATTTTATCATGTTAATTTAGCACTAGTCAATTCTTTTTGTTTGAGTTTTTTTAGAAAAAAGCCTTTTTTTATAAAAGAAGCGAGAGCATCCAGTCCTCATGACTCTTTCTTGCATATACTAGCATTGAGTCACATTTAGGAGGGATGACAATGTGCAAATGCAAGTGCAAACATTCCCACTCAAACTGCTATAAAAAGCATGACGATCATTGCCATGAGGATCCATGTAAAGAAAAAAAGTTTTGTCATAAAAAAGATAAATGGTTTGAGAGCGATTTTTGGGATACTTCTCGAAGCTACGATCCCTGTTATTTTCCTAAAAGTGTCTGCAGCAGATGTAAAAAGCGTCGTAGAAGAAGACATAGCTATTAAGGCTTGACGCTTTACCTGCTTTTCCTTTTCCCGGCTGAAAAGCCGGTTTTTTTCTTTCATATGGATAGGCTCATGAAGCATATCTGTCTCATAGAATATGGCAACCTGACATAAAGGATGAGATATACATGAACGATATGAACAGCCAAATGAATCATTATCATCAAGAAAATCCCTATCACACATTTGAAAATGTGTATACAGCCAATCATGAGCATATGATCGCGCCAAACATGCATGATCATATGAATATGCCAAACCATTATCATAGCGGTAAAAAAGATGTGTATAATGCGCACCATCCGCATCATCATTCACCTTATTCAACGTTTCCAAATCAGCATGATTACTTTCCAAAGCATGTTCCAATGAAGGATCACCATCATTTAGGCCATTATGGTGGATATGGGATGATGCCACACCATCCATACGGTTACCAAGATATGCATATGATGATGCCAACAAACCAGCAAATGCAAAGCCATTTTTACGGAATGAATCAACCGAATGCGCTATTTCCCCGCTATTACTAAAGAATGACAAAATAAGGGTACATTATACCATTTAATACCATATGGTAATATGGTAACATTATAGGTAAATAATGGGTGTAATCATCTATTATTTACCTATATTCAACAAGGGGGAAGAAAAAAATGAAAAAAACATGGACGATTCTTATGATGGGGATGCTCACATTGGTTATGACGCTGTCAGTACCGCTGTCTGCATCTGCTGAAGGAGCAGGTAAAGCAACAACAAATGCAAAACCAGCTGCACTTTACGCAAAAATTACAGGAGCAAGTAAGCAGGAATGGTCTTTTTCTGACATTGAGCTGACATACAGCCCAAATTCTGTTCTAAGTCTTGGTGCGGTTGAGTTCACTCTGCCAAAGGGTTTCCAAGCAACAACGAAAGACATTATGAATGGTAAAGCATTAAAAGACAGCTACATTTTGAACAACGGACAGACCGTTCGTATTCCGCTCAGATTGGATTTGCTTGGAATTTCCAAATATACATTAAAGCTATCACATAAAGTACTCCCTGCTGCAGGTACATACACGTTCCGTGCAGAAAATCGAGCCATCAGCATCGGTTCCACATTTTATGCAGAAGATACGATTGATATTAATACACGGCCAGTTGTGGTCACACCGCCAGATCCTTGCGGATGCTAAATAAAAAAGCGCTCTGTTAAGAGCGCTTTTTTATATCACATCACCCGTTTAAACATTTTCTCCATTTCATAAGTGGAGTGATGAATAATGATTGGCCGGCCGTGTGGACAGGTGAATGGATCCTTCGTTGTCCGGAGTTCATCTAATAAGGCTTTGATTTCATCATGACGCAAATGACGATTTGCTTTGATTGAACCTTTGCAGCTCATCATAATCGCCGCTTCTTCTCTCAGTTTCTTGATATCAACACGCTTTTCATCAAGCACTTGCTCTATAATCTCTTCGATCAGTTCAGCCTCTTCACCTTTC
Source organism: Bacillus sp. DC4300-2b2 (assembly GCF_049895685.1). Taxonomy (NCBI): domain Bacteria; kingdom Bacillati; phylum Bacillota; class Bacilli; order Caryophanales; family Bacillaceae; genus Bacillus; species Bacillus sp. DC4300-2b2. Next base: position 150,609 of record NZ_JAFCSW010000002.1, read on the forward strand.
GGAAACCACTGCGGATGCGAACGAACGATGTAGCTTCCTGAACCAAAGGGCTCTAAGAAGACCCCCACTTTCGCTAGAATATCCTTATGCTCTTCAATGATCAGCATATCGTTTTTCGAGTAGTGAAATGTTAAGGGGACGAGCATTTCTTGCACTTCCTGTTCGATCTCTCCCACTTTCTCGCGATAATACTCATACTTGATTCGCTCTTGAGCCGCATGCTGGTCAATGATATAAAGCCCTCGTTCATTTTGAGCCAAAATATATGTGCCGTGCATTTGCCCAATTGGATACATCACAGGAACGCGTTCGTTTTCAGGAATCGTCTCTGTCACATCTTCATACAGTACCGTCTCTTCATCTTCAAATGAAGCGGCGGATTCCTCTAAATGAATACGCTCAGATGATACTTCTTCATAAGATACTGGTGATGATGCCTCTGTCTTCTCTTGTTTAGGCATCCCGTATCCATCGGTATGACTTGTCTCGTATACGACCGACTCGTGCGGCTCCGGCTGATAGGTTAGCGGTATTTCCGCTGGGCTTGAGTTACCTTGTTTCGCATCAAAGGTTAAGGATTGCTGCTCATTTTTCACAGCTGGCATTTGTGCTTTTTTTGGTACTGAAGCACTTGGAATGAGCTGCTGCTTTTGAAATACTTCCTTAATTCCTTGTTTAATCAGCTCATGAAGTTCCTGTTCTTTACTTAGTCTCACTTCAAGCTTCGAAGGATGAACGTTCACATCTACTAAAATTGGATCCATCTTCATCTCAATAAATGTAATTGGATGACGGCCAATCGGAAGCAGCGTGTGATATCCTTCATGGATCGCTTTCACGAGCGGAAAATGTTTGACATATCGGCCGTTTACAACAGAAGACATATAATTCCGTGATGCCCTTGTCACTTCAGGTAACGAAATATATCCTTTCACTTCAAAATCAAGTGATTGTACGTGAAGCGGCAGCATTTTTTTAGCCACAGCTGTCCCGTAAATGGCCGCAAGTACATGACGCACATCTCCATTTCCATTCGTCTGGAGCAGGACTTTTCCTTGATGACGCAAACGGATCGATACTTCGGGATGAGCTAGCGCAATTCGATTGACCACATCCGATATATTACCAAGCTCCGTATGAACGGTTTTCATATATTTCAGGCGAGCTGGCGTATTGTAAAATAAGTTGGTGACCACAATCTCAGTGCCGCGGCGGCCAGAGGTTTTTTTCTCTGAAATGATTTTCCCGCCTTGCAAAGCTAGGTGTGTACCAGCTCCTTCGCCAGTACTCGTTTTCATTTCTAAATGAGAGACAGATGCAATACTTGGCAGTGCCTCTCCCCTGAACCCAAGGGTTCTGACACGGAACAGATCATTTTCGTCTTTGATTTTACTCGTTGCATGGCGCTGGAAGGCGAGCTTACAATCTTCAGCATCGATTCCAACACCATTATCAATAATCCTTATAGAAGAAAGACCTGCTTCTTCTACATCGATTTCAATCACTGTACTTTTTGCATCGATCGCATTTTCCACAAGCTCCTTTACAACAGAAGCTGGGCGCTCGACCACTTCACCTGCAGCAATTTTATTGGATAGGTCATCGGATAACTGAATAATCTTTGCCATTTCTGCTCACCTCACCTTACATTATAATTTCTTTTGCAATTCATACAGCTTTGTCATAGCTTCAAGCGGCGTCATATCCATTAGGTTGTATGATTTTAATTCATCGATGACCGCTTGATCTTTCTGTTTTAGAGCAGCTTTTGGCTGCGGTTTTTCTTCTACTTCAAAGAAAGATAGCTGCTGTTTTTCTTCAGTCTTTTCTACTTTTGGTGCTGCAGATACGTTCGGGGTCACGTCATGTGATCCGCTCTCAAGCTCCGTTAAAATGGTCTGGGCTCTATTGATGATGGCATCAGGCAATTCAGCAAGCTGCGCTACATGAATACCATAGCTTTTATCAGCTGCACCTTCTTTGATTTGATGTAAGAAAACGACTGTGCCTTCATGCTCTTCAGCTCGCACATGAACATTTTTGAGCTCGCTTAATTGAGATTCAAGAACCGTAAGCTCATGGTAATGTGTAGAAAATAGGGTTTTGGCTCCAATATGATCATGAACAAATTCAATGATCGCCTGCGCAAGCGCCATTCCATCATAGGTGCTTGTCCCGCGTCCAATTTCATCAAATAAAATCAAGCTGTTTTTCGTTGCGTGCACCATCGCATTTTTTGCTTCGAGCATCTCTACCATAAAAGTACTTTGACCAGAAATCAAATCATCTGCTGCACCAATACGTGTAAAGATTTGATCGAAGATTGGAAGCGTCGCCTTTGACGCAGGAACAAAGCAGCCAATCTGCGCAAGAATCGAGATGAGTGCCATTTGTCTCATGTACGTACTTTTCCCTGACATATTCGGTCCAGTGATGAGTAAGGTTTGTCTGCCTTTTCCCATATGGCAGTCATTCGGTACATATTCCTGGTGATCCAGCACTTTTTCAACGACAGGGTGACGGCCATCTTTGACATCCACGTCATCCTCTGAGAATTCCGGACGGATATAACGGCGCTTTTCACTAACAGTCGCAAAGCATTGAAGCGCATCCAGCTCACTCATTTGTTTTGCGAGCAGCTGTAATCTTGGAATATAGCCTTTTACCTGCTCCCTGAGAGCTGTAAATAGTTCATATTCCAATTCGTTAATATTTGATTCTGCTTCAAGAATCAGTGCTTCTTTTTCTTTTAATTCAGGTGTGATATACCGCTCTGCATTGGCAAGCGTTTGTTTTCTTTCATAACGCCCTTCCTCCAGCAGATGTGTATTCGCACGTGTCACTTCGATATAATAACCAAACACTTTATTAAACCCGACTTTTAATGAGCGAATGCCGGTATATTCTCTTTCCTGCTGTTCGAGACGTGCAATCCAGTCCTTTCCGTTTCGGCTGGCATCACGGTATTCATCTAATTTTGCATTGTAGCCATCTTTAATCAAATTGCCTTCTTTTATCGTCATCGGCGGATTTTCATAAAGTGCATCTTCTAATAAATCAAGCAAGTCACCGCAAGGATCAATCTCATTCGCTCTTGATTTTGCCATTTCCTCTGGTAATGATTGAACGAGTTGTTTAATATCCGGTACTTGTTTTAAAGATTCCTTGAGCTGAATGAGGTCACGAGCATTCACGTTACCAAATGCCACGCGGCCCGCTAGACGCTCAAGATCATATACTTGCTTTAATCGTTCGCGCAGATCCTCTCGCTCAAAGAAATGATCCATCAAAATTTGCACCATTTCCTGACGCTCGTTGATTTGCGAAAGACGAATGAGCGGCCGGTCGATCCATTGCTTGAGCAGTCTGCCGCCCATCGCTGTTTTTGTTTCATCTAACAGCCATAATAAAGAGCCTTTTTTGCTTTTTGAACGAATCGTTTCTGTTAATTCAAGGTTTCGTTTTGAGTAAAGATCGATTTTCATCGTTTGTTCAAGCTCAAACACTTGAACTTTTTGAAGGTGATCCAAGCTTCTTTTTTGCGTTCTTCTTAAGTAGGCATATAGTGTTAAAAATGCCGTTTTTAACTTGTCGTCAAGATGGGAAACGAGCTGTTCAGCTTCCTCTAATAATTCATCACTATCTTCGTATGAAATGGTCGCTTGGCAGCGTTCTTTAAGGGTTTTGACTGTTTCCTCATCCAGCTGCTTTGACACCACAATTTCTTTTGCACCGACAGAATAAATTTCTGATACGACTTCATCTAAGCGATCGATGAAAGCCGCCATGTTTTCACCTGTTGATAAATCAGACAGTGCAAGACCGTACCCATTTTGAAAGCTGGTAACAGATGCAATGAAGTTGTTCTCGTTTTCACTTAAACCTTTACCATCCATGACGGTACCTGGTGTAATCAGTTGAACGACTTCCCTTTTGACCACACCTTTTGCCGTTTTAGGGTCTTCCACCTGCTCACAAATGGCGACCTTGTAGCCTTTTGAAATCAATTGTTCTATGTATGCAGAAGCAGAATGATAAGGAACGCCGCACATTGGAATTGTGCCGCCGTCTCTGCTTGTTAACGTAATTTCTAGTTCTTGCGCCGCTTCTTTTGCATCATCAAAAAACATCTCATAAAAATCGCCTAAGCGAAAAAATAAAAAGGCATCTTGATAATCTGCCTTGATCTTTAAATATTGCTGTATCATGGGCGTATAACTTGCCATATTTCTAATCCCTCACTATATTACTTTCGAATTCATACCATCTTCAATTATAGCATAAAAAATCACCTTTTTTCTCCTAGAACAGGCACAAAAAAACTAGGGAGATATGCGCCCTAGTCATTCCTTACTCTTCTGGATCACCTGCTAGGAATTCTGGATGAATATCCTCTAACTCCTCATCCACTTCTTCTTCCCACTCGTGATCATCTTTTTCTTTCCAGCTTGAATCGACCTCTACGACAATTTTTGTTTCACCGACTACCTCAGCAATGAATTCGCGTTCTGCCTGAACGATAATTTTATTGCCATTTGGAGAAATGGTTACTTCTAAGCAATTGGGCTGCTGCAATACTTTCGCAATCACTTCGTGCTCATCATCAAGAAAATTTTTATCTTTATATCTCAGTTTAATGATGTCTACATACTTCACACGCTCTGTGACGACTTCTGTTTTCGTGTTGTCAGCGTAAGAGTACCATACGTTAATATCAAATGTTCCTTCGATTTCAACCGTTTTACCGACCTTTTCAGCATCATACTTATGATTAATGATCCAACCACCTAGGATGCTGGTTGGTTTTTGCGATGGAGAAATGGTGTGTGTGCTTTGGGTGAATTTCCTCCCTTTTGCAACCACCGCTTTTGTAATAATTTCTCTGTATTCAGACATTCCGGCATGCCTCCTTGTTCTTGATCGTTTTATCTTATGCTGGGCATTCGTCTAGTGTGTCACGATTTTGAACTTCATGTTCAATTAAATTCATTTCTGTTTCAGTGTATGCATGGTCGCCCATAAACTTGCCTTGAAAATTGGAAAAGTTGGAGAGTGAGAGATTGGGGTTGACTGAAATGGTGTCATTTGATGTAATAAAGATAGTAGCCCTTCTTTATATAGGGAGGGGATTTTATGAGAGAGTTTCATATTGTAATAAATATTTTTGGATTAAGTATTAAGTTTCAATTCAAATCTTTTAATCTGTAGAATCAATTCATTTTTAGTTGATAACACTTCAATATAATATTTATTTTTTACGAAATACAAGGGCTACTGCATCAACATTTTGTTGTTGATGCAGTAGCAAAATACAAATAACATATATTCTATATAATAAAAAACCCCGCATCTGCGGGGTTTTCTCATTTAATGGAGCAACTTGGTGATGAGTTTTTCACTTTTGAACCGGTTTCTCCTAATAAAAGGTCACCGCCGGTTGAAAGAATGATTTCATCTGTTACTTGGTTCGAAATTGTGTGCGCTACAAGCTGAAGCAGGGAATTGACTTCCATTTGTGATTCTTTGAATTCTTGAATGACTGGGATATCATCCAGTTCTTCTTGCAGGGCATCGATTTTTTCTTCGACTTGCTTTAAGGCTTCATGTTTGCCGTAATGCTTTAAGTTCACAGCTTGTTTTTGAAGCGCCTTAATTTGATTAATGATCGTTGAAATTTTTGTATTTTCATTGATTTGCGCTTCTGCTTTTTTGAAGAAATCAACTTCTTCCGTTTCAGAAATCATTTTAGCGAGCTCTCTTGCACGCTCGACAATCTCTTTCTTTGAATAAAGTGTCATTTTAATTCACCTCGATAGCTTCTCCAACCATTTCTCCGTCAAGAGACCAAGTTTTGGCTTGTGTGATTTTCACTTTGACGATGTTGCCAATCGCTTCTTTTGGTGCTTTAAAATTCACAAGCTTGCTTTTACTTGTATATCCGGCTAGGATCTCAGGGTTATTTTTACTTTCACCCTCTACTAATACTTCGACAATCTGCCCTTCATATTCCTTCATTTTTTTCGCAGAAATTTCATTCACAAGTGCATTTAGGCGCTGCAGACGTTCTTTTTTCACACGCATTGGCACGTTGTCTTTCATTTTCGCTGCAGGCGTTCCTTCTCTTGGAGAATAAATGAATGTATAAGCAGCATCAAACTCAACCTCGCGATAGAGGGAAAGTGTTTCTTCAAACTGCTCATCTGTTTCATTTGGGAATCCAACAATAATGTCCGTTGTTAATGAAGCATTCGGCATAGCTTCTTTGATTTTGCGCACAAGATCAAGGTAACGCTCACGGTCATATTTTCTCGCCATAAGTTTCAGCACAGAAGAACTTCCGGATTGAACTGGCAGATGAATATGATCGAGAAGGTTTCCGCCCTTGGCTAGCACTTCAATTAAGTGATCATCAAAATCACGCGGGTGACTTGTTGTAAAACGGATACGCGGAATATCAATTTTTCGCAGCTCATCCATCAGGTGGCCAAGACCATATTCCATATCTTCAAAATCTTTTCCATATGCATTCACGTTTTGACCAAGAAGGGTAATTTCCTTATATCCTTCTGCTGCTAAACGTCTGACCTCTTGAATAATTTCATCTGGGCGGCGGCTTCTTTCCTTGCCGCGCGTATAAGGCACGATACAGTATGTACAGAATTTATCACAGCCGTACATAATATTCACCCAGCCCTTGATTTTACCTTGACGGGCTCTTGGAAGGTTCTCAATCACGTCGCCTTCTTTTGACCAAACCTCAATCACCATTTCTTTTGAAAGGTAACATTCAGATAACAGCTCTGGCAGGCGGTGAATGTTGTGCGTGCCGAAAATCAAGTCAACAAATGGGTGTTTCTTCAAAATACGACTCACGACAGATTCTTCTTGTGACATACATCCACAGACGCCTAAAATTAAATCTGGCTTTTCACGTTTTAATGCTTTTAAATGACCAAGCTCTCCAAACACTTTGTTTTCTGCATTTTCACGAATAGCACAAGTGTTTAATAAGATGACATTTGCATCTTCCGTTGAGTTTGTTGGTTCATAGCCAAGCGCCATAAAAATACCAGCCATCACTTCTGTGTCATGCTCATTCATTTGACAGCCATATGTGCGAATATAAAACTTGCGGCCGTTCCCTAACCCTTGAAACTGCTCGTCAATTTGAAATTGATTGTATTCGACTTCTTCTTTACCCCGTTTTTTTGCATCTTTTAAGGAAGGCGGAATGTACACAGCTTCAAAATATTTGCTGTAGTCCTTCTCGGATTTTTTGTCCGATGAACTTACTTGTCCGCTCGCTTTTCTCTGCTCTTCATTCATGAATTTGTACTCCTTTCAAACCAAGTTCCACCCTACAGTATAGACTATTTTGTGATGAATTGAAAATAAATCATATACGGTTCTTCTATGAAAATTGTCTATTAGTCATAACCATTTTTCATAAAAAGAAAAAGAGAGCCTGCGCTCTCTCAATCAAGTATGTTTAGTTTTTTTGCTTCTTCTTCAATGATTGTCAGTGCACGGTCTAGTTCTTCTTTTGTGTGCTCGGCTGTGATGATGGCTCTAATTCTTGCCTTGCCTTTTGCTACTGTTGGGAAGGCGATGCCTTGAGCAAACACGCCTCGCTCTATTAAAGCTTTTGAGAAACGAAAAGTAAGTGCTTCGTCTCCAATCATGATTGGGATAATCGGTGTCTCTGTTGGGGCGACTTGAAATCCAAGGCTGACGACCTTTTCTTTAAAATAAGCGGCGTTCTCCCAAAGTGTATCGATTCGCTCCGGTTCATCTAACAGTACTTCAATCGCTTCTTCACACGCTCTAGTCACAGCTGGCGGATGTGAGGTGCTGAATAAAAACGGTCTTGCTTTATGTTTTAAATAATCAATTAAAACTGCTGAACCAGCCACATAGCCACCGAGCACTCCGACAGCCTTACTAAGTGTCCCGACCTGAATGTGCACTCTGCCGTCGAGTTTAAAATGGTTGACCGTCCCGCGGCCATTCTCGCCAAGCACACCCGAGGCATGCGCATCGTCAACCATGACAAATGCATCATATGCTTCTGCGAGCCTGACGATCTCAGGAAGTGGCGCGATATCACCATCCATCGAGAAAACACCGTCTGTTACGATGAGACGAACGCGATAATTCATTGATTTTTTCAAAATCTTCTCTAGCTCTTCCATATTGGAATGACTGTATACCTTTTTATCTGCTTTGGTTAATCGGATTCCATCAATAATTGAGGCATGATTCAGTTCATCCGAAATGACAATATCATCTTTTGTCAGGATACTAGATAAAACCCCTTGGTTGGTCGTAAAGCCTGATTGGAACACAAGGGCCGCCTCTGTCTTTTTAAATGCAGCAAGCTTTTTTTCAAGACGTTCATGCATTGTCATTGTGCCGGCGATGGTTCGAACGGATCCTGTACCCGCTCCGAATTCATCAATTGCCTCTTTTGCTGCTTTCATCAGCCTTGGGTGCGAGGTGAGGCCTAAGTAGTTATTTGAGGAGAGTTGTATAACAGATTGTTCATTTAATGTAACAGTGGATGATTGTTTTGAGTCGATCTCTTTCAAGGTTTGGTGGGTGCCTTGCTGCTTCATTGTTTCCAATTCATCTTGTAAATACGTGAATTCCTTCATCATTTCTTCCCCCTTTGATATGATGGCATCATCAGTACGACTTTACCGCACATACCGCTTTGCATGAGTTCAAAGCCCTTTTCAAAATCTTCAAATGGCAATGTGTGAGTGACAACTGGCTTTACATCAATGGTATTCGTTCTTAACAGCTCAGATACTTGACGCCACGTCTCAAACATTTTTCTCCCCGTGATCCCTTGCACGGTTAATCCCCTAAAAACAATTTGGTTCGTAATATCAATTGTCACTGGCCGTTCTGGCAAGCTTAATATATTGACTTTTCCTCCATTTGCACAAGCTTCGAGTGCTTGATTAATGGCAGCTGGATGACCTGACATCTCACACATTACGTCTGCCCCTTCCATCCGCGTGAGCTGCTTAATCATCGCAACTGGATCATCATTTCCAATATCCACTATATGATCTGCACCCATTTTTCGGGCAAGATCGAGCCTGTATTCATTTTTATCAACGGCGAACACTTGAACAGCTCCAGAAGCTTTTGCGACAGCGATTGCCATTAAACCGATTGGTCCGCAGCCAAAAATCGCCACAGATTTACCTGAAACAGGTGTGTGCAGTACTGTATGGACAGCATTTCCTAGCGGCTCTTGTATAGAGGCAAGCTCAACTGGCATTTGAGCTGGGTTATGCCACACATTTTGTTCAGGTACTTTGACATATTCAGCAAAACAGCCATCAATGTCTACCCCTAAAATTTTCGTTTCACTGCACAAATGCTGCTGCCCTGTTAAGCACATATAACATTGATTACATACAACATGCGTCTCAGCCGATACAAAGTCCCCTACCTTTGCTCGTGAGACCTGCTTCCCCACTTTGACAACTTCCCCTGTAAATTCATGTCCAAAAATGTAGGGCGCTTTGACTCGTCCCTTAGCCCAGTCATCCCAATTATAAATATGCACGTCTGTTCCGCATATCGAAGTGGCTTTCACTTGGATCAAAACTTCATGATCTTTGATTTCTGGAATCGGCATCTCCATCAACACCGCTCCGTAAGCGCTTTCTTTTTTAACAATCGCTTTCATCGTTCCACACATGACGTACAACCCCTTTGTTAAAAAACTTCTCCCAATCAGATTTTAACACGACTTATTTTAGTCGTAAATACCACTGTCTACTAGATAAAGACAAATGAACACCCCACATATTTTTTTAGATATTTTTCATAAAAAAAAAAGCAAATCTCCGGTTGAAAGGAGATCTGCTTTCATCGTCAGCGTTTCTTTGAAACGGCAACATATAGGGCTGGCACAATGAATAATGTCAGAATTGTTGAGAAAAAGACACCCGATACAATGCAGATGGCCAGCGGCTTAAAGAGTGGATCATGACTGAATGCAACAGGCATTAATGCAACTAATGCCGTAAATGCTGTTAAAAGTATCGGTCTAATCCTTGCTCTTCCCGCTTCAATGACAGCTGTCTGTTGATCAAACCCTTGCTTGCGACGCTGTTCAATAAATTCAAATAAGACGACCGCATTTCGAACAACAATACCAGCCAATGAGACAATTCCCATTGTTGCCATAAAGCTGAATGGCGTTTGTGTGACAAACAGTCCGATAATGGCTCCTGATACGGCTAAGTAAACCGTTCCTAGAACTAACAGCGGAAGCATCAATGAATTGAATTGGAATGCGATGGTCACGTAAATGAGCAGCAAGACAACCACAAATAAGAGACTAATTTCAATAAAGAACCGGGTCTGATTTTCATTTTCTCCACCTTGTGAAATGTCCAAATCCTTCGCTGCCGCGCTTTTCCCCACTTGATTGACGACTTCTTTCATATCGTCTTTAAACGAATCTGATGCGCCGGGATACGCCTTTAGCGTAATAGTTGGAACTCCATTTTCATGTGGAATGCTTTCATACTGCTCTGTTTCTTTTTCTGTTACATATCGGCTAAGCGGCTCAAGTTGAGGCATACCACCCTCGTTTGTCTTCACAGGCACTTTCAATTCTTTTAGCTTTAAACCATTTTGATGTGTGCCTATATCCTGTTTCACCACTAAATCGATATCATTTGTTCCTTGTTTAAAGGTACCTAATGGAATCCCTTCTGTCACAAGCCCAAGCTGTCTGCTGACAAATTGAGCACTGAGCCCATCCTCTGCCATTCGCTCACGGTTTAATTCAAAGGAGATCGTTTTCACCGGCTTATTGACATCATCCGTAATCAAGCTTGCTCCTTTGTCTTTCATTTCATTTGTTAGCGTTTCTTTGACATCAATGAGCTTTGTAAAAGAGTCACCTGCAACTGTTACTGTCACTGGCGCTCCAGTTGGCGGTCCTTGAACAATGGTTTTCATAAAGAGATCAGCCTCTTTGAATTTCTCTCGTAAAGGCTCGGTCATACGATCTATCAATGCCTTACTTGTCATCTGATCATTGTCTACTCTTACAACAATCTGACCTGTGTGGTCACTTGCATTTGAAATACTTTCATTAAACAGATTCGGCACCCCGCCGCCTGCAAAAATCGCCGTTTCTTCAATGCCTTTTTGCTGCTTAATTTCTTGTTCTATTCTTTTTAGTGTTTCATTTGTTTTGTCTAATGTTGTTTCACTTGGAAGCGTGACAGTGACGACCACTTCTTTCTTATTCGCCGCAGGGAAAAATTCAAATGGTGTGACGAAAATAAGTAAAAAAGCAAGCGTTGCAACAAGCAAGCCACTTAGTCCAATAACGAGCGGCCGCTTCACAATGTTTTTCAGCACACGGTCTGCATAGAAATCCGCCAGCCTTTTTAATGGTTTTCCTAGGAATCCAGGCTCTTTTTCACTCTTCTTGTTCTTTCTTTTCCTGTTCACAGTATATTGATAGACCGGCACAAGTGTCAGCGAAATCACCATGGACGCAAGCACAGTCGTTACTAGAACAGACGGTAATGCCCGAATAAATGAACCGTTGGCACCTGATAGGAAAACAAGCGGCAGGAAGGCAAACACAACAGCAAGTGTTGATGTCAAAATAGACCCTGCGACTTCTTTTACGCCAGCAATTGTTCCTTTAAGCGGACTTTCGTATTTTTTCATTTGTCTTAAAATATTATCATTGACGACAATCGCATCATCGACAAGTATCCCTAAGGCAATGATAAAGCCGATGATTGAAATTTGATTGAGATCCACTTGTAAAAATGGCAGCGGAATGGTTCCAATTGTAATGGATAGCGGAATGGCGAGTGAAACGATAAACGCCCCGCCAATCGTGAGTCCAAGTGTAGTAACGATAATGACAGCGATGACTGCAACAATGGCTTCCTTTATTAAATCATTGAAAATGGCATCCACTTCACTTTTTTGTGAATAGTAGTCTACCCACTCCACCCCATTTGGCAATTGCTTTTCTTTCTCAATGACATCAATGACTTTGTCATACATTTTAGGAATATCAAGCCCTGGTTTAATATTCACTGTAAATGAATAAGCGGGCTTTCCGTTATAGGACACAATATCACTTTTCTCTTTTTCTACTTCTTTTAAGCTGCCAAGCTGATTAATTGTGACCGGCTCTCGTTTTGTTTTTGAGAAAAGCTCAATTTTTTTGACTTGATCTAAGCGGTCATATGTATCGATGGACAGCTTGACCTTCTCTTTACCTGCCCGAATATCGCCTAGTGGAGATGTGTCAAATTCCTGATTGATGGCATTTGTGACATCAGTTACATTTAACCCTTCACCCTCCAGCTTGTTTGAATCTAAGTTTAATATCGCTTGTTTGTCATTAAAGCCTTTAATAACGACATTGTCTACTCCTTTGATGTCCTCTACTTTTTCCTTCAATGCACGCAGCAATTTCTGACTCTTTGCTAAGTCCGATGATTGACTCGACACAATCATATAAGAACCAACCGGCACGCTGCCGAACTCATCCTTTATATCCGGCTCCATCACTTCGTCAGGAAAAGATGACGCAGCACTTGTCGTTTCATTCTTAATTTGACTTGTCACCTTTTGAAAGTCGGCTTGGTCCTCAATTTCAAGCACAATATTTGAGAAACCAATGGCAGAAACCGAGCTCGTTTTCTCTACACCATTGATATCAGATAGAGCTGATTCCAGCTTATTGGTGACATCTCTTTCCACCTGTTTTGCATCCGCACCAGGAAAAACGGTTGAAATCGTGACGAGATTCGCCTCGAATTCTGGCAGCTCTCGTTTAGGAAGCTGCGCAAATAAATAGCCGCCAGCAATGAGAACGATAAAAAATAAAATAAAAACAAGCTTTCCTCTTTTCAAAAAAGCTTCGAACATTATTTCACCTACTTAAATATTTATTTTTGATGAAGTAAATTCAACTTAATCTTAATTTATCATCATGGTGAAAAAATGCAAGCTCTAATATGTCATTTTTATCTATTTCACGAACTGAATATGTTATATAAGAAATGTATAGCGGTAAACAAAAACAACCTGCTTACATGATGTAAGCAGGTTGAAAATAATAAAATTAGAATTATCGTGGCTCAACAATCAATTTGATGGCTGTTCTTTCTTCTCCATCGATCAGAATGTCAGTAAAGGCTGGAATGCATATCAAATCCACTCCGCTTGGCGCAACAAATCCCCTTGCAATGGCGACAGCCTTAACCGCCTGATTCAGTGCTCCAGCGCCGATTGCTTGTATTTCTGCTGCACCGCGTTCACGTAAAACGCCCGCTAATGCTCCTGCTACTGAATTCGGATTTGACTTTGCTGAAACTTTTAAAATTTCCATTTCTGCTCCCCCTTAAATTTACAATGGATAAGTGAGTGTTCATTAGAACAATCTTTGTTAGATGATGCTATTTTTTTGAAAATCCATCCCCAAAATGTTTTTCAAAAATAGCAGGCTACCTACCATTTTTACTATATTCACGATAGAGGGCGCATATTCCTTCTTTCTGATTAATATTTTTCTGAAATAAATATGTGAACATTTATTCAAAGAAAATATGGTCATCATTTATCAAAATTCGATCAATTTTGACAGCTTTTTTCGACTGTTCGTCAATTTCTACGATGACTGCACTTAACGTTGTGCGGCCTTCTGCAATTTCAAACCGGACTGGGAGACTTGTTTTGAATCGTTTAATAATCGTTTCTCGGTCAACACCTAAAATGCCATCATAAGGTCCTGTCATCCCGACATCTGAAATATACGCAGTTCCTTTTGGCAATACGCGGTTATCTGCTGTTTGAACATGTGTATGTGTTCCAACGACACATGATGCACGGCCGTCTGTATACCAGCCCATTGCTTGCTTTTCACTTGTGGCTTCACCATGAAAATCAATGAAAATAAACGGGGTCCGTTTGGATGCTTCCGCAATTAATTCATCTACTTTTTGAAATGGGCAGTCGATTGGCGGTAAAAACGTACGTCCTTGCAGGTTGATGACAGCCAGTTCTTTTCCTTGTTTTTTAATAAACGTGAGACCTTTTCCAGGTGTGCCTTCTGGGAAGTTAGCAGGACGCACTATATTGGCTGCGTCATCGATGAAATCAAAAATATCTCTTTTATCCCATGTATGGTTGCCCATTGTGAGCACATCAGCTCCTGCTTGCAGGAGCTCATGATAGATTTTTTCAGTCAGACCTTTCCCATGAGCTGCATTTTCTCCGTTGACAATGGTAAAGTGCGGCTGATATTTTTTCTTCAGCTTTGGCAAGTATTCTTTCAGTGTGTCTCTGCCAGGTGAACCAACGATATCTCCAACAAATAATATTTTCATGCGCTTTTGAACCCTTTCTCTTATAAATTGATCTTCTTATCAGTGTTGCATATTTACACAAAAAAATAAAGCGGCGCTAAGCGCACCGCTCTATTTTGCATACTCTACTGCGCGAGTTTCTCGAATGACTGTCACTTTAATGTGACCAGGGTAATCGAGCTCGTCCTCAATTCGCTTACGAATATCCCTTGCTAGACGGTGAGCTTCAAGATCATTAATTGAATCTGGCTTCACCATAATACGTACTTCACGTCCAGCCTGTATCGCAAACGATTTTTCAACACCTTCATAAGATTCAGAGATATCTTCTAATTTCTCAAGTCTCCGAATGTAATTTTCAAGCGTCTCACTTCTTGCACCAGGGCGTGCTGCAGATAATGCATCAGCTGCCGCAACAAGAACAGCGATAATAGATGTCGGTTCTTGGTCACCGTGGTGAGAGGCAATACTGTTGATGACAACAGGATGCTCTTTATATTTCGTCGCAAGCTCAACGCCAATTTCTACGTGGCTTCCTTCTACTTCATGATCAATGGCTTTTCCAATGTCATGCAGAAGACCTGCTCGTTTTGCAAGCTTTGCATCTTCTCCAAGCTCTGAAGCCATGAGACCTGCAAGATGTGCAACCTCAATTGAATGCTTCAGGACATTTTGTCCATAACTTGTACGGAATTTCAAGCGGCCGAGAATTTTGATAAGATCCGGATGCAGACCGTGAACTCCGACTTCGAATGTCGTTTGCTCACCCATCTCGCGGATATAATCATCGACTTCACGGCGTGATTTTTCCACCATCTCTTCAATTCGTGCAGGATGAATGCGGCCATCCTGGACTAGCTTGTCCAGAGCTATCCTCGCTGTTTCACGTCTAATCGGATCAAAGCCCGATAGGATAACAGCTTCAGGTGTATCATCTATGATCAAGTCAATACCTGTTAACGTTTCTAACGTACGGATATTTCGTCCTTCACGTCCGATAATACGACCTTTCATCTCATCATTTGGAAGATTGACTACAGATACCGTTGTTTCAGCTACATGATCAGCTGCACAACGCTGTAACGCAAGTGAAAGAATGTTTTTCGCCTTTTTGTCAGCCTCTTCTTTCGCTCGGTTTTCAGATTCTTTCGTCATGACTGCAATGTCGTGGGAAAGCTCATTTTCAACTTGATCCAGAATGATTTGTTTCGCTTCATCTCGAGTTAGACTTGAAATACGTTCCAACTCGGCTTTCTGCAAACGAATCATATCATCCACTTTGCTTTCCATCTCTTCAATATGTTGTTGTCGTTCATTCAGAGAATGATCTCTCTTCTCCAACAGGGACTCCCGTTTATCTAAAGATTCGTCTTTGCGATCAAGATTTTCCTCTTTTTGAAGTAAACGGTTTTCTTGTCTTTGAAGCTCATTTCGTCTTTCACGAACTTCTTGCTCCGCCTCTACACGAAACGAATGAATTTCATCTTTCGCTTCCAAGAGCGCTTCTTTCTTCAATGCTTCCGCATCACGCTTTGCATCCTCAACAATTTGTTCGGCCATGTTTCTTGCGCCGGATATTTTTGCTTCTGCAATGGTTTTACGAACAAAGTAGCCAACAACTAAACAGATTAGGCTCAGCAAAATGGAGATGATCGTAAACATCGTAGGCGACATATTTTCACCTCCTCTTGCTATGAACTTGGTTTTACAAATAAAGTGTCGGCATGTACATTGTTTTGTGTCTCAACATACAGGGCCTTCACAGGGAATGAGATCCTCACTGCCCTTGTCAAGTTTAAATTAGTTATCAATCATGTTAAGAAAAACAAGTGATACATTCCCATTGTAATTGTGTCGGAAATACTTGTCAAGCTTGCCATCTTAGCGTTTGCAAAAGCAGATCAGAATTATTCTTGATTCAGCAGCTGATATACTTTATTGTTCACTTGGCCCAGTTTATTGTTGTTTTGAATGTTTGAGAACAATACAACAATGGTTTGCCCAGATTTGCTAAAGCTGTTCAAAATGTTGAAGCCCGGCATGACACCATGGTTTGAATAGCTACCGGGAGCAACATAAAATCCCATTCCGTATGTGGAGCTGCTTCCTGGCGTAAACATCTTTTTATAGCTCTTCTGCGAATACAGTTTGCCGTCTATCAGGGCTTGGTCAAATTTGTACATATCTATAGCTCTCATATAAATATCTCCAGCACCATACAGCTGAGATAGATCGGGCATATGCGGTGTAACCATTCTGCTGCCTTTCAGCTTATACCCGACAGCAGGATAAGGTTCTTTTTCATATGTTTTGTAAAACCCTGCATGCGTCATTCCCGCCGGTTTAAAAATATGATTCGTTATATATTGTTCATAGGACTCACCGCTTACTTCAGCCACAATATAAGCAAGAACAGAATAGTTGGAATCCTTGTAGCCCCATACGCCCGGCTGACGATGAATTCCCTGACGTTCTATGTCTTTTATTAATTCGTCCGGAGTAATTGCGCCATTTCCTTCAATATGTCCGTTTATTCCCGATGTATGTGTCAGCAGATTTTTCAAAGTAATCGTTTGTCCGTTAGGGAAATGAGGTAAATACGTGCTTACCGGATCACTTGTCTGAAGTTTCCCCTTTTCCTCAAGCTGCAAAATAGCGGTTGCAATCAGCGCTTTTTGTGACGAACCGACATAAAAAGATGTAAATGGATTATTTTGAATTTTTCGTTTACGGTCTGCATAACCAAAACCTTTATTTGTTACAATTTCTCCATTTCTAACAATCATGGCTGTTCCGCTGAAACCGATCTCATTTAAATAGCTGCTGATTTTCTGATTGCGGTCCACTGTTTTGATTTGTTCCTCTGATTTTTTGGCAGTTTTCCTTTTGACTTCTTTTTTCTGGCTGTTTTCTAAAGCTACTGCTGTTTTTTGAAACGGGTTGTTCTCTTCACTATTTCGATGAAGCACATTCCACATCGTAAAGCAAATCATCGCTGCTAAAAAAACAAGCACAAGTTTTCCCCTCTGACTTGGTTTTCTCTGTCTGCGTTTTGCAGTTCCTCTGCGGGTCGGGCTTGTCATTATTTTTTCCTCCCAAAATAAATTCCATTTTGTACACTTTAGACGGATGAAGTACTGAAAAAGTTGTCGAAAAGTTTTTTGTAAAATAAAAAAGGCTGGATTTTTTCACCCAGCCTTTTTTATCATTTCATACTAATTTTATTTTTATTCTAATTCTAATTGTTCTAGCGCCTCTTCAGATTCCTGCTGCGCTACTCCGTTATTATCCAAACCGTAATGTTCGCGAATTTGCTCCTGGATCATCAGCATGATATCTTTATTTTCTTTTAGAAACTGTTTCGCATTTTCACGGCCTTGTCCAAGACGTTCCTCTTGGTAAGAATACCAAGCACCGCTCTTTTGTACGATATCTAGTTCGCTTCCAAGGTCGATGATTTCTCCCTCTTTTGAGATCCCTTCACCGTACATAATGTCTACTTCCGCAATACGGAATGGCGGTGCTACTTTGTTTTTCACCACTTTAATTCTCGTTTTATTCCCCATAATGTCATTGCCTTGTTTCAGCTGTTCAGCACGGCGCACTTCTAAACGAACAGATGAATAGAACTTCAGCGCACGTCCACCAGGCGTTGTTTCAGGGTTACCGAACATGACACCAACTTTTTCACGAATTTGGTTAATAAAGATGGCAATTGTTTTTGATTTGTTGATAGCACCTGATAGCTTACGAAGAGCTTGAGACATCAAACGCGCTTGAAGACCAACGTGTGAATCACCCATGTCTCCTTCAATCTCTGCTTTTGGTACAAGAGCAGCTACAGAGTCAATAACAACAATATCAACTGCCCCGCTGCGGACAAGAGCTTCAGCAATTTCAAGTGCTTGCTCTCCTGTATCCGGCTGAGAAAGTAACAGTTCATCAATGTTGACACCTAGTTTTTTAGCGTAAACTGGATCGAGTGCATGCTCTGCATCAATAAATGCAGCTTGTCCTCCCTGCTGCTGAACTTCAGCAATGGCATGAAGGGCTACTGTCGTTTTACCAGAACTCTCTGGACCATATACTTCGATAATACGGCCTCGGGGATATCCGCCTATTCCAAGCGCAGTATCAAGTGCTAACGAACCACTAGGTACTGTTGAAATACGTGTATCTGTTTGCTCTCCTAGTTTCATAATAGAGCCTTTACCAAACTGTTTTTCTATTTGTTTAAGAGCCATATCTAAGGCTGCTTGACGATCACTCATTCTATTGTTTCCTCCTTTATCAATTCCACTATCTATACTATACCTTGTTTTACGTCATTTGCCAAGAAAAAAACGAACACATATTCGATTTTTTTCTCGGCCGATTTTTTAAGAAAAGAGTGTTTTCTATTAAAAAAAACGCTCTTTTATAAAGGAGTAAACCTAACAAAAAACAAAATTAACTCTCTTTTAATAAGTTGAGTAAGTGATGCAGACCATATTTCACAGCGCGCTTTCGAATGCCCGACCGGCTGCCTGTAAACATCCATTCAAACACGTCCGTCTGGTCTTTCGTCGATAGTCCAATGAATACTTTTCCAACAGGCTGACCCTCTTGGGTATCAGGTCCTGCTACACCCGTAAAGCTAATGCCAATATCACTTCCGGTCAGCTTCCTAACCCCTTCAGCAAGCTCTAAAGCGCACTCTTTACTGACAGCCCCATGAGAAGACAGTGTTTCTTCCCGGCAGCCAAGTACCTGCTGTTTGACTTGGTTTGTATAACAAACCACACTTCCGTTCAAAATGGATGATGCTCCTTCGAGATCTGTCAGCCATTCGGAGAACATTCCGCCAGTCAGGCTTTCTGCTGCTGCTACTGTTTTCCCGTGCTCGTGCAAGGCTTTGGACGCTTCGCGGACAAGTGATGTATCCCCATATCCGTAGAAGTACTCTCCTACCCGCGCTAAAATTTGTGCTTCTGTTTCTTTTAACAGACGCTCTGTTTCTTTTTCATCCTCATGCTTAGCAGTCAGCCTTAGCGTCACTTCACCGTCAGATGCGAGTGGTGCAATCGTCGGGTTGGTTTGAGCATCAATTAAATCTTCTAGGTCTGTTTCAAGCTGCGATTCACCTATTCCGAAGAAGCGCAGAACAACAGACACAATTTTTTCCTTTAAGCCAAGCTTCTCAGAAATAAGCGGCTTTGCCTCGTTTTCAAACATCGGGTGCAATTCACTTGGCGGTCCAGGAAGAAGCATATAAAACGTATTATCTTCTTGAACAAACATACCTGGAGCCATCCCGAAACGGTTCACAAGCACATCTGATCCTTCTAGAACGAGTGCCTGCTTACGGTTGTTCGGTGACATATCGCGGCCGGTCTTTCGAAAGTAGTCTTGAATCGATTCAAATGCTTCTTCATTTAGTACAAGCTCTTTACCGAGCGTGCTCGCAATTGTTTCTTTTGTTAAGTCATCTTTGGTTGGTCCAAGACCACCTGAGAAGATAATAAAATTAGATCTTTCCTGCGCCACCTGAATGGCCTGTTTTAAACGCTCTGGATTGTCACCAACTGCTGTGTGGTAATAAACATTCACACCAATTTCAGCTAGTTGTTTGCTGATGAATTGTGCATTCGTATTCGTAATTTGCCCTAGCAAGAGTTCGGAACCGACTGCAATAATTTCTGCTTTTCTCTCTGACTTCAAAGCGTACACGTCCTTTTTAGTTAGAATTCTTTAAAGCTTCCCAGTTTTTTGCAAAGTAATCCCAGCCTGAGACAACAGTGAAGAACACCGCTACCCACATCGCTAGATCACCAAACGGGAATGATACAAGTTCAAACGGCAGGTTATGCAGTAAAAGTGCTGAAATCGCAATGATTTGCGCCCACGTCTTCACTTTTCCAAGCATATTCGCTGCCACTACTTCACCGCCTCCGGCTAATACAAGCCTTAGACCAGTTACAGCAAATTCACGGCTGATGATCACAATCGCCATCCATGCCGGTGTGAGGTTGTATTGAACAAGTATAATTAAAGCAGCTGAAACAAGCAATTTATCTGCAAGCGGATCTAAAAATTTACCAAAGTTTGTCACCAAATTAAGCTTGCGTGCGTAGTATCCATCAATCCAGTCAGTTGTTGAAGCGACAATAAACAGGATCGCTCCAACAAGGTGCGTCACTTCGATGCTGACGTCGCCAAAGCGTGCAACACCCCAATCTAACGGTGCAAGCATAATAATCATAAAAACAGGGATCAAGGCGATCCTAGAAAGGGTTATTTTATTCGGTAAGTTAAACATGAAATCCAATCCTCCAATAATGCAATTTTTTATGTATATAATAGTAGGAACAAAAGAAAAGTCATCTACTTGCTTAAGATGACTTTTCCTTTCCTTTATTCACAATCACAATGTTTTGTGTCATGGTGTTCTTAGGGTCTAATTCGTACTTAAGTGTCTCGTCATTTACCTTGATATCAATTCCAGACGCATTGCCTAGACGGATATCGACCTGAGAAAGATCAGACATATCTGTTTTAAACGATTCGCCATCTTTTAGTTCACCCATCTTCAGCACTTTTCCAGATTCGTCTCTTACGCGCAGCCATGAAGCTTGCGAGGCAGAAATGGTTAACTCCATTTCGTCAGCACCTGATACTTCATAAGTTGTCGTCGAGCCTTCTGTATTCGTCGCCTTTAAAGAAACAGTTTCATCGTCTTTTGATGAATCATCTTTTTTAGATGATTTTTCTTTATCATCTGACGAAGTTTTTTCTTTTTTCTTTTGATCTTTTGCAAGAGATGAATCCTTAGATACTTCATATTTAGATTCTGATTGCTGAGGAGCCGCCTGATTATTCTTCTGTCCGCTATCATGATTGACCGCCTGCACGATCACATAAATGATGGCGATGACCACAATGATGCCTCCAATAATTAAAATTGTCGGCAATAATTCTAGCACTTTCGAGGCAGGCTTTGGCAGCTCTCTTTGCGGCTTAATATTTGATAATTTATCAGATACTTCATCGTTATACGTGCTTGGAACATCTTTACGAAATTCTTCGAACAATTGTTCAGGATTCAGTCCAACGGCTTCGGCATATTGTTTAATAAACGCTCTGACGTAAAATTTACCTGGAATAATATCATAGTTTCCTTGTTCGATTGCTAGCAAATAGCGCTTTTGGATCTTGGTAACCGTCTGGAGATCCTCCAGCGACATCCCTTTTTCCTCTCTGGCCTCAACGAGCCGTTTTCCCAATTCAGTCAAAACAAACACCTACCATTACCATATTAAAAATCGAAGCCAGAAAAACCAGAATGATCAAACACTTGTGGTTCTTCAGCGTGTTCATATGTAATCTCTTCGTCTGCACTATTACGCAATTCAATGATATAGTCGAAATCATCCATTGTATATTCTGAATTTTGAATAAAGATGTCTGGATGCTCAACCACCTTCGTTGCCGGCAGTCTCATAATTTCCCTTAAAAGCTGCAAGTGCTTCTCAGAACCTCTTCTTGTCGATACAATCCCATCAATAATAAAGACGTTATCTGGGCTGTATTCATCTGCGATCAGCTGACTTCGGATCGTCTGTTTCAAAAGAGTAGACGAAACAAACAGCCATCTCTTACTTGCACAAACACTTGAAGCCACAATTGATTCTGTTTTTCCGACACGCGGCATACCGCGAATCCCAATCAATTTATGTCCTTCTTTTTTAAAGAGTTCAGCCATAAAATCAACAAGAAGACCGAGCTCGTCTCTTTCAAAACGGAACGTCTTTTTGTCATCCGCATCACGCTGTATGTATCTTCCATGACGAACAGCTAAGCGGTCACGAAGCTTTGGCTGTCTTAATTTCGTTACTTTTATCGTTTCCATTGTATTTAAAATTGATTCAAGCCGCTTAATTTGATCTGTGTGGTCACAGCGTAAAAGCATTCCGCGTCTTGATACATCAACACCATTGATTGTCACAATATTAATTGAAAGCATCCCCATTAGAGAAGAAATGTCTCCTAAAAGTCCGGGACGGTTTACCTGTATCTCATATTCAAAATACCATTCGAGCTTTGCCAAATGATATTACCCCCTTCATTGTGGCAAATTTTTACCTTCCTTTATCATAAAGCATTTTCACATTTTTAGAAAGCACAATGTTGTGAAACGGTTAAAATAAAAAGAGAGGCACAAACGACCCCTCTTTTTGTTTAGTGTGAGCTATTATTTTCAACTAACTTGACCATCATATTTGCAATGGCACGCTGCTCATCTTCTGATGCAACGCTCCAAAGGTCAGCAAGTACTCTTTCCTGCTCGTTCTTTGCCTCAACTTCGTTAGCTAGATATCCGCCAATTTCATATGCAAGGTTATTGATGGTCTCATCTTCTAAACCTTTATCCTGCGCATGATTTAAGCGATCACCTAAAAAGTTTTTCCAATGGTCCCAGTTCTCAAGTACAGACATGTCGATTCCTCCATTCGAAAAGATGAATTACAGCCATAGCTTTTGTCATGGAGAGACGAATTATACACGTTTTTTAACAGTACCAGCCGCCATTAACAGATAAAATTTGACCTGTGATATAACTTGACTGTTTTGAGGCGAGAAACCAAATGACATCTGCAACTTCCTCAGGCGATGCAAGCCGGCCAAGCGGGATTTCTTCTTCCAGCATCGCGATGTCTTCCTGCGTAAAACTATTCATCATGTCTGTTTTGACAGCACCAGGGGAGACAGCATTTGCTCTTATTCCACTTGGGGCAAGCTCTTTTGCTAATCCTTTTATAAACGCATTTTGCGCACCTTTGACCATGCTGTACAGCACTTCACATGATGCTCCCGTTTCTCCCCATATCGAGCTGACCGCAATGATATGACCTGCTTTCTTTTGGATCATGGCAGGTAAAAGGGATTGGGTAAGCTCATATGGACTTGTGACATGAAGCTGCACCATACTGGCTAAGACATCTTTTTCTGTGTCTGTCACCAATCCAACATGGCTCCTGCCGCTATTTAAAACAAGTATATCTGGACGGAGGGGCAGTCGGCTGACAAGCTCATCTGCTCCGCCCGTTTTAGCTAAATCTGCTTGAACGACATGCGTCTGAATGTGATATGCCTCATCCAAATGATCGGCGAGGCGCACAGCTGCCTGTTCATTTTTATGATAATGAAGCATTAGGTTGCAGCCTTCTTGGGCAAGCTTTTTGGCTGCTGCCTGCCCAATTCCGCCACTGGCACCTGTTATCAGCGCCCAACGACTCATCACATTTATTCCTTCTTTCTATATGGGATACCTATTCTTTTCGTTTAAATGGGAACCAGTTGGCTGATCCGAACAATTTCACCATTACAGGTACGAACAATGGTAGCACAACGAGTGCGTACAATAAAAGTCCTGTGAGGACAAGTGTTGCAATCTGCAAGAGAGACAGCACACCTGATGGAAGCATTGCGGCAAATGTTCCTGCCAGAATAACAGCAGCTGACATAATGACAGACCCCATATTTTTCATTGATTCGGTCATGGCAAACTGGATGTCTTTTGTTTTGTATTCATTAAACCGCTCCATTAAGAAAATCGAATAATCGACTCCGAGCGCCATTAATATGACAAATCCAAAGAATGGTACAGCCCAGTTAATGCCTGGATATCCGAAGAAATGGGTGAAAATAAATTCTGTTATACCGATTGCTGTAAAGTAAGTCAATATGAGTGAACCTACTAAGTACAGCGGCATAACAAGCGAACGGAACAAGATCACCAAAATAAGGAAAATACCAATCATCATGTAAAGCACCGTCTTATTGAAATCTTGGTCTGACAGCTGTTTCAGATCAGCGTTCATGCTTGATACACCTGAAACGCCAAATGACGCATCTTTTAGGTTTGTTTCAGGAAGTGCCCTTTCAACAGAAGCTTCCACTTGTTTTATTGTCGACAGAGCTTCATTTCCATATGGGTTTTTTTCTAAAATGACATCAATTTTTGTCATCTTGCGATCATCTGACATGTATGAATCAAATACTTGCTTGAATGCTTTATTTTTTAAGACGTCTTTTGGAATAAACCAGCCGGCCATGTCTTGATCTGGTGCATTTTTCAGTTCATCTAAGTAGTCACCTGCACCCATTAAGCCGCTCGAAATTTTCTCCAGTCCAGTTACACTTTTGTTCAGGCCATCTGTCAGCTTTGTCAGATCATCCCCAAAGCCGCCAATCTTTTCTTTCATTTGCTTTTGACCATTAATGATGTCGCCCGCTCCATTTGCAAGCTTTGGCATATTATCAGCTAATTGTCCTTGGCCTTTAGACGTTTGATCCAGTCCAGTTTCAACTGCATCTAAGCCAGCAATGAGTTCATCGATTTGACTCGTCAAGACTTTTTGCTGTTCTGAAGCTTTTGCGATAAAGGCATCAGCTGCTTCAAGCTGCTTTCTAGCTTCTTTCGCTTGTTTGGCATAGCTGTCTGCCTGTTTCGCTCCTTCTTGCAAGGTCGCAGAAAGTTCATTGTATGAAGCTTTAATTGCTTGATACGATTGATTTTCTTTGACCTGCGGGATTTGCTTTTCAAGTGTACTAAATTGTGTATTTGCTTGTTTGATTAACGCTTTTACATCTGCTGCAGCAGATGATGATGTATCCACTTGCGCTAAAGCCGCCTTTAATTCTTTGGAAATGCTTTTGTACAGCGAAACTTGCTGATTCACTTGTGCGACTTGAGCCGTTAATTCCTTTTTCGCACCTTTGATTTCATTTTTAATGGCTGCTACACCTTTTTTATTTTGGTCGATGCCGTTTTGCAATTTTCTTAAGGATTTTTCAACATTTTGAATCCCAGTTTGCACTGATTCTGTACCAGAAATCAATTTATTAATGCCTTTTCCAGATGATTTGATTTGCGGCGTTTGATCCTCAATGGATTGACTCATTGTTGTCAGTGCATCTTGAATGTTTTTCAAACCCTCATTGCTTTTATCAAGCCCTGTGTTCAGTTCCTTGGCTTGTGATTTCACGTACAGGTCACTCAGCCCTTTACCGACAGGACGGGTGGCACTTCTGACTTTGCTGACGCCATCTGTTTGTTCAATTGCACGGCTGAGTTTTTCGATGGCAATCAGCCCTTCATTATTGTCTAAAACATCAGCTGATTTCACGACCACTGTTGCCGGAAGTGCTTCACCCGGTCCAAACTTGTCAGAAATGGTATTGAATGCGTTGACCGATTCGTATTTATTACCAATTTCATCTAAGCTATTATAAGAAAGTGTTCCTTTATACATCAGAATTGGCGGAAGCGTAATGATTCCTACGATTAATAAGCTGAAAAGCGGTTTCTTAAATGAAAAGCGGCCTGCTGTTTCCCACATTTTTGACTGCGGATGAGCAATATCGCCTTTAATCGGCCAAAATAACACCTTTCCTAAAACCGCCATAAAGAACGGTACAATCGTGAGAAGGGCCACAATGAGCACAGCAACCCCGACTGCTACTGCAACAGCTGATTTATAAAGCTGAAATTGTGCCAGACCAATACATGTAAAACCGATCAGAACTGCAATTCCGCTGAATAGGACGGTCTTTCCTGCTGTTTTATACGTAATGAGA
Source organism: Bacillus sp. DC4300-2b2 (assembly GCF_049895685.1). Classification (NCBI taxonomy): domain Bacteria; kingdom Bacillati; phylum Bacillota; class Bacilli; order Caryophanales; family Bacillaceae; genus Bacillus; species Bacillus sp. DC4300-2b2. Next base: position 176,606 of record NZ_JAFCSW010000002.1, read on the forward strand.
ATCGCTTCAATTTTATCTTTACCGTGTGCGATCTCTTCCTTAAAGCGGCTGAGAAGCAGTATGCAGTAGTCCGTTCCAATTCCAAACATGATCGCGACCATAAAGATCTGAGTAAAGGTCGAGAGCGGAAAGTCTACATATTTTACCAAATAAGCCACGATCGATTGACTCACCAAGTAAGACAGTGCCACTGCGACTAACGGAACGAAAGGCGCCACAGCTGATCTAAAGACAAGAACAAGGACGACGAGAATAAACCCAATCGTAATGAATTCTGTTTTCTTCAGGCCTTCCTGCGAACTTGTGATAACATCATCATCAATTAACGGCTGCCCTGTCATTTCAAATTTCAGGTTTAAGCTTTTCAACTTTTCATTGACTCTTTCTTTAAAATCGGACGCTTTGATTTTGTTTGAGTCATATGTAACTGGAACAAGAAGTGTCGTTTGATCTTTAGAGAGCATTTGTTTTTTAATATCTTTATTGGCTTCAAAGTAAGAAGTGATGTCCTCTATGTGGAGATCTTGATCCTTTTCTAAAATGTCCATAGCTTTTTTTAAAGATGTTTCTCTTTCTTTCACAATGTTCTTTTCTTGGAAGACAATCACGATTGATTTTTCTGTATCGCCGTTTTCAGACATTTTCTTTAATAACTGATTGGCATATGAGGACGGATAGCCGTCTGGTACAGAAATTTGCCCTTTTTCTTTTGTTAATTGCGCCATATTAGGAGCGGTGATGAGTAACACTGCCGCTAATACGACCCACAGGATCGTGATCAGCCATCTACCCTTTATGATTGCTCTCATTAGTACTTTGTGCCTCCTCTTCGATGATCACTTGATAGATCTTTTCATATGTTTGAATAAATGATTCCATTTCTTTTTCTTCAAGCTTTTCAAAATAAGACCGAACTAGGTCTTGAAGCTGCTTTTCCATTCGGCTGACTACATCTTTGCCCTCTGGCGTGACGTACAGGTGAACATTTCTTCTGTCTGCTTGATCATGTTCACGAAAAATATAGTTTTTCGTAAAAAGACGATTGGTCATGGATGTTACAGCACTTTTGTTTACATTACATACATAAGCCAGGTCCGTTGATGTACACCCCGGATGTAAATTGATGTATCGAAGGGAGTAATATTGATCAAGCGTCAGCTCTTTATCAAGCTTTTCTGTGATCATACTCGATACTTTTTTCTCCATCATGAGATAGACATCTGCATACCTCTGGATGAGCTGGGCAATTTTATTTTGTTCCATACGTTGCTCCTTTTTAGTTTAAGTGTTTAACTATTAAAGAGTTTAACTAACGAACAAAACAATTGTCAATGAATATCCTCGCAAATAAAGCGGATTTTTCAATGAACATAAAAAAAGACAAACTCTGCCGATATGAGTTTGTCTTTTTACATTTATTTTGTTTTTGGGACGACTTTGAAAACGGACATCCGTTCTTCATCAATTTCTTCATCTAAAATTTGCTGAATATCAGCTAATTGAATTTGTTCCAGCACTGTGACGACATCAAATAAGCTCATGTCTAAGAATGCATATCGAGTAAATTGGTTCGCAATGTATTCTGGAGAATTCATGGCTTTTAAAAAGCTGCCGATTTTTTTCTTTCGGGCAAGCTCAATTTTCTCTTCCGTCATAAGGCTTTTTGCTTGAAGAAGGGTTTCTTTTAATACTTTTGCGAGTTGATCAGGATCATTTGTATCCCCGCCAACTGAAGTGAATCCAAAGCCGCCTTCTTCTGTATAATCGTAACTGAATGTTTCATCAATTAAGCCTTTTTCATACATCTGTTCATATTGTAAAGAGCTTTTGCCAAACAGCGTCTCTAAAATGAGGTTCATCCCAAGCTCATGCTTTAGCAGTTGATTTCCTTTTTTATGCGGATTTTTTGTTTTCAAACCAAACATACATTTAGAGCCTTGTACGTTCATTGGAAGTTCGTATTCTTTCCGGTACACTCCTTCAGGCTCATTGATGTCTTTTCGTTTGATTTCCGGCTGGTCTGTAAATGGCTTTTTCGCCTGATTCGCTCTGACTTGATCTAAAATTTGCTTCGGATCAACCGGACCAACGACGAATAGAAGCATATTGCTCGGGTGATAGAACGTTTCATAGCATTCATACAAATGATCTTTTGTAATAGGGGCAATGCTCTCTACTGTTCCAGCAATATCTATTCTCACAGGATGTTCTTGATATAAATTTTCAATCAGACCAAAGAATAAACGCCAGTCCGGATTGTCATCATACATGTTAATCTCTTGGCCAATAATACCCTTTTCTTTTTCGACTGTTTTTTCAGTAAAATAAGGCTCCTGAACAAAATCAATAAGTGTCTCAAGGTTTTGTTCGACATTTGAGGTGCTAGAGAATAAATAAGCCGTTCTCGTAAATGTTGTAAAAGCGTTTGCGGATGCTCCTTGTTTACTAAAGGTATGAAACACATCTCCATCTTCTTTTTCAAACAGCTTATGCTCTAAGAAATGGGCAATTCCGTCAGGCACTCGAATCATGTCTTCTTTGCCAAGCGGTACAAATTCATTATCAACTGAGCCATATTTAGTTGTAAAGGTCGCATAGGTTTTGTTAAATCCTTGCTTTGGCAGCACATAAACATCAAGTCCGCTTTCCATTTTTTCATGATAGACCGTTTCTTGCAGCTGATCGAATTGAATTGTTTTCACTGTCATGAAGCACCCTCCGTTCCTTTAAGAAAATAGGTCGTATCCCACTCGATTTTCTGACCCACTTTGATGATGTCCTCTTTTGTCACTTGGTCTAATGCTTCTAAAAAGGAATCAAGGGTTTCCCCTGTTGGCACAACGGCATGCTGATACAAATATTCTGCTGTCCCATAAGACGTATCGATCGTTTCAAGCAGCTGGTTTTTGACGACTGCTTTTGTTTGATCAATTGCTTCATCTGAAAAATCACCTTTTTGCATCGCCTCAAATTGATCTTTGATGATGTCTACTGCCTGCTGGTAGTTGCCAACTTCAATTCCTGACATGACCATCATCAAGCCTTTAAAGCTCTCAAGTCTAGACACAGCGTAGTACGCAAGACTTGCTTTTTCACGAACATTGATGAATAGCTTTGAATGCGAGAAACCGCCGAATATGCCATTAAACAAATGCAGCGCCGGATAATCTTTATCTGCAATCGTTGTATGTGTGCGAAAGCCAATATTCAGCTTGCCTTGTTTCACGTCCTCTTCATCAATGACTTCTTTTGGTTCATTTTGAGGTCTTGCTGATTCAGTCTGTTGTTTGACCGGTTCTCTTTCACTTGTTTTAAAGTATTGGGAGACCATTCGGCTAATGTCTTGTTCGTCAACATCTCCCACAACATAAAGATCAAGCTGGTTTGATTGAAGCGCATGCTCATAAGCTTCAAACAGCGAGTGAGCGGTGATTGCTTCGATGTCTTCCATTTCACCATTGACGTGCAGTGCATATGGTTCACCTTTACACATTTCCTGCACGAGTCGTAAATTCGAATAACGCATTTTGTCATCATAGACTGCCTGAATTCGCTGTTTTAACGTACGTTTTTCTTGATCTACATATAATTGACTAAACACCCCATCTTCAACATACGGGTGGAATAATAGGTCAGATAGTAAGGCAATCCCTTTTTCTAGTAAAGGGGTTTGATCCTTTAGATATTTTTCATTCGCCATTTCCAAGCGGAAGGTAATGATGTGATTCTCACCTTTTTTCGCCATGTCTGCCGAAACGGTTGCTCCATAGAGTTCATCAAAATAAGCACGCAATGCGCCTGTTTTCGGCATTTTTTCTGTTCCTCTTAAAAGCACATGCGGGAAAAGAGAACGCATGGTGACGTCATCTTTGGATAAAGGTGCAAGCATTTTAAAAAGGATTGTCACGGTTTTAAATTTTTCTGTTTTGACAATATGAGTATGAAGACCTGGTGTGTCCAGTGTCTTCTCTTGTAAGTACGTCATGAGAAACCTCCTTTGTTCATCCTATTTATTATGTATTAGAACATAGCTGATATATACGTGAAACAGCCATTTAATAGACATTATATCAATCAGAGGAAAGGATAGGAAATAAAAACGCCTCTGCTCAAAGCAGAGACGCCAGTCGTTATTTCGTTCTAAACGGCCACCAATTCCATTTACCAAAAATACGAACCATCACCGGAATAAAGAGCGGCAATACAACAAAAGCATATAATAAAAGTCCAATGAGTACGACCGTTGCAATTTCAACAAGTGATAATACTCCTGATGGCAGCATAGCGGCGAACGTACCTGCTAAAATGGCCACTGCAGAAATAATGACAGAACCCATATTTCTCATCGCTGATATCATCGATGCTTGCACATGCTCTCCCTTCCATTCATTAAAACGATCCATGAGGAAGATGGAATAATCAATCCCGAGCGTCACAAGAATAACAAAGCTGAAAAATGGGACAGCCCAGCTGACACCATCATAGCCAAAAAATGTTTTAAAGATCCATTCTGTTAACCCGATCGATGTAAAATACGTTAAAATCAGTGAAAGTGTTAAGTATACCGGCATGACGATTGACCGTAATAAAATAATTAAAATAATAAAAATACCAATTAACATGAAGATGACAGTTCGAATAAAGTCACCGTCAGACGTTTCTTTTAGGTCCACATTTAAACTTGAGATACCAGATACACCGTATTTGGCATTTTTGAGTCCACTTACAGGTAAATATTGATCAAGGGTTTCCTCAATTTTTGCGACACCTTTCATCGCTTCATTGCTGTATGGATTCACATTTAGGATGACTTCAAAAGTCGTTAATTTACGATCTGGAGACATATACGTATGGAAGATTTGCTTAAATTCTTGGCGTTTCAGCACTTCTTCTGGAATAAACCAGCCCGTTATTTCTTCATCTGGCGCTTGCTGAAGCTGCTTTAAGTAGCCGTCAGCCTCGGTGAAGCCGCTTTTGACCTGCTCAAGCCCTTCAATACTTTCATCTAATCCATCTGTTAATAATGTAAGTTTTGATGAAAGCTGGCTAAATCCTTTTTTGATGGCTTTTTGGCCATCTGTCAGCTGATCTGCACCATCTTCAATTTTAGGCATTTCTTTAATCAATTGTTTTTGGCCCTCATTTGTTTGGTCAAGACCGTCATAAATTTGATCAAGCCCATCCATGAGTGCTTGCACTTGTCGTTTTACTTCTTTTTGCTTGCTTGATAAGGTTTGAATCACTTGATCTGCCTGCTCGATCTTTTGCTTAAAGTGAGAGGCTTCCTCTTCATATACACTCATTTGATCCCCTGCTTGATCAAGCATTCCTTTTGTTTCTTTGAATACTTTCTTGATTTCTTTATATTCTTCCATGTCTTTTACTTCTGGAAGACGATTTTCTAGTGCTTCAAATGATAGATTTTCATAAGATTTCTTTACTTTCTTAATGGTTGTCATCAGCTGCTGATTCGATTTCGCATGGCGTTCTAGTGTTTTCACCACTTGCTCTAGCTCTTGAATCATCGTTTCGCTGCTGCGATATTCTTGCTCTAATTCTTTTTTCGCTTCTTTGATTTCACTTCGAATCGTGCCGACGCCTTCTTTACTGCGCCTCACCCCATCTTCTAAAGAGATAAGGGATTCCCTGACTTCTCCGATACCGCTTTTGATTGCTTTCGTTCCATCAATTAGCTTGTCAATGCCTTGAGCGGATTCTTCAATTTTTGGTTTTTGTTTGAGAAGGGACAGATTTGTTTCTGTCAATCCATCAGAAATTTTCCCGATTCCTTCATGTCCTTTGCCAAGTTCTCCTCCCAGCTCTTTCGCTTGAGAGGTGACATAAAGCTGGCTCAGCCCGTCTCCAACAGGGCGCGTGACACTACGGACTGTTTTGACTTCGTCAATGTCATTTAATTTACGGGTCAGTTTTTCAATGATCACAATCTTTTCTTGATTATCTAGCTTATTGTCACTTTCGACTAGCACATTCAGCGGCAGCGCTTCACCAAAGCCAAATTGCTCTGATATCGTATTAAATGCAGACACCGACTCATACTTATTCCCAATTTCATTTAAACTGTTATAAGATAGAGTGCCGTCGTACATCAGAATAGGAGGCACCGTAATAAGAGCGACTAAACCTAAGCTGATCAGCGGCCTTCTAAATGAAAAGCGCCCAGCCCATTCCCACATTTTACTTTGCGGGTGCCGGATGTTTTCTCTTTTAGATGGCCAGAATAGAGATTTTCCGAAAACAGACATAAAAAAGGGAACGATGGTGACAAGGGCAATCAGCAGAACGCCCACTCCAACGGCAACACTAACGGCTGATTGATACAATTGGAATTTAGCAAATCCAATACTTGAGAAGCCAACTAACACGGCTAAGCCGCTGAAAAATACCGTCTTCCCTGCACATTGATACGTGATGATAATCGACTCTTTGACATCACGGCCTTGACCGATCTCCTCTTTAAAACGGCTTAACAGCAGGATGCAATAATCCGTTCCGATACCGAACATAATGGCTACCATAAAAATCTGAGTAAAATTAGATAGAGGAAATTGTGTATATTCTACGAGAAAAGCCACAATGCACCGGCTAACAGCGTAAGAAATGCCGATCGTAATGAGCGGAACAACAGGTGCCAATATCGATCTGAAAACAATTATTAAAATAAAGAAAATAAAAATCATCGTGATAAGTTCAGTTTTCTTCAGACCTTGTTGAGAGCTTTTAATGACATCTGAATCCACAAATTTTTGACCCGTTATTTCATATGAGACATGATAGGGCTTTAAAACTTCCTCAATTTGTTCTTTAATCTTCACAGCTTTTGTTTCGTAGTGGTCGAATTTGAATGGAACAAGAAGTGTACTTTTATCCTTTGATAAAAGTTGTTTTTGAATGTCCGGATCTACATGAAAATATGAAGTAATTCCGTCAATGTGGAGTTCTGGGGCATGTGTCATGAGTGCAGCTAAAGCCTTTTTTAATTCCTGCTCTTTCGCAGGGAACAGATGTTGTTCGGAGAATACAAGCACACCTGTATCTTTTTTCCCGTTCTTATCTGACAGCTTATCCAATAGGTGAAGTGCCTCAGCTGTTGGTGTCCCCTCCGGAACCTTTAATTGCCCTTTTTCTCTTGTTAATTCCTCTAAATCGGGCGCAGTAATAAACAGAATCACAGCTGTTATCATCCACACCACTAATACAATCCATCTTGCTTTAATTATTTGCAACATAGCTGCTTCAAGCTCCTTCTAGTTCTTCAATCAATTTGCTGTATTTGAGCGTGTCTGAAGTGCTGACTGCGTCTCCTTCAAATGGCAGGATGACCTATTCAATTGTCCTTTCGTGTTGAAGAACCACATCTCCATCATCAGCACGCGAGCTCAATTTCTGCCTAAAGAAAGACAGAAAATGAATGTTTTTGAACACCTCCGATTTGGTATAATTTAAAAGATATTACTATACATTAGTTTAACTATCAAAATTTTACATGTCAATTTATAAAAAAGAAAAAAGATGGCAAAATGCCGTCTTTTTTCTATATTTAAACTGTTTTCAATTGTTCGCTCTCATCCTCTTCATCTGGCTGGATGAAAAAGAGGACCAAAAATAGTGAAATGAGACTGCAAATGGTCGAGAGAATAAAAACAATGGAGTCCCCTTTATCCATAAGATAGGCAAAAATCGGAGGTCCTAAAGCAACACCGATAAAACGCATACTGCTATAAAATGACGTAATGGTACCACACTGTTCTTTTTCAATTCCTTCTGTAATCAGCGCATCAAGTGCAGGCAGCACAATCCCGATGCCAACACCGCCAATGCTTAAACAAATAAACAAGACGTAAAAACTGTGATTCCACCATAAAAAAATATAAGAAAGTGATAACAAAGCCATACCTGCGATTAAAAAGATTCTCATTTTCCCTTTTTCTTTTCCAATCGTTTTTCCAGCAATGTAGGAACTGATAGATAGAAAAAGGAGCGGGATACTCAGCAGGAGCCCTTTTTTGACACCCTTTATTTGATAAGCCGCCTCTAGGTTATCAGATAAGTAAAAGAGCACACCAAAAAGAAGAAACATAATAAAACCGCCAATAGCAAAAATGGCATAAAGCCAGCGTCCCTCATGCTTAAAAATGCTCTTTGTTGATTTTAAAAATTCTTTAAATGTAGGCGGGTCCTCCTCTTTTTTCGCCGACTCTACCATGAACAGTACCATAAGAAAGCTGATGATCGAAAAGAACGGAATAAACCAAAACGGCACAAACCAAAACCATGAAGCAAGAAGTGCCCCAATAATCGGGCTTAGGACCTTTCCCGCTGTGTTAGAGGTTTCAATGGCGCCAAGTCCTGCACTTACCTCTTCATCATCATGAAACAAATCTCCTATAAACGGCATAACAACAGGTGCCGCTCCAGCTGAACCGACACCTTGAAGGACCCTGCCAAGAAGAATCCACATATACGGTTCTTTCATGATTGTTGAGGCGACTGCTGCCACAGCCCCTCCAAGTCCGGCGATTAAAAGACACGGCAGCAGTACCTTTTTCCGCCCAATCCGGTCTGATAAGTAACCGGCAATTGGAATACATAGGATTGCTACAACCGAATATACCGTAATAATGAGAGAGACTTGAAAGGAAGTGATCGAGAGTTTCTTTTCTATCTCTGGCAATACTGGTATTAACATCGAGTTCCCAAGTGTCATGATTAAAGGCACTGATGATAATGCAATGATATTCTTTTTACTGACTGTTTTCTCGCCCAACATCATTCACCCAATTCTATATACTGTTACGTATTAGTGTGGCAAGTTTGACGAGTATTATGTATGGCAAACAAAAAGCAGCCGCATATGGAAGCGACTGCTTTTTAAAATCGTTTGCGTATGACATGAAAGCTAAATTTATCCGCTCGAAAATAATTGAGGGAGTATAAGACCGGCTGATCATCCTGATCATAATGCATTTGTTTCAGTAATAATAACGCCGTTTCAGGGTCACAATCTAGAATCGGTGAGACCTGATCGTGGTAGCCAATTGGTTCAATGTCCGCAACTGCATATTTAATCCCGCTGTGCGGTTCTCTTCCAAACAGTTCAAAAAGAGACTCTTCTTCATGTGTAAAAGAAGCGGGAAGGTGTTTGACCGGAATTTTATCTAAACAATAAACAACTGGCTGTCCATCTGCCGTTCGAACGCGTTCCATTGAAAAAATCCCATCAGATTCATCACACTGAAAACGAATGACATCATTCTCTGTTGGCTCCCCTTCTTGCGAGGATAAAAAGATGGTGCCAGGCGTCATATTGACCTGCTCAATCATTTTCGTGACACTTGTCAGCTGTTCTATACCTGTCGAAAAAAGTGGTCTTGAATTGACAAAAGTCCCCACACCATGCCTTCTAATTAAATACTTTTCTTCTTCTAATATACGAAGGGCTTCACGCAGTGTCGCTCTGCTCACACCTAAAAGCTTTGAGAGCTCAAACTCAGAAGGCAGCTTTTCTTTTTCGGCATATACACCTGTTTGAATATCTTCTTTAATACGGTCAATCACTTTCAAATATAAATGGCGATTGTCTGTTTTGGTCGACATGTTTTCCCTCCGTCTAATCAATGCAAATGATAAGATGAGAAATCTCTATTCCGAGATAAGTTGAACATAACTATATCATGTTTTTGCAAATAAATAAATAGTCTGACATCCAGTTAACATAATCATACTATCGTTCACTATTTTTCAGGAAAGCTCTCTTCAATTTATGAAGAGAGCTCGTCTAATTGTTCTTTTGAGAGAAGAACTTCTCTCGGTTTACTTCCTTCATATGGGCCTACCACGCCTCGCTCTTCCATTGCATCAATGAGACGTGCCGCCCGGGTATAACCGATGCGGAACCTTCTTTGCAGCATAGAGACAGAAGCCGTCTGCATACCGATAATCAGTTCAACTGCTTCATCATATAGATCATCTTCCACAGCCGCAAGCTGATCCTGCGTTTCTTCGCTTGGAATCATTTCCTCTTGGTATTGTGCTTTTTGCTGCGTGATCACGTGGTCAACAACATGTTCCACTTCTTCATCTGATAAAAAGGCGCCTTGCACACGAACCGGCTTGTTTGCCCCTACAGGTAAAAACAGCATGTCCCCTCTTCCCAGCAGCTTTTCTGCGCCCCCCATATCAAGGATCGTCCTTGAATCTGTTTGTGAGGATACGCTAAAGGCAATGCGGGACGGGATGTTGGCTTTAATGACACCTGTAATGACATCGACAGAGGGTCTTTGTGTGGCGATAATCAAATGAATCCCCGCAGCACGAGCCATTTGAGAAAGTCTTGTAATGGAATCTTCCACATCAGAGGAAGCGACCATCATTAAATCAGCAAGCTCGTCTACAATGACAACAATATAAGGAAGCTCTGGCTGCTTGGCATCTTCTGTTTGATTCATTCGTTTAATGTAATCATTGTATCCTTCAATATTTCTTGTTCCCGTATGAGAAAACAATTCATAGCGGCGTTCCATTTCGCTGACAACTTTTTTAAGTGCCTGCGAGGCTTTCTTAGGGTCTGTTACGACAGGAGCCAAAAGGTGCGGAATGCCGTTATACACATTTAATTCAACCATTTTCGGATCGATCATCATCATTTTCACTTCATGAGGCTTCGCTCTCATGAGAATGCTTGTGATAATACCATTGATACACACGCTTTTTCCGCTTCCAGTCGAACCTGCTACAAGCAAATGCGGCATTTTGTTCATTTCAGCAAGCACGGCTTCACCCGAAATATTGCGGCCTAGTCCAATGAGAAGCTTAGCATTTGGACGGTCATTTTGCTTCGATTCTAATACCTCTTTTAATGAAACCATAGCAATTTCTGCATTCGGAACTTCAATCCCGATCGCTGATTTACCAGGAATCGGTGCCTCAATTCGAATGTCCTTTGCTGCAAGGGCGAGGGCTAAATCATCACTTAGATTGACGATTTTGCTGACCTTCACGCCGACATCTGGATAGACTTCATATTTGGTCACAGCTGGACCTAAATGAACCTGTGTGACTTTTGCTTTCACACCAAAGCTTTGAAATGTTTTTTCAAGCTTTCTTGCATTTTCATATATATTTTTCTTATCTGTTTGCTGACCTGAATGCTGGGGCTCTGCCAAAATATCAAGTGACGGCAATTCGTAATCTTTGTTTTCAAGTTCTGTAAATGTCATAGGCGGCGCCTCTTTTGGTTCATCAGCTGTATCTGATTGAACTGGTGCGCTTTGCACAGACTCCTGAAGAGGATCTGTCTCTTTTGCCGCCTGCTTTTTTTGAACCGGCGGGGTGAGAATGTCATCTCTGTCTGCAAAGCTTGAAATAATCGGCTGGCTATTATCAGAAGCCGGTGTTTCCTCTTCGATCAAGATGAAATCATCCTCGTCTTCTTCTTGAATGCGTGAACGTTTTTTCTTTTCACCTGTTTTCTGAGAGGATGCGCTCTTTTTCGCCTGCCTGATTCCTTTCATATCTTCAACAAACGCCTTCCACTGCTTCACCATAAATTGTGATACAGGAATCGTCACTTTTTTCACCATTTCCTGAAGGGATCGGTTTGTAATCAGGACAATTCCAATCAACATCAGAACAATCGCCATGATTTGCGAGCCTGCTTGCGCAAATAAGAAATAAGAAGCAGCAAACAATACAGCTCCGATCATGCCGCCCCCTAAATCAGGTGACCCTGTTTCACCTTTCATATCCATCAAGAAAAGCTCAAATGTATTTCTAATCACACTTTGAGAGCCAATGACGCCAGCAGACGATAGATGCTGAAAGAGCTTCACATGTGACAAAAGCAAGATACTCGCAATAATGCAGTAGAGACCTGCTTTTCTTCTTGTCAGAATATCTGGGATTTGTTTTTTCCAGAAAATCGTCACACCAAAAAGAAATAATCCGATAAGGCAGAGAATGAACCATTCACCTGCAAAGAATCGGAATAGATGTACAAAGGTTTGTCCAACAACGCCCAGCTGTAAAATGGCAATGATCGCTATGGCAATACAGACTAACCCATTTAATTCATATTTCAGTTTTAGCTGTTTATTTTGTTTTTTTCTCGTTTTCCGTTTTCTCTTTTTAGCCATACTCATCACCTTACTACGAAAGAAAATATAACCTACCGAAAGATCAGAAAGAAAGCAGCCTGGTTTTGGCTGCATCTTGTTGTAAGTTTTCCCTTTATTATAGCATAGAATCATTCATATGAGTCGGTTTGATTGGTACCTAAATGTAACTTCAATCGCTTGCCTGGTGCAAGCTCTTGATTGAGAAAATCCATTGGATTGGTGCTCATGACTTGAACGATTTCTGCTTCATCTTCTTTCATTTCAACCATCACTGGCACACCTTGAATGTTTACCTGCTGGAGTTTACGTTCTCCCTGTTCCTCAGCATAAATCGCTTCATATGGCATAGGCGTATATAAAATCATTGGATCAGCCCCTCGTTTTGAGATGCCCTGTCTCCGATAAGTTCATTTAACTTTTTAATCGCTTGTCCTACACCGCCCACTTCATTCATGAGTCCGTATTCCGCTGCCTCATGACCAACGACATTTGTTCCGATGTCTCTTGTCAAATTGCCTTTTGAGAACATGAGCTCTTTAAACTTCTCTTCTGTAATGTTGGAGTGGCTTGTGACAAAGTTAATGACCCTTTCCTGCATTTTATCTAAGTATTCGAAGGTTTGCGGAACACCAATGACAAGACCTGTTAATCGCACAGGATGAATGGTCATTGTGGCTGTTTCGGCAATATACGAATAGTCACACGATACAGCAATAGGGACACCTATAGAGTGGCCGCCGCCAAGCACAATCGAAACAGTTGGTTTCGATAAAGAAGCAAGCATTTCTGCAATCGCAAGTCCCGCTTCAACATCGCCGCCTACTGTATTTAAGATGATCAAAAGGCCCTCTATTTTCGGGTTTTGTTCAACGGCTACGATTTGTGGAATGACATGTTCGTATTTGGTTGTTTTATTCTGCGGTGGAAGCTGCATGTGGCCTTCTATTTGTCCAATAATGGTGAGGCAATGGATATTTGTATCTTGCGGCAGCTGCGGGACGGCTGTTTCACCGAGCTGCTGTATTTTGCTCATAATGCTATCTTTTTCTTCTGGCTTTCGCTCAGGCTGCTGTTCATTCTTTTCGTCCATTTGTCTCCATCCTTTCCTCAAACTCTTCTCCTATTATGAACAAATAGGGCATATTCCATCCGCATTCCTCACGCTACATCAAAAAACCCAAAGAGCTTATGCTCCTTGGGCTTTATCATCACACTTCCATAATAATTGGAATGATCATCGGCTTACGTTTTGTTTTTTCATATAGGAATTGATTGAGTACATCGCGCATGGATTGTTTCAATGTTGACCATTCAACAATTGAGTTTTCCGTTTGCTCTTTGACAATCCCTTTAACCATTTCTGTTGCTTTCACAATCAGCTCTTCGGATTCTCTTACATAGACAAATCCTCTTGTGATGATTTCAGGTCCAGAAATTAATTGTTTCTTTTGTTTATCAAGCGTAATGACAACGATCAAGATGCCGTCTTGAGACAACAGGCGTCTATCGCGTAACACGATGTTTCCGATATCACCAACGCCAAGACCATCGATTAAAATGTTCCCTTGGTGAACTTTTTCACCGATTTTGACGTTCTGTCCTCTAAACTCAACCACATCTCCTTTATCAATCAAGAAAATGTCGCTGCGTTTCATACCTACTTCTTCGGCAATACGAGAATGTGCTTTTTGCATACGATATTCGCCATTCACCGGAATTAAATACTTCGGTTTTAGTAAGTTCAGCATCAGCTTTAACTCTTCTTGGCAGCCATGTCCAGATACATGCACACGTTTTTGTGCAAAAATGACTTGTGCTCCGCTTCTTGTGAGGAAATCCACTGTTTTAGAGTATGTGAGTTCTTGTCCAGGAAGTGGTGTAGATGCAATCACAACAGTGTCATCTTTTTCAATATGAAGCTGTTTGTGATTTTGCTTTGCCATTTTTGTTAAAGCAGCAAGCGGCTCTCCGTGGCTTCCAGCAGTCAGGATGACCACATCGTTTTTCGCCATTTTCTTCACTTCTTGAACGGGTACAAATAATTCTTCGTCTGCTGTAACATAACCAAGCTTGATCGCCAGCTGAAGGGTTGTCATCATATTCTTCCCTGCAACAGCAAGCTTACGACCATTTTGATTTGTTGCATTAATGATCTGCTGCACGCGGTTAATATTAGATGAAGACACAGCAACAATCACACGATTTTCAGCATTGTACATCGCATTTGAGATTTCGTCTTGAACGAGCGCCTCAGAAGGTGTATAGCCTGGTTTTTCAGCATTTGCACTGTCTGAAAGTAGTGCTAAAACGCCATTGTTTCCAATTTTCGCAATCTCTCCGATGTCACAGGCTTGGTTAAGCGCTGGGGTTTGATCAAATTTAAAATCACCTGTGCATACGATTGAACCAAGAGAGGTTTTGAAGCTGATCCCAACTGAATCAGGGATGCTGTGATTCGTTCTAAAGAATGATACTTTTGTTGTTTCAAAAGTAATGACTGATTTCGCATGTACCTCACGCAAATCAGCTTTTTGATTGAAGCCATACTGCTTTAATTTTTCTCGAAGTAACGCAAGGGTCAGCTTCGTTCCGTAGACTGGTACAGACAATTTGCTTAAGCAATGGAATACGCCTCCGATTGCTTCATCATGTCCGTGGGTAAGAAAAATTGCTTTCACCCGATCAGCACGCTCTGTTAAATAAGAGATATCAGGAATGACGACGTCAATGCCTAGCATTTCATTTTCTGGATGCATTAATCCTGCATCTACTACATATATGTCCGAATCAATCTCAATGACATATAGGTTTTTCCCGATTTCTCCAACGCCTCCGAGTGCAATAATTCTTACGTTCTCTGTATTTTTCTTTTTCAAAATTCTTATCCTCCTAGTCTCAAGCCCGTCCATCATCGCTTAATGCTATTATAACTGAATCTAATTTTAGAAAACAAGATGAAGTCACATTTTAAGAAAGTGTTTATGTATAAAAAACGGTCATACTCAGGGACATCTGAGAATGACCGCTTACGAAATCTTTTGTTTTGATCAGCTGTTTAAAACGCTGCTTAAATTCAATCTCTCTTCTTCTGACAAAGGCAAAAGCGGAAGACGAACAGATCCGACGTCTAGTCCTTTCAGCTGAAGAGCTGTTTTGACAGGCGTTGGATTTGGCGCTGAGAAAAGCTGTTTCATGATTGGAAGCAGCTTTTGATGGATCAATGCTGCATTCGCTGTTTGGCCTGAAGCATAGCTTTTCAGCATTTGCTGCATATCCAGCCCTACGATATGAGATGCAACAGAGACAACTCCTTTTGCACCAACAGATACAGCCGGAAGTGTTAAACTATCGTCTCCTGAATATACGTCGAAATCTTCTGGCGTCTCTGCAATGATTTTTGTCATGGCATCAAGATCGCCGCTTGCTTCTTTGATGGCAACAATGTTTGGTATTTGCGCAAGCTTAATCGTTGTTTCTGGTGCTAATGAAGCGACTGTTCTTCCTGGTACATTGTAAAGCATGACAGGAAGAGATGTAGACTCGGCAATTGCTTTAAAGTGTGCATACATGCCTTCCTGTGATGGCTTGTTGTAATAAGGTACGACAAGCATCACTGCATCAACGCCCGCTTCTTCTGCTTTTTTCGTTAGTTTGATAGACGCATTTGTATTATTACTGCCTGTTCCTGCAATGATTTTACAACGACCATTTGCTAATTTTACCGATTGCTGAAAAAGAGCGACTTTTTCTTCATTCGATAAAGTTGGCGATTCGCCTGTTGTCCCTGCAACGACTAAGGAGTCACTGCCGTTTTTTAATAAATAATCAATGAGAATTGATAGCTTTTGGAAATCGATGTTGCCCTTTTTATCAAAAGGTGTAATCATAGCTGTTGCGATATTTCCGAAATTCATTTTTTTCACCTCATCATGATTCAATCACATTTATCTTGAAAGTTCAAACACTTCATGCAGGGCATTGACGGCCGCTCTCATGTTTTCTTCGTTCACTAACACCCAAATGGTCGTATGACTGTCAGCTGATTGTAAAATCGGAATGTTTTGCTCGGATAGTGCCGATACAATTTTAGATGTGACACCTGGTACACCCATAATGCCTGCGCCAACAGCTGATACTTTCGCACAATTTGTTGTCACAATTGGCGTATAGCCAAGATCTTTTAGGATCGATGTTGCCTTATCAGTCATTGCACCTGTCACTGTATACACAATTTCACTCGGTGTGATGTTGAAGAAGTCGACACTGATTTGTGCGTTTGCCATTGCTTTGAAGACCTCTGTTTGTACGCTGTACTGACCTTCTTTTGCAGGAACTTTGATTTGCGTCACATCATTGACATGTGCAATACCCGTAATGAGGCGGTCGTACACATCATGGCTCATTTTATCTGAGTAGTGTGATGTAACGAGTGTGCCCTCATCATCAGAGTATGTTGAACGCACCCTCATTGGTACTTTTGCTTGCATCGCAATTTCGACAGCTCTCGGGTGAATGACTTTTGCCCCTTGATATGCGAGGTTGCAAATTTCCGTATATGTCACAACTCTCAGCGGTTTTGCATTTTCAACAATGCGGGGATCTGCTGTCATAACTCCTTCTACATCTGTAAAAATATCAATAAAGTCTGCCTGCAATGCAGCGCCTAAAGCAGCGGCGGACGTATCACTGCCACCTCGTCCGATTGTTGTCACGTCTCCATTTTTCGCGGCTCCCTGGAATCCAGCAACAACGACAACATCATGTTCAGACAGTGCTGCCTCCAGACGTTCGCACTTCATGTCAATAATTTTCGCACTTGTATGCTCCTTATCTGTTACAAAGCCCGCCTGAGCTCCAGTCATCGCTACAGCCTTTAGACCGTTCTCATTCAGCATACTTGAAAACACAACAGCTGAGATATTCTCTCCGCAGGAAACAAGCAAATCTTTTTCTCGATTTGTCATATGCTGCGCGCTGCCGTAAAGCAGACCAAGCAGCGTATCTGTCGCATAGGGATCGCCTTTTCGTCCCATTGCAGAAACGACGACAACTGACTTATAGCCTTTTTCTTTTGCAGATAAGATATGTGCAAGTGCCCTTTTTCTACCTTGATCATCTTTGACTGATGTACCGCCAAATTTTTGGACAATTATTTTCACTGTTTTCACTCCAAGTTCATTCTGACGTAACAGAAGAGAGCAGGCGAAAGATGCCTAACTCTCTTCTGTTCGTCCTCATCATCCATTGAATGTTAAACTAATTTTAATGCTTTTAAGCTTTCTGCAATTTGAACTGAGTTCCATGCAGCGCCTTTAAGCAGGTTATCAGATACAATCCACATATGGAACCCGTTTGGACGGTCCAAATCTTTCCGAATGCGGCCGACAAATACGTCGTTTTTCCCAACAGCATCTGCAGGCATTGGATAAATTTGTTGAGACGGATCATCTTGCAGCGTAATTCCTGGTGCATCTTTTAGAATTGATTTGAGGTCTTCAACTGTTGCATCATTTGATTCTAGTTCGACGTAGACAGATTCTGAATGACCTGTTTCAATTGGAAGTCTCACGCATGTTGCCGCTACTTCCAGCTCTGGCATATGCATGATTTTTTTCGTTTCGTTGATCATTTTCATTTCTTCGAATGTATAGCCATTGTCTTGGAACTTATCAATTTGCGGGATCGCATTAAATGCAATTTGATAAGGCATGACTTCTGGTGTTACATCTTCTTTATTTAAAATGGCTTGTGATTGGCTGTATAGTTCGTCAATGGCTTCATGTCCCGCACCTGATACTGCTTGATACGTAGAGACAATGACTTTTTTCATGCCATACGCCTGACGAAGCGGTTCTAATGCCGCTACCATTTGAATCGTTGAACAGTTAGGGTTTGCAATGATCCCTTGATGATCATGCAAATCTTTTTCGTTTACCTCTGGTACGACAAGAGGGATGTTTTCGTCCATACGAAAAGCACTTGTGTTGTCTACAACAATCGCACCTCGTTTGACTGCTTCAGGAGCTAGCGCTTTGGAAACATTTCCTCCAGCACTAAATAATGCAATGTTCACTCCTTCAAAGCTTTCAGGTGTTGCTTCCTGAACAGTGTACTCTTGACCTCTGAATGTCACTTTTGTTCCAGCAGAACGTTTTGAGGATAGTAGAGTAAGTGTATCCATTTCAAAATCTCTGTCAGCTAGTGTTTTTAACATTTGTTGACCGACAGCTCCAGTCGCTCCAACTACAGCTACATGCAATCCTCTTCCCATCAGTAAAACTCCTTCCGACCCATCCATGATTCTTTTCTTTCGGATGGCCATCCTATGACTTTTTACATTTTATTTTACCATAGAAAAGCAAGGCTTGAAGCATCTTTTTTGAATCTTTCATGATTTTCTAGTGAATCTATTATTCGTTTGGTCCAATTAAAATCGGCTGAATTTGTCTATGCTGGAGTGCCTCTTCTACCGTTTGAGATAGCAGATCCATGTTTGCGACCATCGAGGTCGGTTTTTTGAATGGATCATCCTGGCCAAACGGAATAAAGAAAATATTCTTTGTCGACATCAGCCTCATCAGATTTGTACCATTTAAGCCTAACGCATCATTTGTTGAGATACCTAAAACGACAGGTCGATGATTTCGAATGGTCGCTTTAGCAGCCATTAAAACAGGACTGTCTGTCATGGCATTTGCAAATTTTGCCATTGAGTTTCCAGTTAAAGGAGCAATGACCATACAATCAAGCGGCAGCTTAGGCCCGAGCGGCTCTGCTTTAACGATTGAGTCAATCGCTTGAAATCCAGTCAGCTTCTCAATCCGCTCGATCCACTCGGCTCCATCTCCAAATCTCGTATTCGTGCTCTGCACCGTGTACGACACCACTGGACGCACTTCTGCCCCTTCTTTTACGAGCGCTTCGATTTGCGGAAAAACAGCTTCATACGTACAGTGGGAACCTGTTAAACCAAAGCCGATTCTTTTCCCTTTTAATGTTGTCATGATTCCATCCCCCTTTTTTCCTCCGCAAGTTCACATAAAAGCCCGGAAAGCACTTTTGCAATGATTTGTCCTGCTGTCTTTGGTGCAACAATCCCCGGGAGACCTGGTGCAAGAAGTGCCTTCACTCCGTGCTTTTGTGCAAAGTCAAAGTCTGTTCCGCCTGGGCGGGAGGCGATATCCAAAATGAGTGTCTTAGGTGTCATGCTGACGATGACAGATGAATCTAATACAAGACTTGGAATGGTATTGATGATAATATCAACATCCGTTACTTCCTCTTTTAACTGGTCCATTGAAAATGGATCAAGCCCCATCTCAAATGCCCTCGCTAAATGTGCTGTGTCTGCCGCCCCTACTTTTACGTCTGCACCTAGTGCACGAAATGTGCGGGCAATGGTGAGTCCTGTTCTTCCAAGTCCGAGAACAGCGACATGAGACCCGTGAATCGTATAGTCCGTTTGCTGAATGGCCATCATGATAATTCCTTCAACTGTTGGAATAGAGTTATATATGGCAATATCATCTCGCTCAAACAGCTTCACAAGCTTCCGGTTCACCTGCTTTGCCAGATTGTCTAAGTACGTATTTGAAATACCTGAGTACAAGGTACAATGGGCAGGGGTTCTTTCTAAATATTTGGCTTCCAGCAAGACCTGCTCGTTTGAAAAAACTGTAGCAACAACTCCTTCATCCGTTGCCCCAGATACTGGCAGGATCATACTGTCTACTTGTTCGAATGGAAGTTCAGACATTTTCAGCTTTTCAGCACCGATAAATCCATGATCCAGCTGATCAAATCCGACCAAAAACACTTTGGCATGCTGCTGTGACAACTTGCGAATTATTTCAAGCTGCCTTGCATCTCCCCCGATCACCGCAACCGTTAAACCGCTCAACATACTGACCGTTCACCTTCTTTATTTAAAAAAGTCTGTAATATTTTCTGAATCTCCCTTTCAGCATATGAGGAGAGGATTCAGCCTGTGAACGAATCAGAGAGAGAAAAGAAAAAGAGCACCCATTATTGTGGGTGCTCTTTTTCTCCGTGCGGCTGAAGTTCTTCAGGCACATCGAGAATGATCATATCTGATCCTATTTTTTGAATGTGATTCCACGGGACGCGGATGTCATTTCCTTGTTTTCGAAAGCCAAACCACTTCACGGAAGGTATAATGAGTGCTGTAATTTGACCGTCCTGTTCATTGATTTCAAGGTCGGTTTGTCCAAGCACGCCAAGCCGCTCCGCTCTTTTAATATCGACGATCTCTTTTCCTGACAGTTCACTCAGCCTCAAAATCGAATCACTTCCCTTCCGTATCATATATGCGGCAAGCAAGAGGAATAGACCGGATCTCTTTAATGACTCGTTTGGAGAGAAAGCTGCGTCCCTTTCATATAGTGATCATGCCACAATTCCAAGTTGTAAAGCATCCAAACTTTTTGATCCGCTCCATTTTTGTTTTTCTGATTCGAATGATTTCGTAAAAATTGTTCTAGTGGCTTTCTTTGAAACAGTTCTGTTGCAAAGCTTTGTTGATCAAGAAGCTTCTCTTCGATTTCTTTCATTCGTTTGCTCATCCAATGATACACTGGAACCGGAAAACCCATTTTCCTTCTATATAATATACGCTTATCCACCGTTTGCTCCATTGTCTTTTTTAACATATATTTCGGAATGTCTTGTACCTCACTCGTTTTGAGACTCGACTGAAAAAATGCTTGCAGCCTGCTAGGCAGTCCTTTATAAGGAAGCTTATATTTGAAGGGCATGTCATTGACAAATTGGATGATGCGATGATCAAGAAATGGAACACGCGCTTCTAGTCCATGTGACATCGTCATAATATCAAGCCGGTCTAACAGATTTGGTAAATGAATCTGCTGGAATAAATAGAGCAGTTTATTTTCATACGACGCACCCTCCATCTTTTGAAAGCAATGGGCAATAAACTGGTTCATGTGTGAGTCAGGAGGGTCAATTGAACCAGCGTGCCGACTTAAAAGCTGCTCTTTTTCGCCAGCAGTAAACCATGCATACCTTTTTTTGTAATGATCCATCTCACCTTCAAGGTCGATCAATTGATCCACCTGCTGCTGAAAGGATGGTTCAAATAATACCTTAGAAAGGATAGAGGACAGTTTTCGGTTTTTTTGAAGCCATACAATTTTCCGCCAATCTGCTGGACTCCTAAAGACACGTCCATAACCTGCAAACAATTCATCCGCTCCTTCACCACATAAAACCACCGTCACATGCTTTTTTGCTTCCCGTGACATATGGTAAAAAGCGACTTCATGAGGAATAGAAAGAGGATGATCTCTTCGCTTCACAACTTCAGGCAATAATTGAAAATACTCTTCTTCACTCATTCGATGTGAGTGTAGCTTGACATTGTATTGATCTGCCGCGAGTTTGGCATAGCTTTCTTCAGAAAAGCCCTCCTCTTCAAAGCTGGTCGAAAAACAATGAATATTCTCGTTTTTGTATTTGGACATCAAAGCGACAATCGAAGTCGAATCCACTCCCCCGCTCAAAAAAGCTCCCACAGGCACGTCAGACATCATCTGTTTTTGCACACTATCTTGAATTAATTCAAACAATTCCTTTTGATAATAATGTTCTCCCCGATCGATCCCATCAGCTGGGAGCGGATATTGCCAGTAGGTCTCTTTTGTTATGCCTGTTTCATCTATTTTCAAGATGACACCTGGGGGTAATTTTTGAATGCCTTGAAAAAAAGTCTGCTCGCCGATCGAATAACGGAAGGATAAATAACTAAGAACAGCGTCCGGCTCAATAGCAGTTTGTATATCTGGATGCTGAAAAAGAGCTTTCATTTCCGAACCAAAAATAAGCCCTCCCCGGCATTCTGAAACATACAGCGGTTTAATCCCAGAACGGTCTCTAAACAAATAAAGTGCTTTCTTCTTTTTATCCCATATCGCAGCTGCAAACATTCCGTTTAATTGCTCAACAAAGGAAATTCCGTATTCTTCATAGCCATGAACCAGTACTTCTGTATCTGTCTCTGTACGAAACAAGTGGCCTTTATTCCATAAGTCTTCTCTTAATTCTTTGAAATTATAAATCTCTCCATTTAGAATCACACAGATAGAATCATCTTCATTTGTTATTGGCTGAGGCCCAGATTGAATATCGATAATGGAAAGCCGCGTATGAACCAAACCAACTGAGTCATCTTGATATATACCACTATCATCAGGTCCACGCACAGCAAGTGCGTTTTTCATCTCCAGTAAGATGTGAGGATCAAGTGGTGCATGGTTAAAATGACAATAGCCTGCAATGCCGCACATAGACATGGCTCCCTTCCATTAATGATCTGACTGCTGAATCGTCATTGCGAAAATATGCATAAATGGATTATCTTGAAAGCGAATTTCATCAAAAACTACTTTTTGCGAAAAGGTGAGCGAATCAAGCCATAGGTTTGATGTCAAATGATGATTAATGCCGGATACTGTATGAATATAATCAAATGCATATGCCGCTCGATCATGAAAGGCAGGTTCACGTTCAATCACATCCGTTAATGAAAGCCGAGACTCACAGACAACGTTCCCCTCTCGTAATAACGAAATCTCTTCGTAAAGATTGCCATTGGATGAACAGCCAACGACATGAAGCGCTTCTGCTTCAAGTGGCGGAAAATGAAGAGACTGTCCCTCTAATTCAATATTGTCTCCTTGATCTTGATATATGAACTGAAAAGGAATTCCTTCTACAAAAGGTTCTTGCACGTTCATGATTAACTCAGCTGGCAAAGAAGCTCCGCCAATTGTTAATTGGCCTTTTTCATATTCATTTTGATATGTGATGCCTCTGTTATTGACATAATCATGAAGAGAGAGAGTTTGATAGGTCTTCATTTTGAATCACCTCTTTTAGTTCTGTGAGCAGGCTGGTCTCCACTTCTAATGTTTTTTGAAACCGATTTGCCGTTCTTTCTATCATACTGCGAGGGTTTTTACTGAGGCCTACTCTAGCCGTAAAATTAGCGAGCACTGTCCAGCTTTGATAAGCATCTTCAAAAGCTTGAATAAGGGGATGTAAAAACTCATTTTCATACGAAGATAAGAATGTGACCATATGTTTTCTGGAGTTAGCCACATCCTTTAATCCTTCAAAGTAAACATTGTCTAATAAATTTCCATTTTCATTGTCTTTGATACTATCAATATAATCCCTTTGAATGACTGAAATAGCGCCTAGCCCTGTGACAGCTCCAGGCAAATCAAAATGCGGCGGTGCTCCTTCTAAGATGGCAGCATGCTCCTTTAATATCACCAGCACATCTGGTTCTTTCTGAAGTTCCACATGTTTGATCCACTTATAACGATTTTCAGTTCGAGGTGTATGTTCATATACAGAGCGGGCAGCTTTCAGCAAGTGGTCTTTACTCAATGTGCCATGATAGGAGTATGCATGGTCACTGACCACTGCATGATCATCATTCACCTCAAGTACTTCCAATGTGTGATACCCATGTTCTCTTTCGTAAAATGGACAGTACGGTAATTCAAATATATCTAAAGAAACAGATACAGTCCCTCCGCTTGGATGCTGTTTAAACACACGGTTGATATAGAGGTCTAATTCCTCTTCCGTGTAAAAAATTTCTTCTAAATGAATGCCATTATGATGGAGAATATCCTCGCGAAAATGTTTAAAGGAACCGATCAAAACAAACCCTTTGTCTTGAGGTCTATAAACAAGGCCTGCCTGCCTCCAAACCCTATCAATTTCAATCCCTTTTCTAAGAAGCATGGCTGCAATCGTTAATTGAGAACAGTTTAAGTAATTGTTTCGGTAAATAGGTGCTGCAGTAGCCACATATGTCTCCTCCTTTTTCTTGCCATCATACCCAGCGATTTTTTAAGGGGATAATGCCCAGCTCTTTTTTCGCAATCACTTCTTTTAATAAATCTTCAGAAGGCGGATGAAATTTTGCCGCTTTCACATCTCGGCTTAAACGCTCGAGCAAAGAGCCTTGCTGTAACGAAGAAAAACCCTCGACCTGAGAAGCTAGCTGTACGATTTCTTCTGCTGCTTGCGTCACAAAATGTTTTGTAATCAGCGTCTTCGTATACAAATCACTCGAGTAATGATTTTGTTTCTTTTCTTGATCTGCTTGTTGAGCGCAAGCCATAAGCTGAGAATGTGCAACATCTAATTTCATTTTCATATCTGCAATACGAAATTGCTGTCCTGGTAAAAAGGCTGATTTTTTCTTGGAAATTCGATCATTTCTTTTATATATCACACCGAGGGAATGTTCATATGCTGCTTTTGCAATGCCATAATAAACAGCTGTAACAGCTAGACGAAACCAGTAGATTAAATTTTCAGTATCTTCTATTGCGTAGCCTTCTCTCCCGATGAGCTGATGATCGGGTATAAATACTTGGTCAAAATGAATGTGATGACTCATCGATGCCCTCATGCCCGAATAATTCCACGATTCCTCAATCGCAGCACCTTCACTCGGTAATGTCATTAAGAGCGCCGTCATTCCATATTGAGATGTGCATGACGACGGCGCATACTGACAATAAATCGGTAAATATTTAATGCGCGGTGCACCAGTCACTGTAAATTTAGTTCCACTCACAAGATACCCGCCTTCTGTTTTTTCTGCGGTAATGGTCGGAATTCCGTCCATTTGCTTACGCTGATAAATAAAAATCACATTCGGATCGCTAACAGAAGCGATTAGTTCTCCTGAACGCAGAATATCGTCAAAAACTACGGCTTGCTGCTCACTTGTAAGCACTTCAGAAAATGCGCCGAGCGAATAGTAATGCATCGCCATAATGAGTCCTGTCGACGCGCACCCTTTAGATATGTGTGACAAAAGAGTCACCGTTTCATCAAATCCATACCCAAGACCCCCGTCTTGTTTCGGCATATTGGCGACATGTAATCCACAATCAATCAGCTCGTCTAGATTCTGATGCGGGAACTGAAATTCGTCATCAAGCTGACCCGCCCTTTCCGAAAATTGCAAAACAAGACGATCAATCGTTTCTTGACGAAGCTCCGTCAGTGTCATATTCATCCCTCCTTTGTCTAAAGAATAATCTATTTTGTTTCAATAAAAGGTCATCCGGAGTCCCTCTCTCTCGAATGACATAATCGTTTCCTTCAAACAAAAGCAGCTCTAGCGGAGAAGAATGACCTAAAAATAAGGTAGGGCTGTAGCAAAGTCCGTATGCCCCAGATTTCTCAATACAAAGAAGATCACCTACATCGCCTTGCGGAAGCTCTACCTCTCTGCCGATTAAGTCTTCTGGGG
The DNA here is from genome assembly GCF_049895685.1 of Bacillus sp. DC4300-2b2. Classification (NCBI taxonomy): domain Bacteria; kingdom Bacillati; phylum Bacillota; class Bacilli; order Caryophanales; family Bacillaceae; genus Bacillus; species Bacillus sp. DC4300-2b2. Next base: position 202,061 of record NZ_JAFCSW010000002.1, read on the forward strand.
TACAAAGTGGACCCACAATCGATTGTTTCACTACAGCCGAAGGTTTGCTGGAAGGTTTAATGAGCCGCATTGGATAATTATTGCGGAGCAGCCTGCCTCTAAACGTCATCGCTTGATGATGATGCATTCCTCCATCTGAAATTAAAAACGTCTGCCCTTTTGATTCTTTTACATATTCTATAGTTGTTAAATAAACACCACATTCCGCTAAAAGGAATCTCCCCATCTCAATAATAAACCTCGGAAATTCAAGCTCAGCTTCGTACGCTCGAATCAATTCCGCTACGTTTTGAAATAACCGTTCAGCATTTAGCGGTGTCTCATGCTGAAAATACGGAATGCCAAACCCGCCGCCTAAATCAACCATCTGGCAAGTTAGTCCATATTCATTCTTGATTCGAACAGCCGTGTTGAGTGTGTATTCAAACGATGATAAAAGCGATGTTTCATCAAGAACTTGAGTCCCCAAATACATATGAATCCCTTTAAATAAGAGCGAATGATCATACTTCTGAAATAGGTCAAATACGTCTTTTAGTTTGGATTCATCTACCCCAAATGGACTTGGAACTCCGCCCATTTTGATTTTTGCTCGTGACTCAATGGATTCAGGATTAATCCGAATGCCGACGGATGCTCGTTTGTTTTGATGCTTTGCAGACTCAGCGATATAGATGAGCTCTTCTTTCGATTCGGCAATAATACAATAGATCTCGTGCTGAATCGCAACATCGATCTCTTGCTTCTGCTTACCTGGTCCAGAAAAAATGATATGCTGCGGCGAATAACCTGCTTTAACAGCCATAAGGAGCTCTCCTGCAGAAGCCACTTCTATACCAGCGCCAAAAGACCGTAACAATGACGCAATCGAGACATTTCCATTGGACTTAAATGAAAAGAACACCTCAGCTGATTGATGGAGCCATCCTGTAATGTGATCATAGTGATCTTTCAATGCATCTCCATCGTATACATACATCGGCGTCCCATAACCATTCGCTTTCTCTAAGAGCGTAGAGTCATTTTTCGGCAAATTCTCTCCCCCTTTCTGCTGAAAATTCCATATCATCAAACTTTGTCAGCATATGAATCTGCTTATCCTTCTTCATATGGTAAAACAATATAAACAGGCGATAATGCCACATATCATCCGCTCTCGTTTTACCGAAAGTATAAATAAAAAACCCACCATCTTCTCCCGGATCGAGTGCTTCGGTCACCTCCGTTAACACATCTTCAAACGGCAGGTCGGCACTGCATGAGAATCTTTTAAAGCGGCTTTCAATATATTCGTAGGTTGAAAAAAAACGACAAATGATTGGGAGTAAATAAGTAACTTGCGTGAACCGGGCATTTATTTCAATGATCGGTATAAGCTGTTCATTTATATCAATGATCGAATCAACGCCAACCACACCTCGATACCCTTCTTCATATAGAAGCTCTATGATTCGATACATGCTTACTTCATATTCACGTTTTTTGTCCAGTTCATAAATAGGCGCAAAATCGGTCCCCAAATAGATGCCGTCTTCATTAATTTTCTGTTCTGTAATTGAAAGTAAGTGTGATCCTTCCTCTTGAATGAGCAATTGGGCATTTAATGATCGCTTAATTGGATGCCATCCCTCTAAAAGGAGTTCTGTTTGGATTTTCCTTCTATCAATAAAGGTCACAAGCTGCATGAATTCTCTCTCGTTTTTTAAAATACGAAGTCCCTTACCAGATGATCCATATGGTAATTTCAAAACCATTTTTGAGAAATCATTGGACCTTAATTTGTTATACGTCTGTTTTAACTCGTCAGCATTTTGACAAACAGCACCACACGTGACAGTAAACTGATGTTTTTCTGCCCATTTTCTAGTCGAAACCTTATGATTGAATCGTTTTACAAGTGTTGGATTTGAACCATAAATCTTTCTTTTTTCAAGCGATGATGCTTGTTCAACCGATTCATCTAAAAGATAGGGTACAATGAGTCCCTTTAATTTAAAGGCATCTTCTTTTTGAACCATATGCGGAAGCTTGACACCTTGCTTTTCCAAATAGGCTAAAAAAGCAGGTTCTGGCTGGTGATGCATAATGACATGATGATCCTTAGAAGCAATCAACAGCAGTTGCTGTTCTTGCTGAAGAACCAGTTCATTTTGAACATGGTCTGTCATGACAGGTAAAGCTTTTGTTTGGTCCCAGCTTTGTTCTTGATTCATATTCCCAAACCATATGACGTCGTTTCTTCCCTTAAAATCAAATAGCGCTGCCGGATCTTTCATCACACTACTCCTTATAAACAGAATGCTTTTGTATTTCTAAAGACCGGTTAATGTGAAAAAATCGTTTGCGAATAGGCTGATTCCAGGTATGAACGACATCATTTGCATCCAGCACTTCAGATAAATAAGCAAGTGATTCAGGCTGAAGTGCATCCATGTCAAGATCAGAAATCGTATGAGGAAAGACTTCATTCACATAATGCAAAGCAAAATAGACCATCTTTTCAAAGCCATACGCTTTCGTTCGACGGACAAACAACTCCACATCCAATAGGTCTTCTCTCATAAACATGCCATATATATCAAGCAACTTATAAAGCAGCAAGTCTTTCATTGACTCCACTTCATTTAAATAAATCGCCTCTTTGTAAAAATGAATACATAAGAAAATCAGCATATCCTCTTCTTTTAATGACCATACAAGATGCTCATCAACAGACGTTTGAATTCGTCTAGACAGCATTTCTTGGACAATTGAATCTGTCCGGTTTCCTGTCATAAGGTCAACTGAAAACTGAACATCAATTTTATGACAATCAATAAAGCGGCATTCTGGTGTAGGTTTCATATAGGTGTAGGTTTGATGTGAGTTCATGATGAGGTAAAGAATGTCTTTTCGTTTCGCAGGTGTGACTGTCTCCGTTTCATAGTTCCAAGAACCTTGAATATAGCCTAATTCTTTTAATACATGTCCGGTTTCTTGCAGCTGATCTTGTGAGATAAAGAGATCGTTGTCTCCAAATAAGCGAAGCCCTACATCGCAGTATGCCCACTGGCCAATCACACTTCCTTTTACAATGGCATACTCAATTCCTTTTTGATCAAGTGCTTTGAATAACTGATCATTTAACGTAATATTGTCTCGTGCCGTTTCTAATTGCCCTTTATACATAATTTCTAATGACTTTAAAAAATAAGTTGCTTTAAAATCTTTTCTTAAATGAATGGCATAACGTTTAATATTTTTCCATGCAATACCGGCTGTTCGATGAACATGTAGCATTCCGAGAATGACATTCCAGTCTTGCTGCTGATACAGAAGCTCCTGCATCTCTTTTATCTGGCTGTCTTCTAAAAAAGGATCAGATAAAATGAGGGCTGTGTGCTCTTCTTGAGTCAGATTACTTTGCAGCATAGTGACCCTCCTTTATATGAAGCATCTCATTTGGCCAATTCTTTCGATTTCGACCGTACGTTTGCAAAAAGACTTGCACCCATCGATCGATACCAAATGCAGCACAACCTGAATAAAGCGGCATACCATCTTCTCCCTTGATCTGGAACCTTTCACAAAGCATCTCTCCACAGTCGTTAAAAGAAGCGATCGAAACGTCTTTCTTTTCTGTCACAGCTACTAACTCATATTTGCTATTCGCCATTAATTGATAATTCGCTTTATCCATATCATCATAAAAGAAAAAGGGGTCATTTGCGGTCGTGACCTTTCCGCTAAGGCCAAGCTGATGAAAACATTGCCATGTGCGTTCAAGAAGTGTTTTTCTTGTTTCGTTGATGTATTCGTTATCACCGATAAAGACAATTTCACGCATACTAAATTCTAGTTTCCGGAGAGGATCGACTTTCCAAGAAATTTCATGTCTAAAACACTGCCCCGCTGCTGTCATCATTTGATTGTCTAGATAGGTCTTTCCTTCCCATTCCTCATAGCAGTGATAACAAATACACGGCTGTAAAAAACGGCCTGCTTGCTGGAAGTGTTCAGGCAGAAAACCATGATGCTTTTCTCGAATGTCATCAATAATTTGGTAATCATGAGGTATTTCAAAAACAGAATAAATATTTTGCGGAAAATTCGTATGGTATTTACATTTTTCCATTAATTCTTTACTCATCGTAGAAGGGTATCTTCTTATTTTGGCTCCAAGTGAAGCTCCCATATTTAAGAATAATTGATCAAAATAGTGTGAGAGTTCCATTTCAATTTCATCATAGAAGGTTCTCTTTTGATCATCCTCGCTTAGTTTCGAATGAACAGGCTCATTGGACAAATGAATATTTGATTTCATTTCCTTTTCACGAAACCTCCGCAGTTGAGCTACATTTGACGATAACTTTAAAAACGCAGCTGATATTGCCTCAGCATCTCCCGTTTGATCTACTGTTACTTCTATAACAGATTCCTCTTCAAGAAGATCAACGTGCAAAATGTGAGCAGATAGAAAAGAAACTCTTTCCACAAAATCCGGTATCATTGTATCTTCTAGTGCATCTGGTAAAGGCAGCTGAAGGGTTTTCAACTAAATACCTCCCTTTTCATTGATCACTTTTGGTGCTTCTAATGGTTGTAAAACTTTATCAAGATATTCATAAATAGACTCCCCCAGATGTACATCACATAACTCAATCGCCGATGGATGGCTATCTTGAACTGCAAGCCCCCACCTCGCCTTCTTCAGCAGCAGTCTGTCATTGTGACCATTGCCAAAAGCAATCACACGATGTAAATCACTTTCTCCAAAACAATCTAATAAATGACGTTCAAGCATATCTGCCTTACAAATTCCTTTCGGGGAAATCACTTGTGCATTTAAAAACTGTGCATCCGCAACATCACAATGACAATCTCTTAATAGATGAGCGATATCTATCTTTTGTTTCGGTAAAATAAATAGCTTTGTCACACGGTCAAATCTGAATTCTTTCTGATGACCAACCTCTATTTTTTCTCGTGGAAATGTGTAAAGCATGCAATATTTCAACTTAGCGCTTTTACTGGATGCCACATGCTTTCCATGTGTTTCCATAACAAATTCAGCTTGACCATCAAGTGATGAGATGATCTGCCGGCATATAGCAGCATCTAGATATTGTATAACGTCAAATGTTTTCTTTTGATGGTGGCAAATCACATTTCCATCATTCAATAACACATCATGATGAAATAAATCGAGTAAAGATGGATCTAAGTTCAGAGAGCAGAAAGAATCATACGTTCTGCCTGTGATAATCATTGAAATAATGCCTCTTTGGCGCAGCATGTTCACTGCGCCATGGACATCACCAATAAGCCTGCCTCTGTCATCAATTAATGTTCCATCCAAGTCAAAAGCGGCAAATTTTATCTCGCAAAGATTTAGTTCTGCTTCCACTGATCACACCTTTTTCAGTTGAGCATTTGCTACATATTCATTGAATAGACGCAATGATTCTGAATCTACTTGTCCAATTGGAGGGCTTTTGAATAAGAATGGGCAGACGTCATGTATGACACCGCTGTGATTCATGTCTTTAGCTGCTTTTGCTACACGCATTGCGTTAGCGATAACACCAGCTGAATTCGGAGAATCTTCTACTTGTAAACGAATTTCAAGCGAAATGTCTGAATCCAAAACAGAATTCCCTTCCAATCGCAGGAAGCAGACTTTATGATCTCCTAAGTAGCTGACATAGCCATTTGGACCTGCTGCCACTTCACTGGCATCAATACCAGAGGCAAATAATGCTTTCCGCTTCGATTTTTGCTTACTCGTTGATCTCATTGGATTGGCAAGGTTTAAAAAGTCTGTATTGCCTCCAACATTCAATTGGTACGTATTGGTAATATCAATCCCTCGGGATTTTAACAGCTCAATTAACGCTGTATGCAGTGTTGTGGCACCTAAATGACTTCTTAAGTCATCACCAAGGAGCGGGGTATCCGACTCTTCAAACATTTTGACAAATTCAGGATCATTTGCCACCGGTTCAGGTGTTGCATTAATAAAGGCAGTTTGCGCATGTGCACATGCCTCTGCGTATACTCGAACTGCTTCAAAGGAACCTGTCGGTAAGAAGCAGACTAGTACATCTGCCTGAACGTCCCTTAACCTTTGCGTCACATCATGTGTGTTCATTTTTAATGAGTGTTCATGCGGGTGTATGCAGTTGGACAAATCTCCTTCAAGACCATCACATAAAGGACCTGCTTCAACAGTTACTTGGAATAACGGGACATCTATATGTTTTACTGCAGCCGTTGGTTTAGTAAAAATGGCCTCTGACAAGTCTTTTCCTACTTTATTTTGATCTACTTCAAAAGCTGCAACAAATTCTACATCAGACAAGTGATAACCTCCAATGACATCATGCATAACACCGGAGAGCGTATCCATCTTTTCCTTTGCCAATTCTACAAATTGAACGATACTTGAAGCGCATGATCCTACTCCTGCAATTGCTACGCGAACTTTTGTCATTTTCATAACCCCTTTTTTTAGAATTTATAGAGCCAATTTTCGCTTTTGACGAGATTGAAAGATATACCATTCCCGATAACCTAATTCCTTCAGCACCTGTTTTACTTTCAGCCAATCATCTGCTACGCGGGCTGGCTGATGGGCATCTGAGCCAAACGTGACATCCACACCATAAAATTTGGCTCGCTCTAATAGATCCATTGATGGATACCAACCGCCGCAGTCTTTTGTTTTGCCAGAGGTATTCACTTCAATGACAGAACCACTCTCCGCAATTGCTTTTAGTGCATCATCGACAGCTTCTGTTTTGAGATGAGCAATCTCCGGATAAAAACCTTTTAAGGCATCAATATGGCCTAAAACGTCGAACATTTGACTCTCAGCAGACATTTTAATCAACTGGTAATATGTTTCTTTTTCAATGATGGCTTGCTGCTCTGTGATTCGTTCCCACCGTTTCCGGTTAAATAGGTCGTATCCATTACTGACATGAACCGAGCCAATGATATAATCAAATGGATAATGTCGATACACGTCTCGGTAAAGGGCCTCGTGTTCTGGAAAATAGTCAGATTCAACACCTAACAGCACGTGAATTTTTCCGTCATATTCCCTTTTCAACTGCAGGACTTCCTCTATATATGATTGAAATTCACTTTTAGCCATCGCTACCCATGGTTTAAAGTGGTCAGCCTCTTCACCAAAGAAGGGAGAGTGATCCGAAATCCCGATAAAGTCCAGACCTAATTTCACAGCCTCATCGACATATTCTCTGATGTTCCCCTCCGCATGACCACAGCGTTGATGATGTGTGTGCAGATCAAATTTCATGCAATTTTTACTCCTCTACATGGCAGTATAGCCGCCGTCAACCATCAAATTTTCTCCTGTAATAAAACTCGCTTCATCTGAAAGAAGGAAGATGACAGCAGATGCGATCTCTTCTGGATCAGCGGTTCGTTTCAACATGTGCATCCCGCCAATATCAGGATGCTGATTTGCTTGCTCTCTTGTTAATCCAAGCTCTTCCAAATGGAACCGCTCGTTATTTTTGTTCCATACCGTACCTGGATTCACTGCATTTACACGAATACCTGCATCCGCCAAATCCATTGCCATGCACCGCGTCATGTTGACAACTGCTGCTTTTGTCGCGTTATATGTTAAATATTTCGGCTGGGCAATGTGACCTGAAATGGAGGCAATATTTACAACCGATCCTTTTCCTATTTTCTCCATGTATGGCGCAGTGTGTTTCACACAAAGTGCTTGTCCCATAATATTCAAATCCATGATGCGCCGCCATTCTTCAACGGTTGCTTCAAGACCCCGCATGATAAAAACGGCTGCACAATTCACCAGCATGTCTATTTTTCCGAAATGATTGGCTGTTTTTTCTATCATTGAAACAATTGATGCTTCATCAGCAATATCAGCCTCTATAAACAAAACATCATATCCATTTGCTTTGAGCTGTTCTTCTGCTGACATTCCGTAATTTACATGGTGATCAGCAATGGCGACTTGTGCGCCTTCTTGTGCGGCTCGTTCTGCGACTGCATATCCAATCCCTTGAGCTCCGCCTGTCACAATAACCGTCTTTCCTTTCATACCTCGCATGTAGCTGCCTCCTCTTACCACTGAAGTCTTTGCCCGTCTCTCAACAATTCTCCTGTTGGTCCATCTCGGGGCAGCTGTGCCGCCCACACGATTCCTGATGCACCTTCCTGTGTGGTTTTAACAGCCTCTGATGTCCCCATGTCCGTTTGTACCCAGCCAGGACACACTGCATTCGCAAGAATAGAATAGGGTGCCCCTTCTAAAGCGGTGACTTTTGTGAGAACATGCAGTGCCGCTTTTGACATCCGGTAGTAAGGACCGCTTTTTCCGTCACGCCTGACATCGTCTGAAGCGTAGATCGCAGAAAGCCTTCCCATACCGCTAGATACATTGACGATCCGTCCATATCCTCCCTGTTTCATGTAAGGGAAAACGGCCTTGGTCATTCTGACTGCACCATACACATTCACATTCATCGTTTCTTGAAGAGTCGATACCGGAAGATCTAGAAAAGATGGAAATGTGTGATCCTTTATGTTGTCATGAAAGACACCGGCATTATTAATGAGCACATCCACTCTGCCAAACGAATCTTTCATAAATTGCGAGAAACGTTCAACTGATTCTTCATTTGTTACATCCAGCTGAAATGGCACAACATGCTCAGCCATTTCAGACGCAGCTATTTTGGCACTTTCAAACTGCCGTGCAGTTAAAATAACAAGCATTCCACACTGCGCAAGCTGTCTGCACACTTCTTTACCTATGCCCCTATTTCCACCAGTGACAACAGCGACCTTCATATTCTCATCTCCTTTTGGAGATACCAATCTTCCTTCAGCTGGTTCGATGCAGATTCTAGTGCTTCGAAAGACCAATCAATATACCAGTTTAATAGGTGAGGTGTATAGGTATGCAGCAGTGTTAAATACCGCTCTGTTGGAATATATAAAAGTCTGATAAACGCAGATATAGAACGCCATTCATATTCGGATAAGTCATCTGCATATGCCTTTAAAAATTGAATCGTTTTCACAATATCTAGTTGAAACGTTCCTCTTTTGATTCTCGTTAATAAAAATGCAGATATGGCTGCATCATATATTCGTGGTCTAAAGCCTGCTGTATCAAAGTCAAGAACCATGGCAAGCTTTTTATTACGAATTAACAGGTTGCCAGAATGAAAGTCACCATGTGTCACAGCATGAGGTAATGCTTCGTATATACTAGGGTTTAACAGCGTGATGATATTCATTAGTTCTCGTTCATACACTTTGAGCAAAGCAGCAGCCTTTTTAGAAGAAACAACCTTTTTTAGTGCGTAAGCCGTCTTGCCGAGCGTTTCGTCCGGAGAAGCAATCCAGTTCTTCAATTCGCAGTTTGGATTCACAGGCCCTTTCGGTAAGTTCTTTAATGAATGGAGCTGTTTTAATACCCGAATGGCTTCTTGTTCATCTGAACGATTTCCCATTTCATATGGTCTTCCTTCAAAATAGGGCCGTAGCTGCCAAAAATGTTCTTTGAATAAAATGGTCTTACGATGGTCTTCTGTCTTCACCATAGGCTGGATCGGGAAATGATGATCAAGCAGAGCATCTGTTAAATCCTCTAAATACTGAAGCCACTCCGCATCATGATTTCTTGCACATTTTTTCAAGACAAAGCGGTTTTTGATCGTTTCTACAAGCCACCCTTCATTAGGGCTTCTTCCGTTTAAAGGTGTTAAACGAATCGACTTTTCAGAAAACCAATATTTCAGGACATTATAAGCATCATCTAATGTCGTCATGTCCTCACCCCTTTTTCTCAAGGTTTTGGATTTTCATAAGCACCTGGTCTGCCTCGTCCCGCTTGTCTATGCGCAGGCATTTCACATGAGATTCTTCTTTTAATTTGTGAAAAAGCTTTTCGTTTTGATGAATCACCTCTGGATAGACTTGAAAGGCATATGAGAAAAATTGGAGCGCATTACCCATTCGCTCCTTATTTCCATTCCAAAGTTTCTCTCTTGTGATGAGCCGTTTGAATGTCCTTTTCATAAGGCGGGGGAATGTCTGTCTTCTCTTGACATCAAGCCAAATGATCGTATCAGCATATTCAGCCAATATGTGGTGAACAGATGAATATTGACCATCAACGACCCATTTCTTTTCTTTAACAATTTCATGGACACTATCGATAAACACCGTCTTATCTGTTTTTTTCCAATTCGCTTGCCAGAATAGGGCATCAAGTTCATAGTGAGGTAACGTTAACTCCTGCTTCAATTGATGTGCAAGGGTTGTTTTTCCAGATCCAGGTGGACCGACAATCCAAATTCGCTGGCTAGCTCCTTTATTGTTCAAGTTGTTCCCTCCGTTACAGAACACGTTCATGCTTTTGAATGTCGTTTCTCACTTTTACTAGCAAATCAAGTGCTTCATCCCAATTCAGGTTTTCTGTTAATTCGAATACGGGTGTTTCGCTTGAATGAATGGACACATCTTTACATAATAGATCTAATGCTTCCGGCGAAAAGCCATTTTCCTTTAACAGCTGGCCAAAAAGTGTATGTGCGGGAGTCAATCTTGTTTCAGGTGTACTAAAATAGTGAATCATTCCCGCCATTGCTTCTACAGGACCCGGTGACAGGTGAATGCCATTAAACCGGGTACACACGTTAGATAAACCAAACCGTTTTTGCTCCGACAGCAGCATGTGTTTAAAAGAACCCGCTTTTGCCTCTTTAGGATCCGTTGCACCGATAAAATCTTCTCTTAACTTCTTCATAGGCTGCTTTGAAAAACATTCAAGGACGATAATAGACTTTGCAGGTGCAGTGAACCACTCTATTTGACAAGGGTGGAATGAATTAAGCAGAAGCATCTTTTCTCCATCCACCTCGGCCTCTATGGCATATGTGCCCGCACCCAGCTTGTCTACCTTAACGTTTCGGGTTAACAGCTCTAAACCATATGGCGTAAGCTCTTTGTACTTTTGTAAAAATTGATGGCCTCCATATATGAAATGTTCCTTCTTTTTAAACTCTGGGTATTTCATGGCGAGCATCTTTTTTGCTGCATCTGACACTTCACTCAGACCGTTTTTAGAAATTTTATTTAGCATCCCATATTGATTTTCAATGATTTTCTTTTCCTTCAAATATAAGGATGATATAACGCGCACGGCTCCTATTTCTACCTCACGATCATCTAATCGTTGGAGAAGTTCATCTAGTATTAGATCAAGCTGTACACCTTTATTGATACTTGTTAATTCAGGCTTTAGCATCAACAGAAGATGATGTTGATTCAATTGTTGTTGTTTTTCAATTTCATATGGATGAATGGTCACTGCCATAGGTTCTTTTGTATGAATACATGCTTGAACGGCTTCAATGACTCTTTTTTTCATCCTTTTTACCACATTGTCACGCCTTTAAAAATTAAATCTGTTGTCACATCGCCCATGGAATGAACCGCATTCATGACGAGGTCTTCAATTCTTTTTCTATCAACTTCATTTCCATCCCACTGCTGAATACGGACGGCAATTTCATCAGGGTTGTGGAGCGGTGCCTCTTTTGAAGTAAAGATATGCACTTCTGTTGGCTTTTGAATCGTTTCAAAAATTTGATCTGCCAACCGTTGTGCGAGCACCCCATATAATTTCCCTGTATGATCAAGCGGGTTTTTCCCAGCTGGCGCTTCAATACTCATAGACCGCATTGGGGTGATCAGTCCATTTAATCTATTTCCTCTTCCAACAACTCCTACATCGCCGGTATCTGCTACAGAACCTAGCGCTGTTAAGTACGGACGGCCATTGCGATCTGTTGCGTTAAGCATGAGATCAGGCGTGAGGCCTAACGTTTCATGAATATAGCGAGCGATTTGATCTTGGCATTCCTTTTTGCGGGCAAAATACTCCTCAAGACTATGAATATCTTTAGCTAGAAATGGCATGTTCACAATGAGTTTGAAATCTTCATGACGTCTGCTTCCAAATATTTTTACATCCCAGCCGGTATCTGGATTGACCTTTTTAAATTCTGGTCCATTCACATAACGCTCTGTATAAAGGACCAGCTTCTCAAGACGGCTTAACGGAGCATGAGCATGCAGTAAGTTACAGTCGTTTGACACAAGCTTTGGATCACCGATTTCAATCATGTCCGTTTCAACCATCGGACGATATCGTGAATTTTTGCGGCCTGCCCCCTGATGATCGACGATTCGGCAGTCAATGACGAGATGTTCTTCAGGGTCAAATCCTGTTGTCACCTCTGATAACACATCCTTTGCCGCATCGAAAAGAATCTTTTTAAGAGGAATGGGCTCATCCCCGTATGCGTATGCCCCTTTTCCAGCAAACACAACTTGATACGGTTTGACCATTGTCCCTTTCCCATACGTGACATCCGCATCTCCGCCAAGAAGCATGACTTTGTCAAACCAGTGGTGTGCCACCCTGCCGAAATGCTCCATGCAATATTGAGAATAGTATTGAGAAGCTCTTTCTGCTATGGCGTCACACATTGTATCTGGATGTCCTACACCTTTACGTTCCACAAGCTCATATGGAATTTGTTCTATATCTTGGCCATCACCTTTTAAAATATCAAGAATGGTTTTTTGAATTGTTTTCATTTTCTATCGCCCGCTCTCTTTTAAAATATAAAAATATTGATCGTTCATCTTAAAACAACATGAAACATTTGGTAATATATATATATTCTGTATGAAAGAGGTGTCTATTTTGATCAATGAATTGATCCTGCAGCGTCTGCAAGATACAACCACCGACATTAGAAAATTATTGGAGCAACATCAAATTCCCGGCTGTTCCATTTGTATTTCTCATGAAGATGAGCACATTTGGTCGTGGTATGAGGGCCTAGCTGATATTGAAAGCGGCACCCCTGTTACAAAAGACACAACCTTTCGAATTGGTTCTGTGACTAAGCCTTTTACTGCAATGGTGATGATGAAATTGCGAGAGGAAGGATTCATTCAACTCGATGAACCCATTCATACTTACGAACCATTGCTTTCTTCCATAAAAAGTCACTTGTCTGAACCAATTCCACTCACTTTCCAAATGATTGCCTCTCATATCTCAGGCCTGCCCAAAGCACTCGACAAAGCCGTTCATATACGAGAGATGACTCTAGCTCAATGTATTGAAATACTCACTATTTTCACACCGCCTTGGTCTATCATCAATTATTCCAGTCTTGGCTACTCTATATTAAGTAAAGTGCTAGAAAAGGTGAGTCATATGCCATATAGAGAATTAGTGCATTCCCACATACTAAAACCGCTCGATTTGAAGCAAACCGGATTTATTGAAACAGCCTCCACAGCCAAAGGATATACAGTTTCTTCCTCAGGCCTGTCTGACGTAACCTATCCAAGTGCTGAAACACCATCTTGGGAGGATGGTTCAAGCGGACTAATCTCCACAGCAGATGATCTGATTCAATTCATTCAAGCTCAATACGGTGCAAACAGCCTGCTTCATCAGCATTCTCTAAAAGAAATGCAAAGCCCCGTTATGGTTGAAGAAGATTTCAGCAGAGGTGCTGGTCTTTCATGGTTTTTGAGACCTTTTAACGGTTTCACCTTAGCTGAACATAGCGGAGAAATTAAAGGGTTCACCTCCTATATTGGATTCATTCCAAAGAAAAAATTAGGAGTTTGCATTCTCATGAACTCTGACGAAAGGCTCGCACGGCCAATTGCCGAAATGCTCTTTCAAATTTTGCTGCCAGCAGATCACGAGCAAATGAAAAAACGTGAAGACCGGCTCAAACGAATGTTTAGACAATCGTCTCTTTAAATCGAACTGACTTTTTTGTTTAACAGATCTGGAATTGCATCTTGCAGGTAACGCGGATCACCCTCTAAATAAAAGCATGGCATGTTAAACAAGTGATGGATAAGCTCAGATGCCTTTTGCCTCAGAAAGGTATCTGACACATGTCGAAGTCCGAGCCAGCCTTTTAAATAGTCGGGATCTTCTGGTTCTCTTATATTTGCTGTCATGATTTCTTTTGCTCTTTGATCATCGTTTTTTACTGGTACAAGCCTGATCTCACCTGAACCTATTTTGAGTGAAGGAAAAATCACCATATTTACTTTCGTAGAGCTCCGAATCGTTGTTCCTGTCATGTCAGCAGCTTCTTTTGGTGTAATTTCAAACTTACAGCCGCTCGCCCATTTTTCTTTTGCCTCTTCCTCTGTTGATATGGTTTCATCCCATATTCTTTTATCTTGAGACCGGCTGAATTTTTTGTTTTTCAGTTCCTGTATATTTGTTGTGGCTTGGACGGTTCCTACTCCAAGCGCCAAGCACATCGGCCATCCATACACAGTCAGTTCCTGATCTTCAAGCACTGAAATAGAACGATCGTTTGTGATAAAATCTGCTCCTCCATGATGCAAAAACTGCCACATAGTGGTTGACTTCCCGGCACCTTTATCACCGATAATGAGCGCTCCTTTTTGGCCATCTTCAAAAGAAACAGCTGCTGCATGTGTAAAGCATCCACCTTGGTTTTCTAGTGTTCTAAGGGCAATTTCTCGGACGATTCGCAGTGGACAGCGTATCGCAGACTCATTATTGTTTTTTCCAATCACAGCATAACGCCCCTTATTGACCGCCACACTGTGCGGCTCGTCACCTTCATGTGAGGCAAATAATACTTGGTCATCTAATTTTAATCGTTTGTAAGTAAACTTCCTTTTTGCAATAATGGTTTCGCCCTTTTGAAAGCAAGCACTGCGAACAGACTGTTCAAGCTCCGGATCAATAATAAACCTTATTTCAATCTGTGAAGGGATATCCCCCTCGCGGCGATCCAATTCTTTTGGGATATAATGTTCAATATCTTCAATCGCCTGCAATTCCATTGATAGAATATGAAAATGAATACCTGCAAACACAAATGACTTTTCAAAAGGAAAATCGTTCTTAGGCTTTTCAAAAAGCGCTTTTATATCCATATAGAATCCTCCTCTTCAATTTGCTATTGCCTTTCAGGAAATAGCTGTATGGCTGGTTCCTCTTCAAGTTCATCGCGATTATCTAAGCTGAAAAAACGCTCAATAAAAGATTTTTTCCATATTTTCAAAGAACCGAAATCATTCTCTCCATAAGCTTCTAAGAAGGATTGGTCACTCATGTCTAGCTGCTTCAATTGATCGATATAGTTCGTTTGATACAATAAATCTAAAAACGTAAACGTGTAAAAAAGTGCTTTCTCGGCCCCTAATTCCTTCGCTCTTACTTGCAAAGCATGCCAATCAAGCTGATTTTGCTCTTCAACAAACATGACGTACTCTCTTACATCACAAAACTTGATCAAATTAAGATCTGCATGTAAGTAGACATACTGTACATTTGTTGCCTCCTTATATAGATGGAAAGCAAGATGGATAAGAAAATCTAATGGCTGGAGCAAATGGACATCTGTTTGAAAAAAGTGCTTTTCTTCAGCAGCATCCAGCAAAGCATTTGTTGCTTCGTAGTTTTTTTTCAGTTCAACATCATAAGAGAAATCGACTCGGTGTACCTTCAAAAAATCTTCTCCGCTCCGTTTAATATGTGAATAAAGATTCCCGGCATTCATTCTCCACATCATTTCTTCTTCTCTTTCAATCGGTATTTCCTGGTCGGCAGCCCAGTCATATTTCCCGATGATAAACCCTTCTTTCTTGAGCAATGATGAGGCACTTTTCCGGTCATCTGGATGAATTAAGAAATCAAGGTCTGACATCATTCGCAGTCCATAATCTTTGTACACAAGCGGGGTTAAAATGGCGCCTTTAAGGGGGACCGCTTTCAGCTTTGCATTTCGGAATGTTTGTAACAGACGCTTGAATTCTTTGAATCTCTCCACATTTTTTTGACGATTCCCTATATAGTGATAGTGAAGCAAAAATTTGTATGTTGTCGTAATGCTCTTTTCATCATCAAGGCGAATTAAATGAGGTGTCATCAGCTGAAGCACCTTATGTCTTGATGCCAGTCCAATTAATTTAGGCATATCAATGCCATCTTTCAATAGAGCTCTAATAGACTCTTCTTCTTGTTCATTTAATTGAATACGTGAGCTAAGTAATAACAGTCTCTGCTCATTTGAGAGAGTGGATTGATCCAAAACAGCTCGCATGTTTGACTACTCCTTCCCGTAAAACGATTGAAATCTAGTGATAAATCGAGAGCGCTTTCCTTTTCGATTGACTGGCATGTCCAAATCATCAGTTAGTGTATGAAACAATTGATCTGCCTCATATGCTTTTTCACTGTCATATTCAATTTCCAATTCATAATCTGTGATGCCAAGATAGCTGCTTTGATCCAAATCCACTTTGATGCCTTCCTCAATGTGAAAGGTTGTTCGCTCAGTGACCAATAGCCCCAACATTTCTGGCTGTTGAGTACCTGTAATCGGTAAAGACCTCATGAAGTTCTGTAAATCTAGTTTTTGCGGTAACTCCTCAATAGGTAATGACGTTTCTTCTCTTACTCTTTTATAGCCAGATGTTTGACTGGGGCGTTTGATTTCAAGTGTTAGTTTCCCGCTGATTTGACGGATACGTACGGTATAACCAAATCGTTTTAATAGAAAATCTGGGGTGTCGTAATAGTAATTGAAATTAAGTATATAAGTAGGGCTATAACTTTGAATGAACATGTCGTATATGTCCTGAAAATCTGTTTGTGACAACAAATATTTATATTCCTGCTCAACCATGACTCACCTCCAAAAAGTCTTACACGACAATGTCGGATTGTTCAAGAAGCTCTTGAATGAGGACAGTACCTTTCTCTAAAGAAGTAAATGCCTGCTTTAATGAATAACAAGGCACCTTTTCCGCTAGTGCGTTAAGAAATGGTTCTAGCTCTTCGGGTGTCGGCAATGTGAAAAACGGTAATAAGAATTCATTATGTCTTCCAGGATTAATGACTGCATGCTCGTTCAGACGTTCCGCTGCTTCATGCGATGTCATTTTCGATAGTTCTGCACCAGTTTGCCCGTGAGGTAAAAATTCAGGAAACACAATCACATCGATTTTTCCCATTGTTTTGACTTCACGTGCAAACCATTTTTCTAGCTCCTCTGGATATACAAAATGATAGCTTTTATCATCCTCGTTAAAAGGGTGACTTGATGTTTGGAGTCTGTATGGGGTACCAAGCTTTTCAATGGCTTCAAACGAATCTTTCCGAATGCTCATAGATCTAGGCCAGCCAGTTCCCGTGTACTCGGTGTTCGTATATGAAACACCTATATCATCGTTTGTGATATACCGGGCATCGGTTAATGATAATAAGGATAAGATGGTGGACGTTTTCCCTGCCCTTGATCCGCCTACTAGGGCAATTCCCTTTTGGTTCATCTCCATCATGCCCCCATGCAAATAGATGAGTCCATCCTGATAACACAAAAGGCGGAGCAAAACTCTAATTAACCGTAGAGCATGCTGGGCTGCCCATCTGACATCTTTTGGTTCATCTATCACAATGACTTTTTTCTCTCCGTGATACAGGTAGCGGCAGCGGGGTTCCATCTTCGTTTCGTAAAAGACTTCTTCAAGCGGTATTTCTTTTTGAATTTCTTGTGCATATTCACTGGTTAAAATTGTCCAAACGTCTCCTTCATGTCTTTCTGTTAATTTGCTGCAATCAATATAAGGATGTACTTTACTTATGACTAAATTCTGAATTGATTCATCTGCACCTAATACGACACGAACATCATTTTTTTGATAGCTTACATATGACAATGAATGCCACCCCTTATGATAGATTTATAAAAACAATTGCATTTTTTTCCTTCATCAACCAAAATGTAACATGTATCAATCTCTTAGAAAGGAGCCGCGACATGAATGAACTGAAACTAACTGAAGTTGAAGAAAAAATTGTCCAGCTTGTCATGAATAAGTTGTCTCTCAATGAGCAGCCAAGCCGGGATGATAGTTTAAAAGCTTTAGGATTAAATTCTGTCCAAATCGTCTCTTTTGTTATTTCATTAGAGGACACCTTTCATATTGCTTTTGAAGATGAAGAATTACATCCCGACCACTTCCGCACCTTAGATCGACTCTTTACTTTGGTTAAAAACAAACTGACTAAGACGCTGTAATCACCTGGGCCATAAATAAAGAGCGGTAATGCGAGGAGGCTTCCATCAGCTCCTCATGAGTACCGCAGCTTTGAACAGCACCACCTTCAAGTACATAGATCATATCTGCATTTTGTATGGTTGATAATCTGTGCGCTATCACAAGCAAGGTGCCGCCCCCTTTGGCATCATCTATCCCTTTTTGAACTTTCCTTTCAGTCTGCCGATCAAGCGCGGAGGTCGCCTCATCCAATATAAGTAAATCAGCCTGTTTTAAAAGCGCTCTGGCGATTGCTAAACGCTGTCTTTGTCCTCCTGATAGAGAAATTCCCCTCTCTCCAATGACTGTGTCAAAACCTTTTTCAAGCCCTTTGATGAAGGAAAGAATTTGTGCAACTTCACACGCCTGTTCAAGTTGTTCTTCGGTCACATCATTTAATCCCATGATTAAATTCAGGCGTATAGTGTCTGGGAAAAAATAAGGTTCTTGCGGAACAACGGCTATTCGCCTTAATAAATGAGATGGTTTTATCTCTGATAGATCAATCCCATTCACTAAAATTCCCCCGCTATCTGGCTGGTAAAGTCCAAGTGTGAGCTTTGAGATTGTCGATTTCCCGCTTCCGCTCGCTCCAACAATCGCCACTTTCTTTCCCTTTGGAATATGAAGATTCAAGCCGTCTAAAGCGCCTTTAGAGGTTTGTTCATATGAAAAGCAAACATCTTCAAACACCACGTCTTCTACAGCATCTATTTGTTTTGTTCCTTTTTCTTCGTTTTCCATTTGCAGCACTTCTGCGATTCGATGAACAGATGCACGCTGTTGGAAAAATTCAAATACATACTGGAATAACTCTTGATAACTCTTCATTAATTGAGATGCATATTGGTAAATGACGACAAATAAACCGATGGACATGTTTCCTGCTGCTACTTGATATGTGCCAAACACTAGAACTGATAGTATCCCAAACCATTTCAATGGTTCTGTTAAAAAAAGAAGCTTATTTTGAAACTTACCTTCCTTCATGACACGATCCATCATTTTGTTAAACAGCTTTTCATACAAACCAATTTCCCACTTACGTCGATCAAATGCGACAACTTCCCTTGTAGAGGAAATTCCTTCTTCTACATGCACGAAAAGGTCTGATTTTCTCTCCTGCACATCTTTTGCTATGTTTGTTGCCGTTTCCGCCATTTTTTTACCGATAATGAAATAACAAGTGCTTGCAAAGAGAAGCAAGAAAAATAAGACATAACTCACAGATAGTAAAACGATAGATAAAACAACGGCCATAAAAATCGTTTGGACAATCTTCGGTATATGTAAAGCAGCCGTGACAGCAACTGTCTTTACATCTTGATTAAGCTTGTGTAAATAAAAACTAACTGGGTGAGTTTTATATGATCTCATGGATACTTGCTGAAGCTGATCTAGCATCATTTTCTGCAATGAATGGTGGATGGTCAGATAGTTTTTATGCATCACATACGGACTCGCCACAAACATCACAACATACACAAGAAATATAATGGCAAACAGCATCAAGATCTGGGAAAAATGTGGACTGATACCACTATGCAAAAGAACATCATCAATGAGCCACTTTTGCAGTCCTATCATGGCTAAATTAGCTGCTGCTTCAATCAAAACGAGTAAAAGAGCAAGGAGGAGCATCCATTTTTGCCTTGTGATTAAAAGAAACAGCCAATTTTTTCTCATGTTACACCTGCCTCCTTTTCTGAGCGGTCAGACGCTAATTGGTAAAAATGCCCCTTTTTCCTCATCAATTCATAAAAAGATCCAGTCTCTAACACACAACCATCTTTTATAAAAATAATTCTGTCAAAATGTCTGACTGTTGATAAACGGTGTGCAACTGCTATGACAGTAGAATCCTTAAATGTTTGGTGTAATGCCTGCTGGACTTTTTGCTCACTGACATTGTCAAGAGATGCTGTGGCTTCGTCGAGTAATACAACACTTGGATTTTTAGCAAATAGCCTGGCAATCGCTATTTTTTGTTTTTGCCCGCCGGAAAGTTTTAATCCCCTTTCCCCGAGTATGGTGTCGTATCCATTTTCTAATTCTCTTATAAATGAATCACAGTCTGCTTTTTTTGCGGCTTCAATGATCTGTTGATCTGAAAGACTTGTATCTCCAAAACGAATATTGTCCTTTACACTCATATTGAATAAGAACGTTTCTTGAAAAACAAATCCCATCGCACCTCTTATTTGACTAGTAGGTAAATGGCGCAAATCTACTCCATTCAGTGTAATCATCCCAGCTGAGGGATCATAAAAGCGTCCAATTAGCTTAAGAAGTGATGTTTTCCCTCCGCCGCTCGTACCGACAAGCGCTACTTTTTCACCCTTCCGAATATGTAGATTCATCCCTTTTAATAAAGGAGGATGATTTGGATAATGAAAACTGACGTCATGAAACTCGATATCGCCTTCTACATGATCAAGGTGCACCGGCTGCTGAGGCTCTCTAATATCAGGTGTTTTTTTCATAAAATGATATAAAGGCTCAATTTGAAAGGTTAATATCCGTTGTTCTGTTAAAAGTGTGACAATGGAAGTAAGCATATGCATCGCTGAAAAATAATATAGGATATATGCCACAAAACCACCTGTCGTCAGCTGTCCAGTCTTTACAAGGTGGATACCAATACCAAAAGTGGCAAGAGCACCAATATAATAAGTCAGCCTGCGGTTGCTTCCTCGTAAATAGGCGAAAAACACATTTTTTTCATGATTTTGGCGCACTTTTTCATGCAGTCGTTGAATTCGTTCCATATCCCATTTCATATAGCCTAAAATTCTAAGCTCTTCCATCGAAGCAAGACTTTCGTATAATTTTGTTTGCAGCGTGCGAAAACCTTCTGCACTTTGTCTACCGTAGATTGTTGCCTTTTTTTCAAGCCATGGTCCAAAGACATAGTAGAGAATAAAACTTGGAATGATGATGAGTGTGAGAAAAATAGAAATGTTTATCATAAAGAAAAGTGAGATGGCGATAAATAATATCTGATTGATAAATTGTGGGAAGTATCGTCTGTAAATTTCTTGTACAGCTCGTGTCTGTGTGTTAACAAAGGAGAGTGTTTCACTAACAGAATGTTGTTCGTAGTATGAGAAACCAAGTTGACGGATTTGCTGGAAGGCAGCAAATTGTGAATCTCTTGAGGCTTGTTCAATTAATTTTCTTTGCCATAAATTTCGTGCGGCTGTCAGTACAATACCAAGTACAATTAAGCCAGTCAGTCCTGACAATAAACCATTCATTTTTGAAAAGTCTTTTGCTGGCAAAATGGTCTCAATAAAATATTGAATAAATTTAGGTATTATGAGCTCGCTCAAGGTAATAACGAAACCACTCATAATAACTAGAATCACTTTACCTGTATAAGGCTTTAAGAATGAAAGTGTCCATAAATATACACGCCATAACTGCTTTGAACCCTTGTCGATTTGTTTCAATCCACCACCAGCCTTTTGCTCTTTTTCAACAAAAAACGGAATTTTTTTACATCTTTTTCGATCCTTGTTTGGATTATATAAAATGTTTTTAGTCATGACAATGTGTAATTTGTATCATTATAACAAAAAAGACAGTGACTTCCATCACTGCCTAATCGTCCTATATTTCACTGTTATCTAGTGATACGCGCATACCACTGTGGCTCTATTTGATCAAAATAATGATGATCTTTTAGCACATTTTCTAGTCTTTCAATCATCTCATCCATTTGACCCTGATCGAATTTAATGACCCACATAATCGATGAGAAGATACTCATTGCGACATAAACAGAGTAAAGCAGCCAAAAATCATCTGGGATGTTCCCATCAAAATATCCATTGATTTGACCTGCCGAAAAGGCTTCACTTGTTTCTCTGCTGAAAAGAGCTACTTTATAAAAATCATGAATGGGATCTCCCCAATCAAAATTGTTAAAATCAATGACACCTGCATATTTATTATCGTTTACAATAATGTTTCCTAAATGAAAATCATCGTGCTGAAATTGATTAGGTCTGCCTTTCACAATATCTATGTGCTTGGCTATAAACTGAGCCACTTTTTCATCCCCTTCAAGGGTGATGCCGCTTTCCCTGTAAGCAGTTAAATATCGATGATGCTTTTTAATGACACGATCTTCCCAAGGTTCGATGTGTGAAGGTGCCGGATATTTATGCATATTTCGTAAATCCTGACCTGCACTTACCCCGAGAGCATACTGCTTTTCTTCAGTTAACTGACTCATGATTTCTTTTGCTTCATGGCCTTCTATAAACGATAAAATATAGTACACTTGCTGTTTTGCTTCTAGAACACCAATATTCACTGGATCAGCACACTGAACACCATGACGTCTTAATTCGGATAGCAGCTCAAACTGCGTCTTTATTTTGTCATACTGGTCTTGTTCTGTGAATCGAAGGACATATTTTTCACCTGATACGGTAGTCATGACCCATTTTTCATCCCGAGAATATCCTTTATCAATCTGGTCTATGCTGACTGCTTCTTTTAATAAGGGAATGTGCTGCATAAGGTCTGTTTTATTCATGGATTCATTCATCCTTCCAGTCTCTTTTCTTCTCACTCTACCAAATATTTCATTTGAATAGAATGATTAACAATTCCTATTTATGTCGAAACTGCTTTACAATGTTTTTTCATTCTAATATAGTTAATTTATGTAAACGATAGAAAATTTGTAAAAGGGAGCGTTGCAGATGAATGAACCGACGGATGTCCTTTCACTTTCAAATCAAGTAAAAGATTTGGTTCTGCGTTCTTTGGATGATAGCAGCAAGATTTCTATTGGTGCAGATGAAGAATTAACAAATCACGGTCTCGATTCAATTAAAGCAGTTTCACTCATATTGGAATTAGAAGAGGTTTTTGATATTCAATTTGCAGATGAGGAATTACTGACAGAGCACTTTTCGACAATCAATAAAATTGTTCATCAGCTGCAAAATAAGTTAGCTGATTAATCTTTTTTGCATGAAAAAAAGGCATCTCTTTAAAAGACATGCCTTTTTTGTTTAAGCAGAAGGTACATCACCCGTCGGACTAATAAGCGAGAGCGCATAATCTTCTGTAAAGATGCGTTTAGATAAGTTATTCACGCCGTCTAATGTGACGCTGTTGATTTCGTCAATAATTTCATCGAGTGTCCGATGTTTGCCAAGGAGCAGTTCGTTTTTACCGTTTCGGCTCATTTTGCTGTTTGTACTTTCAAGGCTCAGCATAAGGTTGCCTTTCATTTGCTCTTTAGAGTTCTCTAGTTCTTTCTGCGTGATTCCCTCACGCTTTAAGACGTCTAATGTTTGTAAGATGGTCTCAGAGAGCAGGTTTAGCTGCTTCGCCCCAGTTCCGCCATAAATCGTCAGCATTCCATTATCTGCAAATGAACTATGATAGCTGAAGACGGAATAAGCAAGTCCTTTGTCCTCTCTTACATCTTGGAATAACCGGCTGCTCATGCTTCCGCCAAGAACATTATTTAAGACGATTAAATCATAGATGCCTTTATCTCCCGCTGGAAGGCCATTAAAGCCCAGGCATAGGTGCGCTTGTTCCGTTTCCTTTTTGCGTGTGAGCTTGTCATAATGAAATGCTGGAGCTTCGACAGGCTGCTTTTTCCCTTTTCCTTCATAAGAGCCGAATAGCTTTTCAACCTCACGAATAAAGGTCTCATCTACGTTCCCTGCAACAGAGATCACAACGCGGTCCGGCGTGTAGAATTCATCCATATATTTTCTAAGTGAGTCTCCATTAAAGGTAGAAAGTGTTTCCTCTGTTCCTAAAATCGGATATCCTAATGAATGTTCACCATAAATGGCTTTGCTTAATAAATCATGAACGATGTCATCAGGTGTATCCTCATACATTTTAATTTCTTCATACACCACATTTTTTTCTTTTTTCAGCTCTTCTTCATCAAAAGCAGAGTGAAAGAACATGTCGCTTAATACATCGAGGGCGTAGCCAGCATGTGAATCAAGCACCTTTGCATAGTAGCAAGTATATTCTTTTGATGTAAAGGCATTCACTTGACCACCAATGCGGTCAAAGGATTCTGCGATATCACGTGCAGATCTTGTCTTTGTCCCTTTAAAGAACATATGCTCTAAAAAGTGTGAGATCCCATTAATTTCAGGTGTCTCATGTCTAGAGCCTGTTCCAATCCAGACGCCAATTGCGACAGACCTTACAGTGGGATTGTTTTCGAGTACAATTCTTACTCCGTTTTGGCAAGTATACGTTTTGACCAAGTTTTGCTCCTCCTATTCAACAAACAGATCGCATCACGAATGTCTTTTTTCACTTAGGAGGTCAGAAACCGTCCCTAATTCATATCCTCTTTCCTTGATTTGAGTGATAAGTGCGTCAAGACTTTTCGCCGTTGCATCTGTTGGATGCATTAATATCATCGCCCCATTGTGAATTTTCCCAAGCACCCGCTTTTGTAAAATAGCCGGTGATGGCTTTTGCCAGTCGATGGTGTCTACTGTCCACATAATGGTTTCCATGCCTTCTTGTTTGGCAAGCTTGACTGTTTCTTCTTTAAAGCTGCCGCTTGGAGGCGCAAACCATTTTGGTTTCTTCCCAAGGGATTCTTCAATTTGGCGATTTGTTTTCGTTATCTGCTCTAATGCTCGTTCTCTTGTCAGTGTGCGCATATCTGGGTGATTGTATGAATGATTTCCAATTTCATGACCATCTGCCACGATTTTTTTAGCAAGCTCTGTGCTTTTTTTCACCCATTTGCCTTCTAAGAAAAAGGTCGCCTTGACTTGATGCTTTTCCAGCGTTTTTAACATGTTGATTAAATGCTCGTCACCCCAAGCTACGTTGATGAGAAATGCATTCATTTTTTTATCTGGATGTCCTTTATAAATGGGCTCAGCACCAAGTTCATGTAAATGAATAGATGGTTTTGTTTCATTCAAAACAAGCAGCTTTTCATCGAATGACCCCTGTTTCTTCATTTTTTCATAAGAAGCATCGATATCAACTGTCTGTCCATTTAAGCCAGGTATCTTTTTCCACACTTTATCAATCTTAGCATTTTGCGCCTTTACTTCATAGTCAGAAGACTTCGATTCAATCTCCTGATATAAAATATCTTTTGAAACAGATGCTACCTCGGCATGCTCTTTCATTGATTCAATATATGTAACAGCAGCCGGCTGCTTCATCGTTTGATATGACACGAGCAGTAAAAATACAAACACAATGAATGGTAACGTTTTTTTCAATGGTTGTCCCTCCCCTTTACCACAAATTATGATGGGGAGAAACAAGCTAGAACTATTGTTAGCGTAAGAAAAGAAAGAAGCCTGGCACGGATACCTGGCTTCTAACACATTTTATTTGATCTCATTAAGACTGGTTTTCTTCTTTTTCCTTTTCTTCACGTAAAACAGCTTTCCGAGAAAGGTTCACACGGCCTTGTTTATCGATTTCAGTGACTTTGACAAGCAATTCATCGCCAAGTTTCACGACATCTTCTACTTTGCCCACACGCTCAAGCGCAAGCTCAGAAATATGAACAAGTCCATCTTTTCCGCTGAAGATTTCAAGGAAGGCACCGAATTTTTCAATGCGTTTGACTTTACCTAGGTAAAGCTGTCCTACTTCAACTTCTCTCACAAGATCTTCAATGATTTTCTTCGCTTTTTGGTTCATATCTTCTTCTGTAGAAGAA
Organism: Bacillus sp. DC4300-2b2; assembly: GCF_049895685.1. NCBI lineage: Bacteria > Bacillati > Bacillota > Bacilli > Caryophanales > Bacillaceae > Bacillus > Bacillus sp. DC4300-2b2. Next base: position 227,946 of record NZ_JAFCSW010000002.1, read on the forward strand.
ATAAAGATTGTACCATCTTGTTCAATATCGATTTTCACACCAGTATCTTCAATGATTTTATTGATTTGTTTACCGCTTGGTCCAATGACATCGCGAATTTTATCCGGATTAATTGTCATCGTTAAGATTTTTGGTGCATAACGAGACAATTCTCCTCTAGAAGCAGGAATCGTTGACAGCATGCTGTCTAAGATTTCCATTCTTCCTTTTTTCGCTTGTTGAAGAGCCTCTTCTAAGATGTCTTTTGATAGACCATCGATTTTGATGTCCATTTGAAGTGCTGTGACACCTTTTGATGTCCCTGCAACTTTAAAGTCCATATCTCCAAGTGCATCTTCCATTCCTTGAATGTCTGTCAGCACTGTATAGTATTCCCCTGATTTCACAAGTCCCATTGCAATCCCTGCAACTGGTGCTTTAATTGGAACACCCGCATCCATCATCGCAAGTGTGCTTGCGCAAATACTTGCTTGTGAAGTAGACCCATTTGATTCTAATACCTCTGAAACAAGGCGAACCGTATAAGGGAAATCTTTTTCGGATGGAATGACTGGTTCTAGTGCACGTTCACCTAGTGCGCCATGTCCGATCTCACGGCGGCCTGGACCGCGCATTGGACCTGTCTCACCAACACTGAATTGCGGGAAGTTGTAATGGTGCATGAAGCGTTTTGATTCTTCAACACCTAGACCATCAAGAATTTGCACATCACCAAGCGCACCTAATGTACAAATACTGAGCGCCTGTGTTTGTCCTCTTGTAAATAGGCCTGAACCGTGCGTTCTTGGCAGAAGTCCTACTTCTGAAGAAAGTGGACGGATTTGATCTACACCGCGTCCATCTGGACGTACTTTCTCTTCAGTGATCAGACGACGAACTTCATTTTTGACAAGCTTGTTTAATACATCTTTCGCTTGTTTAATCGTTGCTTCGTCACGTTCTTCTGCTTCAAACTTCTCAACTACAGCTTTTTTCACAGCACTGATTGCATCCTCACGTGCATGCTTCTCATGTACTTGAATCGCTTTCAGCAGGTCAGCTTCAGCAAGGGCTTTTACTTCGTCTGCTAACGTTTGATCTACTTCATATAAAGGAATATCGATTTTTTCTTTACCGACTGCCTTTACAATTTCTTCTTGGAATTCAATTAAGCGTTTGATTTCTTGGTGACCGTACATGATCGCTTCAAGCATTGTTTCTTCCGGTACTTCATCAGCACCAGCTTCTACCATGTTAATCGCATCTTTTGTTCCAGCGACCACTAGATTGATGTCACTTTGTTCAAGCTGCTCCACATTTGGGTTAATGATGAGCTTTCCATCCACTCGTCCTACTGTAACGCCGGCGATTGGTCCCTCAAATGGAATGTCAGACACACATAAAGCTAAAGATGAGCCAAACATTGCAGCCATTTCAGATGAGCAATCTTGATCCACACTCATGACGATACTAATGACTTGTACTTCATTTCTAAATCCATCTGCAAACAGCGGACGAATTGGTCTGTCAATTAAGCGGCTCGCTAGGATAGCCTTTTCACTTGGACGGCCTTCTCTTTTAATGAAGCCGCCAGGAATTTTACCTACTGCGTATAGTCTTTCTTCGTAGTTCACAGTGAGCGGGAAGAAATCAAGTGGTTTTGGTTCTTTAGAAGCTGTTGCTGAGCTAAGCACAGCCGTATCTCCGTAGCGTACGAGAACCGCTCCGTTTGCTTGCTTTGCAAGCTGGCCAGTTTCAACTGTCAGTTGACGTCCAGCCCAGTCTATGGTGAAGACATGTTTCTCTTGTCCCATTCTGAGATAAACTCCTCTCTTATCGTAAAGTTTTAGTTAGTTCTTATTATGAACAAAATGATTTTCACATATCAATGTGAAAGCTGTATGTAGAAGGGTTTTTGCCATTCTTTCAACATTTTAACCATAAAATATTAGTGATTATACGATAAAAAAGCGGGAATCCTCCCGCTTTTTACGATTATCGACGTAAGCCTAGTTTGTTAATTAACTCACGGTAACGAGTTACGTCTTTATTACGTAGATACGTAAGAAGATTACGACGTCTACCTACCATTTTCAAAAGACCGCGACGTGAGTGGTGATCTTTCTTATGAGTACGTAAATGCTCGTTCAAGTTGTTAATTGATTCTGTTAGGACAGCGATCTGAACTTCTGGAGATCCAGTATCAGATTCGTGTGTTTTGAACTCATTAATTAATTGCGTTTTACGCTCTTGAGTAATTGCCATCCTGTTTCACCTCCAAATCATGTTAGCCCCATCTACCTCGCAACCGTCGGTGAAGTCGGCCTGCCAAGTAAGTGGTTTTAAAGCTACAGGAATTATCATACTAAAAATATGCTGAATTTGCAAATGGTAGAGCAGTTTTTCTATGATTTTTTTGTTTGCTTGTACTGATCTTGAAAAAACTGAATCGCTTCTTCTTTATCTTGACTAATTTGAGCCGTCAGCTCCTGAATTCCGTTAAATTTCCGTTCACTGCGAATGCGCTTGAACCATTGTAATTTAATCGGCTGGCCATATATTTCTTCGTTGAAATCAAAGAGGTTTACTTCAATGGCAGGCTGATCAGGTCGCTTTTCATAAAATGTTGGTTTATACCCAACATTACAAACGCCGTCATATACTTTGCCTTTCACTTCTGCTCTTACTGCATAAACCCCTGTTGGCGGAATAATGTATTCAGCAGATAAGCCGACATTAGCTGTCGGAAATCCGATCGTCCGTCCGCGTTTGTCTCCATGGATGACAATGCCGCGAAGCTGATAAGGTTTTCCTAAAAGCTCGCTCACATATTCAACATCCCCATTCTTTAATGCAGAACGGATAAGAGTGGAGCTGACTTTTCGGTCTTGATTGGACAGCTTAGGGACGATGGTTGCCTTGATACGGCCTTTTCCGTATTCATCGAACGTTTCCATTGTGCCTGCACCAAAACGGCCAAACGTAAAATCAAACCCCGCTACTGCGTGCTTCACATTCAATTCATCCAAATATTGATCCACAAACTCTTGAGGAGATAGAGCTGCAAAGCTCTCGCTGAATTGTACGATGTATAAATAGTCAGCGCCCAGCTGTTCGATGAAATCAATTTTATCCTCAAGCGGTGTAATTAAGTCTTTTGGTTCCCGTGCCTTTTGCAAAACATGTGATGGATGTGGATGGAATGTCATGACCGCTAAGGCCAATCCTTCTTTTTTTGCAATACTTTTCGCTTCGTCAATGACTTTTTGATGCCCGAGGTGAACACCGTCAAAGTACCCTAAAGCCATGACAGACGGGACTTGATCCTTTTGATTCAATGTATGTGGGTGTGAAATATGTATAGTCTTCACGAGATGTCACCTTTTCTTTAAGATTGCTTGTCCTGAGATAAGATCTTCGCCGGCTTCATCAGGTTCGGTTTGGTCGGGTGCTTCATATATATCGCCAGACAACGACCTGAAGGAGCAAAAACAGCGACACGATCCTCCTCTGCGAAATGAGCAAATTCATCAGGCATTGGCAGGACTGCACCGTTTTCCACTTTACTTGCTAATGTATCATTTATCTCCCATTTCGGCAAATGATTGAGCGCACGCTCGATCGGGACAAGGTGCTCATCTAAAGTTCCTTCCTCGCTTATCTCTCGCAACTGATCCAGCGTGATACATTCATCAAGTGTAAAATCACCAGATCCTGTACGAATGAGATGTGACATGTGGGCTGGAAACCCTAGTTTCTTCCCGATATCAACCGCTAAAGTTCTCACATATGTTCCCTTTGAGCATAGTACGGTGAATCTAAATGACACGCTGCCATCCTCATATGTGACAGGTGTAGTCCGCTCGATACGGTGAATGGTAATTTCACGGGCCGGCCGCTCAATTTCAATGCCTTCTCTAGCATATTCATAGAGCTTTTTCCCGCCAATTTTCACAGCAGAAAACATGGGAGGAATTTGTTCAATGGTTCCTTCAAACTGCTTCAGCGCCGCATCAATGTCTTTTTCTAAGATCGGGTTTTCCACTTTTTTTTCTTCTACGATCTCACCTGTTTGGTCTTCTGTTGTTGTAGAAAAACCAATCGTGATTTCTGCATCATACGTTTTCGATTTATCTGTTAAGTATTCTACAATCTTCGTTGCTCTTCCGATACAAATAGGCAGAACACCTGAAACCTCTGGGTCGAGGGTGCCTGTATGTCCGACTTTTTTTGTGTGCAATATTTTTCTTACCTTAAACACACAGTCGTGAGAGGTCATACCTCTTTCTTTATGTAATAAAAGAACACCATTTATCATCTGCGTTCTCTCCTTTCATAAACGATGAAAAAGGACAGACGATCATCGCCTATCCTTATTTCAACGTCTTATTCGTGATCTTTTGTGTTTAATTCTGCAATCAGGCTTTCAATTCGGTTTCCGTAATCTACGGATTCGTCGAATTCAAAATGCAGTTCTGGTGTTTTGCGAAGTCTGATTCGATTGCCAATTTCAGAGCGGATGTACCCTTTAGCCTTTGCAAGACCTTTTAAGGTTTCCTCTCTTTTCTTCTCGTCGCCAAGAACAGAAATGTAGACTTTGGCAATTTGCAAATCACCGGATACTTCGACATCGGTTACAGTCAAAAAGCCAATTCTTGGATCTTTTAACTTTCTGCCTAGGATGTCGCCCAATTCTTTTTTCATTTGCTCACCCACACGGGTTGCTCTCATACTCATGATCTTATCACCTCTAATTAAAACCACTCAGTTTTCGTGATCGTTCGTTCAATTTCAGGAAAAGAATCGATAAAGCTTAATACACGCTGAAGCTCCTTTTCCACTTGAACCCGAGATGAGGAAATCACGGCGATTCCAATTGATGTACGCTGCCATGTATCCTGGTAATCCATTTCAGCAATGGTTACATTGAATTTATGACGCGTTCTTGTCAATATACGCTGAAGAACCGCACGCTTTTCCTTCAGTGAGGATGCATCATAGATCATGCACTCACATTCGGTATAACCGATCATTTTCTTTCGATTTCTTGCATAACGAATGATTCCATGACATCACCTTCACGGATATCATTGTATTTCTTAATGGTAATACCACATTCATAGCCTTGTGAAACTTCTTTCACATCATCTTTAAATCGTTTTAACACGTCAACTTCGCCTTCGAAAATAACGACGCCGTCACGGATTAAGCGGATTCCGCTATCTCTTGTAATCGTTCCTTCAGTCACATAGCCACCCGCAATTGTACCGATTTTAGATACTTTGAACGTTTGACGAACTTCAACTTGACCGATGACTTTTTCTTCATATTCAGGGTCAAGCATCCCTTTCATCGCAGCTTCAATTTCATCGATGACTTTATAGATAATGCGGTGCAAGCGGATATCAACGTTTTCAGTCTCAGCTGTGCTCTTCGCATTTCCATCAGGACGTACGTTAAAGCCAATCACGATGGCATTAGAAGCACTTGCTAAAATGATATCTGATTCTGTAATCGCTCCAACACCCGTATGGATGATTTTCACTTTTACGCCTTCGACTTCAATTTTTTGAAGAGCTGCTGTTAATGCTTCAGCAGAGCCTTGTACGTCTGCTTTCACGATCAAGTTGATATCTTTTACGTCACCTTGTTTGATTTGCTCAAATAGATCGTCTAGAGATAATTTTGCTTTGTCTGAACGCTGTTCGTCCAGCTGCTTAGAAGCACGCGCCTCACCGACTTGACGAGCTGTTTTTTCATCTTTGAATACGAGGAACTGATCCCCTGCATTTGGTACATCGTTTAAACCAGTGATTTCAACAGGTGTAGATGGTCCTGCTGTTTTCACGCGGCGGCCGATATCATTGACCATTGCACGTACACGGCCAAATGTATTTCCGACGACGATTGGGTCACCTACATGAAGTGTACCTGTTTGAACAAGAAGGGTTGCAACAGAACCTCTTCCTTTATCAAGCTCAGCCTCGATAACAGTCCCTTTTGCCGCACGATTTGGGTTGGCTTTCAATTCTGCTACTTCGCTGACAAGAAGGATCATTTCGATCAATTCATCAATGCCTTCACCTGTTTTCGCAGATAGCGGAACAAAGATCGTTTCGCCGCCCCAAGCTTCTGGTACAAGACCATGCTCAGTTAATTCCTGCATCACGCGGTCAGGGTTTGCTGTTGGTTTGTCAATTTTATTGACAGCGACAATGATTGGCACTTCTGCCGCTTTCGCATGGTTAATCGCTTCAATTGTTTGAGGCATGACACCATCATCTGCTGCAACAACCAGAATTGTCGTATCCGTTACTTCGGCACCACGTGCACGCATCGTTGTAAATGCTGCGTGTCCAGGTGTATCAAGGAACGTAATTTTTTTGCCGTTTTCTTCGATTTGGTATGCACCGATATGCTGCGTGATTCCACCTGCTTCGCCTTCGACGACTTTTGTCTTACGAATGCTGTCAAGAAGTGTTGTTTTCCCGTGGTCAACGTGTCCCATGATCGTTACAACTGGAGGGCGTACTTGCATATCTTCTTCTTTATCTTCAACTTCATACTTTTCAAGTTCAGTTTCTTCTAAAATAATGACTTCCTCTACTGGAACACCATATTCAGAAGCGATTAATTCAACTGTATCTTTATCAAGTTCTTGGTTGATCGTTGCCATGACACCAAGCATCATCAGCTTTTTGATGATTTCAGCTGTTTCTTTTCCAAGCTCATCAGCCAGCTGGCCGACGGTCATTGAATTTGTAAATTCAATTTTTTCAGGAAGCTCTTTTTTAGGCTTCACAGGTCTAGCTTGCTGATGCTGCGGTTTGTTATTTCCACCGCGTTTATTTTTGTTTTTATTTTGGTTGTTGTTTTTTTTGTTTTTATTAAATTGATTATTCTGCACGTCATTCTTCTTTCTATCATTGTTTTTGTTAGATGATTGTTTTTTTTGTTCTGCGGGTTTCTCGTTAGTTGTCTCTTTTGCTTTGGCTTTTTTATAGATAGCGTCTAGCTTTTTCACAGTGTCGTCTTCAAGCGTCGCCATGTGGTTGTTCACTTCCACGTTCATATCCTTAAGCGCTGCTATAATATCTTTACTTGAAACATCTATGGCTTTTGCGTATTCATATACTCTCACTTTAGCCATTCGTTCACCCCCAAATAAATTAATCGAGCAAGCTTATGAGCTTCTTAGCGAAGCCTTGGTCAGTGACAGCGACAACTACGCGAGCTTCTTTCCCAATAGAACGTCCGAGAACGGAACGGTCTTCAACTTTTCTAACCGGAACATTATAAAATTTGCATTTGTCAGATACCTTTTTTTCTGTGTTTGGTGAGGCATCTGCTGCAAGAAGAACCAGCTTAGCACGCGCATGTCTAATTTCTTTGATCACCAGATCTTCTCCTGACACGACTTTACGAGCTCGATTTGCTAGACCAAGCAAAGGATACCATTCAGATTCATTCATTAGGTTTTTTCACCTTTTCAGCTAGTTCTAGTAATTCTTCAAATATGTGTTCGTCAATCTGTGTCTGAAATTGCTGCTGTAAACTGCGTTTGTTCTTTGCCGCAAGAATGGTTTCTTTATCGAGAGAAAGGTAAGCTCCGCGTCCGTTCATTTTTCCGGTAGCGTCAACAGACACTTCTCCTTCTTTCGAACGAACAACCCGGATCAGTTCTTTCTTTGGTTTCATTTCTCCCGTCACGACGCATTTTCTAAGCGGGATTTTTTTTCGGCTTTTCACCTTTTATATCACCTCTTATTCGTCAGATTCCTCAGCTACTGGTTCAGCCTCTAAGAAAAGAGATTCAGAGTCTTCAGTTCTTGGGAAAATACCGAGTTCCCTTGCATCTGTTTCGCTTTTAATGTCGATTTTCCAGCTGGTCAGCTTTGCTGCAAGACGAGCATTTTGACCTCTTTTACCAATCGCTAATGACAACTGATAATCAGGGACAATGACTGTTGTCGCCTTGTCTTCTTCATTCACAATGACATCAAGTACTTTTGATGGACTCAGCGCATTGGCAACAAATTCAACCGGGTCATTAGACCAATGGACAATATCAATTTTTTCGCCTTTTAGCTCATTGACAATTGCTTGTACACGCTGGCCTTTTGGTCCAACACAGGAGCCAACTGGATCAACATCAGGATCATCTGTACGAACAGATATTTTAGAACGGTCCCCAGCTTCTCTAGCAACCGATTTAAGCTCTACAGTACCATCATAAATTTCTGGTACTTCAATTTCAAATAAACGCTTTAAAAGACCTGGATGTGTTCTAGACACATAAATTTGTGGTCCTTTTGTTGTTTTTTCTACTTTTGTAATGAACACTTTAATGCGGTCATGTGGTTTGTATTCTTCATTTGGCATTTGTTCATTGACAGGAAGAAGGGCTTCGATTTTGCCAAGTGACACGTAAATGAATTTACTGTCAATTCGCTGAACGATTCCCGTCATAATGTCTTCCTCGCGGTCGATGAACTCAGTGTAGATCACACCACGCTCTGCTTCTCTCACACGCTGCGTCACAACTTGTTTCGCTGTCTGAGCTGCAATGCGTCCGAAATCTTTTGGTGTGACTTCAATCTCAACGACGTCACCAACCATGTAATTCGGGTTAATATTGGCTGCATCATCTACAGAGATTTCAAGGCGAGAATCATACACTTCATCTACAACATCTTTTCTTGCGAACACACGAATCGTTCCCGTTTCGCGGTTTAAATCAACACGAACATTTTGTGCTTGATTAAAATTACGCTTATATGCAGAAATGAGTGCAGCTTCTATCGCTTCAATTATAATTTCTTTACTAATACCCTTCTCTTTCTCAAGAACAGTCAGGGCATCTAACAACTCACTACTCATTTTTATGGTTCCCCCTTATATCAATGAAAAGGTTAATTGAACGAAACTGCTAATCTTGCGTTAGCTATTTTTTCGTATGGAATATTGATCTCTTTCTTTCTTGTCTTGATCTTCACTGTCACTGTTGCAATCTCACCATCAAAGCTTGTAAGCTCACCTTCAAATGCTTTTTCACCATCAATTGGTTCATATGTTTTCATGAAAACATTTTTTCCAAGTGCTTTTTCAAAATCAGCTTTTTTCTTTAATGGGCGCTCCGCTCCAGGAGAGGATACTTCAAGAAAGTAGTTTTGGCTAATCGGATCTGCCTCATCAAGCTTTTCGCTCAAGGCTTCGCTCACTTTGGCACACTCTTCGATATCGACACCTTTATCAGAGTCAATAAACACGCGAAGGAACCAGTTTTGACCCTCTTTGACAAATTCAACATCAACGAGTTCAAGCTGTAAGCCATCTAAAATTGGCTGCACCATTTCGCTTACGACATCCACTACTTTTTTGCTCATTCTCTTCCTCCTTGTGCTTTCGATAAACGCTCTTATCAATCATTCTGCATAAAAACCCTGCTTTATGTGAGCAGGGGGAGCAGAAAACGGATGAATAATGTCGAGACAAAAATTGCCTGTTCAATACAAAAGAGCGGGTTTCCCCACTCTTGTCTCGGTAATCGTTAGCATTTCCATAAAAACTATACCATATCCAATTTTTTTATGCAAATGAAGTTCCTTATTCAGCAGGCATTCATCATCGGTTTTTTTCATTCATTCTTTTCGCATGTTCACTGATAAGTGCTGCCTCCCTGCTCCCTTTTATGATGCGGAATCCGTCATAATCGGGATAGAGCGAGTCATCGTCCTGAATGCTTGTTAAAATCCAAAATTGACTGCCAGCACCTCCAAGCCGCTCTACCGCTGACAGCCAGCTTTGATATACGTCGGGACGAGCTGATTGATTTTGGTAGCCAAACTCTTCTAGCACAACTGGTTTTCCAATTGAATTTCCGCGGGTGATATGGTTTTCGATCCATTTCACTCCCCAGACAGCAGACTTGTTCCAGTGATCTGGGTACAGATGATAGGTTCCATAATCGATATTAGGAAGAGATGTTAAACGGTCCCAATCGACACCTTCCCCTCCTCCGTAAAACCAATCTTCATGTCCTGGTATACGAAAGAATCCTTCATCTCCTACTGCAACAAGATGGTGACGATCAAGCGATTTGATCCATGTACTCATTTCATCTGCCCATTTGACTAGTACATTTCCGGTTGGATCTGACTGCATCCGCGGCTCGTTGGCTAATTCCCACGTCATAATAGCTGGATCGTCTTTATATTGAACACCTGTATACGTATTGGTCCTTTCTAATACATAGCGGACATAATTTTTGTAAGCTTTTTGAATACGAGGATCTGTATAAAAGGCATCATGCGATCCTGCCCCGAACCACTTCACATATTGATTCATACCGCCAAAGTCATCCCAATTATTCACTAGTGGGATGACAAGCTTTATTCCTTCCTGTCCAGCTTTATAAATGGCATAATCTAGTTTTTGAAAACCCGATTCTTCATAGACCCCTGGACTAGATTGTAAGACTGAGTTTTCTTGAGGGGCCCCGTCGTGAAAGCCCCAAATCCGTATGACCTTTAAATTCATTGCCTTCATATCATCGAACACAGCATCTACCATCTTTTTAGATTTGTAATGGAAATAGTAATTATTTGTGCCGGCGAAGTAAAATGGTTGATTGTTCAGCGTAAATTGTGTACCAGACGTCTGCACATAAGCGGCGGCTTTAATCGTAAGTGAAAACCAGCCGGACCATATAGCGGCCACAAGTATGAAGCAAGATACTCTTTGAGCCCACTTTTTCATTTACATTCTCCTCACAATCTATCTCTATCCTTCTTGAGGCAGGATCACGTCTAGTTGAAACGGTGTTTGTTCATTTGAATCAAGTTCAATCGTCTGCTGTTTCAACATTTTACTTTCTTTACCGATTCGAACCTCATATGTTCCGTGAAATGCTGGACATCTCACATGGCCATTAGCATCTGTTTTTTCAACTCTTTGGGTCGTCCACTCATTTAGAAGCTTTTCATAACGTCTTCCTGCTTCATTTAAAGACCAATCATAATTCACGATGGCTGCATTTTCCCCTCTCCAATGGGCACCTGCCCAAAATCCCCACATCAGCACTCCTTTTACGGCTGGATGACTAAATGCGACGCGATATAAAGCTTCCAGGTTATCCGCTCTTCGATTAGGGTCAGGGTGAACCGAATCGTACTCTGTGACCCATATTGGAAGACCTAGCTCAGCAAGCACATCGAGTCTCTCTTTGACAATGACTGGATCGACCCGTTCTTCAAAATGGCCTTGAACCCCAATCGCCTCAATAGGTGCGCCTAACTGACGCAGTTCATTGATATGCGCTTTATAGGCATGGTGTTCACCATATGAGATCACATTATAATCATTCACAAACAATAGTGCTTGAGGGTCAATTTTTTTCGTTTCTTCATACATCCACTTCCAAATATTTTTCCCAAAGCGATCTTTAAAAAATGAACCATGCATCATTTCATTGTTTACATCCCAATGACGGAACCTTCCCTTAAAGTGATTGCCCGCATGCTCAAGCCGGTTTTTCATGGCTTCATATACTTCATGATTTGGCAGTGACCTTAGCCAGCTTGGATTCGCATCCTCTACCTCCCAAAACAAAGCGTGCCCTCTCACTGGAAGCTGATGTCGATCTGCAAAATTCAGCATCGCATCTGCTTTTTCGTAGGTGATTCTCCCTCTTTGTGGCTCATTCGCATACCATTTTGCCTCATTTTCAAAAACAGCCCAATTAAAATGTTTCACGAAAAAATCAGCATATTGTTGATTAAATAACACTTGATCATTCATCGCTGAACCAAAGGCGAATTCATGTCTGATTTGCTTTATTTCAACCTCTATACCTGCTATTGGCTTTTTTTCACCGTTTGTTACGTTGATCACAAGATCTCTTTGTCTATGCTCTGAGATTCGATCATCCGCCTCTTTTTTCCACATCAGACTGTCCTGTCCATTTTCGCCCCTATTGAATGAATGATGAAGAAAACTTCTTTCTTTGACCATATAAACTCACCCTTATCTTCATTGGATTCTTGATATTTTCTATTCAAACTGCCGGCTAGAAGCCGACAGCTTGAATTTGACCTTTGATCTCTTAGTTGATCAGACGATGATATTCAGCATAGGCAGTGGCCATATCCACTTGAGACCAGAAGCGGTGATAAGTGAAAACTGGTGCGCCATTCTCCCATTTGCCTGTAGCTTCATTAAATGAAGACTGATATTTACTTTCGAGTGAAGACCACGCTGGATCTTGTTTAATCTTCGGACGAAGGTCAGCAAAACTCGTATAGACCCCATTCCCTCCTCGCTGCGGGTCAGAAGGAACGGTGCTGGCTCCAGGAATCTGATTTCCTTGACCAAATGTCCCGTTCCATCCATTTGGGAAATACACTTCTTTTCTAAAGAAACGGTCATAGTCTTCTCTATCTTCCTCGGTCACTATGCCGACGCCATCATTGTAATTCCATGCAACCTCTAGGAGCTGCGCAGCTGCATCTTTCGCTCTTGCACCAAGCGCTGTATAATCACCTGTTTCCAGCTTTGTGGCTGCAGCAAAGAATATCAAAGCCTTGGCAAGACTTCCTAATACGCCCGTATCCTGAGTCGGATCTTTTGTGACAGCTGTTAAATTTGGATTTCCTGTTGCAGACTGGAATCCATTCCAAGTATCAGGCTGTCCGCTCCAAGCAATATTTCCAGGAAGCCAAAACTCTCCAGGCGCACTTGTTGTAGCAACCGAAACATTTGTTCCTCCTAGAATTCTCTGTCCTTGCTCATCTAAGAAATAACCCTCTTCATCCGACACTGGACGGCTGCCGATAAAAATGTAATCTAATGCATAGTTGACCCATTTTGTTATGGCAGATTTGGCCATTTGGACATTTTCAGATGTTTTGTCGCCATCTTTGACAAAAATATAATAAAGCTCTGCTACGCGCTCCATTGGCCACGCCTGCATCCCAAACCAGTTATTTGATGGCGGATCAAGGTAAACAGGCGCATCTTCATATGCCATATCGTAAAAAGTACTTCTTCCTGCTGGATAAGCGCTATAGTCTCCATTCCAGCTATTAGTTGCGCCTCCTGCTATGGCTCCCTCTTTCGATTGAAGCCATACGTAAAATTCAAGCTGCCTCTTTAATGTTTTTTCCCAATCGCTTGCCCCAGTAGCAGAAGATGGCTTTAGGCCTCCTTTATCTGAGGATAAAGCATAAGCAGCAACAGGATTTTGATATCCCTGATGACAATGGCTCGCGCCGATACGCCATGACCAGTTTGCATAATCCCCGAGTCCTCCGCCCCAAGAGGTATACCAAGCCATTAAGTAATGACAGGCACCCTTTCCGTTTCCAGGATACGGATTCCCCTGCTTCCCGCTTCCAATCGTTTGAAAATATTTATCGTACATACCGTAACGGAGGAAATCCCCCATTTTTTTCGCTTTATCAAGATAAGCTGTCTGATTATAGCCGAGCTCCTTCGCCCAATACATCGCTTGTATCGCACGTGCATCAGCATCTGTTGCATTCGTATAACGCCACTGAGCAGCTGGATCTTGATTTTCTTTTGTGAACAAGCTCATAAAGCCTTCATTCGGCTTACCAAAAGATTTATCGTCTTGTGATGGATGAGGGATGGACTCCCATACAGATTCCTGTGGACCACGCTGGAATGTGTTCACATATGCGGCTGTATGTGATGGGTTGAGCAAGTTCCCATAGCCATACCAGTTATCTACGTCAAGGAGCCAGTGCATTAAATACGTTTCATTTGATCCATAGGTTGATTTTAATTCACCATCAATTGGATCTTGACCAGCAGGACGGGCACCGGTTAATTGGCTTGGGTATTGATCCGGAAATGGTTTCTCTGCTGCATATGTGGCTGGACTGGACGGATTATAAGCATTCATATGCGGCTGCTCATCATGCCCATCTTCATTGACTGGGATGATGTACTTCTCCATATTGTCCCAAGCTGCCTCTAATTTGCTCCAATCCCCTGTGTAATGTCCGTACAGCACCTCAAGCCATAGCCAATAGCTATACGCTTCCGAAGTTGTCATATGTCCGTAATCAGGCGCTTCACAAATGAGCGTCTCGATTGAATGATACGGAATTCCTTCTGGTGAAAAATATCCATTCGCATCGCTTTTGATTTGATGATAAAGCGTTAAAAACCGTTCTTTATTTGACAAGTCCTTCACCCTTTCAATAAAATCGTTGATTTTTATTTGTCTGGAAGTGTGCCAAATACTAAAGCACCATCGTCAAAGACAGGAATCTTCGTTGTTTTTTGCATAGTGGATGTTAATCCTTGATAGGAATAATCATTTGAGGCATCCCATATATTCGATCCATTTGGAGCAGATAATCGAAATTGTATTTCCTTCTTATGCTCAGATTCACCTCTAGGAGAAATAGCTACGCCGGTAAAATCGATTTCTGCAAAATAGACGCGAGCTGATGCGTCATATACCTTTAAAGGCGATAAGGAAGCGCCTTCATTGTAGGCTGCTGTCACTTGAATATCCTTTTCAGTCAATCCCTTTGCAAAGACCTCGCTCAGATTAACGTAATATCTGAAGGAGAGTGTTTGACTGGTTCTTGCCGGCCAGCCGGACCTGTTGTACAGCACTGCTTTCACTTGAGTAGATGTTGTATCGTTATGCATCACAGCTGCCTCTACAAAGAACTCATCCTCCACCTGTTCTTTAGGCGGGAAATTTGGCAGCTTTGATTGGCCTTGACCAAAGAGCTGCACCATTTTGGCGATATTTCCAGTAAAGGCGGCATTATAATCAGTCGCCACTTCGTTAGATATATAATCAGAGATGTCATCGTCATATTGATCCTGTGCATTAGGACCTCCAACAAGCGCTCCATAAAGTGTGTGCCGGTGATTTGAAGGGTTTGTCAGCTGGTTAGACCATGAGCCATGTGCAGTACGATGGTGCGGGTGCTTCGGCGGATTCTGGCCAAACCCAACGACGTAGCTTCTATTCAGCGGATTATCACCTAACATATAGTGAGTTTGCTTGATCGCAAACGATTGGTATCGATTCTTCTTTTCTTGATCAGATACCCAATCAGCATAAACAAAGGCTAAAAATGCTGCATTGGCGGCATAACGAAGTGAACCCCATTGATCTAGCCATGCCAAACCACCAGGCGTATAGGTGATTCTTTCTACTTTTCCATTTTGAACGAGGCCTGTGGTCCAGTAATCAAGATTGCGCTCAGTGGATTCTATAAATCTGTTCTCTTTCGTGATTCTTGCAAGTAAGATTTGTGAAGCAAAAAAAGTATTGTCCCATGACATGGTAAACGTATAATCCCAATCCTCCGGCCATTCCTCTACCGCTTTTAATGCTTGGTTTAAATAAGTTTCTTCATTTGTCGCCAAGTACAGCCAGATTCCGCCCCAAATAAGTTCGTCAACATAGCCGCTCCAGGAGTTGTAAAATGGCTGCGCATTGGTAACACAATCTGTATATTTGCCGCGATACCTGTCAGCAAATGCATATAGCTGTTTGGCGTGCGTCAAAAGCTTTGCCGCATAAGGCGCATCTGTTTCTTTAAAAATGATAGAACCTGCTGCTAAAGCCGCCGCAGTTTGTGCAGCTACTTCTGTTCCAGGACAATGTTCATCAATTTTAAAAGCTGGCCGGTTCATCGGCATCACTTCTGCTGGCCCCCACCAAGCATGATCGGCGTTTCCATCACCTACTTGCGCCCAAAATTCATTCGGCCCTGTATGTGCTTTCAAGAAATAATCCGTTGCCCACTTGATTTGATCTAGTATCTCATCAAGCAGCTCCGCCTCTTCATAAGCTTCTCGGTATTCATATACTGTCCATGCAAGCACGGCTGCTGAATAAGCCATCGGAAGTCCAAATTTCACATGATCTCCTGCATCATACCAGCCGCCAGTTAAGTCATGCCCAACATCCTTCCCGTCCTCTAGTCCAGAATCTCCCCGCCAGTTAAGACGATTGTTTTCCGGAAGCCGGCCTGACCGCTGCGCTTCATAAAAAAGCATGGATTTTTGTAAAACCTCTACATAGTTGTAAGATGCCATTTCTTTATTGCTCACCCCTTCTTTTTAGTGAAACATTAATCAATAGACGCACCGCCTCCTTTTGATACTTCGTTTCGTGATCTGTACAGTTTTGAAAAGAATCAAATATGTTTCAAAAATAAGCATAGTAAACAGCAATCAGCCTTACGCTCATCGAAGTTTTCTCTTGATTCTCCTTCTGACTGTACCCAGAATGATCATATGTCGCTTGAGAACATTTCAGACGGCGAAATTCTCTTTTGAGCTCTATTTGGGTAGAAAGAATGACATACAATCTCTTCTCTTAAAACATCACGCTAAATCAAGATATATGAACGAACAAGAAAATAATTCCAGTTGATGAGAAATCTTTATTAGTTAACATAATAAAATTATTGTAGATATAAAAAAGAACGCCCTTTTAGGGCGCTCTTCAAATTAAAATAAAGAAAGCTGGTTTTGATCAGGAAGTGCTTCTAAACAGCCTTGACGATCTAAATACTCAAGGATGGTTTTCGACACTTTTCCGCGTTTTTGTAAATCTTCTTTTGAGAGGAATTCCCCATCTTGCCGCGCGCGAACAATATTTAACGCAACGTTTGTTCCGAGTCCAGGGATCGAGTTGAATGGTGGAATTAGTCCGTCTCCATCAATGATAAACTCTGTTGCACTTGAGCGATAGAGGTCAACTTTTTTGAAATGGTAGCCTCTTTCGCACATTTCAAGGGCAAGCTCTAGTACAGTTAATAGGTTCTTTTCTTTCGGTGATGCATCTAAACCTTTTGAATTAATATCGTCCATAACGGCTCGAATCGCATTCGATCCTTTTGTCATCGTTTCAATATCAAAGTCATCCGCACGAACGGTAAAGTAAGCCGCATAGTACAGGAGTGCATGATGCACCTTGAAATAAGCAATACGAACAGCCATCAATACATAAGCAGCCGCGTGGGCTTTAGGGAACATGTATTTGATTTTTTTACAAGAATCAATATACCAGTTTGGTACATTATTATTCTTCATTTCTTCTTCCCATTCAGGAGGAAGTCCCTTTCCTTTACGAACAGATTCCATGATTTTAAAGGCAAGTGACGGCTCTAAGCCTTGATAGATGAGATAGACCATAATATCATCACGGCACCCAATTACTTCACTTAGTTCACACGTTTTATTGTGAATGAGCTCTTGCGCGTTTCCGAGCCATACATCCGTACCATGTGATAGTCCAGAAATCTGAACAAGCTCTGAGAAGGTCGTTGGTTTTGTATCCTCTAGCATTTGCCGAACAAATCTTGTCCCAAATTCCGGGATACCGAGTGTACCTGTTTTACAGCCAATTTGCTCTTCTGTTACACCTAGAGGCTCTGTTCCTTGGAAAATCTTCATGACTTCAGGGTCATCTGTTGGAATCGTTTTTGGATCGATTCCGCTTAAATCTTGAAGCATACGAATGACCGTTGGATCATCGTGCCCAAGAATATCCAGCTTGAGCAAGTTATCGTGGATCGAATGGAAATCAAAATGTGTCGTCTTCCAATCAGAACCTGTCGCATCTGCTGGGTATTGAATAGGTGAGAAATCGTAAATGTCCATATAATCCGGCACAACGATAATCCCGCCTGGATGCTGGCCTGTTGTCCGTTTTACCCCTGTACAACCTTGTACAAGTCGGTCGATTTCAGCGCCTCTCATATGAAGGTTATGATCTCCTGCATAGCCTTTTACGTAACCATATGCTGTTTTTTCTGCAACGGTTCCAATCGTACCTGCTCGGTATACATACTCTTCACCGAACAATTCTTTCGTATAGTTATGCGCTATCGGCTGATATTCACCTGAGAAGTTCAAGTCAATATCAGGTACTTTGTCTCCTTTAAAACCTAGGAACGTTTCAAACGGAATATCATGTCCGTCTTTTTTATACGGCGTACCACATTCAGGACAATCTTTATCAGGAAGGTCAAAGCCTGACCCAACAGATCCGTCATTAAAGAACTCAGAGTGCTTACAGCTTGGGCATACATAATGAGGTGCAAGTGGATTCACTTCAGTAATCTCTGTTAATGTCGCAACAAGAGATGAGCCGACAGATCCCCTTGAACCAACAAGATATCCATCATCAAGTGATTTTTTTACGAGCTTATGAGAGATTAAGTAAATAACGGCGAAGCCATGACCGATAATACTTTTTAATTCTTTCTCAATGCGGTCTTCTACGATTTTCGGCAGGTCATCTCCGTAGATACTGCGCGCCATTTGATAGCTCATTTCCCGTATTTCTTCATCTGCACCTTCAATTTTTGGTGTGTAAAGATCATCTTTGATAGGTTTAATGCTTTCGACCATCTCAGATACTTTTTGCGTATTCGTTACGACGATCTCTTTCGCTTTTTCTTCTCCTAGGAAGGAGAACGCTTCGAGCATTTCATCTGTCGTTCTAAAATGAACTTTTGGCAGTTCATGTCGGTTCAGCGGATTCGCTCCACCCTGTGATGAAATTAAGATTTTACGATAAATTTTGTCTTCTGGATGCAGGTAATGTACATTCCCAGTCGCCACAACTGGTTTATTCAGCTTTTCGCCAAGTTTGACAATGTTTGTGATGATTTCTTTTAACGCACGTTCATCTCGAACTAGCTCAAGCTGTAGCAGGTGCTGATACACTTCTGGCGGATGTACCTCTAAATAGTCATAAAATGCTGCAATGTCTTCCACCTCATCAGGTGACTTTTGCATCATTCCTTCAAATACCTCACCCTTATCACAAGCAGACCCAACAATTAAACCTTCTCGATATTTCTCAAGCTGTGAGCGCGGAATACGCGGAACCCGGTAGAAATAATGAATATGAGAAAGTGAAACAAGCTTAAATAAATTCTTAAGACCTGTCTCATTTTGAGCAATCAAAGTTGCATGGTAAGGACGTGAGCGCTGGTAAGCATTCGACTGCCCCATGTTTTCATTCAATTGATCGTGATAGGCAATCTCTTTTTCAGCCGCATCTTTTAGCATCTTCAGCATGAGATAGCCTGTCGCCTCTGCATCATAAATCGCTCGGTGATGCTGCGTTAGTTCAATATCAAACTTTTTACAGAGGGTGTTCAGCCGGTGATTTTTAAATTCTGGGTAAAGGAAACGGCCAAGTTCAAGTGTATCAATGACAGGGTTTGACGCTTTATCTGTTTTTAAGAGGCGTTTATACGCTGCATTTAAAAAGCCCATATCAAAACTCGCATTGTGCGCAACAAGAATATCTTGTCCAATCCATTCTTTGAAATCCCGTACGACGTCGACGACATCTGGTGCATCTCTCACCATATCATCGGTGATACCTGTTAATTCGATGGTTGTCGCTGATAACGGGTGATGGGGATTTGCAAACGCCTCAAAGCGGTCAATGATTTCCCCGCCTTTGATTTTCACTGCTGCCAGCTCAATGATCGTGTCATAAACGGCTGAAAGTCCAGTTGTCTCTACGTCAAATACGACATATGTCGCATCCTCTAACAAGCGGTGCTCTGGGTTATACGCAATCGGTACCCCGTCGTCCACTAAATTGATTTCCACACCGTACATCATTTTGATGCCATGCTTTTTACTTGCTGCATACGCATCCGGGAAGGATTGTACAACGGCATGATCTGTCAGAGCAATGGCTTCATGTCCCCATTTTTTTGCTTGTTCAACAAGCCTGCCGATGCCAGTGACAGCATCCATTTGGCTCATAGGTGAATGTAAATGAAGCTCCACACGCTTTTCACCCTCAGGTGCTGTATCTTCTTTCAGCTGCGGTTTCATTTCATTGACATCATTAGCGATCATGACAAGATCTCTGACAAACGTATCATTTTGAATGCTTCCTCTTGCTTTCACCCACATGCCTTTTTTCAATGATTTCATCAGCTGAGCATCTTCTTTTTCTCTTGCAAACATTTTGATCAATATACTATTTGTATAATCAGTGATCTTAAAGATACAAAGCGTTCTCCCGCTTTTCAGCTCACGCGTTTCTGCATCGAATACGTAGCCTTGAACGGTGATTCTTCTTTCCTCGTCCATGATACTGTCAAGCGTACGAATTTCTTCATTGTCTTTGATTTGATAGCCAATCATCAGAGGGCCTGATGGAGCTTCATCCTGCTCCTCACTTTCTTTCTTCTCCATCTCAGTGAGGGCTTGCATGGCTCTTTCTTGATCTTCAGCAAGCTTTTGTTCTCTGAACTTCTGAATCTCTTGATCTGATACAAAAATTTCTGTATCGAATTGCAGCTCTGGAAAACCTACTTGTTTAAATGAGGCCTGGAGCATCGGGCTGTACTTCTTCTTAATAGCGAGTGCCTCTGTTTCGCTTTTCGTTTTAATGATGATTTTATGACCAGACAGCGATGGCTTTTGCTGCTGAAGCAAACTGATGATTGGGGGAGAAATTCCTTGAAGTTCTTCCACACAATGTGACCAGTACGATTGCACGAGTTCTTCAGAGATGTGCGGATCACTTACTTCAATCGTACAAGTAATTTGTGCAATATGAGAAAATGCATTAGTCAATCTGCTGAGAAACATGGCGTATACTTTGTAAGGCAAAAGAGCCTTAAATTTAAAAAGGAAATGCCATGTTTTCGTCGCTTTGTGCACCGTCAATTTGACGATTTCCCCTTCTTCAAAGTAACGACTGAGGTCATCATCTGTCATTTGAATCTGATTGAGTAATATATGAAATTGCCGCCGTGTGATCGGTAATTGTTCATCCAAGACAGGACCCTCCTTTTGTCAATCAGAAAGGTACCTCTTTTCTACAGGAGGTACCTTCATTTTTTTGTTCGTTTTATGCTTGGCGTATAAATGAAATCAGATCATCAACAGATACTTCATGTGATTCACCTGATTTTCTAAACTTCACTTCAACAATACCTTCTTCTGAACGTTTACCGCAGCTAATGCGAATTGGCAGTCCAATTAAATCACTGTCTGCAAATTTCACTCCTGCACGCTCCTGGCGGTCATCGAAAAGTACGTCAAAGCCTTCATCTTCTAAGCGCTCGTACAACGTTTCAGCCAGTTCTTTTTGCGCATCGTTTTTCATATTTAATGCAAGGAGGTGAAGGTCATATGGTGCCACTGTTTCCGGCCAAATGATTCCTTTCTCATCATGATGCTGTTCAACAATCGCTGAAAGAGTTCTAGAGATGCCGATGCCATAGCAGCCCATAATCATTGGCTGCGCCCGTCCATTCTCATCAAGGTACGTTGCATCCATTGACTCAGAATAACGAGTGCCGAGTTTAAAGACTTGTCCTACTTCAATCCCTTTTGCAAACTGGATGGTGCCTTCCCCGTCTGGAGAAACATCTCCTTCTTGAATCAAGCGAAGATCTGTGAATTCTTTCACTGACACATCACGTGCAGGGTTGACATTGACATAGTGATAATCCGCTTCGTTTGCACCAGCGACTGCATTTGTCATTCCCTTCACAGCAAGGTCCGCATAAATATCGACTTCTGCTTCCAGTTTAACAGGTCCAACAAATCCAGGCTCAGTTCCAATGACTTCTAGCACTTCTTCGCGTGATGCTAGTTCGACAAGCTGTGCTCCTACTAAGTTTTTCACTTTCACATCATTTACTTCATGATCGCCTCTAGTAAGGATGAGAACATACGCATCATCTGCTTTAAACAAAACAGATTTCATGCATGCAGAAGGATCAACTTCTAAAAATCCAGCCACATCTTGGATTGTTTTCGCTTGCGGTGTGTGGACTTTTTCAAGCTCTTTGAAGTCCGCAGGATTTGCTTCTTCTCCGTGATATACAGCCTCAGCCATTTCAATGTTCGCAGCATATGAGGAAGTATCAGAATAAGCGATGGTATCCTCTCCGACCTCTGAGAGTGCCATGAATTCATGTGTATCTTTTCCGCCCATTGCCCCAGAATCTGCAATGACTGGTCTAAAATTGAGACCTACTTTTGTGAACACATTAGAGTAAGCTGTAAACATTTTGTTATATGTCTCGTCAAGGCTTTCTGATGAAGAATGGAATGAGTATGCATCCTTCATAATAAATTCACGTCCGCGCAGCAGCCCAAAACGTGGTCTCTGTTCATCACGGAATTTTGATTGAATTTGATAAAGAGTTAATGGAAGCTTCTTATACGATTTTACTTCACTGCGTACGAGTGATGTAATCACTTCTTCGTGGGTTGGACCAAGCGCAAATTCGCGGCCATGGCGGTCCTTCATACGCATCAGTTCTGGACCGTATGTATACCATCTGCCTGACTCCTGCCACATTTCTGCCTGCTGAAGCACTGGCATTAACAGCTCAGCTGCGCCTGCTTTTTCCATTTCCTTGCGGACGATGGATTGAATATGCTGAATGACTTTATGTGCAAGCGGCAGATAATGATAGATTCCACTTGTATTTTGTCTAATAAACCCAGCTCTTACTAAGAGTTGATGGCTTTTTGCCTCAGCATCTGCCGGCACCTCTCGAAGAGTTGGAATGAAAGTCAGGGATTGTCTCATGTCGTTACACCTCATTTATGAAATAGGACTTCTCACAAAAACTCTTGTTTCCCGGAATGAGAAACAAGAGAGAATGGTTTTTATAAAAATAACCGCTGGATGTCATTCCACGTTACCACTAACATTAACAGCATGAGGAAAGCAACACCAATAAAGACAACAAGTGCTTCTTTCTCACGATTAATTGGTTTACCGCGAATGGCTTCAACAAATAAGAATAGTAAACGTCCTCCGTCTAGTGCAGGAATCGGTAATAAATTCACGATGCCTAGGTTGATACTGAGGAACGCCGCAAACTGCATTAATGTTAACACACCTTGTTTGGCTACTTCTCCTGTCATGTCATAAATTCCAACAGGACCTGCTAACATATCTAGTGAAAATTGTCCTGTGACAATTTTTTGCAAGTTCGTTAAAATCAGTCCTGCCGTTGAAATGACAGTTGTTCCTGAAGATGAAATGACTTTCAAAAACCCATTTTCCGTTGGCGGATATGATCCGAAACGGCCAATGCTTTTTCCATCTGCTTTCACAGCTTCTGGTACAACCTGCACAGTGCTTTCTTTGCCGTCTCGGTCAATGACGACATTCATTTTTTTCTCAGGGTTCTTTTGAACTGTTTGAACGACGTCTGTCCAAGAATTCATTTTCTCGCCGTTAATGGACACGATGTGATCTCCCTGCATCAGTCCAGCTTCAGCCGCTCGGCCGTCTTTCGTCAGCTTACCGAGTACAGGATCATCAACGGTTACCCCTTGAATAAAACCTAAAGCAACCAAAATCACATACGCCAGAATAAAGTTCATAATCGGCCCAGCTGCGATGGCTTTAATTCGCTGCCAAACTGTTTTTGAACCAAATTGACGATTGTATGGTGCGATTTGAATTTCTTCACCATCTGCAATATAGAAGCTTGTTTGACTGACATTGTAGCCAGTCAGAATATCTTCATTTCCAGCTTCGTATCCCGAAATTCTCATGGCATGATCTAAATCGATCTGCTCAACTTCGATGACAAGTGCATCAGGATATTTTTCTTTATCATTTAAAATGATCTTTTCTACTTCATTTTGCTCATTGAATAAGAGCCCCACTGTATGACCTGGTTTAATTTCGATGACTTCAGGGTCTTCTCCAGCCATTTTCACAAATCCGCCAATAGGGAGGAGTCTAATGGTATAAACGGTTTCTTTTCGTTTAAAGGAGAAAATCTTCGGCCCAAAACCAATTGCGAACTCGCGGCATAAAATCCCCGCGCGCTGCGCCATAATTAAATGGCCAAGCTCGTGGAAAAAAACGAGCGTTCCAAAAATAATAATAAACGCAATCACTGTATTCACGAACATACCACCTTATGTGAGGATTGATTGAACAAAGTCTCGTGTATCTTTGTCCACTTCATGGATATCTTGCAAACTAGGCGTTGAAATCACATGATGTCTAATTAGTGCCTTTTCAATCAATTCTTCAATTTGCAGGAACGTTACTTTGCCTTTTAGAAATGCATCGACTGCCATTTCATTAGCTGCATTCAGTACAGCAGGCATTGTCCCTCCTATTTTACCTGATTCATAAGCAAAATGTAAGCAGCGATACCTGTCAAAATCCGCTTTTTGGAAATTCAATTGTCCAATCTCCCAAAGGTTCAATGATTTCGCTTCTTGTAACGGCGCCCTGTCAGGGTATGTGAGTGCATATTGAATAGGCACTCTCATGTCAGGTGTCCCTAACTGAGCCATGACGCTTTTGTCGTGAAATTCCACCATCGAATGGATAATGCTCTCTTTATGTAGCAGCACATCAATTTGTTCATAAGGGATATCAAACAGCCAATGTGCCTCGATCACCTCGAGCCCTTTATTCATCATCGTCGCTGAATCAATGGTGATTTTCGCTCCCATCGACCAGTTCGGGTGGTTCAGCGCTTCTTCAACCGTAACACCTTCAAGTTCAGTTCGTTTTTTATCTCGGAAACTACCACCTGAAGCTGTCACGATTAAGCGTTCAATGTTTTTAGCTTGTTCACCTTGCAGGCATTGAAAAATAGCGGAATGCTCACTATCGACAGGAAGTAAAGGTACATCATATGTTTTAGCGTACTCTTTTACTATATGACCAGCTGTTACAAGTGTTTCCTTATTTGCGAGTGCAATTGTCTTTTTTTGTTCAATGGCCTTTAATGTTGGAACAAGTCCAACACTTCCTACAAGTGCATTGACCACTACGTCCACTGCATCATAGGTCGCTGCCTCGATGTTGGCTTCATGACCAGCAGCCAGCTTCACACCGTATGCAAATGAATGATTTTTTAGCATGTGATAGGTTTCCTCGTCTACACAGCCGACGAATTCAGGCTGAAAGCGCTCAATGATCGGAATCGCCTTTGCTATATTTCTGCCAAAGGTCATGGCTTTCAGCTTAAAATTGTCCGGGTGCTGCCTGATCACATCTAACGTTTGTTCTCCAATTGATCCTGTTGCGCCTAATAGCGAAATATATTTCAAATTGCCACTCCTTCTCTCGTTCAATAAGTTTCTATGAGGTTAGCTGGCAAACGTTGCGAGCAGTAAGTATAAAAACGGCAGAACGAATAAAAAGCTGTCAAACCTGTCCAAAATCCCGCCATGGCCAGGGAGAATTGTCCCTGAATCCTTCACGTGATAATGACGCTTTAAAGCAGATTCCACTAGGTCGCCAAGCTGTCCAAAGATACTGAGTAAAAGAGTAATAAACATCACAAGCAGATATGATGGCAAAAATCCTGTAACCGCCTGAAACACAAGTGACAACACGACCGCTGTGACGATTCCGCCGATAAATCCTTCTACTGTTTTGTTTGGGCTGATTTCTGGCCAAAGCTTTCGTTTCCCCATAGATTTCCCAATAAAGTAGGCTCCTGAGTCAGTAGACCAAATTATCACTGCTGCGAAGAAGATCGCACTCATGCCATATAAGCCTCTAATTTGGATAAAATAATAGAAACTAACGCCAATATATAATGTGGCTAATACAACAAAAGCAACCTCATCGAATGTGAAAGAGTTTTTGCTCAAAACTGTATAAGTTAAAAGTATTAAGACTGCGAATAAAGCAATCTGCATTTTTGATGCGTCCACGTTTGGGAAGAAGCTGTTGTCTCCGCCCATTAAAAGCCAAAGCAATATTAAGCTGACAATACCAGGAAAGCTGAAAATCGAGATCTTTTTCATTCTTAAAAGCTCAAAGAGAGCGACACTTCCCATTAAATAAATCAGCAGGGTAAATGGCATCTGTCCATATATAACAGCAAGTAAAAAGACTGCAGCTGCCAAAACACCCGTCAAAATTCTTTGTTTCATCTGCACCACCCTCTAAATTCCACCGAACCTCCGGCCGCGGCGCTGGTACTCTCCAATAGCGCCTATAAGGTGCTCATCAGAAAAGTCAGGCCAAAGCACATCCGTAAAGACAAACTCGCTGTAAGCAATTTGCCAAAGCATAAAGTTGCTTAATCTAATTTCTCCACTCGTGCGAATGAGCAAATCCGGATCTTGAAGAGATTCTGTCATTAAATAAGCTGAAAACATCTCTTCTGTGATGTCTTCTGCTTGAAGCTTACCTTCTTTGACCATTTCAGAAATTTGTCTGCATGCGGAGACGATTTCTGTGCGCCCCCCATAGTTGAGCGCAAAGTTCAAAACGAGTCCGTCGTTATTTGCCGTACTCTTTACTGCATTCTCTACCGCTTTTTTCGTATGCTGCGGGAGGCCGTCTGGATCACCTGTTAAACGCACACGGACATTTTCCTCGATGAGTTCAGGCAGGTAGATGTTTAAAAATTCTTCAGGAAGTTTCATTAAAAAGTCTACTTCTAGTTTTGGACGTTTCCAATTTTCCGTAGAGAAAGCATACAAAGTCAGCACTTTGACATTCAGCTCATTTGCAAGCTTTGTCATGCGCTTGACGACTTTCATTCCTTCATGATGACCTGCTACCCGTGGAAGAGCACGTTTTTTCGCCCATCTTCCGTTCCCATCCATGATAATGGCGATATGTTCAGGAATTTCTCCATTTAATATGTCTTCTTTTGTCAGGCTTTCTAAGTTGGAAGCTGCTGTTTGCTGATTCTTCCAATTTTTGAGTATATTGAGCATGAGATTCCTCCATCACCCAAAAAGGTTGCGTTCCCGCTAATAATATAGTCATCAACAGTATTAACAAAAAAACCCCCTGTAAACATGAAGAGGGTCTTTTCACTATTATCTATTGTACATAGTTTTTTCTTAAACTTCCATGATTTCTTTTTCTTTATCTTTCGTCACTTCATCAATTTTAGCGACATATTCATCTGTCAATTTTTGAACATCCTCTGTCGATGATCTTAATTCATCTTCAGTGATCTCCCCATTTTTCTCAAGCTTTTTCAAATCATCGTTTGCATCACGACGAACGTTACGAACAGCTACTTTTGCTTCTTCTGAGTATTTTTTCACTACTTTCACAAGCTCTTTACGTCTTTCTTCTGTCAGCGCAGGAATCGCAATGCGGATCACATTTCCGTCACTTGTTGGCGTGATGCCAAGATCAGACTTTTGGATCGCTTTTTCGATATCACCGATTGCTGTTTTATCGTAAGGTGTGATAATCAGCATACGTGCTTCTGGCACTGTGATTGACGCAATTTGGTTAAGAGGTGTTTGTGCACCGTAATAATCAACTGTCACTTTATCAAGCAGTGAAGCATTTGCACGGCCTGCACGAACAGTTGCAAGCTCACGTCCGTATGCTTGTACGGCTTTTTCCATTTTTTCTTTCGTTTGGTTCAACACTTCTTTTGACACGTTATTTCCCCCTCACGATCGTTCCGATTGATTCGCCATTTACGGCACGTTTAATATTTCCTTCTTCCATAATCGAGAAGACAATTAATGGAATGTCATTGTCCATACATAATGAGGACGCAGTAGAATCCATTACAGCAAGCCCTTCTTTAAGTACATCAAGATATGAAAGCTTATCATATTTTACTGCATCCGCATCTGTACGAGGATCAGCACTGTAGACACCATCTACATTATTTTTCGCCATTAAAATGACATCTGCTTCAATTTCTGCTGCACGAAGTGCTGCCGTAGTATCTGTAGAGAAATAAGGGTTACCTGTTCCAGCAGCAAAAATGACAACACGTTTCTTCTCAAGATGACGGATCGCTTTTCTTCTTATGTATGGTTCTGCAACCTGTCTCATTTCGATAGAGGTTTGCACTCTAGACTGAATGCCAAGCGTTTCTAGGCTGTCCTGTAACGCCAGTGAGTTCATCACTGTTGCCAGCATCCCCATGTAGTCTGCTGTTGCACGGTCCATTCCTAGATCACTGCCTGTCTTTCCGCGCCAAAGGTTTCCTCCGCCTACAACGACTGCAACTTCAACATCAAGCTCTGCAATTTCCTTTACTTGCTTTGCAATTGATTGAATGACAGTTGGGTTAATTCCATTTCCAGCATCACCCGCTAGTGCTTCGCCACTTAGCTTCAGTACAATGCGATTATATTTCGGTTTGCTCATGATAACCTCCAAGTGTATACTATACCGTCTCTTATTATGCGTAAGAAACTGCCTTTTGTAAATCAATATCCTCTAAAAAATAGGGAACACAGTGCTTGTGCTCCCTAAAAAAGCCCCAGAGAGCTTTTCAAACATTATTTTTTCACTTGGCTCATAACTTCTTCAGCAAAGTTGTCTTGACGTTTTTCGATACCTTCGCCCACTTCATAGCGAACATAAGTTTGAACAGTTGCGTTTTTCGCAGCTACAACTTGTTTCACTTTTTCATCTGGGTTTTTAACGAACGCTTGGTCAAGCAAGCAAATTTCTTCGAAGAATTTGTTTAGACGGCCTTCTACCATTTTAGCTACGATGTTTTCAGGCTTTCCTTCTTGAAGCGCTTGCTGAGTCAATACTTCACGCTCACGGTTTGCTTCTTCTTCTGACACTTGGTCACGAGAAATGTATTTAGGGTTTACAGCTGCAACGTGCATTGCGATGTCTCTTGCAAGCTCTTCGTCAGTTGTTCCGTTAAGAACAGCTAACACACCGATACGTCCGCCCATGTGCAGGTAAGAACCGAATGCAGCATTATCTTCTTTTGTGATGACTGAGAAACGGCGTAGAGTGATTTTTTCTCCGATTTTCGCAATTGCAGATGTGATATGCTCTTCAACTGTTGAACCGTTTTCCATTTTAGAAGCATGAGCTTCTTCAATTGTTGCAGGTTTAGCAGCAAGCAAATGATCAGCAAGTTCGTTAAGAAGTGCTTGGAATCCTTCGTTTTTTGCAACGAAATCAGTCTCAGAGTTCACTTCTAGGATGACGCCTGTGTTGCCGTCAGTTTTGATAAGAGTTAATCCTTCTGCTGCAATACGATCTGCTTTTTTCGCAGCTTTTGCGATTCCTTTTTCTCTTAGAAGGTCGATTGCTTTCTCGATGTCACCATCAGTTTCTGTTAACGCTTTTTTACAGTCCATCATACCTGCACCAGTTTTTTGACGCAGTTCTTTAACTAATTGAGCAGTAATTGCCATTTTACATTTCCTCCTTCTATGTTAAAACACGGATTACTAGGTGAAAAAAAGGTGATAAAAGGCATTTCCCTCTTATCACCTTTTGAATAGGTTACGCAGTTGTTGTTTCAGTTTCTGTCGTTTCTTCTACAACAGCTTCTTCTTCGCCTTGTTTAGACTCAAGAATCGCATCTGCCATTTTAGCAGTTAGAAGTTTTACAGCACGGATTGCATCATCGTTTGCAGGGATCACAACATCAATTTCGTCTGGATCACAGTTTGTGTCAACGATACCGATGATTGGGATATTCAATTTACGAGCTTCTGCAACTGCAATACGCTCTTTACGAGGGTCGATAATGAAAAGTGCATCCGGAAGACTCTTCATATCTTTGATTCCGCCTAGGAATTTTTCAAGACGCTCTAATTCTTTTTTCAGTTGAACGACTTCTTTCTTAGGAAGAACTTCGAATGTACCGTTTTCTTGCATTTTTTCAATATCTTTTAAACGTTTGATACGTTTTTGGATTGTTTCAAAGTTTGTTAAAGTTCCACCAAGCCAGCGTTGGTTCACATAGAACATACCAGAACGGATTGCTTCTTCTTTCACTGAATCTTGTGCTTGCTTTTTCGTACCAACGAAAAGGATTTTTCCTCCGTCAGCAGCAAGGTTTTTCGTGAAGTTGTAAGCTTCCTCTACTTTTTTCACCGTTTTTTGAAGGTCGATGATGTAGATACCGTTACGCTCTGTAAAGATGTAACGCTTCATTTTTGGGTTCCAACGGCGAGTTTGGTGACCGAAGTGAACACCAGCTTCTAGCAATTGTTTCATAGAAATAACTGACATTTTGTTGCCTCCTAATATAATGGTTTTTTTTCCTCCGCTTAAATCATGTTCACATAAAACTGCGCCACGGCAGCACCTTCATACGAATCATTAAGCGTGTGTATTTAACACCAAGAAATAATATAACACATGATGGACTGACAATCAAGAATCCTTTACAGCTTTCCGCTAAATTTTAATAAAAGCTCGATTTCTGTCTTACCAGTTTTCATTTCTTTCGCTATTTCTTCTAGTGATCGCCCTTCATCATATAGGGTCTTCACTTGGTTCTCGAATGTTTCTTCTATTTCACTTTCAGAAGGCAGAGAAGTCTCTGTTTCAAGTTGTGGAACGGGTTCGTTTACCTTCTCTTCCTGCACCTCAACTTCGCTAAGGAGAGCCGACAGGTGCTCTGGTACGGGATCTTCACTTTCGACCGATTGCTGGGATTCAATTGGTGGTTGTGGCTGCTTTGGTGTCTGAAGATCCGATTTCAGCTCTTCAGCAGAAAAATCAGGGGAAGCGGCTGCCACTTTTGACAGTTTGTCATTCTCTTCTTTGACTTCCATCAAAAATGCAGCCAGGGTATTTTCCGTTTCTTCTAGAAGTTCTCGCTGCTTTTGTTCTGTTGCCTTCAGCGAATTCATTCTCGTATATAAAATAATCACAAAATAAATAAGTGCAGCATGAAGCATGAAGCTAATCAGCCATAACATATTTTTTCACTCACTAACTCTTTAAGATTGAATGGCTTTATCAAGCAGATGCTTAAGCTTGAACAAGGCCTTTGAATGAATTTGCGAAATGCGCGAGGTAGATAAATTGAGCACTTGACCGATTTCCGTTAATGTCAATTCTTCTTTATAGAAAAGACTGATCACGAGCTTTTCTTTTTCAGAAAGCTCAGTGATTTTTTCAGAAAGCTGTTCAATTAATTCATCTTTCAGCATTTTCTCTTCTGGAGTCACAGACTTCTCGTCGCGAATCATGACTTGGACGTTTTCTCCGTCTTCTTGATCATGCAGCTTCTCATCGATTGAGAGCAGATTTGCAAAGAATCCTTCATTCATCGTTGTGACGACATCCTGTTCACTCATGCCGAGTTCCTCAGCCACCTCTGTCGGCGTCACATTACGCAAATAACGCTGTTCAAGCTTTTCTATAGCCGCTTCTACTTTTTTTGTTTTTTCTCTTGATGTACGAGGCAGCCAGTCCTCTTTACGAAGACCGTCGATGATGGCCCCGCGGATTCTGAAGGATGCATATGTATCAAACTTCAGATCTCTTCCGGGATCAAATTTTTCAAGGGCATCATATAAACCGAGCATCCCTAGACTGATCAAGTCTTCTTTATGCACTGACTTCGGGAGACCGATGGAAATTCTTCCAACATGATATGTGACGAGCGGCATATAGCGGCGCATAAGATCATCTCCAGCAGCTGGGTCTTTCCACTCTTTCCATCTAGCCCATAGCGCCTGATCTTCGTAATTTAAGGATTGCATCTTTATCCCCCTATACTTCCTTAGTTATATCTTCATAATGCCTTGCTTCACAGTACGGATCTCCAGCTCTGCCGTAAGCGGATCGAATTCAATCGTACGGCCACTATTTCCGCCTGTATCCTCACTAATAATCGGGATATGATGAAGAGACAGATGTTCTTTCACAGCTGAAACGTTTCTAGGTCCAATTCTCATAAGATCATTGGTTGACTTAAACTTAAACATTTCCGCCCCGCCAGCAAGTTTTGCCTTTAGCGCATGTTTGCGTGCGCCTGCTTTTAGGAGCAGATCAATTGTATGCTTGACACCTGTATCTGCATATTTAGCCAAGTTCTCCACCGCCCCTTTTGAAAGAGAGGAATCTGGAAGCATAACATGGACAAGGCCTGCCAGCTTTTTGTCTTGATCAAACAAGACAAGCCCTACGCAAGAACCAAGACCGGATGTCCGAATGCGATCCGGTGATTTGACTAGCTGAACATCCGCAATACCAACCTTTACAACTGCCGGAATTTGCACGTTCATTATAGGTTACCTAATGCTTTGAATAGTTTTTCAAACGATTCAAAGTCTGGTAATAGAAACATATTTCCTTTCAGCTCTTGCTTGTTTTGATCATCAAAAATAGATGTATCAATCACAATCGCCTGATCACCAAGAGGACTGAATTGCATTAACCCTTCACTAATGACAGCCCCGAACATATCGAGCGTGACATCTGGAACACTTGGGTAAAGCTGCAATTTTGTTAAATCGGCAAGGGCTGATAAATAAGAGCCCGCTAAAATATTTCCTAGTTCATGTAGTGCTGACGTCCCCATCTCATGTTCATGAATCGTATCTATATCAAATGCCGGGTCCTGGACAAGCTCTCTTACAAATTGCTCCGCTTGCTCAAATGGCATAATGAAAAAGATTGAGCCGGTTAAATCCCCTTCCATTCGCAGGAAAATGCTTGCAACAGGAAGGTCCGCACCGCCAAAGAAATCCATTAAATCTTCAAACGAGAGAACCTTGACAAAAGGAACAGCCATATCGATTTTGCGATCCAATAGGTTGGCAAGAGCAGACGCTGCGTGGCCTGCCCCGATATTCCCAACCTCTCCTAAAATATCTAGCTGTTCATCTTTAATTTGGTTGAAAATGCTCATTTCACATCCCCCTTAATGAACAGGTGCATCTTGAACACTCTTGTCGAGGACAGCACCGGCATGAATGATATTGAAAAGACGCTGATCATGCTTAATGATCCCTGTCACCCATGACTGTCCTTCTTTTTCAGCTGATTCAGGAGAAGATTCTACTTCTTCCTGATGGACGGTTATGACATCATTTGCTTCATCAACAATCCAGCCGACTTCAATGTCACCAACTTGTACAATGATCATTCTTGTTTCATCTGTAATCTCGTTGTCAGTAGAACCAAGTCTGACTCTCAGGTCAATGACAGGAGTTACGACACCGCGTAAATTAATAACACCGCATATATAAGGGGCAACGCCAGGAACTCTTGTCGGCTGCTGCCATTTTTCAATGGACTTTACTTCTGATACTGAAATGGCGTATTCTTTTTTGTTTACGATAAACACAATCATCTTTTCGCCAGTTTTGATATCTGTACTCATTTCAGACCGCTCCTCTATTGTTTTTTACTTGATCAGTGCATTACAGTCAACGATGAGTGCAACTTGACCGTCACCTAGGATCGTTGCGCCGGATATCGCAAATACGTTTGGCAGATAATCTCCTAGTGATTTCAATACAACCTCTTGCTGACCAATAAATGAATCGACCACAAACGCTGTCAACTTGTCTCCTTTACGAACAACAATGATGTGCAGTTCTTCCTCTAATTCATTCGCATTTGGTACGTGGAATTGTTTCTTCAAGTACACGACCGGTACGATAAATCCGCGGAAATCAATCACTTCACGATCATGCGTTTGCAAGATGTCACTTTTCTTAATGACAGCCGTTTCAATAATAGAAGAAATCGGAATCGCAAATGTTTCATCTTCTAGTTTTACAAGAAGAACGGAAATAATCGATAGTGTCAGCGGAAGCTGGATCGAGAATAGTGAGCCCTGCCCCTCTGTTGAGTTAATGCTCACAGATCCGCCAAGTGATTCCAGCTTGTTTTTCACAACGTCAAGACCTACACCGCGGCCTGAGATGTCAGAAATCGTATCAGCTGTAGAGAATCCTGCTGCAAAGATCAATGAATCAATTTGATGATCTTCAAGCGTTTCTGCTTCTCTTTCTGTAATAACTCCGCGCTCTAATGCTTTTTCAAGCACCTTTTTACGGTTAATCCCGCCTCCATCATCTTCTACTTCAATGAAGACATGGTTTCCGCTATGATACGCTTTTAATAGAACCGTACCTTTTTCCGGCTTGCCTTTTTTCACACGTTCTTCTGGTGATTCAATCCCATGATCTAGACTGTTTCTAAGTAAGTGCAAGAGCGGATCTCCAATCTCGTCGATCACTGTTCGATCAAGCTCTGTCTCAGCACCCTCAATAATAAGTTCGATTTTCTTATTAAGCTCTTTCGTCAACTGACGAATCATACGCGGGAATCTGTTAAAGACAGTTTCCACAGGTACCATTCTCATGTTCAGGATGATTGATTGCAGGTCTCCAGAAATACGTGTCATTCTTTCGACTGTATCTGTGAGTTCGTTATTTTCTAGTTCTTTGGCAATCTGTTCTAATCGGCCTCTATCAATCACAAGTTCTTCAAATAGATTCATTAGAGAATCTAGACGGTCGATGTTGACACGAATTGTTTTTGTGCCGCCGGCAGCTGCACCGTTATTACCATTTGCTTTTGGCGCATCGTTTGCTGGCGCTTTCGCAGCAGGAACGGATTCTTCTTCTTTTTTCTGTTCAATCTGCGCCTCTTGTTTTTCAGCCGGAGCTGCATCTTCAAATGCAGAGACTTCAGATATCTCAACCTTCTCAACCTCTGAGATCGCCGTGACGATTTTCTGCACTTCGTCCATCGGCAGTTTAGAAAGATAAGAAATGCTGAATTCTGATTCGAAATCTTCTGATTCTAACAGCTCTGCATTTGGAACGGTTTTGACAACCTCGCCTGCTTCATTTAGTCTTTCAAAAATCATATAGACACGAACGGCTTTTAGTAGGCACGCTTCGCTTAATGTCACGTTGAGTTCATAGCATTTGAAGCCTTGCTCTCTCGCTTCATCAAGAACCGTTCGTTCAAATTCATTATAATCTAAGTCATTAGCAGCTGCTGATGCATCTGCTGTTTCAACGCTAGAAGCTGCCTCAGCATGGCTTCCTGTCACATCTAGCTTTTTACTAATCTCTGTGACATCACGTTTCCCGTCTCCTCCTTCTGCAATCGATTGAACCATTGCTTCAAGATGATCGAGTGCTTCGAACATCGTATCCATTGACTCAGGAGTGACAATCATTTGTTCATTGCGGATAGCATCAAACATGTTTTCTAAATGATGCGTTAAGTGAGCCATATCATCAAAGCCCATCGTTGCACTCATGCCTTTCAATGTATGAGCTGCTCTGAATATATCATTCACTAGCTGCAAGTCGGTTGGGTTCTTTTCTAAATCAAGAAGTTTTTCATTACAAGTTTGTAAGTGTTCTCTGCTTTCATCTAAAAAGATATCTAAGTATTGGTTTACATCCAACGTGTTCACGCCCTCTCTTTTTTCATGGAGCTTATAATTGCATGTGCGATGTCATCCACATGCCTTGTTTCATGTACAAGGCCTGCTTTAATGACTGATTTAGGCATTCCGAAAACAACACATGATTCTTCTTTTTCTGCAATGACTTTCGTATGACCGCTTGCGACCATTTTTTTGACACCTTCGGTACCGTCACTGCCCATACCTGTCATAATGACAGCGATTTTCTCGTAACCCTTTATGTTGCTGATGGATTCAAATAAATAGTTAACAGATGGTTTGTGCCGGCTTTCAGTATCTTCAGGGGACAGCCTGATAACGAGTGACCCCCCTTGGTCATGAAGTGACATATTCATTCCACCAGGAGCTATGTAAGCCACTCCATTTTTCGCGATGTCTCCATCTTGTGCTTCTTTAATCGTAATTTGTGATAAATGGTCTAACCTAGCAGCAAGTGATGCCGTGAATCCTGCCGGCATATGCTGCACAATCAATATAGGTGCCTCTATGTCCTTAGGCAGCTTCGTTACGACTCGTTGAAGTGCCCTTGGCCCTCCAGTAGATGTTCCGATAGAAATAATCTTTCGGAGTGAAGCTCCTTTTACTGTTTGCAGACGGGGTGCAGCGACTGGACTTGGCGGCTTTATCACTGGCTTAGGAGAAACCTTCTCTTCAGTGCGTTTCCTTGACAGCCCTGCAGCAAGTACCCGCTCTACAATTTGCCCCCTCACTTTGTGCAAATCGAGCGAAATACTTCCCGAAGGTTTTGTCACAAAGTCGAAAGCACCGAGTTCTAAGCAATGGATGGTTAAATCTTTCCCTTGCTTTGTCTGGCTTGACACCATAATCACGGCAAGGTCGTGTTCAGCCAGAATTTGTTTTAATGCTTCTGTTCCATTTAAAACAGGCATTTCCACATCTAATGTGACAACATCTGGATTCAGTTCCTTGATCCGTTTTAAAGCATCTTCCCCATTTCGCGCCGTCCCGACGACTTCAATTTCTTGCTCAGCACTTAGAAAATCACTAATGAGCTTTCTCATAAAGGCCGAGTCATCTACTACTAGCACTCTAATCATGAGTCCACCTTCCTCCTTTTAAAAAAAGAGGACAACTTATCTATAAACGTATGCTGTTCTCTCTGTGCCTCTCTTATCTGCTGATGATATAGTGTTTCTGCCAGCATCTTAATGGTTTTACTCAGCCTTGAATGAGGCTGCTTCATATAAAATGGAATTTGTTCTGATACTGCTTTAGGAACCGCAGGATCATCAGGCACAGCGCCAGCAAATACAAGTTTTCTGTGAAGAAAAGATGTAACCACTCCTGCTAATTTCCGGTAGGTTTCAGATCCTTCAGATGGTGTTTTGCACCGGTTGACAATGATTTGCACAGACCGTTCAAACTGATGAATGGCTAAGTGCTTAATCGCGCTGTAGGCATCCATGATGGATGTTGGCTCTGGCGTAGTCACAACGACCACTTCTCCCGCTGATAAGACAAATGGCAGCTGATCTTTTGACAGGCCGGCACCCATATCAAAGAAAATACAATCGAAGCCCTGCATCATTTTTTCCATCTCTTCCAAAAAGAACGACCATTGATCTTTATCTAAAGAAAAGAGCTGTTCAAGTCCACTTCCGCCAGAAATGTAATATAGGTTATCCGTTCCTTTTGTCATAGCTGCTTGGAAGGATTTTTTTCTAACGAGAACATCTAATATAGAGCTAGTCGATGTTTTCCCTAGTAAAATATCAATATTCCCCATCCCAAAATCAAGATCGATCACTAACACTCTTTTACCTGTGCTTGCGATTGACAGTGCCATATTCAGTGTCAAATTCGATTTACCTACCCCGCCTTTACCGCTCATGACGGCAATGGTTTTTGCCTGTCCGCTGACGTTAAGAGGAGCCGGTGTGATCATTTGACTCTGCTGAACTAGTTTTCTTAACCCTTCTGCTTGGTCGGGCTTCATGATTGTAAAACCATCCTTGTAAGTTCAAGAGGAGAACCTTCAAGAATATCCTCAGGCACATTTTGGCCATTTGTTAAAAAACCAAGTTTGATTTGAGAGTCTGCAATGATTTGAAAAATGGTTCCCATCGTATCCGTTTCATCTACTTTTGTAAAAATGAATTGATCGATTGGAACGTGTTCAAAGCGTTTGACCATGGCTTTCATGTCTTGATACTTCGATGTAGCACTCATCACAAGGAAACTTTGAATGCTCTCATCAAATGGAATAATGTCGGTCAGCTCTTTGATATACGATTCTTCTTTAAAGTTACGGCCTGCTGTGTCGATGAAAATATGATCATACTCTTTAAAGGTCTCTTGAGCTTTTACAAAATCCTCTCTCGAATAACAAACCTCAAGTGGTGCATTCAGCAGTTCAGCATATGTTTTCAGCTGTTCGATCGCTGCAATCCGGTACGTATCGGTTGTAATAAAAGCGATCTTTTTTTGCTGCTGGATGGCCGTTTTAGCAGCCAGCTTTGCAATCGTTGTCGTTTTACCAGCTCCAGTTGAACCGAACAGTACAATGTATTTTGAAGAAATCATCGGCTCATCAGAGGTTTTAGCTGGCAGCATATCTGTCAGCAGTTGTTCAAGTTCTTTTTCTATGTGATCTTCTTTAACCGCGCCCTTTGTTAAAAGACCTTTCAGGCATTCGTCTCGAATGGCATCATCAAGACCTTTATCCTTTAGCTTTTGATCGATTGCTATGAGAGGTTCAGGCAGAATACCCGCATGCCGTTCATTCCTCACATATTCTAAAGGCTGAGTATGAGAAGGCGCTGGTTTAGCCGCCTTGGGAGCAAAGGATGGCTCTTCGGGCTGCTTTTGAACTTGTTCCTTTTTTGGTAACACTGGAAGAGGCGGCGCAGGGTTTAACCCTTTGCCAGC
Source organism: Bacillus sp. DC4300-2b2 (assembly GCF_049895685.1). Taxonomy (NCBI): domain Bacteria; kingdom Bacillati; phylum Bacillota; class Bacilli; order Caryophanales; family Bacillaceae; genus Bacillus; species Bacillus sp. DC4300-2b2. The sequence goes on from NZ_JAFCSW010000002.1 coordinate 265,976, forward strand.
TCTTTCCTCGAAATCTTGATCCAGCACTGCAATCACTTCGACCATTTGCTGTTTCTTTAAACCGAACAGTTTGCGTTTGACAACGGTTTTGGAATTTAAAATGACGGCATCTTTCCCAAGCTGCTGCCTGATTTGAATCGTTGCCTCCTGCATAGAATTTGCTGTGATTTTTTTCATTTTCATTAGATATCCACCACTCCGATGCTCTGTACTTCCACATTCGCTTCTAGTTCGTTATAAGATAGTACCGGTAAATCTGGGAAATATCTTTCTAACAACTGCTTAACGTACATTCTTATAGGAGGTGAGCATAATAGAACCGGCGTTTCCTGACGAAGCGAAAGCTGTTCAATTTCTCTCGCCACTGATTGAATCACACTTTCAGAGGATTCTGGATCTAACGATAAGTAGTTGCCATGCTCTGTCTGCTGAACGCTGTCTGCAATCACCTTTTCTACTCGGCCTGAGCATGTCACGACTTTGAGTGATTCATCTTCTCTTGCATACTGTGCGGTAATCTGTCTTGCCAGCGCCTGTCTGACATACTCTGTTAATAAATCTGTATCAGTCGTTAATTTTCCGTAGTCTGCAAGCGTCTCAAAAATGGTGACAAGGTTTCGGATAGAAACCTTTTCTTTCAGCAGCTTCGCCAGTACTTTTTGAATATCACCGACTGCCAGCGGATTTGGCGTTACCTCATCCACTAAGACAGGATAACTTTCTTTCAGATGATCGATTAATTGCTTCGTTTCTTGGCGTCCGAGCAGTTCGTGTGTGTTTTGTCTAATCTTCTCTGTGATATGAGTAGACACGACAGATGCTGGGTCTACAACCGTATAGCCTAGCATCTCAGCCTGATCTTTTTCTGCTTCGGATATCCATTTAGCTGGCAGGCCAAAGGATGGTTCGATTGTTTCAATACCTTCAATTGGATCATCATCAGGCGTTGGGGACATCGCTAAGTAGTGATCAAGCAGCAGCTCCCCTTTTGCTACTTCGTTCCCTTTAATTTTCAATCGGTATTCATTTGGGTTCAGTGCAATATTGTCACGGATCCGGACAACTGGAATGACAAGACCTAGTTCAAGGGCAAGCTGCCTTCGGATCATCACAATTCGGTCTAACAGATCACCGCCCTGATTTGCATCAGCGAGCGGGATGAGACCGTAGCCAAATTCAAATTCAATGGCATCCATTTGCAGGAGATGAATGACGCTTTCTGGACTTTTCATCTCTTCTACCTCTGCCTGTTCCTCCAGCACCTCTTCAATTTCTTCTTGGTCTTGTTTGTTTTTCGACATCATGTATGCGCCAAGTGCTAGTAAACCTGCGATCGGTCCTGTCAAAAGTATGCCGATTGGTGTAAACAGCCCAAGAAGGAAGATCGTGCCCGCTGTCACATAAAGCATGGCTGGGAATGCAAAGAGCTGCCCTGTAATGTCTGACCCTAGATTTCCGTTAGAAGCGGCTCTAGTAACAACAATCCCTGTTGCCGTTGAGATGAGGAGTGCTGGAATTTGCGAAACAATTCCGTCCCCTACCGTTAATAGCGTAAAGTGGGAAGCTGATTCTTGAATCGACATACCTTGCTGAAGCATCCCGATAATGATTCCAAATATAATATTGATGATGACGATGATAATACCTGCGATGGCGTCCCCTTTAACGAACTTACTGGCACCATCCATCGCTCCATAAAAGTCTGCTTCTCTCGCTACTTTTTCACGGCGATTTCTTGCTTCACTTTCTGTCAGCATTCCTGCATTTAAATCTGCGTCAATACTCATTTGTTTACCTGGCATCGCATCGAGTGTAAATCTTGCCGCAACCTCTGATACACGCTCTGCCCCTTTTGTGATAACAATAAACTGAATGATGATCAGGATAAGGAAAACAACAAGACCAACGAGGACATTTCCTCCAACAACAAATGAACCGAACGTTTCGACAACCTTTCCAGCATCTCCTGTTGAAAGAATAGAACGTGTTGTAGAGATGTTAAGCCCTAAACGAAACAGCGTTAAGAGCAAAAGCAACGATGGAAAAATTGAAAATTGCAATGGTTCTTGCATGTTCATTGTGGTGAGAAGCACGATAAGCGCAAGAGAAATATTAATAATAATTAAAATACTTAATAAAACGGGCGGAAACGGTATGACCAGCATCGCCACAATTAAAATAACACTGAATAAAACAGATAAATCTCTTGCTGACATGCCTGTTCTCTCCTTTTAAAACCAAAAATTCATAAAATCTTTTGTTTCGTTTTATAGACGTAAGCTAAAATTTCTGCGATGGCCTTAAAGTAATCTTCTGGCACCGCTTGGTTGATGTCGACTTGATCATATAGCGCGCGGGCGAGCGGCCTGTTTTCTACAGTCATGACATCGTGTTCTTTCGCAATTGTTCTAATTTTCAAAGCCAAAATATCCGTTCCCTTTGCCACAACATAGGGCGCGTCCATTTTTTCTTCGTCATACTTTAAAGCAATGGCATAGTGGGTTGGGTTTGTAATGATGACGTCCGCTTTTGGGACTTCTTGCATCATCCGTCTCATGGCCATTTCCCGCTGACGCTGTTTAATCTTTGACTTGATGAGCGGGTCACCCTCTGATTTTTTATACTCATCTTTGATGTCTTGTTTGGACATCCGCAAGTTTTTTTCATAATCAAATTTCTGATACATATAATCAAGCCCTGCCAAGATGAGAAGAGCACCAGCAGCATACAGCCCCATAATCAAGGTCATATTTGCGACGAAATGAAGGGTTTCCTCTGCAGTTAATAAAGGAAGCCGCAGAATTTCGTCAAAGTGCATCCAAAGAGCAATAAATGTCGCAAAGCCAACAAAGCCTATTTTCAAAATCGATTTTAATAGCTCTACGAGGGCTCGAATACTGTATATCCGTTTAAACCCTTTGATTGGGTCAAGCTTTTCTAATTTCGGTTGAATCACTTCTGTCGAAAAGAGAAAGCCGACTTGTAAATAGTTACTGATAACGCCTGCCAGCATACCAACACCAAGGATTGGCATGAGGAGGAGCCCTGTTTCCTGAAGCAATTCCAAGAATAATTGATGAATATTAGATGTGCTAACCTTCATTAGCATGGTTGTTGAATAAAAACGTTCAATGAGCGCGATAATCCGCTCTTTCATAAAAGGCCCAATAAAAAAGAATGATAAAAAGATTAATAGAAATGAGATGGCTGTATTGACGTCGGTACTTTTGGCAACCTGTCCTTTTTTACGTGAATCCCGCCTTTTTTTCGGCGTTGCTTTTTCTGTTTTTTCACCTGCGAAAAATTGCAAGTCTAGTCTAAGCCTTGTCATCATGACGAACCACCGACCAATGCTAAGAAATTCCTCATGGTGAGTACGATCGTTTCAAATGTATTTTGGACAACACCGAAAATGACGCCCATACAGATGATGATCATGATAAAACTCACACCCATTTTAATAGGAAGTCCAACCACAAAAACGTTCATTTGCGGAACTGTACGTGCCACAATCCCCAGTGCCAAATCGACTAAAAACAGACTTGCCACTACAGGTGCCGAGATTTGAAAGGCGATGATAAACATTTGGTTGAAGCTCTTTGCGATAAAGTAAGCAAAGGATTCACTGCCAAAATTCAGCGCGTATTGATCAACTGCAATGTATTGAAAGCTGTAATAGATTCCATCAAGCAGCAGGTGATGCGCGTTTGTTGCCAGCATCAACAGCAATGTGACCGTATAAAAAAACTGTCCCATCAGCGGCGTCTGCGCCCCTGTTTGCGGATCAATAATATTGGCAATCGCAAAACCCATTTGAAAATCAATGAATGAGCCGGCAATTTGAACAGCGGACACCATGATGTATGCAATCAGCCCAAGCAGCAGACCGACCATTGCTTCTTTCACCGCAAGCATCATATAAAGACCGTCGATGTCGAGTGCTGGCGGTTCTTTTATGGTGCTAAAACTAATGACGGCTAAAAACAGTGAGAATCCAACTCTGTGTACAGCTGGGATCGTTCTATGCGCTAAAAGTGGTACTGTCACAAAAAAAGCGGTGATCCGAATAAAAACTAATAGAAAAGCAGGAAATAATTCTATGATTGACATCGCTGGTTAACCTGCAAATCGATCTAAATTCGAGAACAGCTCTGTCGTAAAGGACACGATTGTTGAAAGCATCCATGGACCAAACACAACAAGCCCAATGAGTACAGCAACAATCTTAGGAATAAACGCAAGCGTTTGTTCTTGAATTTGGGTTGTCGCCTGAAACACACTGACAATCAGTCCCACAATGAGTGCGAGCGCTAGAAGCGGCCCACTCACAAGCAATACTACATACACTGATCTTTCAGCCATCGTAATGACAAATTCTGAACTCATGTTTTAAGCACCTACTCTAAAAGCTTTGCAGCAAAGATTTAACTATCAAATACCATCCATCGACTAAAACAAATAACAATATTTTGAAAGGGAGTGATATCATAACCGGCGGAAGCATCATCATCCCCATTGACATCAGAACACTTGCGACCACCATGTCAATAATTAAAAATGGAATAAAGATCATAAAACCAATTTGAAATGCCGTCTTTAATTCTGAAATGGCAAAAGCGGGAACCATCGCCGTTAAAGGAATATCTTTAATCGATTCAGGTGTATCCATTTTTGCGTAGCTAAGAAATAAAGCCAAATCTTTCTGTCTTGTATGTTTACTCATAAACTCTTTAATGGGCACTTCGGCTTTTTCATACGCCTGATTTAACGTGATGTCATCATTTAAAAGCGGCGTCAGCGCCTCTTTATTAATCTGTGAGAACGTGGGTGCCATGATAAAAAATGTGAGAAACAAAGCAAGTCCAACAAGCACTTGGTTTGGCGGCATTGAGTTGGTTGCAAGTGATGTTCTGACAAATGAAAGAACAATCACAATCCGTGTAAAACACGTCATTAAAATGAGAATGCCCGGTGCAACCGAAAATACAGTTAAAAGTAATAGAAGACGGACAGATGTGCTGATATTTCCTGCACCGCTGGAATTAAATAAATCGATAAACTCATTCATTTTGTTTCGGGCCTTTCTTTCTGACTTCTGATTGGGTCTTTTTCAATTCGGCTAGCTGCGCCTTTAAATTGGCTGAAAAAGAAGAAGTGGTCGGCTGATCATGTTTCTTTACCTGCGATGTGAATTTTTGAACCATTTTTGGTAAATCGGTCTTACTCTCCATCGCTTCTTCATATTGTTTTACGATTGCTTCACATTCTTGTTCATCATCAATTTCTTTTAGCAGCTGGATTGAGTCTGCTACGCCGACAACTAATACTCGTTTGCCCACCTTGATCAGCTGGACTGAACGGTTTTGTCCGACTGTCGTTCCGCCAATATTTTCAACATAGCGAAATGGTTTGAGTAAGCGGTTTTGCTTACCAACAAATCTCACCAATCCATAAATAAGCAGGATGACAAATAGTAAGGCACCAATCATTTTGACAAAATCCATAATGGAGACAGAAGAAGAGGGAACTTCTTCTGCCGGATTCGTTTGATTGTCAGTGGTTTTCTTCTCTGTATCCTTTTTGCTTTCTTTCCCATCTTTGAGCCAGTCATTCACTGTGCCATTCTCAGGATCTTTCGTTTCAGCAAACAGTGAGGCAGGCTGCATCGTCAAGAAAAGCATAAAACTGATCATTGCTATACATATCAAACGTTTTTTCAACAAATCTTACACCCTTTTTTAGCCTAACGTTTTATTAATTGCTTCAAGTACACGGTCTGCCTGGAATGGCTTCACGATAAAGTCTTTTGCACCTGCTTGGATCGCATCAATAACCATTGATTGCTGTCCCATTGCAGAACACATGATGATTTTTGCAGAAGCATCGATTTGTTTAATTTCTTTTAGTGCAGTGATTCCGTCCATTTCTGGCATTGTGATATCCATTGTGACAAGATCAGGAGATGTTTCTTTGTATTTTTCAACTGCTTGTGCGCCGTTTTCTGCTTCTCCTACTACATCAAATCCGTTTTTTACAAGAATATCCTTGATCATCATTCTCATGAATGCTGCATCATCTACGATTAATACCTTAGTAGCCATTTACTTATTCTCTCCCTGTATGTTTGTTTATTTTAAATTAGAAAGTCTTTCTGACTGACTTAAAATGTCAGTCACACGAACACCAAAGTTCTCATCAATGACAACGACTTCCCCTTTGGCGACGATACGTTTGTTAACTAGAATGTCGACTGGCTCACCAGCAAGCTTGTCCAGTTCAATGATACTTCCAGCTGAAAGCTCAAGAACTTCTTTCACACTGCGCTGAGTTCTTCCAAGTTCCACCGTAATAGAAAGCGGAATGTCCATCAGCATATCAAGGTTTCCAAGCTGGCTTGTTGTATGCTGAGGCTCACTGAACGCTTCAAATTCAACTGGCGCCACATTTACAGGTGCTGCCGGCTTTGGTTTCGCCTGTCTTTTCGGCGGTGCTGCTTGCTGCGCTGGAGCAGACTGCGTTTGCGGGGCTGACTGCTGAGGTTCAGGTGTGCTCACTTGAGCTTCTTGAACAGGCTCTTCTTCTTGCGCAGGGACTGTTAATTCTGCGATTAAATCCTTCGCAAATGTAATAGGATAAAGCTGCATAATATTTGAATCGATCAGTTCACCTATTGTTAATCTGAAGGATACTTTGACAAGCATTTCTTCAGCTGGAATACGGTCTGTCCCTTCTCCTTCTTTCACATCAAGTAATTCGACGCGCGGCGGAGAAATATCAATCTTTTTATTAAAGACAGTCGACATAGACGTCGCAGCAGAACCCATCATTTGGTTCATCGCTTCTTGCACTGCACTTAAATGAATTTCGCTTAAAGAAGGGTCAGCATTTGTCCCGTCTCCGCCCATCATTAAGTCCGCAATGACTGCTGCATCTGTTTGCTGGATAACAAGCAGGTTACTTGCGCTGAAGCCTTCTGTATAATTCACTTCAATAGCGACATACGGATGAGGAAATTCCTCATTCAGCTTACTTTTTTGAATCACTGTAACAGTTGGAGTTGTAATCTCCACTTTTTGATTTAATAGGGTTGAAAGTGCTGTTGCAGAGCTGCCAAATGAAATATTTCCGATTTCTCCAATGGCATCTTGCTCCATTGCAGAAAGGATTGTATCAGGCTCTATATCGTCATTGCTGCCTCCTTTAAGGAGCGCATCGATTTCATCTTGTGATAATTTACTTCCGTTATTCTCCATCTTCTTCACCTCTTATGTCGTGATCTAGAATTTGAATCGCCTGTTTCCGATTCACGCGGCCGGCCTGTCCCAAGAATTTCGGTTTATTTCCGACCATAACAGTAAGAGGCGCATTTACTGGTTTGTCCAAGGCAATACAATCACCAATTTCCAAATTCAAAAACTCTTCCACCGTCATTTCCGATTGTCCCAGCTCTGCGACTACCGGTATTTTTGCCTTCATAATCCGTTTTTCAATGGCCTTTGTTTCTTGCTGTTTTGGTTCATTTCGTTCAGACTGCATCCAGTAGTGTACAGACAGCTTCGGAATAATAGGCTCTAATACAACGTGAGGGATACAAAGGTTAATAACCCCGCTTACCTCGCCAATTTGTGTATTAAGCGAAATGACGACAACTGTTTCGTTTGGTGACACCATTTGAACAAACTGGGGATTTACCTCGAAATCTGCCATTTCAGGCTCGATGTCGGTTATGGACTGCCACGCTTCTCTGTAATTTTCCAAAGCTCCCTCAAACATGTTTGAGATAATCTTTGTTTCGATTTCTGTAAGTGATTCTGTCTTATTATGACTAATGCCAATCCCGCCCATCAGCCTGTCCATCATCGCATAGCCGATTGTTGGGTTTACTTCAAGCATGATTCTTCCTTCAAGCGGGCTGACATAAAATAAGTTTAATAATGTCATATTAGGAATCGAACGAATAAATTCTTCGTATGGTACTTGGTCAACCGAGCTGACAGTAATTTGAATATATGATCTTAGCTGCGCTGAAAAATGCGTGGTGAGCAGTCTAGCGAAGTTATCATGAATCCTTGTTAAACTTCGAATCTGGTCTTTTGAAAAGCGCAGTGCACGTTTAAAGTCATACACCTTCACTTTTTTCGTCGTTTCTTCTTTTTTCAGCTCTTCTGCATCCATTTCGCCTGTTGAGATGGCGGATAATAATGCGTCGATCTCATTCTGGGAAAGCACTTCTCCTGACATTTCTTCACCTCCATCGCGTTAATTAATCGCCTCTATTGCAGATTAAAGGAGGTTATATATACTTCTTTCACCTTGCCATCTTGCAAATAGTTATTCACTTTGTTTTTGACTTGTGTTTTAAAATGTTCTCTGCCTTTCTTACCATCAAGTTCATCTGCATTCGTGTCTGATAAAATGTCGATTACAGCATCTTTTACTTGGAAACTTCTTTTCTCAAGCTCTTCTTTTGCTTTTTCAGAGTCAGTTTCAATATTCAGGACAAGTTTGACAGCATTTCCTTCAGATTTTAAATTGGTGATAATCTCAGGAATTTCAACAGAAGCTTTTACGACTTCATCTGCTGTTGGCTCTTTTTCAGCTTTTGCTTCGTCTGACCCATTCAGCAGAAAAACGATGCCTGCTCCAATTCCGGCGATGGCAATAATCATGATTAGCATTACTACGACTAATTTCTTCTTCATTCAAACTCCTCTATTCCTTGATTCAATGAAATGACTTGGATTTTTCTGTAGAAAGAAATGATTTTCTCTTGAAGCTGCTCTTCATCTTCTTTCACAACGAATTTCTTTCCATTGGCCAAAGTAATGGTCGTGTCTGGAAAGCTTTCAATTTGCTCGATATGGAGAGCGTTCAGCATAAATCCTTTGCCATTTAATCTTGTCACTTCAATCATATTGAGCAGAGAAGCGATCATCCGCTCCTCCTACCTCCTATCGTTTCAGATTCACAAGCTCTTGCAGAATTTCATCAGAAGTTGTGATCGTCTTTGCATTCGATTGGAATCCGCGTTGCGCGATAATCATTTCGGTAAACTCGTCTGTTAAATCAACGTTTGACATTTCAAGTTTCCCTGGTTGGATCACACCAGTTCCTTGTTCACCAGGTACGATAGGGTTACTTGGTGCACCTGAGCTTAACGTTTGGCGGTAAAGGTTGTCGCCAACTTTGTCTAACCCTCCTGCGTTACTGAAAGATACGAGTGAAACCTGCCCAACATTTCTAGATACGTTGTTTTCAACAACCGAAATCGTTCCATCTGAACCAACACTGACACTTGAAATGCCATCTGGAATCGTTATCTTTTGTCCATCCATTCCAAGGAGGTAATTTCCGTCAGTAGTGGTTAAATTCCCCTCTGAATCACATCTAAAGTTCCCTGTTCTTGTATAAAGAATTTCTCCTTGACTTTCAATACGGAAAAATCCATCTCCATTGATATAGAAGTCGTAAGGTTCATCTGTATTTTGAGAAGATCCCGCTGACATAACTTTATCAATAGAAGATAAAGCTGAGCCTAAACCAACTTGTTTTGAGTTGATTGAACCAGAGTTGTTCGTTGGTCCACCAGAACTTGCAATTGTCTGACTGACCATATCTTTAAACGTGATACGGCTTTTTTTGTATCCGTGTGTATTGACGTTGGCTACGTTATTGGCTACCACATCTAATTTTGTTTGGAAGTTTTTCATTCCGCTAATTCCTGAGTAAAGTGAGCGTAACATTTATTTTCCTCCTCTAATTACTTCGTTTTTTCTCCAACTGCTGTAACATCCCAAGGGCTGATTTTCGTTCCATCTTCTAAAATCAAGAAGTACTCGTTGTCTATGTTTTTAACAGACTTCACAGTGCCCGATATCTCTTTATCATCCAGCTTGCCCGATACTTCTTTACCAATCCAGCCTACATACGTCGTAAACGGATCTTGGTGTGCAACAAATGTAGACATGAGCTGATTCAGCTTGGTGATCGAATCGTTCATATTGGTTTGCTGTTCTAAAGATGAAAAAGTTGCAAGCTGTGTGACAAACTCACGGTCATCAAGCGGATTTGTCGGATCTTGGTTTTGAAGCTGCGTGAGCAAAATTTTCAAAAATTGATCTTTGCCGAGCGTATCTGTTTTCTTTTCTGCTTTTGAAGAAGTGTCTGTTTGTGCGGCTGTTCTATTCGTAGCATCGACTGTTGCCATTAGATCTCCTCCTCTTCTTCATCTGACCCAACAAGAGCATCCAGAACATCTTGGAATTCTGCTTCCTGTTCATCAGTCTGCTGGAAATTCTGTCCTTTTGGCTGCTGCTGCTTGTTTTCTTCACTAAACTGTCCAAATAACGGCTGCTCATTTGATTGAAGCGGTATATGGAAACGGTCCACTTGAACCGACATATTCGGAAGCGCCTGCTTGAGCTGCGGCAGATGATGCTCTAACAGCTCTTTCGCTGCTTGTGTCGAGGCTGTAATTTTACTCGCATACATACCGTTTTGCTTCGTTAGCTGAATGGTAATAAACCCAAGATTTTCAGGATTTAATCGAACGGTAAAGCGTCCGCTTGAATTGCCAAACGGCGTGAATTTCATTTGCTTCCACGTGTTTAGAATTTGCTGATCAACCGTTCCTGGCTTTTCATCAGTCGTTTGTGTCTGCTGAACAGGAGCCGCTGACTGCAGTTGGAAAAACTGCTTATGACCTGGCAAAAGAGTATGGGTCATTATTTTTTCAGAAGCTGGTGCAGCTGTGCTTTGTCCTTTTACAACTTCTTTTTTGATGAGCCACTCAAGAGATGCATTCCCTTTTGCCGGAGAAGCGAGAGTAGATTCTTGTTTTGGAGAGACTAGTTCCTTCAACTCTCCTAGTGAAATTTTCCACTCTTTGTCAGATCCTTTCGCACTCGCCATCATATGATCGATTAACTGATTAAAGTGCTTTAGCTCACTTTGAGTCATCGAATTCAGCTTTGGTGCTGAACCCTGCGAAAAGACCTGCTCTTTTACTTGTTGAATGAGTTTCTCATCTACCTCGTTTTTCGAAAGAAAGTCGATGAAGTCTTGACCTTTTCCTTCAATATCCTGCACAAGTTTCGCATCAAAGCTGAGCGGCTGTTGATTGAACAATTGATAGATGAAAAAGTGGACTTGTATGAGTTGTTCACTATGTTCAGAACCTGGCTTTTCAGCTTGATCACCGTAAATGGAAGATTCCATTTTTTGAAATAATTCTTCAAGTGACTTGAGATCAGTTGCTTTAAGTGTTTGACCTTGTAGTGTTTGAAGCGCTCTTAGTAGGTCTGCGCTCATTCCTTCTTCAGGTGATTGCATCCATTTTTCAATGATCTGCATCGCATCATTGATAGAAAGAGAGGCAGAAGCGGCTGTCTCAGCATCAACAGGACCGCTTTGGGCGCCTGCTCCGCTAAGTAATTGTTTAAACAAACCGCTGGCAGTTGCCGCGCCGCCTCCCTTTGTTCCCGAGAGACCTTGAGAAGATTGCTGTAAGGCTGCAATATCCAATAGCTTCACTTATTGTCCACCCCCATTTTCACTTTCTTCTTTTTTGGCGAGCTCTTTTGTAAACGTTGCTGCCTTCTGAGGTGTCAGTTTTGCTAATATGTCTGTCAGTTTATTTTTGCTCAGCTCTTCAAGGATTTTTAACGCCTCTTTATCACTTAATTCTGATAAAATTTTTGCGGATTTCCCTGGGTCCATGCTTTCATAAATGCTGGCGACCTTTCCTTTTGTCTGCTGATTAGAGGATGAAGCTGCATCAGAGGAAGCCCCTGCTGAGTTATTACCTGACGTGTTATTTGATGAGCTGTTATTCGATGAACTGTCATTGGCTGACGTATTCTTTGAATCATTTTCAGATGTTTTTTCAAGTGAGTTGATTTTTTGATTTAGCCTTTTAATCTCCTCATCACTTGTTTTCAAATCTTTTTGTGCAATTTCGAGCTCATTTTTTTGCTCTTTAATGGTCTTTTTCAGTTCTTTCAGCTCTGCATCACTTTGATTATTAGGTGAAGATGACGTTTTTGAGCTGTCTTCTGAACCAACCAAACTGCTGATCCCCGGAATGTTTTGGAGCGGTTTTTTTAGATCAAAACCTGCCATATAAAGGATCGTGCCAGTGACAATCACAAGCACAATCAATGGGATGATGACAATAAACAAGATCCATTGAAATTTCCCGCCGCCTGATTCCTTCGTTTTTTCCTTCTTAGGCATTCATCTCGACTCCTAATGTCCTTGAAACATGAATTGGCTGATAGAGATATCATCCATTTCTTTCATTTCAATTGCCTTATGTTCAAGGGAGAACTTTTCAAATTGCTTTTCTTTCATTTTTTCAAACTTTTTAAACTCAATGTTTTTTTCAGTTAAATCAGATTGTTTTTCATTCATTTGATGGCGTTTCATGATCACAAGCTGCTGATAATGCTGAATGGTGTTATCTAAGTTGGTCACAAATTGCTGGTAATGACGCATTTCTTGAACACTCATTCCACTTCTCAGCTTTTCTTCTTTGCTTTTTTCCATTAGCTCTTTTTTACTCATATTTTCATAGAGTTTTTCAGCGACTTGCTCAAATGCCGAAACGGATTGTTGGTACGCTGCGAGTGACTTGTCTTTTTCACTTTCTTTCAGTTCTAAGAGCTTTTGAAATTTGTATTGATATCTCACTGTTTTTGTCAATCCTCTCTATTCATCAAACTGAGCAATAAACTCACACTGTCTTCAATAGATACAGCCTCTTCTACATCCTGCTTCAAAAATGAAATCAGATGAGGGTAAGCCTGCATGGCCTCATCAATATCTTTAGAGGAGCCTTTTTTATATGCTCCAATATTTATGAGGTCTTCAGCGTTTTGATAAGTGGATAAAAGCTGGCGGAACCGGTTAGCCGCTTCCTTGTGATCATGACTTGCGATATTGCTCATGACACGGCTGATACTTTTTAGAATATTAACAGCGGGAAATTGTCCTTTATTGGCTAAAGCACGATCAAGTACAATGTGGCCATCCAGGATCCCCCTCACTGTATCAGCGATCGGTTCATTCATATCGTCCCCATCAACAAGCACTGTGTAAAACGCTGTGATCGAACCAAGCTGATTTGTCCCAGTTCGTTCGAGCAATTTTGGCAGTATAGCGAACACTGATGGTGTATATCCTTTAGTTGTGGGCGGCTCGCCAGTTGCAAGACCTATTTCCCTTTGCGCCATGGCAACCCTCGTAACAGAATCCATCATAAACATGACATTTTTGCCTCTGTCCCTGAAATACTCCGCAATGGCTGTTGCTGTATACGCAGCTTTCAGTCTCGTCAGTGCAGGCTGGTCAGAAGTTGCGACGACAACAATTGATCGCTTCAGTCCTTCAGCACCTAAATCCTTTTCAATAAACTCACGAACTTCACGGCCACGCTCTCCAACAAGGGCAATGACATTGAGGTCTGCTTCTGTCTGCTTTGCAATCATCCCCATTAAGGTACTTTTTCCAACACCACTTCCGGCAAAAATCCCGATCCTTTGACCAGTGCCAACTGTGAGCAGACTGTCGATGACTCTAACGCCGACACCCATCTTTTCTCGAATAGGTGGTCTGTCCATCGGATTTGGGGGTGACTGATCTGTCGAAACAGGTGCAAGTCCTTTTGGAAGCATACTGCCATCAAGCGGATCACCGAAGGCATCAACGACTTCACCAATTAATCCAGTCCCTACTTTGACCTTCAGCGACTCACCCGTCGCTTCCACAAGACTTCCTGGTGAAATATTGGATGCTTCTACATAAGGCATGAGCAGAATGTTTTCATCTCTAAACCCAACGACCTCTGCTTTTATCGGATGGTGCTTGCTCCCTTTTTTATGAATGAGACACACGTCACCGATCGAACTTTCCGGCCCCTTCGATTCAATCATCAATCCAACCACTCGGTTGACTTTACCAAATCGTTTATAAGGATCAGCGGTTTCAATCGTTTCTTTTAACACATCCATTTTCATTTGTGATCACCTGAATCAATGACTTCTAATAATTTTTCTTTCAACTGATTCATTTGGGTATCAACACTCGCTTCCACTTTTCCAAAACTTGTTTCTACGTAACAAGTTCCTTTTGGCGCTTTTTCATCCGAGTAAATGGCAAGATGTGTATCCTTTTGAAGGATTCTAATCAATTCGTCTTTATATTCCATCACATGCTCGTAATGTTCAGGGTCAACATAGATGGAAATATCGTCATATTCTTTCACTTCTGAAATGACCTGCTTCACAAGAGCCAAAAATTGATCGTTCGTCTCCTCAGCTGCATTCCAAACGCGTTTGGCGAGTTCAAAAGCGAGTTCCACAATTTGCTCAGCAGAGCTTTCAATTTTTTCTTCGTAGTCCTGCCTTGCAAGACCGGCGATGTCATTTGCTTGATCAAGAATAGCTTGGTACTGCATTTTCGCATCTGCTTCGCCCTTTTGAAAGCCGTCTTGATAACCTGTTTGTTTCGCTTCTTCAATGAGCTGTATTCTTTCTTCTTCAAAATCAGTTCTGCGCTGATTGATTTCAGCCATTGTTTTTTCCAGCTCACTGTTTGCTTGTTCTAATATGCGGCTCGCCTGATCTTCTGCATCACTAAGTACAAGCTGCGATGCTTCGGTTTCATTGACAAGCTCTTCTTCGTGATGTTCTCTTTTAAACTCCACTTGCTGTAAAGGAATCGTTTGCCGTCCTTGTTCAGGAATAACAGATGTTTCATGTTTGATAATCCTAGACAATGATATCGTCTCCTCCGCCTCGAGCTATGACGATTTCTCCAGCTTCCTCAAGTCGTCTTACGATGCTGACAATACGGGTTTGTGCTTCCTCGACATCTCTAAGCCGGACAGGACCCATAAACTCCATTTCTTCTTTGAATGTTTCGACCATCCGCTGTGACATGTTGCGGAAGACAATTTCTTTGACCTCTTCGCTTGCCACTTTGAGTGCGAGCAATAAGTCATCATTTTCAACATCTCTGATGACGCGCTGAATCGCTCTGCTGTCAAGAGTGACAATATCTTCAAAGACAAACATACGTTTCTTAATTTCATCAGCAAGTTCAGGATCTTGAATTTCAAGTGTGTCTAAAATGGTCTTCTCCGTAGCACGGTCTACACCATTTAGCACTTCCACCACTGCTTCGACTCCGCCTGTTTGCGTGTAGTCCTGCGTAAAGGTTGAAGACAGCTTTTGTTCAAGAATGCGTTCCACCTCATTGATGATCTCTGGAGATGTGCGGTCCATTAAGGCAATACGTCTCGCAACCTCAGTTTGTACTTCCTCGCCTAACTCAGATAAAATTTGCCCAGCCTGCACTGGATCCAGGTAGGAAAGGATGAGCGCAATCGTTTGTGGATGCTCATGCTGGATAAAGTTTAAAATTTGTTCTGGATCAGCCTTTCGAGCAAAATCAAATGGTTTTACTTGAAGAGAGGATGTTAACCGGTTTAAGATGCTGTCCGCTTTGTCCTCACCAAGCGCTTTTTCAAGCACTTGTCTTGCGTACATAAGACCACCCTGTGATATGTAGTCCTGCGCGATGGCAATGCTGTGAAACTCTTCGATGACTTCATCTTTTTTAGCAGTATCTACACTTCGTACATTGGAAATTTCTAATGTTAACTTTTCTATTTCGTCTTCAGACAGATGTTTGTATACAGATGCTGACACGTCTAGCCCTAAGGAAATCATTAGGATTGCTGCTTTTTGTCTGCCTGTTAGTCGATTTGGATCTTTTCTCGACATGTGTATTCCTCCTAATCCTCGGACAGCCAGCTGCGTAGCAATTTAGCAAAGTCTTCTGGTTTTTCTTTTGCCATTTTTTCAAGCTGATTTTTTCTCACCATTTCTTCTGTTTCTGGTTCAGTGTCGATATCAGGAACATCGATTGGTGTACGTTCATCAAACTCAAACTCTTCTTCCTCATCTCTTCTACGCTTGCGTACAAGAAGAATGATAAGAGCGATAATTGCAAGTAGGAGCACACCGCCTACAATATAAACCCAGATTGGAATATTGTTTGAAGGGTTATCTGCCGCAGTTTGCTGTTTACCGTCTAATTTTGATACTGATAAAACGATTTTGTTATCTAAGTCTGCTTGAGTGAGCGCTTGACCATTTGTGTATTCTTTATCAATCGATGTGCTAATGATCGTTGAAAGAATCTTTTTGATATCATCTTGTCTTTCAGCTGTTAAAGAGTTTGCATCGTTTGCAGTTGGTGGTTCGACCAACGCTTGAATGCCAACATCTCTAATTTTATAAGGGCTTTCTTTGATATCTTTATGAATGCGGTTGACTTCATAATTGATACGATCTTCACTCTTTTCGTAATCTCCGCTTCCATTCGCTCCATCGGCACCTTGATAATTTGTGACATCATCGTCACCTGTTCCAGCTGTGCCTCCAGCTGCTGCTCCATTGCCTGAATATGTTTCAGCAATCTTTTCAGCGCTGACAGCAATCCCCTGCATGTTTTCTTTATCAACAGGTTCTACAAGATCTTCTTTTCTTTTTTCTTCAGTAAAATCAATGTCTGTTGTGACCGATACAGCCACTTTATCTTGACCCATCATTGTTCCGAGCAGCTGCTGAATTTTTCTTTGAAGATTCTTTTCGATTTCCTCTTTTTTCTGCTGCTGTGCATCCATTCCACTTGCATAAGAATCGGAGCTGGTGTTTAAGTCGTAGTAGTTGGAATCTTGGTCCATAATGACAATGTTTTCTGTTTTTAAATTCGGCACACTTTTTGAAATAAGATGATAAAGGCCTTTTACTTGCTGCGGCGTAAGCGTGTAGCCAGGCTCAACTTGCAGCACAATGGATGCTGATGCATTACTTTGCTCTTCTCCAACAAAAACGGAATCTTTTGGCAGGTTAATCATCACTTTTGAATCTTTAATCCCATCAATTGTGTTGATCAGATTGGATAGTTCTGTCTGAGTTGCGTCTACTTTCAGAACATCAAATTCATTATCTGTTAAACCGAAGCCTGAATTGTTTGCAAAGAAGGAATAATCAATGTTGCCTGTCTTAGGAAGCCCTTCAGATGCGAGTGTTACTTTTAAAGAGTCTGCTTGCTTTTCTGGAACGAGAATCGTTGTTCCATTGTTTGCAAGTTCCGATTTAACGTTTTTGCCATCTAGTTCCTGTTTGATTTGTCCAGCTTCTGCCTCAGACAAGTCTCTAAAGAGCGGAACCATTTTTTCAGAAGAAGCAAAGATGCTAACAACCGTAATAATGATTGCTAGGGCAGCAACGCCGCCAATCATGAGTATTTTTTGTAATTTTGATCGATTTCGCCAAAACTCAACTGTTTTTGTTCTTAATTGCATTAAAGTACGATTCATCTTAACCCCCGGTCATTCCATTCAGTCTTTTTTTGTCCACCAGCACCTCCTACATCTGCATTCTCATAATCTCTTGGTACGCTTCGACTGCTTTATTTCGAAACTCTGTCGCAGCTGTGAGTGTGACACTCGCTTTTTGTGAAGCAATCATGACTTCATCGAGATTGACATCTTTTCCTTGTGCAAGCGCATTTGTATACTGGTCTGATTTCAGCTGTGATTGATTTAATGCCTCAATGGAATTCTTCAGCACATCAGAGAAATTCGTTTGACTTTTAGGTGCAGCCGCCTGCAAGGACGATGCATTCGTCAATTCACTTGCTTGCTGAGCGGTTTGAAGCTGGAAAGGAGATATTGCATTAACCAATTCTTTTCACCTTACTTTCCTATTTCTAAAGCTTTCATCAGCATGCTTTTGTTCGCATTTAGAGCAGTCACGTTTGCTTCATATGATCTTGAGCTGCTGATGAGGTCGACCATTTCTTTTAATGGATCGACATTTGGTGTTTGAACATATCCATTTTCATTGGCATCGGGATTTGTAGGATCATATTGAAGGTTGAATGGAGTTTCGTCTTCAGTAATCTTTGTTACTTTGACGCCGTTTCCTAATTTGCCGCTTGAATTCATACTTGAGTTCAATATAGATGAAAATGATTCACCTGACGGCTGTAATGTGACAAGCTTACGTCTATATGGCTCCCAGTTACCATCAACCTGTTTAGCTCTTGTTGTATCCATATTTGCAAGGTTTGAGGATACAACGTCCATTCTGAGCCTCTGTGCCGTTAATGCTGAGGCCGAAGCGTTCACTCCTGAAAAAATCGACATCACTTACCTCCTGTCAAAACTGTTTTAAGAGAATTAAATTTCCCGCTCATTCTTTCCACCAAAGCATTATACTGAATTTGGTTTTTAGCGAGTTCACTCATCTCTTGATCAATATCGACATTATTTCCGTTTTCTTGATATGAAGTACGGTTGCTAGAAACAACTGAATAATTAGACCCTGTTTTCGAAAAATCAATGTGACCTTGGTATGTTTTTTTAGCATCTAATTTGTTCGATGCATCATTTAGCATGTCATGGAATGCGACGTTTTTCGACTTGTAGTTCGGTGTGTCTATATTCGCGATATTATTGCTTATGACTTTTTGCTTAACATTCGCTCTGCCCAAGGCATTCTCAAGGTTGCTTATCGTTCCAGAAAATATATCCAAAACCATATACCTCCAATCATATGTATTTCATTCCATTTAATCATGTCGAGATTTGTAAAACCATATGTTCATTGTAAGAAATAATAGGATTAAAGTCTATGATGTATATGTAAAAAAAACTCGTAATATATATCTATTTTACGAATAGGTACAAAGGCCTAGATTCAAAGCACTACAGATTTGTAAGGGGTTTCTTGGAAAAAAGAGTGACATTTTTCGGACAAATCCTCATTTTTTCACATAAAAAAACCCTTTTCAGCATTTATTTCGGCCAAAAAGGGTTTTTGATTAATGAGATTTTAAATTTTCGAGTTCAATTAAAAATTTGTTATTTAACACTTTGATGTACGTTCCCTTCATTCCAAGAGAACGAGATTCGATTACGCCTGCACTTTCTAACTTACGTAAGGCGTTTACGATCACTGATCGAGTGATCCCTACACGGTCTGCAATTTTACTTGCGACAAGAAGACCTTCGTTTCCATCAAGCTCTTCAAAAATGTGTTCAATCGCTTCAAGCTCACTGTATGAAAGAGAGCTAATCGCCATTTGGACAACCGCTTTACTTCTTGCTTCTTCTTCAATTTCCTCTGCTTTCTCGCGAAGAATCTCCATTCCAACAACTGTTGCCCCGTATTCAGCAAGAATTAAATCATCATCTGTGAATGTATCTTGTAAGCGGGACAGGATTAACGTACCTAAACGATCTCCTCCGCCGATAATTGGAACAATTGTTGTTAAACCTGATTGGAATAAGTCACGGTTCTCAATCGGGAAAGCTGTATATTCACTGTTAATATCAAGGTTTGAAGACGTTTCTGGGACATTGAATAGACTCTTTGTATATTCTTCAGGGAACTGACGATCTTCAAGCATTTTTTTCATACGTGCATTTTCGATCTGTTGATTAATGGAGTAGCCAAGAAGCTTTCCTCTTCTGCTTAATACGAAAATGTTTGAATCAATGACATCTCTCAGTGTTTCTGCCATTTCTTTGAAATTAACTGGTTTCCCCGCTGCATCTTGCAGCATTGAGTTAATAATCCTTGTTTTTTGTAGTAACGCCATAATAATGATCCTCCTAGATTACTTTATTCATTTGTTAAAGTATAAATTGACTTAAATCTTTGTTATTTGCAATCTTTCCTAGCTTCTCTTCGACATACTGAGGGGTAATGGTCACTGTCTCCATCGTAATATCAGGCGCCTCAAATGAAAGCTCTTCAAGCAGCTTCTCAAGTATGGTATGAAGCCTTCTTGCACCGATGTTATCTGTCTCCTGATTGACATGATAAGCCACTTCGGCAATCTTATGAATAGCATCGTCAGAAAATTCAAGAGATATACCTTCTGTTTCAAGTAAAGCTTTATATTGCTTTAATAATGCATTATCTGGTTCCGTTAAGATTTTCACAAAGTCTTCTATACTTAATTTATCTAATTCTACACGGATTGGGAAGCGCCCCTGAAGCTCTGGAATCAAATCTGATGGCTTTGCCATATGAAATGCACCTGCTGCAACAAAAAGCACATGATCTGTTTTAACAGCACCATATTTCGTCATCACAGTTGAACCTTCTACAATCGGTAAAATATCACGCTGAACCCCTTCACGAGAAACATCTGCAGATGATGCACCGCCGCTTTTGGCGATTTTGTCGATTTCATCGATAAAAATAATTCCTTGCTGCTCTGCTTTGTAGACCGCTTCCTGACTGACTTCATCCATATCAATCAGTTTTGAAGCTTCCTCAGCCGTTAACGCCTTTCTTGCTTCTCTAACAGTCAGCTTTCTGCGTTTTTTCTTTTTAGGCATGAGATTGCCGAGCGCATCCTGCATGTTCATACCCATTTGCTCCATACCCGAGCCTTGAAGCATATCAAACATGGAAGGCTGCTGTTCTTCTACTTCAATCGTGACGTAATGATCTTCAAGTTCTCCCATAGCCAGCTGATGAGCGATTCGCTTTCTTGTCGATTCGAGTTCCACTTCTTCATTTGAATGATCTCGATCACGGTCATCTTCATCTGAACCGCCAAACAGCATCTCAAAAGGATTTTTCACAGACTGGCTTTTTTTCTTACCAGGAACAAGCAAATGAACAAGACGTTTATTTGCTTGCTTTTCTGCTTCTTCTTGAACATCTTTCATCTTTTCTTCTTTGACAAGTCTAATCGCTGTTTCAACTAAATCTCTCACCATGGACTCTACATCACGGCCAACATAACCCACTTCAGTAAATTTCGTCGCTTCCACTTTAATAAAAGGCGCTCCAGAAATTCGAGCAATTCTGCGGGCAATTTCTGTTTTCCCCACACCTGTTGGGCCAATCATTAAAATGTTTTTAGGAACGACTTCATCCTTTAGCTTATCATGTAAAAGACTTCTTCTGTAACGGTTTCTTAAAGCCACCGCCACTGCTTTTTTTGCATCAAGCTGACCAATGATGTATTGATCAAGCTTTTCAACTATCTCTCTTGGGGTGAACGGCTTTTTCTCCATACGTCTCATGTCCTTTCTATTCAAGCTCTTCTAAAGTGATTTGATCGTTCGTGTAGACACAGATTTCTCCGGCCGTTTCAAGAGCGGCCTTTGCAATTTCTCTCGCTGAGAGATGATCGCCTGCATGGGTTTTGAGTGCTCTCCCGGCGCTAAGCGCATAGTTGCCGCCTGAGCCAATTGCCAAAATCCCATCATCTGGTTCGATGACCTCTCCAGTTCCAGAGACGAGCAGGATGCTTTCTTTGTTCATGACGATGAGCATGGCCTCAAGCTGCCTTAGCATCTTATCACTTCGCCATTCCTTCGCTAGTTCTACGGCTGCCCGCTTTAAATTACCACCATATTCTTCAAGCTTTGTTTCAAACTTTTCAAAGAGTGTAAAAGCATCTGCTACTGAACCTGCAAAACCTGCAAGCACCTTGCCTCCGAAAAGACGACGCACTTTTTTTGCTGTGTGTTTCATCACGACAGCCTGCCCGAAAGTCACTTGACCGTCGCCAGCCATTGCACTTTTTCCTTTATGTTGAACGGCAAAGATGGTTGTTGCATGAAATGATGACATGAAAAAACCTCCTTTTAGGATCGTTTAAAAGCCCTTGGGTGGTGAGACATGTACGTGTTTCTTAAAGAATCTTTTGATACATGCGTGTACACCTGTGTAGATGATAAATTTGAATGACCGAGAAGTTCTTGAACACTTCTCAAATCCGCCCCCTCGTTTAAGAGATGCGTGGCAAAGGTGTGCCTTAACATATGAGGATGGATATGTAATGTACCTGACGCCTTTTTCATTAATTCAGTGAGAATGAATCGAACACCTCGGTCTGTAAGAGGCGTCCCGCGCTGATTCAAAAACACATGTGCATCAGCGCGGTCTTTCCCCTTATACTTCAGCTTCTGCCTTCCATCCTCTAAATAAGTAATGAGCGCTTCATGAGCATATGACCCGAAAGGAACATATCGCTGCTTGCTGCCTTTCCCATGAACAAGCACTGTATCCATCGATAAATCAAGATCAGATTCTTTTAATGAACATAACTCACTGACCCTCATACCTGTTGCATAAAGAAGTTCTAAAATGGCTTGATTTCTTTGCCCCAGCGGTGTGCTGACATCAGAAACTGAAAAAAGCTCTTTTAGTTCCTCCTCATACAAAAATGAAGGAATCCGCTTATCCTGTTTTGGTAAGCTAACGAGTAAAAAAGGATTTTCTTTCACAAGCTGTTCTCTTAATAAAAATTTATAAAAGCTGCGAAGCGCAGAGACTTTCTTACTAATCGTTCTTCTTGTCAGGCCTTTTTCATAAGCTTCTGTTAAATAAATTCTCGTATCTTGATAGGATACCTCTTCAAAACCGTCTATTCCTTGAATGTTCATAAATCTGACAAACTCTTCAATGGCTTCTGTATATCCTGAGATCGTTAAAGCTGAATAGTTTTTTTCAATTTGCAGATATTCAATGAATAAGTGGACAAGACGCTGTTTATTCGTCATTTTTACACCTCTTTAAGGCTTTTAAATGGTATCACATATCTTGCTTTCCGTGCAATGTTTTACTACAGAGATTTCGAAATAGTTTGAATAGTTTCGATTGCGCGCTTAGCATACTCCGCATAACGTTCTTGTTTGTTTTTAATTCGAACACCTAGATCTTTCAGCAAACCAAAATTCGCATTCATCGGCTGGAAGCTTTTCTTGTTTGTCGATGTAATGTAATGAGCCATACTGCCAATCGCCGTCTCCTCAGGAAGTGTTACAAGCTCTTCTCCTTTGACAAAACGAGCAGCGTTAATGCCAGCCACAAGCCCGGACGCTGCTGACTCGACATACCCTTCAACACCTGTCATTTGTCCGGCAAAGAACAGGTCATCTCTATTTTTAAACTGATAAGTCGGTCTTAAAAGGCTTGGCGAGTTAATAAATGTATTACGGTGCATTACGCCGTAACGAACAATCTCCGCTTCTTCAAGACCTGGAATCAAACGGAATACTTCCTTTTGATCGCCCCACTTCAGATGTGTCTGGAAGCCAACGATGTTATATAGAGTACCTGCTGCATCATCCTGTCTTAATTGAACAACAGCGTAAGGTCTTTTTCCTGTTTTCGGATCTTCAAGTCCTACTGGCTTCATCGGACCAAACAGCATCGTTTTCTTTCCTCTTTTCGCCATTACTTCAATTGGCATGCAGCCTTCAAAGAAGATTTCTTTTTCAAATTCTTTTAATGGCACAGTTTCAGCAGAAATGAGCGCCTCATAAAAACGATCGAATTCTTCTTCTGTCATTGGACAGTTTAAATAAGCGGCTTCTCCTTTGTCATAGCGTGATTTCAAGTACACCTTATCCATATCAATGCTATCTTTCTCTAAAATAGGTGCCGCTGCATCGTAGAAATAGAGATATTCTTCTCCTGTTAACGATTTTAATTCTTTTGAAAGTGCTTCTGATGTCAGCGGGCCAGTCGCGATAATTGTCGGACCTTCTGGAATGCTTTGCACTTCTTCTTGAAAGACCGTAACATTCGGATGATTTTTCACGCGGTCTGTCACGTTTGCTGCAAATTCATGACGGTCTACTGCAAGCGCGCCCCCTGCAGGAACTGAGCTTTCATCTGCCGCTGCGATAATGGCTGAATCTAAATGACGCATTTCTTCCTTTAATACACCTACTGCATTTGTCAAAGCATTCGCACGCAATGAGTTGCTGCATACAAGCTCCGCAAATTTATCTGTGTGGTGAGCCGGGGTTTGTTTAACAGGTCTCATTTCATATAAATTGACTTTAATACCTCTTTTAGCGATTTGCCATGCAGCTTCACTTCCAGCTAACCCTGCTCCGATCACATTTACAAATTGACTCATTGTACAACTCTCCTATTTCGTAAGTTCTGTTTGATGACATAAAAAAGCAGGTGAACAAGGCTGCTCACCGCTATTTTTGTTGTTCCTCTTTATAATCACAGTTCACACATTGAACTTGAACGCCTTTTTTCAGCTTTTTCTCTACAAGCATATTTTCGCATTTTGGACACTTTCTTTCTATTGGTTTGTCCCAAGAGACGAATTCACACTCTGGAAAACGATCACAGCCGTAAAAAATGCGGCGTTTCTTCGATTTTCGTTCAACGATGTTTCCTTCATGACATGATGGGCATTTGACACCGATATCTTTGACAATTGGTTTTGTGTTACGGCAGTCAGGAAAGTTAGAGCATGCCATGAACTTACCGTATCTCCCCATTTTGTACACCATCGGATGTCCGCACTCTTCACAATCAACACCTGCGTATTCCGGCTCAATCTCAACTTCTTGCATTTCTGCTTCTGCTTTTTCTACCCGTTTTGCAAAGTCTTGATAGAAGCTGTCGATAATACGAACCCATTCGATCGTACCTTCTTCAACACTGTCAAGTTCCTTTTCCATTTTCGCTGTAAATTCAACGTTAATGATTTCAGGGAAGAATTCGATGATTAAGTTAAGTACAATCTCTCCAAGCTCTGTCGGAGTAAATCGTTTATTATCAAGTGCGACATAACCGCGCTTTTGAATCGTATCTAATGTTGGTGCATACGTAGATGGACGGCCTATACCGAGCTCTTCAAGTGTTTTGACCAGTCTTGCCTCAGTGTAGCGCGGAGGCGGCTGTGTGAAGTGCTGTTCAGGTTCGATATCTTTTGAAAGAACTGTATCTCCTTCTTTCAGATCAGGAAGCATTTTGTCCTTTTCCTCGAGCTGGTCGTCCTTTCCTTCCACATAAACCTTCATAAATCCAGGGAATTTGACTTTACTTCCATTCGCACGGAAAGTAAGACCGTTATGATCAAGATCCACACTCATTGTATCAAGAACAGCCGGCGCCATTTGGCTTGCCACGAATCGTTCCCAAATCAATTTGTACAGGCGAAGCTGATCACGGCTTAGCACGTGCTTGACATCTGCCGGTTTTCTTAACGTAGAAGTTGGGCGGATGGCTTCGTGAGCATCTTGTGCATTTTCATTCTTTTTAGCTGTTCGTTTTGTTGTGTTTAAGAAATTTTTGCCGTACGTCTGATCAATGAAGGCAGATACTTCTTCAATCGCCGTATTGGAAATACGTGTTGAGTCCGTTCTCATATATGTAATGAGACCGACTGTACCTTCTTTACCAAGATCAATTCCTTCATATAATTGCTGTGCAATCATCATTGTCTTTTTCGCACGGAAGTTTAATTTTCTTGCAGCTTCCTGCTGTAAAGTAGAAGTCGTAAACGGAACAGCTGGATTACGTTTACGCTCTTTTTTCGTTACTTTCTCTACAGAGAATTTGCTTCCCTTTAATTTCGAAAGGATTTCTTTTACATCTTCTTTTGTTTTCAATGGATGTTTTTTGCCATTGAGGCCAAAGAAACTTGCTTCGAAGCTTTCTTTTCCTTTAAGGAATGTACCGTCAATTGTCCAGTATTCTTCTGGTTTAAATTCATTAATTTCATTCTCGCGATCAATAATCAGGCGGAGTGCAACTGATTGAACACGTCCGGCACTTAAGCCCTTTTTCACTTTCTTCCATAAAATCGGACTGATTTTATACCCAACGAGACGATCTAAAATCCGTCTTGCCTGCTGCGCATCAACTAAGTCCATATTGATCATACGTGGATGCTTAAAGGAATCTTTAATCGCATCCTTTGTAATCTCGTTAAAAACAACGCGGCAGTCAGAAGAGAGGTCAAGGTCAAGGCTGTGTGCTAAATGCCAAGCAATCGCTTCTCCCTCTCTATCGGGGTCAGCTGCGAGATAGACTTTCTTTGCTTTTTTCGCCGCTGTTTTTAATTCTTTTAAAACTGGGCCTTTCCCGCGAATCGTAATATATCTCGGTTCGAAGTCATGCTCAGTGTCAACACCGAGCTGACTTTTCGGTAAATCCCTTACGTGCCCCATTGAAGCTTTTACTTTATACTTCTTTCCTAAATAACGCTCAATCGTTTTCGCCTTTGCTGGCGACTCAACGATGACTAAATAATCAGCCATACTCAAAATCCCCCTTAAGAGGTGTTCTCTCTTTATACATTTCACAATTCATATTTATGTTAATTGCACCTATCTAACAGGCAATCGTTAAAAATTCTTTATGATGAACATCATTATAAACACGAAAAACAAAGTGTAAACTTAAATCCTCACTATTATTAAATATTCCGATGTCTTTTGTCAAACGATATTTTTATGAGAGTTCAGTATATTGAACGTTGCTGAAGGAGAATTCCTCTAAAATATCCTTTGTGGAATGAACAAGCTTTGCCCCCTGCTGAATGAGTCTTGCCGGACCTGTGGAATTAGAATCAAATATGGATCCGGCAACCGCAAATACTTCTTTGCCTTGCTCAAGCGCTTGATAGGCTGTAATAAGAGAACCGCTCTTTTCTTTGCACTGAATCACGATGGTCCCTTTCGTCAATGCACTAATTAAACGATTTCTCATTGGAAAATGCCACTTTTCTGGCTTGACATAAGGCGGATGCTCTGACAAAAGCAAATGATGCTCGCCCATATATTGAGCCATTTGCACATGCTCTTTTGGGTATAAATGCTGAAAGCCGCCTGCTATAATGCCGATCGTTTTCCCTTTGTTCCTGATGCACTCTTTATGTGCAAGTCCATCGATTCCTTTAGCTAGACCACTAACAATCATCCACTCTTCTTTGACAAGCTCACCAACAATTTTTTTCACACATGCTTCTCCATAAGACGATGGAAGTCGCGTACC
The DNA here is from genome assembly GCF_049895685.1 of Bacillus sp. DC4300-2b2. NCBI lineage: Bacteria > Bacillati > Bacillota > Bacilli > Caryophanales > Bacillaceae > Bacillus > Bacillus sp. DC4300-2b2. The sequence goes on from NZ_JAFCSW010000002.1 coordinate 292,831, forward strand.
GACTACACCTAAACTTTTTTCTTCATTTAAATATGATACGTTTCCTTTTAGGAATAACACAGGGGGAGGATCATAAATATTTTTTAGTGTGCTTGGATATAAGGGTGATGTGATGGGAATCATGTGAATGTTTTGCTCTAAATAGGCTTGAACGATGTGTTGAAAAATGGGGAATTCATTTTCTTCAGCTTGTTTTAAGCGGGTAAAGTCGATCGTTTGGAATGCTCGATCCTGTTTAAAATGATGTGTTTCTTCATTTATATATAGCTCAGGATCGACTTTCCACCATTTTGTAAGTAAAGAGGGTGAGATGAGGCCTTTTAAGCGGTGAAAAATCATTCTTTCGGACACGTTGTACATACCATTCCTCCAGTATAAGATAGAAAGAAGAAGACTTGTCAAAGAACAAGTCTTCTTGTGTCATTAATGCGTTTTACAAGCTTCGAAGAGATTCTTCTCTTTTAATACTTTAATCAACGTTTCTCCCATGACAGATGGTGTTTCTGCCACTTCAATTCCACATTCACGCATTGTTTTTACCTTTTCATCAGCTGTTCCTTTACCACCAGAAATAATGGCACCAGCATGTCCCATACGTTTTCCTGGAGGCGCCGTTTTACCGCCAATAAAGCCTACGACTGGTTTAGTCATATTTGCTTTTACCCATTCAGCTGCTTCTTCTTCAGCCGTACCGCCGATTTCACCGATCATAATCACAGCATGCGTTTCAGGGTCTTCATTGAATGCTTTTAACACATCAATAAAGTTTGTCCCATTTACCGGGTCCCCCCCGATTCCTACAGCTGTCGATTGACCAACGCCAGCTTCTGAAAGCTGATGTACCGCTTCATATGTAAGCGTTCCAGAACGAGAAACAACACCCACATGACCTTTTTTATGAATGTAGCCAGGCATGATACCAATTTTACATTCTTCAGGTGTAATGACACCTGGGCAGTTTGGTCCAACAAGTCTTGTTTTCTTACCTTCCATGTAACGCTTCACTTTGACCATGTCAAGCACTGGAATATGTTCAGTAATACAAATGACGAGATCGACTTCTGCGTCAACAGCCTCTAAAATGGCATCCGCCGCAAATGGTGCTGGTACATAGATAACAGAAGCGTTCGCTCCAGTTGTTTGAACTGCTTCAGATACAGTATTAAATACAGGAACTCCTTCTACTTCAGTTCCACCTTTTCCAGGTGTGACACCGCCAACAATATTTGTTCCGTACTCAATCATTTGTTTTGTATGGAATAATGCGGTTGAACCGGTAATCCCCTGAACAATTACTCTCGTATTTTTATTAATAAATACACTCATTTAGGTTCCCTGCCTTTCTGCTCTACTTGACTAAAGATACAATCTTTTCTGCCCCGTCAGCCATAGACTCAGCAGAAGTGATATTTAAGCCTGAATCACTCAGGATTTTCTTCCCTAATTCAACGTTTGTTCCTTCAAGACGTACAACAAGTGGTAATGTTAAGCCGACTTGTTTCGTCGCTTCAACAACACCTTCTGCAATGACATCACATTTCATGATGCCGCCAAAAATGTTCACGAAAATCCCTTTTACATTTTGATCAGATAAGATGATTTTAAATGCTTCCGTTACTTTTTCAGCTGTTGCACCGCCGCCAACATCTAGGAAGTTTGCAGGGTCCCCGCCGTAATGCTTGATGATATCCATTGTAGACATCGCAAGACCTGCTCCATTGACCATACAGCCAATATTTCCATCTAGAGAAATGTAGCTTAAGTCATATTTAGATGCTTCAATTTCTTTTGGATCCTCTTCATCAAGGTCACGGTATTCTAATATATCTTTTTGTCTATATAAGGCATTGCTATCAAAGTTTAATTTTGCATCAAGTGCCATGACTTTTCCATCGCCTGTTACAACCAGTGGATTAATCTCAGCAATTGAACAATCTTTTTCAATAAACGCATTGTAAAGGCTTGTCATAAACTTAACAGCTTGGCCAACTAATTTTGTTGGAATATTAATTTTAAATGCTACTTCTCTCGCCTGATAGCCTTGCAAGCCAATCGCTGGATCGATAACAACTTTCACGATTTTTTCTGGCGTTTTTTCTGCTACTTCTTCAATTTCAGTACCGCCTTCTTCAGATGCCATCAATACAATTCTTGATGTCGCTCTGTCCAAAACTAGTCCAACATAGTATTCCTTTTGAATATCGCAGCCTTCTTCAATAAGTAAGCGTTTTATTTCGCGCCCTTCAGGCCCTGTTTGATGTGTGACAAGTGTCTTGCCGAGTAATTCCTCTGCAAACCCTTTCACTTCATCTTTCGTTTTTGCAATTTTTACCCCGCCTGCTTTACCACGGCCGCCTGCATGAATCTGTGCTTTTACGACATATACAGAGCTCCCTAGCTCTTCTGATGCTTTCACTGCTTCATCAGGTGTAAATGCTACTTTACCATTTGGAACTGAAACCCCATATTTTCTTAGGATTTCTTTTCCTTGGTACTCATGGATATTCATTTCCCATCCTCCCAACATATGTAGAAACAAAAATTATAAAATAGACTGCGCTTTCATTTTAAAGAATAAAAAAGAGAATGTCTAGGGTTCTATGTAAAATCGTAAAATCCTTCTAAACATTCAAACTTTTATTTTATTAAAAATATAAATTTTTCAGTCAAATCACTTATTTTACCTTATTTTTTCATTTTTTGATCTAACCTGTAGATAAACGAAAAAATTTCTGCTACAGTATCGTATAACGCTTCAGGGATCTCCTCATCTAATGTTAAGTGGCGCATGAGTTCGACTAAATTGCGGTCTTCCTGGATAGGGACTCCCGACTTTTTTGCTTCTTCAATAATATGATCTGCCACATAGCCGCTGCCTGTTGCAACGACTTTTGGCGCCTTTTGTTTTTCTTCATCGTAATGCAGAGCGACCGCTCTTCTAAGCGGTTTCGAATCCTTCATACTCGTAAGTCCAGCCCTTTCTCGCTGATTTTATGAAAGTGTTCATCTAGAAATTGAGACGGATCTACTGGCTCTTGTCTCTTTTTTGCTGTAATTCCCGTTAAACTGTATCCTAGAGCATTTAAATTCTCCCGAACAGCCGGAATCATCGGATTAATGGTTCCTTGCAGTTCATGAGCTGTCTCGACAGTAATGGACATGACCTTTTGCTGAATCGTACAGTCTATTAAGGTTTCTTCAAGGTTTTCCATGTTTAAATAAAACATCAGGCGGCACTGAGAAATATCAATAGAGCCATCTTTTTTCTTATGTCCCTTTAGTATAAAGGTTAAATCTTGAACACTATGTTTTGAGAAAAGAGGATAGGAAACCATCATTTGACTGACGGTTTGGTTCTCCTGCTGCACAAATAACTGTCCATTCAATCTATGAAATAATTGATCCACTTCTTTTTTAACGTGCTCTGGTAAATCAGCCTGTCTCACATCATTTAAGGTAAGCTTTAATTGGTGCAGCTCCTGACTTTTGACATCCTGGCTGCCTTTTTCAAGCAGTTTTAGCATACCAATTTCATCACGCACACCGATTGCCTTTTTCATCGTCATTAGTAAATCGAGCACATCAGTTTTATTGCTTAATGTTGGTTCAGTCTGCTGCACCGCCTGAGCCAATGCTTTCGCCTCCGGTTTCGAAAGGAATGGAAACTCTTTTTGCAATACAGCTGCTTTTGCGTCAGGCTGAGAGCCTGCCTGCTGGAGTCCGTGCAGCAATGCTGTGAGCTGTTTTAAGTTTGGTTCTTGCTGCCCGTCTGCACCTTGTTTCATCAAGCTGGCCAGTATCCGCTCAATTTGCTGAAGCGGGATTTGCAGCTCTTTTGGACTTGTTGACTGCTGCTGCACGTTTGTCTGAAGAACTTGGGACGGCAGACGCTCTTGAACGATTGGGGCATGGCTATTTTCTTTTTGCTGAGACGGATTGAGCTGAGTCGTTACTGGTAAACTGCCGCCTTGCTTCGCCTCGCCTTCTCTCGCTGCTAGAAGGACTGATAAGAGCTTTTCTGCATGGACGGCTGTCTCTGCATCTACAACTGACCGAACGGCTTGTGTAAGGGTCTGTGTAGCATCTGTGTGCTTCGGAAGCTGTGTTAATTGATTTAGCAGCGCTGTTATATCCTGATGAAGAGCAGAGGATGATTTCACGGCTAAAATAGATTGAAGTACCCCTTGCTGGATCGGTAAATCTTTCTTTAAAGCAAAGAGGAGTGCTTGGAGCCCTTTCTTCACATCAGCTCCTTGAAGCTGTTCGATCCATTTCACTGCCGTTTTTAACTCTCCTTCGTTAATGACGGACTTTTCCTTTAAAAAAGCTGTAGCTGTCAGCATGTTTTCAAGCCCATTTTTAAGTGAAAGTCCTTCTAATAGTTTGGCTGCTGCATCCTTTAACGTCTTAGGATCTTGATCAAATTGCTGAACGGGTCTTAGTTTATTGAGGCTGCCGCCGCCCTCTTGTTCAAATTGGAACCAATAAAATGCGTCTGCTTTAAGCTGGGCCGCCAGCTGCGCTTTTATTTTCGTTGAGCCTATTTGGACAAGGGCTGTATCATCTCCAAGCATTTTTAGTACTTTACCGAGAATCAGCCGATGAACATTTTCCTTCCCTTCGGTGTTTAATGGAACAGATTCAGCCGTATTCAGCCGGCTATTCAGTGCTGTATGTATGTCCTCAACTCTTGTCATCACAGGCAGCCTCCTTAGATTAAAATTTATGATATAACAGATTTCACTGGCGCAAACGATAATCGGTGGATTGGGACCGCACCATGTGTTTGAATCGCAGCCAAGTGCTCTTTCGTTCCGTATCCTTTATGTTTTTCAAATTGATACTCAGGATACTTACGCCCATACTCTTCCATGATCTGATCCCTAGTCACCTTCGCAATACATGCACCTGCTGCAATGGATGCACTCTTTGCATCTCCTTTTATGATATTCTCCTGGTGAGTTGAAAGCGGGAGTGTCATGGCATCTATGAGTAGATAATCTGGTGTATAAGTTAACTGCTCCACAGCTCTCACCATCGCCAGTCTTGATGCTTCATAAATATTGATTTCGTCAATCGTAGCTGCATCAACAATGCCGATTCCGATATCAAGTGCTTCTTTTTGAATTAAATCATAATAAGCCAATCTTTTTTTCTCAGATAATTGCTTTGAGTCGTTTAAACCGAGCAGGACTGTATCTTCCTTTAATATGACGGCTGCTGCCACAACTGGGCCGGCGAGCGGTCCTCTTCCTGCTTCATCTATTCCAGCAATACACGTGTATCCCTGCGCCTTTGCTTTGTTTTCAAATTGCAGCATGTCATCCCATGCCACGCGAAGTGCTTGCTGCTTTTCTCTCTCTTTGTGCCACTTTTCTATGAGTTTTTGGACACTTTTTCTCGTATCACCTTTTACAAGCTCACGAATGTATGACTCGTCGCCTGCATGCTTTTCTATTAGTTCTTTTATTTGTTTCACCGTGTACATAGGCTTTTTCGCAGCCTCCTTCTTTATATCGGCAGTTTTTCGCAAAAAATAAAGACCCGCATGAGCTGCGTGTCTTTTAGCTTTCAGGCTTCTCAAAAGTGAGGGGACCAAATTTTTCTGTTCGAATATCCCGAATAATGATTTCGGTGGTTTTGTCATAGTTAATGAATCCCCCGCTCATTAGACAGCCGCGCTTAGTACCAATTGCATCAAACAGCTCAACCGTATCTTCAGGTATCTCCGCTAGGTCATAGCGTTTTTTTAATCGCTCTGGGTAGTTCTCTTCTAGAAAACGAAGTGCATACACAGCGACATCCTGTAAGTTGATGATCGAATCTTTGATCGCTCCAGTCACCGCAAGTCTGAGTCCTACTTGTTCATCTTCAAACTTCGGCCAGAGGATTCCAGGGGTATCGAGCAGTTCTAATTCTTTCCCTACCTTTACCCATTGCTGTGATGTCGTTATACCAGGGCGGTCTCCTGTTTTGGCAATGTTCTTTTTCGCTAAACGATTGATTAAGGTCGATTTTCCGACATTGGGAATCCCGATAATCAGTGCTCGAATGGCACGTGGTTTGACGCCTTTTGCTTTCATGCGGTCGAACTTTTCTTTTAAAATTTCTTTTGAAGTTGTGATGATCTGATTTAACCCTTGTCCATCGACAGAGTTAATAGCCAGTGACCGAACGCCTTGCTGCTCAAAATGCGCCTGCCACTCCTTTGTCATACGAGGATCTGCTTTATCAGCTTTGTTTAATAGCATGATTTTGGGTTTGTTTTGAAGGATTTCTTCGATCATTGGGTTTCTAGAGGACATCGGAATTCTTGCATCGGTTAATTCAAATACGATGTCGATGAGCTTTAATTTTTCTGTGACTTCACGTCTTGCTTTTGCCATATGGCCTGGAAACCATTGAATCGTCATATGTGCACCTTCTCTCTTCTACCTGTTATCTTTATACATTGTACAAAAAAAGAGCCTGTTACAGGTAACAAGCTCTTTCCTTTGATATCATTATCGTCTGATTTCTTTGATACGAGCCGCTTTACCGCGAAGTTCACGTAGGTAGTAAAGTTTCGCACGACGTACCTTACCGTGACGTACAACTTCGATCTTAGCGATTTTTGGTGTGTGTACAGGGAATGTACGCTCAACGCCTACACCGTAAGAGATCTTACGAACTGTGAAAGTTTCGCTGATTCCACCACCACGACGCTTAATTACAACACCTTCAAAGATCTGGATACGCTCACGAGTACCCTCGACAACTTTAACGTGTACACGTAAAGTGTCACCAGGACGGAACGCAGGAAGATCAGTGCGTAATTGTTCTTTTGTGATTTCTTCAATCAAATGTTGCATCGTTTTCAACTCCTTCCAACAGATGCTCATGTCCTCTTTCTTCATTGCAGCGGAACATCGTTTTCAAACTTGGATCAGCAAGCCGTCCAAGTCACAAGTAGTATCATACCATACCTCTATGCCGTGTGCAATACAATCTAGTCATTATGAAGCTGCCAAAGCCATCTTTTTTCTTCTTCCGTTAACGTTTTGCACGAATCGATCAAATCTGGCCGTCTTGTATAGGTTCGCTTCAATGATTCTTTGCGCCGCCACTCTTCTATTTTGGCATGATTTCCAGAGAGGAGCACATCCGGCACTTTTAGTCCTTTATAATCCGCTGGCCTTGTATAGTGCGGGTGCTCAAGCAGACCTGTACTGAATGAATCTTCGATGTGAGACGCTTCTTTTCCAAGCACATGAGGCAAAAGCCTGACCACACTGTCTGCAATCATCATCGCTGGCAGCTCTCCGCCTGTGAGGACGAAATCTCCGATTGAGATCTCATCTGTGACAAGATGCTCCCTGATGCGCTCATCGTAGCCTTCATAGTGGCCGCAAATGAACATAAGATGCTCTTCTTTTGCAAGTTCTTCTGCCTTCTTTTGTGTATATCTTTCCCCTTGAGGACAGACAAGAATAACTCGGGGCTTCGTGCTTGCTTTCTTCGTTAAATCTTCTACCGCATCAAATACGGGCTGTGCTTTCAGTACCATACCAGCACCGCCGCCATACGGATAGTCATCCACTGTTTTATGCTTATGATCCGAATACTCTCTAAAATTGACAACATGAAATGAGACAGCTTCTTTCTCCTGTGCTTTTTTTAAGATTGATGAGTGAAGCACACCTTCGAACATTTCAGGAAAAAGGGTTAAGAAGTCGATTTTCATTCGTCAATGAGTCCTTCCATCACTTCAATGTGTACAGTTTTGGATGAGATATCAATGTTTTTGACGACAGATGGAATATATGGAATGAGGGCATCTTTTTTGCCTTTTCTTCCAATCACCCACACATCATTTGCCCCTGGTGTAAGAATTTCTTTGATTTGACCGATCAGCTTGTCCTCTTCATCGTATACTTCACAGCCAATGATTTGGTGGAAATAAAATTCTCCTTCGTCTAATGACCCAAGATGTTCTTTTTCTACCTTTAAGATCGACTCTTTCAGAAGCTCTGCTTCATTTAATGAGTTGATTTCTTCAAATGTGAGCAAATCAAACTGTTTGTGCTGGCGGTGTGATGCAACAGTCACTTTCAGCGGCTCTTTTTGACCTTGTTTAAAAATATAGAGCACGCTTCCCTTTTTGTAGCGCTCTTCTGGGAAATCCGTCTTTGACACGACGCGTACTTCTCCGCGCACTCCGTGTGTATTGACGATTTTCCCTACATTCAACCATTCTAGCTCCATGTTCTCAATCACCCCTGACGTATTTCCACAATGGTGCCGTCTTTCACGACGATGACATTATCTTGCATTTTGTCATCCCATTTATCACCTATTTTTACTTCAACCAGTGCATCCACTTCTGTTTCTTTCATTTCACTTCCAAGCGGCAAAATATGAAGCTGCTCTACTTGAAAATCAATCTGCCTGATCTTCTCTTGCCTTTTATCGATCGCTTTTTGAAATTGAGGGATGGCTTCTTGCTGATGTGGTTCTTTTTCATGTTTTTTTAGTTGAAAATATAATTGATTGCATTCACGTTCTAGTCTTTCTTTTTTCTCCAAAAAAGTCGTTAACAGTTTGTCCTTACTGCTTTCAGTTAATACTTGCATCACGGTGACATGTTGAATGATCTGCATCTTCCTTTTTGTCCCCCTATCCGAAGGCATTTGTCCTCTACAGTATAACGAAAAATAGATTTAAACGTGTAAAAAAAGGGGAGGTCCTAAGCCCTCTCCCTTTTTAGTCAGCAATCTCAAGTTGAACTTTCTTAGAAGACTCTGCACTTGCTGCAAAAATGACTGTTCGTATCGCTTTTGCTGTACGTCCCTGCTTTCCGATCACTTTTCCGGTATCTTCAGCATTGACAGACAGTGTGTAAATCACCTGCTCATCTTTTTCTAATGAAGATACGTGAATATCTTCTGGGAAATCAACAAGTGGCTCGACGATGGACACAATCAATTCTTCCAAGGACAGCTCATTCATTATTTGCTGTTTTTCGCATTATGAAATTTTTCAAGAATTCCTTGGCTTGAGAAAAGGTTGCGAACTGTATCAGATGGTTTCGCACCATTTTGAAGCCATTTAAGCGCTAATTCTTCGTTGATTTTCACCTCAGCTGGTGATACCACTGGGTTGTAAGTTCCAACTGTTTCGATGAAACGACCGTCACGTGGTGAACGAGAATCTGCTACAACAATACGATAGAAAGGAGATTTTTTTGCTCCCATACGTTTTAAACGAATTTTTACTGCCATTTTACTAGCACCTCCGAAAATATTTCAACAAGATAGTATATTAACAATGATAAAAGGGTTTGTAAAGTGTTTTTTCTTAACAACGGTTTTATCATGTATAACCAATTACATAAATGGTAATTTAAAGCCCTTTTTCTTTCCTTTGGACATGTTGGTCATTTGCTTCATCATCTTTTTCATTTCATCAAATTGCTTTAAAAGGCGATTGACTTCCTGTACAGATGTTCCGCTTCCTTTTGCAATCCGTTTTCTTCGGCTTGCATTGATGACCTCTGGCTGTTCTTTTTCCTGAGTCGTCATTGATTTAATGATTGCTTCGATGTGATTGAGCTGCTTTTCGTCCACTTGGACGTTTTTGAGCCCTTTCATTTTACCGGCTCCCGGCATCATTTGGATCAGTTCATCAAGAGGACCCATATTCCGAACTTGGCCAAGCTGCTCGAGGAAATCATCGAGCGTGAAGCTCATTGTCCGCATTTTTTGCTCAAGCTCTTTCGCTTTATCTTGGTCGACGTTTGCCTGTGCTTTTTCAATAAGGGTCAGCACATCTCCCATGCCAAGAATTCTTGATGCCATCCGCTCCGGATGGAATGGTTCAATTGCATCAAGCTTTTCTCCTAGTGCAGCGAATTTAATCGGCGTATTAGTGACAGCTCGAATAGAAAGTGCTGCACCGCCTCTTGTATCACCGTCTAGTTTTGTTAGAACAACACCTGTTAAACCAAGCTGTTCATTAAAGCTTTTTGCGACATTGACCGCATCTTGACCTGTCATAGAGTCAACAACTAGGAAAATTTCTTCTGGATTCGCTACTTCTTTTACTTTCTGAAGTTCATCCATTAATTCTTCATCAATATGAAGACGTCCTGCTGTATCTAAAATGACATAATCATGGTGTTCTTCTTTCGCTTTTTCAATTGCCTGTTTGGCAATTTCGACAGGACTGACTTGATCACCTAATGAAAACACCGGCATATCAAGCTGTTTCCCAAGCGTTTGAAGCTGCTGGATCGCTGCTGGTCTGTAAATATCAGCAGCCACCATCATCGGCTTGCGATTATGTTTTTTGCGAAGTAAATTGGCAAGCTTTCCAGTTGTGGTTGTTTTACCTGCCCCTTGAAGACCAACCATCATAATGACTGTTGGAGATTTTTTCGCTACAGCGATCTTACTCTCTTCTCCACCCATTAATTCAGTGAGTTCTTCTTTTACAACTTTAATGACCTGTTGTCCAGGGGTAAGGCTTTTCATGACCTCTTGTCCAACTGCCCGCTCACTTACTTTTTTCACAAAGTCTTTGACTACTTTAAAATTGACGTCAGCTTCAAGAAGGGCAAGGCGTACCTCGCGCATCATTTCTTTTACATCTTGCTCTGACACTTTTCCTTTGCCGCGGATTTTTGAAATCGTCTGCTGCAGTCGGTCGGCTAATCCTTCAAATGCCATACTGTGCCGCCTCCTAATCTAATTTCTCAAGCGATTCAATTAAAGCTTCTGCTTCTTCCGTTTGCGCAGAATCAGCTACAAGCTCTCTCATTTTTTTGAGAAGTTCTTTACGCTCTTTAAATTTCTTAAACAAGAGCAGCTTTTCTTCATATTGTTCAAGCATCGCTTCAGTCCGTTTAATATTATCATAAACAGCCTGCCTTGATACTTCATATTCATCCGCAATTTCACCGAGGGAAAAATCGTCTAGGTAGTAAAGCGACATGTAGCTCTTTTGCTTTGCGGTCAACAACGATTGATAGAAGTCAAACAAGTAATTCATTCTCGTTGTTTTTTCAAGCGTCATGGGCTCTCTCCCCTTTGTTAAGTTCATTCCCTTTACATCAACTAAGTTTACACGGTTCTCTTCTGTGTGTCAAGTTTTTATCTTGTCACTTCATGAAGCTACGTATAAATAAAAATGCCAGCAGTTTTGCCGGCATTTTTTTGTTAGTCTTGTTGATCAATTACGTCTGAGAATAATCCATACACATACGATTCTGCATCAAACTCTTGCAGATCGTCCACCTTTTCACCTAAACCGACAAGCTTTACTGGGATGTTCAGCTCATTTCGAATTGCAAGAACGATTCCGCCTTTTGCAGTACCGTCAAGCTTTGTTAAAGCAATCCCTGTCACATTTGTCGCTTTAGAAAATTCCTTGGCTTGTGCCATGGCGTTTTGACCTGTTGTCGCATCAAGAGCGAGCAATACTTCATGAGGTGCATCTGGAACCTCACGTTCAATGACTCTCTTGACTTTCTCCAGCTCTTTCATCAAGTTGACTTTGTTTTGAAGTCTTCCTGCTGTATCGCAGATGAGGACATCTGCATTTTTCGCTTTTGCTGATTGAACGGCATCATAGATCACTGCTGCTGGATCAGAGCCTGCTGTTTGTTTGACGACAGGAACACCTGAACGCTCTCCCCAAACTTCAAGCTGCTCGATCGCACCGGCACGGAACGTATCACCTGCTGCTAAAATGACGGATTTCCCTTCATTTTTCAGCTTGTTTGCAAGCTTACCGATAGTCGTTGTTTTCCCAACACCGTTGACGCCTACAAACAAAATGATATTCAAACGCCCGGCTTCAATGTTCAGCGCAGAGATTTGTTCCTCTCCACTATTGTAGATGTCAACCAATTTTTCAGAAATCACCGCTTGTACTTCACTTGGGTCTTGAATGTTTCTTAATTTCACTTCTTTTTTCAGCTCATCAATCAGTTCCATCACAGTTGTGAAACCGACATCAGCGCCGATTAGAACCTCTTCGAGCTCTTCAAAAAAGTCTTCATCGACTTTGCGGTAGCGAGAAATCAGTTCATTTACTTTTCCTTGGAAGGAGTTTCTCGTTTTTTCGAGTCCATCTTTAAACTTTTCTGATACTGAATCGGTTTGCTGCGTAAATTTTTCTTTTAATTTCTTAAAAAAGCTCATTGGTTCAAAAACCTCCTTTAATTACTGGACAAGCGCTTTCGTTTCTTCTAGTTTGACAGATACAAGCTTAGAAACACCTGATTCCTGCATGGTCACGCCGTAGAGCACATCGGCTTCTTCCATTGTTCCCTTGCGGTGCGTAATGACAATGAACTGTGTTTCCTGGCTGTATTTCTTTAAATATTGCGCAAAACGGAAAACATTTGCTTCATCAAGCGCCGCTTCTACCTCATCTAATACGCAGAATGGAACAGGTCTCACTTTTAAAATAGAGAATAGTAAAGCGATCGCTGTTAAGGCTCTCTCTCCGCCTGAAAGCAGGCTTAAGTTTTGCAGTTTTTTCCCTGGCGGCTGCGCGACAATATCAACGCCAGAGTTGAGCAAATCATTTGGATCTGTCAGCTTAAGATCGGCTCTTCCGCCGCCAAATAATGCTTGGAAAACAGATTCAAAGTGCCCGCGAATTTGAGAGAATGTCTCAGAGAAGCGCTTTGTCATCTCTTGATCCATTTCTTCGATGACTTGGAATAATGTATTTTTCGCTTCTGTCAGATCATTTCGCTGTTCTGTTAAGAAGAGATAGCGTTCATTGACACGTTCATACTCGTCAATGCTGCCTAAGTTCACTGTTCCAAGTTCTTCAATCGCTAGTTTGATCAGCTTCACTCGTTTTCTTGCTTCATCTGGCGATAACGTCAACTGATACATCTCTTTTGCTCCTTCAAACGAAAGAGCATATTCATCGTTCAGATAAGCAATCAGGTTATCGAGCTCGACTTCCATACGGCCTAGCTTAATCTCTTCATCTTTTAAGCTTGTGGTGAGCTGCTTGTACAAACGCTTTTGTTCTTTAAGTTCACGTTCAGCAAATTCTAATGTTTCAGAAAGAGCGAGACGCTGCTTACGCCGCTCTGAAATGAGTGCGGTTGTTTTGTTTTTGTTTTCCAGCTTCTCTTTCGCCGCTTCTTCCAGTTGTTCGGCTCCGCTTGAACTAGATGACATTTCACTTGTTAAGAGTGACAGATCTTCTTTTGTTTCCTTCAGCGTCTGTTCAGCCTCTTCTAATTCAGCCATTAAGCTCGAAAGCTTTTCTTGTTCATTGGCTAAGGACTGCTCTTTTTTCGCAAGCGAGATTTTCAGCTCTGTTAATTCGGCAGAAATGGTTTCTTTCGTTGAGCTTTGCGTCTGCTTACGCTTTGTTAATGTATTGATCTCTTGATCAAGAGTCGTCAATTTTTCACCTATAGAGGCTTCAAGAGCGACCTGCTTTTTGTCCTTATCCGCAAGTTCAGTAGAACGCTGCTGCAATTCTTCTTTTTCTTGATCATAGAGTTCAAGGTGAGCATTGATATTTTTTTCTGCAACTTGCAGTTCGTATAGCTTCCCTTTGAGCTCTTGCTGCTTTTCACGAAGCATTTCGCCGCGCTGGCGCAGTTCGTTTAATTGGCTTTCGTTTGCTCCGATCAATTGCTTCGTTTCTTTTGTTTCTTTTTCAAGGATCGTTGTTTTCTCTTCCATTTCAACGAGCTGCTTTGTTAACGTTTCGATCTCCCGGTTTCTTGAAAGAAGAGAGTTGTTCTTTTTCTTTACGCCGCCACCGGTCATTGAACCGCCGGGGTTTACGACATCTCCATCAAGGGTCACGATACGGTAACGATGTCCAAGCATTTTTGCCAATTCATTGGCGCCTTTTAAATCCCTAACGATCAGCACAGTGCCAAGTAAATTCTGAATCACCTTTTGATACTTTTCGTCAAAGGAAACGAGGTGACTCGCTACGCCGATAAATGCAGCGTGCTGCTCTGCTGTTTGGACATCTCTGAGCTGAATGGTTCTTTCTTTGATGACGTTCATTGGCAGGAAGGTTGCACGTCCAAAGGAATGCTGCTTTAAGTATCCAATCGCTTGTCTCGCAGCTGCTTCATTTTCTGTGACGACGTGCTGCGTGGCTGCACCTAGCGCAATTTCAATCGCTGTCTCATACTGCTGATCCGTTTGAATCAGCTCTGCAATGGCACCGTGAATACCGCCTAACCGTTCTTTTGCCTTTAAGACCTCTTTCACTCCTTGGAAAAAGCCTGAGAAGTCTTCCTGCATGGATTCAAGCATCTCTTTTTTGGATTTTGCCTGCTGTACGTATTGATAGGCTTGGTAAAGAGCCGTTTCTTTTTTCTCGTATTGACGTTTCATTTGCTCAAGCTTTTGTTCTGCTTCTCTAAAACGTTTGACTTGAGCCAGAATGTCTTCTTCCAGTACTGAAAGCTGCTGCTCAGCTTCTGTTTTCTTTTCTTTGACAGACACTCGTTCTTCGATATGTTTTTGGTTATTTTGCGTCAGCCGCTCTAGCTGCATCGCCGCTTGTCGCTGCTGTTCTTCTAGTAATTTACGTTCATTACGGATGGAAGCCTGTTCATTGAGCAGATCAAAATAATCGCTTTTCAGCTGTTCAATTTGGCCTTCCACATCTTCACTATGAAGCGACAGTTGATGCTGCTTTGTGTTCACTTCATCTTTTAGCTGCTGCACTTCTTTTTGCAGGCTGTCCCGCGTAATTTTCTGCTGCTCAATCTTTTCGGTTAACAGTGCCTGCTTTTCAGTTAAGCGAACGAGCGTTTCTTCTAGCTGCCCTTGATTTGCAGCAGCATTTTTTTTCCGTTCTTTTAGCACTTCTTTTTTTCCTTCAAGCTTTTCTAATTCTTCACTTGTGAAAAGAAGAACTTCTTGCAGGTCATTAATTGATTCATCCAGAGCTTGAATACGGTCTCTCGACTCTTCAATTTTGGCTTCTTTTGCTTGGATATCTGTAGACTGCTTCATTTCATCTTGTTTGAAGCGCTCGACTGCTTCACCAAGTGTTGTCCATTTTTCATGAAGTGCTTCGATGTCATGGACAGTGAGGGCGATTTCGACATTTTCAAGCTCTTCTTTTTTTTGCAAATAGTCCTTTGCAATAGAGGCTTGCATTCTTAATGGTTCTACTTGATCTTCTAGTTCATGCAGAATATCTTCTACTCGGTTTAAGTTGTCCTGCGTTTCAAACAGTTTATTTTCGGCTTTTTTCTTTCTTGTTTTATATTTTAAAACGCCAGCCGCTTCTTCAAAGATGCTTCTTCTCTCTTCTGCCTTGCTTGATAGAATTTCTTCTACCTTTCCTTGGCTGATGATTGAAAAAGCTTCCTTTCCAAGACCTGAATCCATGAAAAGATCAATAATATCCTTTAAGCGGACAGATTGATTGTTTATGAGAAATTCACTTTCTCCTGAACGATAAACCCTTCTTGTCACACTGACTTCGTGAAAATCGATCGGTAAAAAGTGGTCTTCGTTATCTAATGTTAAAGTCACCTCTGCTAGATTGACTCTTTTCCTTGAGTCACTGCCTGCAAAAATGATATCTTCCATTTTTCCTCCGCGGAGGCTTTTCGCTGATTGTTCTCCAAGTACCCAGCGGATGGCATCGGTAATATTGCTTTTGCCGCTTCCGTTTGGTCCAACAACAGCTGTGACCCCTTTGACAAAGTCCACGGTCACTCGCTGTGCAAATGATTTGAATCCTATCACGTCTAAACGTTTGAGGAACATGAGAGTGATCCTCCTTATGTATTTAAAGTACTATCATCTTACCATATGAAGTGTAAAAAGATGATGGAAAACAGAGTGAAATCCCCCTGAATAACGAGGGGGATTTTATTGGTTCATATGATGTTTCTGCAATTTAGCAAGTGCTTCCTGTGCAGCGTGCTGTTCTGCTTCTTTTTTAGAGCGTCCATTTCCGATTCCGAGCACTTCACCTCGAAGGGATACATTTGCTTCAAATTCCCGGTTATGTGCGGGCCCTTTTTCATGCAGGATGCGGTATTCAAGCACACCTTTTCCATCGCGCTGGACAAATTCTTGCAGCTGGCTTTTAAAGTCCATGACGTGCGAGAACGCTCCATCATTAATTTTCGGATAAACGTACGCTTCTAGGAACCGTTCAACTGGCTCCAGTCCCTGATCTAAATAAAGTGCGCCGATAAACGCCTCGAATACGTCCGCTAAGAGTGCTGGGCGTTTTCTGCCGCCTGTCATTTCTTCGCCTTTTCCTAAAAGAACAAGGTCACCGAAGGACAACTCATGCGCTAGTGATACAAGTGACGGTTCACATACGATAGCCGCTCTTAGTTTCGTTAAATCTCCCTCGCTCATCGCTGGATATTTTGCAAATAAGAATTGAGAGATGGTCAATTCTAAAACAGCATCTCCTAAAAATTCAAGTCTTTCATTGTCCTCGTATGGCTTTTTCCGGTGTTCATTCACATAAGAGGAATGGGTAAAAGCTTGATATAGAAGCTTTTCATTTTTGAAGTGTACAGAAATGCGCTGCTGGAATTCTCTAAATTGCTCTAGTTTTTTGCTCTGTTTCTGTTTGTCTTTATATTGTTTTGGCATAGCAACCTCCAGGTAGGCGTAATCGCCTTTAAGGATACTGATTATATGGAGTCTCTCTTTCTACATGCAGGGAAACATTGCTCCCAGCATCTGAAAAAGGCTGACAATTGATCAGCTGAATGTGTTGAAACTAACATAAATTTTCAAAGTCCCGTCGAAAGTAGACGGGACTTTGTTACGCTTATTGCTGGTTATTTATGTAGTTCACAGCGTCACCGACTGTTGCAATTTTTTCAGCATCTTCGTCAGAAATTTCCATATCGAACTCATCTTCAAGTTCCATAACTAGCTCAACTACATCAAGGGAATCAGCGCCTAAATCTTCTTTAAATGAAGCTTCCATTTTCACGTCAGCCTCATCAACGCCAAGGCGGTCTACAATAATTTTTGATACACGCTCTAATACGTCTGCCATTGCCTTTCACCTCCCCTCAAAGTATTATAGTTGATTCGTTTTTAAAAAACTAGAGAAAACCTAATGAAATTTTGATATTTCTTAGGACATGACCATTCCGCCATCTACTTGGATGGTTTGGCCTGTAATATAACCTGCTCCTTCTGAAGCTAAAAAGACAACGACGTTGCTAATATCTTCAGGTGCACCAAAGCGTGCGAGCGGGATTTGTTTGAGCATTTCCGTCTGTACATTGTCATCAAGCTTGTCTGTCATATCTGTTGAAATAAAGCCTGGTGCTACTGCATTAACTGTAATGTGACGAGTTGCCAGCTCTTTTGCTGTTGTTTTCGTTAATCCGATGACGCCAGCTTTTGCTGCAACATAGTTTGCTTGTCCAGGGTTTCCACATACACCAACGACTGAAGCCAAATTGATGATTCTTCCGCTTCTTTGCTTCATCATTTGACGTGTCACGGCTTTTGTACAGTTAAAGACACCCTTTAAGTTTATGTTAATGACATCATCCCATTCATTCTCTTTCATTCTCATGAGCAGGTTGTCCTTTGTGATGCCTGCATTATTCACAAGAATGTCAATTGAACCAAAGGTATCAATCGCTTGTTTCATCATAGCTTGTACTTCTTCAGCATTTGAGACATCAGCTTTAACTGCAAATGCCTGCTGGCCGAGTGCTTTGATTTCATCTACGACTTCATTTGCTTTTGCTTCGTTTCCAGAATAGTTCACGACAACATTTGCACCACTTTTTGCTAGATCGATCGCGATGGAACGGCCAATCCCGCGTGATGCTCCTGTTACAACGGCTGTTTTATTTGTAAGCATCAAGAATCCCCCTTGAGTGTTTGAATAGCTGCTTCAATTGTTTCTTGATCTGAAACGGAAATCGTCGTCAGGCGGCGATTCACTTTTTTCACAAGACCTGAAAGCACTTTGCCAGGACCAATTTCAATAAATGTTGTGACGCCTAAATCAATAAGGCGCTCCACACTTTCTTCAAAACGAACTGGAGAATACAGTTGTTCAATGAGCTTTGTCTCAATGTCATCACGAGATGTCACGATGTCTGCTGTTACATTTGAGATGACCGGAGTTTTCGCATCCTTAATATCCAGCTTTGACAAAACATCTGTAAATTTTTCAGCGGCTGGTTTCATTAATGCAGAATGGAAAGGTCCGCTCACTTCAAGGGCAATTGCACGTTTTGCGCCTTTTTCTTTCGCTTTTTCTGAAGCAAGTTCTACCCCTTTTGCTGTACCAGAGATGACGATTTGACCAGGACAGTTTAAGTTAGCGAGCTCTACAAGGTGACCGCTTTCTGTCACTTCTTTTGTCACTTCTACAAGTGCCGCTTTGTCTAAGCCGAGAATCGCTGCCATGGCGCCTTCTCCTGCTGGAACAGCTTCATTCATTAATTCTCCGCGCTTTCTGACTGCATAAACAGCATCTTTAAACGAAAGTGCGCCTGCTGCAACGAGGGCAGTGTATTCGCCAAGACTGTGTCCTGCTGCATAATCTGCTTTGATTCCGCTCTCTTCAAATTTCTTTAAGATGGCGATACTTGTTGTTAAAAGAGCTGGCTGCGCGTTATAAGTGAGCGTCAGTTCTTCTGCATCCCCTTCAAAAATCATAGAAGATAAATCAAACCCGAGGGTATTGTCTGCTTCTTCAAATACAGCTTTAGATACTGCTTCTTGGTCAAATAAATCTTTTCCCATGCCAATTTTTTGAGAGCCTTGGCCAGGGAATAAAAATGCAATTTTAGTCATGCTGCTTTACCTCCATTAAGACTCATTCGTCGTTTCTTTTTGGACTTCTTGATGAATGATAGCTGAAACGTCTTTTTCTACGATATCACGTGCCTGACGAATTGCATGGAAAATGGCATTTTCATCAGAGGAGCCGTGCGCTTTAATAACAGGTGCCTTTAAACCAAATAAAGCGGCACCGCCATATTCAGAGTAATCCATTTTAGATTTCATCTGCATCAATTTCGGCTTCATCATGCCTGCTGCTATTTTTGCTGTGAAACTGGATGTTAATGTTTCTTTCAGCATTTTAAAGACAGAAAGGGCTGTGCCTTCAATCGTTTTAAGCGCGATATTTCCTGTGAAACCATCTGTGACAACAACGTCAGCAACACCTTCTAATAAGTCACGGGACTCTACATTTCCTACGAAATTCAAGTCTGATGCTTTTAATAATTCAAAGGTTTTTTTCGTTAAATCGTTGCCTTTTTTATCTTCTGTTCCTACATTTAACAGTCCAACACGCGGATTGCTCTTTGGAAAGACACGCTCTGCGTAGATGGATCCCATCATGGCATATTGCACGAGATGTTCTGGTTTTGCATCAACGTTGGCACCAACATCTAGTAATAAGAAGCCGCTACCATCCAGTGTTGGCAAAGTTGGGGCAAGGGCTGGTCTGTCAATACCGTCAATTCTGCCTACGATAAACAGCCCAGCTGTCATGAGGGCGCCGGTATTTCCTGCTGAGATGCAGGCATCTGCTCGTCCCTCGGAGACTTCCTGCGCCATTTTGACCATGGATGAATCCTTTTTACGTCTGACTGCACGCACTGGTTCATCCGTCGGTTCAATGACTTCTTTTGCATCTAAAATCGTGATGCGGTCGTTGTTTGTTATGTATGGTTTGATTTTGTTTTCATCGCCGACAAGTGTAATCTCGATATCTGAAAATGCCGTTAAGCTTTTTTGCACACCGTCAATAATGGCTTTAGGGGCATGATCTCCCCCCATTGCATCGACTGCAATTCTCATATTACGTGCCACCTTTTACTTTTGTTTTGAGCGATACATGACGAAGTCACCTGAGAAGACAACTTCCTCACCAACATAGCTGTTTACTTCAACTACGGTTCTTCCTTTTTCTTTATCATGTGAGGCTACTTTGGCTTTAGAGACAACTCTTTCGCCTTGTTTCACCTGCCTTGTAAACCTGATATTCGCTTTTGCTGTCAAAGCCAGTTCATCGTCAATGACGGCAACTGCCAGCGAATTTGCCTGGGCGAAGAGATGATGTCCCCTGGCAATTTGGTTTCGGCTGAATACATGCTCTTTTCTCACTTCTAAAATGGAAATGGCTTGGTCATCAAGTTCTACATCAATCATTTCTCCAATCACTTCATCCAGTGGAAGTGACTTTACTTCATCCTCTAATGTCTTTTCGGCCACATGCTTAATTCTTTCGCGTAATTCAGGGATCGACAGCTCTAAACGATCAAGACGAACCGTTTGTATGCTGACACCGAATTTACTTGCCAATTCTTCATCAGTAATGAATGGAGTCGAGCTGATCGTTTGCTGGAGGAGCTTTTGACGTTCTTTTTTATTTAGTTTCATATGCAGACACCATCCGTACATTTATGACTAGGTACTAATAGTAGTATATAATCTCATAGATGAGAAATCAATCCTTGTTTCAAAAAGACAAGAAAATTCCTCCAGCGTTTGATCAGCTTAATTTATCCCCGCCTAGCACACCGCTGTCTATCAGTGTTTGCCGGAGTTCTTTGTATTCGGGATCAGTCCAAAAAACGTCAGATTGGACAAGGTCAGCTGCGTCTTTTCTAGCCGTTTCCAATGCTCTATAGTCGTGAACCATATCTGCTACCTTAAATTCAGGCATCCCGCTTTGTTTTTTACCGAAGAAGTCGCCGGGTCCTCTTAGTTCTAAGTCCTTTTCAGACAGCTCAAAGCCATCGGTTGTTTCGGACATGATCCGCATCCGCTCTTTCCCCGTTTCTGACTTTGGATCAGCCATTAAAATACAAAATGATTGATGCTCTCCTCGGCCGACCCGGCCTCTAAGCTGATGAAGCTGAGACAGTCCAAAACGGTCTGCATCATAAATGACCATGATGGTTGCATTCGGTACGTTGACCCCGACTTCAACGACTGTGGTTGAAACAAGAATTTGCACTTCATTTGCGGTAAAGGCTCTCATTACTTGATCTTTTTCATCACTTGCCAGTTTCCCATGCATTAAGCCAATCGACCACTTACCGCGGTATGCTTCAGTCAGCATGCTATGGACATCAAGCGCATTTTGGACGTCCAGCTTGTCTGATTCTTCAATGAGCGGACAAATAATATATGCCTGTCTGCCTTTTCTCAGCTCTTTATCCACAAAAGCAAGAATTCTCTCAAGCATGTCATGCTTCACCCAATACGTTTCGATTTGTTTTCTGCCAGCTGGCAATTCATCAATGACGGATACGTCCATTTCTCCAAAAACAGTGATCGCAAGTGTTCGCGGAATAGGTGTGGCAGTCATAAACAAGACATCTGGGTCCTGACCTTTACTTCGCAGTTTTTTCCGCTGCTCTACGCCAAACCGGTGCTGTTCATCTGTTATGACAAGACCAAGCTGCTGAAATTCGACTTCGTCTTGAATGAGTGCGTGCGTGCCGACTAAAATGTCAATCTCGCCTTCTTTTAGACGTTCAAGCAATTCTCTACGGCGCTTTCCTTTCACAGAGCTTGTCAAAAGGGCGATATTCAGTCCCCATTTTTCAAACAGCTGGTAAAGCGAATCAGCATGCTGTTCTGCCAAAATTTCTGTTGGGACCATTAATGCACCTTGAAAACCTGATAAATGAGCGGCATAAAGCGCAATGGCTGCAACAGCTGTTTTCCCAGAACCTACATCTCCTTGGAGCAGCCGGTTCATTCGATATGGAGACGCCATGTCCGACATGATTTCATCAAGCACTCTTGATTGTGCCTTCGTCAATGGAAATGGCAGGCTGTGAACAAACTCAAAAACAGCTTCTTTGGAAAAAGGATGCTGGATGCCTGACGTTCTCTCTCGCTCTTTCTTTCTAATCGCCTGCATCTTCAGCTGAAAGATGAGAAATTCCTCGTACACAAAACGTCGTCTTGCTTGCTTGAGTGAGTCTCTTGTTTCTGGGAGATGAATGGTTTTTAATGCTTCTTGATAGGACATGAGTTTATAGGCAGAGACAAGCTGCTTTGGCAATGGATCTTCAGCTTTGTCTGCATAAAGTGACAAGGCTTGTTTCACAAAGCGTCTCATCATTTTCACGGTCACATTTTCTTTTACTGAATAAACGGGCTCTATGCTGCCATCTTGCTCGTGCGTCCCTTTTTTAAATTCCTGCACCATGATAGATTGACGGTTTTTATCCCATTTTCCTGTGACGGAAACTGTATCACCTAACACAAGGCTTCGTTTTAAATATGGGCGATTGAAACAAATCGCTGTAATGAGAAAACGCCCGACAAGCAGCCTGAATGTCAGCCTGCTTCGTTTTTTTCCATAATAGGTGAGAACGGGCTCACTATGTACTTTCCCTTCAACTGTGACTCGTTCGTCATGCCTTACTTCTTCTAAGTTACGAAGCTCATAGTCGTCATATCGATAAGGAAAGTAGCCGAGTAAATCGGCTACTGTGTAGATTCCAAGTTCATTGAGTGTTTTTTCGGTTTCCTCTCCAATCCCCTTCAGGACAGAGACATTATCTTGCAGTTTCTGTATCACGAGATGAGGTCACACCTCCGAAAATCTTCTTTTCAAGCTCTCTTGCTGTCGGTGTCGCAGCGAGACCGCCTTGGGCTGTTTCACGAAGAGCTGTTGGCATCGTTTGACCGATTTTGTACATCGCATCAATGACTTCATCACAAGGAATGCGGCTTGTGATGCCAGCAAGAGCCATGTCTGCTGCGATCATAGCGTTAGATGCACCCATTGCATTTCGTTTCACGCACGGCACTTCGACAAGTCCCGCTACTGGATCGCAAACAAGTCCAAGCATGTTTTTGAGTGTAATTGCCATCGCTTCTGCAGATTGCTGCGGTGTACCGCCTGCCATTTCAACTATAGCTGCTGCTGCCATACCTGATGCAGAACCTACCTCTGCCTGACAGCCGCCTGCTGCACCGGAAATGCTGGCGTTATTCGCCACAACAAAACCAAATGCGCCAGAAGTAAATAGGAATCTGACCATTTGTTCCTTTGTTGGCTTTAATGTTTCTTTTACTGCAAATAACGTACCGGGTACAACTCCTGCTGAACCTGCTGTAGGCGTTGCACAAATGGTTCCCATTGCGGCATTGACTTCATTTGTTGCAACTGCTTTACTGACAGCATCTAATATCGTATGACCAGACAGCGTTTTGCCTGATGCGATATAGGCTTGAAGTTTGACTGCATCTCCGCCTGTTAAGCCTGATAATGATTTCACACCTTTCAGCCCGTTTTCAACAGCCTGCTCCATCACTTCTAAGTTGCGGTACATCTGGGAGAAAATTTCTTCACGTGACTTCCCTGTCACTTCCATTTCTTGCACAATCATAATTTCTGAAATGGAGGTATTCCGTTCTTCTGTTAGCTGCACGAGTTCTTTGACGTTTTTAAACATCATTCATAACCTCCTTGTTGTTACTCTGCAATTTGTGTGACTTGAATAATGTTTGGCAGGGTTTCAAGCTCTGATAGGACAGCTGGGTCAATATTTTGATCCACTTCAATCGTCATCAGTGCCTCTTGCCCGACATCTTTACGCGCCACTTCCATATGACCGATGTTGATGGCGAATTTCGCTAAGACATTGGCAACTGCCGCAATCGTCCCGTAGCGATCGTTATGAACCACAAGAATGGCAGGATGATTCCCTGAAAGCCTGAGCTCAAAGCCATTTAATTCTGTGATTTCAATTTTACCTCCGCCGATGGAAATGCCGATTAATTCAAGGCTTCCATTCGCATCTGAAATCTCTACTTTTGCTGTATTCGGATGCGCCGGCACTGCCTCTTCTTCTTTAAATTCAATATCGATCTCTTTGCTTTTAGCAATATCGATCGCTGTTTTGATTCGCTCATCAAATGTATCAAAGTCAAGAACACCGCCGATAATGGCGACATCTGTACCGTGTCCTTTATACGTATCTTTAAAGGAACCATAAAATGAAATGACAATTCGTTTCGGCTCTCTTCCAAATAAGCTGCGAGCTACTCTCCCGATACGAGCCGCACCCGCTGTGTGCGAACTTGATGGCCCAATCATGACAGGTCCAATAATATCAAACACACTTCTAAATTTCATAGGTCTTCCCCTCTCATCACCACTCACGTATGGTTTGGTTCTTTCTTTAGACTAATGGATTCATTCGTTTCCCGCAACTCATTTCACCGTGGAATGGCTAGTAAAAAATTGCAAAAGAAGAAGAAGGGCTTTATTTGCCCTTCTTTCGTTATTCAACCGCCAAAATATATGAATAAAGCGGCTGTTTTCCATCGTGGACTTCAACTTCTACATCTTCAAATGTTTCTTCAATAAAGGCTTGTAACGCATCCAGCTCATCAGATGAGGCATCTTCCCCTTTAATGATTGTGACAATCTCATCATCTTCTGTCACCATTTTGGCGAGAAGTTCTTTTGCTGCATCTAATTGATTTTTCGCTGTTAAGGTGATTTTCCCGTTGAACAGACCCATATAGTCACCTTTTGCAATGTCGATTCCATCAATTTGAGTATCTCTCACTGCAAAGGTAATTTGCCCGCTTTTCACATGGTCAATCGCTTCTAGCATCGCTCTTTCGTTATCTTCATTTGAAGCTGCTTCATTGAGAGAAAGAAGTGCCGACATTCCTTGAGGAACGGTCTTCGTCGGAATGACAACGACCTCACGACTTGAGACAGTTGCCGCCTGTTTAGCTGCCATGACAATATTAGAATTATTAGGTAAAATAAAGACGGTTTCGGCATGTACGCTTTCTATTGCTGTGACAATGTCTTCTGTGCTCGGATTCATCGTCTGCCCGCCTTCAATGACG
Source organism: Bacillus sp. DC4300-2b2 (assembly GCF_049895685.1). Lineage (NCBI taxonomy): Bacteria > Bacillati > Bacillota > Bacilli > Caryophanales > Bacillaceae > Bacillus > Bacillus sp. DC4300-2b2. The sequence goes on from NZ_JAFCSW010000002.1 coordinate 317,679, forward strand.
ACGGAAGCTCCGATGCTTTTGAACAATTCAGCAATTCCTTCTCCCATTGCGACACTGACGACGCCAAAGCGCTGTTTTTCAGCAGCAGGTGCTTTTGGTGCAGCAGGCGCGTTTTCTCTTTCTTCGTTCACGATTGAACTATGCTGCTCTCTCATGTTTTCAATTTTCATATTAATCAAGCTACCGTAGCGCTGTGCATATGATAAGACATCTCCTGGCTGCTCTGCATGAATATGAACTTTCGCAAGTGTATCGTCAGACACCACAAGAAGTGAATCTCCGAATTCACTTAAGTCTTCTCTGAAGGCATTCTCATCAAAGGACTGTTTGTCTTCTTCAAATTTCACCATAAATTCAGTACAGTAGCCAAATTCGATATCTTCTGTGTTCATATGGCTTTGTGCACTTTTATGATGCTCTGCACTGACAAGTTCTTTTAGCGTCGGTAAAGAAGCCGCTTTAGGAGGAAGCTCTTCTCCTCTTAATGAAGCAAGGAAACCTTCATATACGCATAGAAGTCCTTTACCCCCACTATCGACAACGCCCACTTCTTTTAAGACAGGAAGCAGATCTGGCGTTCGATCAAGTGATGCTCTTGCTTCCTCAATCGTTAACTCTAGAACGCGGTCAATTTGATCCTCTGCTGCTGACACAGCAACCGCTTTCTTTGCTGCATCCTTTGCAACCGTTAAGATGGTCCCTTCAATCGGTTTCATTACGGCTTTATATGCTGTATCAACACCCGCCTGTAAGGCAAGAGCAAATTCTTTTGCATCAATCGTTTCTTTTTGCTCAATATGTTTACTGAAACCTCTAAAGAGCTGTGACAGGATCACGCCTGAGTTTCCTCTTGCGCCCATCAATAGCCCTTTCGAGAGAGCCACGCCGACCTTCCCAATATGATCGGTATTTATTTCTTCAACTGCTTTGGCCCCTGAAGTCATCGACAAATTCATATTTGTCCCCGTGTCTCCGTCTGGCACTGGAAAAACATTTAACGCATCCACAATTTGTGCGTTTTGAGAAAGATGGTGAGCACCTGCAAGAATCATTTTTGCAAATGAGCGGCCATCAAGATTTCTAATAGACAATATATTTCCTCCTTACTACGGGTTCGTAACTTTTACTCCTTGTACATAAATGTTGACCGAGTCAACAGAAAGTCCAATTGTGTGATGAATCGTGTATTTGACTTTCGTTTGAACATTATGTGCGACTTCTGATATTTTTGTACCGTAGCTGACGATGATGTACATATCAATATGAATGCGGTCTTCTTTTTGACGCACAAGAACACCCCGGCTGAAGTTCTCTTTGCGGAGAATATCCGTCAAGCCGTCCTTGATTTGATTTTTGGACGCCATGCCAACAATACCATAGCAATCGATCGCAGCGCCTCCTGCCACCATTGCAATGACTTCATTTGATATATCAATTTGTCCGTATTTCGTTCTAAGTTCAATGGACACATTGGTTCCCCCTTTTTGAGAAATTGCCCTGAGTTATCACTATTTTACTATAAGACCCTTCTTTTTAAAAGAAATCATTCAATCCGACCCAATCCTACTTATACTATAGCCTTGATTTTTTATCAAGATGTCAAGGTATTTTTCTTGAAAGAGGAGTAAACAATCCTTGCAAACCCCTTGAAGCTGTGGTAAATTATTAAAGTATCTTGAGGCATCTCTAAGTACGTATATGAAGAATATGATGATGTTTTCGCAGTTAGGAGGGAAACAAATGGCACGTAAATGCGTTATTACAGGCAGAAAAACAAAAGCTGGGAACAACCGTTCTCACGCAATGAACTCTACAAAACGTACATGGGGCGCGAACCTTCAAAAAGTTCGTATTCTAGTGGACGGTAAGCCTAAAAGAGTATATGTATCAGCTCGAGCTTTGAAATCTGGTAAAGTTGAGCGTGTATAAGCAAGAGTAAACGCCTGCTACAATAAACTGTAGCAGGCGTTTTTATGTGGAAATAAAGGAGATTACTCATTAATCTTTTTTAAATGAACCAAGCATCGCACGGACAATGCCCCCAAGAAATCTAGGCAGTTTGATTGTATAAAATTTCATTTTGTCCCCCTCCTAAAAGTACCGCTTGCAGCACAATTGAGCTTAATCAGCCATCCACATTGATAGGTTGGTCAATCTTTGCTTCTTACCATTATTAATATGCCTTCATGAAAAGAAAAAGTACCATTTGAGTGGATGAGTTCGTTACTAATACATAGTGTGGAACCAGGCTCAATATGACAATTTTTCAGAGGATATTTGAAACCTTTTAATGTCAGCTTTTCAACCGATGTACCAAAGGGCAGAAACGACACATATTTTTTATCCGGGTCTTCTTTTATTTCGTATGTACCAGGCCCAAACATTTGAATGATATTTTGTTTATCTACAAGAGTCATGTTCTGCTTGCGCTGAATGCCTTGATATAGAAGGTGAATATTTCCTAGAAAATGATCAGCCCTTCCTCCTGTAATGCCGTAGATGTAAATATGCGCTGGGTGCTGGCGCATGGCCCAGTTCAGCGCAAGCTCTAAATCGGTTTCATCCTTTTCAGCCTGAAATACATTCAGGGCAGGCAATTTCTTTTTCAGCTCACAAAGCTCTTCTTCTGTCACACTGTCAAAATCACCAAAAGCCTTGGCAGGCATGATGCCGTGCTCTAGTAAAAAGAGGGTTCCCCGGTCTACACCAACCCAGAGAATATCATCCTGTGATGCTTCATGTTCAAGGGGCGGAATGTATTCAAAAGGACCGCCGGCTACGATATGTATGTGCATGATATACGCTCCTTTCCATGTAAAAAGAACCAAAGATCACAATGACTTTGGTTCCTTTTTTTACGCTTCTCGAATGGCCTGAATGGCTGCTGCACGGTTGTCTTTACCGTATACCGCTGAGCCGGCCACAAGTAAGTTAGCGCCCGCCTCTTTACAGCTCTTTGCAGTCTCTACATTGACACCGCCGTCTATTTCTATGAGTAAATCTGACAAGCCCTTTTGTTCACTAAGGGTCTTCACTTCTTTTACCTTCGTGAGGACAGATGGAATAAACGCCTGACCGCCAAAACCAGGATTCACCGTCATGAATAAGACAAGGTCTACATCTTCTAATACATGCTCAATGTGGGAAACAGGTGTGTGTGGGTTCAAGACAACACCTGCTTTTACACCTTGTTCTTTTATGTGCTGTATCGTTCGGTGCAAGTGCGGACAAGCCTCTACATGGACAGAAATAATGTCAGCACCTGCTTTGGCGAATGCAGGAATATACCGGTCTGGCTGCTCAATCATTAAGTGAACATCGAGCGGCAACTTTGTATGCGGTCTGATTGCTTCCACAACATTCGGCCCAAATGTGATATTCGGTACAAAATGGCCGTCCATCACATCGATATGAATGTAATCCGCTCCGCCTTGTTCCACATCTCGGATATCTTTCTCCAAATTGGAGAAATCTGCTGATAAAATGGAAGGGGCAATATAAACCATGATTTAGTACCTCGGCTTTCTGTCTTTGATTTCAGTTAAAAACTCTAAATAATGCTGATAGCGATACTCTCTGATTTGCTCTTGTTCGACCGCATCTTTTACCGCACAGCCTGGCTCTTTCACGTGCAGGCAGCCTCTAAACTTACAATCTGCACTCCGCTCTTTGATTTCTAAAAAGTAAAGACCTAAATCTTCCGCTTCGATGCCGGTAAATTCGAGTGAGCTAAAGCCAGGTGTATCTGCAATAAGTCCTTCTGCTGTACGAATGAGTTCGACATGTCTTGTCGTATGTTTCCCTCTTCCAAGATGGGAGGAAATATCATTGGTTTTCAGCGCCAGATCAGGACTCATCGCATTTAAAAGAGAGGACTTGCCTACACCAGACTGACCAGCAAATACAGTGATCTTATTGTGAAAATGCGGGGTCAGCTTTTCAATTCCGTCTCCCTCGATCGTGGATGTTAAATGAACATCATATCCAATTTGCCGATAGTCCTCTGCATAGCCTTGGATACTTTCACGCTCTTCATCTGTTTTCAATAAGTCCACTTTTGTGATACAGATAATCGGCTCAATATCATTTGCTTCTACAAGCACTAGAAATCTGTCTAAAAGCGATGTGCTAAAGGTTGGTTCTGTCGCAGAGAAAACGAGCACCGCTTGATCGACGTTACTAATAGGCGGACGAACAAGTTCGTTTGTCCGCTCTTTTACTTCTAATAAGTAGCCTTCTTTATCGTTGTCTGCTTGATACACGACATAATCTCCAACAAGAGGTGTGATTTTGTTTTTCCGAAAAATGCCTCTCGCTCTGCACTGAATCACTTTTCCAGTTTCTAAAGACTCATCGAGCACATAATAAAATCCGCTTAATGCTTTAATAATTTTGCCCTCAGGCATAAAGTCCCTCCTTTATTCATCTTCAGGGTATTCGATTGTTTTAGAGCTTACGACTTTATCATCAACCGTCACTTGATAGTATCCTTTTTGACCTGGTTCAATCTTAAATTTAATGGTCCGTTCAGTTGGTGCAGTGATGTTAAAGGTTTCATATGAATCAGAAATGCTATGCTCAGCATCGTCAATGGAAATCTGAACGGTCATCTCTTGCCCTTCTGTTACTGGTTCATACGGGATGGCAATCTTCTCAGTCACTGTTTTAGCCGGTTTTTTCTTCGGTCCGAGTGAGAAGGTGATCTTAACCGTATCACCTGGTTTCACAGCAGTACCAGCTCCTGGCTCCTGTTTCATCACTTCACCTTTTGGCACATCATCAGAATACGCTTCTTTTTCATCAAGCTTTAATCCGTTATCCTCTAAATAATTCGATGCAGCCTGTTTACTATATGTCGTTAAATCCCGCAAAGTAATATCGGCAGGACCTATGCTGACCGTCAACGTCACTTCTTCATCTGCTGCCACAAGCTCAGTACTCGCTGAAGGTTTCTGTTCCATGACAATTCCAGATTCGGTGTCATTATCATTTACTTCCTCCACAACAACTTGCTTAAACCCTTTTTTCTCTAATAATTCTTTTGCTTTATCGACCTTTTCACCTGTTACATCAGGTAATTCGGTTTTTTCCTTGCCCGTACTTTGGTAAAGCTGAATTTCGGTTCCTTCTTTTACCTTTGTGCCGATTTTCGGGTCTGTTTTGACGACAAGCCCTTTTTCAATTTTTTCATCAGCGATCTCAATTGGATCAGAGGCGACGGTAAAGCCAGCTTTCTTCAAGGTGTCCTCGGCTTTATCAATCGTCATGCCAGATACATCAGTGACCTCAACATCTTTTGGAAAAAGCAGTCCCGGAAACACAGTGATGGCTAAAATGGTCGCAGCAGTCAGAATAAATAGGATGGATGCTACAATCCAAGGCCATTTTTTCCGTTTCTTTTTCGGCTTTTGTTCCTTTTTTTTCTTCGGTTTTTTCACTGGATGGACAGCTGTTTTTTCATTGTCTTGATCGACTTGATGATCTTGAATGATTGGGATCGCTTTCGTTGCTTCATGATCTTCTTCAATCACAAAGCGTTTTTCTTTTAGTCTTGAAGGGTCGAAAGCAGTTTGTAAATCTTTTTGCATTTCAGATGCATCTTCATATCGATAAAATGGGTCTTTGGCCATCGCCTTTAAAATGATGTTTTCCACGCTTTGTGGAACAGAAGGATTCCACCTTCTCACAGATGGCGGCTCTGATTGCAAATGCTTCAGCGCAACACTGACAGCTGATTCTCCTTCAAATGGCATGCGTCCAGAAATGAGTTCATAGAGCACAATGCCAAGTGAATAGATGTCTGACTTTTTCGTCGCAAGACCTCCGCGTGCTTGTTCTGGAGACAAATAGTGCACGGATCCTAGGACCGAATTTGTGTGGGTGATGGTCGCTGAGCTGAGTGCTATGGCAATCCCAAAATCAGTCACTTTAATATTACCCATGTTGTCTATTAATATATTGTGAGGCTTAATGTCCCGGTGGACGATCTGTTTCGCATGAGCTTCTTCCATCGCTGCAACGACTTGCTCCATAATGCGAACGGCTTCTTTCGGATGAAGCGGGCCATTGGCGTGTATGTATTCTTTTAGCGTCATCCCCTCGACATATTCCATGACAATATAATAAATGTCATCTTCTTCCCCTACATCGTAGATGCTGACAATATTTGAATGATCTAAGCTTGCGGCTGATTGCGCCTCGCGCCGGAAACGTCTAATAAAATCATCATCGCTTGCAAAATCAAAGCGCAAAATTTTAATCGCGACTTCGCGATCTAAAATCATATCCTCCGCCAAATAAACGTTTGCCATTCCGCCTCCGCCTATGACGCGAAGAATCTGATAACGGCCGCTGATCCGTTTTCCGATCAACACTTGCTGTCACCCTCCTCTGGCTGGGAGGAGATTTCTAACAATACTGCTGTAATGTTATCTTCACCGCCGTTGTCATTCGCTGTTTGGATTAATGCTGTTACTTTTTCATCTGGTGCGGTCGTTTGCGTTAAAATTTCAATCAAATTCTCTTCTTCTACTTTATTTGATAAACCATCTGAGCAAAGCAGGATTTGATCTCCTGGGTCCACTTCAAAAGTATGTGCATCGATTTGAACGTGTTTATCTGTTCCTAGTGCTTTCGTGAGCACATTTTTTCTTGGATGATATTCTGCATCTTCTTTAGAAATTTCACCTGTTTTCACAAGCTCATTTACAAGTGAATGGTCATCCGTTAGCTGGGTCAGTGCTCCTTCTCTTAGCAAGTAGCAGCGGCTGTCTCCAATATGGGCAATTGTGACCGTTTGCAAATGAACAAGCGCACAAACAATGGTCGTCCCCATTCCTTGGCACTCCTCATTGTTTTTCGCATGTTCATATACTTGATCATTAATGTCACTAATTTTTGAGATTAACCAGCTTTCTTGCTCTGCTGGTTTTGCTGGGATTGAAGATGTTTCTTCCCAGTATTCTTTTAAAGAAGAGACGGCCATCCTGCTGGCGACATCACCAGCAAGATGACCTCCCATTCCATCTGCTACAACAGCTAGAAGGGTGTCTTCTTTTGCTTCAAAAATACCTGCATCATCTTCATTATGCTGACGGACTTTTCCTGTATCGGTTTGAAAGGCTGCCCTTATCAACATTCGTCACCTCGTCTCTTCCTGACGCTCCTTCGCTCTTAGCTGACCGCAAGCAGCATCAATGTCATGGCCTTGCTCTCGTCTAATCGTTACGTTTACGCCGCGTTCTTTCAGCGTTTTTTCAAATAGGAAGATTTGTTCTCTCGGTGTTCTTACATAATCCCTTTCCGGTACATAGTTCACTGGAATGAGGTTCACGTGGCACTTGATTCCTTTTAATAAGTCTGCAAGCTCTTCTGCATGATGAACTTGATCATTTACTCCGCCAAACAGGCCGTATTCAAAGCTGACACGTCTTCCTGTTTTTTGAATGTAGTATTCAATGGCTTCCATTAATTTCGGCAGCTTATATGCCTTATTGATCGGCATTAAACGGCTTCTGATTTCTGTGTTCGGTGCATGCAGGGAAACAGCAAAATTGATTTGCATTTGCTCATCAGCGAATTGATAGATCTTTGGAATGATTCCGCTTGTCGACACTGTAATATGACGTGCGCCAATATTTAAGCCGTTGTCATGGTTGATGATTTTAAGGAAGGCAAGCATTTCGTCAAAGTTATCAAACGGTTCGCCAATTCCCATGATGACAACCGAGCTGACTCTCTCATCTGTTTCGTCAAGTGCCTGCTGCACTTTCAATACTTGAGCAACGATTTCTCCTGCTTCAAGGTTTCGTTTTAACCCGCCAAGTGTAGATGCACAGAATGTACAGCCAATTCTACAGCCAACCTGAGTTGTGACACAGACAGAGTTTCCGTATTCGTGGCGCATCAGCACTGTTTCAATGGTATAGCCATCATGTAATTCAAATAAAAACTTGATCGTTCCGTCTTGAGACGTTTGTTTGATGACAGTTTTTAATGTGGTGATCGCAAATTGATTTTTTAATTTTTCTCTTAAATCCTTTGAAAGGTTAGACATATCGTCAAAGGATGTCACACGTTTCTCATAAAGCCACTCGAAAATTTGAGCTGCGCGGAAAGGCTTTTCGCCTTGTTCTTTTAACCATTCTTTCATTTCGTGAAGCTCAAATGAGTAAATCGACGGCATTTCTGTCTTCAGTTCTTTTCTTACTTTTTGTTCTGTCATTTTTTATCCCTTCTTTCTCATGCTGCAAATAAAGAAACCATCTGTTCCGAAATAATGAGGAAGAATTTGTACACTTCCGTTTTGAACAAACGGAGCAACCTGCTCAGGCAGCCGTTCATTAAGAGATAGATCGGGTTCGAAGTCTTGGTGTTCTTGTAAAAACGCATGAATCACTTGTTGATTTTCTGTTGGATCCATTGTACATGTACTGTATACAAGGGTTCCGCCCGGTTTTAAAAGCGGGGCCGCTTCCTTTAAAATGGCCTGCTGGATAGCTGCAAGCCTTGCTGAGTCTTCTTGTGACTTTGTATATTTCATATCTGGTTTTCGTCTAATGACGCCAAAACCGGAACACGGCGCATCAATGAGAATGCGGTCAAACGAAGCTTCGCTGTAATAGTCTGCTGCTTTCCTTGCATCAAGTGCTTTTGCCTCAATCTGAGTAAGGTTCAGACGTTTTGCTGCTTGTTTGATGAGTTTCACTTTATGTTCATGTAAATCAAGTGAAACAATTTTCCCCTCATCATTCATACGTTCTGCAATATGTGTTGATTTTCCGCCAGGAGCCGCACAGGCGTCAAGCACCGTTTCTCCTGGCTGAGGGTCAAGCGCTCTTGCAACAAGCATAGAGCTTTCGTCTTGTATCGTAACATAGCCTTCTTGAAAAGAAGGGGTTGAGACGATGGACCCTTTCATGAGCTTAAGTGCATCTTCAGATAAGTCGCCAAGCTCCGTTTCGATGCCTGCATCCATTAGCTTTTGCTGCAGTGCCGTGCGGTCAGTTTTCATTCGATTGACGCGAAGGGTTTGCTTTGGCGGGACTAAATGAATGCGGCACATGTTTTCTGCCGCTTCAAATCCGTACGCCTGAACCCATTCCTGCACAAGCCATAATGGGTGGCTTGTCTCAATGGACAGCCGTTTTACTGGATCTTTGATCGCATCAAATGACGGAACGCCTTCTCTTTGTACGGAACGAAGAACACCGTTCACAAGTGAAGAAATGCCTTTGTGCCCGCGCTTTTTCGTTAGCTCGACAGCTTCATGAATGGCTGCACGATCTGGTATTTTTTCAAGGTACACCATTTGATAAAGAGACATCCGTAAAAGCTGCATCACCCATGGAGCGACCTTTTGCGGTTTTTTCACAAAGGGCGCAAGCATATAATCTAATGCCAATTTATTTTGCAGTGTACCATACACAAGCTCTGTTAACAGCGGTTTGTCCTGATCAGCTAAGTCTTTATCTTTCATGACTGACTGCAAAAGCAAATTACTGTAAGCTTGGTTTTGTTCGAGTTTGATTAAAGCGTCCAGCGCTACTTCTCTCACATTACTTTTCTTCATTCATTAACCCTAATTTCTGTCCAATTTCGATATTTGCGCCTCTTAAGAAGTCTTCGCCGCTCATTTTTTTCTTACCAGCCGGCTGCACACCTGTTAACAAGAGGCCTTGCTTATTCCCCGTTCCAATGACTGGACCTTCTTTTTGAAGCTCAATCACTTTCCCAGGTTCTTCTTGCGCTTGCAGCGGAACCTTTTTCGCTTCCCATACTTTTAGATGAGCGCCGTTCCATTCAGTATAGGCAACTGGCCATGGATTTAGCCCGCGAACTTGGTTGTAAAGCTCTTCACCGGTTTTTGTCCAGTCTAATCTTTCTTGCTCCCGCTTAATATTTGGTGCGTATGTGGCGGCTTCTTCATTTTGCGGAATCGGAGAAATAGACCCGCTCAGAACATTTGGCACCGTATCTTTTAGAAGTGCGGCACCAGCTGTACTTAATTTGTCATGCAGTGTTCCAACATTGTCTAATTCATCGATTTCCACTTCTACTTTACTGATCATGTCACCTGCATCGAGCCTTTCCACCATGTACATGATCGTAACGCCTGTTTTCTTTTTGCCTTGAAGGATCGCATAATGAATCGGCGCGCCGCCTCTTAGTTCTGGCAGGAGCGAGGCATGAACATTGATACAGCCAAACTTAGGTTCATCAAGTAACCGTTTAGGTAGAATTTGTCCAAATGCCGCTGTGACGATTAAATCCGGCTGTAATGCAAGCACTTTATCAATTTCTTCATCTAGGCGTACCTTTTCAGGCTGCAACACAGGAATGCCGTGTTTTAAGGCTTCCACTTTCACAGGAGGCGGTGTGAGCACTCGCTTTCTTCCTTTCGGGCGGTCTGGCTGCGTGACGACCCCTACCACTTCGTATCCTTCTGTTATTAGTGTTTGCAGCACAGGTACTGAGAAATCAGGGGTTCCCATAAATACGATACGTGCCATTTTCTTCACCCTTCCATTTCCGCAAGTTCTTTTTCTGTATAGGTTTCAATGATTTTTGACGTAAATAAAATGCCGTCTAAATGATCAATTTCGTGCAATAAAGCTCTTGCTAAAAATCCGTCTGCTTCTATTGTAAATGGTTTGCCTTTCTTATCATAGGCTTTTACCTTCACATAGTTCGGTCTCTCTACAGTGCCGTATAAAGATGGAAAGCTCAGGCAGCCTTCAATATCTGTCTGGCTTCCTTCTACTTCAAGCACCTCGGGGTTCACTAAGTCAATTCTGCCAGATTCTTCTCCGATATCTACAACAGCGATTCTTTTTGAAACACCGATTTGTGGTGCTGCTAGTCCAACTCCATCCAGCTCAAGCATTGTATCATACATATCATCCAGCAGTTTTTTAAGCTTTTTATCGAACGTATCAACACGCTCTGTCTTTTGTTCAAGCACTTCTGCCGGATGTATGACTATTGGTTTTACTGCCACTTATAGCCCTCCGTTTTACATCATCATATATGGATTCATATCTATTGAAATCATCAATTGTTTTTGTTCCATTTCCTTTTGATAATGGTCTTGTATTTTCCGTAGTAAACTTGCCAGTTCATTTTCCCTTTTGTATTTTATCACGCATTGATAGCGATATCTATCTTTGATCTTAGCGATTGGTGATGCAGCCGGACCAAGGATTCGCGTATTCGGTGCACAATTCATTTTTAGGAACTGGACAATTTGATCAGTCACATGTGCTGCCTTCGTCACTTCCTCATGTGACACTGTCACCATCGCCAAAAAGTAATACGGCGGATAGGACTGGTGGCGGCGATGCAGCATCTCCTGTTCATAAAAGGCTTCGTAGTCATGCTGCTTCGTTAATTCAATACTATAGTGAGAAGGCGTATAAGATTGAATAATAACCGAGCCCGCTTTTTCATGTCGCCCTGCCCTGCCGCTGACCTGTGTGAGAAGCTGAAATGTTTTTTCACTTGAACGGAAATCAGGGATGTGAAGGGATGTATCCGCACTGAGAACACCAACAAGTGTGACATCTGGGAAATCCAGTCCCTTTGCAATCATTTGCGTCCCGAGTAAAATGTCCGCCTCTTTATTGCCAAAAGAGGTAAGAAGCTTTTCGTGAGCACCTTTACGAGACGTTGTATCCACATCCATTCGGATGACTTTTGCCTCTGGCAGTACTTTTGTCAGTTCTTCTTCTACTCGCTGCGTGCCAGTTCCAAAGTAGCGAATATGCTCACTGTGACATTCTGGACATTCAGCAGGTACTGGAGCTTCGTGACCACAATAATGGCACTTCAGCCGTTTTTGATAGCGGTGATAGGTGAGAGAAATTTCGCAATGAGGACATTGCTCTACATATCCGCAATCACGGCACATGACAAAGGATGAATAGCCTCTTTTGTTCAGAAATAAAACGGCTTGTTCTTTTCTTTCAAGCACTTCCTTTAACCTGAGCATCAATTCCTCTGAAAACATGGAGCGGTTGCCGTTTCTTAGTTCTTCTCTCATATCAATTAACGAAACGTGCGGCAGCTGCTGCTGGTTGACGCGGTGTTTGAGCGACAGCAATGTATAGACGCCTTTTTTCGCACGTGCATAGGTTTCAAGTGAAGGTGTTGCACTGCCTAATACGACTGGACATTGATGCCGACCTGCTCGTTCAATGGCGACATCCTTGGCATGGTAACGAGGCATTTCTTCTTGTTTATAAGAGGATTCATGCTCTTCATCTATAATAATCATGCCTAGATTTTCAAATGGAGCGAAAACAGCAGATCTTGCGCCAACGACAAGCTTCACTTCCTTGCGATGGATTTTCCGCCATTCATCATATTTTTCTCCTGTCGATAAGCCGCTGTGAAGAACGGCCACATTTGAGCCAAATCGTTCTTTAAATCGCTGCACCATTTGAGGGGTTAACGAGATTTCAGGAACTAAAACGATCGCTTCTTTTCCTTTTTGAAGAACATGATCGATTGTCTGCAAGTAAATCTCCGTTTTGCCGCTTCCTGTCACCCCGTGCAAAAGAAAGGTTTCGTGCTGATCCTCACTCACTGCTTGATGAATATGCTTGGCCGCCTCTTTTTGCTCTGGCGTGAGATCAAGTGAAGCTGATGGTGTAAACTCCCTGTCACGATAAGGGTCTCGATAGACCTCTTCATAGCTTTCTGTTAACAGCCCTTCTTGAATAAAGGTTTTAAGCGTTTGAGAACTTGCGCCTGTTTGCTGCTGCAAGTCTTTCGCTAAAAAGGTTGTCTCTCCCGCTTCAAGCAGATAGGAGATCAGTGCTTTTTGTTTCACCGCATTTTTCTTTAGCTGCTGCTGTTTTTCTGCAAGTTTTTCTTTCGATACAGCCATCTGGAGCATGCGGACCTTTTTCTTTCCAGATTTTTGCGAAACATGGTATCTCACCTCTAGATGACCTTTTTGGACATGCTTTTGAATCTGTTTTAATTGTTCAGCCGGGATGTCAGCATAAAGAATGCTTTCTCGCTGACCGAAAAGCTCTTTCAATGACTGCGGAAGTTCTTCCTCTGAAAGCACCTGAATTTCTTTTTCATACTTTGCCTTCATGGCTGCGGGCAGCATCGATTGAAGTGCCGTGATATGATAGGACAATGTTTTTTCCGTCAGCCAGTGGGAAAGCTCCAATAGCTCATCTGTCAGAACAGGTGATAAATCAAATAAATCGACAATCTCTTTGATGTTTCCTGTCTTGATGTCTGTTTCATCTTTGACTTTTGTCACAAACCCTTGAATCTTCCTCGGGCCAAAGGGAACGACCACCCTCATTCCCGCTTTGACGAGATCTTTGAATCGATCTGGTACACGGTAATCAAATGGCCGGTCAATGGCTTTCGTTGTGACATCTACGATGACTTCAGCAATCATGCTCGATCACGCTCTTCTGGAAGCAGCTGTATTGCCTCCTTTAAAATTTCAAAAGCGAGGTCTTTTTTGCTCATCATCGGCAGCTCTTTTTTCGTACCATCTGCTTTGATCATCGCTGCCACATTGGTATCTGTACCAAAGCCGGCACCCTCTTTTGTGACGTTATTGGCGACAATCATATCTAGATGCTTTGATTCAATTTTCTTTTTCGCATAATATTCTACATCCTGCGTTTCAGCTGCAAAACCGACCAGCACTTGATGCTCTTTTCTTTTCCCCAGCTCTTTTAAAATATCTTTTGTCCGGGTGAATTCAATGTCCAGAGCGCCGTCCTGTTTTTTCATTTTATGAGCATATGTCGTGACAGGGGTGTAATCGGCGACAGCTGCTGATTTAATGACAAGATCAGCTTCTCCGTATACATCTAGCGCAGCTTGATACATCTCCTCAGCTGATTCAACGTGCACTACATGTACGTGGTCAGGTTCAGTTAAAGAAACAGGTCCAGAAATCAGCGTAACATCTGCCCCCATTTGCTGAGCAGCCTCTGCAATCGCATAGCCCATTTTTCCACTAGAACGGTTTGTAAAGAACCGGACAGGGTCGATGACTTCACGTGTAGGGCCTGCTGTCACGACAACTTTTTTTCCTGAGAGCGGTAAGCTTTTTGGCTCTTCAAAAAAAGCACGGATGTGTTCTACAATTTTTTCAGGCTCTTCTAATCGCCCTTTTCCAATGTACCCGCAGGCTAAATAACCTTCACTTGGCTCAATAAACCGGTACCCGTCTTCATATAATGTGCGAATGTTCCGTTTCACAGCCGGGTGATCGTACATATGCACATTCATCGCTGGTGCGATCCATACAGGTGCTGTTGAAGCAAGCAAAGTCGTCGTGAGCATATCATCTGCAAGTCCAGCGGCCATTTTACCAATTGTATGTGCTGTTGCAGGGGCAACAAGAATGAGATCGGCCCAGTCAGCTACGTCAATATGCGCAATGACTTTTGGATTGTTTTCTTTGAATGTATCCACATATACCTCATGCCGAGACAGTGCTTGGAAGGTAAGCGGAGACACAAACTCACGAGCAGATTCCGTCATAATCACTCTGACATTTGCGCCTGCTTGTACAAGTTTACTAGTAAGTGCTGCTGCTTTATATACGGCGATTCCTCCGCTGACACCGAGCAAAATATTTTTTGACTGTAACATTTGTTTGTCCCCCTTAACGGCCTTTTTCACAAATTCGTCTACAATTCAAAAAAGTCAAAACCAATCATAGTTTTGACTTTTTTGAACGTATCGTATCTGCATAGCAGAAGCGATGTGTTATTCTTGATCCTCTTTTTCAAATGTCAAAAGACCAGCGTCGATTTCTTCTAGTGCTTTACCTACAAATTTGTAAGACTTTGTGTTTTCAATTTGCTGATCTTGGTGGATCTGCATTTCACGTGCACGGCGTGCAGACACTGTTACAAGTGTATATTTTGAATCAAGTTTGTTCATCAATGAGTCAATTGAAGGATCTAACATGGTTTATTCTACCCCCAGCATTTTTTTATATCTTGGTGCGACTCTGTCTCTGCGCAGATGTTCGGCAAGGACGATCGCTTTGATTCTTTCACAAGCAAGCTCGACATCATCGTTTTCAACGACATAATCGTAAGCATCCATCATTTCAATTTCTTCTTTCGCAGCGGCCATTCGGTTTCGAATGAGCTCTTCAGATTCTGTACCGCGTGTAATGATACGGTTTTGAAGTTCTGAAAGACTAGGCGGTGCAAGGAAAATAAATAGACCTTCCGGGAATGCTTCTCTTACTTGAAGTGCACCTTGCACTTCAATTTCAAGGAAAACATCTTTTCCTTCGCTTAATGTCTGTTCTACATAGTCAACAGGCGTGCCGTAGTAATTCCCGACGTACTCTGCCCATTCTAACAGCTTTTTGTTTTCAATCATATGTTCAAATTCTTCCCTGGTTTTAAAGAAATAATCGACACCATTTCTTTCACCTTCACGCGGTTTGCGTGTCGTCACAGAAATAGAGTATTCAAATTTCGTATCTTCCTGGGAGAAAATGGCTTGTCTGACCGTTCCTTTTCCAACTCCCGAAGGTCCAGAGAGAACGATTAAAAGTCCTCTTTCTTTCATAATGGCGTATTACCCCTGCCCTTCATCTATGATTTCTTCTTTTACAGAAAGTCTTTGCGCGACAGTCTCAGGCTGAACGGCAGATAAGATGACATGGTCACTGTCCATAATGACAACAGCACGGGTTCTTCTTCCGTATGTAGCATCTATGAGCATGCCTCGATCTCTTGCGTCTTGTATCATTCGTTTAATCGGTGCTGATTCCGGACTGACGATCGAAATCATCCGATTCGCTGAAATGATGTTTCCAAATCCGATATTGATCAACTTTATGGTCATCTTCTTTCGTCCCCCTGTAATATAAACGTCTCTAGTCTCGCCGAAAGAGACGCACTGTAAACAGCATACACAATGACTATTCTATATTTTGCACTTGTTCTTTTATTTTTTCAATAGCACTTTTCATTTCAACCACCAGCTTTGTTAAATGGTGATGGTTTGCTTTTGATCCAATGGTGTTCACTTCACGGTTGAGCTCCTGTACAAGGAAGTCAAGTTTTCGGCCGGCAGCACCGCCTTGCAGCAAGATTTGCTGAAACTGCTGAAAATGACTTTTTAATCTCGTAATCTCTTCTGTAATGTCACACCGGTCAGCAAAGATGGCAGCCTCTGTAGTCAGTCTGCTCTCGTCAAGCGCCTCTCCGATCCATTCTTGCAATCGCTGATTCAATCGTTCTTTGTACTGACTCACAACCTCTGGTGCAAAGACTTTGATTTCTTCTGTATAGGCCTCTAGTTCAGAAAGCCTCAGTTCACAGTCTTTTTGTAGTGATGCTCCCTCTTGCTCTCTCATGAAGCAAAGCTCCTTGACAGCAGCCTCGCAAGCTTCCATCAGCAGCTGCTCTAACTGTTCATTTCGGCTGGCTGACTCTTCCACCTGAACGGCAAGCTCCAGCCCCAGTAAGTCATGTGCATGCTGAATGCCTGAAATGTGATAGCGTTCTTCGAGGTCTTTTGCGGCTTTCATGTATTCATCAAGCAGCGGCCAGTCGATCTGTAAGGACCGGCTTGCTAGTTTACCGCCTTCAATCGTGACAAACAGCTCAATCCTACCGCGCTGCACGTGACGAAGAATGATCTTTTTTAATGTATCTTCGAAATATAAAAGCGGCCTCGGCAAACGGGCATGAACCTCTTTAAAACGGTGATTGACCGATTTTAGCTCAACTGACACTGTCAGTTCTCCATCCGTTTTACTCGCTTGGCCGAATCCCGTCATACTGCGTATCATGTTAAAACACCCAATTCTTTCATATTAATAAAATGAAAAAGGTAATAGCAGACACTATTACCTCAAAATTATACCATAATGAATTATTTTTTTCTTGTCAAAAGTGATCCTGCCAGTAAAAAAGTTGGCAGTGCAGACATCCCGATGATCAGCAGCCAATCAATTGGTGCAACCGCGACCGTTTTGAAAATTGGTTGAAGCGGCGGGTAATAAATAACCACAAGCATGAGTAAAAGTGATGACAAAACCGCACCGATCAAATAGAGGTTCCCAAATGGATTACGTTCAAAAATGGACCGTTCACTGCGGCAGTCAAATACATGAATGAGCTGCGCCAATACAAGCGTACTAAATGCGACAGTCTGCGCATATTGCAGGTTGTTTGGATCGCGGTGATACACAAATATAAATGCCAAAAGGGTCGCAAGGCCGATGAGGAATCCTCTTGAGATCACCTTCCACCCAAGCCCTCTAGCAAAAATGCCCTCTTTCACATTCCGCGGCTTTCTCTTCATGACATCGCCTTCTGGCTTATCCATGCCAAGTGCCATAGCCGGGAGACCATCTGTGACAAGGTTTACCCATAAGATTTGTATAGGAACGAGTGGCAGCGGCAGCGCGAGGAGCATCGCAAACAGCATGACCAAAATTTCTCCGACATTTGATGCCAGCAAATAACGAACAAACTTACGAATGTTTTCATAAATATTCCGGCCTTCTTTAATGGCGGATTTAATGGTCGCAAAGTTGTCGTCAAGTAAAATAAGAGAAGACGCCTCTTTGGCTACGTCTGTTCCTGTGATGCCCATGGAGATGCCGATATCTGCTTGTTTAATGGCAGGCGCATCATTGACCCCGTCACCTGTCATCGCCACAACATGACCATTTTTTTGATAGGCTTTGACAATTCTCAGCTTATGCTCAGGGGAAACCCGGGCAAAGACATATACATTTTCAGCCGTTTGCTCAAGCTCTTTGTCGCTCATCTGATCAAGCGCTTTTCCGTCGAGCACCTGTCCTTGCTTCGGTAAAAGGCTCAAGTCTTTGGCGATCGCTTTGGCCGTTTCCACGTGGTCCCCTGTAATCATGACCGTTTTAATGCCAGCATCCCGGCACTCTTTAATCGCTCGTCTGACTTCAGGACGCGGTGGATCGATCATGCCCTCTAACCCGATAAATGTTAAATCGGTTTCAGCCTGCTGTACAGAGGTGATTTTTTCTGTCAGACCGACTTTTTTATACGCAATGGCAATGGTTCTAAGCGCCTGTCTTGCTAAGCCTTGAATCGCTGCTTCTGTTTCTTGCCTGTGAGTGGTTGAAAAAGAAGCTGTGCGTCCGCCGTGCATGATATAACTTGAACGGTTCATTAGTACATCCGGCGCACCTTTTGCAATGACATACCGCTCTTTTTGATTCGTTTCAACGACGACTGACATCATCTTTCTTTCTGAGTCAAAAGGAAACTCCTCAATGACATGAAATCCAGCTTCGATGAATTGCTCTGTAAAACCCGCTTTACGTGCTGCGGTAAGGAGCGCTCCCTCTGTCGGATCGCCATCAAGCCTCATCTCCCCGTCTTTTTCAACAATGGTCGATGTATTACAAAGCGCCCCGTATAATAACACCTTTTGCAAGCTTGGGTGCTTGTCGGCATGGACGATTTCACCGTTTAAGGTAAAGTCACCGGATGGCTCGTAGCCTGTGCCAGAAATATTCCACGTTTTTCCCTCCGCCCATACATGGGTCACGGTCATTTTATTTTGCGTCATCGTTCCTGTTTTATCAGAGCAAATGATTGACGCGCAGCCGAGTGTTTCCACTGCCGGGAGCTTTCTGACAATCGATTTTTGTTTGATCATCCGCTGCACCCCTAGGGAAAGGGCGACAGTGACGATCGCCGGCAGTCCTTCTGGAATCGCCGCCACAGCAAGAGATACTCCCGCTAGGAACATATGATACAATTCATGTCCTTGCACTACACCAAGAACAACAACGAGCACCGTTAAAAACAAAGCAGCCACAATCAGAATTTTTCCAAGCTGCTCGAGACGCCTTTGCAGCGGCGTTTCCATATTACCTGCTGCATCCAGCATACCGGCAATTTGTCCCATCGCTGTATTCATTCCTGTACCAATGACAACCCCTACGCCGCTGCCTCTAGTAACAAGCGTCCCCATAAAGGCCATGTTCGTTAAATCCCCAAGCGAAACATGGCCGCTTGAAAGCGGACTTGCGTGTTTGACCGCTGGGATAGACTCACCAGTGAGAGCGGACTCCTCAATTTCTAAGCTCTTTGTATCTAGTAATCTAATATCTGCCCCAATCCGATCTCCGCTTGAAAATTTCACAATATCCCCTGGCACGAGATGTTTAGACGGGATCTTGACCCATTCATTATTTCTCCTTGCATACACGTGCGGAGTTGATAATTCCTTTAACGCTTGAAGGGATTTTTCCGCCCGGCGTTCTTGATAAAAGCCGAGTACACCATTAATCAAAACAATGGCCACAATCGCAACAGCATCAATGTATTCTCCTAAAAAGGCAGAAATGATTGTTGCTGCAAGCAAGATTAACACCATGAAATCTTTAAACTGTGCTAAAAAAATGATCAGAGCCGACGCCTTTTTTCCTTCCTGCAATTCATTTGGCCCGTGTTTTTCAAGCCGCTTTTGTACATCTTTTTCTGACAGTCCGTCACCTATCGATGTATTCATTGTTTTTAATAAATCGGTTTGGTTCAGTTCATGCCAATTCATTTGACCTCGTCCACTCCTCTTTTGTTCTCTCTCATATGCAGTGTTCTATAAGCCAGTTTATTCAGACTCGTCCTAAATCATGCTATAATAATAAGACTGCCTAAAGAACGAGAAAACGGAAGGTTCTTTCAGTAGATTTGTGTGAAAGAAGAGGGTGTATCTAACATGTCATTTGACGGCATTTTTACATATGGTATGACAAATGAATTGCAAAAGGCATTAACTGGCGGAAGGATTTCAAAAATCCATCAGCCATATAAGCACGAGCTGATTTTTCATATTCGAGCAAACGGGAAAAATCATAAGCTCCTTTTATCGGCTCATCCGAGCTATGCGAGAGTGCAGCTCACCGAGCTTCATTACGACAATCCAAGTGAGCCGCCAATGTTTTGTATGCTTCTCAGAAAGCATCTTGAGGGCGGCTTCATTGAACGTTTTGAACAGATGGGATTTGACCGGGTGATCGTGCTTCATGTGCGAAGCCGAAATGAAATCGGCGATGAACAGACGCGTAAGCTTTACATTGAAATCATGGGACGTCATAGCAACTTCATTCTTGTAGAGGATGGAACGCAGCAGATCATTGATGGTCTGAAACACCTTTCACCATCTGTGAACAGCTATCGAACGGTGCTTCCTGGTTATGAATACCTACTGCCGCCTGCGCAGCAAAAATTGAATCCTTTTGACGTGACAAAGGATGATATTTTGAAGCATTTACGCTTTCAAGAAGGAAAGATCGCCAATCAAATTGTCGATACCTTCTCTGGGGTTTCCCCTCTGTTTGCAAAGGAAGCAGTACACCGGGCCGGTCTTGCCAATCAAGAAACGATCCCAAATACACTGCTCGACATGTTTCAGCTCATTCGCATGCATTCTTTTACGCCGCAGCTTACAAGAAAAGATGGGAAAGAGTATTTCTATTTATTAGAGCTTCAGCATGTCCAAGGCGAGATGAAGACATTCGACTCACTCAGCCAGCTGCTTGACCGCTTTTATTTTGGAAAAGCTGAGAGAGACAGAGTCAAACAACAGGCAGCTGACCTTGAACGGTTTGTCGTCAATGAAAAAAAGAAAAATGAACACAAGCTGAAAAAGCTAAAAAGAACCCTTGAAGAATCTCAGGATGCACACAAATATCAGCTCTATGGCGAATTGTTAACAGCCAATTTATATGCGATCAATAAAGGGGATAAAGAAGCGACTGTCATCAATTATTACGATGAAGACGGCGGAGAAATCACGATCCCGCTTAAAACAAACAAAACCCCTTCTGAAAATGCACAGGCATACTTTACAAAATATCAAAAGGCAAAAAATGCAGTAGAAGCTGTAAATGAACAAATTAAGCGGACACATGAAGAAATTGCTTATTTTGAAGAGCTGATTCAGCAGCTGTCCTCTGCTTCGCCAAAGGATTTAGAGGAAATGAGAGAAGAGCTTGTTGAAGGAAAATATTTGCGCGCCAAACAAAAGCGCCACGCCAAAAAGAAAAAACCGGCGGCCATTCAGCTCGAAACGTACGAGTCGTCCCAAGGCATTCCAATTTTAGTCGGAAAAAACAACAAACAAAACGAGTATTTGACTACAAAGGCAGCTACTCGTGATGATATTTGGCTGCATACAAAGGATATTCCTGGATCACATGTCGTCATTCGTCACCAAGCACCTGATGAACAAACGCTGCTTGAAGCGGCTCAAATTGCCGCCTACTTTTCGAAAGCCAAAGAGTCTGGTTCCGTTCCTGTCGACTATACAAAAATCCGGCATGTGAAAAAACCAAATGGAGCAAAGCCTGGCTTTGTTACGTATGATCAGCAGCAAACATTATTTGTCACGCCTGACGAAGATCTTGTGCTCAAGCTGAGAAAATAAATAAGAAAAGCCGATAAAATCCTGACATGAGGATTTATCGGCTTTTTCTTTGTCGTTTTTTTCTTTCGATGTAAAGGGCATCAAGTGCGTCAATATCCTCTTGTTCAAGCAAGGATTCAATTGCCGCAGCCAGCTGTTTTGTCCGGGCGGGGCTTGCACCACTTGTAGAGACTGAAATCGTCACTTTTCCTGCTTTGACAACCTTCGGCACCATCACATTGCCTAGCTCTGATTGGCTCACACAATTCACGAGCTGGTGAGGCTGTGCTATTTGTGCGATCCATTCATTTACCGAAGGGTCATTTGTCGCAGCTACAATGAAAAATGCATCCTTCAAATCTTCAGCATCTACCTTCTTTTCCTTCCAATTCAATTGGTATGTATCAATGAAGTGTGCCATCTCTTCAGAAAGATTAGGACTCACAACGGTTATATGGCAAGGCTCCGCGCACAGCGCCTTTGCTCTTCTTAACGCCACCGATCCGCCGCCGGCAATGACCACTTGTTTATTGGTTAAATCAAGATGGACTGGAAGCATGGCTTTCTCCTCGGAAACGAAACGCATCGTCTTTGTTTAAAATGGTTTCTTGCACGCGTTCAATATAAGCCGCTTTAACATACGGATGAAAGCCAATATACCGGCATACCCGGACATCTTTCAGCCGCTTTCTCGCCTGAGCGGCTTCACTTTCAATTTCTTTCATTAAAATTCCGGTAAACAGCAAGTAAGGAACGATATAGACAGGCCCATCGTCATCTGCTGATAACTGCGCGAGAACATCTCGATAATTGGGCTCACATGCTGTAATAAAACACGGAAGAACCTCTGCATGCGGAAGCAGACTTCGGACATCGTCTGCAATGCCAAACACATCTCGCTTCACATCCGGATCAGAGCTCCCGCGGCCAATTAAAAGAATCCGCGCCCGCTCGCCTTGATATCCTGCTTCTTCAATTCTTGCGGCAACCGCTTTTGTTACTTCTTGATTCACCCCGATTGGCTTTCCATATGTGACCTTCACTTGCGGGAAACGTGCGCGCACTTTCTCAATTTCGACAGGGATATCCGATTTGGCATGCATGGCAGTTAATAGGAGGAGCGGGACAATGGCAATGTGTGTCGCTCCTTTTTTCACACAGGCCTCAAATCCTTCTTCTATAGATGGGTCCGTCAGCTCTAAAAAACAAATTTCTTGTATATCTGCTTTCACCAACGGCATACAGCTCTTCATAAAAGAAATGGCCTTATCTTGTGCTTCTTTTACTCGGCTTCCATGCCCAACATAAAGGACAGCTTGTTTCATGCGGCTCCTCCCTCTCACTTGTTTTCATCAGACGAAAAGACACGATGTATGCACGTGTCTTTTCTCTATCATTCTCATTTCTCGATTAATGCGGGTTCAAACCAGTTCAGCTTTTGATGAAAATGAACGACATCTCCAACAACAATTAAACTTGGATGCTCGATCCCTTCTTTTTCAACGGTTTCAGACAATGTCGCCACCGTGCAGCAAGTTGTCTTTTGCCTCGTTGTGGTTCCCCAGTGTATAAATGCAGCGGGAGTTTCAGGGTCCCGTCCATTTTTCAAAAGCAGGCGCTGCACCCTTTCCACGTTTTTGACACCCATGTAAATCACAAGAGTATCAATTCCTGTAGCCAGCGCCTCCCACTTTTCTTCAAAATGTTCATCCTTTTGATAGTGACCCGTGACAAAAGCAACATTTGAGCTGAATTCACGATGTGTCACAGGGATGCCCGCATAAGCAGCCGCTGCAATTCCAGAAGTAATTCCCGGGACGACCTCATACGGAATTCCGTGCTCAGCTAAGCATTCGATTTCTTCACCGCCACGTCCAAAGACAAAGGGGTCTCCGCCTTTCAGCCGAACGACAATACTCCCTTCCTTTGCATGAGCCACAAGCGCTTCATTGATGGCTTCCTGTCTCATTGTATGATGATTTGGCAGCTTGCCGCAATAAATCAATTCCGCATCTGGTTTGGCGTGGGCGAGAATGTCTTGATTGACAAGACGATCATATAAGATGACATCTGCCTGCTGTATTGCCTTATGGGCCTTTAATGTAATTAAATCTGGATCCCCGGGTCCAGCACCCACAATGTATACTTTCCCCATCTTGCTTTTCTCCCCCTGCCATCAGGCGATTATTTCGTTGTTCCTTTTACATAATCAACAAGACGCTGTTTTGATTCCTCACGGGATAATTCACCTGTATCTAATACGAGCTCAGGCGCAGCGGGCTCTTCATACGGTGAATCAATTCCAGTAAAAAATGGAATTTCGCCGTTTCTCGCCTTTTTATATAACCCTTTTGGATCACGCTCTTCACACACGTTCAGATCACATTTGACAAACACTTCGTGAAATTCCCCATCTTCGACTAACTGTCTGACAATATGGCGGTCTGCCTGAAATGGAGAAATAAAAGCAGTGATGACAATCGTTCCTTGCTCCACAAATAATTTCGCCACTTCTCCGATCCGGCGGATGTTTTCTTTTCTGTCATCATCTGAAAACCCTAGATCTTTATTGAGTCCGTGCCGCACGTTATCGCCGTCAAGAACTGTGACTTGGTAGCCTTGTTCAAACAGCTCTCTTGCAGCTGCATTTGCGATCGTTGATTTACCTGATCCGCTTAAACCTGTAAGCCAGATAATGCCGCTCGTATGATTGTTTTTCTGTTGATATTCTTTTTTCGTAATAGATGAATCATGCCACACGATATGTTCGTTGCTCATGTCATACCCTCCCATTAAGATACCGTCGTTTTTAATCCTTCGATTAATGTTTCAATGACTTCTTTTCGGCTGAATGTGCTTGGTGGTAATTCACCGTTTCTTAGCATCGTTCGAACTTTTGTACCTGAAAGAATGACATGCTCGCTTTTGTCGTGAGGACACGTTTTTGGTGTGGCCATCGATTCACATGTATTACAGTAGAAGCTGTGTTCAAATTTTAATGGAGTAATGCCGATTTCTTCGCTTGTAAATTGATCAAATAGTTCCTGCGCCTCGTATGTGCCGTAATAGTCACCAACACCTGCATGATCTCTTCCGACAATAAAATGGGTGCAGCCATAATTTTTCCGAACAAGCGCGTGAAATATCGCTTCCTTTGGTCCAGCATAACGCATTGCAGCAGGAAAAACACCTAAAAAGACGCGGTCTTTTGGATAATAACCATTCAATAACACTTGATAGCTTTTCATTCTCACATCTGCCGGGATGTCGTCAGATTTTGTTTCACCGACAAGCGGATTTAAAAATAAACCATCGACCGTTTCTAATGCTGTTTTTTGAATATATTCATGTGCACGATGAACCGGGTTTCTCGTTTGGAAACCAACAATGGTTTTCCAGCCGTTTTCTTTAAAATGACGTCTTGTTTCTTCTGGCTCATACGTAAATTGAGGGAATGGTTTTTCACTGCGTTTCGTCAGTGTAATTTTCCCGCCAATATAAGTATCGCCGCGTTCAAATAATTTTTTCACACCTGGATGATTGCGGTCATCAGTTTTATAGATATTCACCGCTTCTTTTTCCTTATCTGGTGTGTATTGATCCTCTACTTCAATGACCCCATATACAGTTCCATTATAGGATAAGCGTACGATATCGCCTTGATGGATTTCCGCCGCCTTTTCTTTTGTCACTGGCAGTGTAATAGGAAGAGACCAAACGACACCACTTGCTAGCCGCATACTGCTCACAACTGCTTCATAATCAGCTTTTGTTAAAAACCCTTCAATTGGACTATATCCGCCAATTGCAATGAGTTCAAGGTCTGCAAAGGAGATTGCATCTAGTTCAATTTCCTTTGCAGCTGTGCTGAGATCATATTCTTCGTTTACTCGATTAATTAATACGCCACCATGTGGTGTTAAACTCATTTGTTCATCTTCCTCTCAATGTTCTTATTTATTAGATGTTAATAGTCGGATTTGTGATTAAATCCCGCCGCCCTGTTCATGAATAGAGCTGCTCTCATTTTTGACTGCCTTCATCAGACTCAGCGCACCAAGTGAGGCAAGCAGTACACTCATCATGATAAAGATAGAGTAATAGTCTCCTTTTAAGAAAAGGCTCACCAGCAAATACGATAGGCTGAGTGATAAGAAGGGTGACACCACCCACACTTTCAGCATTTTTTTCACAACATGTTTGTGAAAAATGTTAGGCCCGCCTTTTGCCATTCCAAGTCCGATAATAGACGAGGAGGTGATTTGCGTAAGCGGAACGGGCAGACCAAAAATAGAGCTGACGATGACAAGCCCGGCACCGGTACTCGAAAGTAAAATCCCTTCGCCTGTTTGATAGCGGGTAATTTTCTTTCCGTTTGTTTCCAGCACTCTTCTGCCTAGCAAGAGGGCCCCTGCTGCGACGAAAATTCCACCGTAAAGTGTTCCCTGCCCAACTGACAAAACGCCTGAAGCGACGAGCGGGCCGACCGCATTTGCCACATTGTTCATCCCGGCTGAAAATGCTTCTAAAAATCCGCTGAGGATTAAGACGACAGATAAAATAACTGTGCTTTTTTTAGACAACTTTCGTTTAGGGAACATTCTGATGATTTTGACGACAGCAAAGGTAAAAAGAAAGGCGAAAAGCGGGATGATGACCCAAAATGCCACAATCACTAAAATGGATTTCACAAACAGTACTTTATACGCGACTGCCACACCAACCACAGCCCCTACTGTGACCTCACTTGTTGATAAAGGAATCGCTATCAGATTCGCTATGAAAAGTGATAGTGCAGCAGAACCAATGATAATACAAACGATTTCAAGTGTAATGACTGATTCTGGCATAATACCAGAGCTGATCGTTTTGACGACCTCACCGCCGCCAATCACTGAACCTGCTAAAATCCCAACTGCACAAAAACTGAGTGCATAAATGGGCTTTTGAATGGCACCTGATCCATACGCAATGCCCATAGAAGCAGCTGCTCCGCTTGCGCCTATGTTTAAAGCAAAGAATAGACTAAATAAAATTGCGGCGATTTCCATACATTATGCTCCCTTACTCATGTAATCCGCACTCTGTCTTTGCTGTGCCTGACCATCTGCCAGAACGCAGATCATCTGCAGTAAATGCTGGTTGTGTACACGGTGCACAGCCGATACTTGGATATCCTTGGTCATGCAGCGGATTATAAGCAAGTTCCTCTCTAGATGCATATCTCCATATGTCCTTCCACGTCCAATGGATGAGCGGACATACTTTTACTGATTTGAATTTTTCATCCTTATTTAAGAAATTCGTCCCTGCTCGTTTTGGTGACTGCTCTCTTCTTAAACCTGAAAGCCATGCTGGATAACCAGAGAGGGCTTCTTGCAACGGAATGACCTTACGCATATGGCAGCAGCTTTGGGGATTTGTTTTCCATAATTGATCACCGTGCTGCTCATTTTGCTGTTCAACCGTCAGCTCAGGCGTTTTCAGTTCAATGTCTAAACCTGGGTATCTTTCCTTTACCGCATCAATTGTGTCGTATGTTTCTTTAAAATGCAGACCTGTATCTAAAAAGACAATTTTCGCATCTTTTTTTACTTTTGCAATCAGATCAATTAGAACGATGCCCTCAATCCCAAAGCTGCACGCATATACGAGCTGGTCACCATAATGACCGTACGCCCATTTCAGTACAGACAGGGCTCCTTTATACAAATCATCCTCTTGAAATGTAATGGACGGCTCTTGCCAATTTTCATAAGTTAACATGATTTCTCCCCTTCCGGAGTACCGCTCATATTGCTATTTTCCGCACTACTTTAATCTAATTTTTTCGTTTTTTTCCACCTGAATCACTTGACCGTCCTGAACAATTAACATAATTGAACCGAATTTCATATCCCCAATCAGTTCTTGCATATGCTTTACTAAGTCCTCATCCTGATTTTGTTTCACTTCCATCTCCTCTTCCCCCTCACCGTTAAAATAAAAAAACTTTCTTTCAGTCCGAAAGAAAGATGAGGAAGCTCACGATTTCCTTATCTTTCAAAATAGAATCATTTTGCAGGAAGTAGCACCTTGCGAATCGCAGGTTGCCGGGTTTCATCGGGCCAGTCCCTCCACCTCTCTGGATAAGAGTTTCAATTTGTCTTAAATATTAACACAATTCAAACAAAAGTCAACCCGACTTTGTTGATAGGATTAGTTTTTATTAAAATTTGAGTCTATTTTACTATTTTTACCCAAATAACAAAAGCCGTGCGGGCAGGCACAGCTTTTGTTAACGATGAGCTTTCACTTTTCAGACCGTTTCTTCCATCCAAGATTCAGAGGAAGGATCTTGCCTCCAGCGTTTTAGTTTGTTCATCGCAGCAGGCTCAATCGCTTTCAGTTCAAGTGCCACGTCTGTCAATGTGTCATAGTCTGTTAGGGTGACATATGGAATATTTTTTTCTTGAAATGCTGCCGCTGCTTTTGGCAGTCCGTATGTGAAGATCGCGGCAACTCCTAGTACCTCGCAGCCCTCATCTTGAAGAGCAGCGACCACTTCAAGCACACTGCCTCCTGTGGAAATCAGGTCTTCGACGACGACAACCTTTTGTCCTTTAGATACGGCCCCTTCAATTTGATTTCCTTTTCCGTGTGCTTTCGGCTTACTTCTAACATAACACATAGGAATATTCAAGCGGTCTGCTGCTAATGCCGCATGAGGAATGCCTGCTGTTGCAGTACCCGCGACAACCTCTGCTCCCTTGAAATGAGTGAGAATCAAATCTTTTAGACCTTCAGCAATGTCGTGTCTCACTTCTGGATATGACAATGTCAGGCGGTTATCACAATAGATCGGTGATTTTATACCGCTCGCCCATGTAAACGGTTCGTCTGGTTTTAATGAGACCGCTTTGATTTGTAATAGATGTTTCGCGATTTTTGATTTCATCTGGCAGTCACTCCCACTCTTTCAAAATTTGATGATAGGCTTCTATTGGTTTATCAGCTTTTGTGATTGATCTTCCGACAACGATTTGTGAAACACCTTGCTCCTTTGCATAGGCAGGTGTCGCCACGCGCTGTTGGTCATCGGTTTGATCATTCGACATGCGAATTCCTGGCGTTACAGTGAGAAAGGATGGTGAAATATGTTCATGAAGTGCTTTAGATTCATGAACAGAGCAAACAACCCCGTCCAGCCCACTTTCATATGCTAATTGTCCGTACCGGATAACAGTCTCTTGCAGCGGACGGTCAATGAGTAATTCGTTTCTCATCATGTCTTCTGACGTACTAGTCAGCTGGGTCACTGCAATAATGCCCGGGCGATTTTGCCCGGCAGGGGTCCCGCTTTCAAGCCCCTCTACGGCAGCCTGCATCATTTTTTTCCCGCCGGCTGCATGCACATTCACCAAATCAACACCAAGTGTAGCAAGCCGGTTCATCGCTTTTTGCACGGTTGTTGGAATATCATGAAGCTTCAGATCAAGGAAAATACGGCAATTTTTTTCTTTTAGTGCGTCAATGATGGCAGGACCTTCTTGGTAAAACAGCTCCATGCCAACCTTTACGAATAATGGAGTGCCTTCAAAACGATCTAAAAAGGCGTGGGCCTCCTGTCCTGATGGAAAATCAAGCGCGATGATGGGCAAGTGCTTCATGTTTCCAGCTCCTTCCGATGCATTCCTCTACAGATGAATAACCATATGCTGCTAACACATTTGGCAGCTCTTCAATGATTTCCGGGCAAATAAATGGATTTACAAAATTGGCTGTGCCGACAGCTACTGCACTTGCACCTGCTAGTAAAAATTCAAGTACATCTTCAGCACTTTGCACCCCGCCCATCCCGATAATCGGAATAGAAACCGCTTGACTCACCTCATGTACCATGCGCACAGCGACAGGTTTGACAGCTGGTCCTGATAATCCACCTGTTTTATTGGCAA
Source organism: Bacillus sp. DC4300-2b2 (assembly GCF_049895685.1). Classification (NCBI taxonomy): domain Bacteria; kingdom Bacillati; phylum Bacillota; class Bacilli; order Caryophanales; family Bacillaceae; genus Bacillus; species Bacillus sp. DC4300-2b2. Next base: position 347,036 of record NZ_JAFCSW010000002.1, read on the forward strand.
GGATGGGTTTCCCCGTTTTTAAATCTAAACGCATACCGATTAATGTGTTAATCATGGTGAGTCCATCCGCTCCAGCAGCTTCAATCGCTTGAGCAATATCCACAACATTGGCTACGTTAGGTGACAGCTTGACATAGACAGGTACGGAAGAGACTTCCTTGACCGCTTTTGTCAATGACGCCGCCATATTTGGATCTGTACCAAAGGCAATCCCGCCTGTTTTCACATTTGGGCAAGAAATATTCAGTTCAAGGGCATGAACATTTTTTGCTTGGCTGATTTGCTTGGCTACTTCCACATAATCATCAACCTGTGAGCCAGCAACATTCGCAATAATAGGCGTATCAAATTGCTCAAGCCAAGGCAGCTCATTTTCAAGCACGCCTTTTAGACCTGGGTTTTGAAGGCCGATTGCATTGAGCATACCGGCTCCTGTCTCGGCTACCCTTGGAGTCGGATTGCCAAATCTCGGTTCAAGGGTTGTGGCTTTGATCATGATACCGCCCAGCAATGATAGGTCATATAAGGATGCAAATTCTCTCCCGAATCCAAAGCAGCCTGATGCAGGGATAATTGGATTTTTTAAAGATAATCCGGGTAACTCAACGTTTAGCATGACAATGCCACCTCCTCTGCTTTAAAAACAGGTCCATCAAGACACACTTTGACGTAAGGTTTGTCGAGCTGATCGGTGTGACAGACACATGCAAAGCAGGCACCAATTCCGCAGCCCATTCGTTCTTCCATCGAAATGTAGACGGGCTTATCAGGATACGTGTCTTTCAGCGCTTTTAGCATAGGTGTTGGACCGCAGGAAAGCAGCACATCAAAGCTCAGGTTTTGCTCTTTTATCACATCTGTTACAAAGCCTTTAGCACCGTATGTGCCATCAACCGTTGCAATAAACGTATCGCCGAGTGCTTGAAATTTCTCCTCGTAAAATACATCCTTTTTCGATTGAAAGCCGAGGACATGCTTCACGATGACGCCTTTTTTCGTTAAACGCTTGGACAGTTCATATAGAGGCGGTACGCCAATTCCGCCGCCGACTAGTAAAGCCGTCTCTCCGGGCTGGACGACTGAAGGATCGTACCCGTTTCCAAGCGGACCTAATACATCGACTGATTCTCCCTCCCGCTTTTGGGAGAGGAGCTTTGTGCCGTCTCCCTCTGCGCGGTAAATGATGGTTGCTTCTTTTTGCTCGGCATGAATGTTGGCAATACTGATCGGTCTTCTCAGCAGCGGTGTCATGGATTCACTGACCTTTAGATGAAGAAATTGTCCAGCCGTTTGAAAGGAGTTCACAAGGTCACCTTTTAATGTCATTTCGTAAATATGATCAGCGATCTCTCGGTTCGAGACGACCGTCAAGTATGCTTTTTTCATATCGTTACTGTCACCTCAGCATTCGTTTTCACTTCTGGCATTTCATCCGCTCTAAATGTCATGCTCTCAAGCACTCTTAAAATGGCTTCTGCAGTATCTAGGGACGTTAAGCAGGCCACTCCGTTTTCAACAGATTCACGTCTAATTCTAAAGCCGTCTCTTGCCGGCTGTTTTCCTTTTGTTAAGGTGTTGATGACAAATTGCGCTTCCCCGTTTCGAATGACATCGAGAAGATTTTTGCCTTCCTCTCCGATTTTGCCGACCACACTTGATGGAATGGAGGCTTGTTTTAAATAATTCGCCGTTCCTTCCGTTGCTAAAATATGATAGCCGATAGAATGGAATCTTCTTGCGATCTCAAGTCCTTCTTCTTTATCCTTATCAGCGACTGTCAGAAGTACTGTTCCGTCATTAGGAATTTGAATGCCTGACGCAATCAATCCTTTATATAGGGCTTTTTCGATCGTGACATCTTTCCCCATGACTTCACCTGTTGATTTCATTTCAGGTCCAAGTGTAATATCGACTCTTCTTAATTTAGCAAAAGAGAAGACTGGGACTTTAACGTACACTCCTTCTTGCTCTGTGTGAAGCCCTTCTTCGTAGCCATAATTTTTGAGCTTCTCTCCTAAGATGACTTTTGTCGCAAGGTTGGCCATCGGGATGCCTGTAATTTTACTTAAGAAAGGAACCGTCCGGCTTGATCGCGGGTTCACTTCAAGTACATACACTTCGCCTTTTGATAGGACAAATTGGATGTTCAAAAGCCCAATAATGTTGAGTCCTTTTGCAAGCTTGATCGTGTATTCTGCGATCTTCGCTTTGATGTCCTCAGACAATGTTTGCGGCGGATAGACCGCAATCGAGTCACCAGAGTGAACTCCGGCTCTTTCAATGTGTTCCATAATGCCTGGGATCACGACAGTTTCGCCATCAGACACGGCATCTACTTCAATTTCTTTTCCTGTCAAATACTTGTCAATTAACACTGGATGCTGCGGATTGACCTTCACCGCATTCTCCATGTAGTGAAGAAGCTCAGCTTCTTGATACACAATTTCCATCGCGCGGCCGCCTAATACATAGGAAGGACGGACAAGGACTGGGTAGCCAATTTGATTGGCAATCGCTACTGCTTCAGGCACAGATGTTGCTGTTTTCCCTTTAGGCTGGGGCACGCCGAGTGTTTCTAACGTTTGTTCAAACTTGTCCCGGTTTTCTGCGCGGTCTAGGTCTTCTAGAGAAGTTCCAAGAATTTTAACCCCTCTATTTGATAATTCATCTGCTAAGTTGATCGCTGTTTGCCCGCCGAACTGAACGACAACCCCTTCAGGCTGTTCAAGGTCGATGATATGCATCACATCTTCTACAGTAAGTGGTTCAAAGTAGAGCTTATCTGAAATACTAAAGTCTGTTGAGACCGTTTCAGGGTTGTTGTTAATAATGATCGCTTCATAGCCTGCTTGTTTAATTGCCCACACAGAGTGAACGGTCGCATAATCAAATTCAACCCCTTGTCCAATTCGGATAGGACCTGAACCTAATACGATAACGCTTTTCTTGTCTGTACGTTCTGATTCATTTTCATCTTCATACGTGCTGTAGAAATAAGGTGTCTCTGATTCAAATTCTGCCGCACATGTATCCACCATCTTGTATACAGGTACAATGCCTGCTTCTTGTCTTAGCTTGTAGACATCCGCTTCGTTCATATTCCACTCGCGGCTAATGTAGATATCTGAGAAGCCTTTTTCTTTCGCTTCTTTTAATACGTCTGTATTGCCTTTGTTTTCTTTTAATGTCTTCTCAAAGGCGATGATGCCTTCCAGTTTATGAAGGAAGAAGTAATCAATTTTTGAGAATTCGTGTATTTGTTCGACTGTATAGCCTCTTCTGAGCGCCTCAGCGATATAAAATAATCGTTCGTCTCCCGCTTTAATAATCCGTTTTTCAAGCACTTCATTTGTGATGTCTGCTTCATCTTTTAATTCAATGTGATGCACATCGGCTTCAAGTGAACGTACAGCCTTTAGAAGAGACTCTTCTAATGTGCGGCCGATCGCCATGACTTCACCAGTTGCCTTCATTTGCGTACCAAGACGTCTGTTGGCAGATTCAAATTTATCGAACGGCCATCGCGGTATTTTTGAAACGATATAGTCAAGTGCCGGCTCGAAGGCTGCATAGGTTTTACCTGTGACTGGGTTCATCATTTCATCAAGCGTTAACCCGACTGCAATTTTCGCTGCCAATTTGGCAATTGGATAGCCTGTCGCTTTTGACGCAAGCGCAGAGGAACGGCTCACACGCGGGTTTACTTCGATGATATAGTATTGAAAGCTGTTTGGATCAAGTGCCAGCTGAACGTTACAGCCGCCTTCTATGCCAAGTGCGCGGATCAGCTTAAGCGACACATTGCGAAGCAGCTGATATTCACGATCACTTAACGTTTGGCTTGGTGCTACAACAATACTGTCACCTGTATGGATACCGACAGGGTCAAAGTTTTCCATGTTACAAACAACGATTGCATGGTCACCGCTGTCTCGCATGACTTCATATTCAATTTCTTTAAAGCCTGCAATGCTTTTTTCAAGTAAGCATTGTGTAACTGGGCTTAGCTTCAGGCCGTTTTCAACGATTTCCTTCAGTTCTTGCTCGTTTGTACAAATTCCGCCGCCCGTTCCACCTAATGTATAGGCTGGTCTGACGATGACAGGGAAACCGATTTGATCCGTAAACGCCATTGCTTCTTCCAGGTTATGAATGATTTCACTTTCTGGTACAGGCTCATTTAGTTCATTCATCAAATTACGGAATAAATCTCTATCCTCTGCTTTTTGGATGGCTGACAGCTTTGTACCGAGTACTTCAACGCCGCATTCAGCTAATACACCAAGCTCTGACAATTCAACAGCAAGGTTTAATCCAGTTTGCCCGCCAAGTGTTGGCAAGATCGCATCAGGGCGTTCTTTTCGAATGATTCGTGTTAAAAATTCTGGTGTCAGTGGTTCGATGTATACCTTGTCGGCCATTTCTGTATCTGTCATGATGGTCGCAGGGTTAGAGTTCACAAGAACGACTTCATAGCCCTCTTCTTTTAGTGCTAAGCAAGCCTGTGTACCTGCATAGTCAAACTCCGCTGCCTGACCGATGATGATAGGACCTGATCCGATTACTAAAATCTTTTTGATGTCTACGCGTTTTGGCATACTTCTTCCCCTTCTTTCTCAGTCGTATGAATCATTTCCATGAACTGGTCAAATAAGTAGTTTGCATCTTCTGGACCCGGTGATGCTTCTGGGTGGTACTGAACAGTGAATGCTGGTGCTTCTTTATGTTTTAATCCTTCAATCGTATTGTCGTTTAGGGCAATATGTGTGACTTCGAGCACGTCTTCGTTAATACTGCTAACCGTGTAGCCATGGTTTTGAGACGTCAGTGTTACCTTGCCAGTTGCTAGTTCTTTCACCGGATGGTTTGATCCTCTGTGACCAAATTTCATTTTTTCTGTACTTGCACCGCACGCTAGAGCAAATAATTGATGTCCGAGGCAAATACCAAAGAGCGGCACCTTTCCAATCAATTGCTGAATCATCTCAACGGCTTCTGGTACATCCACAGGATCTCCAGGTCCGTTTGAAAGCATGATGCCATCAGGCTTTAGCTGCAGCACTTCATCTGCAGTGATGTTGTATGGCACCACAATGACGTCGCAATCACGTTTATTGAGCTCGCGCAAAATGCCGTGCTTCATGCCGAAATCGACAAGGACAATTCTTTTTCCTCTGCCTGGGCTTGGGTACGCATTTTTCACAGATACTTGACTCACCTGATCAGTTGGCAGCTGCAATGTTTGAAGGCGGCGCACAACGTCTTCCACTTGTTCATCAGGTCCTGCAAACGCCCCTCTTAAAGTCCCTGCACTTCGAATCATTCTAGTCAGCTTCCGTGTATCGATTCCGCTCAGCCCCGGAATGTTTTTCATTTTTAAATATTCATCGAGTGAGTATGAAGAGCGCCAGTTTGAGGGCTTTTCACAAAGCTCTTTCACAATCAGCCCTTTCACAAACGGTGTGATCGATTCAAAATCATCACGGTTAATGCCGTAGTTGCCGATAAGCGGGTAAGTGAGTGTGACAATTTGTCCGCAGTATGATGGATCAGATAAAATTTCTTGATAGCCTGTCATCCCTGTATTAAAGACGACTTCTCCCACTGATGGTTCTAAGCTGCCAAAGCCTGTTCCTTCGAATACTGTTCCGTTTTCTAGCACTAAGCGTCTCTTCATTTTACTAGTCTCCCCTCTTCATAAACGACTTTCCCAGATGCAAGTGTCATGACCGGCCATCCTGATACAGTCAATTTGTCAAACGGTGTATTTTGTCCTTTAGATAAGAAGCTTGTTTTATCGATTGCCATTTCTTTGTTTAAATCAATGAGTGTAATATCAGCTATGTGTCCTTCTTCAAGCTTTCCGTATGGAAGGGAAAAGGCTTCTGCTGGTTTGATTGTCATATAATCAACGAGTTCTTTTAATGTCCATTCGCCTGTTTTGACAAATCGTGTATACAGAAGCGGGAACGCTGTTTCAAGTCCCACAATTCCAAACGGGGCACGCTGCATGGTTTCGTTCTTTTCTTCTTCTGTATGCGGCGCATGGTCTGTTGCGATGAAATCAATCGTTCCATCTAACAGTCCCTCGATCAATGCCTCGCGATCCTCTTTTCCTCTGAGCGGCGGGTTCATTTTATAATTTGTATCAAGACCTGGAATGTCCGTATCACACAACAGCAGGTGATGCGGTGACACCTCAGCCGTCACACGGATACCTGCTTTTTTTGCATCGCGTACGACCCGCACAGATTCTTTCGTACTGATATGACATACATGATAATGACAGTTCGCTGCTTCTGCTAAAAGAACATCTCTTGCAATATGCACCGATTCACAAATGGACGGTATTCCGTTTAATCCATTTGCTTTTGAAAATTCTCCTTCATGAACGCACCCGCCGTAAATGAGCGAGTTATCTTCGCAGTGCGCCACAATCGCTTGATCAAGACTTGCTGCCTGTTTCATCGCTTCGTACATCATGCCTGCTGTTTGGATACCGACACCGTCATCTGTAAAAGCAAAGGCGCCTGCTTCTTTTAGTGCTGCAAAATCCGTCATCTCTTCCCCAATTTGTCTCGTTGTGATGGAGGCGTATGGCAGCACTCTAACAGATGAGATTTCTTCGATTCGATTCATGAGCCATTCCATTTGCTCTTTTGTATCTGGAACTGGACGTGTATTCGGCATCGCTGCAATCGTCGTATATCCGCCTCTTGCGGCTGCTTTAGAGCCTGTTTCAATTGTTTCCTTTTTCTCTCCGCCTGGCTCTCTTAAATGCACATGCAGATCGATCAAGCCTGGTGACACAAATAGCCCTGCTGCATCAATAACCTCTTCTCCGTCTTCTCTTTCTAGGTGACCAATCGCTTGAATCACTTTTCCTTTTACCCTAATATCCTGCTGCACTCTTTCACCTGTGCTTGTTAAGATAAAACCGTTTTTAATGAGATATGACATAGACAGAATCTCTCCCTTTTTGATGTAGTGTGCTATTTTGAAAAGCTCTTTTTAATACGGCCATTCGGATATAAACACCATTTTCCATTTGCTTGAAAATCCTTGACTGCTTGGACTCTACTAATGAATCATCTATTTCAACACCTCTGTTTACTGGGGCTGGATGCATAATAATCGCGCGTTCTTTCATCTTGTTGGCTCTATCTACTGATAATCCATAAGTTGATAAGTAATCTTCACTGCCCATTTTTTCAGCGTGCCGTTCATGCTGGATTCTGAGCAGCATCACCACATCAGATTGTGCGATGGCTTCATCTACTTGGACGTACGTTCCGTGAGGGTTTTGTTCATCCTGGAAGGAAGCAGGTCCTGAAAAGAGGACTGTCGCTCCCAGCCTTGAGAGAACCTCAGCATTTGACCTTGCTACCCTGCTATGTTTGATGTCTCCATGAATCGAAATCGTTAAGCCTTCAAAACCGCCAAACTCTTCAAAGATGGTCATGAGGTCAAGCAGTGATTGGGTTGGATGCTGTCCGCAGCCATCTCCTGCATTGATGATAGGAATTCCAACCTTCCCGATCAGCTCGTTATAATATTCATCGGTGCTGTCTCTGATCACACATGCCTTTACTCCGATCGATTCCAGTGTTTTTACCGTATCGTAAAGTGTTTCGCCCTTTTGAACGGAGGTGCTTGCTGCATCTAAGCTCAGGACATTCATCCCTAATTTCTTCTCGGCTACTTCGAAGCTAAAACGTGTTCTTGTGCTAGGCTCAAAGAAGAGGTTTGCCACAAATTCTCCGGCTAATCCATGTTCTTGTTTCCCCTTTTTGAGTGCAGCTGCTTCTTCAATCAGCTGTAAAATCTCATCTTTTGATAAGCTGCTCATTGTCGATAAATCATTCATTTTTTCTTCCCCCTCTAGTTTTTCATCACTTTCAGGTTCAAAAAAACCCTAAGCATCGGCAGCTTAGGGTTCTCCAAAAGAAGCAGCGGCACTTTCGTGCATTCTGCTCCATTTAGAACCCTTGTCAGCCTCACTGGACTTCTTTTAAAAGGTTTTCTGTATTTGATTCATTTGACTCGTCATCTTCCGCTTTTTGATGCGGCAGGATCAGGTTTAACAGGACACCCGTAATCGCAGCAAGTGCCATTCCAGATAGGGTGAGATTGATTTGTTTCACCTGAATGAATGCCCCGCCAATTCCGATGACTAGGATGACTGATGCGATAATGAGATTACGCTTTTCTTCAAAATTCACTTTATGATCAATCAGGATTCTCAGGCCGCTTGAGGCAATGATTCCAAAGAGCAGGAACGAAACGCCTCCCATCACCGCGGACGGCACTGTACTGATTAATGCTGAAATTTTCCCTACAAAACCGAAGCAGATTGCAAACACTGCTGCTCCGCCGATGACGAAGATACTGAACACTCTTGTGATGGCAAGTACGCCAATGTTCTCTCCATAAGTTGTTGTTGGTGGTCCGCCAATAAGTGAAGCGAAGATGGTCGCCGCACTGTCTCCTAAAATGGAGCGGTGAAGACCTGGTTTTTTAATAAAATCTTGTCCTACGACCTTACTTAACACCACTTGATGACCGATATGCTCAGACATTGTGACAAAGGCAACCGGCACCATCACTGTGAGAATGCTTAAGGTCACAGCAGGTGTATAGTCGACAAATGGTACGACGAAGTCTGGTACGGCAAACCATTTTGCGTCAATGACCGGCTGGAAGTTCACAATGCCTTGTGTTAAGGCAAAGAGATAGCCGCTGATAATGCCGATTAATACTGGGATTAAGCTAAGGAATCCTCTTAGGAAAATCATACTGATAATCGTGACAGCCAGTGTGAAGCCAGCGACCATTAAGTGCTTAAGGCTGTAAACAAGCTCGGTTGCATTCGGATCAACATACATCGCCATGTTGACTGCTGTTCCAGCGAGTCCAAGTCCAATGACCATAATGACTGGTCCTACGACGACCGGCGGCAGAAGCTTCATCAGCCAGCCTGTGCCGAGCCATTTAATGAACAGGGCAATGAGCGCATAAGCGACACCCGCCATGAAGGCGCCAACCATTGCGGCTCCGGGGCCGCCCGTTGCTTTCACATTCAGTATGGGGGCGATGAAGGCAAAGGACGATCCAAGATACGCCGGAATTTGTCCTCTTGTGATGATTAAGTAAACAATTGTTCCCACACCGCTTGAGATGAGCGCGACGGCTGGACTCATATCAATGATTTTTGGTACAAGAATGGTTGCACCAAACATCGCAAACAAATGCTGCAGGCTAAGTGATAGCCATGTGAATGGTTTTGGGATATCTCGAATGCCTAAATTGGCTTTTTGCTGACTCATGATTTTCCTCCTAGATGTGTCCTTTTTCATTAAAAAAGCCTCTTTGCGAGTATGCGCAAAGAGGCCTAGAAAAACCGGACACGTCATGTTAGCCGTGTGCTCGGTGTCTCTGTTTTTGCCCTCTTTGCAAACTCTCTGGAATGCATTTAAAAAGGTTATTTTTCATATATAGCGACAAGGTCGTTTTGATCTACTTCATTCAGTTGAACCATAACGGTCTCTGCTTTTGATGTCGGAATGTTTTTCCCGATATAATCCGCTCGAATCGGCAGCTCCCGGTGTCCCCGGTCGACGAGCACAGCCAGCTGAATGGAAGAAGGTCTTCCTACATCCACAAGGGCATCCATAGCTGCTCTGACGGTTCTGCCTGTAAACAGGACATCGTCAACGACAATGAGAGTTTTGTCATTAATGTCAGCTGGTATGTCTGCACCCTTTACAAGCGGTTCTTGGTTGTCTGTCTTTTTTGTCAGGTCATCACGGTATAGCGTAATATCAAGTTCACCCACAGTGACTGGATTTCCCTCAATTTGCTCGATGCGCTCTGCAAGGCGCTTTGCAAGATGTATGCCTCTTGTCTTGATCCCGGCAAGTATGACATCCTTCATCCCTTTGTTGCGCTCAATCATTTCATGTGCAATTCGGGTAAGCGCTCGTCTGATCGCTTGTTCATCAAGAATGACTGCTTTTTGTTCCATCTTTTACACCTCTTTTTGACAAATAAAAAGCCCCTTCTGCAAAGGGCAGAGAGGGGCGTTCATTTGTGCATACTCGTGCACAAATTGATCCGTTATCCTTCTCAGCCTCTCTGGACTGTTTTAAAGAATCTCAATTTCTTCGTTTATTATTTCAAAAAAAGAACGGCCTGTCAATCGTTATTTCTTAATGAATCGATAAAGCCCCGCATATCAGCTGGAATTGGTGCTGTGAACTCGATATATTCTCCTGTTCTAGGATGATCAAATCCTAAAACACCTGCATGCAGAAGCTGTCCATTAAAATCGACTGTTTTTCTCGGTCCATATTTCGGATCTCCTGCAAGAGGGTAGCCGATATATTTCATATGAACACGAATTTGGTGTGTTCTTCCTGTTTCAAGACGGCACTCGACAACTGTGAAGTCTTTAAAGCGTTCAATCACATCGAAGTGAGTGACGGCCTGTTTTGCATTTTCTTTTGTGACCGTCATGCTTTGGCGGTCTTTTTTGTCTCTGCCAATTGGTGCATCAATTGTGCCTGTATCATGCTGGATAATACCGTGGACAACAGCCGTATACTTTCTTGTGACAGTTTTAGCCACCAGCTGATTGACGAGTGACTCATGTGCCATATCGTTTTTCGCGACCATTAACAGCCCAGACGTATCTTTATCAATTCGGTGGACAATTCCAGGACGCATCACACCGTTAATCCCTGATAAATCCGTACAATGTGCCATCAGACCATTTACAAGTGTACCTGACACATGACCTGGGGCTGGATGAACGACCATTCCTCGAGGCTTATTTACGACTAACACATCTGCATCCTCATAATAAATATCAAGATCCATTGGTTCTGCTTCTACATCTAGCGCTTCCGGATCTGGAATCTCCACTTTGATTTGATCCCCAGCTTGTACTTTGTAATTGGCCTTTACTTGTTTCCCGTTTACTTCGATCAGCCCATCTTTAACCCATTGCTGGACTTGGGTTCTTGACCATTCTGGTTCTGTTGTGCTTAGAAATTTATCTAGCCGTTCACTCGTTTGTTCTTCTGAAACGGCAATATTTACTTGATTCATGTAGTTGACTCCTTATTTTTCTTTCCATCTAACAGCATTTGAATGAAGAGCAGAATAACCCCTACACAGAGAGAAGAATCTGCAATATTAAAGATTGGGTAGTGATAATCCCCAAATACGAAATGAGCAAAATCAACCACTTCCTGACGGAAAATACGGTCGATAAAGTTTCCGATCGCTCCGCCAAGCATTAAGGCCAGCGCTACTCCAAGCAGCTTGTCCTTTTGTCCATGTTTTTGTAAGTAATAAACAATTCCCGCAATAACAACGAGTGTGATCACATAGAAAAACCACATTTGCCCTTGGAGAATTCCCCATGCGGCTCCTGAATTTCGGTGAGACGTGATATAAAAGAATCCATCAATGACTGGAACAGAATCTCCGAGCATCATATTTTTGACAATGAGCCATTTTGTTAATTGGTCTAAACAAATGATAACGAATGCGATTATGTAATAGAACACACACGTTCCTCCATCTTCATACTTTGATCTTTAAGCATTTTATCAAGAAAACAGGAAGGAGTAAAGAAACTTTAGTTGACAGACAAAAACCTCCCTACATGTGGAAGGCTTCAAAATGAGAATCATTTGATTCGGAAGGATAAGGAGTGAATGCTTTTTTCTCGTATTGCTTATGATATAAAAAGTCGTCAGCCGTGCGGGCGGTAGGAAGAATGCTCATTTGTTCAAGCGGAATCACATCTCCTGTTGCCTCACATATGCCATAGTTTCCTTGTTCGATTTTCGCAATAGCGAGAGACACATCTTGCAGCTCTTCTTTGATGTGATAAAGAAGTGTGGTCGTTTTAACGTCATTCAACGAGACATGCTCAGCGGGTGAACGAAATGATGCGTATTCAAACAGTTTAGATTGCAGCTCTTCTTTTATTTGAAGGAGTTCCGTGTAAATCGTCTCTAGATCGCCATTCATGTCGCAATTTCAACTCCTGCCCTGTCGTGATAATCATATTGTTGCCCTGCCTGGTTACTTTAAAGCCATAAGATTTTTCCTTTCGTTCTAAACGCTGTCATTTTCTCAAAAAAGAAAACGCCCCGCATATGACGGGGCGCTAGCTTGTGATTATCGCACTGTTAATTTTGGTAATATTTCTCCACGATTTCAGCATTTTTCAGCGACAATGTTGGGTATTTCGGATTTGCACCAACATCTTTTGAAATAATACGGGAACGTTCGCACAATTCTCCTTCTGCTTTTTGAACCACAATTCTTCCTGATGTATATTCAGGCGCCGATGTATCTGCATGCTGCTTATCCTCTACCGTTAATTCAGAGATGATAAAGAGCTGCTTCACATCTTCTTTAATGGATGCAAGAAGGGTTTTCACTTCGTCTGTCGCATAAAGCGTCACACTTGCTTCAAGTGAACGTCCGATGACTTTCTCGTTACGCGCAATCTCCAGCGCTTTTAGCACATCGTCACGTACCTCCATAAAGCGGTCAAACTTCGCTTCTGTCACTTCAGCTTGAGGAACTGCCACACCTTCTGGCATATCTGTTAACTGAACACTTGGCTCTTCAACAAAGCTTAAGTGGCTCCATAATTCATCTGCTGTATGCGGAAGAATTGGTGCAGTCAGCTTCACTAATGCCATTAATGTTTCGTAGAAGACAGTCTGCATGCTGCGGCGGTCTGGATGATCCGCATGCTCAATGTAGACGACATCCTTTGCAAAATCGAGATAGAAAGAGCTGAGCTCAATCGTACAGAAATTGTGAATCGCATGATAGACGACCGCAAATTCGTAATCATCATAAGCTTTTTTCACTTTATCAATCAATTTGTTTAATTTGATCAAGATGTATTGATCCACTTCGCGAAGCTCTTCTACTGGCACAGCATTTACTGCTGGATCAAAGTCAAATAGGTTTCCATGCAGGAAGCGGAAGGTGTTACGGATCTTACGATAGACTTCTGCTACTTGTTTCAAAATATCATCAGACACTGGATGGTCGGCTTGATAGTTGACAGAAGATACCCAAAGTCTAAGAATTTCTGCACCGAGCTGCTTCGCAACCTTCGTTGGGTCAATCGTGTTGCCTAATGATTTACTCATCTTACGTCCTTCTTTATCAAGCGTAAAGCCGTGGCTTAGGACACCTTTATACGGCGCTTTTCCAGTGACAGCAACTGCTGTTGATAAAGAGGAGTTAAACCAGCCGCGATATTGGTCAGAGCCTTCAAGGTATAAATCTGCCGGACGGACTAGGTCATCTCTTTCTTCTAAAACGGCTTGGTGAGAAGAACCGGAATCAAACCATACATCCATGATGTCCTGCTCTTTAGTGAATTCACCATTCGGGCTGCCTGGATGTGTAAAGCCTTCTGGCAATAGCTCTTTCGCTTCTTTTTCAAACCAAATATTCGAGCCATGCTCTCTAAACAATTGAGATACATGCTGGATTGTTTCGTCCGTGATGATCGGCTCACCATTTTCCGCATAAAACACAGGAATTGGAACGCCCCATACACGCTGTCTTGAAATGCACCAGTCACCTCTGTCACGCACCATATTGAACAGGCGTGTTTCACCCCATGCTGGAACCCATTTCGTTTCTTTAATATTGTCTAATAACGCTTCTCTAAAATCTTTAATGGATGCAAACCACTGAGCTGTCGCACGATAAATCGTTGGTTTTTTCGTTCTCCAGTCATGCGGGTAGGAGTGCGTGATAAAGTCGAGCTTTTTCAGCGCGCCTTTTGCTTCAAGCTGTTCTGTGATGGCTTTATTGGCATCCTCATAGAATAGTCCTTCAAAACCAGGTGCCTCATCTGTCATCACACCTTTTTCATCTACTGGACAGAGCACATCAAGGCCGTATTTCATACCGACAATAAAGTCATCTTCCCCGTGGCCTGGTGCAGTGTGAACACAGCCTGTTCCCGCATCAGTTGTCACGTGATCGCCAAGCATCACCAGAGAATCTCTATCGTAAATTGGATGTGCTGCAACGATCTTATCTAATTCTTTACCTTTTAGCGTTTTCACAACTTCGTACTCTTCAAAGCCGAGTGTTTTTACTACTTGTTCAACAAGTTCAGATGCAACGACATAACGCTCATCACCCACTTGAAGAACACTGTACTCTAAGTTTGGATGAACACAAATGCCAAGGTTTGCAGGAAGCGTCCAAGGTGTTGTTGTCCAGATTATGAATTGTTCGCCGTTTTCAAGAACGCCTTTTCCATCTTTTACTTTAAACGAAACGTAAATCGATGGTGAACGTTTGTCTTTATATTCAATTTCCGCTTCAGCGAGGGCTGATTCACTTGAAGGAGACCAGTTAACAGGCTTTAATCCTTTATAGATATAGCCTCTCTTCGCCATTTCACCAAAGACAAGGATTTGCTGCGCTTCGTATTCAGGCTTTAATGTGACATATGGATTGTCCCAGTCTGCTCTGACGCCTAATCGCTTAAACTGGCTACGCTGACCTTCAATTTGCTTCCAAGCATACTCCTCACAAAGTTTGCGGAATTCTGCTGTAGACATTTCTTTGCGTTTTACTTTTTTATTTTTAGTGAGAGCTGTTTCAATTGGCAGCCCGTGTGTATCCCAGCCCGGTACGTACGGTGCATGATACCCGTTCATTGATTTAAAACGGACGATAAAATCTTTTAGGATTTTATTAAGTGCATGCCCCATATGAATGTCACCATTCGCATATGGAGGCCCATCATGCAAAATAAACGTTGGGCGTCCTTTTGTCCGCTCTAAAACCATTTGATAGATGTCTTTCTCTGCCCACTCCTCTTGGATTTCAGGCTCTTTGTTCGGCAAGTTCCCTCTCATCGGGAATTCTGTTTTCGGCATTAATAAGGTGTCTTTGTAGTTCATACCCATTCCTCCACATGCAAATTCTGATTAAAAAACAATAAAAAAAGCCCTCTCATCCCATAAGGGACGAGAAGGCTTGTCTCGCGGTACCACCCTTTTAGACAAGCGCTATTTAAGCAGCCGCTTATCCACTCTAAAATCGTAACGTGATCAGACGCCTTTTCTTACTGTTTTTTTCAGAAAAGGAACTAAAGGGGTGATCTCATTGCAGCGTCTCGTAATGTCAGGCTTCCACCATCCCTGATTCGCTTAATTACGCATGTGACAGCTGCGAGTGTCCCTTTCAAACGTTTATCTCTTGTTAATTTATGATGGTATTATATGCAACATGAGCACGTCATGTCAAGATGATGCGCTTATTCTTTTTCGTCAAAGACAGCGTCCACTTCATATTCCAGTAAATGATCCCAATCATCATTTTTCAGAAGATCAAGCTGCGCTTCGATGAGCATTTGGAAACGAGTTCTAAAGACCTTCGATTGTTTCTTCAGTTCTTCGATTTCCATTGCAATCTTTCTTGATTTTGACAGCGCTTCGTTAATAATTCGGTCAGCATTTTTCTCTGCTTCACGAATAATCAATTTTGCTTCTTTATCAGAATGACGCTTAACGTCTTCTGCTGCTTCCTGCGCCACAAGAATCGATTTGTTTAATGTTTCTTCAATTGTTGCAAAATGACCTAGTCTTTCGTCAAGCTCGTTTACTTTGTCTTCAAGCTCGTTCTTTTTACGAAGCACGATCTCGTAGTCTTTACGTACTTGGCTTAAAAACTCGTTTACTTCATCTTCGTCATAGCCGCGAAAGCTTTTTGTGAACGTTTTATTATGAATATCATTAGGTGTTAATGGCAACCTCGCCACCTCCAGATTCAAGTTCGTTATGTCATAAGCTCAAATGTTACTTTGAATTTATCTTTTTTGGTCTTCCCATCAATCGTTTTGAGGCTAAAGCGGCCAAATCCCCGAACAGAGAGCTGATCGCCTTCACCGATTGTAAAGGAAGGGTCCTCAGTGACTTTCCAATTGACTTTGACAAGCCCATTTTTGACTAAAAGCTGTGCTTTTTGCCGAGACTGACGGCTGACAGCAGCACATACAGCATCAAGCCGAAGTGAAGAAATGGTATCTTCTTTGATATCAGTCTTCGTCATCACTGGCTTTATATCTGCCTGTGTGATTTCCTCTAATGAAACGGATGCTCTGCCGACATGTGTCAGCTGCGCCCGCACAAAATCAGCGACATCACTTGTACAAATAAACTGCACATCTTCCTCTGAAAATAATAGATCTCCGAATTTTTGACGCTTCAAGCCTGTCCCAATCAATGAGCCGAGAAGCTTCGGGTGTTCTAGTGAAATAAACTTTTTCGCATAGTTCACCTGAAAATATGACAGCTCAACATCTTCAATAGAAGGTTCTAAATAATCAGGATAAATGAGAGCTCTTTTGCGCTCCGCTCCCTCATACCCGCCAAAAAACATGATCCCAAGTTCTTCAGCATGCTGGATGACGGACTCGGTAATAAATTGCTCACGCGGATCAAGGAAGTCTGTTAATTTCATTCGATATTGGTCGAGTGCAATTTTTTTCCAGCCTAACACTTGGTCGACAAATGGCTGTTCGTCTTTTCTAAAATGCTGATAGATATCGCTCATTTTGTACCCCTCTTATGTAAAAGAGCCTGGCAGTGCCAAGCCCGGCAGCCTGTTTACATGAAGCGCAAAATCATATTGTAAAGACCAGTTAGTCCATATGAAGATGCAAAACGAATCACAAGCAATGCCACAATCGGCGAGATGTCAATCATACCGATTGGCGGAATAATTTTACGAAATGGTTCTAAATACGGTTCGCATATATTTGTCAGGAAACGGCCAACTACAGTTTCTCTTGCAGATGGCACCCATGACATAAAGATGTAAATAATAATCGCGAATGAGTAAATCGTTAATACAGTCTGTAAAAGCTGGAAAATGTAATATAGAATCACTATGATTTACCACCTCTGAGGTTCTTCCTCTGTCAATAGCTCTGATATTGTGCCAGATACATCTACATTATCAGGTGTGCAGAGGAATATATTCGAGCCAATACGCTGGATGTCTCCACCGATTGCATAAACGGTTCCGCTTAAGAAGTCAATGATTCGCTTTGCTTGATCATGCTGAATGCGCTGCAAATTCACGACGACTGCACGTCTGTTTTTAATATGGTCTGCAATCTCCTGCGCTTCTGCATAAACACGCGGCTCACTTAACACCACTTTAGAGGATTTCTGCACGCTTTGCAAGCTGACAACATTTTGTTTTCCTGTCTGCGGGCGCTCTTGAAATGCTGCTTTGTCCTTCGTTCCTTTTTCTTCTTGAACGGGTTCTCTTTCTTCATCAATATATTCGTACTCATACTCTTCATCGTCGAGAGTGAAAAAGCTTTTAAACTTATTTTTTATGCTCATGTCACGCACCTCCTGTTTCATTTCCAACAAGTGAAGAGCCAATCCGAACGAATGTCGCACCTTCTTCAATTGCGATTTCAAAATCATTTGACATGCCCATCGATAAATGCTGACAAGGTGCATTTACTTGGTTAAGATGTTTTACTTCTTCTTGAAGGTTTTTTAATGCTTTAAAACAGTTGCGAATCACAGTGTGATCCTCTGTAAATGGAGCCATCGTCATCAGTCCTGCAATTTCAATCTGTTTGAAATCAGCGAGCTGTTTCACAAATGGAATGACGTCTTCACTTTTCAAGCCGTGTTTTGACTCCTCAAGTGATGTGTTCACTTGTACAAAACAGCGAACTGTGTGATCCGCTCTTTTTTCAATTTCATTCGCAAGAGACATCCTGTCGAGCGAATGTAAGTAGTCAATTGTCTGAATGACTGATTTCACTTTTCGTGTTTGTAAACTGCCGATAAAGTGCCAGTTAATGTTTTCATCGGTTATGGCCGCCTGCTTTTCAAGTAACCCTTGGTCTCGATTTTCACCAAAGTGCACAATCCCTGCTTCCTTGGCTTCTAGTGCTCGTTCAATCGAAACATATTTTGTCACAGCGACGACTGATACATCTGCTGGTTGTCTACCGGCTCTTTTACATGCTTCGTTTATTTGTTCATTTATTTGTCTGAGATTCTCTCGTACATTCAATTGCACTTATGCCTCCTTAAACCCGACAAAAGACATCATACGTCCTGTTTTCCCTTGATCACGCCGGTGTGAGAAGAAAAGCTGATCATTGCAGCTTGTGCACATCGAACTGACATGTATGTTTTCTTCTTTTATTCCTGCATGAAGCAATACGTTTTTGTTTAGTGTTTTCAAATCAATTTTATATTGTCCTTGTGAAATCTCGGAATACACATCCTCTGTTGAAAAAGGAAGCTGTTTCACTTGATCCATGACGACGTCATCGACTATGTAGCAACAACTGCCAATGGATGGTCCAATGACGACTTGAATCTGATCGGCCTTGGCACCTTCTTGGCTGACCCATACATCAACCATCTTTGCACCAATTTGCTTGACGGTTCCTTTCCAGCCGGCATGAGCCGTTCCAATTAATCCGTTTTGCGGAGCTAGAAAATAAAGCGGAACACAATCAGCGAAACAAAGAGCGAGCATCATGTTCGTCTCAGACGTATATAAACCGTCTGTACCAGGCAGTGCCTCATCATAATGAAGACTTCCTCTTCCTCTTTGCTCCTTGGTGACTTTCAGGATGCGATCCTCGTGTGTTTGGTCTGCAAACACCCAATCAGAGAGCGGCACAGCAGCAGCATCTGCTATGACTTGACGATTCATTTGAACACTAGAAGCATCGTCTCCTACATGGAGTCCAGTGTTCAATGATTGATATGGAGGTAGGCTGAAGCCGCCATTTTTTGTTGTAAATCCGGCCAATACCTCTTTACCAGAACATGTCATGTTCGTCCAATCATGAATGGTCATTGCATATGGTGATTTCTGCTGAAAGGGGTCATATTTGTGTGTCAAAGCTGCCTCCCACCTTTCATTCATCTCTCTTTATTTCGCTCCTATTTTACCACAAGACATACATAGACAGTTAGTGGGATTCATTAAATATTACACTCAAATGTGCACTTTCTGCAGGTTTTTTTTCAAATTGATATGAAAACGTAATCTTTTTACCCGAAAAAGACATTGTTTGCTAAGAATGAAGAGTTTATTTTAAGGAAAAATTGAATGATTCATTGAGGAGTTATACGAATTAAGAAGACAAGCGGACGAGTATCACATCTTCGCCAATTTTTACTATATTTCGCCATGGGACAATCATTTCCTCTTCTTTTCCGAAAAATCCCATCATTTTACCTGTGCCGCCAATAATAATCGCTTGGATTTTGCCGCTTGTGACATTAATATCAATGTCCCCAATGGTACCTAGTTTTTTCCCGCTGGATACATCGACGACATCCTTGATTTGGAATTCAGAAATGCTGATCATCTGTCCTTCCCCGCCTTTCGTTTTCTACTATAATATGTATGATGGAAAAGCAGGGACGCAGACCAATAGTTTCTTTTATCTACAATTTACTTAAATGCGGACGGCCATTTCTCCACATGACATCTACCGGACATTCAAAAAAAGAAGAAAGCAGGCCGCTTGTCATCATCTCTTTTGTTTCTCCTTGATCAAAAACAGATCCATTTTTTAATAATAAGGTATGCTGAAAAACAGGCAGAATCTCCTCTGCATGATGGGTCGTATAGAGCAAAGTAGGCGCATCAGGCTTTGCTGCAATAAATGAGATGGACT
Organism: Bacillus sp. DC4300-2b2; assembly: GCF_049895685.1. NCBI lineage: Bacteria > Bacillati > Bacillota > Bacilli > Caryophanales > Bacillaceae > Bacillus > Bacillus sp. DC4300-2b2. Next base: position 366,780 of record NZ_JAFCSW010000002.1, read on the forward strand.
CCAGCACTTGCTCTCTTGCTAGAAAATCAAGACCCGTCACAGGTTCATCTAAAATCAAGAGCTGCGGATCATTCATTAAAGCCCTCGCAATCAAGACTTTTTGCTTCTCTCCCTGTGAGAGTGTTTCATAAGTTCTGTTGGCATATTTGAATGAACCGAATGCTTTTAATAGATCAATGGCTTTCTCTCTCATTTCATCTGTCGGGGTTTCATAAAGCCCGATAGAAGCAAATGCGCCGCTCAGCACAATTTCAAAAGCATTGTCGTCTCTGTGCAATTTCTTTTCAAGTCCTGCTGAGATGAGACCAATTTTCCTCCTGAGCTTTTCACCAAGAGCCTCCTTGCCAAAGACATGTCCCAGCACTGTCATTTCGCCTGACGTGGGGAAATAATAAGAGCAGAGCATATTTAATAATGCGGTTTTCCCCGCACCATTTAAACCGTAAAGTACCCAGTGTTCCTGCTTGTTCACCTGCCAGTCAATAGACTCAAGCAGCCATTTCCCATTTCGTTTTAATGAAACATTCTTCAATTCAAGTGACACGATAACTTCCTCCTGAGTAAAAATTCTGAATATACAAATAATGAATGTTTACAGCATATCGTAAATGCTCTTTCTGGTAAACCTCATATAAAAAAGCTGCTCCTTATTAGGAACAGCTTTTTTTACACGGTTACGAAATTTCAATTCGTACGCCTTCTTTTATATCAGGAAACGTGTGAGGGGATGCAAATACAGCTCCTGGTAATACATCATCAAACGGCTCTTGGAAGTAGATCGAAATATGGCCGAGTTCTTTAAAGTTGTCATTTGCTTTATTGCCGAGGGCTGTGATCGTGTACGTTTGATCGCCTACTTGAATGGTTCCGCCCAGCTTCAGCGGCTCTTCTTCTAGGTGTTCGAACTCATGAATGACAGACATATCTCTTAATTCCTGCGGCGCTGCGGGTCCAAATAATACAATCAGCTTATCTTCTTTAAATTGCGGGACTAAGATCCCAATTTCCTTTACGACAGATTGTGTTACCATGTATCTCGATTCCTCCTTAAATACGTTTAATACATACCGAAGCTAGCAACGTATGCGATCACAACAGATAGAACCCCTGTAATTAGACGACTATACAAAACAGCTGGTACCCCATATTGTACCGTTTCCGGCTTCGCTTCACCAAGTGACAGCCCCACTGGAATAAAATCACACCCTACTTGACCGTTGATGGCAAATAGTGCAGGAAGTGCAAATTGAGGCGGAATGTTTCCTAGTGCGATTTGACTACCAATCAGAACACCGATGACTTGGGCAATGACTGCTCCAGGTCCTAAGACAGGTGATAGGAACGGCAATGTACAGACCACTACGAGCAGTAAGAGCCCCCAAAGAGATCCTGCCAAAGGTGATAGAAAATGGGCAATCAGGTCACCAATTTTTGTATAATTGATAATTCCAATTAACATACTGACAAATGCCATGAATGGAATAATGTTTTTCAAAAGCATATCAACAGAATCACGGCCAGCCTGATAGAACGTACCGGTGACTTTCCCAATTCCACGCGAGAATCTCATCAGGAAATTGCCTTTTTCCTGCCGCTCGATATTTTCCTCTTTCAGCTTTGCATACGTCTCTTTGAAATTCTCTTTGTCAATCGACTCACTGTTTTCCTGACCTTCTGCTTTTTCCTCACCATCAGATGCTTCTGCATAGGAAATATCTTTTTCTGTTACGCCTGATACGAAGATATCTTCTGTAATATGTTTAGCAAGCGGTCCAGAAGGAGAGGATGCCAAAACGTCTACAGTAGGAATGCGTTTCATTGGATAAAGTCCGATTCGCGCTGTTCCTCCGCAGTCAATGACAACACACATCATTTCATCTTCTGGTATGGAGTTTTTAAAGCCGTCACATGCTTCTGTCCCTGTCATTTCTGCAATTTTACGTGCAACCGGGTGAATGCCTCCACCTGTAATGGAAACAACCTTTCTTCTTTTACCAGTTGGTTCAAGCTCTAAGCCTTCTCCCCATCCGCCAGCACCTTTTGCAACAAATACTTTGTGGTTTGTCATGTCTAACCCTCCCCTATTGTGAATTCGCTTTCATTTTTCCTGCTAAATATTTTGTAATCCATTCAGTAATGATTCCGCGTAGTAAAATGACGACGATCCCGACTAAGAAGTAACGAACAGCAAGCTCTGACATTGAATATCCAGCTTCTTTAATCCCGTTCGCAATTCCTAAGTAGACAAATAGTTCTCCTGCGTTGGCATACGGGAACAGTGATGTCACCGGATGAACAAATGAAACAGCTGAATCATAGAATGCTGGTTTTTGTTTTTCAGGTAAGAAGCGGCCAAACGTATAAGCCATTGGGTTTGTCAAAATAAGGACGGATAAGATCGGCATTAACGTGTAGCGCAAAATGGTATACTTCGCTGCAAACTGAATGGCTCTATTCACTCGCTCTTCTCCAATAAATTTCATGACAGCATAAGTGAAAGTAAGTAACACAACAAGTGTTGGAACGATACCTGTAACAAGACCCATGAATTGCTTTCCGCCGGCTTCAAACATTCCGATAAAGTGCTCTCCAAACCATTGAATCCATTCCATGTTTCATCTCCCCTTTCTTTAGTTCACATTTGTTATATTTTTTTTCGAAATCGAGACAAGTGCCTGCTCAGCCGCCATGGAAAGTGCTTGCATGACAGCTGGCGCCTTTTTACGTTTTTTCAACGTTTTCTTCATCATGTGGTGCTCGTCCAGCACAGCCCCTACATGCTTGCCTTCATATGAAGGAACTTCTTTAAATTTAGATAAGATCGACACGCCGCCAAGCACATGACATTTCTGAATGATATACGATTCATCCACAATGATGAGCGCAATGGCCCCAGGGCCAACTTTGCGCCGTTCCATTCCTGAAAATAAGTGATAACCCTGTTTCCCTCTGTAGTCATCAATTAGTGAGTCCATGCTTTTGCGGTAATACTTGATTTGAATAAAAGATAATCCATACTGCACGATGAGAATGATACAAAGTACGATTGCTAATTTTTCCATAGCTTCACGTCCTTAAGATTGAAATAAGTGATCTTGTAATGAACGCAGCTTCCAAACGGTTGTGTTTGAATCAAGCTCTACATCATCATGAGTGAGGAACTGTCCTAATTTGATGTCTTTTTTCGCTACGACTTTTCCGCTGATTAAGCCAATCGGAATGTGACCGTTCGTTTTCATGTCTTGATGCGTTTCAAGTACACCTCTTACGGAGTATCCGCCAATTCCGTCAAGTGATTCCCCTGCTTGAATATCTCTTTTCGCAACAGCGACTGTTTCTGACACTGGTACACCAATCGGGTGGATCGATGAGTCATGCTGTAAGACTGCTTTTGCGATGGTAACAGGTGTTTCAAGACTCGCTAAGTGGAAAGGACGGTAAAGCGTGTAGTGAGGACCTTTTCCAACTTTTAAGTAACGAAGCTCTTCATCTACTGGCTCAAGATCACTCTTGACGATAACGAATACGCCTGGCGCAAGTCCGTTTACATATTCAACGACTCCGAAGTTATCAAGCACGCCGCCTTGTTGTTTTTGATTCAATTTATCTGCTACATTCTCTAAATTTGCTTCGACCCCGTGCATACCGACTTTATCTGGCAAAAGCCCTGTCGCGTTACTTAATAAGTTCATTTCTGCCATTGTTTTTGTTCCGTCTTGGAAGGCAGCGAGCATATGTGCACTCATATGTTTACTATCTGCTTCTGCTTTACACGTATCTGGATTTGCTTCTGGGAAGAATGGGTTGTTCTTGCCTTTCCCAGCAACGAGCACCTCAAGTCCCATTGTTTTTGCAAATTCATATAATTCTAGTGTTGCTGCCGGTTCGTCTCCAGCTGATCCTGAGTAAACAAGTCCTGCATTTGTGAATAATTTATGCATCACCAAACCGATGGTAATATCAACTTCTACATTTAAAAGAACGAGATGTTTTTTTGAATTAAGCGCTTCCAAAGAAATGTTTGCTCCGACCTCTGGCACTCCTGTTGCATCTACGACAACTTCCACAAAATCTGATTGAATCACTTCTCTATAATCATTTGTGACGACCATTTGATGCGGCTTCGCATGCTGCTTGTAAAAATTCGCTGCCTTCTCTGCTGCACTAAGGTGAATATCACAAACACCTGCTACAATCATGCCTGGAATTTTAGAAATTTGTGAAATGAGTCCAAAGCCCATTTGGCCTGCCCCAATAATTCCTACTTTGATTGGATCTCCACTGCGTTCTCGAGCTAACAATTGTTGATAGATTGACATAAAAATCATCCTTTCAGGTTTTCTTGCTTCTCGGGTAGATTGCTAGAAAAATAATCTGAAACTTTTAACAAATGTTATAAAAATTAACAAAAATCTGTTTATTGTAACATTTGTTATTTTATTTATCATTTGTTATGAACTTAGTTTATATGATGTGTCAACTTTGTGTCAAGCTAAAATCGATAAAATTTTCAATCTTTTTGAGTCTAAAGACTCAAAAAAACTACCTAATATGATTAGGTAGTTACTTTAACAAGGCATCTCCTGTTCGTTCATCCGTAATTAATACATGAATTAATCCACCTTCTAATGCTGCCCTGATCGCTTCAATTTTCTCTTCTCCTCCAGCGACACCAATGACTAGCGGGATTTCCTTCAGCTTTTGCGGGCTTATGCCCATTACCCGGTCGTTCCACGGGTGGGGATACACTTCCCCTTGATGATCAATAAAGTTATAGCAAATGTCACCCACTACATCCTTCGCTTGAAGAATATCCTCCTCACCGCTTGTCATATAAGATTTCACCATCGTTGAATGCTGCGGAACCCCGCCAATTCCGACAACCGCAATATTTGATGATTCTCCTAGTTTAATCACTTTTTTGATTGATGGCTGCCGGATTAGTACGTCCTTCGCTTCTTTCGTATCAAGCATAACAGGCACATGTAAAAACTCACATTTAGATTTGAGTGCTTCTGTGCACCTTGCAATAATATAGTTGGCGTGGATATCAACATCTTCGTTTCCCACACCCCCGACAAGCGGAACAAATGTCACGGATGGAAAGTGCTGAACTGACGTAAGCGCTTTCGCCATTTCATGCAAAGTGGTTCCTGAAGAAAAACCGATAACTTGTCCATCCTTTATCACTTTTAACAAAAAGCCTGCCGCTGCAGCGCCGATTCGGCTTTTTGTTGTTTCTTGGCTGAGCGTTTCCACACAGACGACTTCTCGCAGCCCATATTTCCGCTCTATTTTTCTTTCTAATGATCCATATTGTTGATTCACTTCATCATGAATAATGATTTCCACGATTCCTGCTTCACGTGCTTTTGCCAAATATTTCGATATGAGCGAACGGCTAACCCCAACAGCTTCTGCTATTTTAGATTGAGTGGCGCCTTCTTCATAATACATATGCGCAACCTTTATGAGCAGCCTTCTTTCATCATGGAATGTCATAATAACCCTTCTTTCCGCTTAAGTGTTCCCTAACAAATGATATCTAAAATAACATTTGTTAGAAACAGATTAAATGAAAAAAATAACAGAGTCAATACTAGAGACGTGCTCTCTCACAAGAATGAAAAAAGCCGCACATGAAGCGGCGGCTTTAAAAGATATTTTTATTCATTTGTTTGATGGCTGCTTTTTCAAGTCTTGAGACTTGTGCTTGAGAAATCCCGATTTCTTCAGCGACTTCCATTTGCGTTTTTCCCTGGAAGAAGCGTTTGCGGAGAATCATTTTTTCTCGATCATTCAATCGGCGCATTCCCTCTTTTAAGGCCAATTCTTCTACCCATTGTGTGTCTTTGTTCCGATCATCACTAATTTGATCCATCACATAAATCGGATCTCCTCCGTCATTATAGATCGGTTCGAACAAAGAAACAGGATCTTGAATCGCATCTAGGGCAAAGACAATTTCCTCATGAGGCACTTCCAGCACTTTGGCAATGTCTTCTGCCGTTGGCTCCTTGCTTGTCTCACTGATCAGCCTCTCACGGACCTGAAGTGCTTTATAGGCAATATCTCTTAGTGAACGAGACACCCGAATTGGGTTGTTATCACGCAAGTATCGACGGATTTCTCCTATGATCATAGGGACCGCATAAGTTGAAAATCTGACATTGTGGCTTAAATCAAAATTATCAATTGATTTCATTAATCCGATACAGCCTACTTGGAAGAGATCATCCACATACTCGCCTCTGTTGTTAAAACGCTGAATCACACTTAAAACCAACCGCAAATTGCCATTGACTAGCTTTTCTCTTGCTGTATCGTCACCTTCATCTTGCAGCTGTCTGAACAATTTTCTCATCTCGTCGTTTTTCAGAACAGGCAGTTTGGAGGTGTCGACTCCGCAGATTTCCACTTTATTTCTGGACACTTTTTTCCCTCCCTACAGGAGCTGTTGTACAAAGTTCAGTATCTCCTTGGGATGGAAAAATATGCACGAGTGATGATGAGAATCATGAGAAAAGAAGTTGATTCCTTTGACAGCAAAGGGACAGAGCTTTCAAAAAAATTTTTTTAGACCATTTTGTTAAATTCTTTTTGTAATCGTTTAATAATTCTTTTTTCAAGCCTTGAAATATACGACTGAGAAATTCCTAGCATGTCAGCGACATCTTTTTGGGTTTTTTCTTCACCGCCGACCAATCCGAACCTGAGCTCCATGATCTGCTTTTCGCGGTCATTTAATTGCTCTAACGCTTTTTTCAAAAGTTTTTTATCTACATTTGCTTCAATATCCCGCGTGATAATATCATCATCTGTTCCAAGTACGTCTGATAAAAGCAGTTCATTTCCGTCCCAATCAATGTTGAGCGGTTCATCAAACGACACTTCTGAACGAATTTTATTATTTCGGCGCAAATACATCAAAATCTCATTTTCAATACATCTCGAAGCATATGTCGCAAGCTTGATCTTTTTTTCTGGGTTAAATGTATTGACTGCCTTAATGAGGCCAATGGTTCCAATACTAATTAAATCCTCAATATTAATCCCTGTATTTTCAAATTTTCTTGCGATGTAAACAACCAACCGCAAATTTCTTTCGATCAGAATGGCCCTTGCTGTTTGATCACCTTTTGGTAATTTGACAAGCAGTTCCTGCTCTTCATCCTTTGATAATGGAGGCGGCAGCGCCTCACTACCACCAATATAATAAATCTCATCACTCTTTATACCTAGCTTCATGAGGAGTTTATACCAGTAGTAAGTGAATTTAAATTTTAATTTTTTCATCTTCTTCTCCCTTCTAAATGTCAAGTTGACCTCGTAAGATAAAAGACATCACCAAAACTTAAGACACCCCTTGGATGATTTTTCCGTCTAACATATCTGGATGAATGATGGATTGAAATTCCTGATCTGCTGATAAACCGCTTAGACTCATGCCTACAAAACACTTGGCTGGCTGGATCATATGCGTTTTTGAATAAATGAAGACCGTATCTGGTTTTAAGCATAGAAGAAACCCGTGATCATGCCCGACCGCTCGATATGGAACAAGTCGTAAACGATCAAGAAGCGGAAATCGCTCATCGAGCTTTTGCATCACTTCAACAGGATGAGACTGCTTCATAAGCTCTATAAAAGGCTCTCCGCAAATGGACATGAGCTGATCGGCCTGAACGATCATCACAGGTGTTTTCGTCATAGGATCATACAGCTGATTACCAGAATCGACGAGTCCCTTTAGCCGGATGGTCTCTCCGTGAATGTGTATCTCCACAAGTACTTGTTCATCAAACTGTCTTTTTTTCGCACCGACCTCTCCTAATCTTTTCTTTGAAAAGAGCCAAATCGCAGGAAAGCCAGTTAAAACGAAAAGCCAGCTAACGGGATCACCAAAGCCATCATTTTGTGAAATCAGCAGGCCGTTTTGAATAACAGTATTGGTTTGTAAAAACGAATGAACCCCGATCATGCCTCCTCCCATCAAAAATGTGACAAAGTAAAAAGCAAACAAGTTTTGAAAAAAGGAACGAAATCTTTGAAATCCAAAAGTTGCAAGCACGATCAAGACAGAAAAAAGCAGTTTGCCTATAGGGTGTGACACAAACATTGCAAATGGTGTAAAGAGCAAGAGAACAATGCTCGATCCAATCAGAGCTCCTAACATATATCGCCGTTTTTTTACTTGTCGTTTGAGAATAAATGCAGTGAGTAAGAGAAGCAATAGATCAAAACAAAAGTTTAACAGCCAAATCACATCTAAATAAATGACCACCTTCTGCTCCTTTCATCTGAAACAAAGAATCAAAAGCAGTACTTGCACTTGTTTGTACCAGTATAAAACAGCCAAGAGATGGAAGTCTGTCAATTCTTGTTGGGGATGATAGAGAACTTTTGGTGGATTGTTATTGTTTTTGTCGAGGAATGAGAGCACAAAGCAAGAGAGTGTTCTACCGGACAAGCCTCCAAACAATTGTTCGAAACGAAAAAGACACGCTCCAAGGAGTCGTGCCTTTTTTTAAGGTTTATTTTTCATTGATATTTAATGTGCCTGGAGCCTTTTGTCGTGTGACATTTCCATAATCATCCCGCACAATCACTTCAATGACTGCACCTTTTGCTTTGGCGGTAGAGGTAGCTGTCCAGTAGCCTTCATATGTTCCGTTAGCTACCTCGCGAAGCGGCAGCTCTGTTGTATTTTGCAGCTTTGATCTAGCGTTTGTCAGCGGCATATGAATGACAAACGTTGCGTCTAGCTTTTCTCTGCTGCTAAATGAAATTTTAACAGACTCACCTGATGATAGATTGACATTCTCTGCTGGTGTCAGCTTCGAAATCTCAGGTGCTTCGTATTGAACATCGATATCGACTTTTTTAGTCGTTTTGTTTCCTGCTGCATCTTTCGCTGTTACTTTGATCGTATTTTTCCCGTTTTCAAGCAGTATTCTTACAGAATATTTCCCACCTTTTATTGCTGCCTTTTTTCCATTCACAGTGACTTGATCAAGATGAGCATCCGTTACCTTTCCTTCTACAGTGAGAGATTCTTTGTTAGACTTTTCCCCTTTTTTCGGTGTATCTATCGTTAACGCTGGGGCTGTTTGATCAATGATCACCTTTACTGATTTGGATTTTTTCGTTGCACCTTTATCTGTAACAGTGGCAGCCGTGAATACATGCTCTCCGCTTGACACTGTGACCTCCTCTTTGAAAACACCTGACTGGTCTGCTTTCACTTTGGCAATCTCTTCATCGTTTTGATAGATCGCTACATCAAGCCCTGGAGAGGCTTTTCCTTCAATCTCCAGTTCATCTTTGCTCGTGATCGTTCCTGCTTTTGGAGATGTTATTTCTGGTACATCAGCTTCATATTGGACAAGCGCACGAATCATATAATTTCCCTCTTCTTTTGGAGAAGGAGAAAAGGAACCGCTTGTCAGCTGCCAGCTTCTTTCAGCATTTGGTCCATCTTCATCTGTTGCAAGGCCTGGAGATTCCGTATTCTTTTTCGTTTGAATATAGACAAGATAGAAATCTCCCTCCACCGTAATGGCTTGATCCTCTAAATCTACTTTTGTCCATTCACCATTGCGCAGCGCATTCGCTTTGAAAGGTCCAGCGACTTTCTCACCGGGAGCGCCGTCCTTCCCGGACGCATCATACACTTCAACCGCAAATTCATTCCCGCCAGGAGCTGGCCACTCTGTTGTCCAGAAACGGAAAAGCCCACCTGTGACTTGCGCTTGTTTCTTCCCCTTTTCTAATGAAAATTTCACCGCCCAGCCATTGCCAGGATCATAGAACGCTCGTGCATTTTCAGCTGTTCCGTCATCGTAGCCAATTTCGCCAGCAAAACCAATGAAAGGTTCCAGGTTAATTGCTTTTTCAAGCGGCTTTTCTGTCACATCCGCTGTAAACGAATATCCTTTAAACCCTTTCGCAAATACTTTGACTGTATACACACCGCTCAATGCCTCTAGAGAAAACTCGCCAGATTCATCTGTTTTGACCGGCTCAATTTTCGCATCCTCTACAAGATAAACCGTAGCATCCTTGACTTTTTCACCCGTTGTTTCGTTTACAATTGTCCCGGAGATCGTTCGTTTCTCAAGTGGCTGCAAAGAGAAATTCGCCTCTGCCGTGTCACTTGAGGAAATATTGACTTTTTGGGTGCGTGATTCAAACCCATATGCTTCAGCTTTCACTGTAAACTCCCCTGCACCATGAGAAAGCTGATATCTCCCTGTCGCTTCATCTGTGTACGTGGACTTGCCGCTTTCAAGCACACTGATTTCTGCCTTCATCGGAAGAGCTTTGATTGACGGAGCATCTAAGCTTTTTTCCTTTTTCATCTGGACATGTTTTTCTTTTATTTTAGCAGGCTTTGCCCTTTTCGGATCAACGGGTTTCTTCTGCTCGTGTGCAGGCTTTTCTTTTTTGATGACGCCAAGTTGTTTCTTTGCCTTTTGAGGCAAGGCTTCATCTGTTATTTTCACATCATCTAAATAAAAACCGTCTTTTGTCACACTGCCATCTGTTCTTAGCTGAAAAATAACTCTCACGTTCTGACCTTTGTAGGCAGATAAATCAACTTCTCCTTTTGTCCATGCACTTGTTTTACCTGTATAGGCTGCCACCTGGACAGCATCTTCCCCCTCAGGCTGCACATGAATATGCACATAGTCATAATTTGCTTCAAGGTCATGCCAGTATTGATATTGTAAAAAGGAGGAGCCTGACTCAGGTACAGCAATCATCGGCATAGATAAATGAGCATCTGTTGAATTTTCATAAGGACTGTCTAGGTTTGTGGCATAGACATGATCTCCAGTAAAGGCTTGTTTCGGACCTGTGGTCGGTTTTCCCCACTGCCAAGGATCTTTTGTTCCACCACTGAACCATCCACTAGGCCATGCTTCAAAATCTTGCGAGTAGCCAGTCGTGATGGATGTTCTAATCGGAAGCGTATACGGTTCTGATGCGGCTTCATTTTCTCCAAAATCTTTCACAATCCATCGGTACGTGACGTTTTCTCCCTCAAGTTCTGGTAGCTGGACAACATATGTCCCCTTTAAATGATTTCCATCCGTACGTTTTGCTTGCAGCGTCTCCCTTTTCCCTTGATCCACTTGATAGCTCAAGGAGACATTTGTCACAGCTACTTCATCTTCGGCTGTGATGCTTAGAGGAGTTGGCGTAGAGGCAAAAATTTCATTCGGTCCTTTATGAGAAAAAACAGGTCGTTCCGTATCTTCCCCTTCTTTTGTTACCTGTCCTTCAATCTTGCCAATTCCATCTGTTAATGCTGTGATCGCCTCTCTTGCATCAACTAATCCTGCCCCATAGCCATTGTTAGGGGATTCCGGGAATTGCTGATCTGTCAGCGGCTTTGCAGTATCAATGAGAATTTCTTCGATCTCTTCAACAGACAGATCTGACTGTGCTTGGCGAAGAAGAGCCACAACAGCTGAAACATGCGGACCTGCCATCGAGGTTCCATTCCAGCCATCCTCATACCCTTTTCCAGGTATAGAAGAACGAATGTTTACCCCTGGGGCCGCGATATCTGGTTTCATGACGCCATAGGGAGAGGGACCTTGCAAAGAGAAAGAACCCAATTTGTTGTTTTGATCTGTTGCACCCGTCGCAAAGGCTTCTGGATAGTTCGCAGGATTTGCAATAGATCCCTCACCGCCAGGGTTAAATAAATCCGTATTACCAGCTGAAAACTCTGGGAAGATATCTGCCGCTCTCCAAGCATTGACCACATCTTTATACCAATCATCAAGACCAGGCCCGCCGCCCCAAGAATTATTGACTACATCTGGTGCCTTTTCTGGATGAGGGTTTCCGTTTTCATCTTTTGGAGCTAAAATCCATTCACCTGCGTCAAGCAGATCAGCATCTGATCCACCATCTTCTGAGAAAGCTTTCACCGCAATCCATTTTGCACCTGGTGCGACGCCAATTTGATTCTCTCCATTTGGCTCAGAGCCAACCATCGTTCCCGTCACATGTGTACCATGCTCTAAATCATCGTATGGCGTTTCAGAACCTGTCGTTGCATCGTACCAATTGAATTCATGAGAAGGTTCATTCGGACGTGCAGGATCAAATCCGCGGTACTTTTCTTTTAATGCAGGATGATCCCATTCCACACCTGTATCAATACTTGCCACAACGGTACCAGTACCGTCATAGCCTAAAGCCCATGCTTCTGGGGCATGAACTTGAGAAATATTCCACTCGATTCCATCTGCTGCTTTGATTTGTTTGTTCGGCTTTGAAGTCTTCAAATCAACAGGACGATGAATTTGACGGATTTCATTTGGCAGCACTTGATCTACTTCTGGGAAGGAAGCCACCTTTTCCATGACTTCTTTCGTTCCCGTCACAGCGAGACCATTCACAATATAGTACGAATGAATATCCTTTACTTGCTTTTTCTTTTGTGCCTTTTGTAAATAAGCAAGCAGCGCTTCCTGCGTCTCTTCAGATGTTGCTCTTAGTTCTGATACAACAGCTGATCTTTTTGTGTACTGCGTTTTAGCAGCTGTTAACTTCTGTTTTTTGGCTTTTGACACAGCATCCTTCGCCACTTCTTTGACATTTGTTTGTTCCTTCATTTTGACTAAAAAGGTCACCTTGTCTTCTTGTTGAAACTGTTTCATTAATCTAGATGATATCTTTGCTTTTGTTTTCTTGGAGGATACAGCTTCCTCTTGATATGAGGTAGAAGTCGATTTTGCTTGAACCATCCCAAAGCTTGTCATCGTTAAAGTACCAATCACCAAAAGACTCATCAAACGATAGCCGGCGGTTTTGCGAAACTTCACTTTCAATCAAATCCCTCCTCCTCAAATGGTCAAACAGAGTGCGGGTCTCACTCCTCCCTTTCCTTTGTTCATGACAAAATTCATGGTGTTCTATTTAATGTAGTCAAATAAAGTTCATCATTTTGTCGCTTTTTGTAATAGGATTTAAAAATGATTCTTTTTACTTAACCATCCTAAGTCTAAATACACATGTTAAATAAAGTAATCCAGACAGATTTAAGACTTTTTGATTAGTAGTGATACGGGTTTCTTTATATATGAGACATGAAAAAATCCCCTTCCGGTGGAAGGGGATGAGTGATACTCGATTAGCGTTTATTTCGATTGCGCAAGAACGTTGGGATATCCAGCGTATCATCGCTTGATTGTGTATTTTGTCTCGGCTGAGATGATGACTGCTGATGTTCCTCACGTTTGACTTCACGTTTTTGAGGAATGGATTGATTTTGCTTTAATCCTTGCCCTAATGGATTTCTTTGTGGTTTTGACACCTCTGGCTCTTGCTCAATAAATCCAGTTGCGATCACGGTTACCACAATTTCATCCTTCAAGTTATCATTAATGACAGAACCGAAAATCATGTTTACATCTTCATCAGATGCAGAAGCCACAATGTCCGCTGCTTCTTGTACCTCATAAAGACTTAGGTTCGTACCACCAGTAATATTCATGATAACACCTTGTGCACCGTCGATTGCCGTTTCCAGAAGTGGTGAAGAAATAGCTTTCTTCGCAGCTTCAGCGGCACGATTTTCACCTGTTGCAACACCAATACCCATAAGAGCAGAACCTTTATTGGACATGATCGTTTTCACGTCAGCAAAGTCAAGGTTGATTAAACCTGGTGTGGCAATAAGGTCTGAGATTCCTTGAACACCTTGTCTTAGCACGTTATCTGCTGCACGGAATGCTTCAAGCATTGGCGTGTTTTTATCAACAATTTCAAGCAAGCGATCGTTTGGAATGACGATTAATGTGTCAACTGCTTCTTTCATAGAAGCAATTCCTTCGACTGCTTGAAGCTGACGTTTTCTTCCTTCAAATGTGAAAGGACGAGTCACGACTCCAACTGTCAATGCACCAGAATCTTTTGCGATCTTTGCAATGACAGGTGCAGCACCCGTACCAGTTCCACCGCCCATACCAGCAGTAACAAAGACCATGTCTGCGCCTTTTAATACTTCTTCAATCTGTTCTTTGCTTTCCTCAGCAGCTTTTTTACCGACTTCAGGATTCGCACCTGCTCCAAGCCCTCTTGTCAGCTTAGCACCGATTTGCATTTTCGTTTCTGCTTTTGATAGATTTAACGCCTGTGCATCTGTATTGACTGCAATGAAATCGACACCTTGTACGTCATTTTCGATCATTCGGTTGACAGCGTTATTTCCGCCTCCACCTACTCCGATTACTTTAATTGATGCTAGGCCGTCTATATTTGTTTCAAACTCCAACATGCTGAATCCTCCTAATCCGTCGAAAATCTAATTCTATTCCCAGAACATATTAAATAGTTTTTTCATTTTGCCCGGTTTTTTATTTGTCTCTTCTTGTGCTTTTTGTTTTACTTTCGGTCTTGGCTGCGCTTCTTTCACTTGTGGTGCAGAAGAAACCGGCTCCATGGATGCGCCTACTTCATGAAACGCCTCATCCGGCATTTGGAATCCAACCTGTCTGCCCTGAATCTTTGCATTGCGATAAGCAAAGTGGATCAGACCCACTCCTGTCATATACTGAGGTTCTCTCACCCCAATATAATTTGGACTCGCAATTCTAACATTGTTTTGCAAGACCGTTTGTGCAAGAGAAAGGATACCTGGTATAGCCGCCTGTCCACCTGTTAGAACGAATCCGCCAGGCAAATCATGGACACCCATATTTCTTAATTCCTCTGCCACAAAGAGCAAGATTTCTTCCAGCCGAGCTTCGATGATATTAGCCGCTTCAAGCTGTGTATACGTCTGTTTCTGATCGGTACCGATGACAGAAACTTCAAATGTTTCCTCAGACGATGCCTCATCATAAAATGCATGTCCAAATTGTTTTTTGATTCGTTCAGCTTCTTCAGTAGAAGTTCTAAGTCCTATAGACAAATCTTTTGTAATGTTCTCTCCGCCCAAAGGGATACTGTGAGTAGAATAGAGATGCCCGTTTTCAAATACGGAAATCGTTGTAGATCCGCCGCCAATATCGACGAGAGCTACCCCTAGATTTTTTTCATCTTTCGATAATGCTGCTGAGCCCGATGCGAGCGGCTGCAAGCAAATATCCATAATTTCAATTCCAGCTCTCTCTACACATCGGAGCCAGTTATGTAGAATCGTTTTAGAACCTGTAATTAACGATCCATCCACCTCTAGCCGAACACCAAGCATTTTTTTCGGATCAGTGATCTCATCTCTTCCGTCGACGATAAATTGTCTCGGGATGACGTCTACGACGAGATGTTCTTGAGGAATAGATACTACCTGTGCAGCATCTAAGACACGTCTCACATCTTCAGCATGTATTTCTTTGTTTTCACTAGATACTGCGACCACGCCACTCGTATTCTGAATATGAATGTGGTTTCCGTTAATTCCGACAATCGCCTTTTGTAAAGGAAAACCTACCATTCTTTCAGCCTGTTCAAATGCTTGTCTAATAGAATGAACTGTCTCATCTATATCAACAATCGATCCTTTTTTTAACCCTTCTGAAGGGACATTTCCAACACCTATAATGTTAAGCGAATCATCCGCCATTTCTCCGACGATGACTTTAATATTGGATGTACCGATGTCAAGGCTGACGTAAATTTCATTGTTGTTCATTCTATGGCACCTCCTCACATATCAATACTTTCTATTCTATTATTTGCTGAACAACAATACAATGAATGTGTTTTTACAAGTGTGTAACAAAACTTAAAAAATCAACATTTTTTATTAGGATTACTGAAAATATTCGTTACATCATATGTATATCCTTTTTTATGACTCACTTTTTTTCTTTTTTTCTCTAGAAATTGTCCATTTAGTTAGTAGAATTCTTCGAATAACTGCTATATTTTGAAACAATCTAACGCCGAAAGCAAACATTCCGACTAAATACAAGTCTACACCAAGATGGACGCCCAGAAAAGCTAAACTTATTGCAAGTATAATATTAAAGAAGAAGCCTGATACAAACACTAGTTCATCGTATGCCCCTTGCAGATGTGCCCTGATTCCACCAATCAATGTATCAAGTGCAGCAAGTACAGCGAGGGAAAGATAATTAGAATACTCATTCGGTATCGTAAAATTTGTTAAGAAACCGATCGCAACTCCTATGATTAAGCCAAGTACAGGAAGCCACATTAAGATTTTCCCTCCTTTACATCGTCAAGAGGCTTCAACTCGTTTACCTGAATTGCACCGTCATATGCTTTTAATTGAATTTGTTGCTTCGGCTGGCTAATACTTAAGCCGAAATTTTCCTGAGCAAACAAATCACCAATATCTGATACATTTAAACGGCTGTATAATTTGTCAGCCTGATCGCTGATCATCTTGATGGTCACTTCATCACCATCTAAGCTGTAGCCATCCATTTTTGTCGTGCCATTAATATCTCGAATCACACTTGTATTAATCACACGATGTTCATTAATGGAAATATGTTTTGCCCCATACATATTGGCCTCGTTGATTAGCTTTTTCAGAAGATCAGGTGGGATATTTTTCACTTCTTCTCCGGTCAGATCCTTAGAGAAGAGCTGAGAGATGTCAACTTCAATTCCCTCCCCTGTTACTTCTGTAAAACCAGCCTTTTCTTTTAAATCTTTTAATGTTTTTGTTAGTTGAGCTTCTTTTGATTGATCACCTTGATGACCATACTTTTTCAGCATTTCATCGTATTTATCAATTTCTTTCAGTAAATCCAATTCTTTACTTTTAGATGCAGATAAATCCTCTCTTAGCTCCCACACATCGCGAGTATCACGAACTTTGGGCTTTTGCAATGAATTAAATTGGATGGAGACCATGATGCCGAATATCACCATTAAGGCTGTCAAACTAAGTAAAGGCTTCTTTTTCCTCAACACCACTCACCTTTTCACTTTTAATCTTTGTGTTTTAAAAGAGGATTCATACGAATATCCTTTTTTTCAATCGTCATCGAAATGTGATCACTTGTCAGCTGATCGACCACTCCTCCTGCAATATTTAATGCAGGTATTAACACAGCCGGATCACCGATAGCAGAAATGACAAACGGCGCTGGATGCTGAACACCGTCAACTGTGACAACTGGGCCGTTACAATGTATGTATGATTGGTGTGTAATTCTCTGTCCATTAATAGATACGGCAGAGGCCCCTGATATAAATAGTTCGTTTATCACATGAAAAATGTGGCTCTCATGAACAATGTAATTATTGACATTTTGTCCACTCGGGATATAAGATGCATCTTCAAGGGATACTTTTACCCCTTTTCCTTTTACGCCGATCTCTCCTGTAAACATCCTGTATTTCTCAACATCTTCCAATACATTAAAATACTGCTCTTTTTCATTTTTCAAATTGGACTCAGTGGCTTGAACCTGTGATTGAAGACTGTATAATTCTTTTTCAAGTTTCTGATTCGCCTTTTCTTGCTTTGTCAGCTGACTTTTCAAGGAGTATTCTTTTTTCCATTGCTCTGTGCGAATGACATCTGCCTGATGCTGCTTAGTATATTGGTATGAAAAAGAAATCAGAAAACCAAGAACAAGCATTACAATTGAGAAAATAACTGTTTTGCCTCTCAACGTTCATCTTCCTTTTTCTTAGATTTAAACGATTCAAAATACGTCGCCACTTCCATATGGATTGTGCCTTTTTCAGAAGGAGAAAGTTCTTTTACAATGGCAGGATAGGTTTTCATTTTATCAGCGAATGTTTTAATCGATGCAATCACAGTGTTCCCGTCATTCATATAAAATTTAACGAGCCATTGGTTTGAGCTTGTCGGCACATAATATATTTCAGAGATGAGTTCCTGAATAGAGGCTGGCAGCTGATTTAAAGATCTTACAGTTTGCTTCAGCTTCTCTTTATTGTCCCAATCCACAAAAATAGGTCCTGCATGACTTGGTGTGACTTCTTCTGGTAATGCTGTCCCATTTTCAAGAAGCTCATAGTATAGATTTCCCTTTTGAAGATACGCAATATTGGCATATTCTTTGACAGCAATACTGACCTTATTCGGAAAATGTTTTTTGATACTGACACTTTTAATCAGTTTGTTTTGTTTAATATGATCTGCTGTTAAATCTTTATTTAAATTCCAAAACTCTGTTTCGCCTTCTTTAATTTGGGAAAGTTTCACAAGCTGTTTTGTAGGGACATGCTCGTTACCCGTAATAGTTAAAGAAGAGATTTTACTGATTGGTGTCTGCAAATAAATAATGATTAGAACCATGATAAAAAACAGTAGAATAAAAGAAATTAGTCTCCGATTCGCTTTCTGCTTCCTTTGTTCTTTAATTTTAGGAATTCGTTCTTCTATATTGACGATCTTTTCATTTTCATGATCAGGCCGCATATATATTCTTCACCCCATTCAAAGCTGCTTGTCCACACCTTTGGGTCATCATTTTGATGAGAAAACAAACGGCATTCTTTCATGCCGTTTGTTTTCCTGTGATGCCATCATTCATAAAAACTAGCTTTTAATTTGCTTCACCGATAATTTCTACTTCTGTATGCATATCTACATTGTAGTCATCTTTAATTTTCTTTTGGATGTACTGAATTAAGTCCAGCACGTCTTGAGCAGTAGCCCCGCCAGCGTTCACAATAAAGTTGCCATGCATATCAGAGATTCTTGCACCGCCAATTTGATACCCTTTTAAATTCGCTTTTTCTACAAGCTGTCCTGCATATTCAGGCAGCGGATTTCGAAAAATACTTCCGGCACATGGTCGATTATAAGGCTGTGTTTCCTTGCGATAGTCTTTATTTTGGTGCATTTTCTTTGTGATTTTCTCGCGATCATCCTGTTTGAGCTTAAACACGGCCTCGAGAACAATGCCTGGTCGTTCCTTTTGAAGGACAGATGTTCTGTAGCTAAAGTTCATCTGCTCATTTGTTAACCACTCGATGCTTCCATCTTCAAATAAGATTCTCGCTTTCACAAGGATCTTACTGATATCAGATCCGTGCGCACCTGCGTTCATATAAACAGCACCGCCGATAGATCCCGGGATACCAGCTGCAAACTCCAGCCCTGAAAGACCCTGCTTACTAAGAGACGTTGCAAGCCTTACAACAGAATAGCCGCCGCCAACTGTAATCTCTTCATCATTTACAGTTAAATGATCAAGTCCAGCGCCTAACTTCAGGACAACGCCACGTATTCCTTTATCAAGTACGAGTAAATTCGATCCTCTCCCAATAACCGTCCAGTCCGCGTGGTGTTTTTTTATCTGATCCATGATCGTTTTAACTGCATCGATATCTTTAGGAACGATCAATAGATCTGCCGGTCCGCCTATTTTCATTGTCGTATGATTTGCAAGCGGCTCATTTTCAAGCACTTTACCGACTTGCGCTTCTAATAATTCATTCTTCAAGTTCTCCATATTACCCTCCGCCTTACCTAATATCATTCCATCATGTAGTCGTAATTTCTTTTAATACATTATATAAACGTCCAGCCGCATCTGGTACTCCAAGTTCTTTTGTTAAACGGCTCATTTCGTTTAATTTTTCTTCATTACCAGCAATTTCATCAATGGCATGAAGGAGGCTCTCTCCAGAAAGCTCTGATTCTCTTAAAACGATTGCAGCATCATGCTTTTCTAGTGATCTTGCATTGATTTCCTGGTGATTTGCCGTCACGTATGGGCTTGGAATAAAAATAGTTGGAATTCCAAGGGCTGTTACTTCAGCAATTGTCGTGGCACCCGCTCTTGCAACAATCACATCAATTGATTTCAAGTACTCCGGCATTTGATGCAAGAAAGGCTTCGTAATCATATTAGGTGCTGCACCTTTTTCCTTTAGTTCGTTCAGCACTTTTTCATAATGAACCTCACCTGTGATATATAAAAGCTGATAGTTCTTAGCCTTTAATTCATCTTGCATGTCAATGACAGCTCTATTAATCGGCGCAGCACCCCGGCTCCCGCCAAAAATAAGAACCGTTTTTTTCGTTTCATCCAGCCCAAACTCCTTCAGAGATTTCCCCTCTTTTATAGAGACGACTTCAGAGGCTCTAGGGTTTCCCGTAAATACAACCTTTTCAGAAGGAAAATGTGCCTTTGCTTCTTCAAAGCAGATGGCTACCTTATCAACATATCTCGCCAGAAACTTATTTGTGATTCCAGGCAGACTGTTCTGTTCGTGAATAATAGTCGGGATTTTCAGCTTAGAAGCTGCATAAACAACAGGGCCGCACACATAACCACCTGTTCCAATGACCGCATCTGGTTTGAATTCTTTTAAGTAAGATTTGCTTTTTTGAACGCCCTTTAGAAATCTCATCACCGTTTTTACGTTATCAAAGGAAAGCTTTCTTTTAAAACCTGTAATTTCTATGGACTTGAAAGGGATATTTTCTCTTTCTACAATTTTCTTTTCAAGTCCATTTTCAGTACCAATATATAAAAATTCTACATTAGGATGCAGTCTTTTCACTTCTTTAATAAAAGCTAAGGCCGGATAAATATGTCCGCCTGTTCCGCCTCCACTGATTACTATACGCATTATACCATTTCCCCTCAATTTTTTTCTGCTCTGAACAAAGTATAAACCCTGTTTTAAACAACAGGGCTCCGTTAAAACCTGTAAAGAAGAGTCAGAAAACATGTTTTCAATACGAAAGCTGTCTTTTTCACTCTTCAAATCATTTTTTTGTACTTTTGCAAAATAAATATCATCATGGTTTCATGAACTAGCAGCACATTAATATCTAGCGTATCTGCTTACATTCAAAAGTACGCCAATTGCCATCAGCATTAATGTCAGTGATGAGCCGCCATAACTTAGGAATGGGAGCGTGATACCTGTCACAGGGATGAGTCCAGTAACAACTGCGATATTAATCATCACTTGAATGGCAACCATTGAAATGATGCCAACTGCTAGGAAACTTCCGTATAAGTCTGGGGCTCCAAGTGCTATTCGTATGCCTCTCCATAATAGAACACTAAAGAGCAGCAAAATGAGTGATCCTCCTATAAAGCCAAGCTCTTCAGACAATATCGCAAAGATGAAGTCTGTTTGAGGCTCAGGTAAATAAAAGAATTTCTGTCTACTTTGACCGAGACCCATTCCGAACAGACCGCCTGGACCAACAGCGTATAAGGATTGAATAATTTGAAACCCACTGCCTAGTGGATCTTCCCAAGGATTTAAGTACGATGTAATTCGTTTTATGCGGTAGGGCGCTGATAAGACGAGTGCAGCAAATCCGCTGAGCCCTAAAAGACCGAGAAATATAAAGTGAGCAATTCTCGCACCTGAAACAAATATCATAATAATACAGGTTCCAACCATTACCGTCCCTGTTCCCAAATCTGGCTGCAGCATTATGATGGCAAATGCAGAAAACACAATGCCTAATGCTGGTGCGAAACCTTTACGAAAGGATGTGATATTTTTTTGTTTTTCAGATAAGAATTTTGCAAGAAACGCAATCATCGCAAGCTTCATAAATTCAGAGGGCTGAATACTAAACGCACCGACACCGATCCAGCTTCTTGATCCATTTCTCTCCATACCAATACCTGGAATAAGTACAAGCAGTAAAAGGAGAAAACAAACAGCAATCAATATCTTTGACCACGTCCGCCACGTCCAATAATCGACTCGCATAATGAAAAACATCGCGATAACTCCGATTCCGGCAAACAAAAGCTGTCTTTTTGCAAAATAAAACGAATCATCAAATTTATACGATGCCCACACAGCACTAGCGCTGTACACCATAATTAAACCAATCGTCAATAAAAGTAACGTAATGACAACAAGCAAAAAGTCCGGAGAAGTTTTCTTATTCGTCAAGAGACCGACACCCCAAGCATAATTCATTTGGGCTGTCAGTCATTATGAGAGACAAGCCCTTATTTAAGCATATGCACGGCGTTTACAAACATGTCTCCACGTTCTTCAAATGTTTTATGTTGATCCCAGCTTGCACAAGCCGGGGATAATAAAATCACGTCTTCTTCTTCAGAAATGTTAAACGCCGCAGGTACTGCTTGTTCAACATTATCGACATGTTTTACGTGATGTATTCCCAGTTCTTCACCAAGCTTCACAAACTTAGGTGCCGTCTCACCAAATGTGATGATTCCTTTTACATTTTTCATAAAAGGCTTCAATTCATCAAATTCATTACCGCGATCAAGCCCGCCGGCTAGTAAAATGGTCGGCTGCTTAAAAGCTGACAATGCTTTACTTGTTGCTAGTATATTGGTGGCTTTACTATCGTTATAAAATTTTCTGCTTTGAATTGTATCTACAAACTGCAGACGATGCTTCACTCCACTAAATGTCATGAGAACGTGTGCGATCGCTTCATTTGAACAGCCTGCATTTTTCACAACACAAATAGCTGCCAAAATATTTTCTTGGTTATGCTCACCAGGAAGAACAACATCCTTTAAATCAATGATATGTTCATTTAGGTAGTAGATCGCACCATTTTTAATATACGCACCATGTTCTACTTGCTCTTTTACCGAGAAAAATACTTTTTTTGCTTTTGAAGCTTCGGCCAGTTTTACGACTGATGGATCATCAAGGTTAATGACAGCTATGTCATCTTCAAGTTGATGTGCGTATACTTTCTGCTTTGCTTTTTCATATTCATCACGAGTGTGGTGATAGTCTAAATGTGCATCAAAAATATTTAATATTAAGCTGATTTTAGGTCTAAAATCAACTGTTCCCATTAACTGAAAAGAAGACAGCTCAGTTACAATCCACTCATCGCCAGCTGCCTTTGCAGCGACTTCGCTGGCAACTGTGCCAATATTACCTGCCACTAAAGTTTTTTGACTGTCGTGTTTCAGCATTTCATAAATCAAAGTCGTGGTAGTGGTTTTTCCATTTGATCCAGTAATCCCTATAAAAGGAGCTGAGGTTAAATGATAAGCTAATTCAATTTCCGTCCAAACTGGAATTTGGCGTCGAATCGCCTCTTGAACCATCACATTTTCATATGGAATTCCTGGATTTTTAATTAAAATCGTTATTTCATTATCATCGAACATACGAAGAGGATGGCTGCCACAAATGACATCAATCCCCTTTTCAGAAAGAAGTTGAGCAGGTTCATTTTCTTCAAACGGCTTTTGGTCATTTACTATAACATTCACTCCATGCTCATGAAGAATTGAAGCTGCCGCATATCCGCTTTTTGCAAGACCTAATACTAGTACATGTTCGTTTTTTAACATTTGCATCTTATTCAATTATAACCACACCTCGATGTAAATTCCTAAAACAGCAAGTAATAAACCAGCTGTCCAGAAGGTGACAACTACTCTCCACTCAGACCAGCCAACTAACTCATAGTGGTGGTGAAGCGGACTCATCTTAAAGATTCTTTTTCCAGTTGTTTTAAAGGAGATCACTTGAAGAATAACGGATAACGTTTCGACAACAAATACTCCTCCAATAATGACAAGTAAAATTTCAAGCTTTGTTAAAATGGCAATCGCTACAATCGCTCCGCCTAAAGCAAGCGACCCTGTATCACCCATAAATACTTTTGCAGGATGCGCGTTAAACACAAGAAACCCAAGAACGGCTCCAGCAACAGCTACTGAAAAGATCGCTACATCGTACTGTGATTGATTCCAAGCCAGTATAGCAAAGGCTCCAAAGGCAATAGCAGCGGTTCCAGATAATAGACCATCCAGTCCATCCGTTAAGTTCACAGCATTAGAACCTCCGACAAGCATGAAAATAACAAGAATAAAGTAAGCCCATCCTAAATCGAAGCTGACATCTGTTCCTGGAATACGAATCGTCGTTGCAAACTGATAATAATGGAAGACTGCATAAAAAATCACTGCGATCACAATTTGACCGATTAATTTCTGTTTCGATGTTAAACCTAGGTTTCGTTTCATCGCTACTTTAATATAATCATCTAAAAATCCTAATAGACCGTAGCCAAGCGTGACAAATAACAATAAAAACATTTCTGGACTAATCTCAGAAAATTTGTTGATCATCACAATCGTCGTAATTGTGATAGAAAAGATAATCATAATTCCGCCCATTGTCGGAGTACCTGATTTCTTTTGGTGAGACTGTGGTCCTTCTTCTCTAATACTTTGACCAAATTTAAGTCTTCTTAAAAACGGAATAAAAATCGGGGATAAAAGAACACTGATTAAAAATCCCATTATGATTGTAAACAATATCACCTGTTCAAGCATCGTTCTTTACTCCTTCCGAATTTCCAAAGCCGTTTTCCATCAGAAAATTGCATTCATTATTAAGGTATTCATTCGCGTTCTTCGTATGTTGTTTTTGTACAAAATGCTTCATTTCATTACACTCTTTTCATCATTTTAAGATTTGTTTAGATCTAAAATAGCGTCCATAGCAACCTTTGCATCATCAAAGTCGTACACTTGATCGCCAACGATTTGATATGTCTCATGGCCTTTACCCGCTATTAAGACTGTATCGCCTTTTTTCGCATTGGCAATTGCAAAAAAGATGGCTTGTTTGCGATTCACAAAGCTATGATAATATGCGTCTGGCACACCATTTTCCATATCCTTTAAGATAGCTGAAGGATCTTCGCTTCTTGGGTTGTCTGATGTAAATACAGGCTCATCTGCATACTTCACAGCGATTTGGGCCATTTGAGGACGCTTTGTTTTATCACGGTCGCCGCCGCAGCCTATCACACAGAAAATTTTGCCCTCTGTTAATTCTCTACACGTTGTCAGGACATTTTCTAAGCTGTCAGGTGTATGGGCGTAATCGACGATGACAGGGAAATCTTGATCACAGTTCACAAGTTCAAATCGGCCTTTGACTCCCTCCAGCTCTTCAATAGCACTCACAATCGTTTCAAATGTTAGGCCAGATACGATCCCTACTGATACAGCTGCTAGGATGTTGTACACATTAAACTTACCGATGAGGGCAACTGTCACATTTTTTGTGCCAATTGGAGTGATTAAATCAAATTGAGTTCCCTTCGGCTTGATTTGAATATTCTTTGCCATGACATCTGCTTTTTGCTCTAAGCCATATGTCATGACTTCAGCAGCTGTCACTTTTTCATAGTAACTCGAAGCATCATCATCCGCATTTAAAATCGCATGCTTTGGCTTATCGTGATGAAAGGCACTGCCCAGCTGTGAAAACAGCAAGCTTTTCGCATGTTTATATTCTTCCATTGTGTTGTGGTAGTCAAGATGGTCCTGCGAAAGGTTTGTGAAAACGGCAATATCATAATCACATCCATGTACCCTGCCAAGATGCAGTGCGTGTGATGATACTTCCATAATGGCTATGTCTACATCTTGATCAAGCATCTGTTTAAAGGTCTTCTGAAGTGTGACACTTTCAGGTGTCGTGTTTTTCACATCGAGAATGTCATCATTCACCTTCATATACATCGTACCGATTAAGCCTGTTTTCTTTTCGGCTTTTCTCATCATTTGTTCAATCATGTGTGTTGTGGAAGTTTTTCCGTTTGTGCCTGTGATCCCGATGAGATTCAGCTTATGAGTTGGCTGTTCGTAAAACGCATCAGCTATTCTTGCAAGAGCTCTTTGAGAGTGTTTCACAATAATGACTGGTACATCTGTTATGTTAAGAGGGTGTTCTGCTACAATCGCTGCAGCCCCGCTTTTCACCGCTTTTTCAGCATAATCGTGTCCATCTACTGTATAGCCTTTTATACAGACAAAAAGGCTTCCTTTTTTCACCTCTCTAGAATCCATTTCGATGGAAGTGATATCAGGATTTTCGTTTATTAATTCGTTGTTTTCACTTTTAAAGTATGTAAGGAGTTCTTGTAATTTCATTTCATATCAAACCTCTCAAATTCGTTCACGTGCATGTCTTGCGAAAAAAACACACAGTCTATATTTTATCGTAAAAAAAAGGATACATCCAGCGTATTCCTTAAGTTTCTCTTGGAAAAAACACACTTTAGGTTCTTTTTTTCAAACAGACCTTCTCTTTCAACAAAAAGAGGCAGCCGAATGAGTGCGGCTACCCTCTGTTCATTCTTTATTATTCATCGTTTAAGTATAATCTGATGGTGGAGCCTTCTTTGACCTTCGTCCCAGCAGCAGGTGATTGCTTCACCACTTTACTGCCAGTTCCAGAAGCATCGATCTTAAGATTAATCAGGAGGGATTCAAGGTCTGAAACAGATCCCCCTACAAGATTCGGTACCTCAATGGTTTTTGTGTCCAGCCACTGGTACTTCTTTTCAATTTGTCCTTTTCTTTTTTTCACACCCATTTCAGGCAGGCTGTCCCGCATAATATGACCCACAATTGGTGCAGCAACTGTCCCGCCAAATTGAATGGTGCCTTTCGGGTTATCTACAGCCACATATACAACGATACTTGGATCATCAGCAGGCGCAAAGCCGATAAACGACACAATGTGGTTATTTTCCATGTACTTGCCGTCTTTTACCTTCTGTGCTGTCCCTGTTTTTCCGCCAACTCGATATCCTTCAACAAATGCATTTCGGCCAGTCCCTTGAGCGACTACACTTTCAAGCGCATATCTGATTTCTTTTGATGTTTCTGCTGAAATCACTTTCTTTTTGGCAATCGGTGATTGCTTTTTCACAACCTCTTTTGTGATTGGATCTATCCATTCTTTTGCAATGTACGGCGTGTAAAGTGTTCCGCCATTTACCGCTGCGGCTACGGCAGCTACTTGCTGTATCGGCGTAACAGATACACCTTGACCAAAGGCAGTTGTCGCCTGCTCTACAGGGCCAACTCGGTCCAGCGGGAACAAAATGCCTCGCCCTTCCCCTTGAAGATCAATTCCTGTTTTTTGGCCAAACCCGAAATTTTTAATATAGGAAAATAATTTATCCTTTCCTAGACGGTCGCCTAGTTCAACAAAGCCAGGGTTACATGAGTTTTGCACCACTTCTAAAAATGACTGTGATCCGTGCCCGCCTTTTTTCCAGCACCTAAGCCTTGCACCATCTACTGTTACAGATCCGCTGTCAAAAAAATGATCGCGTTTTAAATTGACTTTTTTCTCTTCTAGTG
This sequence comes from Bacillus sp. DC4300-2b2, assembly GCF_049895685.1. NCBI lineage: Bacteria > Bacillati > Bacillota > Bacilli > Caryophanales > Bacillaceae > Bacillus > Bacillus sp. DC4300-2b2. The sequence continues at coordinate 393,860 of NZ_JAFCSW010000002.1, forward strand.
CTGCTGCAAGTGTAATTATTTTAAACGTTGAACCTGGCTCATATGTGCTCCACACCGGTAGATTTCGGTTAAACACTTTCGAGTCAACTGATTGATAATCCGCTGGATCAAAATCCGGTCTGCTCGACATCCCAAGCACTTCACCGTTCTTCGGATTCATCGCAATTGCAATCATGCCGTCTGGGTTATATTTTGCCTGCGCGTTGTCTAATTCCCGCTCTATGATGGTTTGTACTTTCGCATCGACAGTTAACTTCATATCAAGGCCATCTTTAGGCGGTGTATAATCATCTGCTTCATCTGGCATTTTCTGCCCTTTTGCATCGGAATAGAACTTTACAGAGCCTTTTTCACCTTTTAGGTCATCATCATAATAGGCTTCCAGTCCAAGTAACCCTTGATTATCAATTCCAGCGAAGCCAAGCACATGAGAAAGAAAACTGCCGAAGGGATAGTGTCTGATGCTGTCTTCCGCAACATAAACGCCATCTAAATCAAGCTCTCTGACTTCTTTTGCTTTTTCATGAGATACTTTTCTCCCCTCTGGAGAAATTCGTTCGATTGATGTTTTCTTTGTGACATGCTTGTACGCTTTCTCCTCAGACATATTCAGTACTGCCGCCAGTTTCTTGCTTGTTTCTGCGGGATCTTTAATTTGCCGCGGAACGACCAATATAGATGGGGCACTTTTGTTCGTCGCAAGTTCCACCCCATTTCGGTCCAAAATATCTCCCCTTTCTGGTTCGAACGGGAGGTTCCGGCTCCATGAATCTTTTGCTAAGCTTGTGAGCTTTTCACCCATAATAAACTGTACATATCCTAATCTAGTATCTATGATGAAAAAAATGATCACCCCAATCAGCAGCACGAAAAGCAATCGTTTTCTCACTGTTACACTTGATACTCGCACGCCCGGTTCACTCCTTACATACATATGGCTTGTTTCCATCATATGCAGGCCCGTCCTTATGTAGAACGTCTCGTCTATCCCGCTCGGCAAAAGAAAAAACCTAGCAAGTCGTTTGCTAGGTTTTGCAATTAATTCGGGCTTTTAAATGTCACAGTGACAACTTTATCTGAAATCTCCGCTCCACTTTTAACACTTTGTTTGACAGCATATCCTTGTCCCTTTGTTTCGATATGCACACCGGAAATGGATGCATATTGAAGGACTTCTCTTCTCGACCAGCCTGTCATATCAGGCATTTTGATGGTTTTTCCTGCTGTTTTCAAGAAAACTTTCTGGCTTTCAGAGAATTCAGAACCTGCACTTGGCCACTGTCGTTTAATGGAGAGGCCGTCGCCGATGACAACAGGCGTTAAGTTTTTGTTTTTGGCTTCAGTTTCCGCCTGCTTCACTTCTAAATCTAAGAATGAAGGCATTGTTTCTTGCTTCACTTTTTGTTCGCCTGATTTTTTATCGTCTGTTTTTGTTGGTGCAATATTTAAATATAGCAGACTATTTTTCATCACTGGGTTAAAGATTTGTGCAACTGGGGCAGAGCCAGTTTCTGTGTCAGACAGCTGCGGCTGCTGTACAGCTACATAAACGAGCAGCTTTGGATCATCTTTTGGCGCCATTCCCATAAATGAAAAGACGTAATCATTTCTTCCTTGGAGGTAACCGCCGGCACCGCCAATTTGTCCTGTTCCTGTTTTTCCAGCAACGTCAAAGCCTTTGATTTGATAAGGCTGACCTGTTCCAATCTTCGATGAAACAACCTCACCTAAAATGTCACGTACTTGCTTTGCTGTATCTGAGGAAATTGGTTTTCCAGCTACTGTTGGTTCGTGCTGTAAAATCGTTTTGTTTGTGTTCGGGTCTGTAATATGATCAATGACATATGGCTTCATCATCGTTCCGCCGTTTGCTATCGCTGTCGCTGCTTCGATTTGTTGAATCGGTGTAATAGCAGACGCTTGACCGTAAGCTGTCGATGCTTTGTCATATTCGTATCTGTAATTGATTTTACTAGACGCTTCGTTCGGCAAGTCAATACCTGTTTTGTCGTAGAAATGGAACTTCTGCAAATATTGTTCGTAGCGCGTGAAGCCTAACTTTTCTTTTGCCAGCTTTGCAAAGGCTACGTTTGACGAACGGAGAACACCTTCATGAAAGTCAATTTTCCCCCAGCCATTTCCGTTGTTATGGTCTCTTACAAGGCCGCCGCCTACTTTATAAGTACCAGATTGATATTTATCATTGCCTTGGTAGACCCCTTCTTGGATTGCCGCAGCAAGTGTAAAGATTTTCATCGTTGAACCTGGTTCAAACGCATATGAAATGACATCATTGTTATAATTCGTAATGTCTAATTCATTTAAATTAAAGCTTGGCCGCTGTCCCATCGCGAGCACCTTGCCCGTTTTTGGGTCAACGACTGTAGCAATGATTTTCTTCGGTTTATATTTTTTGGCAACCTGCGTCATACTTTCTTCAAGGAACGCTTGGATTTTTTGATCGATTGTCAGCGTGACATTTTTTCCATCCTTCGGAGCGACAATGTCTTCTTTACTATTTGGAAGAGCCCATCCACTTCTGTCACTGTTATATGTCACATAGCCGTCTTTTTCTTTTAAAAATTTGTTCAGCGCCTTCTCAAGTCCCATCGCGCCTGACATGTCCTTTGTCGCCTCATCTAATCTTGCATAACCGATCAGATTTGAAGCAAACATGCCGTTTGGATAATATCGCTTCGTGTCTTTTTCAAATGCGATCCCTGGCAGCTTTAGCTTTTCAATTTTTTCCTTTGTTGAAAAACTGATGTCTTTCCCAGCTTTACCAAACTCAACTTGGAACGCACCTTTAGTATTCAGACGCTTTAAAATTTCGCTTTCGCTCATATCAATTACTTTTGACAGCTCTTTTGCTGTCTTTTCTTTGTCGACGACATGCATTGGGTGCTTTGGATCGACCGTCATTTTCTTGCTCATGATCGCAATGAGTTTATAGACAGATGTATCCTCGGCAATCACATTCCCATTTCGGTCTAAAATAGACCCTCTTTTGGCTTCAAGTGTTTTCTTCGATTGATATTGTTCATTTGCCTTTGCGGCTAACACTTGACCATCGACCGTTCCTGTAATCTGAATATAAATAAAACGTGCAAGGATGATAAAGAAAAACAGGGCGAAGCAAATACTCGCAATTGCCGCGCCTCTGTTCATCATTTTATTCTTTTTAGGCATCGCCATCTTAATCGACCTTCTTAACATCTTTCGAAATGCTTAAGCCTGCTTTTTTCGCAGCTTCGATAATTCTTTCTGGTTCACTCAGCAAGTCTTTTTCCTTTTGAAGCTCAGTAATCTTCTTCGATTCTAAAGATACTTGCTGCTCTAATTTCTGCACCTCGATATTGGCGTGATAGACAGCAAAGGCTTTAGAAATGATGAGAATGGAGCTGCACATAAGAGCCATGACAAACATGACAAGTAAGATTTTTTCACCAAGTGTGATAGAACCTCTTCTTTTAATAACAACCGATTGGCCTTGCTGCTCTGTTTGATATTGTTTTACTTCTCTTTGGTAAGCCAAATTACTCATAAGAAACCTCCTTTTTATCATCATCTATGGTGTCGTTTTACTTTTTTTCTGCAATTCGGAGCTTCGCTGAACGGGCACGGTTGTTATGTTCCAGCTCTTGTTCTGATGCAACGATTGGTTTTCTCGTGATCAGCTTCAGCTTTGGTTCAAGTCCTTCTGGAATCACTGGTAGTCCGTGCGGAAGTTCTGGAAGAGAAGACATTTCTTTAAATGTACTTTTACAAATCCGGTCTTCAAGTGAATGGAATGTAATGACAGAAATTCTCCCCTTCGGATTGAGTAACTCTATTGCTTGTTCTAGTGCTTCTTCAAAAACTTTCAATTCATCATTTACGGCAATTCGGATCGCTTGAAACACTCTTTTTGCTGGATGTCCGCCAGTTCGTCTTGCAGGTGCGGGAATTCCTTCTTTGATAATGTCGACAAGCTCACCTGTTGTTTCAATTGGCGCTTTTTTTCTAGCTTCTTCAATTTTGCGTGCGATTTGCTTGCTGAATTTTTCTTCCCCATATTTGTAGAAAATCCGAACTAGATCTTCAAATGGCCATTCATTCACCACTTGCTTTGCCGACAATGCGGCTGTTTGATCCATTCGCATGTCAAGAGGTGCATCATGGTGATAACTAAAGCCTCTCTCTGGTGTGTCGAGCTGAGGAGATGAAACCCCAAGATCAAAAATCACACCGTCTACGCTTGTAATGCCTTGTTCATTCAGACGTTCTTTTAAATATCGGAAGTTGCTTTTTATGAAAAGAATGTTCGCTTTAGCATCCGCGAGCTTCTCTCGTGCATGATCCAGTGCAGCATCGTCTTGGTCAAATCCAATCAATGTACCTTTTTCTGATAGTTGAGATAGTAAATATGAGCTATGACCTGCTCCGCCCAGCGTGCAGTCTACATATGTACCGTCTTCTTTGACGTTTAAACCGTCAACTGTTTCTTTTAATAATACTGTCTCATGTTGAAACATGATGTTATGGTCCCACCTTTTTCAAATAGAAATGAATGTGTAGAAAGCTTGCTGCACAAGGGATTATTATATATCAAACCCAATCATGTTTTCAGCAATTTCAGCAAAAGAATCTTCTTGCTCTTCTGTATATTGTTCCCAGATCGACTTACTCCACAACTCAATTCGATTTGAAACGCCGATGACCACACATTCTTTTTCGAGTTTTGCATATTGGAGTAGGTTTGATGCGATGTTAATACGCCCCTGCTTGTCCAGATCGCATTCAACTGCGCCGGAGAAGAAGAACCGGGTAAACGCACGTGCATCTTTTTTCGTTAGCGGCAGTGCTTTGAGTTTCTCTTCGATTAGTTTCCACTCACTCATAGGGTAGCCAAATAAACATTGATCAAGCCCTCTCGTCAGCACAAACTGTTCTCCGAGACCGTCTCTAAATTTAGCAGGGATGATCATGCGCCCTTTTGTATCAATCGTATGTTGGTATTCACCCATGAACATGATAATCAGAGCCCCACTTTCTCACCCTTACTCTCCACTATCCACCACTTCTCTCCACAAAACTTATTTTACACTGTTTCTACATAAAAAAAAACCCTGAACTAGTCAGGGTTCATTAAAACTTTATTTCAAAGTTTGACAATTTGCTGCTTGTTTTGAAATGAAAATGGCAGATTTTTGAACGTTTTGAAGAATTCTGGACCATATTTGTTTAAAAAGTACATGATATTCCAAATTCTTTCTTGCGGGGCATCTAGTGGCTTTAAGCTGTTTTCAATCCGTTCAAAATCCCGAAGGATATATCCTTCCTTCTCTTCCACACGCTGCGCCACCTTTTGATAAACAAATTGAAGCTGGTCTTCGATAAATTTGGCATTTTTATCTAGCAGCTGCTCGAAGTTTGGTTCAACCTCCAGTGCTTCTTTTCTCAATACACCGTGAACTTTCGCTAATTCACGTTTTGCATGATCAACGGCTTGAACAAAGCTGTCTGGAAGGCTCTGCTCAAAGTGAGCCTCTTTCTTTTCTTTTACTCCGCTTGTGAGCACTTCTTCTACAGAAAGTTCTCTAGCCGGCAGCTTCTTATCGATGTGCCTTTCAAGAATGGTCACGTGCAGTCTTGGAAGAACAGGTGCCATCTTTAATTTAAAATGCTCAAAGATTCCTTTCAGCTCTCCCCAATAGTTGACTTCACCGTGTCCTGCCATAAAAGCAAGTGTCGGGAGAAGGGTTTCCTGCATTAAGGGGCGCGTCACCACATTGTTGCTGAACCGTTCTGGGTGCTCCTCAATTTCCTGCAAAAGCTCTTCTTTTGTCCATGTAAGCCCCACTTCTGATATAGAAAACTGGCCGTTTTCTTTTTCAATAAGGAAACGCTCCTCATCATATTCGTAAAACAGGTTCGCCTGATTGTCACCAGCTTCAATGATCGGCTGATATCCCGCTCGTTTCATGGCAGCCTGCGTTTCATTCAAACGAGCTGTGACCGCATCATTTGTCTCGACAATGTGCTTGAACAACGTACGCTCAAGTGGTTTAACGCCTAAGTCTCCTGAATTAAATAGAAGAAGTCCATCTTCTTCAAAAAGGTCGCATACAATCCATTCAAAGAAATCCGTAAACGTTTGTGATTTGCGTAAACATCGAAGAAGCTGATCAAGCAAGCCATTTGTATATGCAGATTCCTCATACGTTGAAAACACGTCACGTAGCCATTTCTCTGTTTTTTCTTGATGCAGCGCTGTTCTTTTTGCAGCAGTTTTTTTGACGTTATGTAATGGCAGCTTTTGCTTGACTGGACCTTTTTCGCCAGATGTGTAGACAAAATTAATTTCATCTACGTCATGATCCTCACCTGCTACCCAAAAGACTGGAATCACAGGAACGCCAAGCGCTGATTCTTTTTCTTTTGCGAACTGAATAATGGATATGATTTTATGTATGGTATAAAGCGGTCCTGAAAGTAGGCCTGCCTGCTGCCCTCCAACCACCATGACACTCCGCTTGTCACGGATCTTTTCAATGTTCTGACGCATCGCTGCCGATTCAAACTTTGCGTGGTATGCGCTCATATAATCTGCTAAAGCCTCCCGCGGGAAGCTCATTTCCATGAGATCGTCGTATCTCTTTTTCCATGTGTGCTCAGAATGTATATCATAATCAAAAAAAGCAGTCATCTCTTTTTTTTCTTCTATATAATCACGTATGAATAAATTCTGACTTCGGATGGAAAGTTCAGTCAATTGCATGTTTAGAACTTCCTTTCTTCAATAAATAGTTAGTTTCCCGAAAAAAGTATAGCATGTAAATGAGCTCACTCAAAAGATTTTGTTTGCTTTTTTTCCAATACTTCCAAGCTTCGATTGAAGAAAGTAAGATGAGGCGCCAGAATCTCTTGAGCTTGAGCCTTTTTTAAAAGATAGCCAACGATGGCTTTTCTTTCGGTTTCACGGCCTTTGACGATATCTTGAAGCATCGACGATTGATTGGCGGCCGTTTTCTTACAAATTGAAACGACGTGTGACCAGAGCTGCTCTTTTTCAGCCAGACCTAAAATGGACAATGCTTCTTCAAATGCACATTTCATCATGTATTCATATGAAGGATTTGCGATCAATTCCCCATTTTTCACATGCAATAATGCCGTGAGCGGGTTAATGCAGACATTGACTAGCAGTTTTTCCTCCAGCACTTTTTTCCATTCATCCGTATAAATCATCTGAAAATGAGCCGGCGTTCCGTTTAAAGCATTTCTCACATCAGCTGCATCCTCAGGATGAAAAGCCCCCCACTTGATGACACCAATCCCTGTATGGTTTACTGCATGATCTGATACCTTCATGGCCCCGTGCTCTACGACACCTATATAAATTGTATGCGCCGTTTTCCAGTTTTCTAAATCTAATAAGTGGGCCATGCCATTTTGTAAAAATAAGATTCGCTGACGAGGTAATGTCGATAGTTCATCAAGCACCTCTTGCAAATGATGATATTTCACTGTCACAATCAGCAGATCAAATCGTCCTGTAATGCCTGCCCGTGCCTGAGCAGCCGACCGGAATGTCTCTCCTTTTACCATTCGCTTAATTCCTGATGTTTGAATCTCCTCTGCTTGTTCTTTTCTTCTTGTTAAAACAGTGATGTCATGATGCTGTGATAAATAACTGGCACAAAGCAGACCAATCGCACCGCCGCCAATGATTCCAATGTTCAACTGCCGCACTTCCCTTTTTCTGTTTACTTCATCATATCAACCATTTTAACAGTTTCATGCCGTGATGCAAAAAGCAGTTGGCGCGCCGCGATTGAATTTTTTTAATTTAAAAACTATAATAATAAGTGTAAAAACTTTTTGAGGCGGATGGGTTGAAAACGCCTTCAATGACATCACTGTCGACATTATGTGTGTAAGGGGGAAGATCATATGACACAAGTAAAACGACTTCTAATCAATTACAAAACTTTAGAGGAATTTAAACAATTTAAAGAATATGGGATACAAGAACTATCCATGCTTGAAGACCTTGAAAGTAATATGATTGAAAATGACAGCAACTCTCCATTTTACGGGATTTATTTTGGAGATAAGCTGGTCGCACGTATGAGCCTATATCAAGTGGACGGCTCGACGACAACGTATTTTGACCACAATCATGATTATTTAGAGCTATGGAAGCTGGAAGTGCTTCCTGGGTATCAGCGTAAAGGGTACGGCGAGGCACTTGTTGATTTCGCCAAATCTTTCGGGTTGCCTATCCGAACCAATCCACGCGTCAAATCTGCCGGTTTTTGGGATAAAATGGGCTTTGAAGCGGTGAAATATGATATGGAACGCGACAAAGGCGAAAATCCACTCATCTGGGAGCCTGCCCATATTCAGAAGAATACAGGTGAATCTGCTTAATACTGATGGCAAAACGCCCCTCCTTTCTCTGTGAGGGGCGTTTTCTTATTTAGCATATTCTTTTAAGTTGATATTCTGTTTGACTCTTTCAACAATCCCAATGAGTGCCCGGTAATCTTCTTCTGTCATTTTTAATTGCCGCTTCAAATGTTCATTTTCTTCCGTGAGCGATTTCAGTTGATGCTGTGCATCCGCTAGTTCTTCCCGTAAATAAGCAGAGCCAGCAGGTTCTTTTTCAAGCTGCTCTAAGAACTGAATCACTTCTCGCAAGGTCAATTCAGCCTGATCTGAAGATGCCTTCTCTTCTATCGTTAACGTATTCTGTGGTAAACCCGAGGAATGAATCCCAATCTTTTTACGCAGTTCTTTTCGCTGTTTTTTCGCCAGCTCAATGCCGGCCTGATATTGTTTTCTGACGTATGAGTTCCATCTGAATCCACATGCTGCAGCTGTTCTTGACAATGCTTTCCCAACTTCCTCAAATGCGGAAAGCTGCGTTCCTCCATCACGAATGTGTCTTAAGACGACTTCTGCTAAAAGTAAATCTTCATCTTGTGTCCATGCATCCTGCCTTGTAATCGTCAATTGATCATCCCCCCTGAATCTGAATACCACATCATATGCGCTTACTAGAGTAGATAGACTATTTGCAGGAGAGAAACCTAAAAAAATAGACAAATAAAAAAACGCAAGGGAAGATTCCCTTACGCTTTTTTATCAAGCATTAGTTGCTTTTTACGTCTTTGCCTTTGTATGTTCCGCAAGATTTGCAGACACGATGAGAAATTTTCATTTCACCGCATTCTGGGCAAGCTACCATACCAGGTACTTGTAGTTTGAAATGCGTACGACGCAATCTTTTTTTCATTTTAGAAGTTCTTCTAAAAGGTACAGCCATTATTCCCACCTCCTTAAAGAGTTAAGATTCATTATTTTCTTCTAAGAGCTTCTTCAAGCCTTCCAGACGCGGATCAATTCGGTTTTGATGTGCATCTTCCGAAATGACCGCCCAGTCATTCCCTTCCTGTGGTGCAGCACCTTTTACGTCTGTTTGATCGCAAAAGATTTGCATCGGCACTTCAAGAAGAATTTCTTCCTTGACAATAGGCGTTAAGTCGATGATATCGTCTTCTACAACAGATACGTCTTCATCTTCTATATCGTCTGTCTTATGAAGTACAAATAGTTCTTTCGTTGAAATCGCAAATGGATAATTTACATCAACAAGCGTTCTTGAACAAGGCAATGTCATTTCACCTGTGATGGTTAAATCAAATGCGACTTGCTTTGATTCGATCACTCCAGTCCCTTTCACCTCTACTGGTGAAATGCGACGTATATCTGAATGAAGGCTAGTAAGTTCATTTAAGTCAACCGTCTCATGAAAATCGAAGCTGTTTTTAGCTTTTTGATGTAACTGATAAACTGTCCATTTCAATTGTATCACCTCTAAGAGCAACAAACATGATTATAGCTTTCATCATGCTATTTGTCAATATTTTTTCTTTACAGTCCTTTGTGATGTCAAAGCGTTGTTTGACATCAGTTCACGGAATGCCTACACTGAAAAAAATGGGCTTCATTTTTCCCTTATGCTACTGTAGCATAGACCATTTAACCATAGCAAGAAAGGCGGAACATCTATTGAAAGCAACAGGAGTCGTTGTCGAGTATAATCCATTTCATTATGGACATGCCTACCATGTTCGTCAGGCGAAAACACATACCTCCTCAGATGTAGCCATTGCCGTCATGAGCGGTTCCTTCCTCCAGCGCGGAGAGCCTGCCATCGTCTCTAAATGGGCACGTACTAAAATGGCATTGCAAAACGGTGTAGACATCGTATGTGAGCTTCCATACATATATGCAGTGCAAAAGGCAGAAACCTTTGCAAACGGCGCTGTGTCCATTCTAGACGCTTTAAAATGCCGCTCCCTTTTTTTCGGAAGCGAGGACGGAGATATCAAAGCATTTGAGCGAACAGCTCACGCTTGGCATGAGAAAAAAGAAGAAATTGATCTTTTCACAAAAGCAAAGGTCAAAGAAGGGCTTAGTTATCCAGCTGCCTCTGCCGCTGCGTTTCAAGAGATCATTGATCCTAAACACTTACTGGATTTGTCTAAGCCCAATAACATTTTAGGCTTCCATTATGTCAAAGCCATCTTAGAGAGATCTCCTCACATAGAGCCCTTTACCTCTCAAAGAATTGCATCAGGCTATCATGATCAAGAGCTTCCTGAACATCAGAAAATCGCAAGCGCAACAAGCATCCGAAAAGCCTTAAAAGAGAATGGATCATTTGAGACTGTTGCCTCTTATCTCCCGGAAGCTTCGCTTAAGCAATTACATGACTATTATTCTTCTTATGATCTTTTACATACACAAGAAGACTATTTCAGCTTCTTAAAACATGTGTTTCACACAATGGATACAGCGGAACTAGAAGGCATCTATGAAATCGAAGAAGGCATCGAACACCGCATGCAAAAGGCGATCACACATGCGTCCTCCTACGAGGAATATCTATCACTTTTGAAAACAAAACGATATACCTGGACAAGGCTGCAGCGGATGAATACGCACCTTTTAATGAGGGTAAAGAAAACTGTCATGCATGAGCTGCTAAACGAGAAACACACGCCATACATTCGTTTACTTGGTATGTCAAAGAAAGGACAGCAATACTTATCACTTGTCAAAAAAGAATTGGACGTACCGCTCATCAGCAAGCTGTCTTCCTTTTCACACCCTGCCCTTGATCTTGACATTCGCGCTTCCCGCGTCTTCAGCCTTCCTATCAGCGAACCAATGCAAACAAAGTTAACAGAAGCAGAATTTAAAACCTCACCGATCCGCTATGATGAAGAGACTGGTCTCTTCCAATCTTGATAAAAAGAGCAGCCTTGATAAGGGCTGCTCTCTGATTGTTGACAAAGGGCTAAAATGATCTTTATTTTAGTCCTTTGTCTTCTTTTCAGCGTGATAGAAAACCTTTGAAGTCTAGGAAGGGCGAGCACCGGAACGGAGCGAATTTGACATTCGTGAGTACCGGCGCAGAGACCTGACACCGAATGCGAGGGTTTGTCTACACGCTGAGAGCAGCCTTGATAAGGGCTGCTCTTTTTTTACTTAAGATGCTTTCTCTTTTAACTTATTTAAATAGTTCAGTGCGTCCTGCATTGTGTCTACAGGAACGATTTTCATATCACTTTTAATATCTTTCGCTGTTTTCACTGCATTTTTGTAGTCGGAGTTTGGATCACCTTTATCGTTTGGTGCAAAGAAGATATCTTTTCCTGCTTTATCTGCTGCAACGACCTTTTGATCAATTCCGCCAATTGGCCCGACCGTACCATCAGCGTCAATCGTTCCGGTCCCTGCAATCGCATAGCCATGAGTTTCGTCTTCTTTTGTTAGCTGGTTATAAATTTCAAGTGACATCATTAAACCTGCCGACGGGCCGCCGATATTTTCAATATCCACCTTAATAGAAGGCGAGACTTTCACATTTCGGTCTGTAAATAATGATACGCCAATTCCGACTCGATTCGGCTCTTCTTTAAAAGGTTTTAACTTCACTTGCTGCGTGATATCCTTGCCGTTTCGTTCAAGGACAAAACGGACAGATGTACCTGCTTTTTGACGGCTGATATACGACACCATTTTATCAGCAGAGTCATACGTCTTGCCATCAACGCTTTTAATCCGGTCGCCCACTTCAATTTTACCGTAAGCAGGCATGCCTTTCATGACGTAGCTCGCATATACCCCATTAAACGTATAATCTACTTTTTTACCTGCTTTTGTATACGCTGCAATCATGGCATTTTCTTGAGAGCTTTTCATCAGCTGAAGCTGTCTTTTCATATAATCTTCATCCGACTCTCCGTCCGCTTTAATATTTTCTTCTGGGACGATCTCGTCATATTTATTCATTTTCGCAAGCAAATACGTATACGGATTGGCTGGACCTACTTTAATCGTCATAAGAGAGAAGCTGCCCTTCTCACCGTATCCACCGTCCACTTGAATGTGAGGGGCAATCTCTGTTGCATCACCTGGCTTTGTCACGTAATACGGTAGTTTGACAAAAGTTAAGCCAAATAAGACAAGAACAACGACAAAAAAGCTGAGCCAGCGAATATTCAATTTTTTCATTCGATTAACACTCCCATTTATCAATGACATCTTTCAGTTTACCTGTTAATTGGTCTGCGGCGAGCTCACCAGCTTCAATCATCTCCTGAACCTGTGTGAACGAACTGGAGCTAAATGTTTCAAGCCTCGGCCGAATCATGAGATCTGCATGAATGGTTTGATGACGGACCAATTCATTTTGAAGGATGTCCAAACTTTGCATGATCACATCCGATAATCTCGTCGCCTTTTCTGTTTTTTTCACCCTTGATACATCAGAGGCGATAATAAGGTCTGCGCCCATTTCTTTTAAAACAGACACAGGAATGCGGTCAACAACCGCTCCATCCACTAGCTGTCTGCCGCCCATTTCGTGAGGAACAAACACGCCTGGAATGCTGATGCTTGCTCTGACTGCTTGTGAGACAGACCCTTCTTTAAACACAACCTTTTCCCCTGTTTCGAGGTCACAGGCAACCACCGCAAGGGGCATTCTTAATTCTTCGAATGTTTTCCCATATGTAAACGTGTGAATCAGCTGCAAAATTCGATTTCCTTTTAAAAGACCGATTTTTGGCAGTGTATAGTCAGCATAATACTTTCTTCTGAAGACAAGTGCAAGTTTTTTCATTTTTTCTACGTCTTGTCCTGCCGCATAAAAGCTCCCAACAAGTGCGCCAATACTGCTTCCTGCGATCATATCTACCTGTATCCCTTGCTTCTCAAGACTAGACAATACCCCGATATGCGCCATTCCCCTCGCACCCCCGGAGCCTAGTGCAAGCCCGATGATCGGTCGCTTCATGAAAATCCACCCTCCTCTTTCTATGCATATATACGAATCTATAGGTCTAAACATGCCCCTACTGCTCGTATAGTAATAGAAGACAGGCTCGGCTAATTTCTTTTTCTACAATCACGAGCTCGCCAATAGATCATAACGGCAAGGGGCGAAATCTCCATGAAAAAATGGAACACTCTGTTCATCGCTGCTTTTTTTATTTTTTTAACAGCCACTGTGATTACACACCCACAAGCCTCTTTGCAAGCGTCGAAAAATGGACTTGCAATGTGGTGGGAGGTTGTATTTCCATCATTGCTTCCTTTTTTTATTTTGTCCGAGCTATTAATTAGTTTTGGGATTGTCAGATTTGTCGGGGTATTATTAGAGCCATTTATGCGCCCCATCTTCCGGGTGCCAGGTGTAGGCGGATTTGTCCTAGCAATGGGAATGGCTTCAGGGTTTCCTTCCGGTGCGAAATTAACGACAAGACTGAGGCAGGAAAGGCAGCTGACGCGGATCGAAGCAGAGCGTCTCGTTTCCTTTACAAATTCATCGAATCCATTGTTTATTTTCGGTGCGGTGGCTGTTGGTTTTTTTCATCACCCAGCTTTAGGCATTGTATTGGCAAGCGCACATTATTTAGGGAACCTTGCTGTTGGTGTGACGATGCGGGGATATAAAGCGCGGCATGATGCGCATCTAAGAAGCCGCAAGAAATTTTTAATCCCGCCGTTTAAAGAGGCTTTCAATGCTCTTCATACAGCAAGACTCGCAGAGAAAAGACCGCTCGGCCAAATTTTAAGTGATGCAGTCATGTCATCAGTCCAAACACTCTTTATGATTGGCGGCTTTATTATCTTATTTTCTGTGTTTAGCAAAATGCTGTCAGTTGTCCATGTGACAGACCTTTTATCCATAGGGCTCGGATATATGCTGCAAACGATGCACCTTCCCCCAGAATTAGACCTTGCCATGATTGCTGGTTTATTTGAAATCACATTAGGAAGCCAGATGACAGGGTCACAGGAAGTCACCCTTCTCGCTAAAACCATTGTCGTCAGCTTTATTTTAGGATTCAGCGGGTTTTCTGTTCAAGCCCAAGTCGCCGGCATTCTAGCGGCAACCGATATCCGCTTTAAACCGTTTTTCTTCGCCCGTTTGCTTCACGGGATTTATGCAGCTGTTTTTGCCTTTTTATTATTCAGGCCTCTTTATGTCTCTCGATCAGACATCGCTCTCCCGGCGGGTGCCTTTGATGCAGGCCAGCAGGTCGTCATGTTCAGCAGCGTGCTTTGGAATCAGCTTGTGACAGCTGGGCCCTTAATCACACTTTGCAGCTTGATTGTGTATATCGCGCTATACTATCGGAAATTAAAAAATGGATGAGTGCCAGGTGCACTCATCCATTAAATTTTTCCTTCAGCGCTGCTTCTACCTCTTTTGGTACAAGATCTTTGACTGCCCCATGATATTTCGCTACTTCTTTGACAATGCTGGAGCTTAAGAAGGAATATTGATTGTTGGTCATCATAAAAAACGTTTCAATTTCATCGTCTAACACTTTGTTCATTGAGGTGCCTTGCATCTCATACTCAAAGTCCGTCACAGCCCTTAGTCCGCGTAAAATAACTTTGGCTTCTTTTTGTTTCGCGTAATCAACGAGCAGGCCGTGAAAGGATTCAACTTTGATATTTGGCAGCTCCTTCGTCGCTTGGCGAATAAGCTCACACCGTTCTTCAACAGTAAATAATGGTTTTTTAGATGAATTATTTAATACACATACATACACTTCATCAAAAATCTTTGCACCTCTTTTGATGATATCCAAATGCCCCAATGTGACTGGATCGAAGCTGCCCGGACAAACGGCTATGTTCCCCATATTAATTTCCCCGCTTTCTATAGATCGTAATACCAGTCAATCCGTACAGTTCCTGTCTTGTAATGTGGAGCTGTCCTGCTTCCTCTGGCAGTTTCACATCTTTGTCGTGCTCACACACGATCACGCCGTCATCTGTTAACAAGGCGTGATCGTCAATCATTTCAAGAAGTGCTTTTAGCTGTTGATCTTTATAGGGCGGATCAAGGAAAATGGCTTGAAAGGATTCCTCTCGTTTCACAACAGCTGCGAGTGCACGCTTTGCTTCATTTCGAAACACTTCACTTTGATCCATTAGCGACAATTGATTCAGGTTCCCTTTAATCGTCTGAATCGCCTTCATATCTCGATCAACAAATATGCAATGATCGAATCCTCTAGAAAGCGCTTCAATTCCTAAACCACCGCTTCCTGCAAATAAATCAAGGGCCCATCCGCCATCGAAATACGGCCCGATCATATTAAATATCGATTCTTTTACTTTATCTGTCGTCGGTCGTGTTGATTGACCTGGTACCGCTTTAAGTGTGCGGCCTTTTCTCGTTCCAGAGATGACTCTCATTTTTCCACCACTTTTTCTGCTTGCTTCTATTGGTCATTGTTGATGACAAAAAATTCAACATTATCTTACCACATCACTCCTCAAGGAACAATGCGCGGATTTTCATTCATTTTCTATGTATAGATCAAGAAATCCGGGGTCATACTACTTATAACAGCATCTGATGTGGTGCTGTTGCCAACCGCGGAGAAGACTTACGTTTCCCCATAAGTTCTTCCTCCGGTTTCTCCTCTCCCTTTGCCTTCTCCTTAATGAATCATTAAGAATAGAAGGACCCCGCGGGTGATGCCGCGGGGATTTTTTTGTGTCTTTAAAAGCCCACCTTATAATCATACTCTTTTGCTTTGTCCAATTTGGACTCGTACTCTAACTTAATAAAAGGTTTATATGAAGGCTCAACACGTTTCACAAATGGTAACGAGCTAAGCTTAGCCATATAGCGCTCAAGATCATTCATATCACAATAGATCACCGCATATTTCATTTTCCTTGAAATATAGTGAACATTCCCGAATTTTCTTAGCGCTTTTGACTGCTTTAACGAATGCAGCCAGACGACCATCCCTTGACGTTTGGTTTCCATCTTTTCACCTGCCGCTTTTCAATTCTTTTCATTCATTATGTAAAAGACGAGACATTCAAGTCTCGTCAAGATACTTTACAGCCGCAGCTGCCACCTGATCCACAGCCACCGCCGCATGATGATAGACCATCAAAATATGGGTTCCCTGTTGGAACTTTAATATATGCTGATACAGCTTGACCGATTTCAATACTAATCTCATCTAAGATGGATTGAATCGCTGTTTCTGCTTTTTTGAAATCAACCACTGTATCGTGAAGATCTAGCTTTCTTTTGACCTCACGCATTTCCTTTGAGATCGTTCTATAGTCCGGATGGTATTTGCCGAACCGCTGCACATCCTCATATTGCTCTTTTACTTTTGTAAAATGGGCAATAATTTGTTGGGCTTCTTCGTCTTGCTGGAGACGCTTAAAGCAGTTGCGGTAATGTTCAGCCTCCTCCGACTGAAGAATCATGGCAGCCAATTGATTTGCTTCCTCTTGGAGCTCCACAGATTCGATTGTCGCATACATAAATGTTGCACCTCCAATTCATAGTTTACCACGAAACCTATGGATCAGAAAATGCTTTTACGTGACAAATACATCCCATGTTTCTCTTTTCTGTTTATATTCTGGATGACGGGAATTCAGCACAACGGTCATTTTATGCTTTCCTTTTGAAAGATGCTTGACCACAAATGCCGCAGTATACTCATTCCCTGCACGTTTCCCGTCTACATACACTGTGAAATATCCCGCCTTCTCGTTCTTTTTTAGACGCTCTGGCTGAAGATGAAAATCTTGAAGTGTACTTTCTATATAGACAGACGATCCCTGCACTTTGTATTTCAAAAAGCCTTGCTGTTTCATTTCGCTTTGGGTTTGCTGCATGACTGGTAATGCTGGGTCTTGCTTGTTCACTTGCTCTTCTCCATGTTGACTTTGACACCCGGTAACAAGAAAAAGCAATGCGCCTATTGACAGCATCCATTTCATCATCTGATTCTCCTTTCATCTACTTTTATAGGATGCTCAGGAAATAGACATCTTAATCAACTCAAAAAAGCCTCAACCGGCTCCATTTTGATTGCGCATTGCTTGGAACATTTGAATCATCATTTCAGCCATTTGGACGCTATTGCTCAACTGACTTACACGATGAGGAATGGTTTTTTCGTAAAAGTTCATTTTATCTAATTCAAAGGACGATAGATTTTCAGGATGTCGCGTCAGCTGTCTGTACCAGAGAGGACGCTGCCTTATGAATTTGATTCGATCCTCTTCGGCCATGACAAATTCCTGTACTTCTTTTCGCACCAGAAGCATCCCCTTTCACTTAATCTTTCCTGAAGGAGAATGGGTGCTGACTGCCTCCAGATGAACCTTTCTTTGAACCATTGGATGAAAATTGGCCGAGTAAGCTTTGTAAAGAGGAAATAGACTGGCTCATTTTGTTAATCTGTTCATTCATTTGATCAGCGTCCATTTTTTTCACAGCAGAAACCATTTTAGACATAAAATCTGCTTTTCCTGCTTCACTTGGCTTAGAGGCTTTTTCTTCTTTAGCGTCTTCAGATTTCGTTTGCCGGTAAGGTGACCACATTTCATCTTCTTCACCAAACATGACCCAATTCTCGTAGACACTTTGCCAGCTTTTTTCTTGCGTTTGCACTTCTTGAATTAACTTCGGATGGCGTCTGACGAATTGTTTAAATTCATCAATGGATGTTTGTTTTTGCTTGTTTGTCATATCCTCACCCCCCATACAAATGCCTACTATACTATATACACCAGCATCTATTTTGGTGAGCCTCTTTTTAAACATCAAAAAAACAGCTGCGACTTATGCAGCTGCTTTCGTTTAAGATGTTTTCTTGATGAAATTCTGGGTGTAATATTTTTCTTTCACCCCTACGCCAAGATGCGTGTAATCTTTATTTAATAACGCCTTCCTGTGACCTTCACTATTGAGCCAGCCCTCTACCGCTGCAGGTCCATCGACATAGTTATAGGCAATGTTTTCACCTGCGAGCTGAAAGCCCACCTCGCCTCTTTCTAACCGATCTTTCAGCGTACCGTATTTTTTAGATTCATGGGAGAAATAATGATTCTCTTTCATGTCCTCACTATGCATAAAAGCCACTTCAGAGGTTTCATCATCCCACTTTAAGATCGGCAGGTTGTACTTATGGCGGATAATATTGGTCATATCAAAAATTTGTTTTTGACTGGAAGCCTCGATATCTTTCCACTTTTCGCCTGATATCGGCTCAGGTTCTACCAATTGACCTCGGTAGACCACCTCATACGGCTTTTGTTTCACAAATGTATCTGCGTTGAAGGCCCTGATACTTGAAAGGGTGCTTTCAAACTTATCCATGTAAAGCTGAACATACACATCATCTCCCACTTTCACAGTGGGTCTTGTATTCATATCATCTTCTGAGAATTCAAAGCGGTATGAATTTTGTTCATCCTCTACATGAATGTAAGGTGCAATTTGTGTTTTCTTAAATACTTCACTCGTGGCTTGACCGATTTTAAATGGTTCAACATTCAGTCCGTCTCCTGTTGCAAACAAGGTCACCACTTTACTATCCTTTACCCCTACTTGAATATAGTGCTTCTTCGATTGGTTGTAAATCCACCAGTCATAATCATATGCGGAAGGATCAATGCGATCTGGTTCTCCCAGCTGTTTAAGCACTTCGTTTGAAGATTTCCCCATAAAGGACATGAGCCCCTTCTTTGGGATATTGATCGGCTTATCGCTAGATGTTTCTTCATTAGACACCTTCGGTTCATTGCTGTTTTCTTTTTCTGGTGAAGATCCATATTGAATAAACAGAACGTACGTTCCAGATATAATCAGGAGGATGAGGAGTGTTTTGAGCACAGTTTTCAAATAAACACCTCCGTTAAATTGGCAAGGTACAAAAAGTACCTTCTACTGTCATTTAAACAAAACTTGCTCCATTTATCAACGACAATACAGCCTATTTAACACGAATTTAAAATATGCCCCTCTTAATGAAGAAATCCTTGCCCATGATTTTGATCCTGTTGAGAGATTTCTGTCAGTGCCTCTCCCGCGCGATCATTTGATAAATCTTCGACTGATAAATCTCCAAGAGCGACAATCCCTGTTAATGCGCCGTTTTTTACAACGGGAATGCGGCGGAGCTGATGCTCTGACATGAGTCGGACAATTTCTTCAAGTGTTGCATCTTCTTCAGCTGTTAGTACTTCCTTCGTCATCAGCGAGCCCACTTCCTGTGAGTTTGGCTTTTTTTCTGCAATGCCTCTGAGCACAAGGTCACGGTCTGTCACTATTCCAACGAGCTGATCTCCGTCAACCACTGGAATGGCACCGATATCAGCATCTCTCATTTTGACTGCTGCTTCATACGTATTGTCATCTTGCTGACATGTCACTACTTTTTTTGTCATAATATCTTTGATTTTTTTCGTTTTCACGTTGATTCCTCCATCCGTTATTTTCTTTATTACTGTAACCAGCTTATAAAAGAACATACCTTTCACAGTTGAAAGTTTAACGCTTTCATACTATGATTGTCAGTAAAGGGAAATTTTATAAGGAGGGGTTTTGGGTGAAGTTTGAAGGTACGGGGATTGAAGAGGTATCAGCTGACTTAAATAAATTAGATTTCATTATGGAAAGTGAAGGATTTGTACGAGCCGATCAATGGGATTATGAGCGTGTGACGTACGACAGAAAGTACAGCATGGTAGAAGGAACCTTTTATTTACGAATTTCCGGCTACGCCACCGAAGGAGATGTCGGTGCCAAAAAGGCACACATCCAGCTTCTAACACCATTACTTGGAAAACACTATTATCCACATGGCGTTGAATATGGCGAAGGCGAAGAATTCCCTAAGTCTCTCATCCAATCAAGCAAAAAAACACTTGCACAGCTGAAGGAAAAACTAGAAGCCATGACGGCTGAAGCATAAAACAAAGGGCAAAAATATCTTTTAGCCCTTTTTCTAAGATGAAAGCACAGCCATCTGGCTGTGCTTTTTTTATTCATATTTCGGAATAAGCGCATCTGGTACGGCATCTTTCGCCCTTTCTTTTCTTGCCCAGTCAAAAAAGACAACAGCAAGAATAGAGCCGTACACAATCTCCTGAATAATTTTCATCAAAATGGCTCCTAGCTGCTGGTCCTCTAGCAGCGGCAAGGTGTGGAACATTTCAGGGCCAGTGAGAGCAAGGCCTGCAAGCATATCACTTGGCACACATAAATGCAGTGCTTGTATCCATGCACCTGCATTAGAATAGGTTGCATAGATCGGAGCCTCACTAAACATGATAAGTGCACAGGCCGGAGTCATCAATATCCCGTCTGCCATGATATATCCAAGCTTCAAAATGCCTGTGATCTGCGGCAGACTTTGAACTTTATGGACAAGCGGCCACCACATGAAAAAGGCAGCGATAAAAATAACAACCGTCATCAATGCATGGTAAAACGGATCTGTTTTCACAAAATCAAACACAAGTGGAATGTGATACAGCGAAAACAAGCCGTTAAACCCAAGCAGTGCAATTAAAGGCTTGGAAAACAAACGGAAAACGGCTTGAATACCTGGTGTTTGAATGATCCGCTCCCAGATGGCTGCAGGCAATCCTGTAATAAGGAGAGGCGGGATAACTAAATAGAGCACTGCCATTTGCGCCATATGTGCACTAAACATAATATGCCCCATTAAATCAATTGGGCTCCCTTTCACAGCATATAATAGAACAAGCCCGGTCAGAAATAACGTTTTCTCTTTCACGGTCGCACGGTGCTTCCCCTTTGTCACAAGAAGCAGATAAAGAGCAGCTGCTATCACAATACATGTCAAATAATAAGGGCTCCATAATGCCCGAAATCCGAATATTTCTAAGTTTTCCATTGCTGCGCCTCCTTCAAGGGCAAAGCGGGTTTACCACCATATAATGGTCAAAAAGGCTAATACGGTAATAAACGCAACAAACACACCTGAGTATAGAAACAAGGCGGGTGTTTCATGCCCTTTTTGGTTCATGTGCATAAAATAATAAAGCTGAAAAGCCACCTGAATGCCTGCAAGCAGTAAAATAAACGGTACAGCGAACCAGTTTCCAACGTCTTCTGAGGCGATCGTTAAAAACGCAACAAATGTTAATCCAATCATCAAGCCGAAAGAAATGAGCTGATGCTTCATTTCTTCGGCATTTTTCTTTTTACGATATACAAGGTCGACTTTGGACTGATTTGTGTTTTTATTTCCCATTCTTATCCCACCATTCCCATTAAATATACAACGGTAAAGATGAAGACCCACACAACATCAATGAAGTGCCAATAGAGACTTGCCACATAATATTTCGGCGCATTGTATAAATCAAGTCCGCGTCTCATATTTCGGATCATGAGAGCGGTAATCCAGCAAAGTCCGAAGGCAACGTGAGCTCCGTGAGTTCCTACAAGTGTATAGAAGGAAGAACCAAGAGCTGAGCTGGTAATCGTAAATTCATACGCATGCACGTAGTGATAAAACTCATAAATCTCAACCCCTAAAAATCCAGCACCTAAAAGGACCGTGATACCAAGCCAAAGCTGCATCTTTTTAAAGGCAAAGTTTTTCATATGATACATGGCATACACACTCGTTAAACTGCTCGTTAATAGAAGCATTGTGGCAATAAAGACAAGTGTGAGGTCAAACATATCAGTTGTTTTTGCTCCGCCTGCATTTGAGTTTTTCAGCGCCAAATACGTGGCGAAAAGCGATGCAAACAGAACGGTTTCTCCTCCAAGAAACAGCCAGAACCCGACAAACTTATTCTTCCCTTCTAACGTGGCTTTCTCAGGAGAAGCCGGAAAGGTTTCCGCCGTCATTTTTTGTGGTTCCATTATGCTTTCACCCCTTTATCATCGTCGTCGGTCAAATCTTCTTTGTGAATATGGTATCCATGATCATCTTTCAGAGACCTAACGAGCATGGTCGCAAACGTAATACCAAGACCAATGAAGATCACTGGAAGCCCCCAGTCGTGCTCTTGACGATACATGAAACCAAACGCTGACACAAATAGACCGAATGAGATAATGACAGGCAAAATGGAGTTATTCGGCATGTGAATATCATCGAGCGGTTCAGATGCTGTCATTCCTTTTTTACCATCCATTTTTTCAATCCATAATGGATCTAGTCCTCTGACAAGCGGAAGCTGTTTAAAGTTGTATTCTGGCGGAGGCGAAGACACTGCCCATTCAAGTGTTCTTCCATCTCCCCAAGGATCGCTCGATACACGCTCCCCTTTTGCTGTTGTCCAGATGATATTAATCAGCATGATCACAACAGCTACAAACATAAACAGTGCCCCAATCGTACTGATCAAGTTCCCAAGCTCGAGACCCTGACCTGGCAGGAACGTAAAGACCCGGCGCGGCATGCCCCATAGACCGAGAAAATGCTGGATAAAGAAAGTTAAATGGAAACCGATGAAAAACAGCACAAAACCAATTTTCCCAAGTTTCTCATTCAGTATTTTTCCAAACATCTTCGGCCACCAGTAATGTACACCTGCTAGAATACCGAAAACAACCCCGCCGATAATGACGTAATGGAAATGCGCCACAACAAAATACGTATCATGGAACTGATAATCCGCTGCTGCTGCCGCAAGCATGACCCCGGTTACCCCGCCAAGTAAGAAAGACGGAATAAAGGCAACAGAATAAAGCATCGGCGTTGTAAACTTCACATTACCGCCCCATATCGTGAGCAGCCAGTTGAACACTTTAATTCCTGTTGGCACCGCAATTGCCATGGTCGCTACGGCAAAAATCGCATTGGCGATAGGTCCAAGCCCCGTTGTGAACATGTGATGCGCCCACACCATGAATCCAAGGAAACCAATCAATACAGTAGCAAACACCATGGACGAGTAGCCAAACAGTCTTTTTCTTGCAAACACTGGAATGATCTCAGAGAAGATTCCGAATGCCGGCAGGATCAAGATATATACTTCTGGGTGTCCGAAAATCCAGAACAAATGCTCCCAGATGATTGTATTTCCTCCAAGCTCTGGATTGAAAAAGCTCGTGTCAAACATTCTATCAAGCATCAGCATCGCAAGCCCTGCTGTCAGCGGCGGGAATGCGAATAAAATAAGTGCGGAGGCGACAAATGTCGTCCAAGTAAAGAGCGGCATTCTCATATACGTCATACCAGGCGCTCTCATATTAATAATCGTTGCAAGAAAGTTAATCCCGGCAATCAGCGTACCAATACCCGCTATCTGCAAACCTAAAATATAGAAATCCATTCCATGCCCTTCTGAATTCAGCGTGAGCGAAGCGTATGCAGTCCAGCCTGCATCAGGTGCTCCACCCATAAACCATCCAAGGTTTAAGAAAATTCCTCCGAAAAAGAATAACCAAAAACCAAGTGAATTCACAAACGGAAATGCTACGTCACGTGCACCAATTTGAATTGGTACAACCGCATTCATTAATGCAAATAAAAGCGGCATAGCTGCCAGGAAAATCATTGTCGTTCCATGCATCGTCATGATTTCATTGTAAACCCCTGCACTGACAAAATCACTTTCAGGGATGGCTAGCTGAATACGGATAAACATCGCTTCGATTCCGCCAACCAAAAAGAAAAATCCCCCTGCCACTAAATATAATATGGCAATTTTTTTGTGGTCAACCGTTGTCAAGTAATCCCATAAGACAGCGCCAAACCCCCGCTTTTTAGCTATTGTACTCACCATGAAATCCCCCTCTTATCTCCCATTTGCCCCTTTTCATATAGATGTCTTTCTTAACGATCCTTTAAACAGACTATGTCTGACAGATGACGACTTCTCGGTTGTAGAGACATATTCGGGAGCTCTTAACAAAAACTTCACATCGATCACATACCCTCTTGCATATCTGCTCTAGTTGTTACTCGACTTTAAGACCTTTTAAATACTCGTAAAGTGCATCTGCTTCTGAGTCATTTAATTTAGGGTACGTTCCTGTCATCTTATTCCCTGGTTTAAAGCTTTCTGGATCTTTCAGCCATGCTTTCACATTTTCTTTGTTCATGTCTTTGATTCCAGCTACTTTCGTCCGCTCTCCGAAGGTCGCAAGGTTTGGTGCTGTCCTTGCTGCTTCCGGCCGTTCGTCACCAGGCTCTACTGCGTGACAGCTCAAGCAGTTTTTCTCTTTAAATAGCTTTTCACCCTCTAAAGCGAGATCTTTTGTGGATTTAGGCTTCTTGTAATCAGCCATTTTTTTCGTCCATCCTAAAAACTCATCTTGAGAAAGCGTTTTAACTTTAAAGTCCATTAAAGCATGTGACGGTCCGCAAAGCTCCGCACATTTCCCGTAGAAATATTCCCCTGCATCTTTCGTTCGTTTCGAGTCAAAGGTTAAATAAAATTTGTTCTCATTTTCTGTGTTTGTATCAATTTTACCACCAGCCGATGGAATCCAGAATGAGTGTTTGACATCGGATGCTTTCAGCTTAAAGTACACCTTTTGATCTGTTGGTACGATCAATTCCTGACTTGTGACAATCCCATAATCAGGGTATTCAAATTCCCACCAATATAAGCTTGCTCTTACATTGACAACAAGTGTCTTTTCAGGATCTCGTTTTTTCTTATCCATAGCGCTTGTATCCCCTAGTTCAAGCGTGTATGCCACAACAGGTACAACGAGAATAATGAGTAGAAGAATCGGAATCGCTGTCCATGTGATTTCTAGGTTGCGGTTCCCTTCCACCTGCTTTGGAATCGTATCTTCTCCCACTTTAGAACGTTTGAATTTAATGATGACGTAAAAGAAAATGATCGATACAACAATGACGACAAGAACCATAATGAGTGTACTCAGTACCGTTAGGAAAAACTGTTTATCTGCTACTTCCCCAACTGGCTTGAGTGTTGATAAGTATGGTTCACCACAGCCCGCTAAAACGAGCGTCAGTAAGAGAAACAGTGAATAAACACGCCATTTTCTTATCATAATTTGTCCCAACCCCTTTTGCTTGATCTCCTTTGCCTTTCGCTTTTTACCTCTTATTTATAAAATCACTTCTCACCCATCGATAACCCCCGCCTCTTATAAAAGCACTTACATTTCCTCTTTTCATAAAAAAATGATGTTTTTACTCAAAATACCATCTATGTATAAACAGAAAGCCGCCTAAATAGAACTGAATATCAGGCGGCTTTCATAGTTGTTAGAAAATGTTGTGTTATAAGATATAGCCATTGTTTTGATGTGATCAAAGTGTATTTTACTCTAGAATAGTGTAATAATAATCATCGCTACGAAAAAGATAGTTAAGTAGTTTAATGAATAAACGAACATGAGTGTTGACCACTTCATGATGTCTTTCATTTTAAAGCCCATAAGGCCAATAACAAGCCATCCAATATTAAGCAGTGTACCAAGTGCGACAATCGGCCATCCTAATCCACCTAAGAAAAATGGAAGTGGAAGAAGACATGCTGTCCAAATGATGATCTGGCGTTTTGTGACTTCAAAGCCGTAAACAACTGGCAGCATTGGAATGCCCGCCTTACGGTAATCTTCCGTTTTCTTAATCGCAAGTGACAGGAAGTGCGGGATTTGCCAAATGAACATAATCATAAACAAAACCCAAGCCGTTGTATCAATTGTTCCTGTGACCGCTGTCCAGCCGATTAATGGCGGAACCGCACCAGATACACTTCCGATAACTGTATTGATGGTGTAATGGCGTTTAGACCACATGGTGTAAAGAACCGCATAAGTAAAGACTCCAATAAATCCAATCACTGCTGATGTAATGGTCGTCATCAGAAGCATAATAAGTCCTAATACAACAAGCAAAATGCCAAATGCATACGCTTGCCCCGGCTGAATTTTACCTGTAACCGTCGGTCTTGTTTTTGTTCTTTCCATTAATATATCAATATCACGGTCAAACGCATTATTAATCGCGCATGAACCGGCAATAATAAGAGAAGAACCAATCATTGTTAACAGCACAATATCAAGATTTCCAAGAAAACTCATACCTGTAAAATAAAAAGCAAGCCACATTCCAGTAAATGTCGTAATGAAATTGGAATTGACGATGCCCATTTTAATCAGAGCAAGAAAATCTTTCCACGCTGTTGTTTCTTCTATTTGTCCATGAATAGCTGCTTCCGCGGCTGTTTTGGAATTTGCCAATGTGTATAACCTCCCTTGCCCAAACCTTCAAACGAACGAATGACACGTAAAATCATTACAACTCTATCATACAAGATAAACAGCTGTAAAAAAACATCCTATTAAATAATAAACGACAAACTTGAAGTTATTTGTGAACTTTTCGTGAATTTATTAGGATATATGTGTGTTTCAGAAGGTGGTGCAAAATGAAATATTCTCTCCTCTATTTCTATCAGACTGTCAAAGAAAGATCAAGCACTCTAAATCTGTAAACTTTGTGAACTAACATATCATTTTTTTGTGAACTTTGGTCATTATGAATTGCAACAGAACACGCATTTGGCTTAAACTTGAGAGCATGTGAGGTTTTCATTTACATCAGAAGTTTTTTAGAGAAGGTGAAATAATTTGATGAAATTTGCTTTAAGGCTATTGAGCGTGATCACAACGTTTGTGATGCTGATCGTACTGATTGGCGGTGCGCTTGTTACGAAAACCGGTTCGGGTCTTGGCTGCGGTAGACAGTGGCCCCTTTGCCACGGTCGTTTCTTTCCTGAAATGAACCCCGCTTCCATCATCGAATGGAGTCACCGCATGTCAACAGGGGTTTCCACCATTCTTGTTCTGGCACTGGCGGTCTTATGCTGGAAAAAAATCAGTCCAGTATTCCGTGAAACCAAATTTTTGGTCATCATGTCCATTATATTCTTAATGCTTCAAGCGCTGTTAGGAGCTCTTGCCGTCGTATTTGGTTCTAACGCACTTGTGATGGCACTGCACTTCGGTATTTCACTCATTTCATTTGCTTCAGTATTACTGCTTGCCCTTCTTGTCTTTGAAGCAACCAGATCTGAAACAAAGCTTGTGAAGCCGCTTCATATTGGCAAAAAAATGCAGTTCCATATTTATGGGTTGATCACGTATACGTATATCGTGGTCTATACGGGCGCTTATGTGAGACATACAAAGTCAAGCCTTGCTTGTTCTGTCTTCCCGTTTTGTTCAAAAGACGGTGCACTTCCAACGTATTTTAATCAGTGGGTTCAAATGTCTCACCGAGCAGCAGCACTTCTTTTATTCGTCTGGATATTTGTCGCTATGTTCCATGCCATGAAACATTATAAAGAACAGAAGC
The DNA here is from genome assembly GCF_049895685.1 of Bacillus sp. DC4300-2b2. Taxonomy (NCBI): domain Bacteria; kingdom Bacillati; phylum Bacillota; class Bacilli; order Caryophanales; family Bacillaceae; genus Bacillus; species Bacillus sp. DC4300-2b2. Next base: position 421,540 of record NZ_JAFCSW010000002.1, read on the forward strand.
AGCTGTATTATGGATGGATCATCTCTGCCATTCTGATTACACTTCAAGCCATTTCAGGTGTGATGTCTGTTTATTCTCAGCTTGCACTTGGTTACGCGCTGGCTCATTCATTCTTTATTTCTTGTTTGTTTGGGGTACTATGCTACTTCTGCTTACTGATTGCCCGGTTTAAATATGAAAGCAAAGAGCCATTTAAATAAGATTTGTATCCCCCAATCATGCCGAGAGGGGGATTTTTTTATTGTTGTTTAGCTTCTTCGAATAGCGAGATGGCTTTTTTGCGTCTTTCCCCGTGATCAACTGTTGGCAGCGGGTATGTATCCCCTAGTACACAGCTCGATTTCAGTTGTTCATCGATCGGCAATTTACTTGGTTCATGAATCCATTTTTCATCGACATGCTTAAGCTCTGGTACATATCTTTTAATATATTCCCCGCTCGGATCAAATCGCTTTGACTGAGTCGTTGGGTTAAAAATACGGAAGTACGGTACGGCATCTGTCCCAACAGAAGCTGCCCACTGAAATCCTCCGATATTCGAAGCCTCATCATAATCCACAAGCTTTTTTGCAAAATACGCTTCTCCCTTTCTCCAATCAATCAAATAGTCCTTTGTTAAAAATGAGGCGGTGACCATTCTTAAACGGTTATGCATCCAGCCTTCCTCATTTAACTGCCGCATCCCTGCATCAACGAGGGGAAAGCCTGTTTCACCTTTACACCATGCGTTAAACAGCGTCTCATCTTCATTCCATTTCATTCCTTGAAACGCCGAATTAATTTCTTTTTCTTTCATCTCTGGATAATGAGCATAAATCATATGGTAAAAATCTCGCCATGCCAGCTCTTTGATAAAGGTTTCTCTGCCCTCGTCTTCAAACAGCGCTTCCTCATGAACCGCATGAAAGATCGTTCGAATTGAGATGGTCCCTGTTTTTAAGAATCGTGACAGCTTGCTCGTTCCAAAAACAGATGGAATATCTCTTTTCTCATGGTAACGCGCTAGTCTTTTTTGAATAAAGTCATGCAGCGTGTTCATCGCTTTGTGTGAGCCAATTTGATCAAATTTCCTTGAGCATCTCTTGATCATGCTGCGTAGTTTGACGTTTCCTTTGTGCGAAAGTGACTCATCACAAATCGTATGAGCGCTGCTGAGAAATGATTTGTCAACTTTTATCACAGGCTGCTTCTCTGGCTTTCGCCATGATTGATAGTATGGAGTAAACACTTGATAATGAGTGCCATCCGCTTTTAAAATATCTTGCGCCCCGTGAAGATGAGTATCTTGCCATTTTGACACATGAATGCCCTTCTTTTCTAAAAAAGCGGTTACGTGATGGTCACGCCTTTGTCCGATTCCCACTTGATCTTCATTAAAAAAGACAGCTTTGATGTCATACACATCGATAACTTGCTGAAAGGCGCGCAAGACATCGTCATGGAGAAGGTGAACATACATTTGAGATTCTCTTGCTTCCCTGATGAAATACGCCAAGTTTTGAAAAAAATGTTCGTTGTTTAAATCGAGGTCCATTTCAGTAAAAAATGGATCTAGATGATAAAGAGCAAATAATTTGTACTCGTGTTTTTTTGCATATGTGATCGCTTTTGATAAGGCGATATGATCATGTAATCGCATATCCCGGCGAAACCAAATCACAACAATTTTGTCCAACCTTCTTCACCTCACTCTATAGTGTAATCACTCTCACTTGCTGCTGCACATTTTAATGCGCTCAAAAAAAAGACACATCACAGTGGATGTGTCTCCGATAGTTGACAAAGGTTTAAAATGATCTTTTTTAGACCTTTGTCTTCTTTTCAGCGTGATAGAAAACCTTTGCAATCCTATAGGAAGGGTGAGCACCGGAACGGAGCGAATTGGACATTCGTGAGTACCGGCGCGCATACCTGCGGGCGAATGCGAGGGTTTGTCTACACGCTGAGACACATCACGGTGGATGTGTCTCACTTCTTATTCAGGCTTTAATACAATGAGCAGATCACCGGTTTGAATTGGTTCTCCATTTGTCACATGTATTTCATCTACGACCGCAGAAAATGGGGCTTGTACAGTCGTTTCCATTTTCATGGCTTCATTGATCATCAAATGCTCGCCTTGTGAAATTTTCTGCCCTTTTTCCACGAGTACTTTGATGACAGTGCCTGGCATCGATGCGGCGATGTGATTTGGATTCGAGCGGTCCGCCTTCATTTTTTCTTGAACGGAGGATTTGATGCTTTCATCCTTAATCACCACTTCACGCGGCTGACCATTTAACTCAAAGTAAAGAACTCTTGTAGCATCTGGATTCGGTTCACCAATTGATACGAGTTTGACAATTAGGGTTTTTCCTTTTTCGATTTCTACCTCAATCTCTTCTCCGAGCCTCATCCCGTAGAAGAACGTTGGTGTATCAAGAACAGAGATGTCACCATAGCTTTCTGCTGTTTGGACAAATTCAGAAAAGACTTTCGGATATAAGGCATACGCAATCGCGTCTTGCTCTGTTAACGCCAGGTCATGAGATTCTTTGAACTGCTTCTTAATGTCTTCAAAGTCCACTGGCTTTAGCTTTTCACCAGGTCTGACAGTAAGAGGCTCTTCCCCTTTTAAAATCAGCTTTTGTAGTTTTTCTGGGAAGCCGCCATGCGGCTGGCCTAAATAGCCTTTAAATAATTCCACAACAGAATCCGGGAAGTCTAGTGTTGCTCCTTTTTCATAGACATCTTCTTCTGTTAGATCATTTTGCACCATATAAAGTGCCATATCTCCAACTACTTTAGAGGATGGTGTTACTTTTACAATATCACCAAACATGTCATTCACACGTCTGTACATTTCCTTTACTTCATTCCAGCGTTCGCCTAGCCCGACACCTTTCGCCTGCTGCTGCAAGTTACTATATTGACCGCCAGGCATTTCATGCTCATAAATTTCTGTATGAGGCGAATTCATGCCGCTTTCGAATTCATGATAGTATTTTCTGACAGAATCCCAGTATTGAGAAAGGCGTTCGACAGATTGAACATTCATGTCTGGCTTTCTTTCATGTCCATCTAAAGCATAATAAAGTGAGCTTGCACTTGGCTGCGATGTGAGTCCTGCCATAGAGCTGACGGCAACATCCACAATATCAACACCTGCATCAATCGCCCTTGCATAGGTGAACAGTCCATTTCCACTCGTGTCATGCGTATGAAGATGGATAGGGATCGTAAGCTCATCTTTTAAAGCAGAGACTAATTCGTAGGCTGCCTGCGGTTTTAATAACCCCGCCATATCTTTAATACCTAAAATATGTGCGCCGGCAGATTCAAGCTCTTTTGCAAGAGATACATAGTACCCAAGATCATATTTTGGACGAGATGGATCAAGAATATCCCCCGTATAACAGATGGCCGCCTCTGCCACTTTGCCTGATTCCCGAACAGAATCAATGGCAAGCGTCATGCCTTTGACCCAGTTTAAGCTGTCGAAAATACGGAACACGTCGATGCCTGCCTCGGCTGATTCTTTTACAAATGCTTTGATCACATTATCCGGATAGTTTGTATATCCAACAGCGTTTGATGATCTTAATAGCATTTGGAACAGCGTGTTTGGCACTTCTTGACGAAGCTCTTTCAATCGTTGCCAAGGATCTTCTTTTAAGAAACGGTACGCAACATCAAATGTAGCCCCGCCCCACATTTCCATACTAAACAGCTCTGGCCATAAACCTGCTGTTGGCTGGGCAGCTTTCTTTAAATCATGTGTTCTGAAGCGTGTTGCAAGCAGAGACTGATGCGCATCTCTAAAGGTTGTATCAGTTAAAAGGACGTTATTTTGTTCTTTCACCCAGTTCGCAAGGCCCTCAGGTCCATGCGTATCTAACAATTGTTTTGTCCCAGACGGGATCTCTTGATTGAGAGGAAGCTTCGGTACATCCGGCTTGTCAAAATGAGGCTTCTTTTTCTCCGCAATACCCGGAAACCCGTTAATGGTAACGTTACCAATATAAGTAAGCATCTTCGTTCCGCGGTCTTTTTGCTTAGGGAAATTAAATAGCTCTGGCGTTGAGTCGATAAACGACGTATCATATTCCCCTTTTAGGAACTTCTCATGCTTTGCGACGTTTTCAAGAAATGGGATGTTTGTTTTAATCCCGCGAATCCTGAATTCTTGTAAATTTCGTACCATTTTAGCAGCCGCTTGATCAAATGTGAGCGCCCATGTGGACAGCTTGACCAATAGTGAATCGTAATAAGGTGTAATGACCGCACCTTGGAAGCTGTTCCCTGTATCAAGACGTACACCAAATCCCCCACCTGAACGGTAGGCCATAATTTTTCCTGTATCTGGCATAAAGTCATTGAGAGGATCTTCTGTTGTGACCCTTGATTGAATGGCAAAGCCGTGTGTAAAGATATCTTCCTGCTTTGGTATACCAACTTCTTTGCTGTGAAGGTTATGACCCTTTGCAACAAGAATTTGGGTTTGAACGATATCGACACCTGTGATCATTTCTGTAATCGTGTGTTCTACCTGCACCCTTGGATTAACTTCAATAAAGTAAAACTCTCCATTTGCAACAAGGAATTCTACAGTCCCAGCATTAATGTACGATACATTCTGGGCCAGCTTGACAGCTGCTTCACAAATATCTTCACGCAATTGATCTGTTAGAGACACACTTGGCGCTACTTCAATGACCTTTTGATGCCGCCTTTGAACAGAGCAGTCACGCTCATATAAATGAATGATATTGCCGTGATTGTCACCAATCACCTGCACTTCAATATGTTTTGGATTCTCTATCAGCTTTTCAACGTATACTTCGTCATTTCCAAAAGCAGCTTTTGCCTCTGACTTCGCACGGTCATAGGCCTCCTTCAGCTCTTCTTTTGATCTGACAATCCGCATACCCCGGCCGCCGCCGCCTAGTGAAGCTTTAATAATAAACGGGTAACCGTATTCTTCACCGAATTTTTCGACTTCTTCGACCGAATCAACTGGTCCGTCACTTCCTGGAATGACTGGAATACCAGCTTTTTTCGCTTCATCTCTCGCCTTTACTTTATCTCCAAACATATCTAAATGCTGAGAAGTTGGACCGATAAATTGAATGCCTTCCTCTTCGCATCGTCTTGCAAAATGAATGTTTTCGGATAAAAATCCGTAGCCTGGATGAATCGCATCCACGTCATTTCGTTTTGCAATTTCGATGATCCCCTCGATATCGAGGTAGGCATCAATCGGTTTTTTCCCTTCTCCAACTAGATATGCTTCATCTGCTTTATAGCGATGATAAGAGCCAGAGTCTTCTTTGGAATAAATGGCCACTGTACGTAAATTGAGCTCCGTACAGGCCCTGAAGACTCTGATAGCGATTTCCCCTCTGTTTGCAACTAGAACCTTTTGAATTGTTCTCTGTGACATTCTCACTCCTCCATATCCCTTAAAATTTTATATGTACTCTATAATAAAGGAAGAAATGAAAACTGTACACTTTTGTTTTCTAAAGATTCAAAGTTTTCTGCAATCCATTTTTTTCAATCGATGGTTTGCTCATTGATTTTTTCTTTTTGTAACGCTCTTTATATTCAGTGAACATGCTGATATTCAGCAGCATTCCCATACAGATGCTAAGTAAAATGATAGACGATCCCCCGTAGCTGATAAACGGAAGTGTCACCCCAGTAATTGGAATAAGACCTGAAACACCGCCTAAATTGATACAAGTTTGGATCGCAATCATGGAGGAAATTCCTATTGCAAGCAAACTTCCAAACGGATCTTCACACTTTCTCGCAATATAAAAACCTTTCACGACGATGAAACCAAGAAGAGCGAGAACGAAAAATACGCCGAAAAAGCCAAGCTCTTCTGAGATAATTGCCATGATAAAGTCTGTGTGCGGTTCTGGCAGATACCCGTACTTTTGAACGCTTTCTCCTAGACCGAGTCCAAAAAAGCCGCCTGATCCAATGGCATAATATGAATTAATCAATTGATGCCCAGTAGCCCCTGCATCTTTAAACGGATCTTGGAAACTCTCAAAACGTCCGAGACGATTTTGCGTGAAAATTTTATCCCAAAAAAGAATAATAAATGGGGTCACGACGACCATCACTGCACTAAATAGCGCCAGCAGCTTCGCAAGCGTTTTGCCGCTAAAACCTGAGCATAAAATCATCGCAAGGGCAATCATGCCAATGATAAAGGCTGTCCCATAGTCTGGCTGCAAAATGATAAATCCGCACAGGATAGAGACAATCACGATCGGAGGCGTAACACCTCGTAAAATATGATCAATATAATGCTGCTTTTTGGCATACACCGCAGCAAGATAGATGATGACGACAATCTTCACAAATTCAGCTGGCTGAAGACTAAAAGGTCCTAATTTGATCCAGCTTCTTGCGTTCCCTGCAATATGACCGCCAAAATACACATAGATGAGGGAAAATACTGAAAGCAGCAGCATACCAATCTGGAATTTCTTATTTGAAAACAGCTGATATGGAACTAATGCTGTAAAGATCAAGATGGCTGCTCCAACAATCATAAATAAAAGCTGTTTCTTAAAAAAGTTATCTGGCGCGGCATCGTATCTGATAACAGATGTAATCATACTTGAGCTATACACCATAACCAAACCGAATGCGCTGATTAAGATAATGGCGAACAATAATGAGTAGTCATACGATTTTAGCATTCTCTTTAACATATAATCCTCTTCCTAACGTCTGTTTCTACTGCTTGATATCTTCTTAGCTGTTCTTATTCTACTACATTTTCTCCGTTTGATCCCGTTTTACCTCTTTTATATTGTTCGTCATTCATGAAAGAATCAAGTCCGTTTGCCGTCAATCCATCAAAAGAAAATAGAGGACAAAAAAACTCAAACTTGTGTTGTGGAAGTTTGAGTTTTTAATCATTATTTTTTTGTGAACGCATCATGAAGTGCGGAAAGCTCTCTCTCAAGTTTATCGAGTAGTTTTTTGCCTTCATGTTGATCAACTAATCCAAGCCGGACAGCAAAATCAATTTCTCTCGATAATCCGAACATTTGAGTATCTAAAACCTCTTCATAAAGAGGACATTGCGGCATCGTTAAGTTGTCCATTTGCACTTGGATCAATTTTAAAATTTTATCTGCATCCAATTTTAATAAAGCCAGTGCTTTTTGCCGATGATCGACTAAAATTTCTGACGCCAAAAGTATCCCTCCGTTCCCCAGGCGAGTACCTAATTCTTCTATTTATCATAAAGCGAAACGCCCAAAATTGCAAGCAGATTTGTACAGTTCGCTTTGTAAAAATAAAAAGAAGACATTCCTCATTAAAAGATACTCATCTCATATTTTTCACTCATGAGCTCAAGCAGCTTAATCCCAGCAATACTATTCCCTTTTTCATCCAGCGCAGGACCGAAAATTCCGATTCCAAAATCATATGGTGCCGCTCCCATAATCCCGCCTGAAACACCGCTTTTAGCAGGTATGCCGATATTAATGGCAAATTCTCCGCTTGCATTGTACATTCCGCACGTCACCATAAAGGTTTTACAAATTCTAGCGACATCTTTTGAAAGAATTTGCTGCCCCGTCTCTGGATGTCTGCCATCTAATGAAAAAACACAAGCAATTTTCGCTAAATCTAAACTGTTCATCATGATGGCACATTGTTTCGTATACACGTCCATGACCTCTTCTACATTCCCTCTAATAATATGATATTGCTTCATATAATAGCACATAGCCCTGTTAATCATCGATGTCTCAAATTCGGATGCTGCTGTTTCCTTGCAGTATGTAATGCTTTTGTCATTTGCAAGCTCTCTAATAAAGCCAAGCAGGCGGTTCAGCTGATCTTGCGGCGTCGCGCCTCTTATTAAGCTTGTGACTGCAAGCGCTCCTGCATTAATCATTGGATTCAGCGGCTTATTCGGACTTGCTGTTTCCAGCTTAATCATAGAATTAAACGGGTCACCTGTTGGTTCTTGTCCAACAAATTGAAAGACTTTTCTAGGACCTTCTTCAGAAAGCACGAGCGCAAGGGCTAATACTTTTGAAATACTTTGAAGGGTAAAGCGTTTATCTACATCTCCTGCCGAGTGGCAAGTATTACTCACATGGTACACAGCCACAGATAAATCCGTCTGATCCGCTTTGGCGAGAGCGGGAATATAGGATGCTACTTTGCCATCTTTGGCCACTTTTTTTGCTTCTTTTACAAATCGCTGAAGCTCTTCATTGTCGCGACATGCCATGCCCAATATCCTCCCTATCTTTCATGTAAGATTAGTGTGTACAAGGAGATGCATGTTTATGAAAGTGACAAAGCAGGCGAAAACTTCTATAATTTATGGTGGAAAGGGGTTGTCTTGAACATGAGCATCATTCAAATTAAGGGGAACGTAAAGTACAAGATCACCATTGATCCAAGTGTATGGATTTTTGATGACCGCAAATTTTTAATGGATTCATTTTTTGAAAAAAGCGCAGCAAATGAAGAAAATCAGCTGGACCAGGAGCTTGACCAAGAGCGGGTAATCAGAGAAGGGCAAACACTTCCACCCACTTTAAAAACAGAGAAGAAGTACGAAAAGGAAAGGCTCGTCACAGGCAGCTTCGGAATGAAGCTGGGTAATATGCTGAAAAATGCAGAACCGCTTGAACATGCAGATACATGCGAATTTGTCACAGAAACAGGAACAATTGCTGTTCCGCTTTCTCAGGCAATGGAAAGCATTGCACACTTCAGCCAAAATGGGAAGCCTATGACTGAAGAAGGACCAATCCACGTTTATTTCGCGGATCAGTCCAACCTCACTCAGCCGATAAAAGGTGTCAAAGAGCTCATCATTACATAAGACAGAGGGTCTGGACTATAGCAAATCAGCTGCAAGCTGTGCAAGTCCAGACCTTTCTCCTTTGACAAGCTTGACATGTCCAGATATTTGCTGTCCTTTGAACCGCTCAATGACATACGTAAGTCCATTATTTAAGCTGTCTAAATAAGGATGATCGATCTGCTCTGGGTCTCCCATCAGCACAATTTTACTTCCCTCTCCGACTCGTGTTAATAATGTTTTCACCTCGTGTTTCGTTAAATTCTGCGCCTCATCAATGATAATAAATTGATCAGGGATACTTCTTCCGCGGATATACGTTAAAGCTTCCACTTGAATCGAACCAATTCCCGCCAAAATCGCATCAAGTTCACCAGGTTTTTTTGTATTAAATAAAAATTCTAGATTGTCATAGATCGGCTGCATCCATGGTCTGAGTTTCTCTTCCTTTTCACCTGGCAAGTAGCCTAAGTCCTTGCCGACAGGAACAATTGAACGGGCTACGATCAGTTTTTTAAACATGCCGAGATCCTCTGTCTGCATTAATCCGGCAGCCAGTGCAAGGAGTGTTTTACCAGTTCCCGCTTTTCCGATCAATGTCACGAGGGGAATATCACGGCGCAATAGCAGCTCTAGTGCCATCGTCTGCTGAACATTTTTCGGACGAATTCCCCAAACATGCTCTTGATCATAAATGAGCCGTTTCACATTCTCTGCTTTTTGATCAAGCATTCCTAAAGCAGAGCCGCCTTCATTCCCCTTCATAATGACAAACTGATGAGGATTTAATGGTACACTCGTGACTTCTTTTATCGGCAATTGGCTTTGTTTATAAAATGTATTCAATTGCTCCGTCGGAATATAGAGCTCATGATAGCCGTTATCAATGTCTTCGTTTTGCAGCACACGGTCACTTAAGAAGTCTTCAGCTTGGAGGCCTATAGCATCTGCCTTTACCCGGACTAAGACATCCTTACTGACCAAAATAACTGGCCGGCCGTGAGGCTTTGTTTCTTCCTCTAAGCTCAAATTTTTCGCGACAGCCAAAATCCGATTATCGTTCGTTTTTTCAATGAAAATTTCTTGAAGTTCATGGAAAGAGCGATGATTCAGCTCGATGCGCAGCGTCCCTTTTGACTCTAGCGTAATTTTTTCATGGAGTTTCCCTTTCGATCTCAAACCGTCGATTAAACGTGAGACGCGCCGAGCGTTTTGCCCAACCTCGTCCATGTATCTCTTTTTCGAGTCTACTTCTTCTAACACAACGGCCGGAATGACGACCTCGTTGTCTTCAAATGAAAAGATTGAATTCGGATCCTGTAATAACACATTTGTGTCTAATACATAAATTTTACTCAGGTCCTTCGCCTCCTGATCGGGGTTTCATTCATCCTTGTCTTTCCCAAAACGATTGTTAAAATATATGTTTTCATGAATAAAGTTAGAAGGTTAATTCAACAATAAAATAAATCATGCAGTTTGTGAAGGAGGGAATATAAATGCGACTATTTTTAACATTATTCATGATTCAAACGATCATTCTGTTAGGCGCTTGCCAGCAGCAGGAAAAGCCAGAAGCGCTGGACAAGCAAGATGGACGCCAGCACTTAGTACGGGTATCAGACTCATCGAAGAAAAAGACAAATCAAGCCCGCCCATCCACAGATGTTGCGCAGCATCTTGTCAATGTGACAGAGCACGTAGCAGATGTCAATGATGCAACAGCAATCGTCATCGGCCGTTATGCTGTTGTTGGTATTGATGTTAAAGATGATTTAGATAGAAGCAAAGTAGAAACCATTAAATATTCAGTTGCAAAAGCGCTGAGAAATGACCCAGAAGGTGCAAATGCTGTTGTGGTTGCTGATCCGGATACAGTCAGCCGTTTAAAAGAAATGGGCAAAGAAATTCAAGCAGGCCGTCCTGTAAGCGGTATTATGGATGAACTAGCTGCCATTGTCGGCCGCGTGATGCCAGAGATGCCGAGAAATGAGATCGAGCGTAACGAAAAGGATCCGACAAATGATCCGAATAATCAGCTCAAAGAACATGATCAAAAGCAGTTAGAAAAAAATCAAAACGACCAATCAAACCATCATATGAATCAGAAGAACTAATGAGAACGGCTTATATCTCCTGTGATATAAGCCTTTTTCTACGCTGATTTTAAGTGGCTGGAAAACATGCTATAATAAATGCAATAAAGTGAGGTGAAAATAATGAGAGTGAAGTGCTCATTATGTGAAAAACTTGAAACCATTGATGATGATACACTTGTTGCTAAACGGTTAAGAAACCGGCCCATTCATACATACATGTGCGATGACTGCCAAGAACGCATTAAAATAAAGACTGAAGCTCGCATCAAAACTGGCAGATTCTCTCTTTATCAAGATCCTGCGACGAAAGAGAAAAAGAAGAAAAAAGGAAAGAAAGAACAAAAGACATAAAAAAAGACCTGACACATGTTCAGGTCTTTTTTTACGTATTGACTGTTCCTTCTTTTTTCGCACGATGCAGCCGTATTTTATAAATAATCAAAATGGCAGCTGCCACAACGAGTCCTTCCGCTACTGGCAGGAAGATTCCTAGAAATGTGAGAAACGTGCAGCCAAAAATCAAAAACAAATAAATCACGAGCGCTTTTAAAATCGGTAAACGTCTTGCAAAGCCGAGCTTAAAAACAATAATCGCTAGAACAAGGATGGTGCCATATAGGAGCCACATCCCTGTTTGCGGATTTTCATCGACACGAAACAGCATCGCGAAAAAGGATAGATTTTCACTTACTTCCTGATCATTCAAAAAGATTCCCTCCCCTTATCTTTCAGGGTTCTATCTTTTTAATTCTTCATGGAATTAAGATAATCCTGCTAGCTTTTTCTTCTTCGCTGCTTTCTCACGTTCGTTTTTATCTAAAATTTTCTTTCTAAGACGAATTGATTCAGGTGTAACCTCACAGTATTCGTCTTCATTCAAGTACTCAAGAGATTCCTCAAGTGACATAATACGAGGCTTTTTCATGCTAACCGTTTGATCTTTCGTCGCTGAACGTACGTTTGTTTGTTGTTTCATACGGCTTACGTTTACAACAAGGTCGTTCTCACGGTTATGCTCCCCAACAATCATCCCTTGGTATACTTCAGTACCCGGCTCAACGAAGATCACACCGCGCTCTTCAACACCTTGGATTCCGTAAGCAGTCGCTTTACCTGTTTCCATTGAAACAAGTACACCTTGACGGCGTCCGCCAACTTGACCAGACTGCATTGGCTGGTAGCTGTCAAACGTATGGTTCAAAATACCAAAACCACGAGTTAATGAAAGAAATTCAGTTGTATATCCAATTAAACCACGTGATGGCACTGTAAAGATTAGGCGAACTTGACCGTTACCATTGTTGATCATGTCAATCATTTCACCTTTTCTTGCACCCATTGATTCCATAACAGAGCCAGTATGCTCTTCTGGTACATCAATTTGAACGCGCTCTACAGGCTCACATCGAACACCATCAACTTCTTTTACAATAACTTCTGGCTTCGATACTTGTAATTCAAAACCTTCACGTCTCATATTCTCAATGAGAATGGATAAGTGAAGCTCTCCGCGTCCAGAAACAACCCAAGCATCAGGTGAATCAGTTGGATCCACACGAAGACTGACGTCTGTTTGAAGCTGCTGCTCTAAACGCTCTTCGATTTTACGTGATGTCACGTATTTCCCTTCACGGCCTGCAAATGGGCTGTTGTTTACAACAAACGTCATTTGAAGTGTCGGCTCATCAATACGAAGGATTGGAAGTGCTTCTTGGTGTTCTACCGGACAAACCGTTTCACCTACGTTGATGTCTTCCATTCCAGATACAGCGACAAGATCTCCCGCTTTCGCTTCGTTGATTTCCACTCGTTTTAACCCTTGGAAACCAAAGATCTTTGTTACACGGAATTGTTTCACAGTGCCGTCGACTTTCATCAAGGCCACTTGCTGTCCTACTTGCATTGTTCCTCTGAATACACGGCCGATTCCAATTCTGCCAACATAATCATTGTAATCAAGTAGTGCCACTTGGAATTGAAGCGGCTCTTCATGGTTATCAACTGGGCAAGGAATATGGTTTACAATGGCTTCAAACAAAGATTCCATGTTTTCATCTTGCTTGCTCGCATCGTTACTTGCTGTACCATTGATTGCTGATGCATAGACAACTGGGAATTCAAGCTGTTCTTCTGTTGCATCCAATTCAATGAACAAGTCGATCACTTCATCGACTACTTCAGCCGGACGAGCAAAGTCGCGGTCAATTTTATTGACGACAACGATTGGTGTTAAGTTTTGCTCAAGTGCTTTTTTCAGCACAAAGCGTGTTTGAGGCATACAGCCTTCATAAGCATCCACAACGAGGAGTACACCATCTACCATTTTCATGATACGCTCAACTTCACCACCGAAATCGGCGTGTCCTGGTGTATCTAAAATATTAATGCGTGTATCTTTATAATGGATCGCAGTATTTTTAGCTAAAATCGTAATACCGCGCTCTCGCTCTAAATCATTTGAATCCATGGCTCTCTCAGCGATATTTTCATTCGCACGGAAAGTACCAGCTTGATGGAGCAATTGGTCAACAAGCGTCGTTTTACCATGGTCAACGTGGGCAATAATTGCGATGTTGCGAAGGTCTTTTCGAAGTTTCACATTTTCATCTCCTAAAATAATTAGATAACTTTCATATTATATCACAATCCCCTTTAAATGCCGATCGTTTTTCTGTAAACTTATATTAACTCTAAAAAAAGGGATGGGGACATATGAAACAAATCAAATGGCTTCTATTATTATGTGCATTACTTGCAGTTGTCAGTATGGCGTTTATTGGGGTAACTCTTGCAGAAAAAAACATACTGGGTATATGTCTAAGCATTGTATTCGCCATGATTTTCATGGGTACAGGATTTACATTAAAAAGAAAATTAAACGTGCAATCATAAAATTAGGTAATAGCCTTTTACATTCTACATGTAGAAGGCTTTTTATTTTGAGTAAAAACAAGACAATTCACCTATGAAAGCTCCATTCATCAGACGAAACGTATCTTGAAAGATTGACAAAAATAAGCAATCTGAACCCCTCCATTTTTCGACAAGAACTTTTATAGTTCTCCAAAATCAAACATAAAGTTACAATTTTCCTATTCTTCCACAAAGTTTCTCATGGTATGCTTTTCTTGCAACAAAATTTAACAGAAAAGGGAGAGAAAAGAAGCATGAAGAAGTTTTTGAGCAAATCGCTCAGCTCTGTTGTATTTTTCGCTTTAGCTATCATTCTTACTTTCACAACAGTAGCTCCTGGGCAAGCAAGCGCTGCAACTTTCAAAGGAATTCCTTTTGAACAGCAGCAAATCATTAAAGAATTATTGGAGAAAAACGAGCGTGTCATCAACATTCTCATCAATTCATTTGTTGAGGAAGACAACAACTACACATTTGATGTGAAAAAAGCTGTTGAGCTCGGACTAACTGAAGAAGAAGCGGCGACTGCTGAGAAATTCTTAGATCGCGCAGCTGTTCTTACAATCGTTTTCAGTGAAAGCATCACTAAAAACGAAAAAGGGAAATTGGTTTTTGATGCAGCAAAAGCTGTTGAACTTGGTCTTACAAAAGAAGAAGCGGCTAAATTCGAAAAGCTTTTCAAATCAGTGATCAGAATTGCTGATCTTGCTGGTGATGCCCTTGTTCTAGACAAAAAAGGAAACGTTGTGATTGATTCTAAAATCGCAAAAGGTCTTGGATTCAGCTCTACTGAATTACTTGTTTTCAACCAAATGCTTAAGAAAATTCCTCAAGAGCAATTAAAAACGTTTTATGATGCAGTTCAAATTGCAAAAGAAAAATTAAGCTAAGCTCAGAAAAACCCCCACCTGGTTTATCCAGATGGGGGTTTTTTATTTCAGCCAATAAGACATTCGCCTTACCAAAAAGTTTCAGGAAAAACAAAAAATCACTTCATTCTCATGAAGTGATTCCGTTTATTTTTTATGTCCGCTTCCTTTTATGTAATCATTCAAGATTTTTTCACAAATGGATCGATTTCCGGCGACTATGCTGTTTTTATCTAGAAACGTAAGACGTTCTCCGTGAATATTTGAGTAAACAGCCCCTACTTCATCAAGCAGTACGCAACCCGCTGCATAATCCCATGGCGCAAGTCTCAACGTGACATATGCGTCACTTCTGCCGCTTGCAATATAAGCAAGCTCAAGGGCAGCTGATCCAATCGTTCGTGTCCCTCTCACGTCACGCACAAGACGGGCAAATGGTTCGGCGTCAAAATAAGGGCTTTCAATCGCCCATGTCGGATTAATACCCACAATAGCTTTTTCAATCTCCACATCTTTTAATGGAGGGAGCAGGATATCGTTCATATAAGCTCCTTCTCCTTTGATGGCATGGTAGAGCTCGTCATGAATGACGTCATAAATAAGACCGATTTTCCCCACACCATTTTCAAATATCCCGATTGAAATGGCAAAGTTGCGTTTTTGATGGACAAAGTTCATTGTGCCATCAATCGGATCAATGATCCACACAATCCCATCGAGTGAGGTCACCTCTTCCCCTTGTCCCTCTTCTCCTAAAATGTGGTGATCTGAAAATGTCGACTGTATTTTTTCAATAAAAAAACGTTCTGTTTCTTTATCGATATTCGTGACAAGATCATTTGGATTTGATTTTGTTTCAATTGATAGACCTTCCTGCATGGACGCTTTTATACGGCTTCCTGCTTCTTTTACCCAGAGCTTTGCAAGACGGTCAATTTCCACCCAGTTTGTCATCAGATTGTAAACCTCTTTTCTATGTAGGACCTATTTGTAATAGCATACTGATATTATGTACGTAAAAGCAAGAAAAAAGCAGCTTCATACAAAAACGAACCGATGAATTGGTTCGTTTTTACCTCACGCTGTTTTACCCTTGAAGCTGCTCCCATTCTTTTCTTAGGCGCTCAAGCTTTCGTTTGCTGCGTTCGATTTGGATGTCATCTTTATTCTCGATGGCTTCATGAAGCGTAGAAAGCTCATAATCAACCTCTAATCTCCACACAGCGATGCGATTTTTCTTCTCCTGTCTATACCCCTGCTTCACGATTTGCTTCATTGGTCAACGCCCCTTCCAGAGAATGATTCATTCCTTGTCAGTTTTCATTGATAAAAAATTCAATCGATAAGAGAAATGGTTCTTGCTTATATCGTATGAAGCGATCGCATAACCGCAACGACATTCTGAAAATTGTGTCTTTACCTATTAATGATGTACCACAAAATGAAAGGTTTTAAACGCTGCACAACGTCCTTTACATTCTTTAATCTGACGGTGCATCTTTTTTTGAGCTTGACCCAAGCTATGATAAAATATGATCAGCGAAAAGATACAGGAGGCATAACATGAGTGAAATGCGTTTTAGAGATGAAGATTTTGAAACATTCACAGTTGATGGTTTAGATGAACGAATGACTGTATTAAAAGAAAGAGTCCGTCCAAAGCTTGAGGCACTTGGCGAACATTTTGCACCACTTCTTTCTTCTATTACAGGAGACGAAATGTTTGTACACGTCGCAAAGCATGCTAGAAGATCTGTTAACCCGCCAAATGATACGTGGGTTGCTTTTGCAAACAGTAAGCGCGGATATAAAAAACTCCCTCATTTTCAAATTGGGCTTTGGAAAACACATGTCTTTGTCTGGTTTGCGCTCATTTATGAATCTCCAGTAAAAGGTGAGTACGGCCAGCTATTTGAAAAAGAGCTAGACACCATCCAGCAGAAAATACCGCAAGATTTTGTTTGGTCTAAAGATCATATGAAACCAGATGTCATGCGTCACAGCGAACTAGATTCCGAACAGCTGAAAACGCTTTTTGAACGTGTCCAAACAGTCAAGAAAGCCGAGCTTCTTTGCGGCATTCAGCTGCCTAGAGAGGAAGTCGTTCAAATGAACAATGAAGAATTCCTATCGAAAATCGAAAATGCCTTCCGCACACTGACGTATCTATACCGTTTTACACAGAAAGAATCTGTATGAAAAAACGAGCCCTTATAGGCTCGTTTTTTACATGCGTATAACGGCTGTCTCTTCTGCCTCTCTTGCGGTTTTCACTGCACGATAAGGGGAATACCCGCTTCCCTTTTCAAACGCCGCACAATGCGTTTTTTCCTCTGCTTTTGATGGCACAACCTCTTTAAATCGTTTATAAGCGTCTAATAACTCCTGCTTCGCAATTCCTTTTTCATAGGCTTTTTCAACAGCCTGAAAAAATGAAATGACTGCAATTTTTTCCTCTGTCGTCCAGTCGACATCCATTGGATATTGATATTCCATTTACTTGTCCCTCACTTTAACACTCATTTCTGATTTGAACTTTTATTATAGCATCTGTTTGATCAGAAACCGATTGATTTTATGCTTTACATTCCGATCAGTTCATAATATAATTCTTTTGTTTTATGCAATGAAATCTGCTGTAATTGGCACAATAATAGCAGGTATTTCGATGAAGGTGGGAAAGCAATTGTCACAACATGATACACCCTTATACACTGGACTAAAAAAACACGCAGCAACCAATCCAGTCCAATTTCACATTCCAGGCCATAAAAAAGGAGCCGGAATGGATCCTGAATTTAGAGCATTCATTGGCGACAATGCATTAAGCATTGACCTCATTAATATAGAACCTCTCGATGATTTACATTCACCTCGAGGGATGATAAAGGAAGCACAGGAGCTTGCTGCTGAAGCCTTCGGTGCTGATCATACGTTTTTCTCCATTCAAGGCACAAGCGGCGCTATCATGACAATGGTGATGACGGTATGCGGGCCTGGAGATAAAATTATCGTTCCGCGTAACGTCCATAAATCTATTATGTCCGCGATTGTATTTTCTGGCGCAGTTCCTGTTTTTATTCACCCAGAAATAGACAAAGAGCTTGGTATCTCTCACGGTATTACACCTGAATCAGCCAAAAAGGCGCTCACTGAGCATCCGGATGCGAAAGGTTTACTTGTCATTAATCCAACGTATTTTGGTATTTCAGCAGACTTAAAATCAATCGTAGACATTGCCCATTCATTTGATGTGCCTGTCCTTGTCGATGAAGCACACGGTGTGCATATCCATTTTCATGATGATCTTCCCCTTTCTGCGATGCAGGCAGGTGCCGACATGGCAGCAACAAGTGTCCATAAACTCGGCGGCTCTCTTACGCAGAGCTCTATTTTAAATATGAAGGAAGGGCTTGTTTCAAAAGACCGCGTGCAATCGATTTTGAGTATGCTGACGACAACGTCCACTTCTTATTTGCTCTTAGCATCACTTGATGTCGCTAGAAAAAGATTAGCTACTGAAGGAAAGGCACTAGCTGATGAAGCCATTCGTTTGGCTGAATCAGCGAGAGACCGCTTGAATCAAATTGACGGCATTAGCTGCATTGGCAAGGAAATACTCGGTTCAGCTTCTACTTACGATTATGACCCAACGAAATTAATTATCTCCATTAAAGACCTTGGGTTAAACGGACATGATGTCGAAAAATGGCTGAGAGAAAGCTATCGAATTGAAGTAGAGCTCTCTGACCTTTACAATATTTTATGTATCGTAACCCCTGGCGATTCAGATGAGACAATTAATACGCTCGTGACGGCGATGCAGGAAATTGCCACAGTCTCTACTCGTGACGGCGGCAAACAAGCGGTAACGGAAGTGCTGCTGCCTGAGATCCCATCGCTTGCTATGACGCCGCGTGACGCCTTTTATGCCACAACAGAAGTCGTTCCTTTTAAGGAAGCAGTCGGCCGTATCATCGCAGAGTTTGTGATGGTGTATCCGCCAGGTATTCCAATTTTTATACCAGGTGAAATTATCACAGAAGAAAATATATCGTATATCTTTAAAAATATTGAAATTGGCCTCCCTGTCCAAGGACCTGAAGATTCAACGCTTGAAATGATACGTGTGATTAAGGAACAAAAACCAATTTTATAAAAAAGAAACATGCAGCCCCAAATGGAGCTGCATGCTTTTTTTATTTATTCAGAGGCTTCATCACAGCAATGACAGTGACCGCACGTTCCGTATAGCGTTGTCACTTTTTCATTTTCAAATTGATCAATGGTTTCATTGCAATCTTGACAAATAATTGTACCCACGTACATTCCCCTTTTCTTCATTCATAGTTTGAAAGCGTTTGATCTATTTCTTATTTCTATAATATGATGTCACATTTAAGTTGTCAACGGTTAATTGTATGACACAATTAATCATTTTTTATAAATATGTGCTTTTTTCACATCATATTGAGGGAACGTTTCAATTGTATTTTGCTTCATATCAATTCTGTAACAATTGAGTAACAATCGAAAATTGTCAAAAGGGACATGATACACTAGAGTGACTAACAGGGAACAAGCTCCTAAAAATGTTGGGACAACCCCAAATGATTTTGAGGTGAATAGATTGAATTTTTTGAGGACACTTCTCATTATATTCCCCATGCTCTTTGTACTTAGTTCATGCTCATTTGCTTATATCATACCGAATCAGACCGACCAAGTCAGTCATATTCAAAAACCGAGAATTCTCTTTTTTACTGATGCAGAAAACCTTGATAAAGAAAGCCCATATTATGATGCAGTCCTCGATTTAAAAAATGAATATCCTAAGGAAATGTCAAAAATGATTGTGAAAGAAGATCGTAAAGGCTGGAAAAATGAAGTTGACGAATTACCGGCTATTTTACTTGTCAATGATGAAAAAGTGATCGTGAAGGTGGAAGGAAATGTCCGCAGTAAACAGGAAATCTTATCTCCTTTATGCCATGCTTTAGACCGCGTCAATACAAACTAATGATATTTACCTTGCACTTATATATATCCATATGAAAAAACCCCTCACCTCATGAGGGGTTTTTCATATGGAGTTCAAACGCAAAAAAACCCTCTCCATCAAGGAGAGGGTTTCATAGGCTTCATTATTTTACGATGTGGATTGGGCTTCCGATTGCTACTTCAGCCGTTTCCATTGTAATTTCACCTAATGTTGGGTGAGCGTGAATTGTCATAGCGATATCTTCAGCAGTCACTCCAGCTTCGATTGCAAGGCTAAGCTCTGAAATCATATCAGAAGCGCCAACACCTGCAATTTGTGCACCGATAACTAGACCATCCTCTTTACGAGTGATCATTTTCATGAAGCCATCAGTTGCATCAAGAGAAAGTGCACGTCCGTTCGCTGCGAATGGGAATTTCGCTGCAACGATTTCGATTCCTTCTGCTTTTGCTTCTGCTTCAGTGTATCCAACAGTTGCAAGTTCTGGCTCAGAGAATACAACAGCAGGAATACCAAGGTAATCAATTTCAGCTGGCTCTCCAGCGATTGCTTCAGCTGCAATTTTACCTTCGTAAGAAGCTTTGTGAGCAAGTGGTGGTCCATCAACGATGTCACCAATTGCATAGATGTTAGATACGCTTGTACGGCATTGTTTGTCTGTTTTGACAACTCCGCGGTCAGTCAATTCAACACCAACTTGCTCAAGACCAAGCTCATCAGTGTTTGGACGACGACCAACAGTCACAAGTACGTAATCAGCATCAACTGTTTTCTCTTCGCCTTTTACTTCGAACGTAACAGTGACACCATCAGATTTTTCTTCAACGCCTTTTGCAAGAGCGTTTGTATGGATTTCAACGTTTCCTTTTTTCTTCAGGTTACGTTTAACCAATGAGCTCATTTGCTTTTCGAAACCTGGAAGGATTTCGTCTCCACCTTCAAGGATCACAACTTCTGTTCCAAAGTTTGCATAAGCAGTACCAAGCTCAGTACCGATGTATCCACCACCGATGACAACTAACTTTTTAGGTACTTCTTTAAGCGCTAAAGCACCAGTTGAGTTGATCACGCGGTCTGTGTATTTAAAAGTAGGCAATTCAATTGGACGAGATCCAGTTGCAAGAATTGCATTTTTGAAAGTGTAAGTCTGTGCTGAATTATCATCCATCACACGTACAGAGTTGCTGTCTACGAAATAAGCTTCACCTTTGACGATGTCTACTTTATTTCCTTTAAGAAGACCTTGAACTCCACCTGTTAACTTATTAACAACAGAAGCTTTCCACTCTTGAACTTTTGTGAAATCAACTGTTACGTTTTCAGCTTTGATACCCATGTCTTCAGAATGCTTAGCATTTTCAAAACGATGGCCAGCATTGATTAATGCTTTTGAAGGGATACAGCCAACGTTTAGACATACACCGCCAAGTGTTCCTTTTTCAACGATTGTTACTTTTTGTCCAAGCTGTGCAGCACGAATAGCAGCTACATATCCACCAGGACCTGCACCGATGACAAGAGTATCTGTTTCGATTGGGAAATCTCCTACTACCATGACATTACGCCTCCATTAAAATTAATTGTGGATCATTCAATAAACGCTTGATGTGGTTAAGGGCATTTTGCGCAGTAGCTCCGTCAATCATACGGTGGTCAAAGCTTAGGGAAAGAGCTAAGACTGGAGCTGCAACGATTTCGCCATCACGAACAACCGCTTTTTCAGCGATACGGCCAATACCAAGAATCGCTACTTCTGGGTGGTTGATGACTGGAGTAAACCATTGTCCACCAGCAGAACCGATGTTTGTGATTGTGCAAGATGCACCTTTCATTTCAGCTGGAGCCAATTTACCATCACGTGCTTTTGTTGCAAGCTCATTGATTTCGTTAGAAACTTCGAAAATCGCTTTGCGATCTGCATTTTTCACAACTGGAACGAGCAAGCCTTTTTCAGTGTCAGCTGCAATTCCGATGTTGTAGTAATGCTTTTGAACAACTTCATCTGTTTTATCATCGATAGAAGTGTTAAGTACTGGGTACTTTTTCAAAGCAGAAGTTAGAGCTTTTACAACGTAAGGCAAGTAAGTTAACTTGATTCCTTGATCAGCTGCAACTTGTTTGAATTGTTTACGATGTGCAACAAGGTTTGTTACATCAACTTCATCCATTAATGTTACGTGAGGAGCTGTATGCTTAGAGTTCACCATTGCTTTCGCGATTGCTTTGCGGATTCCGCTCATTTTCTCGCGAGTTTCTGGGAATTCTCCTTCAAGAACTGGAGCTGCTGCCGCTTTAGGAGCTGCTTCTTCTTTCACACTTTCAGCTGCTTGAGGTGCTGCTTCTTGAGCTGCAGAACCACCATTAACGAAGCTGTCGATATCTTCTTTTAATACACGTCCGTTTTTACCAGAACCTGCAACTTTGTAAATTTCAACGCCTTTTTCGCGAGCATATTTACGTACAGATGGCATAGCGATAACGCGTTTGTTTGGATCAGCATCTACTTGCTCTTGTGCGCCTGCACCAGTTGCTGCTGCCGCTTCTTCTTGTGCTACTTCTTTCTTCTCTGGCTCGTTACCAGCTTCAGCAGTACCTTGTACTTGAGCTTCAGTTTTTGCTTCGCCTTTTTCTTCGCTGCCTTTAAATTGAAGATTTTCGTAACCAGGTGCATCAAACGTAATGATTGTTTGTCCTACAGTTGCAACTGTTCCCTCTTCAACTTTTAATTCTAATACTTTTCCTTTAACAGGTGAAGGAATTTCTACAACTGCTTTATCATTTTGTACCTCTGCTAAAACGTCATCTTCATTGATTTCGTCGTTTGGTTTAACAAACCACTTAACGATCTCACCTTCGTGGATACCTTCTCCGATGTCCGGAAGTTTAAATTCAAATGCCACTGTTTTTCGCCTCCTAGATTTTGTTGAACCCTTGTTGTGTATATTTACACGGTCATGTAATTGATAAAGGGGAAGAGAAATAAATTCTTTTCCCCTCTGTCATTTAATTAAAATTCAAGAACTTTCTTCGCTGTTTCAAGTACATCTTTATGGTTTGGAAGCCATACGCTCTCAGCTTGAGAGAAAGCAAATACAGTATCAGGTGCAGCTACACGAAGTACTGGTGCTTCCAGGCTAAGGATCGCTCTGTCATTGATTTCAGCTACTACGTTTGCAGCAATACCAGCTTGTTTTTGTGCTTCTTGAACAACGATCGCACGGCCTGTTTTTTCAACAGAAGCGATGATTGTTTCAATATCAAGCGGGCTTACTGTGCGAAGGTCGATAACTTCAGCAGAAACGCCTTCTTTTTCTAGCTCTTCAGCAGCTTTTAGTGATTCGTGAACCATTGCACCGTAAGTGATGATTGAAAGGTCAGAACCTTCACGTTTCACGTCAGCTTTTCCGATTTCAATTGTGTACTCTTCTTCAGGAACTTCCTGACGGAAAGAACGATAAAGTTTCATATGCTCAAGGAACACTACAGGATCGTTGTCACGAATTGCAGAAATTAAAAGTCCTTTTGCATCATAAGGTGTTGAAGGAATGACAACCTTGATACCAGGCTGTTGTGCGATAAGACCTTCTAAGCTGTCAGCGTGAAGCTCAGGTGTGTGAACTCCCCCTCCGAATGGAGAACGGATTGTCACTGGAGAATGCCAGCGTCCGCCAGAACGGTAACGCATACGAGCCATTTGTCCAGAAACAGAATCTAATACTTCGTAAACGAATCCGAAGAATTGAATTTCCATTACTGGGCGGAATTCTTGTAGTCCAAGGCCAATTGCAAGACCGCCAATACCAGATTCAGCAAGTGGAGTATCGAATACACGATCCTCACCAAACTCTTTTTGCAATCCTTCAGTCGCACGGAATACGCCGCCGTTTTTACCAACGTCTTCTCCGAAAACGAGAACGTTTTCGTCATTTTTCAGTTCTGTGCGTAACGCATCAGTGATCGCTTGAATCATTGTCATTTGCGCCATGGCTTACTTCGACTCCTTCTGTTTGTAAATTTCAAGCTGTTCAACTAAGTTGAATGGTTTCACGTCGTACATGTTTTCAATCAAGTCAGTGACTTTTTGCTTAGGCTGTTCGTCAGCTTCTTTGATCGCTTGTTTGATTTGTTCTTTTGCATCTTCGATCACTTTATTCTCTTCTTCTTCAGACCATAGGCCTTTGTTTTCCAAGAATTTGCGGTAGCGTACCAATGGATCTTTTTGCTCCCACTCGTTTTCGTCTTCTTTTGTACGATATCTTGTTGGATCGTCACCAGCCATTGTATGTGGGCCGTAACGGAATGTAAGAGTTTCGATTAATGTTGGACCTTCACCATTTACAGCGCGCTCACGAGCTTCAGCAGTTGCTGCATAAACAGCTAATGCATCCATACCGTCAACTTGTACGCCTACGATACCAGCTGCAGCTGCTTTTTGTGCAATTGTTTGTGCAGCAGACTGCTTTTCAACAGGTGTAGAGATCGCATATCTGTTGTTTTGGACAACAAAAATCGCTGGCGCTTTGTAAGCCCCTGCAAAGTTAATACCTTCGTAGAAATCACCTTGTGAAGCTCCACCGTCACCAGTGTAAGTGATTGCAACAGCTTTTTTACCGCGTTTTTTCAAACCAAGAGCTACACCAGCAGCTTGAATGATTTGTGCACCGATAATGATTTGCGGTGAAAGTGCATTCACATCTTCAGGCATTTGGTTACCAACAAAGTGTCCGCGAGAGAACAAAAATGCTTTTGTTAGCGGAAGACCGTGCCAGATTAATTGTGGTACATCACGATATCCTGGAAGAATGAAATCTTCTTTCTCAAGTGCAAAGTGAGTTGCAAGCTGAGAAGCCTCTTGTCCAGCTGTTGGCGCATAGAAGCCAAGACGTCCTTGACGGTTCAATGAAATTGAACGTTGATCTAATACACGTGTAAACACCATACGGCGCATTAATTCTTTTAATTGGTCATCTGAAAGATCCGGCATTGCCGCTTCGTTTACGACTTCGCCTTTTTCGTTTAAAATTTGAAACGTTTCAAACTGCTTTTTGATGGCATCAAATTGCTTTTTGCTATCAACAATTGCTTTTTTTGTTTTTGCAGCCATTCTAAAGTCACCTCTTCCTTTCTTTTAACAGTCCATTTGTCGTGAATCCATTTATACATACAGATATAGGATAACCCAAAATACTCATATGACTCCTGTATATAATAGCCACTAAGATCGTTGTCGAAACATTGGTTGACCACTCGTTTTTGAGTCCTTCTAACTGTATTAACGATAGTTCACAAAAAACTAATACAACTTCTGTTAACAAGGAATAGTTTACAACAAGAAAAATAGTCCGTCAATTGATTTAACGGCTTTATTTAAATAAATGTATTCGCTTTACTTTTTATGGTGAACTGTATCAATCTGTTTAACAAACAACCCAATCTGTACTAGTATAGAGTGTACTACTGTACTACAATAGAAAATGTTTGTTTTTGTCGAAAAATAAAAAAAGAGCTGTTTTTCAGCTCTTTTTTGACTCTTGATCTGCTGCTTTATACAAAGCCTTTTTATGATCATTCAATTGATCTGTATATTGATTGAACTTCTTACTTTCTTTTCTTACTTTGCTATATGAACGATTCACTGTCTTCAACTTAGACTTCAGCTCTTCATATCCTAGATCCTTTTTCTTTAAAGATTGATACAAATGCTGATCTTGTTTTAGCGCCTTTTGATACTCTTTGTAAAGCTGATCATATGACGCATATCGTTTCTCGATCGATTTAACCGTTTGGTCTGCTTTCTCTTTTAACTCCGCATCTTGCAATCGTGCGGCAGATTCTTTTACCGTTTTCAATTCTTTTTTTGATTCATCCATGCTGTCTTTTTCTGTTTTTAAATGTTCTTCTCGTTTCGCTGCCGATGCTAACGCCTGATCAGAAAGGTTTGATACTGTTTTTGGATGGTCCTTTGTTGTTTGAATCATTTTTGTATACAGCTTCTGCTCTTTTTTCTCATAGCTTTGAAGTGTACCTTGCTCTTTTTCAAAGGTTGCTTCTTTTTCACTCATTTTCGTCATCGCATCTTGCATGTCATTGAATGGACTTTGACCTCCGCATCCTGCCAGCAAAAGGGTACATATCCCCGCTAAAGCAGCACCTGCTTTCATGCTTCTTTTCATCTGTCTCATCACAAGGTCCCCCTTTACATCTCCACATACCACTATAATTTTTAAAGGCGTTTGTGACAAGGAAAGAGGTCAATCAGATGAGGCGGAGAAGATTTTTTTCAAGCAATAGGCTCATGACTATACAAATAGTGCATTCATACATAGTTTATATTACACGCTTCGCCTTCACTTATGAGAGGCTGAGTGTATTTCCAAAGGAGGTCAAAAGTATGTCTAATTATAGTCATGGAAGTATGTATGGTGGATACGGCGGTTACGGGTATGGATACGGCGGCGGCTGTTGTTACCCAAGTTATGGCGGTGGATACGGATGCGGATACGGCGGCGGACGTACATTCGCTTTAATCGTTGTGCTTTTCATCCTATTAATCATCGTTGGCGCAGCATTCTTAGGCGGCGGTGGCTGCTGCTAAGGCTGTTATAAGCCTTTGACCGGTCTCATAGACCGGTCTTCTTTATTTCATTGCATATGTTGTGTATCATTTTATATACTTTACATACAAAGGAAATAGGAGTGAAGTTTTGTGATTACCATGGATGATATCGTAAGGGACGGACATCCCGTCTTAAGACAAACAGCTGAAGCGGTCGAGCTCCCGCCAACAGAAGAGGAAAA
Source organism: Bacillus sp. DC4300-2b2 (assembly GCF_049895685.1). NCBI lineage: Bacteria > Bacillati > Bacillota > Bacilli > Caryophanales > Bacillaceae > Bacillus > Bacillus sp. DC4300-2b2. The sequence goes on from NZ_JAFCSW010000002.1 coordinate 448,060, forward strand.
ACAGCAATTAGCTGATATGATTGAATTCGTCAAAAACAGTCAAGATGCTGACATTGCTGAAAAATACGACCTAAGACCCGGCGTTGGATTAGCTGCTCCGCAGATCAATATTAGTAAACGGATGATCGCAGTTCACTGTGAGGATGAAGACGGAGAAGAATATAGCTATGCTCTATTCAACCCGCGTATTGTCAGTCATTCAGTCAAAAGAGCTTATTTAGCTACTGGTGAAGGCTGCTTATCAGTCGATGAAGCCATCCCTGGATTTGTTCCTCGATATCAAAAAATCAGGGTCAAGGCCACAACGCTTGAAGGAGAGGACATTGATATCCGTCTAAAAGGTTTCCCCGCTATTGTCTTTCAGCATGAAATTGACCATTTAAATGGCATTATGTTTTATGATCATATTCAAAAGGATCAGCCATTCGCTGAGCCAGAAAACTCTGTTGCGATCGGCAGATCATAACATAAAAAGAAGACCCAGCATCTAAGGGTCTTCTTTTTTATTCTTCCATAAGGCCAAGATGGGTCACTGCATGGAATATGCCGTCCTCATCTACTGGCTTTGTCACAAAATCAGCCAATGCTTTCAGTTCACTCACAGCATTTCCCATCGCAACGCCTGTTCCAGCAAACGAAATCATTTCTCTATCGTTCAGTCCGTCTCCAAAGGCAATGGTATCCTTTTGATCGTAAGGAAGTCTTTCGATGACTCGTTTGATCCCTTCAGCTTTTGATCCGCCTTTTGGCAGAACATCTGTTGACAGCTCATGCCATCTGACAAGGTCAATTTCATCGTGGAATGCCTTATACTGCTCTTCCTCTTCTGCCTTACAAAATAGGAGCATTTGAAAAATGTCGTTTTCTTTAAAGAAAGATAAATCGTGCTCAGGATGCTCTGTTTTTAAAGTACCGATTCCTTCATGGATAAACGGATGGTTCGGCACAGACGCCTTCATCGTTTCTTCTCCCATAAAAACAAGCGGATGATCATGACGATCCGCTGTCTCATAAATCCGCTCCATCAGCTCCTGCTTCAGCGGATTGCCGTAAATAACGTCTCCCTCATACATGACATACTGACCGTTATAAGCAATGAATGAGTCAAGCCCTAATTCTTCTAAAATGGGCTCAATCAGAAAAGGAGAACGCCCAGATGCTATAAAGAGATGATGGCCTTTTTCTTTTAATAAATGAACCGCTCGCTTCGCTGACTCAGGTATTTTTTTATCATGATCATATAAAGTACCATCGATATCAAAAAAGATGACTTTTTTATTCATATCTCGCCCTCCTGCCCTTTGTTATATGTATACACACTCCCTTTCATCATACAGAAAGATTTCCGCTTTCGAAACCAATTCCTTTTGAAAACGCCTATTTCCCACATATATCCATGTAACATTCATTGGAAACATCATATAATACAAGTATATAGAGAGACCGGAATACGCTGTTTAAGCTTACTTCAAACCGAAAGGAGGCGGCATGTGATGCTTCGTCGTCTGCGCAAGAAAATTCGAAGACAATGGAAGGACATGCTTCGTAAAAAATCGATTGCTTAAAGGGATCTTCCGCACATCCGCCGAAGGTCCTTTTTTCTCAGAGACTTTTCTTATGCGCGTTTTTTTAATATAATAGAATAAGCGAGTGTAACATACGGTATTTAAGGAGAGATTTGGATGATATATAAGGTATTTTTTCAGGCAAGTACTACTGAGGTACCTGTAAGAGAACACACAGATTCACTATACGTTGAAGCGGTTTCTGAAAGAGACGTACGCGATAAGTTGAAAAAACATAACTACAACATTGAATTCATTCAGCCTGTAGACGGTGCTTTTTTAGACTATGAACGAGAAAGTGAAAATTTTAAAGTATTGGAGCTATGAGAGGAATGAAATTTGTTAAAAATGATCAGGCGGCAGTTTTTGCGCTCGGCGGTTTAGGCGAGATCGGTAAAAACACGTATGGCGTTCAATTTCAAGATGAAATCATTTTAATTGATGCTGGTATTAAGTTTCCTGAAGATGAGCTTCTTGGAATTGACTACGTCATCCCTGACTATACGTACTTAGTTAAAAACGAAGATAAAATCAAAGGTCTTTTCATTACTCACGGACATGAAGACCACATCGGCGGTATCCCTTACCTTCTCAAGCAAGTGAATATTCCAGTTTACGGCGGCAAACTCGCAATCGGCCTACTTCGTAATAAATTGGAAGAGCATGGTCTCTTGAGACAAACAAAACTTCACATTTTTGAAGAAGAAGATACCATTAAATTTAGAAAAACAGCTGTGTCTTTCTTTAGAACGACACACAGTATTCCAGATTCTTATGGAATTGTCGTCAAGACACCTCCTGGTAACATCGTACATACAGGTGATTTCAAGTTTGACTTTACTCCTGTTGGCGAGCCTGCCAATTTAACCAAAATGGCTGAGATCGGAAAAGAAGGCGTTCTTTGTCTTTTATCTGATAGTACAAACAGTGAAATCCCAGAATTTACGATGTCTGAAAGACGCGTAGGTGAAAGCATTGATGACATCTTTAGAAAAGTCGATGGACGTATCATTTTTGCCACGTTTGCTTCAAACATTCACAGACTTCAGCAAGTGATTGAGTCTGCTGTTGCCAACGGCAGAAAAGTCGCTGTATTTGGACGCAGTATGGAGTCTGCTATTGATATTGGACAAGATCTTGGCTATATTAAATGTCCAAAAAACACGTTTATTGAACATAATGAAATCAACCGCCTTCCAGCAAACAAAGTAACCATTCTTTGTACTGGTAGCCAGGGTGAACCGATGGCAGCTCTTTCTCGTATTGCGAACGGTACTCACCGCCAGATTTCTATTAACCCTGGAGACACTGTTGTCTTCTCATCTTCACCGATCCCAGGTAACAATATTAGCGTAAGCCGCACCATTAACCAGCTTTATCGTGCAGGCGCTGAGGTCATTCATGGCTCGCTTAATAATATTCATACATCTGGTCACGGCGGACAAGAAGAACAAAAACTGATGCTCCGTTTAATTAAACCAAAATTCTTTATGCCGATTCACGGTGAATACCGCATGCAAAAAACGCATATCAAGCTCGCGAATGACTGCGGCATCCCTGAGGAAAACTGCTTTATCATGGATAACGGTGAAGTTCTTGCACTGAAAGGTGACGAAGCAAGTGTCGCTGGCAAAATTCCATCAGGCAACGTGTATATCGACGGAAGCGGTATTGGCGATATCGGAAACATCGTTTTAAGAGACCGCCGCATTCTTTCTGAAGAGGGCCTCGTTATTGTGGTTGTCAGCATGGACATGAAAGAATTCAAAATCTCTGCTGGTCCTGATTTGATCTCAAGAGGTTTTGTCTACATGAGAGAATCTGGAGACCTTATCAACGATGCACAGGATTTAATTTCAAAGCATCTTGAAAAAGTAATGGAACGTAAGACAACTCAGTGGTCTGAAATTAAGAACGAAATTACAGACACCCTTGCACCTTTCCTTTATGAAAAAACAAGACGCCGTCCAATGATCTTACCGATTATTATGGAAGTGTAATCACAAAAAGAGACACATGCCGCTTGGCTGTGTCTCTTTTTTTCACCATTCATAAAACCGCATATATACCTATGCGGTTTTTTTATGATTGAATTGGGAGATGCTGAAAGCTTCTGACATCAAACAAACCCTTTGTCGTCATTTTCACATCAGGAATGACTGGGAGTGCCAAGAAGGACAGCGTCAAAAACGGATTAAAATCTAAAGTAAAGCCTGTTTCTTTTAACGCTTCATGGAGCGCATGAAGGCTTTCATTTACAAGATGTGCCGGCTGATCTGACAATAAACCAGAGATCGGTAATGGAAGCGTATGAAGAGACTGGCCATCTTTGACAACAGTTAAACCGCCCCCTGCTTCTTTTAACGCGTCAATGGCTTTCACGATATCAGCATCATTTGTGCCAACCGCAATTAAATTGTGAGAATCATGCGCAACCGTTGTTGCAATTGCACCCTTTTCTAACCCAAAGCCGCTGACAATCCCTATCCCCATTTCAGATAAGCCTTGATGACGTTCGACAAGCACCATTTTTAATACATCTCTTTCTGTATCGCTAGTGAATTGTCCGTTCGTTTCTGAGGGAGAGGCTTGTTCTAATTTTGTTTCTAGCTGATTCGGAATAATACGGATCACATTCATTTTTTGATGAGCTGTGATAGGCAGAGCCAGATCTTGCTCTTGAACATCTATAGTATGAACAGATTGTAATAAGACTGGACTCGGTGCAATTTTTTCGACACCTGGCTTGTACTCTCCATGCTGCGCCACCAATTCTCCTGCAATAAATACGCTGGTGATGTCGACTTGATGAAGATCAGAGACGAGCATAAAATCAGCATCAAAACCTGGCGCAATGGCTCCCTTTGTTTTGAGGCCAAAGCACTCAGCTGCGTTTAAACTTGCCATTTGATATGCTAAAAATGGGTCTAACCCTTCTTTTATAGACATTCGTACTTGTTCGTCAATACTTCCCTCCGCCATTAAATCATCTAAATGTTTGTCATCGGTACAAAAGAAAAAGCGTCTCACATTCTTTTCATTCACAGCTGGTAAAACGTTTTTCACGTTTTTGGCAACAGAGCCTTCTCTCAGCATGACATACATGCCTCGTTTTACACGTTCAAGGGCTTCTTCGGCTGTTGTTACCTCATGATCTGTTTGAACACTCGCTGTGCGGTAAACGTTTATTAATCGGTCTGTTAAGCCTGCTAGATGACCATCAATCAATTTATTCTCATTTTGAGCATCAAGCAGCTTTTGAAGCATATCTTCTTCTGCCTGCTCCACACCGACGTAATCCATCACCTCGGCAAGACCAAGAACCTCTTTCTCTTGATACAAAGGCTTTAAATCTTTCGCTTTTAAAACAGCACCTGATCGCTCAAAACTAACTGCCGGTACGCAGGATGGCAGCATGAAATAAATATTTAAGGCAGCTTTTCTCGCTTCTTCCAGCATAAAACGGATGCCTGTGATCCCTGAAACATTGGCAATTTCATGTGGGTCTGTTACGACAGTTGTCACACCGCGCGGGACGACAGCTTTGGAGAATTCAGCAGGGGTAACCATAGAGGACTCGATATGAACATGGCCATCAATAAAACCGGGTACAAGCATTTGACCTGCTGCATCCAGCTCCTGTTCTCCCTCGTACTCTCCAATCCCTACTATTTGTCCATTTTCAACAGCGACATCAGCGTCTATCCATTCCTGGTTAAACACGTCCATAATCTTCGCATGTTTAATCACGAGGGCTGCTTTTTTTCTCTTTGCAGCTACCTCAATTTGATGTCTGAAAAGCTCCTTATCCAACGACACTGCCTCCTCCAAGTAAACAATATAATGTTTCTTATCGTAAACGAATCTGTTTGCCCAGTCAATGACATTTAGAGAAAATCATCCAGATAAAAAGACTGATTTTTATTTCCGAATAGTGATAATTGCATGAAAAATATGATGATTGACTTTAATGTTTATGCAGAACAAAACAGCCCTTTTAAATGTCTTCTTTCCTCTTCACTGTCCACCTCAAGTGTACACAATCACATAAAAAAACACCCCGCCCAGGAGTGTTTAATAATCGTTCTGCATTTCTCGTTTTTCAAAGCGTCCGATATCGGCTACTGACCCGATGACAATCAGGATATCTTCTTTTTGAATCATTTCATCTGCGAGCGGTGAAACAATCACTTCTTTACCACGCTTAATCGCCACAATATTAATGCCGTATCTCGCTCTAATATCGAGATCTAAAAGAGAATGCCCTGCAAGCCTGCTGTTGGCAACGATTTCAATGAGGCTGTACTCATCTGACAGCTCCAGATAATCTAATACGTTGTTGGAGATGATTTTATGTGCAATTCGTCTGCCCATGTCTCGCTCTGGATGAACGATGCGATCAGCCCCAATTTTATTTAGTACCTTTTCGTGATAGTCGTTTTGCGCCTTTACTGTGACCATTTTGACGCCAAGCTCTTTCAGCATAATCGTCGTTAAAATACTGGCCTGAATGTTTTCACCAATCGCAACGATGACATGATCAAAATTGCGAATGCCGAGATTTTTTAAAACAGATTCGTCCGTCGAATCGCCAATGACCGCATGTGAAGCAATTTTCGCGTATTCGTTCACTCGATCTTCATTCATATCCATGGCCATGACTTCAAGTCCTTCTTCGCTGAGCGCCTTGCAAATACTTCCGCCAAAGCGTCCAAGACCAATGACTGCATATTCCTTTTTCATGTTCAGACTCCTTTTATCTCACTTACCATGCATTTTACTACGGTTTGATTAATGAATCCATATGCGAGCGAATTTTTTTACGGAACGCTTCACTTAAGTAAAGATCTGCTCCTTTTTCAATTTCACTGCGGTAATGACCTGGAGGAGCAATTTCTTCGCTCTTTTGAAGAACTAGAAAGGTTAAACAGTCCGCATATATTTGATCACCTATTTTGACATCGACAAAAGCTGGACGATATGTGCCCTCATAAACGCCTTCTCGTTTGTACAAATATCGAATGGCATCAAAAGGAACCTCATATAAAACGCCCTCTGTTTCTCCGCCGTCTTCTACCATATCGGCTCTTGACCCATCAGCCCTTACCAATGTAAATCTAGTTGTAAAGCCGTTCAGTGCACCGCCGCCGATGATTTGTTTAAAATAATGATCGACTTCCGCCAGCTTAAATCTTGCATCATCCATACAGGAGCCATAGGCAAAATAATAGAAGGATGCTGGCTTCTGCTGCCACATTCTATATTCCTTCCAGCAGCCGCTCTCGATTTCCTTCAGCGCTGATACCTTCTGCTTTGGTAAAGTGTATGTAATAGCCGCGACCAGCCCCCGGTCTGTCATGACATCGACGACCTGCTTGTCATACCCTTCCTCAAGTAAATCTATCTTATTCAGCGTGCTTGCGGTTACCTCGTACAATTCTCCATATACTGTGCTTTTCTCTGCTAGAATGCACGCAGGGTATCCTTGACCTGTATCATAGATTCTGCCGCTGATCCAAGCTGACTTAGCTAATGACCTGCTTTCTTTCATATACGTCTTGTGGTGCTCTTCATGCTGCAGAAGCGTCCCATATACAAATAAAGCTTTCGCCTTCATGAAATCACGTCCTCTCGCCTTGCTGCTGTCTGCTTTTTTGCCACACAGGTAAATAGATATGAAAAGCTGTACCTTCTCCCAGCTCACTGACCACATCCATCCTACCGTGATGATCTTTTAAAATCGCTGCACAGATGGTGAGGCCAAGTCCCGTCCCTTCTGTTTTCGTGGAGAAGAAAGGATCATATATTTTCTGAATATCCTCTTCAGACATCCCTTTTCCTTCATCTTGAATGGTAATTTTCCATTCATTCATCACTTTTTCTGTTGATATGTATATACTGCCGCCTTCAGGCATTGCCTCAATGGCATTTTTGATTAAATTAATGAACAGCTGCTTCATTTGGTTAGCGTCTGCTAATATAGCGCCGGCATCCTGCTTTTTAAATGGCTGTTTGAGATCAATATTCGAAAGGACTGCATTGGTTTTTAGCAATGTAATGACCTGCTCTAACAGTGCATGAAGCTGAACTTCTTGAAACTGGACCGACTGCGGCTTTGCCAGTACTAGCAGCTCACTTAAAACAAAATCAATCCGTTTAATTTCGGAAAAAATAATGTCAAAATAATCGGTTCTTTCAGGATATTGCGTTTTCATCAGCTGCAAAAAGCCGTTTACTGAGGTCAGCGGATTTCTGACTTCATGGGCGATTCCAGCGGCTATTTGTCCTGCAACGGCCAGCTTTTGCGCCTGCATTTGCAATTGTTGATTTGATTTTTCAAGCTCAAGCTTTGCCAACTTTTGTTTTGTAATATCTGCAACTGTTCCAATACCTCCAGTAAACTGGTGCTCTTCATCAAAGTAGAGTTTATAATGAACGTCTCCCCATACTTTCTTCCCCTCTTTATGAAGAAGCTGCAGCTCGATCCGCCCTGAATCTTTATGCTCTTTGATAACAGATGACAAATGCTGAATAACTCTTTCTTCTTGATCAAAGTACTGATTGTACATCGTACCTAGACATTCATCTATTTCATAGCCGGTCATTTGTTTCCATGCTTGATTTAAGAAGATGATGTGCCCTTTTTCATCTGTTTCAAAGACAATTTCTTGCAAGTTATCTGTAATTCGGTTCAGCCGCTCTGTCAGCTTGTGTGCCTCTTTTTCTCTCTTATTTAGATCTGACACAAGTAAATTCAAGCGGTCTACATATCCTGAGACAACCCAGATCCCTGCTAACACAACGACTGTAAAGGCTAGATCGAGCGGCCAATTAATTTGATAGCCGCCTAGATAATAAAAGAAATCCCAGCTTATGATTAAGATAAATGCAAGAACAGATAACACGATCCGCACTTGATATGTTTTGTTCAAATGATTCCACCTGCCGCCCTGAGATTCTTTGTCAATTGTACCATTTTCCACTTAATTTTTGAGGGAGATAGGGCATTTTTAAGGAACTTTTTTAAAGAAAAAATAGCCTGTTCTCAGCACAAAGGAAGAGAGCAGGCTATTTTAATTACTTCTGAAGAGCTTCTTGCAGCTCTTTTAACAGCAGTTCTGCGCCTTCAGCGCTTAATGTAATTTGACCATTTCCATATTCATGGTTCTCTGATGTAATCTCACCAGTCATGAGACAAACGCCCTCTGGCTGATATTTTTTCAAGACGATTTTATCTCCATCTATAAAAAATTCCATACTGTCTTTAATAGCGATATCAAGTGCTCTTCTCAATTCGATTGGCATCACAATACGCCCTAGTTCGTCTACTTTTCTTACGACTCCGATAGATTTCAATTACGTTCCCTCTTTCTTTCATTAGCTCAAGATCAATCTGTTTTTCACCAATTGATATATCGTAGACGTAAGAGATTCTTAAAAGGTTTCTCCTCTATAAAAATTTTTTTCATAATAGAAAAAATAAAGGGAAAATTTATTGTGATTGTCAAAATGATACTTGAATTTTACAGATTCATTTCAAGGTGATCACAAACCCCCACAAATGACATCACCCCTCTGAACTTTTAAATGTAAAATTGTTTAAAACAGCAAAAATAGAGATTGGGTGAAAACATGTTTCAAAATGCCGAAATTGGAATTGATTTAGGAACAGCTAACATATTGGTTTATAGTAAAAATAAGGGAATTATTTTAAATGAACCGTCCGTCGTAGCAGTCGATACAGAAACAAAGACTGTACTTGCCGTCGGATCAGAAGCAAAAGAAATGATCGGGAAAACACCTGGGAAAATTGTTGCGATCCGTCCGATGAAAGACGGTGTCATCGCTGATTATGATATGACAACAGATTTACTTAAACAAATCATGAAAAAAGCAGGAAAAAATATCGGGTTTACCTTCAGAAAGCCAACTGTCGTTGTATGTACACCTTCTGGTTCAACGGCTGTTGAGCGCCGCGCCATCAGCGATGCTGTAAAAAACTGCGGAGCAAAACATGTGCATTTAATTGAAGAACCTGTTGCAGCTGCAATCGGTGCTGATCTTCCGGTAGACGAGCCTGTTGCGAACGTCATAGTCGATATTGGCGGCGGAACAACAGAAGTGGCGATCATTTCATTTGGCGGCGTTGTCTCTTGTCATTCGATTCGAATTGGCGGCGATCAGCTGGATGAAGATATCATTACGTTTGTCAGAAAGAAATATAACCTATTAATCGGCGAACGGACTGCCGAGCAGGTGAAAATGGAAATTGGGTATGGTCTTATTGAACATGAGCCTGAATCATTAGAAGTGCGCGGTCGCGATCTTGTGACAGGTCTGCCAAAAACGATCACACTTGTCTCTCATGAAATTCAAGGCGCCATGCGAGAATCACTTCTTCATATTTTAGAAGCGATCCGTGCCACATTAGAGGACAGCCCTCCAGAGCTAAGCGGAGATATTGTAGATCGCGGTGTCATTTTAACTGGCGGAGGCGCTCTTTTAAATGGAATTCAAGAATGGCTTTCTCAAGAGATTGTTGTTCCAGTCCATATTGCAGCCAATCCCCTTGAATCTGTTGCAATTGGAACAGGTCGTTCATTAGAAGTGATCGACAAATTGCAAAAAACTTTAAAATAATCTTCTTGTTCTACTTCTTTTTTCGTCATTTCGATCATATCGTGAGAAATGGATAAACGTGAAGGAGGAAGAACATGTTGCTTGATTTAGGTAAACGGGTCGTTGTCACAGTCATTTTAACGGGTATTATTTTAGGAGGAATGAGCCTGTCGTTTTCACATATGCCGCCTTCTAATGCACAGCCTGTGAAACAACTGAACCGCTAAAAAAGCCGCACGAAAGCGGCTTTTTTATTTTGGCTTTAAACATGCTCCCATTTTCCTTTTCGGTCATAAATCTGATATGATGAACATGACTAAAGGAGGGTTTTTTATGAGTTCATTTGAAAAACAACTAGATCAATATGCCAAGACCATCGTTGAAGTCGGTGTGAATGTACAAAAGGGGCAGGAAGTGGTTGTATCCGCATCTACTGAATCTGCACACCTTGTTCGTCTTGTAGCAAAACACGCGTATGAGCGCGGGGCGAAAAACGTACATATCCGCTGGAGTGATGGTGTTCTCACCCGTTTAAAATATGAACATGCGCCACAGGATGTCTTTGAGCAATTCCCAGAATGGGAAGCACAGATGATGGAAACCATCGCAAAACGCGGTGGCGCTTTTATTACCATCCTGTCAGAAAGCCCTGACCTTCTGCGAGGCATTGACTCGAAAAAAATCGCTACACAGCAAAAAGCTGCTGGTTCAGCACTACATACATATCGTCAATACGTTCAATCTGACAAAGTCGCTTGGACGGTCGTAGGTGCTGCGTCAAAAGAATGGGCGAAAAAGATTTTCCCTGATCATCCAGATGAAGAAGCTGTCATTTTATTGTGGGATCAAATCTTTAAAGTCGCACGCGCTGATCAAGCAGATCCTGTTGAGGCTTGGAAAAAGCACGATGCGTTATTAAATGAAAAGGTTAAAATACTCAATGAACGCCACTACCACAAGCTTCATTATGAAGCACCAGGCACAGACCTCACGATTGAGCTTCCAGAGCAGCATATTTGGGTAGGTGCTGGCAGCGTAAGTGAACGCGGCGTCTCGTTCATGGCCAACATGCCGACAGAAGAAGTCTTTACCGTACCGAAAAAAGACGGTGTAAATGGGACAGTCTCAAGCACAAAGCCGCTCAGCTATGCCGGAAACATCATTGATGAATTTTCACTAACCTTTGAAAATGGCCGGATTGTGGATGTGAAAGCAAAAGAAGGCGAAGATATTTTAAAATCTCTCGTTGAAACAGATGAAGGCTCTCATTATCTAGGTGAGGTTGCCCTCGTACCAGATGATTCACCAATTTCTAACTCAAATATTCTTTATTACAATACACTTTACGATGAAAATGCATCAAACCACCTTGCCATCGGCAGCGGATATGCGTTTAATATCGAAGGCGGAAAAGAAATGAAACGAGAAGAATTGGATGCTGCGGGTGTGAACAGCAGTATTACACACGTTGATTTTATGATCGGTTCAAAGGAAATGAATATTGACGGAATCACAAAAGAGGGGAAACGCGAACCGATCTTCCGAAATGGAAACTGGGCGATTTAATCAAAAAAAGACATCCATAGGATGTCTTTTCTTTGTTATGCGTAGAGCTCTTCAAGTCTTTTTTGGATGTCTTGATCTGATAAGAACTCATCATAAGTTGTTTGTTTATCGACGATGCCATTTGGCGTCACTTCGATAATTCGGTTTGCGACTGTTTCAACAAACTGATGGTCATGAGATGAGAAGAGCATTGCTCCTTTAAAGCTCATGAGGCCGTTATTCAGCGCTGTAATGGATTCTAGGTCTAAGTGGTTCGTTGGCTCATCCAGCAGCAAAATATTCGCTCCAGACAGCATCATTTTTGATAACATACAACGAACCTTTTCTCCTCCTGATAAGACACTTGCTTTTTTCTTCACTTCTTCCCCAGAGAAAAGCATACGTCCTAAGAAACCACGCAGGAAGCTTTCACTTTGATCATTCGGAGAATACTGACGAAGCCAATCAACGAGATCAACATCGTTTCCTTCAAAATATTCACTATTGTCTTTCGGGAAAAAGGCTTGTGACGTTGTGACACCCCATTTAAATGATCCGCTGTCTGGCTCCATTTCACCAGCAAGGATTTTAAATAACGTTGACACAGCAAGCTCATTACGGCTTAAGAACGCAATTTTATCTTCGCGGTTCATTATAAAGCTGACATTATCAAGTACTTTCACACCGTCAATTGTTTTTGATAGACCTTCTACTTGAAGGACATCATTTCCGATTTCGCGCTCTGGCGCAAAATGAACATACGGATATTTACGTGAAGACGGCTTAATGTCATCTAAAGAGATTTTATCAAGCAATTTCTTTCTTGATGTCGCTTGCTTCGATTTAGAAGCGTTCGCACTAAACCGGGCAACGAATTCTTGAAGCTGCTTAATTTGTTCTTCTTTTTTCTTATTTGCTTCTTGGCTTAGTTTCAGCGCTAACTGGCTGGACTCATACCAAAAATCATAGTTACCGACGTATACTTGGATTTTCCCGAAATCAAGGTCCGCAATATGTGTACATACTTTGTTTAAGAAATGACGATCATGCGAAACGACGATGACTGTATTTTCAAAGTTAATGAGGAACTCTTCGAGCCACTGGATTGCTTGTAAGTCCAAGTGGTTCGTCGGCTCATCGAGAAGAAGAACGTCAGGCTTGCCAAATAAAGCTTGAGCTAAAAGGACTTTTACCTTTTCAGAACCGCCAAGCTCAGACATTTTCTTCGATTGAAGGCTTTCTGGAATGCCAAGACCCTTTAATAGGATCGCTGCTTCACTTTCAGCTTCCCAGCCGTTTAATTCAGCAAACTCACCTTCAAGCTCCGCTGCACGAATCCCGTCTTCATCTGAGAAATCAGGTTTCATATAGATCGCATCTTTCTCCTGCATCACGTCATATAGACGTTTGTGACCCATGATAACGACTTTTAATACTTCAAACTCTTCATATTCAAAGTGGTTCTGTTTTAAAATTGCTAAACGCTCACCAGGGCTCATATGAACATCACCCGTTTGAGCCTCAATTTCTCCAGAAAGAATCTTTAGAAACGTTGATTTACCAGCTCCATTGGCACCAATTAATCCGTAGCAGTTGCCAGGAGTGAATTTAATATTTACTTCTTCAAATAGTTTACGATCAGCAAAGCGCAAACTAACATTATTTACTGCAATCATTTATTAATCCTCCATCACTCATTCATCATTATGAAGTATAACATGAATAACGTTTGATAGAAACGTCTCTCGCTAAGAACGAAGGCTTTTTGTCCATTATGGTATAATAAACGGGAATGATTGATTGAAGGAGTTCGGGCGATTTGAGATTACTCACACTGATGGAATACTGTTTATTGATTTTCTTTATGGGCATTTATTTATCTGCAACAGGCTTTAATGCGAAGGACTTTGGCCTTTATATTGGGCTTGTCCTCATTTACACACTGGTCCACATCTTTTCCAAACGCTTTTTACAAAAGCGGGGAAAAGAAAACCAAAAAATCGGATTGTTTCGATCCGTTTTAGCCATTACCGGATCTGTGTTCGCTTCAGTACTAGCCATTGTGATCATTGTTACAGTGCTCACGCCAAATTAAAAACGACCCTTCTGTAAGGGTCGCTCGTTCAAGCACCTTTCTCTTGCCTCTGAGAAGGTGCTTTTATTTTGTCTGTCGAATATCGCCAAACGGGAAGAAAACAAATTCTGATGTCCCGACAACCCGATCCTTTTCAATGAGGCCAAGTCCATTTCTGCTGTCCATGGAATTGAGTCTGTTGTCCCCCATCACAAAGTAATCGTTTTTCGGTACTTTCACTGGACCAAAATCTCCAGTTAAATGCACTTCATACTCTTTCGCATGCGCCTTGTTCTCTTTTAAATAAGGCTCATCTACTTTTTTACCATTAATGTAAAGCGTATCATCCTTCATTTCAATCGTATCACCTGGAAGGCCGATCAATCGTTTGACATAATGAATCTTCTGACCATCTTTTCCATTAATAATCACGATGTCACCGCGTTTCACACCACCGAGATAGTTAATGGTTTTGTTGACAAACAGCTTTTCCCCGTCATGAAGTGTCGGTTCCATTGACTCTCCTTCCACCACATACGGTTCAAATATAAATGTACGGATGAGCAAGACGAGCGCAAGTGCAATTAAAATGGCTTTGATCCATTCAAACAGTGAACTTTTCTTCTCTGTTTTGGCTTGCTTCGCATCAGATTGAATTTCATTTTCGTTTTGTTTGTTTTCTTCGTTCAAAATACTGCTTCCTCCTAAGACTTTCTGCTAAAAGACTTGAAACGTGAATTGAATAACTTTACTTTATCATATGTCATTTAAAAATTCACAAGACAACCATTTAATTAGATATTTTTTCCTAATTCACTGATGATTAAACAAAAAGAAGCACCGTTTTTCACGATGCTTCTCTTCTGCATTACGCTTCTTGCCTGACTGGTTTTTTCAAAATACCCAGTAAAATCGCTGTCACAACGGCACCGATTAAGATGCTGATGATATAAAGAACTGGATGATTTGTTACCCAGAAAACAAATAGTCCGCCATGCGGTGCAGGAAGCGTCACTCTAAAGAATTCCGTTAATCCACCAGCAACTGCTGCACCAATAACAGCTGAAGGAATCACACGAAGAGGATCTGCCGCCGCAAATGGGATCGCCCCTTCAGTGATGAAGGCTGCTCCCATGAAGTAGCACGTAATCCCTGCTTCACGGTCACGTTTTGAGAACTTATTTCTAAAAATCGTTGTTGCAAGTGCAATACCTAGTGGTGGAACCATTCCGCCTGCCATAATCGCAGCATGCGGTGCATAGTTGCCAGCAGCAATCATTGCAAGACCAAATGTGTAAGCCGCTTTGTTAATTGGGCCACCCATATCAATTGCCATCATACCAGCTAAAATAATACCCATTAAAACAAGGTTTCCAGTACCTAATGATTCAAGCCAATGTGTTAATCCGTCCATTACCATTTTCACTGGTGTGTTGACAATATAATGCATGATAATGCCTGTGAAGAAAATACCGAACAATGGATACAGCAGAACCGGTTTAATCCCGTCGAGTGTCTGCGGTACGAATGTGAATACTTTTTTGAGCAGCACAACAATGTAACCTGCTAGGAAACCAGCAATCAGTCCGCCTAAGAACCCTGCACCTGCTGCTGACGCCATAAATCCACCGACCATACCTGGCGCAAAACCTGGACGATCTGCAATACTCATGGCAATAAATCCAGCTAATACCGCAACGATTAAGGCAAGTGCATTATCGCCGCCAATTCCTTTTAAGACAGCTGCAAATGAATTAAATGAAGGATCCTTAGGATCTGCTGAGTTAATCCCCCAGAAGAATGAAATCGCAACTAAGATACCGCCTCCGACAACAAATGGAAGCATGTTACTTACACCACTCATTAAGTGCTTGTAAAATCCGCTTCTTCCTTTGCCAGATGATTCATTTTCGTCTTTAGAAGAACTGCCGCCTGAACCTTTATAAATCGGCGCATCTTGATTGATGGCTTTTTCAATTAATTCCTGCGGACGGCGAATACCAGCTGTTACAGGGACTTCAATGACATGTTTGCCTTTAAAGCGTTCCATTTCAACTTGCTTGTCCGCTGCCACAATGATGGCTGGTGCTTCTTCAATTTCTTTTGCTGTAAGGGCATGTTTAATACCGCCAGAGCCGTTTGTTTCAACTTTAATGTCAACGCCCATTTCTTTTGCTTTTTCTTTCAAAGCATCTGCTGCCATAAATGTATGTGCAATGCCGGTCGGGCAAGCTGTTACCGCTAAAATTTTAGCAGGTTTTCCTTCTGCAGCCGGCTCTTCTTGAACTTCCTCTTCTTCTTCATCATCTTGATCATGTGTATTTATGATCTCAATGATTTCATCTTCAGTCGCCGCTTCAAGGAGCTGCTTTCGAATTTCTTCACGCATAAGAAGTGTGGATAAACGAGAAAGTGCCTCTAAGTGCGTGTTGTTTGCGCCTTCAGTTGCGGCAATCATAAAGACAAGATGACTCGGCTGCGCGTCCAGTGATTCATAATCTACACCAGCAGTTGAGCGGCCAAATGCAATGGCAGGCTCTTTTACACTTGCTGTTTTAGCGTGCGGGATGGCAATTCCTTCACCAATACCAGTAGAGCTCTGTTTTTCGCGATTGATCACAGCTTCTTTATAGCCCTCTTTATCATTTAACTTGCCTGCTGTATCTAAAACAGTGACTAGCTCTTCAATGACTGCTTCTTTCTGCTGGCTGTCTAATTGAAGCTTAATGGTATGCTTCGTGAGTAGTTCTGTAATTTTCATGATGACTCCTCCTTTAAATGCGTGTGACTTTTACTTGTGGTAATAGTGTGTCGACAAGCTCTTTTGTGCCAAGCTCCTCAGAAAAGGCTGTAGCGCTTCCTGAAGTGACACCAAGCTTAAATGACTCTTCAATTGAAAGGCCTTTTGAAACGCCGGCTAAAAAACCTGCAACGACTGAATCCCCTGCTCCAACTGAATTAACGAGCGTTCCTTTTGGAACATTGGACTGATAGATTCCTTCTTTACTGAATAAGAGGGCGCCATCACCAGCCATGGAGACGATGACATGTTCAGCACCTTGTTCTAACAGCTTTTTCCCATAAGGAATGGCTTCTGCTGATGATGAAATACTCGTCTCAAACATTTCGCCGAGTTCATGATGATTTGGCTTCATTAAGAACGGTTTCATGTCTGCTGCTTTTTTTAACGCTTCGCCAGAAATGTCAAGAACAACTCTTACACCTTGCTCTCTGCAAACTTCAGCAATACGCTCATATGTGTTATGAGGTAATGATGAAGGAATGCTGCCAGCTAAAACAACGACATCTCCTTCAATCAATGAAGAAAATTGAGATAGAAACGACTCAAATTGCGCTTCAGTAATAGATGGGCCGAGTCCGTTGATTTCTGTCTCTTCACCTGTTTTTAGTTTCACATTGATTCTTGTATCTTCTGACACCTCATGAAAGGCTGTTTGTAATTGTTCGTTCTGTAAAAAATCTTGAATATATTTGCCTGTAAATCCACCAATGAATCCAAGTGCTTTCGATTCAACACCGTGACGTTTTAATAGCCTTGAGACATTGATTCCTTTACCACCTGGATATTTTTGATCATAGGTTGAACGATTTAAACCGCCGACTGCAAAATCCTCCACGTGTACGATGTAATCAACTGATGGGTTTAAAGTAACTGTATAAATCATGTTTTCACTACCTTTATAACCGTTTTTTCATGGTAATTATCGAATGAATCTTCTTTTGCGTCGTTTGTGATAATGGTGGCTTCCTGTAAACTAGCAAAGGTTGAAAACGATATTTCGCCAAACTTTGAGGCATCTGATAAGATATAGGTTTTTTTCGCCTGTTTCATGGCTCTTTTTTTCATGAGTGCTTCCTCTGGATCAGGTGTTGTAAAACCCGCCTCGGGATGAATGCCGTTTGTCCCAACAAAGCTTTTGTCAAAACGATAATTTTCCATCGCTGTCAAAGCTGCGGCTCCCACCATGGCTCCTGTTCGATGTTTCACTGAGCCGCCTATCAAGTAAAAGGTAATGCCTTTTCTCATGAGTGCTTCAATGTGCATCACACCGTTTGTCACCACGACAATATCTTGATCTGGATCGATATATTCAATCATTTGCTGTGTGGTTGTACCAGCATCTAAATAAATACAGTCGCCCTGTTTTAAAAGAGATGCCGCTGCCTCTGCTACCAATGACTTTTCTTGAAGGTTTTTGGCAGATTTCTCAAATACATCTGGTTCAAGGCGAATACTCGAAATCTTGGCTGCTCCTCCATGAACCCTTTTAAGAAATCCTTTTTCTTCAAGGGCTGATAAATCTCTTCTAATTGTAGATTCAGACGCATCCGTCATCATCGTTAAGTCCTGTATTTTAATGACATCATTTTCTTCTAAGCTGTCGATAATGAGTTGATGTCTTTCCGGTGTTAACATGAGAACACCCCTTTTGAAAACGTATTCATTTTGCGCGCACCTTTATTGTAATCGCTTTTTTCAACATTATCAATACAAAACAATCAAATACATTCAATAACTATCAAAATCTTTCACCATGGTCATCTTACCTTTATATGTACCATTTGTAAACTGAAAAATATGTGACAATAAGATGAAAGTCATGATATTAGCATTTCTATCATTTTTTATTTCATTCAATGGAACTAAAAAAAGCTTTTATGCGATTTGCATAAAAGCTTTTGATGGGTAATGAAGGCGAATGTAAACCGTTTGTATGCTTTTTACTTCTCTGAATTATTCATACCTGAGCGATTCAATAGGGTCTAGTCTCGCTGCTTTATTCGCTGGAATTAACCCAAAAACAATACCAATGAGCATACTAAACAGTACGCCTCCACATACTACTTGCCAAGATACAAGAGACGGCCAGCCGGCAAATAGTGATACTAACGAAGCACCGCCTAAGCCAAGTGCAATCCCCATCAACCCGCCTATGAGTGTTAAAACAACAGACTCAATTAAAAACTGAACGAGGATTTGAGCCCTTGTTGCTCCCATCGCCTTTCGAATACCGATTTCTCTCGTCCTCTCTGTCACAGAAACGAGCATAATATTCATCACACCGATGCCGCCGACAAGTAAAGAGATACCAGCTATTGAGCCAATGATCGTTGTCATGACGGACGTTATTTGCCCGATACCTTCTGCGATTTCTTCCATATTGATCATTTCGTAAGCATCTTCTGTATGATGATTTTCATTTAATAGGGCAGCCGCGCTCTTTCCTACTTCCTTCATTTGATCAGCATGTGCTACTTGAATAGACAACTTATCATATTCATTCATACCAAATGTGGAGGTGAGCATTGCAAATGGGACATATATTTCGTTCATATCAAATGAAAACATCCCTTTCTGTTTTGCTAACACACCAATGACTTCAACTGGCTGTCCGTTCATCCAAATCAGTTCGCCTAATGCCTTTTGTCCGTTGAATAGTTCTTTTTGTAAGCCATCTGAGATGAGAGCAGCTCTTCTGCCGCTTCTAAAGTCAATATCTCTTAAATTCTGTCCTTCTGCGATTTGTAATGAATGTACATTCGTATACCCTTCATTTATACCGTTAACTGTCGCATCAACTGTCGTATCTTGAAATCTCAGCTGCATTCCTTGTGCAGTCGAGGAGGCGACCTGCTTCACCCCATCGATTGTTCTAATGCTTTTTATGTCTTCCTCAGTAAATGCGGCTTCGAATAAGGCATTTGGATTTGCATTTAATTCTTCGTCAGAAGGCGTATATGTCATATCAATGGTATTGTTTGGACCTGAAATCGATCCTTTTAACATTTGCTCACCGCCTTGACCGATCGCCACGACTGCAATGACTGATCCAACACCAATAATAATCCCAAGCATCGTTAAAATAGAACGTAATTTATGAGCTAAAACCGAATTCAGCGCTATTTTTATATTTTCAAAGAGTTTCATTCATAGCGTCCCCTTGTATCCATCTATCTTCAACAAGCCGTCCATCTCTCAAAACGACAGTCCGATTTGTATACGCAGCTATTTCTTCTTCATGGGTGACAAGCACAATCGTTGTCCCTTCCTCATTCAGCTGTGTAAACTGTTCCATAATTGAGATGCTTGTTTTTGAGTCGAGAGCACCAGTCGGTTCATCTGCTAAAATCAGCTGAGGCTTATTGACAATCGCTCGTGCAATTGCCACCCTTTGCTTTTGTCCTCCTGACAACTCACTTGGCATATGTTTCATTCGATCTGCCAAACCAACCTTTTCAAGTGCCAATTCCGCACGTTCTTTTCTTTCCTTTTGACTGATCCCAGCGTAAATCATCGGCAGTTCCACATTACGCCTAGCATTTAACCTTGGCAGCAGGTGAAATTGCTGAAAAACAAACCCAATAGATTGATTTCGAATGACTGCAAGCTCTTGATCCTTTGCTGCTGACAGCTCTGTACCTTGAAAATGATATTGTCCTGTCGTTGGGCGGTCTAAACAGCCAATAATATTCATTAACGTTGACTTTCCAGAGCCGGACGGGCCCATAATGGACATATACTCGCCTTTTTCAATGACAAGATTCATGTCACTTAATACATCAAATGTTTCGTGTGCGACCTCATAGCTTTTTGTCACGTTGGAAAGCTGAATCATTCAGCATTCACTTCCATTCCGTCATACATGTCATCTGTTGGATGAGCAATGATTTGATCCTCTGCCTTGACACCTTTTGTCACTTCAAGATCATGACCTGACGTTTCCCCTATGACCACTTTTACTTTTTTCAGTTCATTTTTTTCAACAACATAAACGTATTGTCCATCAGTCTCTTTTTTTACCGCTGTTTCAGGAATCGTTTGCGCTTGGCGCTTATCTGTTTCAATTTCCATGATCATTTTAAAACCAGGCTTCGCCTCAGGTTTCTTTCCCTTTATTTCTACTACAACAGGATATTGAACCGTTTGGTCGCTCGAAGTTGTTTCGGCTGCCGTCTGGACAGGAACAGCGCCTACTTTTTTCACGACTCCTTGCCAGCTCTTCCCGCGAATGACATCAGACGTTACCTTCACTTTTTGTTTCTTTTTGATTTTTATGGCATCATACTCTGAGATCAAACCCCGCACGATCATTTTTTTCTCATTACCAATATGGATGATTGGCTGCCTTTCTTCCGGCTTACCTGCCCCGGTCTCTTGCTCAATGGAAATCACTGTTCCATCAATTTTACTATGTACGGTTAAATCTTCTATTTGAGCCTTTACTTTTTCATGGCTGATCTCTGCTTGCTTTTGTTCTAATTCAGCCGCTTTCAGTTCTAATTGAAGCTGATCTCGCTCGCTATTGTCATTAGCTCCTGCTTTTTTCTCATCTAATTCAATCAGCCTATTTTGCAATTGTTCCAGTTTTAATGTACTTGATTCAGCGGCTAGTGCTTGCTGCTGCTCCTCAAGCTCCAGTTCCTTATTTTCATATGTAAGAAGCGGCGTTCCAGCCTTTACCTTTTCCCCTTCTTTCACAGCAATTCCCTTCAATTTCCCCTTTTCCTCTTCTTCATAGATGAACTGCTCTTCAGAGAATGAAAGTGTCCCGGGTGTCATCACGGTAGATGTGATTTCTTTTGGTGTGAGTTTGACTGTTTCAATCGCTGCTGTAGAAGCAGGCTTTGCTTGGTTTTTCGCAATATTAAATCCAATAAATAGTCCAATCACAATAATTAAAATTGATCCGATGATGATTTTCTTTCTCATAAAAACCTTCTACCCCCAGCTTACTGATATGTTAATTGCCGTTCCTACATATTGGAAAATTAATGATAAGATATAAAAAACGCCTATAATCACCCAAGAAATTCTCGGAGATATACGTCCAACTTGGATGAATAAAAAGCCTGTTAAAACAAGATTCCAGATCACAAATAGATCGATATTGGCTAACACCGCCTGCCATGGACCAGAAATTCGAATGAGCGCATTTAACGAGGTAATCGTGATGTCTTTTGGAACATGAAAAAGGATGACTGCCAAATGAGAAATAATCGCCCCAATGATCGTAACGGGTGTAATGAACAGAACCGCTGAAAACAGCTGCCGAAATGATGCATCACCTTTCGCTAAAAATACAATGAATTTATATATAGCCGCATTGATGACAATTCCAAATACCAGACCAATGAGCGTCACCACATAAACAACAGGTACCGGCAAACTTAAATCTGCCCACATTCCTTTATTTACGAGCTCAGACAAATAAGTCACAACGACTGTTAAAATAAGCACACAAGATAAAGGCCACCAAACAACTGGATTTTCCCACACTCTTTTCAGGTGCTCTGATGGTCTTGTACTCACTCCAATGATCGTGGGTTTTTGCATGTTTTCATTCATCAAATGTCATCCTCTCTATGTCAAGCAAGTATGCAAACGCACAATGACGCTCTTTTTCTTTCTATTTTATCAAAAGATTGCCAAAAAGTGATCAATCATTTAATTTTCTTGTTTTCAATGAGAAAAATTTTTATCTATTATTCTATTTTCACGAATGAAACACTTCAAATGCCCCTATGATCCGACCATATTCATATCAAGAATCGTGCTTTTACTGACTTAAAAACATTTTATTAAGTAAACAATATGTCTTTCGGAATAAATATCCTTTTCTTTTGGATTCGCATGGACTTAGATAGACACAACAATTTTTTGTTAAAATAATCCTAGTAATTTCAACAAATCCCGGCTTTATAGGACTATGATTGGTTTCTTTTATAGAACAAATAAGTCTTTAGTATCAATACTTTCATATTAAAAAATTAAAAAGAAAGGGATTTTACTTGATCAAAAGTTATTTTTTCATATAATGTAAAATAGAGGTAGGTTAAATGATAGTGGAAATGGAGTCAAGTGAATGTTAAGAGAAAAATTGAAAATGCAATTGATTTTACTGTATGAAAAGGAACAAGAAGCATGGCAATACTTTCGAAAGGAAAGAGAATCGATTTATCATGAGCTCAAATTACTTGATATGAAAGAAAGCAGACCTTCTAATGACAAAATATACTACGCTGCAAGATGTGTAGATATTATTAAAGAGAAAAAGGGAAGCATTGTGAGCACAAAAGAATTAAAGGAACAGCTTCAAGCCCAAACAGATTTCAATGTGAGACGAATCAGCGAATTGTATGATCTCATTCAGCAGCTCGATCCTCACATTTCTAAAGCAAGAAGGGGATGTTTTATTTACGAAGATCACACCCAAGTACCTCTAAAAACTTTTCACACATAAAAAATTGGTTACAGCCGGGTGGCCATAACCAAATCCTCTAATATCTATTATCCACCACTTACAGGAGGAATGAGTGCAACAGTGTCCCCGCTACGCACTTCAGCATTTTCCCTCATATATATTTCGTTGACTGCAACCATTACGTTTTGTGCAGCATCAACACCATATACCTCCTGTAATTCTATTTTAATCTCATCAACCGTTGTTTGATCTTTTTGAATGATGATTTGTTGTTTACCGGCCTTCTCAGCAAGGCCGGCGAACAATAATACATTAATCATGCTGATCACCTTCTTTCTCTGCAAGTTGAAGTTTGCTAGGTTTACCTTCTGGATATGAAACCGTTTCAAGCTGATCACCTATCCAGGCTTCTCCGTCTTCCCAATATTCTTTTTTCCAAATGGGAACGATTTCCTTGATTCGTTCAATGGCATATTCATTGGCTTCGTAGGCAGCCTTCCTATGAGGAGACGAAACGGCGATCGCAACAGCAATATCCGTTATCTCAAGTGTTCCAATCCGGTGCACAATTGCTGCTTCAGTGTCAGGCCATCGATTCTTGATTTCTTGTCCAATCTGCCTTAGCATGCTTTCCGCCATTGGTATGTATGCTTCGTAGGTTAAACGCAATGTTTTCTTGCCGTTTGTCCATTCTCTGACCGTCCCGATAAACGTCGTAATCGCCCCTGCCTTTCGTCTTGTCACATGCTGAATCAATTCGTTTACCTCAATCGGCGTTTTTGTTATTTTAAAAAGTTCGCTCAAAACGTGCCGCCTCCCTTCAATAAGTGAAAAGCAAATGTCATCCCGCGCTTATCAAAAGCTGAAAACACAGGAAACGGGTAATTTTCGGTTAATTGATCCTCTTGAGAAAAATAAATAGCTGCTTGTATATTGGAAAGAGTGGAAAGGTCAATAAGCTCCTCTTCATTCTTTACACAAACGATTTTGCGATAAGGCGCCTGTTTGTACCCCTCTATGAGCACAGCGTCTAACGGAAGATGCTGACACATGTTGAGCAGCTGCTCTAACGTGAAGTCCTGCATCGAAAAGTGAAATTCACCTTCTCCTTCCACACCTGCGGCATAGGCACCTGCCTGAATATATCGATCAGTATCTTTTTCTTTGAAAAGTCGATCTGGTGTCCCGCCATGTCCATGGTGTTTAAAGCAGCCTAGCTTCAGTCCTTCACGTTCGGCCAGCTGACAGAGCTTTTCGATCAATGTGGTCTTGCCGCTATTTTGAAAACCGACTACCTGTAATATGCTTAATTTGTCATCCAGCATGGAGACCCACCGCCTTTGTGCTGAAACAGCAGAACATCAACTTGATCACCTGCTTGAAAACCTCTTGTTCCCCCAGGCAGCATGATGAAACAGTCAGCCTCTGCAATAGAGGTCACTGCACTTGATTTATCAAGACCTGTCGGAGTCACACTGATCTGACTCCCAGTGAATTGAAGAGCCGCCCTGACAAAACGAGTAAACGGATTGGCTTTTGGAAAATCATGTGTGAGTTTCGCCTCAGCAAAAGCAGGAAACGGATTGTCTTTCATATACCATTTATAAATGATCGGTTTCACAAATAATTCAAAGCCTACAAAACAGGCAGCAGGGTTTCCGGACAGCCCAAACAGCAATTGACCATTCGGCATTGCAGCCACAGTCGTCACACTTCCAGGTCTCATGGCTACTTTATTAAACAGTACCTTGGCTCCCAGCTTTTCATAAATGGCAGGCAGAAAGTCAAAATCACCCACTGACACACCGCCTGTTGTGATTAGAATGTCTACCTTGCTTATGGCTGCTTTTACTGCATGATAACTTTTGTCAAAATCATCGGAGACTCCGCCTAAATCTAGCGGTTCAGCTCCGGCCTCAAGTACTTGCGCATAGACCATACTAAGATTACTATTTCTAATCTTGCCGTCCACCACGGCATCACTTACTTGAAGAAGCTCTGTGCCCGTTGAGATAATTCCAATCATCGTTTTTTTGACAACTGGCACTACCGCATATCCGAATGTCGCCAATAGAGCCGTGACGCCAGGAGTGACACCTGTTCCTTTTTTGACCATCACGTTTCCTTTGAGTACCTCTTCTCCTTGACGAGAAATATTGTCTCCCTTTTTCAGCGGTCTTTTCAGTGACATGAATGATTTGCCTTCTTTTTCGAAAGTCTTCGTCAGCTCAATCATGATGACGACATTTGCGCCATTTGGAATTTTTGCTCCTGTCATAATACGGATGGCCTGAAAGGGACCGATGGTTTTTGCTGAGACCATTCCTGCACCAATATGATCAATGACCTCGAATTCAACTGGGTGCGCACTTGACGCTTCTTTTGTGTCTTCTGCCCGAAGTGCAAAGCCATCATACGGAGAACGATCAAATGCCGGAACATCATGGTCTGCCAAAATATCTTCTGCAATAAACCTTCCAAGGCTATCCTTTAAAGGGACCCATTCTATTTCTCCATGTTTTTCGTATTGGTGAACTTTCTTTATGGCCTCTTCTACTGATATTGGCTGCCGTCTTTCCATCACACTTCACTCCTATATCCCTAGCAGTCTCGCTAGTAATGAATTGGCTTCTTTTTCATCATTTGTTCCATGGATTAATGCACGTCCCCCTTTGAAACAGACCATTCGGTAATTTTCGTAGCGTACATGGATTAAGAAGTCGTTTACTTCCACCTCACATATAGATGAGAGACGCTCTTTTATATGCCGAAATGAGAGTTTTGCTAAATCCTTTGAAACAATTTGAACAGTGTCACGTCCGCAAAGGACCGTCGATTTTTTACGCTGATCATGTAAATAAGGATAGGTTCTTGCCGTGCCGCAAGTTGGACAGGTCTTCTCTTTAGTGCGAGATAAATCCATTTTAAAGGATGTAGACTGCCAAAGATCAAACGTGACAAACCTCCGCTCGATTTGCTCTTCATGACCAGTTAAATATTTGAGTGCCTCTGTTTGCTGATAAGCAGAAACCATTTGAACGGCAGGTGAAATAATCCCCGCTGTATCGCACGTCAAGCCGCCAACAGGCATTGCCGTGAACACACATGATAAACATGGCGTTTTATCCGGCAATATGGTCATATACATCCCCTGACTGCTCACACAAGCGCCATATATCCACGGCGTCTTCGTTTCTAGTGATAAATCATTCATCACCATTCTTGTCTCAAAATTATCTGTTGCATCAATGACGATATCTGCTCTCTGGAATAACGGTCTTAACAGCTCCGCCCCTGCATCTTCAATCAGGGCGTGTATGGTCACTTCATGATTAATCTGCTCGAGACGTTTTTTTGCGGCAACTGCTTTTGGTACATGTGCCTTTGCATCTTGTTCCGTGTACAGCTGCTGCCGCTGTAAATTTGAAAATTCCACATAATCACGATCGAC
The DNA here is from genome assembly GCF_049895685.1 of Bacillus sp. DC4300-2b2. NCBI lineage: Bacteria > Bacillati > Bacillota > Bacilli > Caryophanales > Bacillaceae > Bacillus > Bacillus sp. DC4300-2b2. Next base: position 474,538 of record NZ_JAFCSW010000002.1, read on the forward strand.
AATCGTCAACGTACCGATGCCAGACCGGACAAGCCCTTCCGCAGAAGCGGTACCAAGTGCGCCGGCTCCAACGATCAGAACATGACTTTCAGCCAGCGCATGCTGTCCTTTTTCCCCAATCGGAGGGAACAAAATTTGTCTTGAATATCGATCATTCAATGCTGTTCTCTCCTCACCGTTTTTTATGTATCATATCATACCGTTTTCAGGTAAATCGCTTCTTTTATTGATATTACGAAATTCATTTGATGTCACGTTCAGCTCTTCCTCTGAAACGATGCGCACCTGAAGCTTTTGAAGCAAATCCTTAATGGCTAATTGATTCTCTTTTAAACACGCGCAAATAAACGGCAGAGAGCGGCGGTGATAAAGTGCAAATAAAGGCTGTAATCTGCCCTGAACAAGCGGGATAATGGCATCTGCGCGCTCACTGCAATAGGATGATAATACTTTCGCCGTTTCCTTCCGTATGAAAGGCATGTCACATGCCGTCACTAAATACCAATCTGCTTCTTGCTTTTGCATCGCTGTATATATGCCGGCAAGCGGTCCGCATCCGCGCACCTCTTCATCATCTAACCAAACACTTTGTTCACCTCTTGCTTTGAAAAAAGGAAGAAGCGATGGATGACTGATGATGACAGTCTGCCTGTCTAAAAGCTGCTCTTTCACATGCTCATATAATGGTTTCCCTTGAAACATATGGCTTGCCTTTGGCTCTCCAAAACGTCTGGAAGCTCCTCCAGCTAAAATCACATTCACTACGTGCATCCTCTCATCCTCCTTTGATATGGTTGTTCTAATCGCACTCCTTTCGCATACTTTATTGGTAACATGAATAAGGAGGGTCTATCGATGAACAGGCGCCATGCTTCTCCCCTATTCCATGATTTATCTCAAGAGAATTTATACTTAAAAGCTGAAACTGCGAAATATCAACAAATGATCTCTGATTTACAGTCCTCATATACGTATTCTAAAAATAAGAAGTTAACTCAAGAATATCATGAGATGAAAAAGGATTTCACGCAATTAAAACAACAATTGGATGAAATGACCAATGATCAACATGATGCTGCCTCAAAAATACAGGATCTCTCCTACAGCAAATCAGAATTGTTACATAAAATGGTCCTTCTCCATGAGATGCTGCAAAAGGAAACCTATCATAGAAGAAAAGAAACCGAAGAAAAACACAAGCTGCATTTGAAAGTTGTCAAATATAAGGAAATCTCGCAACAATTAAATGAACGGATAGAAGATCAAGATAAACGACTTGCAAAAGAGGAGAAAAAAGGAAATACTTTATCCGCAGTGATTGAAAAGCTGCAGCAAACATTGGGCGATAAAAACGCAGAGCTCCATGTATTACAGGAAGGCGTCAGACACCTTCAAGAGCGTTTTTATGAAACGCAGGAGAAATTACTGCAAATTGAAAAAGCAAAAGAAGCGATTTTTTATGAAACGCTCACGAGCTATCAAAAACAGTTAGCAGAAAGCGAGGAATGGATCGCATCTCATTTTGCTGATATTGACCAGTCAGCACAAACAAATTCACAGCCATTCTCACGAGACCGCATCCTGCAAACGACAGAAGAAATCGAACCGATTTTGAAGAAACTCAACGAACAAGTTCAAACACTTCAGGAACAAGTCGATGCTGTGCAGCGTAATGGAGAAGTCATGACAGTCAAAATCGACGGCTTTAAAAAACAACGTGATCACCTGCCTAAGGAACGCAAAATTGTCTATACAGTTGATCAAAAGAAGTAATGAAATAAAAAACTGCTGGCTTGACGCCCAGCAGTTTTTTTATTTATTCGTCTTCTGTTTGAATGTCGCCTTCTAAAATATACTGTCCGCGATAAGGCTTCTTCACTTCAGGATACATTTTAATTAAGCTTTGCATAAACGTTGTCATATTTGGGATTTCAAGACCGCTCTCTTTTTCGATCTCTTTTTGAAGCTCTGAGCTTTTAATCGCTGCATTATGACGTTTTAACGTTTTAATCGCAGCTTCACGTAGCTTCGCTGCCTTTGAGCCAGGACGAGCTGTGCCTCTTCTGCGTCTTGTCGATCCTTCAGGAATACCTACAGGTGCACCGTTTAGCTGTCCTGTTGCTAAAGATGATGATTGTGGTTGTGCCGGCTGCTGATAGCTTCTCATTTCTTGCGCAGCAAGCTCAGCTAATACAGGCAGTGAATCTGTCTTTCTTTCTGTACGTACTTCTTTTTTTGTATCTGACACTAGACCTGTTCCTTGACGGTCTAATTCTCTTAATTTTGCATAAATCGCATCGCGCTCAATTTGATATTCACGGATGACCTTTACTTCTGCCTCGTTTAATTGTTCCAATCGTAAACGTAACGCTTCCCTCTCATTAAACAATGGATTTCCCCCTCATCATATAAAAAATATTCTATAGTAAATATTAGATTAGAAAACTAATTTTATCAACTATTTTTTTATCATTTTACAGTTTGCTAACAGATAGGTATTTTCAACTAAAATTTTGCCAAAGAAGAAAAATCGGCACCCATTTCATTGCCACTATAGGCTTTTGACAAACCTTAAAATATTGTAAAAAAATTGAATAAACGCTTATACTACTTGATTTATATAGTTATTTACCTAACTGAAATTTCTTTTGTGCAAAAACGTTCTGAATAGTAAAAAGTTAAAATCTTTACATTTTCATTTCAAAACAAAAATGTAAATAGGTCGTTATACCTTTTTGTTTCAGGGATATTTTTTAATAAACTCCCTCATTTTCTCTTTTCTTAGGAATAACACCTATATACAAGCTCGTCCAGTGCAATATGCCGCCTGTTTTTGCCCATGAAAAAACCCCCATTTATGGGGGAAAGCCTATTCTGCAGCCTTTTCAGACTCAGAAAGCACTCGATTCACACGTTTTTCAAGCATTTTCATTCCGCTTCCGCCAGCTTGAAAGTGACGCAAAGCACCTGTTTTATCAAATACATAATATGCCGGTACATATTCATTTTCAAAGGCTTCTGTTAAGTGATGATCACTGTCCACAAAGATTGGCTGCGTGATTTCATGCTCTTTCGCAACTTCTTTGATTTTTTCTAGATCTAGGTCATCCTCTGAACGAGGCATATGAACTGCCACAACGTTTAGTTGATCCTTGTATTCATCACGGAATTGATTGACTTGAGGCATTGCCTCTTTACAAAGATGACAGCTGACTGACCAGAAATGAATTAATGTTGGTTTGTCACCAATCAAATCTTCTTTTGTTACTTCTCCATTTAACCATTCTTTTGCACCAGTTAGTTCTGGCATTGGTTGACGTAATTTCATTATGAAGCGCCTCCATCCATTGTATGTGTCGAAACAAAAAGGTCTAACATCAGTTAGACCCTCCTGTTTCTTCAGTTATCAATTAAAGTGTTTTTTGACCAGGTTTCCAGTTCGCTGGGCAAAGTCCACCAGTTTGTAATGCTTGAAGAACACGTAATGTCTCATCTACATCACGACCGATATTGTTGTGGAATACTGTTTGGTATTGAAGTTCGCCTTCTGGGTTAATGATGAATAAACCGCGAAGAGCAATTCCTTCTTCTTCAATTAAAACGCCGTATTCTCTAGATACTGTGTGGTTAGTATCAGCAGCTAAAGGGTATTTTAATTCACCTAGACCATTGTCTTTACGGTCTGTATTGATCCAAGCAAGATGCGTGTGGATTGTATCAGTAGATACACCAATGATTTCTGCATCTAAATCTTCGAATTCGTCATAACGATCGCTCATTGCTGTAATTTCAGTTGGGCAAACAAATGTGAAATCCATCGGATAGAAGAAAAGAACTGTCCATTTGTCATTCTTCATGTTTTCCTCTAAACTCACTTTACCAAATTCCTTGTTAGCAAGTACTGCTTCCATTTCAAAACGTGGAGCTTGTTTTCCTACAAAACGCTCTGCCATATGTAAATCCCTCCAAAAAATAATATCTTTATACAGGCTTCTTAGCTGTATATAAAATGAGAATCAAATCTTAAAATTCTCATTTAGTTAATAACTTCACAATTACAATTATAATACTTATGCGATTTTTAGTCAATATTAATTAATAATAAATTTAATTAACGATTTGTCACAATTTCCTGCTTCACCTATCAAAAGTTTAACATGACTTGCATAAGGGAACAAATGATTAGCTTCTCTTTTAGAGCATACATAGAAAGGTTTTGAAGATTATGAGAGCATTTCAACAAGTGGATTGGGTTTCCATTATCCTCAATAGCAGTATGATTCTGCTAAAACTAGTCGCCATTTTTGCCATTTACTTTATCATCAGAGCCATTGGAAACAAAATGATTAAGCGAGCCTATTCCACATTCGCTGAAAAGCATGAAGTCTCTTTATCAAGAGCTCAGACACTGCAAAGTCTAACGTTAAATATTTTCGCCTACTTATTGATTTTTATTCTAGTTGTGATGATCCTCGACTTATTTCATTATAACCCAACTGCTTTGCTGGCAGGTGCAGGCGTTGTAGGACTTGCGATCGGTTTTGGCGCTCAAGGGTTAGTGAGTGATATTGTGACTGGATTCTTTATATTACTGGAAAAACAATTTGATGTAGGAGAATATATAACAGTCGCTGGCTTTGATGGGATTGTCGAACAAATTGGACTAAGAACCACGCAGCTTCGAAGCTTTGATGGCACTCTTCATTTCATTCCAAATCGTAGCATACTGAATGTGAGCAATCATTCAAGAGGGACGATGCAGGCACTCGTTGATATTGAGCTGTCTCCAGATAAAAATGTGGATCAGATGATCGCAGCCCTTCAAGCTGCCTGTGATGAGGTGCGGGAGGAAACTCCTCAAATTATCGAAGGTCCTCAGGTTGTCGGCGTGGAGGCGTTCGGTTCTTCTTCCCTTGTGCTGCGCATCATAGCGAAAACCGAAACAATGGAGCAATGGCGGGTAGAACGAATCTTGCGCAAAAAAATTAAAGAAGTACTCGATTTGGAAAAAGATCAAAAAGAACCGGGAGCATAATCTACCGGTTCTTTTTCTTGTTATTGAACACGCTGTTCGACTTCTTGGCAAATTTCATCAGCCGTCATACCTGATGCTGTAATAACAGATGCCTTTGTTGTTGTGTCTGAAATGCCAAGAACATTTGAATCTAGTCCTGTGACTACATAACAGTCACACTGGTCCATTTGCTGTTCATTTTGAATCCGTACGACATCATACCCTTTTTGCTTCAATAGTTCTTCTACATCGGATAAAGATTGTTCTACACCAATTCTTGTCATAATCAAGAACACCTCCTGTTCATAAGGTGTACAGGAGGCAGCTCGATTATTCATTCACCAGCTTGCTTTTTAAAATAAGCCGTCATGACATTCACAGCTGTTTCAATCGCGTTTTCATCAGGCTGGAGCTTTGCATGGTGCAGGCCGTATTCTGAATCGACCCCTAGCCAAAACATAAAGCCGGGATATTTTTTCAGCATGTAGCCAAAATCTTCTCCTGTCATGGCTTCTCTGCATTCAATTACATTCGCAAGTCCTTCTTCAGCTACATATGACATAAATTCCTCTGTCAAATCCTTTGAATTGTCCACTTCGTAATAAGACGAAGGGTATTGAACGGTTGCCTTGCATTCGTAGCCAATTTCTATTCCTTTTGCCAATGCTTCAATTCGCTTTCTCACCTTGTCCATAGACTCTGGCGAAAGTGTGCGAATGGTACCGTCAAGCTTTGCATGCTGCGCAATAATATTTTGAGCCGTTCCGCCGGTAATCGTGCCCACTGTAATGACCGCACTATCAAGGGGATCAACATTACGCGAAATAACCGATTGCAGCTGACCTACAAGAGCACTTGCAGCAACAACCATATCATTTGCTAAATGAGGATATGCAGCGTGTCCGCCTTTTCCTTCAAGCTCAATCACAAGCTCACTCGTATTGGCAAATAACAAACCCGGCTTTGTAGCAATTGTTCCAACAGGATATTCAGGTGCGATATGCAGCGCTGTAATAAAGTCTGGCGTCCATTTTTTGAGAACATCACTTGTAAGCATTGGTTCGGCACCGCCTGGACCTTCTTCTGCCGGCTGGAAGATAAATAATACGTCTTCTTTGATCGGTTCATGAACGAAATGATCGATGATACCAAGTGCAATGGTCATATGAAGGTCATGTCCACATGCATGCATCTTCCCTTCATGCACAGATTCAAATGGATACCCTGTTTCCTCGGGTATAGACAGGCCGTCCATATCTGCACGATAAGCAAATACGCGCGTTGGATTTGTCCCTTTCACTTTTACAAAAAGGCCTGTACGCCACGTTTCAATCTCAACTCGATCTTTTGAATAGGTGTCCAAATGCTGAATGAGATACGCTTGTGTTTTAAATTCTTGGAAACCAAGCTCAGGGATTTGGTGTAAATCTCTTCGAATGGATATTAATTGCTCACGATTTAACAAGTGAACTCGCTTCCTTTCTTCTATACGAATAAGACGTGGATATCTCATCCACGTCTTTGTCTTCAGCTGCGAATTATATGATTAAAGCTGACGCAGTTCTTGTTTGATTTCTGTCTTACCTTTTGTTTTTTCATCGATGTCTTTGATTTTCTTAGCAGGTGTACCTGCTACAACTGTGTAAGGCTCTACATCGTTCACAACGATCGCACCAGCAGCTACTACTGCTCCTTTACCAATTGTCACGCCTTCTAGAACAACAGCGTTCGCACCGATGACAACGTCATCTTCTACAACAACTGGTTTAGCAGACGGCGGCTCAATGACACCTGCAAGAACAGATCCAGCACCGATATGACAGTTCTTACCTACTGTCGCACGGCCGCCAAGCACCACGTTCATGTCAATCATCGTACCTTCGCCGATCACAGAACCGATATTAATAGAAGCACCCATCATAATGACTGCATTATCACCGATTTCAACTTGGTCACGGATGATTGCCCCTGGCTCAATACGGGCTTTAATGTTTTTCAAATCTAACATCGGAATTGCAGAGTTGCGGCGGTCATTTTCCACAACAACATCTTCAATTTTGTCTTTGTTTGATGCTAGCGCTTCTTGAATTTCACTCCACTCACCGAAAACAACTCCAGTGTTTCCTGTGATGAATGTTTTTGCATGTTCACCAAACTCAATACCTTCTAAGTCACCTTTAATATAGACTTTGACAGGTGTTGATTTTGTACTATTTTGAATAAATGAAATAATTTCATTAGCGTCCATTTGTTTCATGTATGTATGTCCTCCTCTTAATTTATACTTCATTACTGTACCAAAGGAGTGTTTTAATGACAAGTGAAAGAGTCATCTCCACAATGGAAAATAAAACAAGCGGGACCGATTATCCCGCTTCTTGCTGGTGAAGCTGAACAAATTGTCTGCCAAAAGAAATTAATTCGTCTTCTTCCTCTCCTTCTGGATTCAGCTCAATCTTAACTGATGGCAGGACAATGTCACCGCCAAGCTCCTTCACTTTTTCTTCGATTAGGTCAACAGCTCCGCAAAAATGTTCGTAAGATGTATCGCCTGAACCGAATACTGCAAATACTTTTCCCGTTAAATCAAGCTCTTCCATTTCTTCATATAAATCAATAAAATCATCCGGAAGATCGCCATCTCCCCATGTATAAGCTCCTAACATAATGTGCGAGTAATCATTGAGCAGCTCGGCATCAATATCCATCGCTTCATGCCGGTCCACGCTTGCTCCTGCTTCCGTTATACCTTTTTCAATTAAATCTGCCATCGCTTCTGTATTTCCAGACATCGTGGCATACACTAATAAAACCTTCTCTGTCACTTTTTCTTCCTCCTTATCAATGAATCAATGCAGGCTCCTCATATGGCCTGACAAACTTACTTTCATATAAACCCGCACAGAAAAAGTTTTCGTTTTGATTGGCTACACGAAAACCGTGTCCTTTGATCGTATCAAACCATTTGAGCTCTTTTTGCTCAATATCAAGCTGATACACTTTAGAAAATCCGTGTTCGTCTTGTGAGGTAGTCACATACACAATGCCATTATCCTCCGATACATCCAAAAATGATTCTTCTCTAGCAAAAGCCTGTGATTGAATATCATGAAGAATATTTGTATGTAAATCTAAAATTTGAACAGATCCTTTTTTACCTTTTTTTGAACCTAATGCACAAACAAGAAGATGTTCATGACAGAGCAGCATAGAAGCTGTCATTCGCTGCTCCTCTCTGTTTAGAAGAAAAATCTGTTCACTCTGCAAGTCATACACCCATATTCCCCCGTGAACCTCATGAATCTGTGTTCCAATATAAAGATGGTCACCTGCAGCACATAAAGAACGAATGACCGGCGGATGATTCACATGAGCAAATGGCTTCATAATTTCCCAGGAAATTCCGAAATCATTTGACACATAGATACTATGTTTTCCATGCGCACATACAAACCCATCTTTGCGTCCTGTAATAGACCAGACGACTGCATTTGTTGGAAATGAAGATAACGCCCATGTATTGCCTTCATCTCCTGATCTAATCACTGTGCCATTTTCACCAACACCGAATAAATAAGGGCCAATATAGCTGATCGCATGAATTTTATGCTTGAGCTTAAACAGCTGCTGCCATCCACTCTCCACACTATAGTGAAAAATACCTTCACGTTTTACAGCGACAAAGTATCCACCACTTTTAGATGCTGCAACGGCCGTTGCTCCTTTATGAAACATGATTTTCAACTCGTTTCTCAGACAAAGAGGCCCACGTTAAAAAGCTCGATGCAAATTCCTGACAGCACGCCACATCTTCATCTGTATCCGGTGCAAGTTCCATTTTTAATGTTTCAGGAAAAACAGATGCACCCGTTGATTTCAGCATGTCATGGAATGTATGGACAGCCTCGCAAAACTTCGGATAGCTGTAATCACCCGATCCAAAGACAGCTGCTTTTATGTGACTAAGTTCAAGAGTAGAGACCTCTTCATAAAAATCCTCCGCTTCATAAGGTAAATCTCCATCACCCCATGTATAAGAACCAATGAATACGTAATCGTATGTGGAAAGATCCTCTGCGTTCGTATCATCAAATTCCATCATCTTTGTATCTATCCCATTTCCTTCAAGTGTTTGCTTTAAGATCGCTGCCATATCTTCCGTATTTCCAGACATACTCGCAAATGCAATTATTGCTTTCATCTATCGGTCACCTCATCTAAATGATAATCATTTTCAATTATTATATGTACACTTTAAATGATAATGATTTTCATTGTCAAATGATTTCATAAAAAAAAGTACCTCTCTATTCCAAGAAGGTACTTACACGGCATCATTTTCAAGCATTTCTTTAACCACACCAACAAATGCTTGTACCTGTTTTAACTGAAAAGACGCTTCATAGCCTAGCAGCCATGTGTCACGGCCGATTTGCTCTCCGTTCACATCAACAAGCGGTGTTTTATAAACACTTTTTTCGTGGTCATATAAGGTAACAGAAGGCAAAATGGCGTAGCCGATGCCGTGGTAGGCCATTTGTTTACATGTTTCAATTTGGTCTACTAAAATTGTCTGCTTTGGAGACACTTTAAACTTTTGGTGCCACCAGTGCTGAATTTCCTGATAATACGTGCTGTCGCTTTTAAATTGGATAAATGGCCGCTCTGTCTTGATTAATTCATCTACGTCCTTGATCACGGAATCGACTAAATATAAATGATCTGTCATCAAGTATTCCTTTGTCCCCTTCCAATCAGGGTTTCCGCGTATGATTCCTATGTGCACGTGATCTTCATACAAGCTTTTGAGCATTTCACTGCTCCAGCCGGTAACGAGTGACACCTTGGCATTTGGATATTTTTCGACATACCGTTTTAACACCTTTGGCAGCCAGTGCTGTCCAATAATCGACGCCACCGCAAGCTTGAGTGTACCGTGAATGTCACCCTCAAGTTCATCAATTCGTTCTCTCACTCGATCCTGTTCAACCGTCACCTCTTTTGCAAATTGGATAATCTGTTCACCTGCTGAAGTCACGGTCAGCCCCTTTTGTGAACGAAAAAAGATTTTCGTTCCCCATTCCTTTTCGATCGTCTGCAATCTTTGAGATAAAGCAGGCTGAGAGACAAAGAGCCGTTCCGAGGCCTTCCTCATATTCAATTCTTCACTTAGCACAACAAGCATATGTAACTCCTGAAGCTGCATGGGCGTCCCCTTTCTCTCTATAAGTTTTTCTTATTTTATATGCTCATTATATAAATTTTAACTTATGAAGGCAAAAAAAATAAGCTGGGCTGCAGCTCATTTTTTTGCGGAATGAATGACCTCATTTAAGCGCTTTAATACAACTCGTCGAGTAAAAATGCCTTCAAAGACTTGCTCCTCATTTTCTACACAAACAAATCCATTATTCGTCACGGCGTGAACGCCTTTTAGAACAGGATCTGTCGTTTTGAGTCTCGGAATATCCGTCAGCATGACCTCCTCAACCTTCAACTGGTCGAGCTTCTCGAATTCGATACGTTCTAAACCGAAGATTTTATCCATAATCATATTCGTTCCAATTAACCCGTGTAAATGATAGGAAGCGTCTAATACCGGAATGGCTGTATATCCTGTTTTGGTTAGAACCAATAGGGCATGCTCAAGGTTATTTCCAATTTGAACATGTGCGACTTTATCTGCATCAATCATATGCTCGGCTACTGTGGACTCAAGCAATTGAGTCGGTTCTATCTCTATCATGTTTCTTCGACCCCTTTTCTCTCAATCATCAATCATACATTCCCCTTTACGATTAAGCATAAACTAAAACGAATTTTGTCGAAAGATTTTTTCTGCATAAAAAAGATACTCAGCCCCCGAGTATCTAATAGAATGTTAAACCAATATTAATTCTCAAACCTTACTCTGTCATACAATGTGATCAATTGCTTATACGTATTGTCGTCGACATTTTTTGTTCCACATTCTATATCATTGATCTCACTGCTTAGTAATTCGACAGCATATTCCTGATTCAGCAATACGTTTAATAATAGCTTTTTCTCTTCTTCATTAAAACGATTTTCGATGACGCTCATTCAACATCAGGCCCCCTGTTTCATATATGCTTTTATATTGATTAGCAGGCTTTTGAATGTCTGCTTCCTCTCTATACAGCTAGAATAAGGAACTAGAATCGAATCGTCAACCGCACGTTTCGACAAGGTTTGGAGAAAAATGACGGAATTTATTTTGTGTATCGATTGGCATAGCAAAATGCGGCATATGAGTCGGGTTTTATTTTTGCTTCAATTCCCATAGCTGTGATCATTCCGGTCATTTCCTGAATCAGCTCTTTCGTACTTCCTTTTTTGCCAATATCCAAATGGGCTTCAAAACGAAGGTCTGCCCCTTCCTCAGCAAACGGAAGAAGCAAATCCATCAGTTCTGTTAAAGGCCCCTCAAGGATGTCTGCACATACCTTTTGGCTAAACGCTGTCTCTAATGAAATTTTTTCTCTAAGACTTTGCACGGGCCTCTCGATCACTTGTTGTGTGAGACAGCCCCAAGCTCCTTTGCCAATCCGGTGGAGATGAATTGCAGTCATAAATGTTGTGACATTTTGATTGACCTGAGAGTCCGTACCAATTGATAACACATAGGTGGATCTAGGGTCTTTTAAAATAAAGTCTTTCATTCTCATGACGACATCAGAAAACGCTAAATGATCTTCAGAAAGATTGTAGAAAAAAGAATCACTCACAGAAAGGAACTCCTTTTTAATGGTCTCTTATCCGAAAAATGCGCTGATTGATCATCTTCCATTTGTACATATCATCTATGATGATCCATGTATGCTGCCGCAATAAACGAAGGAATCCTCAGAAAAAACATTTCATACGATTCAGCTTAGGATTGTAGAAGCTCAAAAATCTCAATCGAAATCATATCAATGTTGTCAAATGGGAACGTGTTTGGCTTATCCCCTTGTTGAAAAACAGTCAATTCAAACGTTTGATTCTTTTCGAAATACTTAACACTACAGATTTTCTCACCGTTCACTTCGAAATAACGCTGTGCCGGCTCGTTTGCAGCTTCTGCTGTCTCTTGAAGACTTTGCAGCCTTGTAATGATACCCATTAATTGTGACATTCTAAAAAAAGACTCCTTTCAAAAAAACAACTCAAGATGAACCCGTATTGATTATACACAAGTCCTACAAAGCATCATACCATAAAGTGTTCTCAGATGATATTTTTCCTCTTGAATTCAAAAAAAGAAAAAGAATCTGTTTTTTTAGTTTGAGTCTTTTTTTTAATCTCATGCACCATGATTTTTATAAACCAGCAGATCTCATCAGCCGTTTCGCAATTTCATCAAAATCCTCCTTGGAAATGCCTGGAGCAAACTCTTCCGGTAATTCTCTATAATCTGGCACTGGTGCACCTTGCGGGGTGCCCTCAATGACTGTCAGCGGCTTTCCATCAATCGGGTGGCTCCCTTTCCAAATTTTATTGATATCCTTGTAGTCCGTATCACTAAATGTATACAGCTTTGTATGAACATTCTGATCTTCAAATTTCCTCGCTGAATCAAAGTATTTGTTATCGAGATTTGGGATTGGCAGCATCTTCCCTACATCGACTCCTGTAGCGACTTCAAGTGCCTTCGCATATGCCACAACATGCACGCCGCCCCTGACAAGTAAATAACCAATCATCTCTCTTGCTGTAGGATGGTCCGTCATTTCATATACGCGCATTTTGTGCGTACGTGCTCCGCATTCAAGAAAGAAATTATGGAGGAGGTCAAGAATGAGGTTACCGCTTGAGAACACATTCTCTCCGGTCCAAGGTTTTGCCATTGAATCAAACGGATAACCTGTTTGGGCTGTTTGAATAAAATGCTGTGTATTTCGTTTATCGACAGCTGCCTTCATCGGCGTCGTATCTGGGTCCCCGCCATGGGTGGTTCCTGTAATCATGAGATTGATGGCTGTGGTCACAAGCTCAACATGACCGAATTCTTCAGCTGTAATACTGGATACGAGGTCATAAAACGGTTTGAGTTTTCGTTTTCCTCTAAAGTTAAAGGATTGAAACATATAATTATTTAATGTGGACATTTCACCGAATTTTCCGCCGAGTAATTCTTGCACAGCAGCGGCACCATTTGCATCTGGGTGATCTGGTCTTGGCAAATCAATGAGCAGCCGCGTGTCACGTTTGATCATGATGTTTCCCTCCTACCGTCTAACTATCATCACTTAAGATGTATGGAAAGTTTGGGCTGTCCTATGCATGAAGGGAGAGATTGAAGCACAAAAAAAACTTGGCGGGGGTAGCGCCAAGTTTTTTGGATCTTGATCTGATAGAGGGGTTGGGGAACAGAGAGTAGCTTCTCTCTATAACTAAATGATAATGATTATCAGTTTCATTGTCAACCATTTTTTATTTCTTTTTTCTATCAAAAAAAAGCAGCCTACAAGGCTGCTCAGATTGATGACAAAAGGCTAAAATTTCTTTTGCTTATATTTCAGCGTGATAGAAAAACTTTGAAGTCTAGGAAGGTCAAGTACCGTAGCGGAGCGAATTGTACATTCTGAGCACTGGCACGCAGGACTGACAACGAATGCGAGGGTTTCTCTTCACGCCGCGTCTTCAAATTAATCCATCTTGCTCATATAAATAGGCATACGGAAGGTCTATAAACAAATACATATCTCCCTCTAAAGGATAAGAAAACGTACGTATCCTCTCACCTGTTTCTAAATCACTATAAATATCGCTGAAAAATCCTTTTCCGCTAATTCTCATTTGAAGAATATTTGCTAGGAAATAAGGACGCCAACTCCAGTTTTTTTCTATATACTCCGGCTGAAACAACCATTCTTCTTCTTTTTTGAACACATTTCCAGTGATTTGAAAGCCTTCTTCATTACACATATAAATCCGAAAACTGCAATCTGTTAGTTCAAGTGCCAGTTTTTGAATGAGCTCATCATTTGTGCTGCACGATTTCTTTAAAGTCGTAACAGCTTGATGAATTCGTTTATAAAATGTTTCAGAATGTTCGTATACAGCTTGCAGCTTCTTTTTCTCATGGGCAATAAATTGCTGGAATTCTTCTCTAAGCTGATCTTTTCGGTGGCTTCGATCGATTAATTCTCCTGCAGGCTCATGAAGATAGAACCCTTGAAAATATCTCCCGCCATTTCTCCAAGCATACTGAAGCTGGAAATTTGCTTCAATGTCCTCATAAATTAGAGCAGCTCCTATTTTTCTTGCAAGCAATGAAATGCTGTACAAGACATATTCATAGGAAGGAGATGGAGCCGATGCCTTTAATGCCTGTAAATCTATTTTTAATAAATCAGGTGAAAGCAAGGCAATCCGGTCCAGATTACTGCTTTCCTTTCCTATATTTGAGACGGCGATTTTAATCCCATATGTACGATAATACGTTAACGTATGGTATAGCTGTTCAATGTCGCCGCTAAACGTATGCTCTGCAAACTCAATAACAAATCGGTTAAGCTGAATGCCCCTTGCTTCATATTCCTTTAAGAGTTCTAAAAAGCTTTCCCCGTGATCTAGCATGAGGATATTGGCATCATGATTAATAAAAATGAGCAAATCGTCATCTGCTGTTGTGAAGAGATCAAGTGCTTGAGTCAGTACTTTGTGATCTACTTCCAATTTATATTCGTCAGGAATAGATGAATCCGTAAAGAACGAGCCTAGGCTGACCGTTTCTGACTCAAGCTTCATTCTTCCTAGAATCTCATAGCCTATCACTTTTTGCTCTTCCGCACTGAATATTGCTTGATAGTGCGGGAAAACATCTTCAATATTCGTTAAAATATCCAATGGATCGACCATTTTCATCACCTGCTTCTCTCTTTGTGTGATTATACCACATCAAAAGCAGGTCTTACATCGTCAATCAAAATGGTGATTGGTTGAGCCATTGTCCCCCATCCATCGTAATACAATCTCCATTTATATAAGACGCATGCTCCGATAATAAAAAGCTCGCAAGCGCTGCAATTTCCTCAGGTGTGCCCAGTCTGCCAAGAGGAACGCTATCTAATGTTCTTTGCGCTGCTTCTTCTGATTCCCATAGTTTATCTGCACCGCCTGTTCTCTCAATTGGGCCTGGTGCGATGGCATTGACTCGAATTCGATATTGCTTTCCCCATTCAACAGCAAGCGTTCGAGTGAGAGACAACACGCCGGCCTTTGCTGCCGCCGAATGCGCCACTCCTACACCAGCACCCCATGCATAGGTGGCCACCATGTTAAGTATACTTCCCCTTTTCTTTTGCCGAATCCAGTAATTGCCCACTGCATGGCTGCAAAAAAATGTACCATTTAAAACAATATCAATGACAGCCTTCCAACCGTTAGGAGACAGCTTTTCTGCTGGCACTAAAAAATTTCCTGCTGCGTTGTTAATGAGGGCATCGACATCACCAAATGTATCCACCGTAAACTTGACCATTTGGTCAGCATCCTC
Organism: Bacillus sp. DC4300-2b2; assembly: GCF_049895685.1. Classification (NCBI taxonomy): domain Bacteria; kingdom Bacillati; phylum Bacillota; class Bacilli; order Caryophanales; family Bacillaceae; genus Bacillus; species Bacillus sp. DC4300-2b2. Next base: position 490,056 of record NZ_JAFCSW010000002.1, read on the forward strand.
TGGGTTTCTCACATCCATTTGGAAGTAAGCGACTGATCCACCCTTCTGCTTTATTTCTTTTGCCGTCTTTTCCAGCGTCTCTTCTGTTCTACCAGTAATCACGACATTCCAGCCTTCAGCTGCCAAATGGGCAGCCATTGCCTTCCCCATACCGCTTGATCCCCCTGTGACAATCACTGTTTGCTTCGTCATTTGTTCTCCCCCTCTGTATCATTTGAATGACTATTCATTCATTATTGTCTATCATATCATGATTGACCCTCGATGCACCATATGGGAGATTATCCAAATATGATGCTATACTTAATTTTATTTATAAAGGAGTCTTATATGAAGCAGCTTTCCCGCAGACAATTTTTAAAAGGAGCAGCTGGTGCGAGTATTCTAGGGTTTTTGGCTACAAGTTGTGGATATGGATATGCCAGGTATATTGAGCCGCGCATGATCGATACCGTGTCACTGACCATTCAAGATGCTCAGCTTCCAGCTTCATTTGACCAGTTTAAAATAGCTCAATTTAGTGACGTTCATTTGAGTGATACATTTCCTGCGAAGGACCTAGAAGCCATCGTTCAGAAAATCAATGCTGCATCTCCAGATCTGATTGTGTTCACAGGTGATCTCGTTGATTTTCAAGCATCCACCCAAGAGCATGAAAAAGCGAAGGCTTATTTGAATAAGCTTCATGCTCCGTTCGGTAAACTCGCCATCTACGGAAATCATGACTACGGACCATTTGGCGTGGAGCTTTATGAGAAAACAATGGAGGCTTGTGGATTTACATTATGTAAAAATGATGTGTTTCTATTAGAAAAAGATCATGCACATATTCAGATTGCTGCACTGGATGATCTTATGATGAGCGTGCCTGATTACGATTTGATCAAACGGGAAGTATCATCAGATTTATTTACGTTGCTGCTCGTCCATGAGCCTGATGCAGCATTAGAGCTGAAAACAACACCTATTAACTTGCAGCTTTCCGGGCATACGCATGGTGGTCAAGTGCAGCTGCCTTTCTATGGACCGATTCTCACAGCACCTTACGGCCGTACATATGTAGAAGGTTTATACGAAAGCGATCAGCAACGCATCTATGTCAACCGTGGACTTGGGACAACGCGGCTGCCGCTTCGGTTTTTAGCCAAACCCGAGTTAACCTTTTTTACCTTTACATCTCGCGTATAAATAGAAGCCAAACCGCCCTCTCCTGCATATGTATAATCAAAGTTCTTTCTCATGACAAATGTTAGGAGAAACCTTACTGGGCCTGATTCCGTCCATATAGTATGTCAAGTGACGGCATCATGGCTTCTTTTATTTGAGTAAAAGGAGTGTACTTTGGTGCTGCGATACACGGTGAAAAGAGGAGAAACTCTTGCTTCTATAGCGCTTGATTTTCGAACAACAACAGATGCCTTAAAGGCTGCAAATCCGTCACTTCAAGCTCGCGAGCCTGAACAAAATGAAGTCATCATCATACCTGGTTTGCCAGATCCTAATACGATCCCATACCGCATCTTTGTTTCGATTTCAACGAAACGTCTCGTTTTGTTTTCTGGATCACAGCTTATTCGTTCGTATCCGATTGCAACAGGGAAAATTTTAAATATGACACCAACAGGTTCTTATTATATTGTCAACAGACAGCCAAACCCAGGAGGTCCCTTTGGCGCTTATTGGCTGAGCCTCTCAAAAATTCATTACGGCATTCACGGTACGAATAACCCGTCTTCAATTGGTAAAGCTGTTTCTAGAGGATGCATTCGCATGTATAATCAGAATGTCATCGAGCTTGCTTCACTCGTTCCAAACGGAACACCTGTGACCATTAGCCAGTAGATGAAATCAATTGTACGAATGGTTAAAATTTTATATGATATAAAGTGGGATCTTCAGGTTAAGGAGCGTATTTATGGATATTTTTAAAAACAGAAATTTTGTTCGTCTCTTTTTTGCGGCACTTGCTTCGCAAATGGGGACAACAGTCGGCAATATGGCGTTTGCCTTTTATTTGCTCGACCATTTTAGTCATCAGCCCGCATACGCCACATTGGCTGAACTTATGTATTCTCTTCCTACCGTCTTTGTCTTTTTTATGGTCGGTGTGGTCGCAGACCGTTTTGATCGTAAAAAAGTCGCAGAGAACTGTGATTGGATACGAGCTGGGCTGACGATTGTATTATTTATCGTTATTTATTTTAATTCACTGCCACTTATTTTCTTGATCTTGTTCATTCGAAGTGCCATTACGAAGTTCTTCTATCCAGCTGAAGCTTCTCTCGTTCAGGCCATTTTAAATAAAGATCAATATGCAAAAGCCGCTGGCTTAAATCAAATGCTGTTTAGTTTATTTATGGTATTTGGCGTTGGACTCGGTGCCATTATGTATAAGACGATTGGACTTCACGGTGCCATTACAATTGATTTGGTCAGCTTTATTATTTCAGGCATCCTGATTCGTTCATGTAACATTCCAATTGAAGCGCGTCAACCAAATGGACAAGCTGGCTGGAGAGGGATGACCATCAAAACGTCTCTGAAAGATTTTAAAGAAGGCATACTGTATATTTTAAAAAATAAATTATTGGCTTCTTTAATTTTTGGCTTTTTTGTTTTCGGTCTAGTCAATGGTGCATTTGCCGTTCTTCCGATGTTTACAATGAAATATGGACTTTCACCAGACCATTTTGAACTGCATACATCCTTCTTTACCATTGCGATTGGTGCAGGATTGCTCGTTGGAAGCTTAATGGGCTCTGTCCTCGCTAAAAAGGTAAAGATGCAATATCTCATGTCGATTCCTATTCTGGTCGCAGGTATTTTGATTTTTGTCCTTGGTTCTACCCATACATTATGGCTGTTTTATGTCACATCATTTGTCATTGGTACATGTATTGGTCCAGTCAACATTGTCATTGGCGGCTGGCTGCCTAGAATCGTCCATCCTCGATTGATGGGCCGTGTGTCAGGATGGGTTGATCCGCTCACTATGTTTGCTCAATCGATGACATTAGGTCTGATTGCGGTATTATTTCCAAAACTCATCACAAATGTTTCTTATATTTATTACGGAATGGGCTTTATTATTTTACTCGTCTTCCTTTTTTACTTCATTACACTGCCAAAGTTCAGCAGAGAAGCTGCCGACTTAGACGTGCAGCGTGAACTAAAGGGGCAGGGAGTTCAATAAGTAAATAGCAAAAAGGACTTTCTTTTCAGGAAAGTCCTTTTTTCATGGCTGAAACGTCCTTCATGCATTTCCTCTGTTGTTAGAATTTGCTCGAAGCATGCGTAAAGACTAATAAACAAAAAGCTACACATTCATTTCTTTTATCACATATACCGCGAGCTGCATTAACCCTCCATCCATTATCGTTTTGTTGATCCATTTTTTCTTGTTTTTCACAATAAAATCCCTTTACATCTTTAAATGTTTTATAGTAGGATAGTCAGGTTGGAGGTGAAAGAAATGCTAAAAAGTTACTATTTTATTCATACTAAAAATGAACAGGGACAGTTTGTTGTACATACAGAAGATTGTGCATTTTTAGGCGATGCTGCAAGCCGTACGTTGATTGGCCTGCACATGAATGGTGAAAGCGCCATGGATGAAGCCAAACAAATGACGAATGAAACTGACTTTAATGGTTGTTTTTATTGCGCTTATTCTATTCATACAAAATAATTTATCCTGTATGCATCACATATACGCACGCATATGGTGGACTGCATATATAAAAAAATATCATTTGAGAAGCTACCCATTTTGATTAATAGGTAGTTATCACGAACTAATAGTTCACTTTGTTTATATTTCATTCAGTCAATTCTTCTTATCATTCCTTCTATTGTTCATCACCCATCCCGCTCATTTTTTCGGCTGATACAATGCCAAGAATAAAATCATATAGACAATACAAGCTGTCCCTATCCATTGGAAAAGTCCGAATGGCTCTTTTAACCAGAAAACAGTCGTGACGACTGCTGCAAGGGGCTCAACACTTCCAATTAAGCTCGACTCTTTTGGTGATAAGTATTGCAAACTTTCTATGTAAAACCAAAAAGCGATCATCGTTCCAAATATGACCACAAACAATAAATAGACATACGCTTCAAAAGGTAAATGAGTGAGATTGACCTTCCATGGAGGATGGATCAAGCTAAGGGCGCCTCCTCCTATAAGCATCGCCCAGCCGACAACCACTAGAGAGTCGAATTGTTTTAACAGGCTGATCGGATATAACGTATAAAACGAGAGCGCCACAGCCGATAGTATTCCCCAAATCACTGCCACAAATGGAACGGTTAATGTTGAAATAGAACCATTTGTCAATAAGAAAAACATACCCGCTAAAGCCAATACCACTGTGACCAAATCTCTTCTAGTGAAGGTTGATTGCCTGCGAATGACCAAATACACGATAATCATGACAGGGGCTGTATACTGCAGCAGCGTTGCCACAGCAGCATTTCCATGTTGAATGGATGCCATATAAGTATATTGAACAGCCAGCATACCCATTAGCCCAAATAGAAGGACTTGCATCGCTGTCATCTTCTTTTGCCACACACCGAACAGATGTGTTTTTTCTTTTGTCATAACATGAACAAATAAAAGCAATCCTCCTGAAATGAGCAGCCGGACCGTCACAAGCCAATTGACATCAATCCCATATTGCTGAAACAATTTTTGCGAAATTGTTCCTCCTACTCCCCAGCAGATAGCACCTATGAGTACAAGTAAAATTCCCTTTCTCCTATTCATTTTCATTCTCCTCAATTCTCAACAAATCATGATAATATAGTTGATAGTAGTTCACTTTGTTACATATTGATATATCAATTGAACATAAAAATAAAAGAATATTGAGGAGAATTATGCACAACCATCATTTTCTGATTGACTACAATCTGAAAGAATTAACAGAGCATTCTACGACAACATGGCCTATTGCTATTTATCATACGAAAATTCGTCATCATAGAAGCGACTATATCCCTCTTTCACTGGCATGACGAGTTTCAATTTGTCTTTATTTTAGAGGGTGAAGCTGAATTTCATATCAATGAAGAGACATCATGTTTAAAGCAAGGAGATGGCATTTTCATCAATAGTGGCTGCCTGCACATGGCAAAAGATGCGAATGGGACGGCATGTACTTATGTTTGTTTAAATGTCTCTCCCTATTTCATCACAGCGAATGAATTATTCACCACATTTGTCCACCCTTATATGCATGCGAGCCAGACACCTTATATTTTATTCAACCGAAAAGATCACTGGCCAAAGCAGATTTATCAATGTATTCAAACCATTCAACAATTAATTGGTGAAACTCCGGCATATTATGAACTTGAACTCAATATTCAGCTTATCACCATTTGGAAAAGCTTATTACAAAATGGCTTCCAAATGAAACATGATGCGCGTAAACACGATAAAAATGAACGGATGAAACATATGCTGAATTGGATTCATCAGCATTATCATGAGAAGATCCTTCTTCAAGATATTGCTCGTGCAGGACAGCTTAGCCGCTCAGAATGCTGCAGATCCTTCAAAGACATTTTAAAGAAATCACCTATGCATTATGTAAATGAATATAGAATTCAGCAAAGCCTCATCCTGCTTCAAGAAACGGATCTCAATATCACAGAAATCGCCTACCAAGTAGGCTTCAACAGCACAAGCTATTTTATCAATATGTTTAAAAGAATAAAAAATACGACACCTTTAGCATATAGAAAATTAAAACAGCTGGATTCTCTCCAAAAAAACGGATAGAAGAAAAATAATGCAAGATAGCATGTTTTCTAAAATACAGAAGGTGTTTTAGACCCATCATGAATAACAATTGTAAATACAAGCGATGAGAATGCTATCGCTTTTTACAATAACTCTATTTGCAATTTACTAATTAAAACGTATAATTTATACTAAGCACAGGAAGACGAAAGACAAAGGAGAGAAAAAATGGACGATTATGCTCATACTAAAGACATAGAACCTACAGCAGAAAACATCGCAAAAGCCATTTATACTGTTAACCGCCATGCTAAAACCGCACCAAACCCCAAGTTTCTTTATCTTTTGAAAAAACGCGCGCTGCAAAAACTATTGCAAGAAGGTAAAGGAAGAAAAGTGGGCCTACATTTCTCTAACAATCCCAAGTATAGTCAACAACAGTCCGACGTGCTGATTGAAATTGGAGATTATTATTTTCACCTGCCACCAACGAAAGAAGACTTCGAATTTTTGCCACACTTAGGAAATTTAAATCAATCATATCGCAATCCGAAAGCGAATATGTCATTAAACCGAGCAAAGCAAATACTTCAAGCGTATGTCGGTTTAAAAGAAAAACCTGCCGCCACAAAACAAAAATCACATTACACAAAACCCGTCTTCAAACGACTCGGGGAAAGTTATTTTTAAACAGAAAAAAACCACTCATGCCGAGTGGTTTTTTGTTTAAATAATAAAATGATCGACCTTTTCAATCAGCTGATGAATTTCTGGTTTACTGATTTGATCATCTGCACCGATCGTTTCCCCTTTATGACGCAAATCTTCAGTGATTAACGAAGAGAAAATAAGAATCGGAATGGAATTTGTTAAAGGATTGTCCTTCAGCAGTTTTGTTAGCCGGTGGCCATCCATTTTAGGCATTTCAATATCCGTAATAATCATATCAATTTCTTCTGTCACACTGATTCCTTTGCTGACAAGATCCATGACATGATCATATGCCTGTTTGCCATCTTCAAAGGTCACAATGTTTTTATAGCCTGCTTCGGTTAGTTCATTTGTTAATAAACGCATGAGAAGCGGAGAATCTTCAACGACATACAGCTTCTTCCCTGTTCTTCTCTCGTCTTTCTCACCGTCAAACATATGATACGTATCAACACCAGAAGCGGATTCAATATCATAAATGATTTTTTCGTAATCTGGAAGGAAAATCATTTTTTCATCAAGCTTAATGATGCCCGTTAAATGACGGTCCATCCCTTGATTGAGTGCAGTCGGCTTTTCAATCTCTTCCCAGCTGACGCGGTGAATTTGTGATACCGTTCCTGTATGGAACACAAATTTCCGTTGGTTGAATTCAGTCACAATATATTTCTCTTGTTCTGACTGATCTGACTCGACATTAAAAAAGGAAAATAGATTGATGACTGGTAAAATCTCGCCTCGTAAACTAATCATCCCTTCTACATCTTGGTGAGAGTGAGGTACAACCGTCACCTCAACCGGCTGAATGATTTCTCTTACTTTCATGACGTTAATGCCGAATTGATTTGCACCAATTTCAAACTTCACAATTTCCAATTCATTGGTACCAGAGTCAAGTAAAATTTCTTGTTTATTTAAAGCCACGGAAATCCCTCTATTCTTCAATATAAGATTGTACTTTTTATATCGGCAGCATAGGTAAAAAGTTGACGTTTCTTTACGCTTTCTCTCGAACGAATTGATGAATCACAAGTCCTATCGCTGCAAGGATGAGCAAAGACCCTAATGCAAGGCGGCTTGCGAGATTTCCGTGCTCTGCAAACAGAAGGGTAACTGAGCCATAAATAATGGGTCCGATAATGGAAGACACCTTCCCTGAGAATGCAAAGAGGCCAAAAAACTGTCCCCTCTTTTCCTTCGGTGTCAGTTCAATAATCAAGATTCGTGATGCCCCCCAGCTTGCGCCAAGTGAAATCCCAAATAAACTGCCCGCTATCCAGAATATCCATTCGGTTGTCGCTGTTACAGCCAAGATAAGCGCAGCAATTAATATGACATACACGACTGTAATCGATCGCTTTGCCCCTATCGCTTTTGTGATATAACCAAACAGAAAGGAGCCAATGATACTTGAAATGGTCGACACAAGATAGAGCAAAATAAATTGCCCAGCGGTAAAGCCAATGATGATTTTGGCATAAACAGCCATCATCGCTATGGCTGTTTGTAAGGCATCATTCATAAAAAAGAAGGCGATCATAAAAATAAAAGCTGGCTTGTACTTTTTCATCTCTTTAAACGTGTGAATAATCTCTTTATACCCGCTGAAAAAAGACGCCTTTTTCTCTCGCTGAGGCAGCGGATGAGGATCTTTTACAAAAAAGAGAAAGGGTAGAAAAAAGAGAAGGAATAAAAGAGCTGTCGGAATAAATGCTTCATGAAACTGGTCATTGCCAACAAGTAAATAAACAGAGAGACCGACAAGTGTTCCTAAATAGCCAATGGCGATACCAAATCCTGAAATAAGCGGGATTTCTTCCTTTGTCCCAAGATCGGGCAAAATGGTGTCATAGAAAACCAGACTAGAATGATAAAAAAACTTTGCGATCACAAACAAGGTGACCACGACCAATAAAGAAACAGGCAGCCCAAACCACTCACTTGAGAAATCAATCCCAGCAAAAATCCCCATCAACACCGTACAAGTAATACATATGAACGTAAACACCGTAATGTAGCGTTTCTTTTTTCCTGTTCGATCAATCAGCACTCCGTATAAAGGTGTAAAAATGACGAGAAAAAAGCTGGCTAATGCGTTTGCATAAGAAATAAAGGTACTTGCGATCTGGTCCATTCTCGCACTGTCCCCGATCGTTTCCTGCAAGTAAAACGGGAAGAAAATGGTGATCATATTTGATGAAAAGATCGTATTTGCAAAATCATAAAACGCCCAGGCTAACACAGGTGCTGTCAAAAACAGCCCGAAGCCTGCCCCTTTTTTCTGAGTGGTCTTTTTTCCTGTTCTCAATCGATTGTCTCCCTTCCCTGCCTCATTTTTCACTATCATTCTATTTTATGTGCTGTTTCCCTCTTCCATACAAGCGATCTATGAAAAAAAACACGGGACTGACCCCCGTTTTTGAGACAGGGATCAAAACACCTTTATACAGCCAATTGCTGATTCTTGTCCCCATAGAAAAAACACCTCCATGTTTTATTTCGGATTACAACGATCCGTTTTCAAACTTGAAAGTGTTTTTTATTTATCTCACTTTATGGGGTCAGTCCCAGCTAGACCTGTTTCTTTTTATTTTATGTTGTTATCATTAGAGTAAAAGCGCATTTGTATCATTTCAATTTAACAAAAAGACAGACCCAAAAAGGTCTGCCATTTTTCATGTACCAAATCGCATAAGACTTATCATCATGTAGCCTTTCTTGAAGCAACTGACACATTTGAATCTTGCTGGGTGACAAAAGAAGACCCACTAACGATTAATAAACTAGCACAAACGATTGAAAGCAGTAAGGCATTAAATTTCATACAAGAACTCTCCCCTTTCAACATCTCTTTTTATGTTAAATACTAGCATAATTTGCAATATAAAAAATCCATACTCGTTCCAATTTTGAAAATTTTCAGCATCTCGCAATCACTTTTGAATTTTCGACGGTATCTCACCATCAAATTTTAGGAATCATTTAAAAGAACCAATATTGCGGACACCGCAACTGAAAAATAAATTTTCCATAATATTACCAATTAAATAGAAATAAATAGTAGCATGGGAATATATCAAAGAAAGTGAGTGATTTTTATAAGTCCATGTCTCTTACGACTCTTTATGCAACCATTTTTTAGACTCTCTTATGATCCCCCAAAATAGGAACCTGTACAGAACTACAATCAAGAAAAAAGTATAAACAAACTCAAAGGGAGAGAATGGTTCATAATCAATTATGTATACATTAATAAACACTATTACCAAAGAAAACAATTCCATCAAAGAATCTATAAATCTGTTTTCTTTGAACACATCCCTTGTCTTTTTGAAATTAAAGATGTCTTTAATTTCCCCACTGGAAAGTCCTTTGATCAAACCTAGACCAATAAAATACACCCCAAAAGAAATCTCATAGGACAAATTAAAAATATGTGTGATTACACAGTAAATCAAAGTGAATAAGAATAAATACATTTTATTACTCTCCTTAACCTCTAAGTATTCCACCCCAATAGAAGGAAATATCATGTATGCGTTACCCCAGAAACAAATAGGAGTGGTACGTATGTTTTAAAAATTTCTAGTAGTGTTATGTGTGCTTACTATTACATTTGGTTTCTCTTCTCCAACGATTAGTTATGCCAGTCAAGGTAATAATGAGACCCATCCAGTCAGTATAGATAAAAAACAATTGGAATTAGCAGAGAAACTATCTAATTACTTCGAATTAGATAAGGATGGAAATATTCATTTTACAGCTGATAAAGAAACCCTTATGGAAATGGGAATTTCAGAACACGACAGTCTACTAATGACTTCAATGAAATCAGAAGAATTTAGCTTTGAAGAGAATGAGAAAAAAGGTGACATGCAGACATTAGGTTTTGTAGGTTTACACCTCAAATTAGGACCGAAAGTTAGAAGCATGAATGCCATAGTAGCAGGTGGATTTGCAGCCGGATATATCGGTTGGTACACAAGTCGAATTGCTGCTGCTGGACCATGGGGTGCTGGAGCCGCTGCGGCTATTACTGCTGGAACTTCTGGTGCTGTTGCATGGGCAGTTAAAAACAAATATAAGAAAGTTGATGTAGGCGTAAATATTATGTTTGTTGATTTAGCATATACTGAAAAATACCTTAAAAATTACTGTTAAGCAACAATAAATAAAAAAGCAGGCTCCAGTGGGGGACTGACCCCCGTTTTTGAGACAGGGATCAAAACACCTTTATACAGCCAATTGCCGAGAGTTGATCGGTAATTGGTTGTTTAGTTATCCATATCGATACTTGTGCTCTCGCACAACATGCCGATTTGTTCCTCTACTTGTTTTTTAGAATGATTTTGTCAGATTTTTCCATCTATAGTACGAAGCGCATGAGTTGTCTAAATGGACACAAATGTCCTGTACTGTCATCATTTTGCACAATTTTTCTACTAGTTTGATTGACGTTTCCTTATCAACTTCCTTTCCAATTCATTGTACTTTTTAAAACTTCATTCTGTTGACTCAGATAGCGATTTTCTGCCTGCAGTCTCTCTAATTCGGAAGAGTACTCGGGATCCTTTCCATAAGTATATTGTTTTCCAACAGGATGTTCGAACCGGTGTGTATCCCCAGCCTTATGCCACCTCACCCATGTCTGAACCTGCGTCTTATTCTTCATATCCAATTCCCATGACCTCTTTCATAGATACGCCTTCCAATCTCATGTCTACAGCCTTCTGTTTGACTTTAACCGGATAACTGATTCTTGTCCCATAGAAAAAACACCTCCATGTTTTATTTCGGATTACAACGATCCGTTTTCAAACTTGAAGGTGTTTTTTATTTGTCTCACTTTATGGGGTCAGTCCCCTTATAGCAGAGGTGCTTTTTTGATTATTTCTTCACAACAATGGTACTTGCAATCAAATCGTGAAGTGCTTGTTTTTTTTCTGTGAAAAACGCAATGATGTAGCCAATACATAAGATTGGAGACAAAAAGCCTTTTGCAAAAAAGCGGCCTGTCGCGCGCCCGAACGTGACCTTTTCACCCGTGACTTTTGTCACTTTGATTCCAAGAGCCATCTTGCCAAGAGTTCCTTGCAGCTTTGATGATTCCATGATCGCATAATACAGCCAAGTCACCGCGATACCGACTAAGATCGTTACGCCATAGAAAAAGATAAGGCCCATAATGACTGCCCATTCTTCATCCGTAATCACCGTTGAAGAATAGTAATAGCTATCATCATACATTAAAAATGCCGCCTCAGGGCTTGAGACAAAAAAGAGTGTTGCCAGAATAAATACAATGAATGAAAATGGTACACTAATAATGATACCGTCCAAAAGATGTGCAAGAAAACGATAGCCTACGCCTGCTAGCTCAGGATGCTTCTTTTCTAGAATGTGTGGTTCTGTTATGTTGGTTTCCATCCTATTTCTCCTTTATTATGTATGTTTTCTATAAATTTCTTATAATCATTCGTTATTATATCCTATGAATATAGCAAGATCAATGCAGCTTTACATTTTTACATACATTTTAGATCAGTTTGATCTAAATGATTTATGTGAATAAATACTGAAAATTTGTGAAAATCATGGCACTTCTAGTTCTTTTACCTCCTGATTTTTTAACATTTTGTGATATTTTCGTCTTGTTTCCATTCTTCTGTTGACAATGATTCTTCAAATGGTACAATAGTCAAGGATTTTTTAAAGAAAGGTGTTCATGATGGGAACTGTCGTATTATTAAAGAACAACGAAATGACTGTAATTGAAGATATTTGCGAAGCTGATTATTTAGATATGAAGCATGGTTTGTCAAACGAAGACACAGTTTATATCTCTTGGTACGAAGACTACGATACTGCTTATGGATATTGATTTCATTTCATAGATGAAGCGTAAAAAAAGGCGATACAACCTCGAGAATAGGTTGATCGCCTTTTTTACGTTTGTGAGCTTCTTTCACTTTCAGGTTCCACATGAATAAAGATTTGCGCATGCGGAAATTCGAGCTGAATCTTCTCTTCAATTCGATCACATAATTGGTGAACATCTTCAATGGTTGTCTTTCCATCTACAATCAAATGGAAATCAATATATTCCTCTGCACCAGACCGCCTTGTTCGAAAGTCATGATATTCAATGAATTCTTGACTGAATCCTTGAATGATCGCTTCAATTGATTGTTCTTCCTCTGGTGTTAAACGAGCATCAACAAGCGGCGGGAAGGCTTCCTTCATGAGTTTAAACGCTTCACGCATAATAAAGAGGGCCAGAATCATTCCAATGATCGGGTCTAGGAAATACCAGTCGGTTAATGCTACAAGCAATAAACTGAATGCCACCCCTAGTGACGTATACACATCCGTTAAAAGGTGCAATGCATTTGATTTCATGGCGACTGAATGTACTCGCTCAGCCTCTTTGTTCACAATCCTCGATACAACAAAATTGATGAGCGCGCCTAGCAGCATGACCACAATGCCAAGCACGGGCAGCTTAACTGGCTCTGGATGCATTAATTTGTGAACACATTCGTATATAATCCAAATGCCAGCAACGAAAATCAGCAGGGTCTCAATCGTTCCAGAAATATTTTCGACTTTTCCATGTCCATAAGGATGTTTAGAATCTGCTGGCTTTCTTGAAATACGAACAGAAATAAATGCAATAAACGACGCCATTAAATCGAGAAACGAATGAATGGCTTCTGATAAAACCGCAACAGATCCGGTTAAGAGACCCACAATGATTTTTAAAATGACAACAAATGTGTTGCTCAGCACGGATAGAAACGCGATTTTCGATGTCTTCGCTGATTGTTCCATCTATCGTCCTCCTTTAGGAGATCGTATGTCTATGAAAGCCATTCCCATGACCCTGATTCTCACGTTCTTTCAGTTTACTCAGTTTTGACGTTTTCTAATCATCTTCATCACAGCCTGTATTTTCTCTTGAGGTTACGCTATAATAAATGTTGCTCTTTCTTCAATATATCACTCATGCGGTGATGGATAGGAGAATAGACTACATATAACGATATCCAGTGCCTTTCGCAGGTGACATTTATGCAGTGAATGGTAAAATAGGATAAAAACATAAATTTTTAAGGTGATGAGAAATGGAGCATTTGCTGAATCCAAGAGTAAAGGATATTGAAATTTCTGGCATTCGAACATTTTCAAATCTCGTATCGTCATATGAGGATGTCGTTTCATTGACGATAGGTCAGCCCGATTTTTATACGCCGCATCATGTCAAAACAGCTGCCAAAGCAGCCATTGACGAGAATTTCACCTCATACACTCACAATGCTGGTTTCCTAGAGCTAAGACAAGCGATTCAGCATTATATCAAGAAGAAAGTGAATCTTGATTATGATGCAGAGTCAGAAATCATTGTGACAACAGGTGCAAGTCAAGCAATTGATGCTGCGTTTCGAACCATTTTAACAGAAGGAGACGAGGTCATTTTACCTGGACCTGTATACCCCGGATATGAACCGATCATTCGAATGTGTGGTGCCATGCCCGTACATATTGACACAACGAATGCCGGCTTTAAATTGAATGCCAAGCTGATTGAGGATGCATTAACGGAAAAGACAAAGTGTGTGGTTCTTCCTTACCCTTCAAACCCGACTGGTGTCACGCTTTCAGAAGACGAATTGAAAGAAATTGCCCAGCTCCTTGAAGGAAAAGACATCTTTATTTTATCCGATGAAATCTACAGCGAGCTGACATTTGACCGGCCGCATCAATCAATTGCCTCTTTCTTAAAAGAACAGACCATTGTCATCAATGGACTGTCTAAATCTCATAGCATGACTGGATGGAGAATTGGCTTTTTATTTGCTTCAGCTCCAATTGCTAAACATGTATTAAAAGTACATCAATATAACGTGTCTTGTGCCTCGGCTGTCTCACAAAAGGCAGCACTTGAAGCTGTGACAAATGGTGTGGATGATGCACTGATCATGAGAGAGCAATATAAGAAAAGACTCGATTATGTATATGATCGGCTCATTTCTATGGGGCTTCCGGTGATTAAACCTTCTGGCGCTTTTTATATTTTTCCATCCATTGAATCGTTTGGGATGAGTTCCTTTGATTTTTGCATGGAGCTGTTAGAAAGTACAAGACTTGCGGTCGTCCCAGGCTCTGCTTTCTCTCCACTCGGCGAAGGGTATGTGCGCCTGTCTTATGCTTATTCACTTGAAACGCTGAAAGAAGGACTTGACCGGCTAGAACAATTTGTACTTGAAAAACGTTCCATTCATTCGCTAGATTGAAACAACGGCTCTCTTGCCGTTGTTTTTATTTTGCAGGAAACATGATGTGAAATACGGTGCCCTTTTCAGGCTGACTATCTACACGGATCGTCCCGTTATGATTTTCTAAAATATTAAATGTGACCATGAGACCAAGTCCGGTTCCTTTTTCCTTTGTGGTTAAAAAGGGCTCTCCAATCCGCTTCATAACTGTTTCAGGAATGCCGACCCCTTCATCACGAATGGTGACAAGTATTCCATCACTTTCTGCTTTGGCCGTGATGTCTACCTTTCCTCCGTCCGGCATGGATTCTACGGCATTTTTGATTAAATTGATAAACACTTGCTTGAGCTGATTTTGATCCCCGTTCATCAGAAGACCATCCTCTATCTCACTTGTGTTCATTAAAATGCCATTTAAGTTCGCTTGTGTTTCTAACAAGGCCGTGACTTCGCTGATGATTTTTTTCAAATCAAGCGTCTGCATTGAGGACGTTTGCTGCGGTTTCGCCAGCATTAGCAGCTCACTCAAGATAATTTCTATTCGGCTTAGCTCAGAGAAAACAATGTCAAAGTATTGATCTCGATCTTTTGTTTTCGGTTTAATGAGCTGTAAAAAGCCTTTGATGGCGGTCAAGGGGTTTCTGATTTCATGTGCAATGCCAGCCGCCAATTGACCTGCGATCGATAATTTTTCTGAGCGGAGCATGAGCTCTTCTGTCTGCTTACGTTCGGATATATCTCTTAAAATAATTTGAACCGCTGTTTCTCCAAAGAATGTAGTTGGGATACATACCATTTCTGTATAAATCAGCTTATGTTTAAACGTATGGCAGCTCATCGTGACAATCTCGGAATCTGATGCTCTTTCAATAATACGTGATAAGCTCTTTTTGACCTTCTGCTGATCGCAGGAATGGATCTGATGAAAGATATCCTTTCCTATTAATTTATCGTAATGCTCGGCTTCAAATAATTTAATGCCTGATTCATTCATAAACACCCATTTGTGATCATGGATGACTGCAATCGTATCAATAGAGTTTTGAATGAGCAGCTGATACCGCTCCCGGCTTTTTTGAAGAACGGTTTGAAATTTTTTACGGGATGAGATGTCCACGAGCAGCAAAAGCTCTGCCCGCTGATTTTGATAAATCGTCGGTGATGACTTTACCTCAATATGAATACTGCTCCCATCTTGACGCTTCCATATCTGTTCAATCATTCCGACTGGAAGGCCTTGCTGCAGCCTTGTTATGCGGCTTCTAACAATATCATGGTACTCTTCAGCAATAAAATCAAACGCGGACTTGCCGATCATGTCATCTCTTGCACTTATCCCCATTAATTGCAGCATCGCATCATTCGCATACACAATTTTCCCTAAAGTCGTAATACATAACGGATTTGGCAGCATGGCAATCAATTGTTCAGCTTCACCGACATTTTGGAAAGCCGGCAGACTGCCTAGCGACTGTTCTACTACTTTTGATGCTTCTTGAAATGCTGCTTTTTGGGGCTCAGTATCCAGCACCCTCATTTTCAGGATCATTTCTCTACTTACTTCGTCGTCTAACCCATCGCAAGCAACAAAGTCAATGCTTGCTTCGATCCATACAGCTGTCAGATCACTTCTTAGCAGTCTAAAGTGGCAAACCTCTAGCATGTGCTGATTGTAAAAATAACTTTCGACGAGAAATTGATCTTCGGTATGAACAAAGTCTTTCAAAAAACACCCTAGTAAATCCTTTTGTTCATAGAGCAAAAGCTGCTTACAGTTGGAAGAAATGTAGAGAAAGCGGCCATTAGAAGAAAGAACGGCATGTAAATCGATGTTCGAATACAATTGATTCGAATCTTTCATTTGTTGTTCCATCGTCGTCCGACCCTCCTTTTCATTTTTTAGGGTTGTCCTTAGATTGATGTATAAAAAAGATTCGCTAGAAAACCCGTATTTTCCTTCTGTCATCGAGGGAAACGTCCATATTTTCAGCAAAAAGGGAGCACTTTCTGCTGCTGTGCTCCCTGCGGTTTATTGTTTTTCATATTTCTTTTGTAATTCAACGTACTTATCCACAATTTTACTTGGGATGTTTTTAATAACAGGATCTTTATCTGAGACATAAGGTGTCACGACACTAAACGCCACCTCTGGATTAGAAGAAGGATAATATCCTCCAAAGGTTAAGTTGTACGTTGAATTTCCCCACCAGCTGCGGTTGGCACCATAGTAGAAGGTTTGCGCCGTACCTGTTTTTCCTGCGACATCATGCTGACCAAACCGGCCAGCGGCCGTTCCGCCTGTTGATGTGACCATTTTCAGACCCGTTTTTACGCGGTCAATATCTGCTTTCGAGTTGTTAATCGTGTTCAGCACCTTCGGCTCATATTTTTTTACGACTGGGCCTACTTCATCCTTCTTCGTTGGAAGATGAACACTTTTCACTACTCTTGGCTGAATACGGCTGCCTCCATTGGCAATTGTCGACATGTATTGTGCCACTTGAAGTGGTGTATACGTGTCATACTGACCAATTGCTTCATCAAGTAAGAGTCCGCCGACCGTCTTAGGATGCGTCTGCATCCCGCTTGATTCCTGCGGCAGGTCGATCCCTGTTTTCACGCCAAGACCGAATTGCGCATAGTAGTTTCTCATTTTTTGTAAGTGCTCTGGCCTTGCAGGTAACGGACCATCCTTTTGATAGGTAATGCCGGCCATTCTCATCGCTACTTGGAACATGTACACGTTGGAACTTTTTTGGAGTGCCTGAATGTCGTTAACCCATCCAAGAACTTTGTAAGACTGTTTCGGCTTTCCATTACTTCCTGCAAAATAGAGCGGTGTATCCATATAGGCTTGGTTGTGTGACATCCCGTCCTGATAACCGCCAAGTACTGTGGCTCCTTTGACAACAGAGCCCATTTCATACTGAGTCGTAAATGTTCCGATCGCATAATCTGTGACGTCTCTGCCGTCCATTTTCTTGCCCGACATGGCGAGAACATCCCCTGTGTGAGGATCCATCATGACGACAAAGGCACGATCCATCATATAGTTTCTCGCGCTGGCGGATCTAAGCTCTGATTCAACGATTTTGTCGACTTCCTTTTGCAGCTCCATATCAAATGTCAGCGCAAGATCAAGTCCTCTTCGTCCTTCTGTCCGATTGATTTCATCGAGCAGCTTCCCGCCAACCTGTGTATATTGAACGGTCGCTTTCTCAGGGTTTAGAAAATCCTCGTATTGATATTCTAAATAGCTCTTCCCTACACGGTCATTTCGCGAGTAGCCTCTTGCCATATAGTAATCTTCGCGCTCTTTAATGATTCCTTGCTCTGGTGTGGTCACACCGCCAAGTACATTATAAAGGGTCTTTTCATACGGATATTTTCTTGTCCAGTCATTGATGACGTTCACACCTGGCAGTTCATCAAGATGCTCTGAGACAAGTGAAATCTCTTCATAGGTCAAACTCACGGATGAAGTCTGTTTTGATTCTTTCGTTTCATCGAGTAAAGCAACTTTTTCGTTCCCTTTTTTCTCTTCGTTTGGGTCCATTGCCTTCACGATTTGAGGCTCAAAGGCATATCCGCCTGTAAATCTACGGTAGATCGCCGCAACAGCTTTTTCCTCTGCATCCTTTTCAATCGCCTTGACTTCTTTCTTTGGGACACGCTCTACTTGAAGCGGATAGACATCCTTTGCATCGATATCTTTTTTCTCCGCTTTTGAAATGAGTTTATCCGCTTCTTTCGGATGGCTCGCCAGCCAAAAATCTCGAATGTCACGCTCTCTCAAAAAATCAGTATCCATTTTTATATAAGTCGCAAGTTTTCTTGCTACCTTAATCTTATCCTCCGCTTTCACACCGCTTTCTGATGTATAAACGATAGCAGGTACACTTTCGTTATCAACGACGACTCTTCCTCTCGCGTCATACATTTTTCCTCTTGGAGATGGGTATGATGCCGTTTTGACCTCTGTTCGGTTGGCTTGCTTTTTATAATCTTCACCATTGACGATTTGCAGCACACCAAGCTTGATCACAAGTCCAGCAAATAAACTAAATACAGCGAAGAAAAAGAGATTAATCCTCCAGGCGTTCCGGCGCTTCAATCTTTTTTGCTCGGCAGCACCTTGATGCTGTTTCTCTCCCACTTATGTAGCTCCTCTCATCCTTTTCAATCTTTTACAATTACCACTCATTATTGTAACACTTTTGTAATAGTTGTTACAGCGAAACGAGTGAAAAAAAGCTGTCAATCCCTAATCTGCAAAAAAATATACTAACACTTTAAAATATTGGTATGTTTATGTCGTTTTCTTTAAATGGAAGGATACCCCATCCTTTGATATGAAGAGGCTCTTACTATGACTTTAACAAAAATGACAAACTGGCATTGTCAATGGAGGATGCTGGTACGTTTATAACAAAAAGTCCATGGTATGATTTTTTGTGAGAAAACAAAACAAAGATTTTAGGAGGAGTTACAATATGAAGAAGAAATCATTCTTTTTTTCAGCGCTGACAGCTGCTGCACTCATCACATTCACTGGGGGACATTCAGCTGATGCGAAGGAGCTTAACCTGAAACAAGTGATAAACGTACAGCATCAAGCCATTGATCTTCATACATTAGCAGCAAAATTACATATCTCTTCAGATGTAAACAAGCTAAGCAAGTCAAATCAAAAAGAGATCGAAGCTCTATTAAACAAGCTGATCAAAAGCGGTCAACCTGTTACTGGAACAAAAGTAGTAAAAGAAGTAAACAAAGCAAAACAAGAACAAAAACAAGAATCAGTGAAAAAACCAACTGCTTCTAAACCAAGCACTCCAGCAAAAGAAAACACAAACAGCAATAGCAACACAAAAGCTGACCAAAAAGACACAAATGCATCAAAAGCAGACAGCAGCTTAAATGCATTTGAAAAAGAAGTGGTCGAGCTTACAAATAAAGAGCGTGCAAAGCAAGGTTTAAAGGCACTTTCTGTTGATTCTAAATTAAGCAAATCTGCTCGCGCTAAATCTCAAGATATGAAAGATAAAAACTATTTCTCTCATACAAGCCCAACTTATGGATCTCCATTTGATCAAATGAAGCAATTCGGTATCACTTACAAATCAGCAGGTGAAAACATTGCCCAAGGTCAAAGATCTCCTCAAGAAGTTGTGACAGCATGGATGAACAGTGAAGGCCACAGAGCGAACATTTTAAACAAAAGCTATACACATATCGGTGTTGGTTATGTGAAATCTGGCAACTACTGGACGCAGCAATTCATCGGAAAATAATATCAAAAAAACCTGTCCTTATTTGGGACAGGTTTTTAATTTGTCTACTTTTTCAGCAATGCTAGGGCTTGTTTACACGCTGCAAACTGTTCCATATAGGCGGGGCAGTTTTTTATTTGACCCATAATTTATAGATGCTCTGTGTCCCGCTGTTTTCTTCGCCCTGTTCGCTCAGCTTTTCATAAAGTGACTTCGCAAGTGAGAGCCCTGGCATTTCTTCCCCCATCAGCTCTGCTTCTTCAAGTGCAATGCCCATATCCTTGATAAAATGCTTCACATAAAACCCTGGTTCGAAATCGCCTTTTAGCATTCTTGGTGCAAGATTTGACAAAGACCAGCTGCCGGCTGCACCTGTTGTGATGCTTTTGAGCACCTGCTCTGGATCAAGCCCTGATTTTTCGGCATAGGCCATTGCCTCTGCGACACCGACCATCCCCGCTGCGATGGCAATTTGGTTACACATTTTTGTATGCTGACCGCTTCCTGCCGGTCCTTGGTATTGAATGTTTTCACCCATTTGCTCAAATACCGGCAGACAGGCTTCATAGGCAGACCTTTCTCCGCCGATCATAATGGCCAGTGTGCCATTTTGAGCGCCTATGTCTCCGCCTGATACAGGTGCATCTAATGCAAATACACCTCTTTCCTTCGCTTTCAACTCAATTTCTTTTGCAAGCTGAGGCTTCGAGGTCGTCATATCAATGAGATATGTTCCAGGCGCGGCATGTGCCACAAGCCCATCTTCACCTAAATAGATCTCTTCTACATCCGATGGATATCCCACCATTGTGATGACGGCATCTGCACTTTCTGCAATGTCCTTTACTGCCGGCTTCCATGACGCCCCTTTTTGAATCAATGCGTCTGCTTTTGCTTTCGTTCTTGTATAAACGATCACTTCATAGCCTGCATCCATTAAATGTCCTGCCATACTGCTCCCCATTACACCGATTCCTATAAAACCAACCGTTTTGATTTGTGCCATCACTTGTTCCTCCTTAAAGAGACTTTGTCAATCCACCATCAATGATCAGTGTTTGACCTGTCATATATGTATTGGCTTCAGATAAAAGAAAAGCTGCATATGCTGCAAATTCCTCTGGCTGTCCATAGCGGCCAAGCGGGATGGCTTGTTCAGCCTGTGCTTTGATTTCTTCAACCGTTCGATTCTCTCTTTGTGCGCGGTGCTTTTCCAGCTGTTTGACGCGGTCTGTTTCAATTTTTCCCGGTGCTAACGTATTGATCAAAATACCATCCTTTGCAAGCTCCTGAGCGGCTGTTTTTGTCCAGCCGACTATAGCTGGTCTAAATGTATTCGACAGCATCAAGCCTGGGATCGGTTCTTTCACTGACATTGACGCAATGTTTAACACACGTGCACCGCGTTTTTTCAAATACGGTAATGCCTCTTTTAATAACCGAATATAGCTGAGTAAATGAAGTTGAAATGATTCGATCCAATCTTCATCTGTTAAGGTGTCAAGCGTTCCTGTTTTAGGCCCGCCTGTATTGTTCACAAGAATGTCTAGACGCTGCTCATCGCCAGCCGCCGCTTGAACAAGCGCCTTGATTTGACTGGCGTCAGATACGTCACATACTTGATAAGTCAGCTGTCCTTTGGCAAATGGAGACAGCTCGTTGACTGTTTCTTTCAGCGTTTGTTCATGTCTTCCCGAGAGCATTACATCCGCTCCCTCTTTTGCTAGAGCAAAGGCAATCGCTTTTCCGATACCTTGACTGCTTGCAGCGACCAATGCTTTTTTCCAGTTAGTTTGACATCCATGTCAGCACCTCCTCTAGTTTTATTTTATCATACAAAAAGAACCTTGCTCACGTCGCAAGGTTCCTTTCCGCGAATCACACCTTAAATCGGTCAACCGCCTGACGCAGTGCCTGGCTTGATTCGTTTAGCATTTCAGTTGAGGTTTTCGTTCTTTCTAACGCTTGAACTTGTTCATCTGTAGACGCATGCACTTCCTCAGCTGAGGCAGCAGATTCTTCTGAAATAGCAGCAATACTTTGAATGGATTCACTCATCTTCTGCTGTTCTTCTGTCATTTCATTGATCTGTGTATGAATGCTATCGATTGAACCGACAAGTGCCTGCATTTCCATTGTGATGCTGCTGAGTGCCTCACCTGTTGCATTAATGGCATCACCTTGTTCCTCATTCATTCTACTTGCTGCTGTCATCGCTTCCGCCGCTTTCTTCGATTCATCTTGAATGAGTTTGACGGTTTCACTAATGTGTTTTGTTGACTGTGCAGATTGTTCAGCAAGCTTTCTGACTTCTTCTGCAACTACAGCAAATCCTCGTCCGCTTTCTCCTGCTCTCGCCGCTTCAATACTTGCATTCAGTGCAAGTAAATTCGTTTGATCAGAGATTTCAGAGATGGCAGTTACGACGTTTTCAATATTTTTCGTTTTATGCTCAAGATCCAGCAGCATTTGCTCAACCTTTTTCGATTCATCGCTCGCTTGTGTTGATTTTTGGACGAGCACACCAAGTGCATCAAGTCCTTTATAGCTTGCATCTTCCGATGATTTTGAGTTGGTTTGCATTTGTGTGGCGAGCTCACCCATATGGCGCACTTTCTCATACAATTGCTCTGATTTCTCATTAATCGTTTCTGCATCTGATGCCTGCTTAGACGCCCCTGTGGCCACCTCTTGAATGGCCGTTGCAATCTGTTCGCTAGAAAGCAAGGTCTCATTTGAAATTTGGGTCACTTCATCCGCTGATTCCACAACTTGATCTGAAGCCCCTTTCACTTTTTCAATTAACTCCCTGATGTCCTCGGTCATTTGATTAAAGCTTTTCGTGAGGAAACCAATTTCATCTTGGGACTTCGCTTCAAGCGTGCTTGTTAAATCTCCTTCTGACACCTTACGAGCATGTTCTATTAAACGCTTGATTGGTGTTGTAATGCTTCTTGCCAGTAAGAAACTGAGAATCATCGCAAGAATAATGGCAATGACGGATATAATGATACTTGTCTGATTCATTTGTTCTGTGACCCAAAGCAGTTTCTTTTTCTCAAAGCTGACACCAACCGTCCAATTGGCTTCTTTGATTTTAGATGTGACCGTCAGTTCTTTACTGTCATCAATACCTGAGTTGTCGATCGCTTTTTTCACAGAAGCGACCTTGGATATATTTTTTCCTTGCTCTGTTGGATGCGCCAAAATTGTCCCTTTGCCATCAACTAAAAAAGCGGTTCCCTTATAAGGAATCTCTTGCTCATTTATATAGGATTGAATCGAGGTTAGCTTCAAATCAAGTCCAGCGACCCCAATAACCTTTCCATTTTTCACAATCGCCTTCGTGGCTGAGACAATCATTTTTTTCGTTGCTTCATCAATATATGGATCTGTCCAAACGACCTGATCAGGCTTTTCGGCTGCTTGTTTAAACCAACCTTGTTTAGATGGATCATACCCTTCGCCAAGATCGAACTCTGGGAAGCCAAAAATTTTGCCGTCACTTGTTCCAATATAGGCAAACGATATGAGTTTATCCTGTTCCTGCAGGTTTTTTAGTTCATCGTTTTCAAAAGCCAATGTTTGTTTTGTTTGTTTTTGCGCAAATTCTTCAGTCATTTTACTTGTTGCGAGTTTATTAATAGTATTGCCATAATTATCAAGCTTTTCTGTAATGATGTCTTTCATGCTTTCTGCAGTTGCTGCTGCGGTGGTTTTTGCATCTCGTTCAATTAGTGGTGTTAATACTAAATTGGATCCCACTTGAACAGCCACAACGGTTAAAATTAAAATAACTGAGATGAAAACAGCTATTCTCACTTGAAGTTTCTTAAACATCTCCTCACCCCTACATCCTACTTTCATTCCTTATTTTATATATCGGCAAAATCGATAGCGCATTCAATAGTTGTAAGAAAATTTAAATAGAAAAAACAAGCCGTTATGGCTTGTTTCAAGTAAAATATTCAATTTTTGCAGATGGAAAGTACTGATCAATATATGATTCTAACGTCTCTCTTAGTTCTTGTTCCTCATCTTTTTGGTAGATATATTTTCCAATCCCATATCTACCCCACTTGTATCTTCTTTTTTCTTCATCTAATTCTAATTTTGATTTCGGGTAGTTTTTTTGAATCACACGCTTTGCGGGCTTTGTAAAGCGGTGCTGAATCATCTCAAAGGTGATATCGTTTCTCACATCTTCAGGAAGGGCTGCATCGAGCTTTTCAAATAGAACTTTATATCCTTCCTGCCAGCCTTCATGGATGTAGATGGGAGCAATAATAAACCCAAGAGGATAGCCTGCCTTAGCGACCTTTACAGCCGCTTCAATCCGCTGATCAAGCGGTGATGTTCCAGGCTCAAAATATTTAATAACGTAGTCGGCATTGATACTAAAACGGAATCTTGTCCGGCCATTATGCTTTGCATCTAACAGATGATCAACATGATGGAATTTCGTGACAAAGCGAAGCTTTCCTAAGTCAGTCTGCCCGAAGTATTCAATCGCTCGTTTGAGGGTATGTGTCAAATGGTCAATTCCTACGATGTCTGAAGTACAAGATGCTTCAAATCTTGTGATATCAGGTGCTCGCTCGTTCATGTACTGCTCAGCCTGATCTAATATTTCTTCTACATTGACGTACGTTCGAATGTACGGCTTACTTCCCATTGTTGTTTGCAAATAGCAATAATGACAATGTCCCATACATCCTGTTGCAAATGGGATCGCATACTCTGCAGATGGTTTAGACGAGTCAAACTTCAATGTCTTTCTCACACCAATGACAAGCGTTGACTTCGCATTACGATACTTTTGCAAGTCATTTTTTCCCGGAATATTTCTTACCTGGTTGTGTGAGGTCGTTTCTCTTATTTCGATTCCCATACCCTCGAACTTTTCCTTCAGCTCTCGTCCTAACGGGTACTCTAACGCCCGTGGTTCAATGTAAACAAGCTGAGGAACGAAAGGTTTGATCATATTAAGCACATCCTTACCTTTAAGGTTTTCATACCGTTACTTTAACCGCACAGGATGGCTTTTATCCTTTCTAAAATCTCCCTTATTCAAACAAGTCTTGATAAAGAGCTTCTGCTTCTTCATATGTTGGAAAAACAGCATCATCGGGAGCTAGTGGATGATACGTTTCAAGTAAAAATAGGGCAAGCTCTTCTTCGTTGTATGGATGTGAAACAATTTCTGCTTCTTTAATTTGTGCTACGTTTGCAGCATGTGGATTTCGATAAATGACATATACTTGATCACCCGGTTTATAGTCTGAGAAAGGCAATCTGGTCACCTCCATTTTTTAATTATAGGGTGCCCTTCTCACTGCCCAATATGACTCAATATGATAAAATTCGACAAAAAAACCAGACAGTTTCACCTGTCTGGTTTTCATTCACTTAGTTCTGTTGAAATGTTTTCTTGACGAAATCAACCACTTCTTCTGTTGTGCTAAGTGATAAAATATGCTCTTTAAATGATGCAGCTTCTTCCTTAGATAGCTTGCTTAGCTGTGTTCTAGCTGGAAGAATGGATGTTGCACTCATTGAGAATTCATCTAATCCTAATCCAAGTAGAAGCGGGATTGCGATTTCATCTCCTGCCATCTCACCGCACATGCCGACCCATTTACCCTCTTTATGCGCTGCTTCAATCACAAGCGTAATGAGACGTAAAATCGCTGGGTTGTAAGGCTGGTAAAGATAAGACACTCGTTCGTTCATTCGATCAGCAGCCATTGTGTATTGAATCAAATCATTCGTTCCAATACTGAAGAAATCTACTTCTTTTGCAAATTGGTCTGCGATGACAGCCGTTGATGGAATTTCTACCATCATTCCGATTTCAATGGAATCAGAAACGTCTGTACCGGCGGCAACCAATGCTTCTTTTTCTTCAAGTAAAATGGCTTTTGCTTCTCTAAATTCTGATAATGTCGCAATCATAGGGAACATGATTTTCAAGTTTCCATATGTACTTGCACGAAGTAAGGCGCGTAGTTGAGTTCTGAAAATCTCCTGCTCTTCCAGGCAAAGGCGAATAGCTCTATAGCCAAGGAATGGGTTCATTTCTTTTGGAAGCTGCAAGTATGGAAGTTCTTTATCGCCACCAATATCTAGTGTGCGGACAACCACTGCTTTCCCTTCCATCTTCTCTAAAACGGTTTTATACGCATCGAACTGCTCTTCTTCTGTAGGAAGCTGGTCTCTGCCCATGTATAAAAATTCAGTACGGTACAATCCGACTGCTTCGCCGCCATTATCAAGTACACCTTTTACATCTTCAGGTGTTCCGATATTTGCAGCTAGCTCTACGTGAACGCCGTCTTTTGTAACCGTTGGCTGGTCAACAAGTTTCGCCCATTCCGCTTTTTGAGCTAAGTAGTCTTCATGCTTTTTTTGATACGCTTTCACTTCATCTTCAGAAGGCTGAATGATGACGTCTCCAGTAATACCATCCACAATGATCAGATCATCGTTTTTCACCGTTTTTGTTGCTTCTTTTGTCCCAACAACTGCTGGAATCTCCATAGATCTCGCCATGATCGCTGAGTGAGAAGTACGACCGCCGATATCTGTCGCAAAGCCTTTAACAAATTGTCTGTTCAGCTGAGCAGTATCAGAAGGTGTTAAATCTTCAGCTATGATGATGACTTCTTCAGAAATCATGCTTGGATTTGGAATGTCAACGCCTAGCAAATGTCCAATAACACGTTTTGTGACGTCGCGAATATCCGCTGCACGTTCCTTCATGTATTCATTGTCCATTGCTTCGAACATTGTAACAAACATCGTCGCTGTTTCTTTTAAAGCAAATTCAGCATTTACTTTGTCAGCACTAATTTTATCCTTTACTGGGTTAAGCAGTTCAGGATCACTTAACACAAGAAGGTGGGCAGAAAAGATATCTGCTTTGTCTTGGCCAAGCTCTTTTAGCGCATGTTCTTTAATTGCTTCAAGTTCTTGTTTAGAAACATGAATTGCTTCTTCAAAACGCTTCACTTCTGTCTCTGGATCGTTGATGTCTTTTTGGTGAACTGTTAAATCTGGTTCTTCCAGACGATACGCTTTTGCAATTGCAACGCCTGCTGAAGCACCGATTCCTTTCAGTTGTTGCATTACTCGCCTAGGCCTTCACTTTTCATTGTGTCTTTAAGCGCAGCAAGTGCATCATTTTCATCAGAACCAGAAGCAGAGATTGTGATTGTAGCACCTTTCGCAATTCCTAGAGACATTACACCCATAATAGATTTCAGGTTCACTGTTTTACCATTATATTCTAAGTTGATATCAGCATCATATTTACTAGCAGTTTGTACAAGAACTGTTGCAGGACGTGCGTGAATTCCAGAATCTGCAGTTACTTTGAATGTTTGTTGAGCCATTTTTATCAATCTCCTTTTTATACAATTAATACATCCACAATATTATATCATACTGCCGAGCTTGTCATCTAACAAGAACGGCAGTTATGAAAATTATTTTGAAATTTTCATGATGTTTTCTTGTCCAGCTTTGATTTCACCGGATTCTTGAAGGTCAATAAATTGTCCTTCACTTAAGTTGGTAAATACAATTGGTGTCATCAAAGATGGTACTTCAGACTTAATTTTATCAATATCAACCTCTAAAAGTTTTTGACCGATTTCTACTTGATCTCCCTCTTGTACAAATGCTTCAAATCCTTCTCCTTTGAGGCCGACCGTATCAATTCCGAAGTGGATTAAAATTTCAAGTCCACCGTCAGATTGCAGGCCAATGGCGTGTTTCGTCGGGAATACATTTAAGATCTTCCCTCTTACCGGTGAAACAACCGTTCCTTCTGTTGGTAAGATAGCGAAACCGTCACCCATCATTTTCCCTGAGAATACTTGATCTGGTACATCTGTAATTGGATGAAGCTCCCCTGTAATTGGTGAAGCAAAAATTTCTTCCCCTTGCTCATTTTGAAGCGGCTTTGCAATGACTTCTTCGACCTGCTGGCTGACTTCTTCTTTTGCAGAAGGGTCTTTCGCTGGACGAGGCGTGCGGCCTGCAATGATATCCTGCATTTGTGTTTTTAAATTATCAGAACGCGGGCCGAAAATTGCCTGGATGTTGTTCCCTACTTCGAGAACACCAGAAGCGCCAAGCTTTTTCAATCGGTCTTTGTCCACTTTCTTCTGATCATTGACAGTAACACGTAAACGCGTGATACAAGCATCAAGGTGCTTAATGTTTTCTTGATCACCCATTGCTTCAAGGATTTCATAAGGCAAGTCATTCCCTTTTTCAGACTTCGCCTCACTTGCTCCGTCTGCTGCTTCATCCTCGCGGCCTGGCGTTTTCAGATTAAATTTGCGAATGGCGAATCTAAATCCGAAGTAGTAAATGACAGCAAGTACGAGACCTACTGGAATGACAAGCCACCAAGCGGTTCTATTCGGCAGGATACCAAATAGGAAGAAGTCGATTAACCCTCCTGAGAAGGTCATCCCGATTTTCACGTTTAGAATATCCATTATCATAAAGGATAATCCAGCAAATACACAGTGAATCGCAAATAATATCGGTGCTACAAACAAGAATGAGAATTCAAGCGGTTCAGTGATCCCTGTTAGGAAAGAAGTAAGGGCCGCTGATCCCATAATTCCTGCTACAAGCTTTTTATTCTTTGGTTTTGCTTCATGGTAAATCGCAAGAGCTGCTGCTGGAAGACCAAACATCATGAATGGATATTTCCCTGTCATGAATGTACCAGCTGTCAGCTGAACACCATCTTTGATTTGCGCCATGAAAATACGCTGGTCACCACGGATAATATCTCCTGATAAGCTCTTATAGCTAAAAAATTCATACCAGAATGGTGCGTAGAATATGTGGTGCAGACCAAACGGAATTAATGAGCGTTCAATGACTCCGAATACAAAGGCAGCCAGCGGCTCATTCGCTGCAAGCAGTCCTGTTGAAAATGAGTTCAATGCACCTTGGATTGGCGGCCAAATGACTAGCATCAAAAGCCCTAAAATAAGTGCTGAAATAGAAGTGACGATTGGAACAAAACGCTTACCAGCAAAGAAACCAAGATATTGCGGGAGCTCAATTTTGTAAAATTTATTAAACATATAAGCAGCTAATACCCCGACAATAATCCCGCCAAAAACGCCGGTAGACAAGGTCGGTATACCGAGCATATTCACATATGCTGGATGGCTTTCCTTAAAGAACTTCGCCAATTTGATTGAATCGGATGGAATAGATCCGTTAGCCATTAATACGGCACTCATCGTTACGTTCATGACAAGGTAACCGATGATAGCGGCAATCCCTGCCACTCCGTCTCCATTAGCAAGACCGATGGCAACCCCTACAGCAAATAATAGCGGAAGATTCGAGAAGACGATGTTCCCCGCATTCTCCATGACACTTGCAACAAGCTGAATTGTATCATTGCTTAAAAATTGAGCTACATCAATCAGCTGCGGATTTTGCATCGCATTCCCAAGCGCTAGTAAAATACCGGCAGCAGGAAGGATCGCAACTGGAAGCATAAGAGCTCGTCCAATTTTTTGCAACACACCAAAAAGTGATTTAAACACTGGTTGAACCTCCTTTTGTTTTCGCTTACAACATACATTTGGGCTGCTCCCTGACGTACATTTCATAATTAACCGTTTACATTTCACTTTCAAACGCAAAAAAGACATGGTGATATAAGGTTGCGCAAATAACAGGATCTTATCCTGTATTTACCTTAAGTCACTCATGCCTGATCGAATCAGTTACACGTTTCAAGGAAACTATGAAATTTTATTTGTCAATCTGTACAGATGAAGTGTCAGGTAGACGGCCTCAGCATCCTGTACAGGCTTTTTCAATGCATGCTGCAAAATTTTGATCATTTTCCAAGCAGTATTGTAGCATAAAGGATATTCATTTTTCAATAGATGAAGCAATTTTTCTGGCTCCTCTAATGATTCTCCCCGTTTAATACGCTCAATTGAAAACGTAATATGGCGTAATAAGCGTAAATAATGAATACTTTCTCTGTCTACTTTCATATGAAATGAATCTTCAATGACTTGGACCATTTGTGTAATCAGCTGCGAATGACGGTTCACCTCAGATAAAGGCCGATTCGTCAAAGCTGAATGGATATGGAGCGCTATAAAGCCAATTTCCCCTTCTGGCAGCTTCGTTTTGACATCTGGCCGCTCGTTAATCAGTTCAACGACTTCCTTTGCAACCTCGTATTCTTTCGGGTATAGCGATTGCGTCTCAAGCATAAAAGGGTTCGTGATATCATAGCCTTGCTGCACCCGCTTAAAACTAAACGCAATATGGTCGGTCAGTGCAACATGAATATGCTCATTCAAGCGTTGTCCCATTTTTTCTCGTATATGATAAATGACGTCATTGGCAAGCTCGATCATGTTCTCATCAATATGATGAAGCAGTTGTTTATATTCTGTTTGTTCCTTCGTATTTTTTAACACAAACATTTTTTCAAACACGTCTTGATCGAGAACATCCCCCGATTTTTTACCGAAGCCAATCCCTTTCCCAATCAGAACCACTTCGCCCAAAGAAGGGTGCCTTGCGATGATGACATTATTATTTAACGCTTTATCAACGGTGAAGGATTCCATGAACATCCCCACCTCCTTCTTTTTCAATCCCTCTTATCGTACAAAACAGATGAAACGTGCGTCAACGATTGTTTTTCAAAACGGTAGTTGTTCGCTCAATCAGGCGATATGGCAGCATTCTTTTTTCTGATTTCTCTCCCTTTAATGCTCGGTCAAACAAGTCAAACGCTTCCTGCCCCATTTGTTTGAGGGGAATATGAATACTGGAAATCCCTAGCGCCTCACTCAATTGGTTATTTTGAAAGCTGAGTATGGCTGGTGATTCTCCTACTTTTATGTCGTGGCGCTGTGCCTCTAATAAAAAGCCTGCAGAGACTTCGTCATTTGTAATGAATAAAGCTGTAGGACGATTTTTCATTTCCTGCCATTCTGCAAATAATTGCTTCCCATCAAGCAGGGATAACTTCCCTTCGATGATCCATTCCTTATCAATAGACTGCCCGAGCGATTGCATCATGTCTTGATAAGCCTGAAGGCGCGACTCACTATTTGCTCCTTCTGTTCTGGCGAGAACGATCGCAATTCGTTGATGTCCACATGCCGCCAAATGATGCAGGCCCTCCTTAAATGCATGATCATGCGCAATCGACACGGTTGAGCAATGATCGTGCGGCGCAGGATGACAAAATATAATCGGTCCTGATTCCTGCCACTTTAAAATGTGCCTATCACTTAACGCATTTGAACAAAATATTAAACCATCCACACGGCGCTCTTTTAAACTCATTAACGCTTCTTTTTCTTTTAATGGATCATATCCTGTTTGAAATAAAGCAAAATGCATGCCGCGCGCCTGTGCTTTTTCTGCAATACCTGTGACGAGTGCGCTGAAATAAGAGTGTTCAATGTTTGGAAGGACGATGCCAAGCATATTCGAATAGCCCTTCGCTAAATGGACCGCCTGAATGTTTCTCGTATACTTGAGCTCCTCCATCGCTTGTAGAACACGTTCCCTTTTTTCTTCTTTAACATAAGGATGCTCATTCAACACACGTGATACGGTTGTCACAGATACGCCCGCTCTTTTCGCAATCTCCCTTATGTTTGCCATTTTTTCTCCTACTTTCTCTTGATATGGTAAGCGTTTCATACTTTAAGATGTATGTGAGCTGAACAAATCACTGGATGGAAAGGGGAATTCAAGATGGGTTTCATCATATGGATTATATTATGTATGACTGTTTTGTTTTCTGCTCGTTTTGCATTACATCCTTTAGAAAAAGAACATAAAATCAAACCGTTTCAATCAATTGATGATTTTTTTGTTGATAAGGATCGAGAAGAGTGATAAAAAATCACGATGACGCTTCCAAGACCTGGACGTTCATCGTGATTTTTTCATTACTTGATGATCGTTAGCTCTTTCGGATAATTGGTTAAGGTGACTGGACCATCTGCCGTAATAAGAACATCATCTTCAATTCTTACGCCGCCGACTCCCGGAACATAAATTCCTGGTTCAATCGTATACACCATACCTTCTTGCAGAAGGTCGTCATTTGCCTGACTCATAGAAGGAAACTCATGAACAGAAACCCCTAACCCATGTCCGAGGCGATGCGGGAAATATTCACCATATCCCGCTTCTGTGATCAGCCCGCGAGCTTTTAAGTCAAGATCACCGATTCTCACGCCGGGCTTACTCATTTCAAGTGCTGCCATTTCTGCATTTAAGACCGTTTGATAAATATCCTTTTGTTTTTCAGAAGCTTCCTGATAGATAAATGTTCTTGTGATGTCTGAGCAATATCCATCGACAATGACGCCAAGGTCAAATAACACAAAATCGCCTTTCTTTAAGGCTGCCTGCCCCGGATTTCCATGAGGCTCGCCTGATTTTTCACCAAAGAGAACCATGGTGGAAAAGGACATACCTTGAATGCCTTTTTTCTTTAATTCATATTCAATGACAGCGAGAACTTCTGTCTCCGTGATTCCTTCTTTTAAGGCGTTAACCCCAATTTTTACACCTTCATCTGCTAATTGTGCCGCTTTTTTGAGTGTAGCAATTTCAGATTCATCTTTAATCAGTCTGAGCTGATTGAGCTCATCTTCAGCCCGGACGAACATTTCTGCCCCGGTAACAGCTTGGAGCTGCTCTGCTCTTTGAAGCGGTATCGATTCTTTTTCAATCGCAAGACGCGCGGCATGAACACCTCGTTTTTCTATCGCTGATTGAATGAAATCAAATGGATTCTCATGATCTTCATATCCAATGATATCGCCGGACCATCCTGCATTTTTTGCCTGCTCAACTTCCATTTTAGGCAAAATAAAAAATGGTTCTGCCTCTTGAAACACAAACAGCCCCATCACTCTTTCATGCGGCTCTGTGAAGTATCCAGATAGATAAAACACATTTTCCTTTGTATGTATAAATGCACCTTGAATGTCTTCTTTCTTAAGCCAGGAAGACAAGCTCTTCATTCGGTTCATCATGATCCTCCTCACACGTTTTACTACTGGTCTATTGTATCAGTTTTTGCTGTATTTCGCACAAAAGCGCACTGGCATGGATCCAGTGCGCCCTGATGATTGAATTAAGATGCACGAAGCAGACGCAGACCATTTAAAATGACCAAAATCGTACTTCCTTCATGCCCGATGACGCCAAAAGGCAAATCAAGCACTTGTAAGAAATTCGCACAAATTAACAGACAGATCACCGTTAATGAGAAAACAATGTTTTGCTTAATGATTCGATTCATTTTTCTTGAAAGACGGATCATCTTTGTTAGGTTATTTAAATTGTTCTTCATTAAGATGAGATCCGCTGTTTCTAAGGCAACGTCTGTGCCTCCGCCCATCGCAACCCCAACATCTGCTGAGGCGAGTGCTGGCGCATCATTGATTCCGTCTCCTACCATGATGATTGAATTACCTTGTTTTTTTAATTGATTGACCTCATGTACCTTTTCATCTGGAAGACATTCAGCCACAACAGTTTGGATGCCAGCTTCCTGCGCAATAGCTTCAGCCGTTTTTTGCTGATCTCCTGTCAGCATGACGGTTTGGATGCCTAAATCATTTAGTTCTTGAATCATTTTTTTAGCTTCAGGTCTGATTTGATCCTTAAGGCCAAGACAGCCAACAACCTCTTCACCCTTTTGAACGTAGACCACTGTATATCCTTGCGCTGAAAGGTCATCACCTGTCTCTTCCATCTCGCGGTCGATTGACGCTTTACCAGCAAAGTCTTTCTTCCCAATCCGCCACGTTTCCCCATTTAATTGTGCTTTCACACCAAATCCAGAGGTTTCTTCAATGGTGACATGGACTGATCTTTCTGTTTGGTGCTCTTTTGCCATATCAGAAATTGCTTTCGCTAATGGATGGTTTGATTGACTCTCAATTTGATAGAGTGCCTGATAAAAAGTAGATTCATCCTGCCCTTTAGCCACGATAACTTGTTCTACGGCTGGCTCTCCGCTTGTAATCGTCCCTGTTTTATCAAAAGCAATCATGCTGCTTGTGCCTAGTTTTTCTAAAAAGACACTTCCTTTGACAAGCATTCCATTTCTCGCGCCATTTGAGATCAGTGACAGTGCTGCTGGCATTATGGATGCAACTAGAGCACAAGGTGAAGCAACGACCATAAACACCATTGCCCGGTAGAAGGTTTCACTCATGCTCCAGCCGAGTACAAAATGAGGCAGAACCATTAAAATCGCGACGGTGATCAGCACACCTTTTACATAGGCACCCTCAAATTTTTCAATAAATGCTTGGCTTGGCGAAACACTTTCTTGAGCGGATTCGACAAGCTTAATAATTTTATGGAAAAGCGTTTCTTCATTATGTTTAGTGACTTCCACTGTTAAGGAACCATTTAAGTTCACTGTTCCTGCAAAGACGTCTTCCCCCTGCCCCTTTTCCTGTGGAACAGATTCGCCTGTAAGTGCAGATTCGTCCACACTTGTTCTCCCGCTTAAAATCACACCATCTGCTGCAATGCGTTCCCCTGCTTTGATCATAATACGGTCACCAGGCGTTAATGATGAAGCGGCGATTTGAATGGTCGTACCATCTTCTTCAATTAAAGTTGCTTCATCTGGTGCAATGCTCATTAATGCTGTTAAATCTTTCTTGCTTTTATTTGACGTATACGTTTCTAGCGCACCACTCAGTGAGAAAATAAAAATTAAAATAGCGCCTTCTGCCCAATAGCCGATCAGAGCTGAGCCTATTGCTGCGAAAATCATTAAAAGTTCCACATTCAAGGTCTTAGACGAAATCGTTTCTTCAATTCCTTCTTTCGCCTTTGCAAAACCACCAATGACAAATGCTAGGATGAAAAGAGGAATGCTCCACATGCTCTCATCCTTTAGAATCCATCCAATTAAAATGAGAATCCCTGATATCCCTGCTGCAATTAATTCTCCGTGCTGTGCCCATTTATGTAAGGACCATTTCGATTCCTTTTGATTTGCCGTTTGGTAAAGTGCTGTATTCTCATTCATGATTGTTTCCTCCTCTCTAATTGATAATCGTTTTCATATTATCAATCGTTACCCGTTTCTTATTCCATCTATATTTTCTGCTATTTCAAGCTTTTTATTGGTCTGTAACTCATTATAACAGGTTCTGAACAATTTTCAATTAATAATTATTATAATTTCTTTTTGATAATAATTATCATTATTGATATAGACCGTTCCTTCTTCTTCTGAGCACAGTGTATTCAGATGAAAAGCAAATGAACACAAAAAAAGAACCAACAGAATTGGTTCTTTAACAGAAAGGATTTGTTCTACGAATTCGTCCACTCTTTGATTTGTTTTTTCGTCAGTGGACCTACATGATTTTTCACCACTTCTCCTTTTTCATTAATCAAAAAGGTCGTTGGAATGGTGATAATTTGATATTTCTTCATCATTTCTCCGTGTTCATCTAGTATGATCGGAAATGTAAACCTTCTGTCTTTCACAAATTGGGCAACAGCATGTTTACTTTGTTCAGCACCTAGTAAATTCACGGTCAAGATGTCAACATCACTCTGATTTTCTTTCACAATCTGTTCAAATTCGGGTAGCTCCATTTTGCAGGACGGACACCATGTTGTCCAAAAATGCAAAATGGTCTTTTTCCCTTTTGCGGGAACCATCTGCATTTCACCAGTTAATGTCGGTGCCTCTATTCTTGGCGCCATCACAGGCTCTTTTGCTTCCGCTGCTGCGCTCATTACAAATAGCAGCATGGTCATCATCAGAAGACTGGCGGGTAGACGTTTACGATTCATCAGGATCTTCCTTCCCAGTTTTCTTATAGCTTGCCCTCTCGATGGCGATGACATTCAAGCTTTTTTCAATGTAAGAAACATTGAAACGCCGAGCTCCTTACAAATCGTCGCATAATGCAGCGCAGTCAAAAG
Organism: Bacillus sp. DC4300-2b2; assembly: GCF_049895685.1. NCBI lineage: Bacteria > Bacillati > Bacillota > Bacilli > Caryophanales > Bacillaceae > Bacillus > Bacillus sp. DC4300-2b2. The sequence goes on from NZ_JAFCSW010000002.1 coordinate 526,073, forward strand.
CAGCATGCCTGTGTTCATCCCTAAAATGACCCCCATCATATTCAAGCTTTCCATTGAACCGAGGAAATACACCATAGAAAAAGAGACGACATGCACCCATATATTATGTAGGAACACATCTTTGATGAGCCCCATACCGATTAAACACGCTTGAAACGGCATCACAAACAGGTGGCATAAAAAGTATGGCCAAAGCAGCTGTAAATAGACAGCAGCTTGCGGTGAATCAAAAAAGAGCTGTGTGAGCGGGTAAGCAAAATAATACATAACCATCACTGCCGGCACCCCGTATCCAAACGTTATGAGAATCGCCTGTCTGACACGTTTTTTCACAAGATCATACTGACCTAAAGCATAGGCTTCAGAGACACTCGGAATCATCACAATCATGATGGAATGAGCGATAAACGCTGGGAAAAAACCGATCGACATTGCGACACCAGCTAGCATGCCGTAATGATCAACAGCAAGTGTTCCAGAGATGCCTGCTGCAACGAGCGCTCCTTTGATTAAAAATGGTTCAACCGCATTAGCGATCGCATGAAAGATGCGCATGCCCGTTGTCGGTATGGAAACGGCTAATAGGCGCTTTCGCACATCAATCCCTCTTAATTCAACAGACCTGACATTCACAGCATTTTTCGCCATGACGTATTGGGAGTATAAATAAATAAAGACGACAAGATCACTCGCAACAATGACACCGATGGCGATAAGAACTGCTGTTTCAATATCAAACGAATACCAATGAAAAAACAAAAATAAGCAGATCAGCTGGATCGTTTTCTTCATCATATTGGCTAGAGCGATTCTGCCCATTTGCTGCTTTCCCATAAAGTAGCCGCGGGCAATGGAGGTAAACGCAATAATCGGGATAAGTGACAGCACTAGGCCCTTCATAAGCGGATGATACGACTGAAACACTGGAATGAAAGGCAGTACAATGGCTGCTATACCTGTTGTTGTACTTGTCACCACTAGCGTCATTTTAAAGGCATGACGGAGCATACTTTTGTGGAGACGCTCATGTGATTCTGCAATGAATTTAGAAATGGAGACTGGCAGCTCTAAGCTGGCGATCACAAGGACAAGCATGATGATTGGAAGGATACTCATATATAAACCCATTCCATGTTCTCCAAGCTCTCTCGCTAAAATCATATTGACTAAAAACTCGATACACTCCGCAATAAAAGCTGCGACAGATAGCAGAATGACCCCTTTTACAAATCGATTCATGTAGCCTCCCCTTGTCTAAAGCAAATTCTTTTCACATTCTATGAGACAAGTCCAAAAAATATTTTAATAATTGAAGACAAAAAAAGAGCAATCTCATTGATCGCTCTAAGCATGTAAACAAACCCTCGCTATCGGTGTCAGTCCCACGTGCTGGTGCTCACGAATGTCAAACTTGCTCCGCGCCAATACTCGTCCTTCCTAGAATTTAAGGAATTTATATCACAAATTAAGAAGACAAAGGACTAAAATAAACAACATTTTAATCCTTTGTCAACAATCTGAAGCAGACTCTTACTGGAGCCTGCTCCTTTTTTAATATTTTTTTCCGAGTCGTGTTTGATGGCTAACCTTTTTTAGAAGTTTTTTGCGCTTTGAATCTTTGTAGACAGATAAGACAAATTTGTTGTTCCAGTAGCCGTTTTTCGGACTGTAGTACGTTTTGAATGTGTAATGAAAGACTTTTTGACCTGTTGATCCTGAAGCGGATGTTACTGCTGTAGCAATTATGGCTACTGCTTTCAGTGTCAAGACTGCGCCAGCTATAGCACCGGTCCCCGTTGGTAATGCTAAAATAGCACCTGTCACAAGAGCGACAATAGCAACAGTGATGTTGAATTTGTTTTTATAGTTTTTTACAAGTCTCCATTGGTAATCTTTGTTTGACTTTGTGCTAATCTCGCCGTCTTCATTGATTAATTCTTTTCCAGCTTCTTCAAATTCCTCTAACTCAACTAATTCATTGTTGATACGAAGTTCTTTTTTTGCTCGGTCAAAAGAGACGGTATCTACTCGTTCGCCATTATCAATCGTTATTGTTTGAGTGCTACCTTTGGTCACAGAATTGAAAGTATGTACCTTACCTTCAATTTCGGTTTGATAAGATTCTTTAATTTCTTGAGGTTGATGGGTTACTGCGGCTACGGTTTGTAATGGAAATATTAAAAATAGCGTCAGGCCTAAAAGCACGATTATGAACTTTTTCAATTTGGATATTTCCCCCTTGTTTTTTGTGCGATAATATACATATGGATAAAAAATGATTTTCTTTTAAAAAAAGGTAATCAGGGAGTGGTTGATGTGTTTTGGAATTGGGTAGTAGGCATGATCGGGATAATCATAGGAGCTTGTATTTTTGCAACGGAGTTCGAAGATGCTACTTTCTTCACTCGCTTTATTTTCAAGCTTATTGCGATTTTACTTATTGTGTTCTCAGTGACTTTTATTAAGTGGCGGCGTAAAAAAATAAAACAGCATAAGTCATAGTTCTCCCTCCTTTTTTGACATGTTTTCATCCTATCATTGATTGATTCACATTTGGGAATTCATTGGAAAATTTCTTTTTGGGTTGCGGTGACCGCAATATAGGTTCTTTTATTTTGGGGGAGAATTTATGATGACTGTAGTACCAGTATTGATGATGTTAATCGGTGCTTCTTATTTTGCTGTTTATATGAAAAAACGTAAAAATAATAAAGAAAAAGAGATGGGGTATAAAGTTCTTTTTGCCGTTGTTTTCTTTTTACTGAGTGTCCCTTTCATCAATATGGTCATCACTGGATAATAAAGAACAGGCTCTTCAGCCTGTTTTTTTGTTTCTTAAATACATGGCGCCTATTTCAAAAACACCACCAATAGCGTTTATATTCGATTCTAAGCACGTTTATTTTTTAATAGTGTGACGCTTTAAGTGCGCTTATATGGGATTTAAAAACGTTTGCCATTTTAACTGCTACGATAGCATCTAAAAACAGATATGCCTTGTGTCCTACTTGCTTAAAAAGTGATTGCGACATGCCGAAAATTTACACATAAATGGTTAAAAAGGGTTTTATTAGGAATTATTGTGCTAACATTTATTAAAAATTGGTTTTCTAGGGGGGATTGTAGATGGCGTCTATACCGTCTCCAGTTGTAGCGATCAAGATCAATGATTGGTATAAGCATATAAAAAGATTCAATGTGAAAGAGGCCCATATGCTAAGAGAAGAGGTTAGAAAAGATATCGATGTCATGGAAGAAGATGAACAGGCGGTTCTTTATTTTCAGTTGATGGAATTCCGTCATCAATTGATGACAGACTATGTGCAGCCTTCTAAAGAACCACTTGAAAAGTCGGATTACTTGAAAGCTGTAGAAGGACAAGGAAAGAAAATGTCAGCCATTCTTGAATACTATTTTAATTTTTTTCAAGGAATGTATGAATTCAAAAATGGTGAGTTTATTAGAGCTATTGTGTTCTATAAGCGCGCGGAAAAGCGCTTGGAGCAAGTAGGAGATGAGTTAGAAAGAGCGGAATTTTATTACAAATTATCAGAAGTGTTTTATCACATGAAACAGACCCACGTGTCTATGTATTACGTTGGTCTTTCTTATGATACTTATAAGGCACATAAGAGCAATTCACTTTATATGATTCGAGAAATTAATTGTCTAACTGTTATGGCAGGTAATTTCATTGATTTTGAATGCAGAGAAAAGGCGCTTCCTCATTTATTGTCAGCTTTAGAAAAATCTAAGGCAATTTCTAATAAGCCAATGATTGTGAAGTCATTATTTAATATTGGTAGTTGTTATAAAGGATTAGGTGATTTTAATAGGGCACTAGCTTATTTTAATCAGGTTATTCTTGAAGGAGAGCCTATTCATGCTACAGAGTTGCTTTTGGTTTATTATGAATTATCGTTATTTCATTTGAGTCAAAAGGAATTTATTGAGGGAGAAAGATTTTTCAAAAGAGGCTTGGAAGAAGCGAAGAATAGAAAAAATGATCTGTTTTTATCGTTACTAATGGTATTGGAAATTTTATTTTTAAAAACAGCAAACCTAAGTGAGGTCTTGAGCACGTTGGAAAAATTAGAGAATGAGAGGGGTTATCCATACATGGAAGACCTAGCGCTCGAAGCGGCTCGGTACTATAATGAGAATGGGCGTATGGATGAATCTGTAAAAATGTATGAAATAGTGATGTACGCCCGAAAACAAATCCAAAGGGGCGACTGTTCATATGAATTTTAAAACGGTTCTTACTGGTTTTTTGAGTGCTTCAGCATTGCTAGGTGTGATCTCTTTATCATCTGTCAATTTTGATGTGAATTCAAGAAATGCTACTTCTCCAGAATCAACTGATCTGACTGTAAGAAATGCTACAGGTAGTAGCGTTACTACTCAAGATTTTCCTCTTATAACTTTATCTCAACATGATAACGATTTTGCTGTAAGAAATGGAACACGTTCTAGTGTAAATCCGGATATTCGTTTTGGAACACGTGATTCTAGGTTATCTACTTGATGAATCAAACAGACCTTTAGGGTCTAAGACCGTAGTCAAGCCCCACCTTTACTTCGAGTAAAAGTGGGGGTTTCATTTTGATAAAATTGATAAGTTACCTTACGTTGTACATGGTCCTTTCCATGTCCAGTTTGACTAATTTCTTAACATTCATGGCCGCGAAAGTAAGCATCGCCTGCATTGAAACTTTTTTCAGTCTTGAAGTTTCGCCCATTGCATACCATGTTTTTCTTTTGCATCTGCAAAAACACGTTCTATTGTCTCTTTCCTTTTGCATAGATGTCCTTATTCATTTGTGTGAGTCTCAGATGATCTGCTTCATCTAGATAGTCCTGCCAAATAGATATTAGATCAAAACCATTTTCATAAGGACAACAATACCCACACTTTATCTGCCATTGTCTGAACTATAATAATCCTTTGACAAGATCATAAACGAAATCAAATGATCTTCAGGCACTAATTCATCTAGGGCCACTATTTCTAATTGATTTCTTCTTTCTTCTTCACGTTTCGATAGCATGTTCATCCTCCACAGAAATATGTTATTGCCCATATTATACAAAAAAGCGTGTAAATTTTGTCTACACGCCGAGAGCAATCTCATTGATCGCTCTTTTTCTTTATACGGCAAATACGTGACGTCCGATGCGTTCTACAATTTTGCGGGAACGAATCCAATGATCTGTTGCCGTTTTTGGATTATAAAAATAGATAGCCTTTGTTGTTCTGTCATGCTCTTTTACTACCTGCTTCACAGCTTTAATGGAATCTTGATCTGCTTTATCATGAATACTTCCATTCGATACTGGCTGGAAAGCATTTCGCTGATAAATCACACCTTTCACGCTGTCAGGAAAAGAACGATGCTCTACTCTGTTTAAAACAACGCTTGCCACCGCTTTTTTCCCTTCGTAAGATTCACCTTTCGCTTCAGCGTGTACCAATCGAGAAAGCAAGTCCATTTCTACATTAGAATACTGTTTGCCGCTTGCCTTATTCGTCGTTTCAGATTTTACTTTTTTCTTTTGCTTCGGTTTTGAAGACTTTTCTTCTGTTGACGTACTTAGCATTTTCACTTTTGGCTGACGCTTCTCTTCAGAAAATGCTGGAATGACTTGATCGTGATCTTGCTCTATATATGAAAGCTGATGTTTAACAGGTGCTTGTGAAAGTTCGTGACTTAATGTGCCTTGCTGCTCTTGTATATTGTCCATCTTCATTGCTGCAACCAGCATAAGGATGACAAAAAGAGCTGTATGAATTTTAATCATTCGCCTTTTTCCTCCTTTAATCAAAGTAGGCTGTAAGATACTTGTCCACTCTAACAAGACCTCATTCTATTTTCACGCACAAAGATTTACATGCCTGTCCAAATTCCGTCATTAAATGGCATGTCCTAGTTTTGCGCACATAAAATGGAATTGTTAGCGCTTAAAAAGGTCCCTTTTTCACCTATCATCATCCTTATGCTCCTGTTTATGGGTTATTACATTTTCTTTTCATATGTATCAAAGTGGTTTGAAGTGTGACAAAAGAACGAAAATAAAAAAGCTTTCTCTCATCAATGAGAAAAAGCTTTAGCTTCTTGCTTCTGTAAGATATTCAAAAATAACATCTCCACCATGTTTGGCGATTCCGCGAAAATGTTTAAAATCATCTTGATTCACCAAAACAGAACGAAACGTTAAAAAGTCATCTTTTTGGATGGTCACCTGTTTTTCCGTCCCATTCCGTAAAGATTCGATGATTGTGAGGATTTGTTCTTCAGTCAAAAAAACCGCTCCTTTTCAGCCATGATCAAATATTAAATATACCATTCGTTAGAAGAGCATACAACGAAAACAAAACAAAAACGTCTTTATCCTTTACATTGGTATGAAAATATTGCAAAATACTTTTTAATAGGGAATGAAATCTGTTTTTAAAGGAGAGGGATCGGTTGAAGATTGCAAAAATTGGAAATGTGATCGAATTTAGAAATGGTTTAACAGGTGTAGTTGAAAAAGTGAATGAAAACTCTGTCATTGTGGATGTCACCATTATGGACAACTATAGAGATTTAGAACTGGATTCACTAACAGTCGTTAATCATAAAAACTATAAAATCATCAAAGACTCCGTACATTAATTGCAATCCTCAATACAGACGATCGGTACATACGTATATATAAAGCAAAGTTAATCACGATTTGACCATATGGTGATTTCTATTTCAATACCCTTCTTTTTCATTTTAAAAAAATGATAAGATGCCGTATTAGCTCTAGACAGGAGAAACTAATATGCAAAATTCCAATGATATCATTGTACGTTTTGGAAAAATGGAAGATACTGAAATGACTTTAGAAATACAGAAATCAGTTATTGCTGAATCAGATTATCTACTTACATCACCTGAGGAAAACAAAAAAACCCTCATAGAACACAGGAAATGGATACAGAAAAGAATTGAAAATGAAAACGAGACGTACATAGTTGCTCAAACTGATGAGAAAGTCATTGGGTGGATAGCCTTTGAACATTCATCAAATAGAAAAAGAACTTCTCATACGGGATCATTCGGGCTGATGGTGCATAAGAGTTATAGAGGTTTAGGCGTAGGGGAAAAGTTACTAACAGCTTTATTACATTGGGCAGAAAAGAATCCTTCAATTGAAAAGGTTAGTTTAGCCGTTTTCTCTACAAATCAAAAGGCCATTTCTTTGTACAAAAAGATGGGGTTTATAGAAGAAGGACGTAAAATAAAAGAATTTAAAATAAATGATCATGAATACTGGGATGATGTTTTAATGTATAAGCTGGTTTAATGCTGTGAAAACGAATTGCAGAAGTAAGGACATAATATCAATTGAGTCATCAATTTGTTATGTCCTTTTCTTTTTCTCACCATACACCATGTCAGTAAGCATCAGTCTTTTTGCGTATGAAAGGTTTGCATTTCCGCCTTCATCTTGTACATCTCGACTTCCTCAGGGGTGATCACTCCTTTATCAATCAAGAGGGCAATCACTCCAAGCAATGTGGAGGCACTCCATTTATACCGTTCTTTGTTTTGATGTTCAAGCATTTGAAGCTCTTCTCTAAGCTCCATTAGCAGCTGCTCTGCCCGCTCTTCTTTGTTTGCCAAATCCAACGCCTCCATTTACCATTCAATACCCCTATTTTATCTTAAATCAAATGAGATAAGCAAAAAAAGCATGATTCACCTTTACAAACATACGTTCTGTCATGTATAATATATTTACGAGCTGGTAGCCCCCAGCCGTCCTAGCAAGTTCTATTCCCATTCGTATGAGAAGAGTGACATGACTCTTCTCTTTTTTTATGATTGAATCGCTACAATCCCATAAAAAAAGACATGCATCTGGCATGTCTTTTCCTATTTATTAGCGATTATCAATCGTTTCTGGATACATATCATGGTTCATCATACGATACGATGCCATTTCTTCATATTTTGTCCCAGGTTTTCCGTAGTTCGTATACGGATCAATTGAAATACCGCCTCTTGGCGTAAATTTGCCCCAAACTTCAATATATCTTGGATCCATCAATTCGATTAAGTCGTTCATAATAATGTTCATACAATCCTCATGGAAGTCACCATGGTTACGGAAGCTGAACAAATATAATTTTAGTGATTTACTTTCGACCATGATTTCATTTGGGATATAGCTGATATAAACTGTTGCAAAATCCGGTTGTCCTGTTTGCGGACAAAGTGATGTAAATTCTGGGCAGTTGAATTTCACAAAGTAATCTCTATTTGTATGTTTATTTGGGAACGTTTCAAGCACTTGTGGTGCGTAATCAAACAAATAATTGGTTCCTTGGTTTCCTAGTAACGTGACACCTTCTAATTCTTCTGGTTTTCTTGTCGTCATGACATCTCTTCCTTTCTATACGCCTCGTTTATTTCCCCACAATAACGTGTGCAGCTGTGGCAGCACTCTTACGCGATTTAAGTCTGAATCTTGTGCGACTTGATCTACAAGCGCTTCATATTTCTTTAATAAATGCGTCAATAAGTACGCATCATCACCTGTCGTCGTGTCATCATTTCCTACCTGCAAATAAAAAGGAAGCTCAGGGTATTTCGCATGAACATCCTTCGCATAGGCTAGATCACGATCATCAAAGATCACGACCTTCAGGCTTGCATGCTTCAATCTATTTCCGTTTTTCAGCTCATCTATGATACGTGTTAGTTTCGTAAAGTCTGTTTTCATATTCGAGCTTGGCGGCTTAGGGGAAATGGTTAAATCATCAATTTTCAAAAACCATTCCTGATACATCGTCCCTTGTGTTTCAAGCGCTGTATCAATCCCTTCTTCATGCAGTAAATCAATGAGGGATTCCATTTGTTTTAAAAGCGCCGGGTTTCCTCCTGAAATGGTGACATGAGAAAAAGCCTGTCCGCCTATTCTTTTTAATTCTTTGACAATGTCTTCTGCCTCAAGCCACTGAATATCATGCTTCGCTGAGCCGTCCCATGTAAAGGAGGAATCACACCAGCTGCAAGAATAGTCACAGCCAGCCGTTCTGACAAACATCGTTTTTTGTCCAATCACCATTCCTTCTCCTTGAATGGTTGGACCGAAGATTTCTAATACAGGAATCGCTTTAGCCATTGATCTCAACTCGTTTCGGACGGTAAATGCAGTAGCTTGTTGGTGTCTCTCTGACAAAGACTTGTACACAAGTTGGCTTGTTCGCTAAAGTCGATAAATACGCTGCGACTTTGTCATGTACGGTCTTTGCCACCACCTCAGTGGTTGGCATCGCGTATCGATTGTTTGATGAGAATTCCTCATGATCATTGAGCAGCGTATGATCGTACTGCCCATGAATGAGCTTCTTCAATGTACTGAAATTGACAAGGAATCCCGATTCATCTAGGTCGTCGCCCGCAATTGTGATATTGATGGTATACGTATGACCATGAACACGGCTGCATGCGCCCGCATCTTCTCGTGGGATGAAATGGGCAGCCGAAACATGCATGTCTTTATTCAATTCAAATGAAAATGGATGATCGGTTTGTGGATAGATTTGAGAAAGCATTTATTTTGCCTCCTTCATTTCCATATAAGTGTCATAGCCGTTTTTCCGCAGCTTACACGCAGGACATTCCCCGCAGCCATCAGAAATAATGCCGTTATAGCAAGTGAGCGTTTCATTTTTCACAAAATCCAGTGCATTGAGCTCATCTGCCAGCTTCCATGTTTCTGCTTTATTCAGCCACATCAGTGGTGTATGAATTACAAATGGTTTTTCCATTGCTAAATTCACTGTGACGTTGCAAGATTTCACAAACTCGTCACGGCAATCTGGATAGCCGCTAAAGTCTGTCTCACAAACACCAGTGATAATATGTCTTGCTCCAATTTGATACGCCAAAATAGAGGCAAAGGATAAGAACACTAAGTTTCTTCCTGGCACAAATGTAGAAGGAAGCTCTCCTTCTTTTTCCTCAATGTCAATGTCATCTCTTGTTAAAGCATTAGGTGCCAGCTGATTTAAAAGTGACATATCTAATAGATGATTCTTCACACCTAACTTGTCAGCAATTCTTTTGGCGACATCAATTTCTTCTTGATGACGCTGATTATAATGAAAGGTCACTGTTTCTACCTCTTCAAATTGTTGAAGTGCCCATAATAAACATGTCGTACTGTCCTGTCCCCCGCTGAAGACAACGACTGCTTTTTCATTTTTCATTTTCTGTTCTCCTCCTTTTGCAGATGCGTACAACCGTACAACACTGCATCTGAAAGGCTCCTGAAAACCCCTATTCTTCTCAAAAGAAAAGACACCTTTACATGTGTATGAGGTGTCCCAGCCATAAAAAATAAAAAATGCCACATCCAAGGATACGGCAAGTCCTTAGTTTTTTATAGAGGGTTTTGCTAGAACCTCTCCCGTCTTCACGGATTTTTGTTCAATTTTCACAGAGGATAGTGTACCACATATTCTTCATGCAGGCTATCCTTTCTTTACTTACCTAGCGGTTCAGGCACTTTTTTTAGACAAAGAAAGAGAATAAAAAAGATGCTGACATATCCAAAAACCGGGTAAACCGTTGATATCAGTGTACCGTAACCAATTTTACTAATCACATAGCAGCATATGAGAATAAGGGATATCGTAAAGATGCTGTTCATTCGGATATATGCCCTTACTTGTCTCTCCAGCCCGTATAAATTGCCTATGACGGATGTAAAAACTTCACCGAAGATGACAAATAAATAAATGAGATGAATGGAGTTTGCGACTTGATACACCACCTGAGCCATTGGAATATCAAAGGCCTCCAGCATATCTAATGAAGAAAGAGATAAAAAGCAAGCAAGCAAAATGAGTGTCAGCATGACGCCCCCAAGCACCGCTCCCTTTTTAATGACTGCTTCAGAGGTCATTTCATTTGCAACGGGTACTAACACTGCCTGTGACAGTGCTAAATTAAAGGCACCATAGGACACTGCTGATAGTATCCACTCGCCCTCACCCATTTGCAGCGCAAGAACATAACTTTCACTGCTGCTAAAAACAAATGAATCAAGAAACACAATCAATGAAAAGAAAATCAGCATTGGAACGACAAGGACGTTAACACCAAATAGCCCTTTTGAACCTTTAAAGAGTACAATGACGCTCAGAATGATCGTCAAAAAGATCCCATACTCCTTCGATATGCCAAGCTGTTCTTCAAAAATAGCCCCTGCGCCTGAAATCATGACTGAGGTAACACCGAGTAAAATAAAAAACATCACAATATTAATATATCGACTCGCAGCTGCGCCAAATAAAAACCGGTTCATATCTTGATAAGATTCTGCTTTGATTCGTTTCGAAATCAGCATCATTTTTGCACCAAGGCCAGTAAAAATAACACCGCTAATCAGGATTCCTAATAGTCCAACCCAGCCAAAACGAACAAAAAATTCTACGATTTCTTTCCCTGTCGCAAACCCAGCTCCAACCACTGTTCCTACATATACAAAGGCAAGCTGAAAAGCGGATTCATTTGAACGTTTCATGTGACCCCTCCGCACCCATCACTTTCGATTGTCTCTTTTTTATCCTATGAGACAAGTTCCTTGAAAAGAAGGACAAACCATGATTAAATGCAAAAAAGGATTTTTATCTGTCTTTGAGCAAAACAGTTGAAAGTCAAAATAGGTCAGAGTATACTATAGTCAAAGATGGTCAAACAACAGACCATTTTCTTTAACATTCATTGGTCAAATAAAGTCAAACTTTATTTTAAGGAGGTCATGGCAAATGCGTTGTCAACATTGTCAAGTAAATGAAGCAACTATTCGCCTGAATATGCAAGTAAATTCGTCCCGGAGCCAAATGGTTTTATGTGAAGACTGCTATACCTCTTTGATGGAGCAGTCAAAAATGAAAATGGGACCTCAGCTTTTTGGAGGAAGTTCATTCTTCTCTCAGCAGGCAGGTCATGCCCCAAACATGGAGCAATCAAAGCAAAAAGGCTTACTCGATGAGCTTGGCCGTAACTTAACAGATGGAGCAAATGCTGGCTTAATTGATCCAGTCATTGGCCGTGATGAAGAAGTCGCAAGAGTCATTGAGATTTTAAATAGAAGAAATAAAAATAACCCTGTTCTTATTGGTGAACCAGGTGTTGGGAAAACAGCGATCGCAGAAGGACTCGCACTGAAAATTGCGAGCGGTGATGTACCAAATAAATTAAAGAACAAACAAATCTATTTATTAGATGTTTCTTCACTTGTCGCAAACACAGGTGTACGCGGTCAATTTGAGGAAAGAATGAAGCAGTTAATTAAAGAACTGCAGAGCCGTAAAAATATCATCTTATTTGTAGATGAAATCCACCTTCTTGTGGGCGCAGGATCTGCAGAAGGATCAATGGATGCTGGAAACATTTTAAAACCAGCCCTTGCAAGAGGCGAACTGCAGCTAGTAGGTGCGACGACATTAAAAGAATATCGCCAAATTGAAAAAGATGCTGCACTCGAACGACGCTTCCAGCCCGTTATCGTGGATGAGCCAACACCAGATGAAGCGATCGACATCTTAAAAGGTATTCAAGATAAGTACGAGGCCTATCATGGTGTCACCTATTCAGATGAAGCCATCAAAGCGTGCGTTCAATTATCTTCGCGGTATATTCAAGACCGTCATTTGCCGGATAAAGCCATTGATCTAATGGATGAAGCTGGTTCAAAAGCGAACCTCTCCATTGATGCAGCAAGTGAAGATGAACTGACAAACCGACTAGCGCAAATTGCCGCAGAAAAACAGGCTGCGCTAAAAGAAGAGCAATATGAAAAAGCAGCGAAGCTTCGCGATGAAGAAGAAGCTATTGAAGCAAGACTTCAAAACAAAACAACTGACAAAGAGCATATCGTCACAGCAGAGGACATTCAGGCCATTGTGGAACAAAAAACAGGCATTCCTGTCGGCAAACTGCAAGCAGACGAACAAACCAAAATGAAAGAAATTGATGTCCGTCTAAAAGCACGAGTAATCGGGCAGGAGCATGCGGTTGATAAAGTGGCGAAAGCCGTGAAAAGAAGCAGAGCTGGATTAAAATCGAAAGATAGACCGACAGGCTCCTTCCTTTTCGTTGGACCAACAGGTGTCGGGAAAACTGAATTGTCTAAAACACTGGCTGAAGAATTATTCGGTTCAAGAGATGCGATCATACGTTTAGATATGAGTGAGTACATGGAAAAACACTCTGTGTCCAAACTCATCGGTTCTCCTCCTGGTTACGTTGGACATGATGAAGCTGGCCAGTTGACTGAAAAAGTGCGCAGAAAACCTTACAGCATCATTTTGCTGGATGAAATTGAAAAAGCACACCCTGATGTACAACACATGTTCCTTCAAATCATGGAAGATGGCCGCTTAACAGACAGTCAAGGCAGAACGGTCAGCTTTAAAGATACAGTCATCATCATGACAAGTAACGCAGGCAGTGCAGATAAAACGGTCAAGGTCGGCTTCCAGTCTGATCAGGAGGAAGCAATTGAGGAACAATCACTCATTGATTCACTCAGCAGCTACTTCAAACCAGAATTTTTGAACCGTTTTGACAGCATCATTCAATTTGATTCACTAGACAGAGAGGACTTAGTGAAGATTGTTGATCTTTTGCTTAATGAGCTGTCAGAGCAATTAAAAGAGCAGAATTTAACAGTCCATGTCACAAATGAAGCGAAAGAAAAAATCGCAGAGCTTGGATATCACCCTGCATTTGGTGCTCGTCCACTTCGAAGAACCATCCAAGAGCATGTTGAAGATCAAATGACGGAGATCCTGCTTGAAGAGGAGCATCTTTCTGGATTTACTGTGGATGTTGAACATGACGAAATCGTTGTAAAAAAAGGATAACTACATCTTCAGGATGATATGCCTCTCCATCATGTTGCGGCGTCTAAGTTCCATCTGAACGCTGACGCTCCCCCGCCTCTTTTCCTTTAGGATAAAAGAAAAAGAGGTGGATCACATGATGAATTGGAGCTACGATCTTGTCAAAATCATGTATGAAGAAAAATTAAAAGAGCTGCTTCATTTAGATGAACCAGCGCAAAACGATTAAATGGAGACTCCCTTTATATGAGAGGGAGTTTCTTCTTTTTACATATAGAAAGCGCTTTCGTCAAAAATTCTTCACAGAAACTGTCTTAATTTTATATTCTGACTAAAACCCTTCTAGAACACACCGATATTAACTATAGAAAAAGATAGTTAAAGGATTTGGTGAGATAATGGACAAAACATCGTTAATTGGTATTATTTTAGCATTTATTGCACTAGGTGTCGGTATGGTTTTGAAAGGTGTGAGTCTAACCGCTCTTATCAACCCGGCGGCTATATTAATCATCATTGTTGGGACGGTTGCAGCTGTTGTCATCGCATTCCCTTCTAGTGAAATTAAGAAAACACCAAAATTGTTCGGCAAAATTTTCAAAGACAGCCAGCTTCCAACGATTCAAGAAATGATCCCTCTATTTTCAAACTGGGCACAAATTGCGCGTCGTGAAGGTCTTTTGGCATTAGAAGCAAGTCTTGAGGAAGTCGATGATGATTTTCTAAAGAACGGGTTAAGCATGGCAGTTGACGGCCAAAGTGCTGAATTTATTCGAGACGTCTTAACAGAAGAAGTCGACGCCATGTCTGAACGACATCAGTCAGGCGCATTAATCTTTACACAAGCAGGTACATACGCCCCGACGCTAGGGGTACTTGGCGCCGTTGTCGGACTTATTGCCGCACTTGCCAACATGGGAGATATTGAAGCACTTGGACATGCAATCAGTGCTGCCTTCGTCGCCACACTGCTTGGGATTTTCACCGGGTATGTATTATGGCATCCATTTGCCAACAAGCTGAAGCGTAAATCAAAGGAAGAAGTAAAACTTCGTCTGATTATGATCGAAGGCATTCTTTCTGTTCTTGAAGGTCAATCTCCAAAAGTCATTGAACAAAAACTTCTTATGTACTTACCAGCAAAAGAACGTGCAAATCTTGTCATTGAAGAAGGAGAAAATCAAAATGGCTAGGAAACGTAAAAAACATGATCATGAAGACCATGTAGATGAATCTTGGCTTATCCCTTATGCCGATCTTCTGACGCTTCTTCTCGCCCTCTTCATTGTGCTTTTTGCATCTAGTTCGATTGATGCGGCAAAATATGAACAGATGGCTAAGTCTTTTAATGTTGTTTTTACTGGCGGTACTGGTGTCATGGATCAATCCAGCATGCAAAGCACGGAAGAAACTGAACACAGCAACCAAGTCAAGAAAGCAGCCGAGGAAGAGAAAGATGAAGAAGCCAAAGCAAAGGCTAGAGACCAAGCGGTTCTCACAAAGGTCAAACAGCAGGTCGATTCATTCATTGCAAATAAAAAACTTGGTTCCAAGCTCGAAACAAAGCTTACGGATGAAGGACTTCTCATTACGATTGAGGACAGTATCTTCTTTGATTCTGGGCGGGCAGTTATTCGCTCTCAGGATGTCCCGTTAGCAAAAGAAATCTCAAAGCTGCTCGTCATTAATCCCGCTCGTGACATTGTCATTAGCGGACATACAGATAATGTACCGATCAGAAATTCAGAATTTGAATCAAACTGGTATTTAAGCGCCATTCGTGCTGTGAACTTTTTAAATATTCTTCTTGAAAACAGCAATCTAGACCAAGAGAACTTTAGTACAAAAGGATATGGCGAATTCAAACCGATTGCCTCAAACGATACAGCAGAAGGCAGAAGTAAAAACCGACGTGTAGAAGTACTCATTTTACCGATTGAGAAAAAAGCGAAATAAAAAAGGAAGCCAGCGGCTTCCTTTTTATTTATTCTTGATGATCATATAAATGCTTTGCACGCAGCCCCACATGTTTGAGCATATCGATGCAGGCATCTTTCTCTTCTTCGCTCAAGACACTGATCATCTCATGAATTTCTTTCGCATGATCTGGGAAGATGTCATCAAGCAAAGCTCGTCCCTGCTTAGTAATATGCGCAAATGTCACCCTGCGGTCTTCTGCACAAGCCTTCCGGCTAAGGAGTTCTTTCTTCTCCAATTTATCGACCACATACGTGATACTGCCGCTTGCAAGTAAAATCTTATCACCGATTTGCTGAAGCGGCTGATCACCTTTATGATACAGCAATTCTAGTACAGCAAATTCAGTCGGATTCAGCCCGTGCTTCACAATATGTTTGTTCATGTGATGATTAATTGAGCGATAGGCACGTGATAATACGATAAATAATTTCAATGATTTTTCAACATTATGATTTTCCATTTTTTATCATCCTTTATGAAATGCAACCCACTAATGTGACATTAATAAACAATAAGTAAAATGTCAACATTTTGATCCATCTTTAGCACGAAAATGAGACCAGAACGAATCACCTAATTTTTTAAAAATCACACAAGTCATCGTAATAAAGATAGGTTCAATGCTATAATAAGTCTATTAGGTAATACGTTGGAGCGATGAATGATGAGTATACTCAAAGGGTTTTGGAAGAAGATCAGGCTTTACCTTATTTTGGTCATGATTCCAACCCTAATCATTAGTTATTTTATCTACGAAAAAGAAACTGAAAAAATTGATTTAAAGAACAAACAAACCGCTACACTTATGTTAAATATTCACAAAAATCAAATGAATTATTTAATAAGTGAAACAGAAGCGAGATTAACTTCCCTTGCTATGGGATTTGACCAGCCGCTTGATACGAAAAAAGTACAAATCATCCTAGAGAAAATCTATAAACAAGAACCTCGTTTTTCAGGTCTGTATCTCCTAGACAAAAAAGGAAATGTAACAGCAAGCACCACCCCGTTAAAGGAAAAAATCAACCTATCATTCAGAGATTACTTTAAACGCATTCAAGTGACCAAGCAGACCGTGATCACAGACAACTATGTGAGCCGAATTACAAAACAGCGGATTCTTTCCATTTGTGTGCCTGTTCTCGATGAAAACGAAGAAGTCACCAATGTGCTGATTGCCGCCATTCAAATTGATTATTTAAGAAATATTATGAATGTATTGAACCCTGATCTTCATTTTAAGATGCTGAATCAAAATGGACATGTCGTGTTTACAAGTGGTCCACAGCCAGTACCCGAGGGCGGCAGCACGGTGTCTACATATTTAGATGAAAACAGCTGGAAGCTGGAGGTCTTTCCGCAGCGTGCTTCAACAAGTGAAGTGCTGTCTGTGATGCTCATCCCTTTATCCAGTGCGTTTATTTTATTAAATATTTTATTCACACTAGTCCAATATATCGTGTTAAGGCGGCAAACTCAGCAGGAGCGTCATCAAAACGAAGCGCAAAAGCTTGAATTGATCGGAACACTCGCAGCAAGTACAGCACACGAAATTCGTAACCCATTAACAGGGATTAGCGGCTTTATCCAGCTATTGCAAAAGAAGTATCATTCAGAAGAAGATCAGCTCTATTTTTCTGTCATTGAGGAAGAAATTAAACGGATCAACCAAATCGTCAGTGAATTTCTTGTATTAGGAAAACCAACAGCAGAAAAATGGCAGAATAACTCTGTAAAAGAAATTGTAAGTGAGATCATGCCGATCGTTTTCTCAGAAGCAAACCTTTATAATGTCGAAGTAGATTTACAAATCAATACGATTCAAGATGTTGGCGTGTATTGCACGAAGGATCATATTAAACAAGTCGTTTTAAATGTAGCAAAGAACTCTTTAGAAGCGATGCCAAACGGCGGTCATTTGAAGATTGTGATCGAAGCTGAAAAAGAACATGTCATCATTAAAGTAGCGGATACAGGTGAAGGCATACCAGAAGAGATGTTAAAGCACATCTTCCTTCCCTTTATTACGTCGAAGGAAAAAGGCACAGGTCTTGGACTTGTCGTGTGTAAACGAATCATTTCGATGTATGGCGGAACAATTGATATTCATAGCGAAGTGAATAAAGGAACGACTGTTATGATCATGCTTCCTTCTGCTCACTCAGCATAGCTGAAGATGTCAGCCGGTTTTGCTTATGCAAGACCGGTTTTTCATGTCAAAAAGAGGGGCGGTTCACAGATAAAAGACTCATTTGAGACACAAGATCATGAAAGGAGGGGGCAGATTGTTTCTCATGAAAAAGAAGATGCTGATACTCATTCATCAGGTTGTCCAGTTCTTGACTATATTTAATTGTCATCTCACCAGTGTACCCTTCCACTTGAGCAGCTTCTACCATTTGTTTTCTCTTCTCATCAATGGACATCAGCAATTGTTCTTTCCTTACATAAATATTCATGATCTCAGCTCCCGCAATGAATTCGACTGTCTATGCTCAAAATGATCCGACACCAAAATTATACTTTATTTGTAAATTAAATTAAATATGCTTATTTTATTTAATTTTTTACAGCCTAAAGACCTTTTACCCAATCAAATTTGGGGGTAAACTTCAAATTTGGACAGGACTGTCACATTGATTAAACAGAATTTTATCCTATACAGAAGATCAAAATCAACTATTTTCTTTCTCATTTTATGTCTAATCTCCTAAAAAAAAGCTGATCTTCCGCCTCATGCGGAATGATCAGCTCTATCATTAAACCGTTTCTTCTTCGTAAATTGGCACCCAGCCCTCAGTTGTGACAAATATGCGAACTGCGACCACTTTGCGATCTTCTTGAAGTGTAAAGTAATGACGGATGTTTGGCGGAACAGAAATTAAATCACCTGGGTTCAATCTCACATCAAAAAAGACGCCATCCTTGCCTTGAATAGCAAAGATTCCGTGCCCGCTCACAATAAAGCGCACTTCATCATCTGTATGGTGATGCTCACGTTTAAAGTTTTGGAGCAGCTCATCAAGATTTGGCGTAGCATCAGATAATGAAATCACATCCTGTGCTTTGTATCCTCTTTTTTCAGAAATACTTTGGATTTCCTTTTGGAAAACAGTCAAAATCTCTTCCTTTTCCTCATCGGTTAAATCATACTTTTCTGATAAACGGTTTGGCAGCTTTTCAATATCCCAATGCTCATAAATAACCCCTTGGTTTTCTAAATATGATGCAACCTCTTGCTCGTTCTCAAGTAATGTGTTCTCTTCATTGTGAATCAAAATCGTCGCCATGTCCTTTTCCTCCTTTTTATCTTACAAGCTGCTGTTGATACAGCGCTAATTTTAAGTGATAGCTAAATAAAAATTCATATGCTTCTAATACTCGTTTTGCTTCAAAGGCTGTGTTTCCCCAGACCGTGATGCCATGATTGCGAATGAGTACAGCACCAGATGACGTCTCTAATGTCAGGTGTTTTGCAAATTGCTCTGCAAGATGCGGAATATGAGCTGGATTTTCAATAATCGGAATCGACACTTCTGCATCCTCTTCCCAATAACCAAGCGCTTTGATGATTTCGTTGCCTTTAAAACGAATCTCTCCCTTATCCCCATACAGCTCTGACATCACATTATTATCGATTGTATGGACATGCAGACAGCAGCCTGCTTTCGTCCGCTCATACACGTACGTGTGAAGCAGTGTTTCAGCTGATGGCCTAAGCGTCTCGTTCGGATCATCGGGCTGGCCTGCCGCATTTACTAGCACAAAATCTTCATTTGTTTCTTTTCGTTTATCTTTGCCGCTTGCCGTCACCAAAAACGTGATTGGATCATCCGACACCTTGATCGATAAATTTCCGCTTGTTCCGAAAAACCAGTCTCTTTGTGCCAGTTCACGTTTAACGTCTGCTAGCTCCTGCCAGCGTTTGCTTTTTGCGTCTGCCATTCCTTCACTTCCTTTATTTGAACAAATTGCGTGTGTAAATCAACAAATGTGTCATACTCCTTATGTACGAGCCCAAGCTCTTTACATTCATTGAGCAAGTAATCTCGCGCAAACGTGAGATCCGCATGTTTCGCTGCCTCTACATCGGTCACTGAATCTCCGATCATGATGATGAAGTCATTTTCATGAGTCAGCTCTCGAATGATCGAGGGCTTGCAGCATCCGCAGCCATTTTGACATTGTGAATCACAGGCATGCGGCCATTCAATCTGAATATGGTCTTCCCCAAATGACGCATGGTTGCAAAAAATATCGTCTCGATCAACAAGACCTTCGAGAATGGGGTAGACAAAAAAGTCCATACCGCCGCTAAGTACATAGAAAGGAATGTCTGCTTTTTTTACCTCATCCACAAATTGTTTGAATCCTTCTCGAATCTCCGTATCCTCTAAAATAAATGACTGAATGGCTTCCTTCTGATCACTCGTCAGTAATTGAAACATCTGCCCGACGCCTTCTTGAATGGTGTTCTCCTTTGACAGGACCCCATCCTTCAGCTTCACCCATTCACTTGGTGCAAACTGTTTCATGATACGGATGATATTATCATTTTTCGTAATTGTTCCATCAAAATCACAACATACAATTGGTTTTTTCATTTATTCTGCTACCCTTCCCCAAAGATCAAGTGCCGCTTTTAAGTCTTGGCAGGAAGCCGCCTTATCTTGGATGGACTCTTCCTGTATCACGGCATCAATGATCGAACGAAATGCCTTCCCTCCGCCGATGGCTCCCCGCGGATGTCCGTGAATGCCTCCGCCTGCGTTAATCACATGATCAACTCCAAAATCTTTGATTAATACTGGAACCATTCCAGGATGAATGCCTGCTGACGGGACAGGGAATGTTTTTTGAACCGTATCCTCTTTTACGCAAGCTTCATAGATTCCAAGGGCATCCTTTTTCGGAAGTGCAACCGATCCATAAGGTGAGGGAAAAAGGCTCAAATCAGCGCCAGCATATCGATTTAATTTGCCTAAAAGAAGAGAATGCGAGAATCCATATTCAGGAGAGGATGTCAATGCACCGCTCACTGCGGGATGCGCCATAATAGGCAGTGGAATATCTGGATCCTCAGCTAAGCTTTGCATGACATCAAGGCCGTAAGCAAAGACATTGAATAAGAGTGCATCTGCTCCAAGTTCAGCGGCCTTTCTCGCTCTATCCCTCAGGTCAAAGGTTCTGCCCGTTAAATTGACAGCATACAGCGTGCGGTGTCCTGTCTCTTCATAGGTTTCTTTTAAAATCGCTTTTCCTTCTTTGATTCGCTCTTCAAAAGGAGCTAATGGACTTTCAAATAAAATTTCATCGTCTTTGATGAGGTCAACCCCTCCTAATGCCTGTAAACGGAGCTGCTCTTTTAAATCTGCCATATCACGGCCAATGACGCCTTTAAAAATACTCATCAATAATGGACGATCAAATACATTTACCTTTTTACGTATGCCATCAATTCCAAATACCGGTCCTGGCAGGCTTTTTTTAAATTCTTCAGAAAATTGGATATCGACTAGCTTCACTTTTCCGTCTAGTGAAAGTTTTCCAAAAATCGTCGTGAAAACAGCTGGTAAATCTGCTGAAAAGTTTGCATCAGGATAAGCAATGGTCACCTCTGATTGATAAAGACCATTTTCGACTGGAGCAGCCTTTTCTAATACTTTTTCAACTCGGCCTTTATGCTTTTGAAGCTGCTCCTTTTTGAGCTGCGGCAAATCCGTCCATGATCCAACTGTTAAACCAAGCGCGATCTGCTCCGCTTTTCGATTTATTTGTTCATCCTCTCGATGTGTTAATACGTATGTTGCCAGTAATTCACTCACTAGGAATCCCCTTTCGATTGCGTCATGCATATGTTCAATAAAAAAACCTCTTCAAGTGCTTCTTGAGCGCCTTAAAGAGGTTGTTTCGTGTCATTCATCCGAATCTTATCTCTCAGCGCTTGCTGCAAGAATTAGCACCGTGCTTCATGGAAGTCGGTTGCCGGGCTTCATTGGGCTAGTCCCTCTGCCTACTCTTGATAAGAATATTCAATTTTCTTAAATATTGCCTGAATTATCGCACCATTTTTTTATGTTGTCAATGGCTTTTTTTCAAACAGCTTTAAGGCAGCGATGCGCTGAGCAGCTTCTTGTAACCGCTCCTCGCTTGTTAGAAGCCCTACTCTCACGTACCCTTCACCGTGAGCACCAAAGCCATTACCTGGCGCTACAACAACATGCGCTTTTTCTAATAATAAATCAGAGAAGGCTTCAGATGTATATCCTTCTGGCACCTTTAACCAAGCAAAAAATGATCCCTTTGGTGCACTGACTTCCCAGCCAATTTCTTTGCAGGCAGCTATCCACACATTCCGCCTTTTCTCATATCGGTCATTTTGCACCCGTACGCACGTTTGATCGCTTAATAGGGCCTCCGCTGCTGCATCCTGCGTGGCTTTAAACAACGAGACAAACAAATGATCCTGATAAAGCTCAATCGCTTCAATAACAGACGGATTCCCTGCTGCAAATCCTACTCTCCACCCTGCCATATTGTACGTTTTAGACAATGTGTAAATTTCTATTCCCGTCTCTTTCGCTCCATCTATTTGCAGAAAGCTGATCGGCTTTTCCCCATCAAATCCAATGCCGCCATATGCAAAATCATGAACAACACATAGCTTGTGATCTTTCGCAAATGTAACGGTTTCTTCAAAAAATGAACGACTTGCCGTAGCCCCCGTCGGATTGTTGGGATAATTTAAATACATTAATTTTGCCTTTTTCTTATCATCCTCAGGCAGCAAATCGTAGTCAGGTAAAAAATCATTTTTTTCAAGAAGTGGCATGGTCACCATATGAGCTCCAGCAAGTACAGCACCTGACCAATAATCAGGATAACCTGGGTCAGGGACGAGAAGCGTATCACCCGGATTCAGCAGGCACTGCGGCAGCTCAACAAGCCCTGCTTTCCCGCCAAATAAAATCGCAATTTCCGTCTTTGGATCAAGCGTGACGCCATATTCTCTTTCATAAAAAGCGGCCGCAGCCTTTTTTAATTTCGCTGTTCCACGGAATGAGGAGTATTGATGATTTTCAGGTTTTAATACCGCTTCCTGCATGGCTTTTACAATGTGCGGAGGAGTTGGCTGATCAGGATTTCCCTGCCCCAAATTAATGATATCTGCCCCTTCCTGCACTTTTTTCTGCACCTTTTGGACAAGGGACGCAAAAAATTGTTTCGGTAATTGTTTCAACACCTCTGATTGCTGGAATTCCATTTCTTCACCTTCTATTCAAGTTACGTGACAATACAAACACTGTAATGGATTGTTTTATGAATTGTAAAGCAATTTTGAAAAAAGATTGACATGTAAAGCGCAGCTCTGATAATATCTTGAATTAAGAAATGCAAACAGACACGAAACAATTACATATTGATTTCTCTTATCGAGAGTTGGGCGAGGGATTTGGCCTTTTGACCCCAACAGCAACCGACCGTTAATACCACTGTGAAGTGGGGCGCAGCAAGTAACGCGCCAAGACAATTGTCTTATAGGGCACGGTGCTAATTCCATCAGACGTATGTGCTGAGAGATAAGAGAGGCTTTGAGCATACACACCATCAAGCCTCTTTCTCTCAGGAGAAAGAGGCTTTTTTATATGATTTGGAGGGGAAGCAATTGGTTACACTTACGGCATCATATGAAGAACTAACAGAAAGTTCGGCAGTTGCACTTGCAATTAGACTTGGCTTAATCCAAGAAAGCAGTCATTTGACTTGTACTGAAATCGGCGACGGGAATTTAAATTACGTCTTTCATATTTATGATCACAAACAAGAAAAAGGATTGATCATCAAGCAGGCGCTGCCTTATGCAAAGGTGGTTGGTGAGAGCTGGCCTCTTACATTAGACCGGGCAAGAATTGAAAGTGCTGCCCTGATCAAACAGTCAGAATATGCGCCACATCTCGTACCAGCGGTCTATTACTCGGATACAGCTCTTGCAGTGACAGCCATGGAGGATCTCTCACACTTAGAAATCGTCAGAAAAGGGCTAATTGCCGGAAAACAATATCCGCATTTATCTGATCATGTCGGAGAATTTTTAGGAAAAACACTCTTTTACACATCTGACTTTGCCACAAATCCTAAAATCAAAAAACAATTTGTGAAGCAATTTACGAATCCTGACCTGTGTGATATCACAGAAAAACTCGTCTTCACAGACCCTTTCTTTGATAGTGAAACAAATGACTTCGAAGAAGAATTAAGAGAATCAGCAGAAGCGCTTTGGGCAGACCTTGAAGTGCAAGCCAAAGCAGCAGAGTTGAAGCGTATCTTCCTGACATCAGCTGAAACATTGGTTCATGGAGATCTTCATACAGGCAGTATTTTTGCAAATGAGACTGAAACGAAAATCATTGATCCAGAATTCGCGTTTTACGGTCCCTTCGGATTCGATATCGGCCACTTTATCGCCAATTTGTTCTTGAATGCTTTATCTCGCGAGAATGAACACGAACAGCAGCACCTTTTTGACCATGTCGTCAATGTATGGGCAACATTCAAAGAAGTGTTCACAAAAGCTTGGAAAGAGGACAGCATTGAAGCGTTTAGTGTATCGGACAGTTTTTTAGAAACAACGTTTGACCGGATTTTAAAAGAAGCGACAGGCTTTGCCGGCTGTGAGCTTGTCCGCCGAACAATCGGTCTTGCTCATGCCGCTGATCTTGATGCGATTCCATCACCAACTAGACGGATTCAGCAGAAAAAAGCAGCACTGACACTTGGAAAAACATTTATCAAACAATATCATGCAGTGGAAACAGCGTCTGACCTCGTCGCATTATTCCAGCCATCTGTAAAGGAGTGACGGGTTTTGTCAAAAGAATTTGAAGTCCCCCGTTCTGTCGAATGGGAAGAAAACCGTATTAACATTTTAAATCAGCAAAAATTACCGGCCGAAACCGTCTTTGAGCATTTATATACGAAAGAGGATGTGTATGATGCAATTGTGACATTAAAAGTACGCGGAGCGCCTGCGATTGGCATTACAGCAGCATTTGGATTGGCGCTTAGTGCGCAAGCCATTGAGACAGAAGAAATCGATGCTTTTAAACAAGAAGTCATTCGGATAAAAGAATATTTAAATAGTGCTCGTCCAACCGCTGTGAACCTCGCCTGGGCATTAGACCGGCTGCTACAGCGCATTCAGCGTGCAGCATCAGTGAATGCAGCCAAAACAGACCTTGTCCATGAAGCCATTCAAATTCAAATTGAAGATGAAGAAACATGCAGACAAATCGGTCAAAATGCACTTCAGCTCTTTAAATCAGGTGACCGTATCATGACCATTTGTAATGCAGGCTCCATCGCAACGAGCCGGTACGGAACAGCTCTTGCTCCCTTTTATTTAGCCAAAAAGAAAAATCTTGATCTTCACATTTATGCATGTGAAACACGCCCTGTTCTTCAAGGCGCTCGTCTGACAACATGGGAGCTCATGCAAGGCGGCGTGGATGTGACGCTCATTACAGATAACATGGCCGCCCATACGATGAAAGAAAAGCAAATTTCTGCTGTCATTGTTGGAGCTGATCGTATCGCCCGGAATGGAGATACAGCGAATAAGATTGGAACGTTAGGTCTTGCCGTTCTAGCCAAGCATTTTCACATTCCATTTTTTGTAGCAGCACCGCTATCCACTTTTGATGTATCCACCCGCGACGGGTCAGATATCCCAATTGAAGAGCGCGACCCGCTGGAAGTAAAGGAATTAAATGGTGTCCCCATTGCACCGCCCGATGTTCAAGTATTCAATCCCGCCTTTGATGTCACTCCTCATCATCTTATTTCAGGCATCATTACAGAAAAGGGAATTATCACATCGAACTATGCAGAAGAGATTGATGCTCTTTTCGCCGAAAGCATCTCTCAATGAATCGCAAAAAGGCGCCGTGTTCTTGTCATTTAAGAGCACCGCGCTTTTTTGTTTCTTGATTCGTTTTTGTTAAGATTTCTTTTTTTTGTTCTTCCGTCAAAACGTTCATTTTGACACATAGTGACGTAACGGCATACATTTTACCTTTTTTGCCCCAAAACATCCCAGCGCCCTCCTTTTTCCCTCAACCAACTTTTTTAGCTTAATAAAAGGATATGTCGCTTGACAAACATTTGGAACAGGTCAATCGATTTATTTTTGAACAAATGGGATGCCTTCTAATTCAAGGAGGATCGCTTTCATGTCTGTCTTCGATCCTGCATAGCCCGTCAGAGAGCGGTCTTTTCCAATCACTCTGTGACAAGGGATAAAAATTGGTAGTGCATTTCGTCTGTTAGCTTGTCCGATCGCCCTTACAGCCTTGGGATTGCCAATCGCTTTTGCAATGTCTGCATAGCTTTTTGATTCACCATATGGAATGTCCGACAATGCTTCCCACACCTGCTCTTGGAACGGAGAACCTGTTTGCTTGAGCGGGAGATCGAATACTTGACGCTCACCCTTAAAATATTCATCCAGCTGCTTTTTCGCTTCTTGTAAGACAGAGGTATCTACTTGCTTTAGATTTACTGCCTGCTTTTTTGCTAAAAACGGCTCATCATCAAACATCACCTCGATGATGGCACCGTCCTTTTCTAGTATGTATAGTGCCCCGATGGGTGCGTGATAGACGGTATAATACACGTTACTGCTCTCCTTCTTGTTTCTGCTGCCTAAGTGGCAGTGTGAGATGGAAGACGGTTCCTACGCCTTCCTCACTTTCTACCTCAATGGTTCCTTGATGCTCTTCAATAATTTTATAACTAACCATTAAACCAAGTCCAGTTCCTCTTTCTTTCGTGGTATAAAAAGGCTCACCTAGACGCTTTAGCTTATCCTCTGCCATTCCGCAGCCTTCATCACGCAATGAAATGACAATATGCTCCTCGCCCTTCCGCTGAATACTCACATAGACATTTCCTTTACGCGGCATGACTTCAATTGCATTTTTTAAAATGTTAATAAAGACCTGCTTTAATTGGTTTTGTTCACAATAAATGAGCGGAATCTCGTCCAGCACATTGAGATGCATTTGAACATTACCAAGATTCGCCTGTGCGTGCAGAAGATCCATCGTGTCCTTCACAATTTGCACCACATTTTTTTCTTCATATACAATAGCTTGCGGTTTCGCTAAAATCAAAAATTCGGTGATGATGGATTCAATTCTTTTCAGCTCTGATGTGATGACATTAAAATAGAGCGAATACTCCCCTTCTATATTTCCTTTTAACAGCTGAATGAAGCCTTTTAATGCTGTCATCGGGTTTCTAATTTCATGAGCAATTCCAGCGGCAAGCTCTCCGACCACATGAAGGGTATCTGATTTTCTCACCCGCTCTTCTAATTCCTTCCGCTCTGTCACATCTCTAAAGATGGCCAAATTCATATTATGGATAATGTTGCGTTTAAAAGAGAATTCCAGTATACGCTGGTCTGGATGGTTCAACACAAATGGAACCTCATTGTCCATTTCATCTAATGACATCGCCTCGGCAGGCTGAGCCAAATTTTCAATTTGATAAGGGGCAAGGATGTGGAAAAGATTCATTTCTGTTAAATGATCGTCCTTCAATTGAAGCAGCTCGCTTGCAGATGGATTGACTTCAATGATTCGGTATTGATTATCAAAAAGAACAATGCCGTCCATTGACCCATTAAATACTTTACGGAATTTGAGCTCACTTTCGCGCAGCTCCTGCTCCATTCTTTTTCGATCACTTACATTACGTAAAATGGTTAAGTGCTGTCCTTCTAATACCGCATGCTTTGAAGTAAACTCAAGCTCTTTATATTGCCCATTTGCCATTTTAAACAATAACTCTTCCCTTATTTCATGATTCCGGATATAACGTCTTCTTGTTGGTCTATATCTCTTATCAGATTTGACGAGAAAATCGGTGAGTTTTTTGCCAATCAGCGAGTGCATCGGTAATTCAAAAATTCGGCAGGCTGATTCATTGGCTCTCACAATCTCTCCATCATCCGCCCATATGATGATGGCATCCATTGCATTTTCGAATATTTCTCTAAAGCGTTCTTCACTTTTTAACAGCTTCTCTTCCATCAGCCTTTTTTCTGTAATATCCCGCATGATGGACATATAAAAACCACTCATCACATTTGAT
The DNA here is from genome assembly GCF_049895685.1 of Bacillus sp. DC4300-2b2. Lineage (NCBI taxonomy): Bacteria > Bacillati > Bacillota > Bacilli > Caryophanales > Bacillaceae > Bacillus > Bacillus sp. DC4300-2b2. The sequence goes on from NZ_JAFCSW010000002.1 coordinate 554,106, forward strand.
GTAATGGTGAGTTCAAATAATTTTTGCTGGCCAGATTGAAGAGTAACAGGAAGCTCTCCCTTTGCTTTCCCTGTTTCTTTAAGTGACGTTAAAAGGTGCTGCAAGGCGGGAAGATTTCCTTCTTCGACAAATTCATGTAAATATCGATCGGTTAAATCAGTCTTTTGCAGTTCAAAGCTCTGACAAAAAGAATGATTCGCATCAATCATGCAGCCATCCTGATCAAAAATGACCATCCCGTCAATGGCCCGGTCAAACAAATCTTTGAACAGCTGCTCATTCATGGAACGTTCTCGCTCTAATATTTTCTTTGAAGAAATGTCTCGCATGACCACTATATATTGCTGATTCATGGTGTCATGCTCTGCGACAAATTCAATGTATTTTGTTTCGCCATTTTCTAGCTGAATGGAGATTTCTCTTTTTAACGTACCTTTTCGAAAAAATAGATCGAGTGAGCATTCAATTTTATCTTTCGGGATGCCGTATAGGAAATCTAGAACGGATTTATTGAGGAGGTCTTCTTTCGGTGTCTGTACAAGCCTGCATGTTGCTTCGTTGGCTTGGATGATGTTGAGGTGCTGATCAAATATAAAAATGGCATCTAGCGTCTTATTTAACAGCATTTTTTGCTGCATCAACTCAGTTCGCAAATATTCGTTCTCTTTTTCTAATTTTCTGATATCTCCCGCAGGGATTAACCTATTGCCATCGAGCGTTTCAGTCATTCTCTTACACTCCTTTTCCAGCCTCATTCCTCTACAATATTTCTACAATATTTTCATTGTTCCTTCATTCGACTCATAAAAAAAGATAACTTTTCACACGAAGACTGTCTCATTTATTTCATTTGGATGACAGGATTGTATAACGATTCACTTTTCTTACGCTTCTTTTACAACCATTCTACAATTTCACATCAAATAGCGAATTAAGCAAAAATGTATTTTAGAATGGGGCAAATAAGGGAACAGTGCACTTAGAACATTTATGTTTGAAATCGAGCAGGAAAGGTGATGTTATGGCATCTTCACGAGACAGTTATTTTGATAATGCGAAATTCCTTCTGATTTTTCTAGTTGTTTTTGGTCATTTGTTACGATCATTCATTCATGATAATGATTGGATGCTCTATTTATACAAATTTATTTATACCTTTCACATGCCCGCCTTTATTTTAGTTTCTGGCTTTTTTGCAAAAGGGTTTAGAAAACCGGGCTTTATGAAAAAAGTCGCCGTTAAGCTGATCATCCCATATTTAATCTTTCAGGTGATCTATTCGGTTTACTATTACCTATTACAGGAACAAAGCATGGCCAATTTAAATCCAATTGATCCGCAATGGTCCTTATGGTTTTTAATTAGTTTATTCTTTTGGAACTTGCTGCTCATTCCTTTTTCAAAACTGCCGTTCCACTGGGCGATGATCGTCAGTTTATCGATTGCATTACTTGTCGGTTATGTGGACAGCATCAGCAATACACTCAGCTTATCACGTACGTTTGTCTTTTTGCCTATGTTTTTAGCTGGATTTTATTTGAAAAAGCAGCATTTTGAATTCATCCGTACAAGCAAAGGAAAAATGGCAGCACTTTTTGTATTAATGGCTGTCTTCCTGTTTTGCTACTTCTATGAATTTGATTATTCCTTCTTATTTGGTTCAAAGTCGTATGCTTCTCTAGGAGATGAAGGAATGATTGCGGCGATGAAACGAATGGCATGGTACTTGCTTGCATTTGGCGCTACATTCAGCTTCTTTGCATTAGTTCCAACACGCCGTTTCTTCTTTACAAAATGGGGAACAAGAACGTTATATGTTTATTTATTACATGGCTTTGTGATCAAGCTGCTAAGAACCACTTGGTTTGATGACTGGGCACTAAATGCAGCAAGTGTACTCATTTTATTGCTGCTGACCATTCTGTTAACCTTTACACTGTCTAGCACTTTTGTTAAAACCGTTGCACAGCCAGTGATTGAACTCAAAATGAACAACTTCATGCGAACGATCACCGGCAGGCAAGGGAGTTATATCAAATAGATCGTTTCAAATTGTTGACAAAGGGCTAAAATAATCTTTATTTTAGCCCTTTGTCTTCCTTTCAGCGTGATAGAAAATCTTTGCAGTCTAGGAAGGGCGAGTACCGGAGCAGAGCGAATTTGACATTCGTGAGCACCGGAGCGCAGACCTGACAACGAATGCGAGGGTTTGTCTACACGCTGAAAACGATCCTTATTGGATCGTTTTTTCTATTTCTTATTCTGCTTACATGCAGCATCTTTCTTTGGCTTCATCAACGTATCAATCCATTTGCTGCTGTTGATATCTCCAAGCTCACTGCCAAATTCCTCTTCTAAAATATCTGGGTCCATTGGCTTTTTATGGTCCTTCATCTCTTTGCTCTTCATATGCTTCTTAGTCACGAGATGCTCCCCCTTGTTTCCCTTTATGAGAATTTCGATTTGCCTGACGATCTCTTGATTGTTCGTCAAATTGGGTTTGTCCTTGATCATGTGCCATGCTTTCAGTCGGCGTCATATTATTTGTTAATGCTTCATTTTTCGCTGCTTTTCTTTTCATGTGAATTCAGTCCTTTTTTGACAGGTTTAGTTCTTCTCTTAATTGGTCAAGGAATTCCTTCATCTGCTTGACCGTCACTGGCTTTTCCTCAGGTTTTAACTCATAGCCAATTTGTCCATTGGCTTCTAGCGTGGCTATTTTGAGACTGCTGATGTCAGTGATGCCTTGCTGCTTTAAACGCATTTTAAATTCGTCCCTTGTGAGCCTTGTTTTCTTCAGCTTATGATCAAGCATTTGGCCATCCTGTAAAATCACGACCGATTTCCCTGAAACCAATTTTTCAAAGAAATCAGATTGAATTGACAGCTTTTCCATAATAACAAGTGCCACAATAAAGATAGCGGCTGCAGAAATGGTTTCAAGTAAATTATGCTCAATAAAGGGTTGGATAATAATCGATCCGATTGAAATCATAATCACTGTTTGTTGTACAGTTAATTGACTAATGGATTTAGGCCCTGCTATTCTCAGCAGCAAGGTACCAACTAGCAGCATGACAATTGCTTTCCATAACACATCCAGCACGTCTCGTTCACCTCTTACCTATAGATTGCGAACATCCCATGTGATTTAGCCAGTTAGATAATGGAAATAAAAATAAAAAAAACAGCATTCAAATTGAATGCTGTTTAGCCAATGATGACGCGCTCTTTCGGATAATGATAATTTGCTTCGCTTTCCCTTCGGCCGATTAAATATAAAAAGCTTGGAATACCGATCCGTCCAATAAACATGACAACCATGATGATACATTTACCAAACACAGTGAGATCTGAGGTGATCCCAAGCGACAGTCCCGTTGTTCCGAAAGCAGAGCAAACTTCAAATAAATTTTCAAGAAGTGTATTATGCTGTGTTAAGGATAACAGGAACGTAGCGCCAAAAACCAAAATAAAAGCCATCATTGTCACCATAAGGGATTTATTAATATCCGCTTGATGAAGCTCCCTCTTGAAGATTTTTATGGACTTATTTCCCCTAGCATAATGAAACAATGCGAGTAAATTAAGGGCAAACGTAGTTGTCCGAATTCCGCCCCCCACAGAGCTTGGGGAAGCCCCGATAAACATGAGCATACATAAAAATAAAAGCGTCGGTTCGGTCAGCTGCGTAATGTCTAACGTTGTCAGCCCCCCGCTTCTTGTTGCAGTCGATTGAAACAAAGAATAAAACAAAATTTCATGCCAGCTTTTCCCTACAAAGCTAAAACCGGCTTCAAGTGCATAGATTCCAATCGCTCCAACAACGACAAGGCCGCCGAACGTGAGCGTTGTGATTTTTGTAAACAATGAGAACGATGCGTGCTTACGGTCCTGATTGAACAAATAATCCTTCACTTCCACGAGCACAGGAAAACCAATCGCACCAAAGATGATCAACAGCATCGTAATAAACTGGACGAAATAATCATCTTTGTAAGGGATAAGAGAGCTTCCTGTAATATCGAAGCCCCCATTGGTTGTCGCACTAATACTCGAGAAGAAGCCATGTAAGAAAGCTCCTTGCACATCGTAATATTTGAGAAAATACATGCTTAAAATCAGCCCGCCGACAAACTCAATCAGCAAAATTAAATATAAAACCTGCTTCATTAGTTTCACTATTCCTGATAAATTGCTTTGGTTTTGATCTGCCATGATGAGCTTTCTTTCTTTAATTCCAATTCTTTTTCGCATGACAAGCCATACGAAGGTACCGAGCGTCATAATGCCGATGCCTCCAATTTGCAGAACAAACGCAAGGATCCACATCCCTGTCACACTAAATGTTTGTGAGGTGTCGACAACAGTCAGTCCCGTGACACTTACAGCACTCACCGCTGTGAATAAGGCATCAATGAATGTCCATTTGACTCCCTCTTGATGAGCCACTGGAAGGCTGAGAAGAATAAGCGACACGGTTACAGCAAGAAAATAATAAAGGGCAATCAACTGAAACGCTGACAGCCGGTCAATTAGCTTTTTTATAGGATTCATTGTCATTCCTTCTTTTATCTATCTTTTCGAATACCTTTATCATTTTAATGAAAAGAGACATGATTTTAAAGCTATTTTATGCTTTATTTTCTTTTTCATCAAAAAGAAAAAGACATCCAGTAATAAAAGAATGTCTTTTCCTCTTTCTTATTTTGCTTCTAGTCTTCTGATTCTTTCGTTTAAATCAGGGTGTGTTGAGAAAAGAGAAGCTTTTCGTTTACCGCTGATTTTTAGCGTAGCGACTGCTGTTTGATCATCATCTTTGATTCTTGACGTGTACGCCTCAAGTGAACGAAGCGCATGAATCATTTTATCTTTACCCGCAAGGTCGGCTCCGCCGCGGTCTGCATGGAATTCACGGTGTCTAGAATATGCAAACACGACAAGGCTTCCTAGGATAGAGAAAATGATTTGGAAAACAATCACAGCGATAAAGTGAACAATCGGTACAAGCTCTTCACGTGAAACAAAACGGCTTGCGATCCATGCCGCAATTCTTGAAAGGAAGACAACGAATGTGTTGACGATTCCTTGAAGCAGCGTCATCGTGACCATGTCACCATTCGCAACGTGAGCAACTTCGTGGGCGATGACACCTTCAACTGCTGCATCATCCATTTCATGAAGCAATCCAGTTGATACTGCAACAAGTGATCTTCTCTTAGAAGGACCTGTTGCAAATGCATTTACTTCAGATGATTGATAAATACCAACTTCAGGCATTTTAGAAAGACCTGCAGCTCTTGATAGTCTGTGCACGCGGTCAACAAGCTGCTGCTCATCATATGTTAATGAATCCTTTTCTGGATTTAACACACGTACACCCATCATCATTTTTGCCATCCAGCGAGACATCGCAAGTGACATAAACGAGCCAACAAAACCAACTACTGCACTGAATACAAGAAGATAAAGGATATTAAGTCTTCCGTCTGCTCCTATATAAGAACCAACACCAGTTGCTGCACTAATAACCGACAGTACAATACCAATCGTAGTGATAACAAGAATGTTCGTTAATATAAACAGAAATATTCTCTTACCCATACATAACCTCCGCTGTCATATTAAGTTCAAATGAACTTATTAATAAAATTATAAAAATAAACGTCTCAAATTGCAAGGAAAAAGGAATCACTTCCTCTGTTTATCATAACGACTAAAACCCCGTCACATCAATATTTAAGACATTTGCCCCAGCAGAAAAGTGAACAAATTGTGACGTGCCGGCCTGCTTTTTAGTTTATTTTGCATTTTCATCAAAAAGAGACTATGATGTTGAATTAGATCAATAATCAAGTTTTGACGTACAAATGAGGTGGAACATGGTTACTTTTAAATTAACGAGAATTGACATGACAAGACTTCTGTATTCTCTAAAAGGAGAGGGAGATCTGACTCCGCTTCAGCTTTTGAAACTATCTGTAAAAAATGGCAAGGATCACTATGATGAATTAAAGATCCCGTCTTTTTTTGAGAAGCTTGAACGGCGGAAGCAAAAATCAGAGCATGGTCTTTCTACAAATGAAATTGTTGAGCTTGGCAACTTGTGTGAGCTGACTTCTCTTAAATCGACGGCGATTCAAAATTGGATCAAACGAGATATTAAAGATATGATTGGCCATCCAGAGCTTGGCAAAAAATACTCTATTGATCAGGTCGTTATTTTATTAATTGTCAGGGATTTAAAATCAGTTTTTGACTTCGATACCATTCGTATGATCTTATCTGCCTTATTTAACACCATCACAGATCGAACAGATGATATTATTAGTCCAATCCGTTTTTATGAAGCATATGCGCACGTCCTTGATTTTATTTATCACCATACACAATTCCCATTAAAGGAAACAAATTTGCGAGAAATAACCGAGGAGCAGACAGACAAGCTCCATGACGAATTTACAGAATTGGCGAAGAGTCAATGGCATTTGATTAAAGGGATTATCAGTTCTACCGTCTTCTCTGTCTTTACTTCACATTTGCAAAGTACAGCTCAAGAAATGATGTATAATACGCTGCAACTGAATAAGGGATAAAAAAGAACCGAGGTGACCTTCATCATCTCGGTTTTTTTGTACAGCAATTGCCAGCATAAATGCACGGCTTTTTTTTCAAAATAAGAAGGCGCAACAAACATGAGGTGAAAGGAGGAGAATGGACATGGCAAATCGAAATCAACTTCTTGTTCCTGGAGTAGAACAAGCTTTAGATCAATTTAAATACGAGATCGCTCAAGAATTTGGCGTCACTCTCGGTTCAGATACAGTCTCACGTGCTAACGGTTCTGTTGGCGGTGAAATCACAAAAAGACTCGTTCAACAGGCTCAATCACAAATGGGCAATCAATCTAAATCATGACATGGTGAAATACGCCGGAGCTATTCTGGCGTTTTTTTATTGTTCATATGTGTGCTTATACCTGTTCTCACGATAAGGAAACGGTGCACCTTTCCCTTTTTGCTTCGCATGTTCTCTTTTTTGTTCAGCGGAAGGATTGTTCTGATCCCTGCCGTTTTTTTTTGCGTGTTTTTCCGCATCACCACGTCTTGGGCCGTTCCAGTGTTTTCTTTCATCAGGATCAGTTGAGTGATTTTTTTTTTGCTCTTTATCGAAAGAAGGAACCTTTTCTTCCTTTATTTTGTTGTCTTTGCTTTCATCCTCAGGTTTTTGAGGCTTTTGAACAGACCCTTGCTCTTCCCTCTCTGCTTCCTTCTGCTCTTTGTCCTCAGCTTCTGGAGCCTCTTGATCTGGCTGCATCTCTTTGCTATCGTCTGTTTTTACGTCTTCTTGTTTGTCTTTATCTACTTGTTCTTCATCATGTTTCTTAGGATCTTCTTCCTTCACAGCATCGTTCTCTGCTGCGTCTTCATCCTTTTTGATATCTTCATGTTCTTTGTCTTGCATTTCTTGATTTCTAATATAGGTTCCTGTTGAAATGCCTGCCTTTTGAGCTTTTTCTCTTGTTTCCAGGTCACTTTCGACAGTTTCCAGCTTATAATTGCGTTTTTGATATTCACCAGAAATGGTGTTAATTTTGCTTTTTACGTTTGTTTTATATGTATTGTCCTGCTTGTTTTCATAAACGGTTGAAATATAAATACTTTTAGAGTCGTTCACATATCCTTTTTTGTCACAGTCATCTATAATTTCCTGCACGACCTTGGTCATGTCGTTTTTTTCTAAATCCTTCATACTCGCCAGTACTTGCTTCGCATCTTTATTCAGCGGTGTGACACCGATCACTTGATAATCGTGATCAAGCTTCAGCTCAAAGCTTGGGTTAATGTCAATTGTCATATACGCATATGCTTTTTGACTTGAGAAAGATGGCATCATAGTAAAAATCACGACAATAATCGCTGCTATTGATAGGATTCCTGCATTTAACGGACGTAAACGAAGCAGGTCAAAAAAACCGGCTCTTTTTCTTTCGAGACGTGATTCATTTGGAAATGTCACTTCTTGGCCGATTTCATAGTTTTGCTCTTCATATTTTGTCCGCAGAAATTGTCCATCAGGGGTCAGCAGCGTGACATATTTTTTGTTTTTCTCTACTATAATGCCTCTTCTCATGAATTAAGCACCCCTTTAAGGTAATCTTTCAAATACACATAATCACCTGTCATAATGATCGCCATTGCAATGATATATTTTCTATTTCTCTCAATCGTTTTGCGGCTGACTTCCACTAGCTTTTCCAGCTGTTTGACCGGCAATTGTTTTTTCTGAAATAAAATCGTTCTCAGCTCATCGTGTTCAACGAGTGTATGGGCTACTTTAATGGCATTTTGCCTGGCATCTGCATGCTTTGGTGAATGCTCAAGTAGCTCTTGAAACGTGAGACCGTATACTTTCAGTCGTTCTTTAAAATGTTCAATCTCTTCTCTTCTATGTTCTTGTTCAATTAAACGCCTATATTCATTTGCAGAGAGCTCTGCTTCAATCATGCTTTGAGAGTATTCGCCATTCTCACTTTCTTGCAGGTCCATTTGAACCGTTGGTGCATTTCTTGCTTCTTTTCGAATATAGTCAATCACTTTTCTTTTAATAATTAATTCTGCGAACGCAAGCAGTGAGTTTCCTTTTTCGGCAGAGTATTTTTCTATCGCTTCATTAAAGGCTATTAAGCCTATGCTGAATTCATCATCTTTTTCATCTATATATCGTTTACAAACGGATGAAACCGTCTTAGCGACAAATGGTTTGTATTGCTCTATTAATGCATTTTGCAGTTCGATATCACCTTGTTGAATACTGATAGCCGACTGCTCTAATGTTTGCTTTTTCTTTCCTTTTTTAAACAAAAGGCTAAGCAATGGTTTCACCTCAGTTCTCCCTATATTACTCATTTATGATAGCTAATTTATGAGGGAAGCGCAAAGGAAGAAATGAGGAATTCATTTCCTGTTACTCAATTATGACATGTATGTCATCATCTACTTTACAATGTTTCGTCTAAAAGCAAAGAAATAAGGGGGTATCTCCCCCTTATTTGTAATATACGTGTTATGAAAATGAAATGATATTTCTTTCAAAAAACCTACTCTCCCAGGCGTGCCTCTTGTTTCTCCTCCTTTTCCTGCCCGCCTTTTCTTGATGGACTTGATAAAAACCAGCCAAATGCTGCAATTGCGAGAAGCACTGTCCAGAAAATCACTTTCCATAATGCTGAATGGATAAAATGAGACGATACGACCCCAATGGCTGGATGTGACAGTGTATAAAGCGTGAGCTTCACACCAACCCATCCGACAATGACAAATGCTGCTGTTTCTAGGCTCGGTCTTGTTTTGAGCAGTTTCACAAAGACCGTTGCTGCAAATCGCATAATGACAAGACCAATTATACCGCCTAAAAGAATGACAATAAATTGACCGCCATCGAGTCCACCGATTTGCGGAAGACTTGTTTTCGGCAGTGTCACAGCTAAAGCGACGGCCGCTAAAATGGAATCAACAGCAAAAGCAATGTCGGCAAGCTCTACTTTCACGACTGTTGCCCAGAAACCGCTTTGTTTCATATTTGTTTCAGTTTCCTTTTTCTTAAATACGTGCGATTTTAAAATATGGTGAATGGAAATATAAAGAAGATAAATTGCGCCAATGGCTTGAACTTGCCACACATCCACTAAAAACGAAATAAGAAACAGAGAACCAAATCGCATAACAAACGCACCTGCAAGTCCGTAAAACAGTGCCTTTTTTCTTTGTTTTTCAGGAAGGTGTTTGACCATAACGGCCATGACCAGCGCGTTATCAGCTGCTAAAATCCCTTCTAATCCAATCAGTACGAGCAGAACCCACCCGTACTCTAAAATAATGGTTGCATCCATCATCATTCCTCCTTGTTTTTATCTATTGTCCCACAACAGACAAAGGCTTATGAATGCAAAAAAGACCTTTGCCTGTAATGGCAAAGGTCTTGCTAGACATGTGATATGTAGAATCATGCCAACAAAGCCGATGAACATTAGTCCATGTAATGACGACTTTGTTTCCGATAAAAACCGGACGCTACTCCCCTTTGGCGGGATTTAGAATATTTAGATTACTTCTATCATAATCAATAGACACTGGATTGTCAACAGGTGACTTTCGCTTCGATCCATTGATTAGGCAGTTGGCGTTTCTGTTTTTCTTTTTCTTCGTTTTAGAAATAAGTAGAGAACAAACAATAACACAACACCGATGCCAATTGGTAAAAGATATGGATCTAAGATGGCGCCAACCTCTTTCCAGTTCTCTCCGAGCACAAACCCAAGATACACATACACAAACGTAATTGGTGTAATTGCCAAAAACGTATACAGGCAAAAGACCCACACATTCATCTTGGCAATACCGCACGGGATGGAGATAAGCGTTCTGACTCCTGGTATGAACCGGCCGCTGAATGCGACGAATCCGCCATGCTTTTCAAAGAAAGCATCAGATTTATCAAGCGACTCAGGTTTTATAAAAATATACTTTCCATATTTATTTAAAAAGGGTCTGCCGCCGTAACGTCCTAACCAGTACAAGGTCAAAGGACCAGCCACGCCGCCAATGGAGCCGGCCGCCACAACACCTATAAAGGCCATGTCCCCTTTTGAGATCCAGTAACCCGCAAGAGGCAAAACCACTTCAGCAGGTACAAATTCAATGCATAATGCGAGGAAGATGCCAAAGTATGACAAGTTCTTAAAGGCATCAGCTAAAGAAATAATAAAATCTTCGATGTTTATCAATCCCTTTCACACATAATCATTTGACTGATTCTATCTCTTTTAGAATCACACCATATATTAAACGAATAAAACCGAAGAAACGATTCGCTTTTGATCGTTTTTTTACATTAAATTTGATTTTACTATAAAAGAAGGGTGAAAAAAACGTTGATTGTTGTATTTAAGTGAAGGAAAGGTGAACACAGAAGCCATTCGATCCGATATATTAAGTATATGTCTGTTTTAAGATACAGGAGGTTTTCTTACATGACCCATTTAACAGGAAGCTACAATGGATGGCTTGTCTTTCTGTCAATCGCTGTCGCCGCTGTCGCCTCCTACTCAGCTCTTCATTTAGCCAGCAGGGTAGCACAGTCAAGCGGTGCAAAGAAAAAGGTATGGCTGCTCATTGGTGCAATGATCATGGGAATGGGGATATGGTCGATGCATTTTATTGGCATGATGGCATTTCAAATGCGTGTTGGCATCACATATGATACATCCTTACTGATTTTATCGATTTTGGCCTCATTTATTGGATCCTTGATCGCTTTTTCAATATGCATTCAAAAGCAGCTCTCTAGAAGACGGCTGCTCATTAGTTCAATCACCATGGGTTCAGCTATTTGCAGCATGCATTATCTTGGAATGGAATCAATGGCCAAGGTCTCAATAAGCTATGATCCAGCCCTCTTTTTTCTTTCGTTTTTCATTGCTGCCATTACCTCCTACTTCTCATTGAAACTCTTCTTTCGTGTTGACCGTACTAAAAGTAAACGGGAGAATTATCTTTTAAAGGGTCTTGGTTCAATGTTGATGGGCGGTGCTATAGCAGGTATGCATTATACAGGTATGGCTGCCTCTACCATGTTTTATCATTCAAATGGACAGGCCGATGCAGGTGGTTTTCTTGAAATGTCGCCATTTAGCCTGTCGCTTTTCATCGGATTGATGACACTTATTGTCCAAACGCTGATGATATTTGGTGCCTATATTGATCACCGGATCATGACGCAGTCAGATCAGCTGAAAGAAAATGAACAGCGGTTTCAATCGCTCATTAAACATAATATAGACGGCATTATCGTGTTATCTGTCGATCGAAAGGTGCTTTCTGCAAATGACTCAGGTAAACAAATCTTAGAGTTGTGCAATTCTAAGATTGGTGATGATGTCAGCCAATATGTGATGCCGACTGAGTTGTGGGAAGAATTTATTTCTCAGTCAAAAAAAGCCATCACACGCGAAGCAGAACTGAAAGCAGCAGATCGTTTTTATTATTATCATGTCACTTACATACCTGTTCATGTGAATAATTCACTCGACAGCATTTATCTTGTTTTAAAAGATTTAACACAGCAGCGGATTGCAGAAAAAGAAATTCATGTGATGGCACATTATGATGCATTAACAGAGCTTCCTAACCGCCGCCATGGCATCAATCATTTAAATGATGTCCTCTCCTCTCAAGACAAGTCAAAAACATCAACAGCGGTTCTGTTTCTTGACTTAAATCGTTTTAAAATTATTAATGATGCACTTGGGCATAACATCGGAGATTTACTGCTGAAAGCTGCCGCAAATAGACTGACACAATGTTTACCGGACAATGGCTTTATCGCAAGACTTGGCGGCGACGAATTTTTAATGATCTTTCCTCACATGGATCATGATACACATAAAGTCGAACAATTTTCTAAAAATATCATCCATCAATTTGAACGTCCTTTTTTCATCCAGAACCATCAGCTCATTACATCGATCAGCATCGGGATCGCTATCTCTCCGCAAAATGGCAAAGACGGAATGGAGCTGATGAGAAAAGCCGATATGGCCATGTATTTATCCAAAAAACATAAGCAAAGCCGTTATGAGTTCTTTACCGAATCCATGGAAAGATTGAGTGAGGACAGGTTAAACCGAGAGCTGGAGCTGAGGGATGCCATTCAAAGAGAACAATTTGTCCTTCACTACCAGCCGCAAGTCAGTGCCAAAACAAGAAAGATGACTGGGGTTGAAGCCCTTTTAAGAATGAAGGCACCAGATGGTTCCTTAAAGTCACCTGAGGCTTTTATTGAACTGGCAGAGGAATCAGGCCTGATCATCGATATTGGTAGATGGGTCATTGATACGGCTGGCAAGCAGGCAAAAAGGTGGTATGATGATGGGCTAAAGATCCCTGTGGCTGTCAATTTATCTGCGAAACAATTTAATTCTGAAGACTTAATTGATTTGATCAAGCTGACACTGAAAAAATACGACCTGAAACCGTCACTCTTGGAGCTTGAAGTCACAGAAAGTATGACAATGGACAATATCAAGCAATCAAAACAAGTGCTAACGTCGCTAAAACAGCTTGGCGTCCGCATTAGTATTGATGATTTCGGTACAGGCCACAGCTCCTTAAGCTATTTAAAGGATTTACCTATTCATCGACTGAAAATTGATAAATCCTTTATTGAGGATATTTTAAGTGATTCAAAGTCTGAACAGATTACTGGGGCTATTATAGCGATGGGACACCAATTATCTCTCGAAGTGATAGCAGAAGGTGTTGAAACATTTGCACAGGCCCAGCTATTATCTGCCCAGGGCTGTGACGACCTGCAAGGGTTTTATTATGCCAAGCCGCTACCAGCAAGCGATATTGAAAAATTCATCGCCTATCCGGCGCATCTTGATACATAAAAAAGGTGCCAATCATGGCACCTTCCAGCGTGCAGACAAACCCTCGCATTCGGTGTCAGTCCTACGTGCTGGTGCTTACGAATGCTCAATTCGCTCCGCTCCGGTACTCGTCCTTCCTAGACTTCAAAGGTTTTCTGTCACGCTGAGCTGAGAAGAAGACAAAGGTCTAAAATAAGGATCACTTTAGCCCTTTGTCAACAATCGAAAAGGTGCCAATCATGGCACCTTTTCGTTTTATCTAAATAATAAATGCTGACTGTGAATACCTGCTTTTTTCAATAGACTAATCAATTGCTCTTGTTCTTCACGCGTCAGACCAGAGAATGCACGAGCAATCCGAAGAGAGTGGATCGGATAAATCTTGTCAAGATAGCTTCGCCCTTTATCCGTTAAATGGGCATAAACTGACCGTTTATCCTTGGGGTCCTGTTCTCTTTCAATGAAACCATTTCGTTCTAATTTGTCAATTACATACGTCACATTCCCGCTGACAAGCAGGAGTCTTGAGCCGATTTGCTGAAGCTTTTGAGCACCTCTTGTGTACAGTAATTCAAGTACGGCAAATTCAGTTGGATTAAACCCATGCTCTTTGCTGTCTCTAATACTGTGTTCTGAAACGCTTTTAAATGCTCTTGCAAAAACCTTGTAAAGCGTCATTGAGCGTTCTACTTCTTCTTCATTAAACGATAGTCTCATCACATATCTACCTCTTATAATATTTTTTTAACTTCAAGGCTGTCTTGCGGTGCAGTTGGAGCCTTTCGTAAAAAATAGAAGTACGTTTTGAAAACCCTTTCAACCACATAAGTGACTCCATTCGTGTTATGTATAAGTTTTCGATATAAACTTTTAAAATCCTTCTTATTTTTCACAATCATCTCGAAAAAAAGCTTTTTCAGCAAACCATCAAGATGCGACACACTTTAACATAATCTGTAAAGAATCTATGGTTTCTTGCACTTCATTCGCCAAATTTCTACAAAATTCAATATTGCTATAATATTAAACACAAAAAAAGAACCCTTTATGTGACATACGCACATTTCAAGGGATTTTTACAAACAGCGTTCTGTTTTGTTGAAAAAGAAATGATACTCTTTTTTTAAGTCACTAATTGTCATGTTCTTGGCCGCATCAGGGCTGTAAACCCCTAATGAACATAGCTGCTTCGTATAATAATGTCTTTCTTTTGCTAAAGCTTCTTTTAATATACGCCGCACCGATTATCCCCTCCTATCAAGTGATTTGGATCGGGTGCTCATGAAGACCTCTTATACAAATCATTTTGCATGGCTCTTAGAAGCGCATGTGCATTCTGACCTGCAGCCTGCATGAATTGCTCGAGCAATTCATCCCTCTTCACATCTAATGCGATGATTTCTTTTGCCATACGAATGATCTGTGCTTGCTCCATCATATGCTCCTCCTCCTAAGTCAACTCACCATGATTATATGCCGCCGTTAGATGTATTGCACACCCCCTGTTATCTTTCCTTCCATAGTTTTTTCATTTTTTTCGTTTTTGTGTTATATTTTCTAACAAACGATAGGTTTTTTTACTTCTCGTTCTATATAATATGAAGAAAAGACTTGCAGGGGTGAGTATATGACGCAGGAAGATGTATCTTATAAAGATAAAAAAGTCATTTCAATCGGGATTGTCAGTGAGTTAACAGGGCTTTCCGTCAGGCAAATCCGATATTATGAGGAACGTAAACTCATCTACCCCCAGCGCTCAACAAGAGGCACACGGAAATATTCTTTTGCAGATGTTGAACGTTTGATGGACATCGCCAATAAACGGGAAGACGGTGTGCAGACAGCTGAAATTTTAAAAGACATGAAGAAAAAAGAACAAGCGCTTAAAAGCGGACAATTTAAGAAAAAAATGCTGGAAGGCCAGATTAATGCACACTTTCGGTATAAAAATCGTTAAACAAAAAAAGAATCGCTCTTTTGAACGATTCTTTTTATTTAGAGGAAGCTTCAGTTCCTTCAACAACCCCCACAAAGTCAATCAGCACGCCGCCTCTTTCAGGGTCTTCTTTCACCCGTAGGGCAAGTGCCTTTTTCTTCCCGGTTTTTGCATCTTCATAATTCGCATGGAACACATGAATGCTGGCTTCTTCCAAATGAAAATCCTCATAAGAAAGCGTGTCTATGCCCCATTCTTTTTTCAGTTTCAGAATATCATTCGGGCTCGGGACCGCACCTTCGACGTAGACTTCTTCCATTTTTCTTTTATTTCCTTCGGTGATGGCTTCAAGCATATGCTCTGCCGCCACTAGCCTCCGGTCTTTCCCCTCGTCTTCCCTTTGACATGCACTCAGCAAAAGCATACACATCAAAATGAATAAGAACTTCTTCATATTTCTCTCCCACCTTCTCCTTAAAATGTAAAGGATGGAAGCGCTATATGCAATCTTTATACAAAAAAGACTGTAAAACATCATGTTTTACAGTCTTAGGTTGTGGACAAAGGATGGTCCTTTGTCTACCTTTTTTACAGTATTCTTGCTACATAAGTGTATGAAGGAATGCTGTCGCAATTCCAAAATAGATGAGCAGTGATAATATATCATTCAATGTTGTAATCAGCGGCCCGGATGCAATAGCAGGGTCGACGTTTAGTCTGTGTAAAATAATAGGCACGATCGTACCTGCCATCGTTCCAATAATCAGTGTGGCAAGTAGTGAGGAACCGACAACAAATCCTAAAATCATATTGCCCTGCCACACCATTGCGACGACAGTAATAATAATGGAACAGACAATCCCAATGTAAATACTTGTTCGCAGCTCTCTAAAAATCAAGCGCATAATGGTTTTTTTCGTTAATTCTTCTTTTGAAAGTCCTCTAATGACGACCGCAAGTGACTGTGTCCCTGTATTCCCTGTCATCCCAGCAATCATTGGCATGAAGAAGGCTAAAGCAACGACTTGCTGAAGGGTATCTTCAAAATAATTTAAAATACTGCCTGAAATCAGCCCTATGAATAAAAGCAATATGAGCCATGGGAGACGTCGGTATGCTGCAACAAAAGCGGGCGTGTCGAATGTAATATCTTTACCAGAGGCAGCGAACTTCTCATAGTCTTCTCCTGCCTCTTGAATGACGACATCAATGATATCATCGACTGTGACGATTCCGACCAGGACATTGTTCTCTTCCACAACAGGAATCGCAAGAAAATCATACCGTTCAATCAGTTTTGCGATTTCTTCCTGATCTTGAAAGGCTCCAACGGCAATGACTCTTGTAAACATAAGATCCTGCACTTTTTCATCTGGTTCACCTAAAATGAGATCGCGGTACGAAAGAACCCCTACAAGCTGCTTTTGATCATTAATGACATATAAATAGTTGATCGATTCAGCAATTTCAGCAAAACTTTTCAGCTTTACAACTGCGTCCTGAACCGTATAGTGCTGAGGAATCCATACGTACCGGTTGGTCATGATTCGGCCTGCTGTCTCAGCAGGATAATTCATGAGAAGCTGGACGGCCTTTGATTCCTCTGCCTCCATGTTTGACAAAAGCTGATCTTTCAGCTCATCATCCATTTCATCAAACAAGTTGGCTAGGTCATCGTTATCCATTTTGTTTGTGACGAAGGTGGCTTTGTCTTTCCCTACTTTTTCAAGCACAATTTCTTGGTACTCGCGCTCAAGCTCACCCATCATTTCCGTCACATCATCGACTGTTAAAAAGCTGAGGAAGCGGCCTCGGTGTTTTTCTGGAAGTTCTTTAAATAAATAGGCCATATCATATGGCTGAAGTTCTTCCATAATGTTTTTAAATTCTTTGCGTTTGCCATCTCTTAATAAAATAATGATTCTTAAAATGAGTTCATCGTACGTAATGTTCTGTATCATCGCTGTTACCTCCCCAAAGTCAGGAGATACCCGAATCCCTTAGAATGTGCGGGGGTCAGGATCTCCTCTGTCTGATGCGTCAATCTGATCTTTTGACATACTCTCTATGTGTCTCGAATCGGGATGATCCATCCCCACACCTCCTTTTCTCATAAAAAAGCACCTTCAACCAAATGAAGGCGCTTTGTAAGCATGACAAAATAAACACTTGCTCCTTCAATCGTAGAGCTTTAGCACTGTATGGCATAGGATAAAATCCAGCTGCATTAAAAATCACCTTATGTCGATGATTTCTGTTGACCCATTGGCGTCTTTGGACATTTTTGGGCAGCAGCGTATCTCCATACAGGAGCCTCACCTAACGAAGTCTCATATTGTTAACACACTGAGATTACAGAAAAAGCGGAATGATGTCAATAAGCAAGATGCCAAGTATCCTTATGTATTCGCTTACTTTTTAAAAAAAGAGCGATGGACAGCTCTTGCCATCGCCCTTTCATGTCTTTTTATTCCTCTTCTGGCTGATTCATATCCTCTTGGGAGAGGAGATGAAAGGAATCATGCAAAAACAAAGCATATCCTTCTCCATCAGGATGCGGAACATATTCCGCATGATCCATTGTCTGCTCTTCTTCTTTTTTCTTCATATTCTCTCGCCTCCTTTCCCGTAGTTTGTCCCAATGAAAAAACCTTACACATGAAAGTGTAAGGTTTAGAGATGGCTTAATCATCCCATTCTTGCTTCAGGATTTTGCCTGTTTTAGCGGAAATTTCAAAATCAACTTCCTCGCCGCTTGGTGTTGTGATTTCAACTTCATAGATGTACACACCATTTTCTTTATCTAGATCAGAATCGGTGACTGTGCCTTTTACTTTTGCAAGAGCAATTTTTTCAGCCTGTTTTTTCGTGATCTTCACATTCTGTTTCTTTTCTTTGACTGGATCATTCAGCGCTTTTCCAGTTTTTGCATCGACATATACTTTATATTCAAAGCCGCCTTTTTTAATCTCGACCTCATACACCCATTTTCCTTTTTTACGCTCAAGATCCACATCGTCTACATAGCCTTTCACCACTTTTAAGGCTGCTTTTTCAGCTTGTTTCTTTGAAACAAAAGACGATTTCTTTTGCACGACTTGCTCGGCGTTTGCTGTTTGATTTGTATTTTGCGCTTGAAGTGTGAAACCACCTGCGACAAGAGTTCCCGTTAATGCTGTAGCTACTAGTACTTTTTTCATCATGTTCATTTCCTCCTCTTTTTGATTTCTTCTATATCTTAAGAAAACAAGATGATAAAGGAAGGAAAGAAACATGAGAATATCATGAGAAAAGGATTAGTTTTCGTACGTAATGCCCTCAATGTCTCCTGTATAGGCGTTCACAAGCACCTCTGCCTCTCTGCCGTCAGGCAAATCCAGCTCCACCTCAAATACGAGCATACCGCTGAATGTTTCAAGATCGGCATCATCCACTGTTCCGCCAACCTCTTTGACGGCAATTTGGATCGCTTCCTCGACGGTGATTTTTGTGAGCTTCTTTTCTTTAGAGGTTGGTTTTTTCTTTTCTGCTTCAAGCACCTTAAATGATTGTTTGTCGACCTCGACTTGATATAATTCTTTTTTTGATTGGATGGTAAAAATAAAACGATCTGATGTCTCTTTCTTTTGAATGACGGTTCCGCTCACCTTTTTAACAGCCGCCTCTTCTGCCTGGAGCTCAGCATTTTTTTCATTTGGCTTCTGATAGCTTTTTAACTGTCTAATTTCTTTCATCTGACCGCTTGCAGAAGATGCAATGATTTGATAGATGCCATTTGCATTTTCCAGCGTCAATGTATAGTCCTGTTTATGATTGATTAAATCAATATGTGTAATGTTTCCATTGTAGTCTTTTGAGATCATTTTTTTCATTTCTGCTTCACTTAATATTTTATGATCAATGGTTTGGATCATGAGCATTGCAAAGGCCGCAAGAATCGCAAGACATCCTGCGAGCGCAAGCACCATTTTCGTTTTTCTAGACATGCAGCGCCTCCTTCCTATTTCCTATTTTATAAGGAGGAAATGAGAAATTGATGAGAAAAGACCCATTTATTTCTGAAAAAGAATGGTCATGGCTGTCCCTTCGCCGATACGGCTGTCTACCTTCAGCTCGGCCCCATGTTCTTCTGCAATTTGCTTCGCAATTGAAAGACCAAGTCCGGTTCCGCCCGTCTCGCTGTTTCTCGCTTCATCCACACGGAAAAAGCGGTCAAAGATTTTCGGCTGATCTTCCTCTTTTATACCGATTCCTTGATCAATCACTGAAATAAATGGCTTGTCTCCTGCCCATCCGCAGGTCACATCAACTGGCTCTCTACTATATTTGACCGCATTATCAATTAAGATGGTCAAAAGCTGTTTGATTTTCTCTTCGTCTCCTTCTGCGATAAGCGGCTGATCTGACTGCACATGGGATTGAATCGTTCGATTGGTGGCCACTTCAAGTGTATGACATAGCTGCTTGCACAAATGACCAAGATCAACCGGCTTCATATCCAAGTATAACGGCTGACCGTTTTTCGCCAATGTCAGTAATTGATCTGTCAGTCTTTTCATTTTTTTCGCTTCATCATGAATCGCTTGGGAGGATTCTTCTACAACCTCTGGACGTGTTTGCCCCCAGCGTTTGAGTAAATTGCTGTAGCTCATAATGACGGTAATCGGAGTCTTCAATTCATGAGAGGCATCATGCAAAAATTGCTGTTCTTTTTCATAATGCTTCTCGAGAATCTCGGACATTTCATTAAAGGTTTGTCCCATTTGATATAGTTCATCCTTTGAATCGCCTGTTAATTCAATTCGTTTAAACGCCTTCTCTTTCATACTTGCCTTCATGGTACTCGTTATTCTGCTAATCGGCCGGACAATTTGCTTTGTTAACACGTGGCCTGCAAAATAGGAAAGCACAATAAACAAAACGCCGGTTGTGATTAAAATCATTTTTAATAACGCTAAGTTCTCTTCCGTATTTTCGATTTCTTCATATACTTGAAGCGACATAATCTCACCATTTGTCCAAATGACCGGAATAGCAGCGAACGCAACCATATGCTTATTGTAGTCTTTGATTTCAGCCGTCTGGCCAGATTCGTATGTAAAAGGCAGTGAGCTAAACGTTGATTCCTTTGTGACAGTCAGCTTTGACTCTCCCGTTTCTGTCACGACACGGATCATGCCATTTTGAGGCAGGTACGCCTTCAGCAGCTCCGAGGACGGAAGACCTTCTTCCTCTGATTTTTTTAAAGCAATGGCAATATTTTCAGCCACCTCAGACAAACGGGACATATCTTTTTGCGTCAAGGTCATCGAAAAAATAAAATAAATGGCTGTATGAAACAAGAGCACCATTAAAAACAAAGACAACGACGTATAAAGCTGAATCTTATTTTTTAATCTCATTCTTTATCCTTTCATCACATAACCCACACCTCTCACTGTGTGAATCAGCTGTTTTTCGAATGGGTAATCGATTTTTTTCCTTAAATAACGGATATAGACATCTACCACGTTTGTATCACCGAAATAATCAAAGCCCCAAACCGCTGTTAAAAGCTGATCTCTTGTGAGCACTTGCTGCTGATGGTTCAGTAAGTGGACAAGCAGATCATATTCTCTCGGCGTGAGTTCAAGCATTTGCCCAGCCCTTTGTATTTCTCTTGTTTTCTCGTTGACCGTTAAATCTGCTATGCTCAGCTCTGTCTCCTTTTCTTCTTGTGCATATATATTCAACCTTAGCTGCGCGCGAATTCGTGCTAATAATTCTTCTATGTCAAAAGGTTTTGTTATATAATCATTTGCCCCAAGATCGAGCCCGCTTACTTTATCAGGGACACTTCCCCTTGCTGTAATCAAAATAATAGGTGTCGCTGTATTTGTCTTTCGAACCCTTCTCAGCACTTCAAGACCGCTTAACTCTGGAAGCATGACATCAAGCAGCACCAAATCGAAGCTGTCTTCTTCAAGAGCCTGAAGGCCGTCCATTCCTGTCTCTTTGACTGTCACCTCATATCCTTCATATTCAAGTTCAAGTGACAGCACCCTTGCGATTTTCTTTTCATCTTCGACTACGAGTATCTTCCCTTTGTTCATCTCTATCTCTCCTATCTGAAAGGCAAGCTTGTCTTTCCATTATTATATGTTGCCTTTCTCATTTGGAACAGTCACAATCTTCACATCTATTTTTTCATGAAAGAAGAAATATATTGAATGAAGTTGTTTTTTAACACAGTAACCGCACATCAATTGAAAGGAAAATAAAACGGCTAACCACTCAAAAAAAGACCTCATCTTGAGGCCTGTTGATTACTTCTTTATAGGTCTGCTGACAAAGAGCTGATCTACTGAAGTTCCTAAAACAAAAGCTATGTCAAAAGCTAATTGCAAAGTGGGGTCATATTTATCATTTTCGATCGCATTAATGGTTTGTCTCGACACCTTACAAAGTTTAGCTAATTCTTCTTGAGACAATTTATTAGATTTTCTTAGTTCTCTAATATGATTCTGCATTTAATCACCATATTTTTTTCTGTAAATGAGGAATGTGAATGCATATATTATTATAACCACAGACAGGAAGGCGATAGGTGAAATCCCAATGCCCTGATTTGAGTTCCCTTGAATCGTTAGAAAGATATTTTGTGCGACTTCTAATAAAAGCATACCGAAAACCACAATAAACGCATAAGATTGAGCTTTCGAGTAAATAAATCTCTTTCGTTCATCACCCTTTTGAATCATCGAAGCGATCAAAATGAACAATCCAATCAATAATATTATAACTGAATAGACAACCTTTACGTAATCCAATCTTTAGTCCCCTTCCAAATAAAATGTCAAATACTCTTTACATTTATAATCATAGCATCAGCCCCTTAAATGTCAAATACTTTTTACATTTCTTACTCTTTATAAATTATCATTGAAAAGCAATAATCTGCTCTCATGGTTTATCTATTTTCTTTTCTTCTTTCATCTATTGATTATTTTTCAATCTGCCTATTTTAGTTCTATTCACCCATTTTCATCTGAACAGGTGCAACCTCACTATGCAGCATTTCCTTCTTTTTCATATGATATCAAGAGTTTTCTTCAAAAGGTGAGCTCTTTCGTCAATAAGTGAGGAGAACTGCACTTTTGATAATAGATTGATTATTTGAAAAATTATTACAATTGACCCTTTCCGATCAAAAGTTTCTTTTATACAATAATATTACGCAGCCTGAATCTACTTTGAAAACAAAATAAGGAGGGCTTTCTTATGAAAGGTGAAATTCGCTTAATTCCGTATGAAGTAAAAGCCAATGTGATGGAAGCGAAAGAGACGCCGGAAAGTATTCAGGAGATTAAAGCACCCGAACTTTGGTCAAGTGGCTTCAAAGGAAAAGGCATAACCATTGCTGTCCTTGATACAGGCTGTGACACAGAGCATCCCGACTTAAAAGATCAGATTATCGGAGGAAAGAACTTTACCGATGATGACAATGGAGATGCTGAAAATGTCAAAGACTACAATGGGCATGGTACCCATGTAGCAGGAACGATTGCCGCAACAGATCAAAATGGCGGAATTTTAGGGGTTGCCCCTGAAGCCAAGCTGCTCATCGTGAAAGTACTTGGCGGTGAAAATGGTAGCGGAAAATATGAATGGATCATTGATGGCATCAACTATGCTGCAGAGCAGAAGGTTGATATTATCTCCATGTCTCTCGGTGGTCCAAGCAATGAGCCTGCCCTGCAGGAAGCCATTCAAAATGCGGTGAAAAGCGGTGTGCTTGTTGTATGCGCAGCAGGAAATGAAGGGGACGGGGACGAGCGTACGGAAGAGTTCTCCTACCCAGCAGCATACAATGAAGTCATTGCCGTCGGTTCTGTTTCCCTTGCTAGAGAATCCTCTGAATTTTCTAATGCCAATAAAGAAATCGACCTCGTCGCTCCAGGAGAAGACATTTTATCCACTCTCCCTAACCATAAATATGGCAGACTCACAGGGACTTCAATGGCTGCCCCTCACGTAAGCGGTGCACTAGCCATTATCAAAAATGCTGAAGAAGAAGCGTTCCAGCGCAAGCTGACAGAGCCTGAAATCTATGCTCAGCTTGTCAGAAGAACCCTTCCATTAAAACAGTCGAAAGCCCTTGTGGGGAATGGATTTTTATATTTAACTGCGCCTGATGTCCTTTTAGAAAAAACATTGGAAGCAGATCTTTTATCTCTATAGCTTAAATAGAGGTCCTGAGAAAAGATAGAATTTTCTCAGGATTTTTTTAATTAAAATTATTCAAAATTTACTTTGACGAAATGAAGTGAACGTTATATAATCGAACACAATAAATTCATAGTTTGAGAGTCGGTAATTCGATTACACGTCGAATTTTAATTGGGAAGACCGGTGAAAATCCGGCGCGGTCCCGCCACTGTGAGTGAGGAGAGCTTTTCTCATGAATCCACTGTCATTAGGATGGGAAGGATGAAAAGCTTGCAGATTCACCAGCCAGGATACCAGCCGCTCTATCACATCAAACCCCCTACGGTTGATAGGAGATGTCGGAAAAGCGTCAGTGATACTCACGCCTTATTTCGCACACACATTTTGTCTTTTAAACCAGACATTTACCTCATCAATCTTGATCATGAGCGTAAATGTCTTTTTATATTTAGAGGAGGAATGGGAATTGACAATTGTTAAAACAAGTAATCTAGGCTTTCCGCGAATTGGTTTAAACAGAGAATGGAAAAAAGCACTTGAGTCTTACTGGAAAGGTCAAACAGACCGCGAAACCCTCTTAGGCACACTGGATGAACAATTTTTAACTGCCATTAAAACACAAATCGATCAACAAATTGATGTTGTTCCTTCTGGAGACTTTACCTTCTATGATCACGTGCTGGATACTGCTGTTATGTTCAATTGGATTCCAGAGCGCTTCCGCAGCTTAAAAGACCCGCTAGATACATACTTCGCGATGGCAAGAGGAACAAAAGATGCCGTCTCAAGTGAAATGACAAAATGGTTTAATACAAACTATCACTACATCGTTCCAGAATACGAAAAAAGCACAGAATTTAAACTCACACACAACAAACCGCTTGAAGCTTACGAAAAGGTGAAAAAGGCGTTTGGTGTTGAAACAAAACCGGTTGTACTCGGTCTTTATACATTTGTCTCACTTTCTAAAGGTTATGAAGCAAATGAAGTGAAAGAAATTCAGCAGCGTCTAGTGCCGCTTTATACTCAGCTTTTAAAAGAACTTGAAGAAGCCGGCGTCAAATGGGTTCAAATTGATGAACCTGCACTTGTCACAGCTTCAAGTGAAGACGTAAAAGCCGTAAAAGAAATCTATCAAACGATCAAAGAAGCCGTACCTGGCTTGAACATTCTTCTTCAAACCTACTTTGATTCAGTTGATGCGTATGAAGAGCTTGTCACATATCCTGTTGAAGCAATTGGTCTTGATTTTGTCCACGATCAAGGGCGCAACCTGGATCAAGTGAAAAAGCACGGCTTCCCGAAAGATAAAATTTTAGCAGCTGGCATCATTGATGGAAGAAATATTTGGAGATCAGATCTTGGGGAAAGATTATCCTTTATTTCTGAAGTCATTGCTGAGGCTCAGCCTAAAGAAGTGTGGCTGCAGCCATCAAGCAGCTTACTGCATGTACCAGTTGCCAAACACCCAAGTGAACAGCTTGAAGAAAAACTATTAAACGGACTGTCTTATGCCACTGAAAAGCTGGCTGAATTGACATTATTAAAAGAAGGTTTAACAAAAGGAGCAGCTGCCATTGATGCCGACATTAACGAAGCAGTACAAGCACTTCTTACCTTAAAAGAGTTCGCAAAAGGAACAAATGCGGATCTGACAGCGGAACGCAACAATCTTTCTTCGAAAGATTTTAAACGTCCAGTTGCCTTTGAAGAACGCCTACGTATCCAAAACGAATCTCTTGAGCTCCCGCTTCTTCCAACCACAACGATTGGCAGCTTCCCGCAGTCAGCTGAAGTGCGCAGTGCTCGTCAAAAGTGGCGCAAAAATGAGTGGACAGATGCAGAGTATGATGAATTTATTAAGAAAGAAACAAAACGATGGATTGATATTCAAGAAGAAATTGGCCTGGATGTGCTCGTGCATGGAGAATTTGAACGGACAGACATGGTTGAATACTTCGGTGAAAAGCTAGCCGGATTTGCCTTTACAAAATTTGCTTGGGTACAATCCTATGGATCACGGTGCGTGAAGCCGCCAATCATTTATGGAGATGTAGAGTTTACAGAGCCAATGACAGTGAAAGAGACAGTTTACGCACAAAGTTTAACAGAGAAAAAAGTCAAAGGAATGCTGACAGGACCTGTTACCATCTTAAACTGGTCTTTCCCAAGAACGGATATCTCTCGAAAAGACATTGCTTTCCAAATCGCTTTCGCTTTGCGTAAAGAGGTAGAAGCTTTAGAGGCAGCTGGTATTCAAGTGATCCAAGTGGATGAGCCTGCGCTAAGAGAAGGACTTCCGCTCAAAGAAAGTGATTGGGCAGAATATTTAAACTGGGCAGCAGAGTCATTCCGTTTATCCACATCATCCGTTCAAAATGACACACAAATTCATACACATATGTGCTACAGTAACTTCGAGGATATTGTCGATACGATCGAAGACTTGGATGCTGACGTGATTACAATTGAACATTCACGCAGTCATGGCGGATTCCTCGATTACTTAGAAAAGCACCCGTATTTGAAAGGACTTGGACTAGGCGTTTATGACATCCATAGCCCGCGCGTTCCATCTGTTGAAGAAATGAGCGAAATCATTGATGATGCGCTGAACGTTTGTCCAACAGATCGCTTCTGGGTGAATCCGGATTGTGGTCTAAAAACTAGACAAGAGCCTGAAACTATTGCTGCTTTGAAAAACATGGTTACAGCTGCTGAAGTCGCTCGTAAAAAGCTGGCGCAGCACGCATAATTGAATACCTCTCCCCTGCTGAACGTGGCAGGGGTTTTTATGTGCAAATTGGCCTGTTCAATCTTCTACTATGATGATTTCTTTTCTAGCATGATTCGTTTATACTAGAGAAGTCAGTCGAACAAAGGGAGGAAGACAATGAATCACGAAGATTTTTTACAACGCGCAATTGATCTTGCAGTAGAAGGAGTCAATAGTGGTACTGGCGGCCCTTTTGGAGCAGTCATTGTCAAGGATGGTCAGATTATTGCAGAGGGAAGCAACAATGTGACAACGAGTAATGACCCTACTGCACATGCAGAAGTCACCGCCATTCGAAAAGCATGCCAAACTCTACATACATACCAATTAGAGGATTGTACTCTATACACAAGCTGCGAGCCTTGTCCGATGTGCCTTGGCGCTATTTACTGGGCTAGACCAAAAGCGGTGTATTTTGCTGCTGGACATCAGGATGCAGCGGATGCTGGTTTTGATGACTCGTTTATTTATGAAGAAATCAACAAAGAATACGAATCAAGAAATATACCATTTTACAAGCTGACACCTCAAAAAACCCTTGCGCCATTTGAAGCATGGGAAGCATACGATAAAAAGAAAGAATATTAAAAAAAGACACCTGCTCGTAAGCAGGTGTCTTCTACTATTACTCCGCCACTTCAAGCTCTACTTCAATGTTCCCTCTTGTTGCTTTTGAATATGGACAGAATTCATGTGCAGCATGGACAAGCTCTTTCATTTTGTCATGATCATGACCTTTCGCAGACACAATCAGCTTTACGCCAAGCTTAAAGCCCCCGTCGCTTTCATCTTTTAAAAGACTGACATGTCCTTCTACTTCCGATTCAATTTCTATCCCTTGCTTCTTGGCTACCTGTTCAAGTGCTCCTCCGAAACAAGCTGCATAGCCTGCTGCAAATAATTGCTCTGGGTTTGTACCAGTCTCTCCATCTTTCTTTGCGTTAGGCATGACAATGTTATGATCGAGCACACCATCTTCTGAACGAACATGTCCAGCTCTTCCATGCTGCGCCTTTACTTTTGCTGTGAATAATGGTTTCATCTTCATCTCCTCCTTTATCTATTGATCCTTTTCACGTTCTATTCATTTCTCAAACATTTATCGCACATTGAAGAATTTTTCATTTTTCGTCTGTATTTATTTTAAAAAGGAAGAAAATCTTATACAATGATAAGTATGACAAAAAATAGTTGGTGACTGACATGACAAATGAATTTGAGCATATGAAGCTGGAAAATCAGCTTTGTTTCTTGTTATATGCAAGTTCACGAGAGATGACGAAGCAGTATAAACCGTTATTAGAAGAATTAAACATTACGTATCCGCAATATTTGGCACTGCTTTTATTGTGGGAGCATGGATCATTAAATGTGAAAACGATGGGAGAGCTTCTCTATTTAGACTCCGGTACACTCACACCCATGCTGAAACGAATGGAGCAAAACGGACTCATTATCCGAGAACGCTCGAAAGAGGATGAGCGGTCTGTGCAAATTCGTTTAACGGAATATGGAGAACAGCTAAAAGAAAAGGCCACTGCGATTCCGTTTCACATGCTGACTGGGACAGGCAGATCAGAAGAAGAGCTAAAAATACTGCGCGCCTCTTTACATGAGCTTTTGCAAAATTTAACACAACCAAAAGGCTGAGGGAACATTCCCTCAGCCTTTTATTGATGTCTATTATTGTGCGACAGCTACTAGTTCTACTTCGATGTTTCCTTGAGTTGCTTTTGAATATGGACATACACCGTGTGCTTTATGAACAAGTTCTTCTAATGCTGACTGCTCAATGCCAGTTCCCTTTACTTCTAATTGAACGCCTAGTTTGAAGCCGCCATCTGAACTGTCTTTTAATAAGCTGACATGTGCTGTTACTTCACTTTCAAAACGGATACGCTCTTGTCTTGCTACCATTTGAAGGGCTGAATCAAAACATGCAGAGTAGCCTGCTGCGAATAATTGCTCTGGATTTGTTGCTTTTTCAAGTTTTTTTGCTCTTGGTGTTCCAGGCATTGCTACATCATGCTCAAGTACACCATCTGTTGAAACAACCTTTCCTTCTCTTCCTCCGACAGCTGATACCGTTGCTGTAAATAAAACGTCTGACATGAATATAACCCTCTTTCTCTCCAATAATATTTTCTACAATTAAATTGTACACAATTTAAATTGTGGAGTCAATCAATAAATATTCTTTTTTAAGTTTTCCTCCCTGACCTCTTTTTATGAGCATGTCCGTAAATTGTTAGACAGTAAAAAAAGCCCTTTAACAAGGGCTTTTAGATCGTGTCATGCTGCGGATTCAGTTGTTCTAGCGTATGGTTTCTGTTATCTGGATCGGCATTTGCTGCTGCCAGCCACAATGCCATGATGGTGATGCTTGTACAGACGACTGCCCATTTTTTAAAATTCATATAAACAATCCCCTCTCTGAATATAGATTCGAGCATGTTCCGCTTCCCCATAGAACATGGAAGATTTTTCATAATCCCCCATTTCATTATAATACTTTGCGGTATCTAATGCCAGCTCCTCTATATCAGGATATGCATAGGCAGACTCTAAAAAATGGAAAATTCGTTTAATATGCTCAGCATCTTGTCTTAAATACAATGCTTCTAGAAATATGGTTTTCTGAATATGAATGTCATCCTGAAGAGCTTCTGCTCGCTTCATACATTCTTCTCTGTAGTGTAATGCTTCTTCGTGTTTTCCTTGTTTGTATAATATCTGAGCGGCTGTATAAAGAGGGTCTATAGATCGACGAAGATGATCGGATTGATTTTGATCAAATAACGAGATGGATTCTTTCATTAATTCGAGTGCGCGGCCTAAGTCTCCCATTCGGTAATAACTGTTGCCCATATTAAATAAAGAGGAGGCTATAAAACGCACATTCTGAAACTCTCTTGACCTCGCAAGTGCTCTTTCGAGATGTGGTAATGCTTTTTCATGCCTTCTCATATCATCGTAGTTACCGGCCACAATAAATTCACACTGAATCGTGCGAAGCGCATACAGTTCATGCTGAACATAAACATCCAGCGCTAGTTTAGCATGGTGCATCGAGATATGTGTTTGTTTCATGTGATAATATATTTCTGACATTTTAAAATGAAATTCAGCACGTTCAATATCATCTGATACAAAAGAAAGTTTATGCTCTGCCTTTTGATAAGACGATATGGCAGCAATATACTCCCTACGTCCGAATTCATACATGCCTCTGAAAAAATGATAGTAGTATTCAAGCATGCCTGTGACATGCGTTTGATGCTCATCTATTTCTTTCGAAAGCTCGGAAAAGTTGGCGCGAAGCTTTCCTTCCTTTAATGGCTTTAAATAATCGAGCATGACCTCATGCCGAAATTCCATTAAAGAAAAATAGAGAAGCAAATTCTGATCTTCTTCCATTGAATCAAGAGAGGTGCGAATTTCCTGTTTTAACTGTTCTGCTTGTTCTGAATCAAATCTGCGGATTAATTCATACCACTTGTTGATTTTCACTCCAATATCCGAAGAGGGAATGATTTTCGCCATACGTTGCCTTCTCCAATCTTCTCAAAATATAAAACATTACCATATTTTATCATACTTGACCGGAGAAATACAAAAATGAAAGGAAAAAGAGAGCCTGTTGTCACAAGACTCTCTTTTGAATTCGTTATTCTCTTATTTGTCCTTGTCCACGAATGACAAATTTTTCAGACGTTAAGGCTGGCAGACCCATTGGCCCTCTTGCATGAAGTTTTTGTGTACTAATACCTATTTCCGCTCCATAACCAAATTCAAAGCCATCTGTGAAACGAGTAGAAGCATTATGATAAACAGCGGCTGCATCGACAGCTGTTAAGAAAAGGGCTGCATGTTCATCATTTTCTGTAATGATCGCTTCAGAGTGCTTAGAGCTATATGTTTGAATATGCTGAATCGCTTCTTCTATGTTTTTTACTATTTTAATGCTGACAATCGGTGCTAAAAACTCCGTTGCATAGTCCTCAGTTGTCGCTAATGCAGCACTAGGAGCAAGCGCGCAAACAGCTTCATCACCGCGTATTTCTACCCCATTTGATTGAAGGGCTTCAAATAACGAAGCGCCGTATGTTTTTGCCCATGTTTCATGAATGACAATGCTCTCAATCGCATTACAAACAGATGGTCTTTGGGTTTTGGCATTCAGCACAATCCGCTCAGCCATTTCGTTTTTCGCTGTTTCATCAATGTAGATATGACAATTTCCTGCACCTGTCTCAAGCACCGGCACAGTAGACTCTCTCACTACAAGATCAATTAAATTCTTCCCACCGCGCGGAATGAGGACATCGAGGTATTCATTTAAGGTGAACAGCGTTTTCGCCGTTTCACGGCCAGTATCTTCAATCAATTGCACACTGTCTACTGGAATATCCGTTGTATAAAGCGCTTCATGAATTACCTTTACAATCGCTTTATTACTATGAATAGCAGATGAGCTTCCGCGCAGAATAACAGCATTCCCAGTTTTCAAGCAAAGGGTCGCAGCATCGACTGTCACATTTGGTCTTGCTTCATAAATCATGCCAACCGTTCCAAGCGGTACACGGACCTTTTCGATGAATAGACCGTTTTCTTTTTGAATGGTTTCTAACGTTTCACCAATTGGGTCTTTTAGCTGAATGAGTTGAAGAGTCGCGTCTGCAATGGCTTCAATTCTCTCTTCCGTGAGTGTGATCCGGTCAATGACAGATGGCGTGAACTGCTTTTCCTCAGCCGCTTGAACATCCTTTTGGTTCTCCTCTATTAAATAAGCTGAAGATGCTTTTAGTGCACTCGCAATGGCGTGCAGGGCAGCATTTTTTTGTTCCGTCGTTTTTAGAAGCAGCTGATCTTTAGCTACACTTGCTTTTTTTGCTTTTTCAAGAACTTCATTCATCGTATTCCCTCCTCAGTTTTGTACATGCTGTACCCAGTGATCTCGGTGTATGACCTCAGGCTTCTCTTTTGAAAGCTCGTCACTTCGCATTCCTTTAATGCCGAGAAGCTCATCGGATGCGTACAACGTTTGTCCCTTACCAACTAATCCGTTTGGCCCGACGACTTCTACAACCTCTCCTTTAGAAAAGTCACCAGCGACATCAATGACTCCTGCCGGAAGAAGACTTCTGCCATTATGCAAAATCGCCGCTTCCGCTCCTGCATCAATCATGATCTTTCCAGAGACCGGTGAGTGGAATTGAATCCATTGACGGCGGTTGTTCACGGCTGATAAGTCCTGTTCTCCGATATACGTTCCGTCCCCTTGACCCGCAAGAATGCGAAGCAGCTTGTCTTCCCCAGTGCCTGTGCCTATGAAGACTTTCACACCAAGTGAAAGTGCCGTTTGTGCAGCAGACAGCTTCGATTTCATTCCGCCTGTTCCAACCTTTGAACCAGTGCTCTTTGCATATGAAAACAATTCTTCTGAAATATGAGTCAGGACATCAAACCGCTGAGCCTCAGGATGCTCATTTGGATTTGCATTATAAATACCATTGATGTCTGTTAATATGATCAATTGGTCTGCATGGATTAATCCACTGACAAGAGCTGACAGCATGTCATTATCCCCAAAGGTAAGCTCCTCGATGGAGACTGAATCATTTTCGTTTATGATCGGCAAAATCTTTCTTTCCAGCAGCTCCATCATCGTTGCGTAAGCATTTCGATATCTTGTTCGATCTGAAAAGTCATTACGTGTTAAAAGCATTTGAGCAGGTGTCATGTGAAACTGTGAAAAAAGCTCTGTATATTTTTGCATTAACAAGCCCTGACCAACGGCAGCGGCTGCCTGTTTCCCCTTTAAGGTCACAGGTCTTGATGGATAGCCTAGGCTTCCAAATCCTGCCGCAACGGCTCCTGATGAAATTAAAATGATTTCATGCCCTGCTTCTTTGAGCTTTGCTATGGCTCTTACATGATCCTGCATCTTTTGTTCATCAATGGCTCCTTTTTGCTCTGTTAATGAACTGCTGCCAATTTTTATGACGATCCTTTGCTTTTTCATTCTTGATTCCCTCCGCTATACCTTTAGGCACAAAAAAATCCCTTTTTCTCCTTATGTAAAGGACGAAAAGGGATTTTCCGTGGTACCACCTTCATTGAATAAGCATACGAAATGCTTATTCCACTCAACTCCTGTAACGCCAGGCACGCGCTTAGATTTTTCCTCTAAGGCTCAAAGGGCAGGTTCAGCAGCTGTCTGCGGCAAATGTTTCAGCATATCATTTGCTCTCTTTACGCACCAGTTCCTGCTTACTATTCCTTTTCAACGCTCGTTAATTTTTTTATATTATCACCAATTGCTAAAGAAAAGTCAAGCGGTCAATTAAAGACAATCGTTTTATTCTCATGAACAATAATTCGATCTTCCAAGTGCCATTTGACAGCACGCGCAAGCACACTGCGCTCAATTGTCCGGCCAATATTTTTTAGGGCTTCCGCATCATCACGGTGATCTACACGCTCAATATCTTGTTCAATGATCGGTCCTTCGTCTAAATCATTTGTAACATAATGAGAAGTCGCACCAATTAGTTTGACGCCCCGTTCATATGCCCGCTTGTATGGGTTGGCACCAATAAACGCCGGCAGGAAGGAATGATGAATATTAATGATTTTGTTCGGATGCTCTTCAATAAATCCAGGCGTTAAAATTTGCATGTATCTAGCAAGTACAACCGCATCAATATCGTACTCTTCTAATAAGGCGAGCTGCTCTTTTTCAGCTTCTTTGCGAATGTCTTTGTTCGCCTTTACATAATGGAATGGGATCCCAAGCGCTTCTACTGTATCTTTTGCCGTTTCATGATTGCTGATCACAACTGCGATTTCAGCCATTAAATTTCCGCTTTGCCATTCCCATAGAAGTTCATGCAGACAATGAAGCTCTTTTGAGACAAAGATTGCCAGCTTTTTAAGCTCACTTGCACGCGACATGCTCCACGTCATTTGAAATGATGCTGCGATTGGCTCAAAACTATTTTTCAATTGATCCATATTCGCCGAAATGTCTTTCCAATCAAATTCAATTCTTAAAAAGAACCGGCCGCTTTCATGATCGGTTGTGTATTGGCTGGATTCAATGATGTTCGCTCCGTGCTCAAATAAAAAGGAAGAAACAGCTGATACAATACCAGGCTGATCCGGACAGCTGACAAGCAGTCTGCCTTTTTGCTCGTGCTTTTGTCTGTGTAATTCAAGTTTCTCTGTAATCAATGTTCTCATGTATCATGACCTCATTTACGTTTTCATTCTAATGAAATATTATACTGGACTGGAAAGAGAAAAAGCAATGAAGAGTCCATTTTTTATTGAATATTCATTCAATTCTGCACCTAGCGTGATATAATGTGAGTAGACCTTTTATCACAAAAGGAGTGATGGAGATGAAAAGCATGACTTTGTTTGGTAAAGTGAGCTTTTGGCTCGGCATCGTATGTCTGATCACAGGTATTTATCTATTTATGGCCGGTGAAAGACTCATTCCTTTGCTCACATTTGGTGTCTGTTTTCTGCTAGTGAGTCAGCTTTACCGCAAAAATGAAAACGATTCCAATCATCATTCGATGTAAAAAAGGCTGGCAGACAGATGCCAGCCCTTTTCTTATTCAATAATCTTTAACCCGACCGCCGCAGATAAAATCAATGCGATAAAGAAAATACGTTTTGCGTCTTTCGACTCACCATAAAACAGCATGCCGACAATGGCTCCTCCAGCAGCTCCAATGCCAGTCCAAATGGCGTACGCCGTTCCCATCGGAATTGTATTCATCGCAAGAGAGAGCATGAGAAAGGACAGAGAAAATCCAGCTGCAATGAATAAAATCCATTTGACATGCCGGTCTTTCTGGAATTGATTCATCATGGTGACACAAAGCATTTCTAAAATGCCTGCCCCAATGAGTAAAAGCCAGCTCATGATTCAGTCTCTCCTTTCTTTTCTCCTGTGGTCAGTTTGAGCCCTAATACACCGCTTAAAAGCACCATGATTAAAAGTAATTTCACTAGCTGTACCGGCTCCCCCATGACCATACCTACTATGACAGTACCTGCTGTCCCAAGTCCGGTAAAAACGGCATAAAGTGTGCCAACTGGTAGTACAGTCGTGGCTTTCAGGAGTAAATAAAAGCTGACGACAATACAAACGATGGTTGCGGCCCATTCGAATAAAGAGTCAGCATATTTCAATCCCATCACCCAGCCGACTTCAAAAACCGCCGCAATCAAAACATTTCCCCATTTCATTAGATCCCTTCCTTTCTGAACGATTCCAACCAACAAAAAAAAGCCCGGAAATCGATCGTTTGATCAAATCTCCCGGGCTTTTATCCCTCCGTGTCATACGGTCTTTTGTCTAGACCCTATGTGTTTTCTCTCGGTCCAGACTGCGCCACCCGCACGGAACCCTAGAAAACCAATTCATGATAAGCAGATCTGACTTAGAGCAGATTCTGTGTGCCAAAATTGTATCACACCCCTAAATACCGGTCTATCACTTTGCTTTCCTCTTGCAAATATACTTGTTCATTTTTCGAAAGAATTTTTATGGGACCGCCGTATACTAAGTGTTAGAAACAGGTCAACTGATCAAGAAGATTTGTGGGCTGTTTCGCTTGCTGCGGATTGAAGGGAAATGAGCGTATATGACAATCCATTTATTTTTTATGACATTGACGATCAAGCGTAAATACAAGGACATGGAGGCCGTACTTTACGAACAAAAAGTTGAAGCATTTTATGAAGAAATGAAACAGAAGTAACTAAAGTATATGAACTAAAACAGGAGGAGATCGACATATTTATCATACTTGCATACGAGAAAGAAGGATCATTCCGCCTTCGTTAAAGCGCGGGTATGGCAACGATCATATCGCTGATATAATGAATTAAGATTGATGTGATGAACGCTCAACTTTAGAATGCTGAAAAACATTTTATAGAAAATCAAGAGGTGGATTCATATGATGATGACCGATGAACAAAAACATGAATTTTATCAAGCACTTGTTGACAAGAATCCGCAATATGACGGCACATTCTTTGCCTGTATTAAGACAACCGGCATCTTCTGTCATGCCACATGTACGGCCAGAAAGCCCAAATATGAAAACTGTGAGTTTTTCTTTACAGCGGAGGAGGCACTGCTGGCAGGGTATCGCCCATGCAAGCGCTGCACACCGTTAACATACCCTAACAGCATCCCTGAAGAAGTCAAAACACTCGTTTCAGCAGTAGAAAAAAATCCTGAGAAACGCTGGAAGGAAGAGGACTTCCGTCAATTAGGGATTCACTCTGCCACAGCTCGAAGAAAATTTAAAGACATTTACGGCATGACCTTTGTTCAATATGCAAGATCACGTAGAATGGGACTTGCCTTTAAAGAAATTTTGAACGGAAAAAAAGTAATCGATCAGCAGGTCACCTTTGGCTATGAATCTTCAAGCGCCTTCAATGATGCATTTACGAAAATCATGGGAAATCCCCCTAAAAAAGCGCAGATTCACATTCTCTATGCTAATTTTATTTCCACACCGATCGGGCGGATGATCAGCGTGACAGATGCCACACATGTGTATTTACTGGAGTTTATGGACAGGAGGGGACTCGAAAAAGAAATCGAAACATTAAGAAAGAAGCATCATGCCCGTATTTTAGTTGGAGAAACAAACGTCCATCAGCAATTAGCAAAGGAATTGGCCTTATATTTTGAGAAAAAGCTGACAAAGTTTACTGTACCCCTTTCCTTACATGGCACCCCTTTTCAAATGAAGGTGTGGGAGCAGCTCTCACTCATTCCATCAGGCGAAACGAGATCCTATCGTGATCTAGCCACAATACTGGGCGATCCGCATTTGGTTCGTGCCGTTGGTAATGCAAATGGTGCGAATCAATTGGCGATTATCATTCCTTGCCACCGCGTGATTCAAACAAGTGGTGAACTTGGAGGCTACGGCGGGGGGATTGAACGAAAGAAATATTTGCTTCAGTTAGAACAACGTGCATAAAAGAAAAAAACGGCTCTGCTTATTCAGTAAGCGAGCCATTTTCTCCGTCACGGGTGATGCTGTATACATCAATGATTTGGTCCCATTTTGAAATGGTTTTTTCTTTTTTCATGCCCATTTTTAAAGCGACCTTCACCGACGCTTCATTCTCAGGACGAATTAGGCTGACCATCCGTCTGACCTTCATTTCTTCAAATCCATAGGTGAGACAGCCTTTTGCAGCCTCAGCAGCATAGCCATTCCCCCACGCCGCTTTCTTAAGCATATAGCCAATCTCAAGCTCCGTTTGTCCTTCGATATTTTGCAGAACAATTCCGCTTTGTCCAAGTCTCTCATTTGTTTCTTTATCTTCAATGATCCATAGCGAGGTGTGGTACGTGCGGTCATTTTTTTGATTCCATGCAATCCACTCTTTTGTCTGCTGTTCATCCTTCAAAGAAGGATAATACTTCATCACTTCTTCATCCTGGAACAGCTTGGTATATAAAAATGACGCATCATGTTCATTCATCGTTCTCAGTTTCAGGCGCTCTGTTTCAAATACTGTCCTTGTTTGAACTGTCATTGATGACCCTCCCTTTTTTTACTTGCTAAAAATATCTCCGAACAAACCATTTGAATCTGGGGCAAAGTAATGGAAGCCGGCACCGGTTAAACTAGCAGCCAGCGCTGTCCACATCATTAAACTGACGGTCATCCACACCGCGACTTGCTTTCTTTTCGTTCCAAAGCTCATACACATCAAGGCCGCTAAATGACTGCCGATGATAAAAGGACCAATGAGCGCTAATCCAGGCAGACCGTATCGTTCCCAAATTTTTCTCGCCCGCAGCTGCTTTTTCTCTCCTTTTTCATCACCTCTCTCTTCTTTTCTCTTTAACCACCATGCTTTAAACCGGTCCACAAACACAATGAGAAACAAGACTGTGAGAAAGTTGCCGATGAATCCAATCACAGCTGTTGTCACAGGATGCAGTCCACTTAAGATTGCGAATGGAACGACACCAATCACTTCAAAAAAAGGCAAAGCAGCCAATACAAAAACGAGTACATATCCCCATACGATATCCAAAAACAGAACCCCTTTTCATTTTTGTCCTCTCCCCATTGTAATGAAAAACACAATTCCATTTCTACATTTTTTTAGAAAAAGAAAAGCACATCGGATCGGATGTGCTCAGTTTACATTCGTATTTTCATTTTTCTTATTTGCCCGGCGCAGGACAATGAGCATAAGCCCTATTAAAATCACAATAGACAGCAGGCTTTGCAGTAAAATAACACTTGGTGACGTCCAGCCAATCCATTCGAATATGAGCTGCGGTCCGAAAAAGATGAGCGGAATCAATGAAACGACATTCGCCTTTAAGATTGCATTGAATACAACGATACATAGCAGCATAAGCAAAATGACGCCCCATCTTTGTCCTGAAGTAAGTACAAGTAATGGCGTGCCAAGTTTTTGATCCAATAGTTTGATTGTGACCATCGCTGTCAGCTGAAAGATTCCTAACATCCAAAAGTAGAGAAATACCCGGCCGCTTGTTTGAAAGGCGGACGCTCTAAACATCAAAATGATCATGATGACATTGGCCACTAAAACGAGCGGATATCCAATCAAAGCAAAAAAAGAATAGGATAAGTTTTGGCTGATTGCATCTGCTAAAATCATGTAAAAAAGTGATCCAATTAAGAAAGCACTGACAAATGGCACCCAGTCTTTATGGTTTCCTGACAGCTCTTTTGCCAGTTCATCAGCATAGCTCCGTGGATCTCCGCCGAACACATCCTCACCTGTTTTGCCGTCTTTTTCAGCCTCAACCGCATGTGCTGTCAGTTCGTCCATCAGCTCATCGATTTCATCCTGATTTTTTCCCTTTGATATGAGATAAAGTTGCAGCTCTAGTAGAATGTGTCTTGTTTCTTTTGATACCATAATCTCACTTCCCTTTTTGTAATAAGCGATTTACATTTTTCGAGAGCTCATTCCAGCGGGCAATAAACTCTTTGAGCGCTTGTTCTCCCCCTTGTGTGAGCGTATAGTATTTCCTTTTCGGACCGCTCGCTGACGCTTTTGTGACGGTGGTCACCAGCTGCTCCTTTTGCATACGCAGCAAAATCGGATAGATACTGCCTTCACTTATTTGATCAAACCCATAATGCGCGAGCTTCTTCGTCATTTCATACCCATAAATTTCGCCCTCAGAAATAATCGACAGCAGACAGCCTTCTAAAATTCCTTTTAGCATTTGTGTGGATGTTGTCATGATTCTTCCTCCGATTTCAGTATCTTGCATCACAAGATAGTTTCATCTTACCATACACTATCTTGCCATGCAAGATACTGACATAGAAAAAAATCACCGCTTAAAGGGTGATTTTTACGCCCAAGGTTTATCTGTCCCAAGTGCGTCAGCAAGCGCCTTACTATGTTTTCGGCGGCTTTTTCTTTCCTCTGCCCGCTGCTTCGCTGTTTGATGAAGCATGATCTCTTCTTCTGTTTCCGGCATCACCTGCGGGACTCGTTTAGGCTTTCCGTTTTCATCTAATGAGACAAATGTCAGAAATGAAGTCGCTGCGAGCCTGCGTTCTCCAGACATCAAGTTTTCTTTAATGACCTTGACGAACACTTCCATAGAAGACGTGCCGACCCATGTGACATAGGATTCCAAGCATACTGACTCCTTTTGTCCAATCGGCTCTAAAAAGTCAACAGAATCCATTGAAGCTGTGACCGTTTCACTGCGGCTGTGTCTTGCTGCCGAGATGGAGGCAATGTCATCTATATAGCTCATTAATTTCCCGCCAAATAACGTTTGGTGGTTATTCGTATCGAGAGGGAATACCCTGCTGGTTTTAACAACTTTCGATTCCTTGCAGTATTTGAAATTTTCTTCACTCATCATCATAGCTCCTTCTTGCTGTTTTCGTAGATGCGGAACGACTTTTATTAAACACTATTCTTTTAGGTTTGTCTAAACTTTTTGCTTTAGTCTTATGTGAGAGATTTTCTTTCGGAAATGTTTCAACCATGACAAGAAGAAGGAATAATAGAACTATGAACGAACAAGGAGGCCATTTGATGGATTCGATGAGAGCAGACCAATTATACAAAATGCCGCAATGCATGAGTGAATACGACGATTTAGAAGAAGTTCTTTTATGCAGTCCTATTTATATGGAAATCAAACAAATTATCAACGAAACCCAGAAACATTTTGCGAAAGAAAATATTTCTCAAATGAGAGCAGTCGCTCAGCATAAGCAATTGATCCAAACCCTTAAAGATCATCAAGTACGGCCCATCCTGCTCCCAGCGAATGACCGCTTCCCTGAGCAAGTCTTCACTCGGGATATTGGGTTTACGATTGGACATACACTGTTTGTTTCAAAGATGGCCGCTCCGGTTCGGCAAGGGGAAGAACAGTGTCTAAAAGATTGGGCACAGGCAAAAGGGTGGTCAGCTGTCACTTTGACAGACGGAACAATTGAAGGCGGCGATGTGCTTGTGGATCAGAAGCGTGTGTTTGTTGGCACGAGCAAAAGAACTAGTCCAGCCGCTATCTACCAGCTAAAAAAGGAACTGCCGGATCATGACATCATTCCTATTCACCTTCCTCCTCACATTTTGCATCTTGATTGTGTGATGAATATTCTGTCTCATGACGAAATAATCATTTATCCTGAAGCGTTCAAGCAAAAGGATCTCCAGCTGCTCAAAACGTATTATGATTTGATTGAAATCAGCGAACAAGAGCAATTCACACTTGGACCAAATGTTTTATCCATTGGGCAGAAAAAAGTGATCAGCTTGCCCAGCAACCAAGAAACAAATGCTGCGTTAACCGCTCACGGATACACCGTTATTGAAGTGGACTTTTCTGAAATTATTAAATCTGGTGGCTCGTTCAGATGCTGCACATTGCCTATTCGGCGTTCATCTATTAAAAAAGCCAGCGTGTAGAACAGCTTGTCTACTTGCTGGCTTTTTGTCTAGCTTGTCCTATTTTCTATTATATAAGTGACAGGCAACTTCATGTCCTTCTTCCACCGTTTGTAATGTCGGCTTTTTTTCAGCACATACATCCATCGCGGCAGGACATCTTGTTCGAAATACACAGCCGCTTGGCGGATTGACTGGACTTGGAATTTCTCCTTTTAAAATAAACCTTTTGCGCTTGTCCTCTACGTCAGGATCTGGAATGGGGATAGCAGACAGCAAGGCTTGTGTATATGGGTGAAGCGGTGTTTGATATAATGCATCACTTGTCGTCAATTCAACGAGATGGCCTAAATACATAACACCGATCCGGTCGCTAATATATTTCACCATTGACAAGTCATGTGCAATAAAGAGAAATGTTAATCCTTCCTCTTTTTGCAGTTTCTTCAGCAGATTCACCACCTGCGCTTGAACGGAAACGTCTAGTGCAGAAATCGGCTCATCTGCCACAATAAATTTTGGCGCTAAGGCAAGTGCTCTTGCAATGCCGATTCTCTGCCTTTGTCCTCCGCTAAATTCGTGCGGATAGCGGGTGGCAAAATCATAGCTTAACCCTACCGCTTCGAGCAGTTCTTTTACGCGGGCAATCCTTTTCTTTTGACTGCCATAAAGCTGATGAATCTCCATTGGCTCTAGCATAATATCTTTTACTGACAGTCTCGGATTTAAGGAGGAATACGGATCTTGAAAGACCATTTGCATTTGCCGGTTGAAATCAAATGATTCTTTTTTAGAAAGGTGGTGAAGACTTTTCCCTTCATATAAGGCTTCACCATCTGTTGGTTCATAAAGACGCATGAGCACTTTTCCAAGTGTGGATTTGCCGCAGCCAGATTCACCAACGAGACCAAAGGTTTCACCTTGTTTCAGCTGAAAAGAGACACCATCCAGCGCTTTTAACGTTCTCCCTTTTGATAGGTGAAAATGTTTTTTGAGGTTGTTTACTTGTAAAAGTGGTTCAACTACCATGATCGCTCCTCCTCTCGCTTGGTAAATACCGCCTTGCACCTGCCCATTCCTTTTCATATGAAGTGCCAGAAAGGGAAAGCAGTTCAATTTGTCTGCCGGTTTTAGGCGAATGAAGCATCTTCCCGTCTCCAGCGTAGATCCCTACATGGCGGATCGCTCCCTTTCCGTTTTCATTTGCAAAAAACAGCAAATCGCCTGGTTCTAAATGGCTTGATGCCACCGGGGTTCCTTGAACTGCTTGGTCACTTGCGTCTCTCGGCAAAAGATATCCGCACGCTTTGTACATGCTGTAAGCAAAACCTGAACAATCATATCCAAAGCTGCTCATACCTCCCCATAAATAAGAAAGTCCAATAAATTGTTTTCCTGCGTCTACGACATCTTTGCCGGTCAAAGAGTAAGCATGTGAAACTGGGCGTACATCCGCTTTGTTGATTTCTCTTATTCCTACTGGGGTGACAACATAAAATTGATCATCTGTTTCTTTAGCTGCTGCCAGCTCTGTTAAAAAACTAATCTCCATATCGGGTTCCCCGTTTTGATAGAGCGTGGCTTTTTTCTGAGAAACAATAAGAGATGCTGCTGATCCATTTCCCCCTGTTACTTGGTTTAATTGCTCAACAGGTATATAGCCTGGATAACCTTGCGGATGTTTCCGGCTGGCCTGCTGAGGTATGACGACTTTCATCCAGCCATCTGTCTCTTCTAATCCAATCACTCGTTCTCCGAGCAGTATTTGAGATTGAATCAAATTTTCTTCACATAAAGCCAATTTTTCTTCATATGTTTGCTGGTCAATCCACTCTTTGATGTTGATGGAGTCCTGAAGTACCTTTCGATCGATTTCTCGCGGAGACTGCGGTGCTGTCCATACGTTAGCGACTGGAACCTTTGATTCATATATCATCACGAGACTCCTTTCACCCCTTGTATGCCTAACCCATGATGCAGCGGTAACAATATGTCTTTTCCTTTGTACACGATTCCTCCGTCTATCATGTCTTCTTTCAGCATAAGCGGGGCATCAAAATCGCAGCGGGTGATATTCGGCTGGCTTGCGGCGAAATGTGCCGCTGCTGTAATGCCAAGCTTTGACTCAATCATACTGCCAACCATGCACTGAACACCGTATGCTTCAGCTAGGACATTGATTTTTAGTGCTTCTTTTATGCCGCCCGATTTCATTAATTTTAAATTGATGAGATCACAGCTTCTCGTTTCAAGCACCTTGATTGCATCATGAAAACTAAAAATGCTTTCGTCTGCCATAATCAATGTATCAGTTGCTTCTGTCACACGGCGCAGACCTTCGATATCTTCTTTCGGCACTGGCTGTTCTATTAATTCAATATTCAGTGCTTCCATTTTTCGAATGGCTGTGATCGCTTCCTTCCACGTCCATCCTTGGTTTGCGTCGAGCCTGATCTGAATGTCTGGTCCGACTTTTTCTCGAATCCGCTTGATACGCTGAATATCCGTGTGTATGTCATCTTTCCCCACTTTCACCTTTAACGTCTGAAAGCCTTCGGCTGCGTATTGCTTCGCATCTTCCGCCATTTCGAGCGGACGGTTTACACTGACCGTATAGTCGGTTTCGAGCTGATGACGATATCCGCCAAGGTATTGATAAAGCGGAAGCCCTGCCTGCTTTGCTAACCCATCATAAATGGCCATATCGATTGCAGCCTTTGCGCTTGTGTTGCTTGCGAGCACGCGGTTCATAGCAGAAAAGATTTGTTCATACTCTGCCAAGGAAGCCCCGAGCAAAATGGGTCTGATCACTTCACAGATGGCATAGTCGATGCTTTCCAGCGTTTCTCCTGTAATCACCGACGTGGGAACTGCCTCTCCGTAGCTGACGTCACCTTGATCATATGTGATGATGACGATCAGAGATGCTGCGTCATACACCGTTCTTAAAGCGGTTTTGAAAGGCTTTTTTAGCGGTACACTCGTTCTGCATGTACGAACATCCACGATTTTCA
The DNA here is from genome assembly GCF_049895685.1 of Bacillus sp. DC4300-2b2. NCBI lineage: Bacteria > Bacillati > Bacillota > Bacilli > Caryophanales > Bacillaceae > Bacillus > Bacillus sp. DC4300-2b2. The sequence continues at coordinate 597,440 of NZ_JAFCSW010000002.1, forward strand.
TTTGATCGCCTCTTTCGCAGCAACGCCTGGAGAAATGTGCAGTTTTTTCCCTGCCGCATCTAGTGAAGCCTGAACGCCCATCGGAATGGCAAAGTTCGGTGATGAATGACCGATCCGAAAGCCGCCGAGTGCAGGTTTCTTTTGCGGCACAATATAGGTTTCCCACAGCTGTTCCAAGGTTAAGGACTGGTCTTTCTTTTTTGGTTCACATTGATGAAAATCTCCAATGATGAATCCTGCCGCATCATCCAGTTTTCCAGCAGAGGTGAGGTGCTGCATCATGCGATCGATTTTATACGGCTCTTCGTCAATATCTTCAATGAACAACAGCTTACCCTTCGTATCAATTTCAAAAGGTGTACCAAGTGTTGTCACGATGAGGGCAAGATTCCCTCCTATGATGTCACCTGAAGCAGTGCCGGGGTAGAAGGTATGAAGAGGTGAAAAGTGATGCGTATACGTAAAGGCCTTCGGCGTGAACAGCTGCAAAAAAGTATCCTTCGTATACGGATGAACCTCTTCAAGTCCCACATCAGAGGAAAGCATTGGACCATGAAAGGTCACAAGTCCGGTCTGCTGCTGGATGGCCGTATGTAAAAACGTAATGTCACTATAACCCCAAAAGATTTTTGGATTCCTGCGAATGAGATCATAGTCAATGACTTCCGCAAGTCTTCCAGTTCCGTACCCTCCGCAGGCACAAATAACTGCTTTGACTTCTGGATCTTGAAACATGCCATGAAGATCTTCCACTCTTTCATGATCACGCCCCGCTAAATACCCGTACCGAGAATCGAGATACTTCCCTTTTTTCACCTTCAGCCCGAGGCTTTCTAAAAAAGCAATCCCTTTTGCTAATTTCAATTCATCAGGCGGGCTTGCTGGTGCAATAATCCCCACCGTATCCCCTGTTTGAAGCGCTGCTGGCAGCTGGTTCATGCCAATCCCCTCTTTCTCTTTGTTTCTTTCAATCTATGGGCATCTTCTCCATAACATGAACGAATAAAGGAACAGACGCTTTTTTCCAAAGCGTCCGTGTTTCTCATTTACTACTCTCCATCTACTTGCGCCCATTTCAAATCGATATACCCAACAGGGTGGCGGACAATTCCCTTCACGCCCTCTTTTTGTAAATGGACTTGGTTATAAAAATGAATTGGAATGATCGGTGCTTCTTCAATGAGAAGTGCCTCTGCATCATGAAGGATGCTGTTTCTCTTTTGTTCATCTGCTTCCTGGCTCGCCTTTTTAATCAGCTGATCATAGGTGTCGTTTGACCATCCAGTCCGGTTCATCGCATTCCCTGTTTGGAAGCTCTCTAGGAAATTGATCGGATCTGCATAGTCTGCTAAAAATGAACTTTGCGAGAATTGAAATTTCAGCGCCTTTTGATCTTCTGCAAATACATTGGCTTCCATGTTTGCAAGCTTTACGTCCACACCTAGCGCTTCTTTTAATTGCTGCTGGATGGCTTCAGCTTTTTTCTTGTTCTCAGGCTTTGTGCTATATGTTAATGTGACGGGCGGCAGTTTCGAATAGTTCTCTTCTTTCAGCCCTTTTTCTAATAGCTTCGCTGCTTCACTCGTATCTTGTTTGACAAGATCGCCGCCAGCTTCTCTGAAATCTTCACCCTTTGAATCTAGAATCCCCGGTGAAACGAAGGCGCGAGCTGGCTTCTCTTTATTCTTTGTTACATAATCCACGATATCTTTCGGATTGATCGCCATTTGAAAGGCTTTGCGAATGTTCTTATTTTGAAAAGGTTCCATATTCACATTCAGACGATAAAAGAACAGTCCGGCCTGATCTTCAATTTGCACATCTTTATTTTTCAACAGATTTTCACTTTGCTCTGCTGGGACAAAGGCAGTATCTAAATCTCCCGATTGATACATTTGATAATCAGTGTTTCGATCACTGATCATCAGCCACTTTACCTGATCCAGCTTGACTGTTTTTTTGTCCCAATACGTCTCACTTTTTTCCATGGTGAAGCTCTCATCATGCTTCCATTCTGTCAGCTGAAACGGCCCATTCCCGACAAAGGTTTTGGCATCCTTTGCCCAATTTGGGTCCTTCTCAGCTACCTTCTCATTAACAGGGAAAAAGGCAGGGTTTGCGGTCATATTTAAGAATGACTTCTGCGGGTATGCCAGTGTGACTTTTAGCGTTTTGTCATTTTCAGCACTGACTTTTACGTCATCTTTCTTTCCTTTTCCGCTGTTAAATGCCTCTCCTCCTTCAATCATGTAAGCTAAGAACGATGCAGAGGAGCCTGTTTTCGGATCGAGCAGACGCTTCCACGCATATTCAAAGTCACTCGCTTTCACTGGATCACCATTCGACCACTTGATACTGTCTCTTAAATGAAACGTGTACGTTTTTCCATCCTCTGAAATCTCCCATTTTTCAGCCATTGCAGGAGATGGTTCGTGCTTTTCATTCAGTCTCGTTAATCCTTCCATTAAGTTATTTAGCCCTTGCCACGATACATTATTAAAACCAATCGGCGGGTCAAATGAGGTCGGTTCGTTTTCGTTATTTAAAGTTAATATTTTCTTTTCACCCTTATTACTTGATGATCCTTTACCTGCTTGCTCATTCGCTGTACATCCTGCAAGCAGCATGATGATGAACAAACAAACACTGATGATCCACCCTTTTTTTCTCATCAAAAACTCCCCCTTTGTGTTGAAGATAAAATCGCTTGGTTCGCTCGCTCATCCTGGAGCCAGCAATGCACTGTATGGGTAGGTGACCGCTGCGTTTCGTGCGGCATGATATGATCACACACTTTCATGGCCACCGGGCAGCGTTCGGTATACGGACAGCCCTTTGGCGGAGCAAATAAATCAGGCGGGCTTCCTTCAATCGGAATCAATTCATCTTTCATATCAAGTCTTGGAACGGATTGCAGGAGCCCTTTTGTATAAGGGTGCTGCGGACTGTAAAAAATATCTCGCCTTGTTCCGACTTCAACCATTTTCCCTCCGTACATGACCGCTACCCGGTCGGCAACCTGGGCTACGACCCCTAAGTCATGTGTAATTAAAATAATGGTGACACCTGTTTTCCTTTGAATCTCTTTAAACAGCTCTAAAATTTGTGCCTGTATGGTGACATCCAGTGCGGTCGTTGGTTCATCTGCAATCAGCACCTTTGGCTCGCAAATCAGTGCCATTGCAATCATGAGCCGCTGCCTCATTCCCCCACTGAATTGGTGCGGGTATTGCTTTAATCTCTCCTTCGGCTGCGGAATACCAACCAAATCAAGCATCTGTATAGCGGCTTCTTTCACTTCTTTTTTCGTCAGCTTTTGATGTTCCTTCGCCGCCTCCATCAGCTGATCCCCTATTGTCAAGGTTGGGTTGAGTGCCGTCATCGGATCTTGGAAGATCATCGAGATATCGACACCTCGTATGGCGCGCATTTCTTTTTCAGATAATGACAGCAAGTTGCGGTCTTGAAACCAGATTTCTCCCTGATCGACATGTGCGCTGTATGCAGGCAGAAGCCTCATAATGCTTTGTGAAGTCACACTTTTTCCGCAGCCTGATTCTCCTACAATGGCTAAGGTTTCTTTTTCATATACATCGACATTCACTCCACGTACTGCTTGAACAGAACCGCCATATGTCCGAAAGCTGACGTGCAGATCGATGATTTGTAGAACTTTTTTCAAAGCGCTTCACCTCTTCATCTTTGGATCAAGTGCATCTTGCAAGCCATCACCTAAATTGTTAAAGCAAAACATCGTGAGTGAAATAAAAAATGCCGGGAAAAATAAACGCCACCAATGTCCATTGTCTGACAGCACAGTCGGCAAAGCGTCATTAGCCATCACACCCCAGCTTGCAAACGGCGCTTGAATACCTAAACCGAGAAAGCTTAGGAACGCTTCAGCAAATATCGCGGTCGGCACAGTGAGGGTCATCTGGACAATAATCGGCCCCATCGTATTCGGCAGCAGGTTGCGGCGAATGATCCGCAGGCTTTTGGCACCAAAGGTTTTTGAGGCAAGGACATATTCCTGGCTTTTCAGCTGAAGAACCTGACCTCTCACAATTCTTGCCATTCCAATCCATCCGGTGACAGTGAGCGCTACAATAATGGTGACTAGCCCTGGCCCCATGAGCACCATCAATAAAATGACGACGAGTAAATAAGGAAGTCCGTAGAGCACCTCGACAATCCGCATCATGACATGATCATAGCGTCCGCCTTTATAGCCGGCTATGCCCCCATAAATCACACCGATGGCAAAATCAATCAGGGCTGCCATGACGCCCACAAATAACGAAATGCGTGCTCCGTACCAAGTACGTGTGAACACATCTCGCCCAAGCTCATCTGTGCCGAACCAGTGAGCAGCCGAGGGCGGCAGATTTTGCATCGAAAGACGCTGCTCTGTCACACTATTTGGCGCAAGCAATGGGCCTAAGATTGCCATGACAAAAAGAAAAATCAGGACCGATAGACTAAACATCGCAAGCTTATTTTGCTTCAGCCGCCTCCATGTATCAGCCCAATAGGAAAGAGAGGGTCTTTTAATGGCATGGGCTTCCGTTTTCTTTTGCTCTCGAGGAGAAAACCATTCGTCCGGGACTTCAGGATGCCTGTTCGGTGGATCATGCTGAAGGTGTATACTCATGCCTTTCCTCCTTTCTGATGCAGCTGAATCCTCGGATCAAGGAGACGATACGCCACATCGACAATGAAGAGAAGTGTGATTAAAATAATGCTGTAAAAAACAGTGGTTCCCATGATGACAGGATAGTCACGGTTGTTAATGCTCTCGACAAAATATTTTCCCATTCCAGGAATGGCAAATATTTTTTCAATGACAAAACTTCCTGTTAAAATACTTGCGACAAGTGTTCCAAGAATGGTCACAACGGGTAAAAGTGCATTTCGAAGCGCATGCTTAAATACAATTTTTAAGGGAGAAAGTCCTTTTGCTTTGGCAGTACGGATATAGTCTTGCGACAGCACTTCAATCATGCTCGATCTCGTTAACCTTGCGATAATGGCCATTGGTCCGACAGCAAGGGCGATTGTGGGCAGCACCATATGCATTGGACTTGTCCACATCGCTGTAGGAAAGAGCTTCAAATTGACAGCAAGCTGCTGAATTAATAAGGTAGCAAAGATAAAGTTTGGAATGGATATACCGAAAACAGCAATGGTCATAGCGATGTAATCAATCAAACCATTATGCCGGAGGGCAGCCATGACCCCTAGCAGAATGCCAGAGATGACAGCAATCAATATTGAGATAAGACCAAGTTCTAATGAGACAGGGAAGCCTCTCGCCAATAGATCATTGACACTTTCAGAAGGCTTTTTAATGGAAGGACCAAAATCAAAGGTAACAATGGATTTTAAATAGATGACATATTGAACATAGAGTGGCTCGTCTAAGTGATAGTAGCTTTCGAGGTTTCGCTGGACGGTTTCGTTTGTATTTCGTTCTTCATTGAAAGGCGATCCTGGGATGACCTTCATTAAAATAAACGTTAAAGTCGTAATCGTTAAGATCGTGGCAATCATCGCAATAAAACGCTTGAGCAAAAAGCTGGCCATCTGCTGTCTCCCCCTCACTTAACAAAATGTTGTACGTGCGGCAAGCTCTGTCATGACAAGCATCGCTTGATAGGCTTCTAATATATTCTCTGCTTGGTACGTCACCGTCGTTGTTCCTTCTATGATGGCAGTACCCGGCATTAAATTCGCCCATTCAGCTTGTCCATAATTGGCAAACTCAATTTTAAGCAGCGGCTGATCAGGAGGCGTCAGCGGCTTCATTTGATCAATCTGTGTCATCGCGGCTTCCACTTGCTGCGAGATTTGTTTATTGACTTTGGCTGGAGGTAAGCATTTCACAGCAGATCTTGAGATGGTTTCTTTCACCGCTACTGTTTTCACACCAGGCATCAGCTTTTCTGCCTCAAGTGCTGCTTGATCATCCCCGCAAACAAGAATCACTGGAACACCATAGTAGCCTGCAACATACGCATTAAAGCCCATTTCACCAATTGGATGATCATTTATGTAAAAATGTCTGACCCCAAAAATCATACTGTGCGACATCACACCTTTCATTGATGCTCTTGCATGATAGCCTAAAAAAACAGCTGCATCATAGGTTTGATCCAACCCTTGCACCATTGAATAAGGCTTTACATCACCTGATATGAGAACTGCCTCTTCATGCAGCTCTTCGATCAAAAGATTATTCATTTTAGAATGACTGTCATTCACCAAAATGTCGGTGGCACCATGCTGAATAAGCGCCTCTACACAGGCATTCACTTCACCTGTCATAATGCGTCTGCCCCGCTCATAGTTATGCTGGCGTGAATCAACAAATGTATGATCAGCTAGACCAGTAATTCCCTCCATATCGACAGATAGATAGAGCTTCATTCCCATCCCCCTTTAATTAAACATAAAATTTGTGTATATTTTTCTAAATTTTCTAAAAAATTATATGAGAACTTGATTGATTTTTCAATACAATGTCCGAAAATAAGGAATTTAGGCTCAGATAATACAGGTCAAAAGACTATTTTAGAAAGGATTTTTTTAACAAATAAAACACCACTAACTATGTCTTTAGTGGTGTTTATCCGCTTCATTGATCTGCGATTTCAGCTGTTCATATTTCTTCATGGTTTGTGTAAATAAATCATCAAACATCTGAGGTGCCTGCTGTTGAATGACCTCAGCACCTTCTCCTGTAATTCCCCCTTTTGTCGCCACTCTATCGACAGTTTCAGCAAAGGTGAGGCCTCGTTCTACGAGGATCTGGCCTGTCCCTAAAAGGGCATACGTTAAAAATTCATTCGCTTCCTCCAAGGAAAGATCGCTATTTCTCACAGCCGCTTTCGCCATTTCTTCAAACAGAGCAGCGATAAAACCAGGAGATGAGCTTGTCAAATTGCTCGCCGCATCAAACCGGTCTTCCTCTACCTCCCTGACGATGCTAAAAGCTGAAAGCAGACGGTGTAAACGCTCTTTTTCCTCACGCCCTGCGGTTGCACCATGCGCAACAAGGGATACGCCTGTGCCAACAGCTGACGTGAGTGTTGGGATGTATCTAGACACTGGCTGTGTTGTATGCGCTTGTAACTTTTCTAATGTCACAGCTGCTGCTACTGACACAATATGTAACGCTCTCGCTGCAGAAGGCAGCTGATCTAGAACATCTAGTACAGCCAGCGGCGGCACGCAGACAAACAATATATCACATGACGCAGAAAGTTCACCTAATGAACAAATGCTGATTTCTTGGTGCTTTTCTTTAAGCTGATGCAGGCGTTCCGTTTCACTTCTTGTATGGATCATGATTTGATGAGCATCTAGTACCCCATTTTCCAGCCACTTTTGCACCATCATATCAGCCATACTTCCATATCCAATAATTCCGATTGTCTCCACAGTTTAAACTCCTCTATTTGCTAAGATTCACTACTTATTTTAACAATTTCCCACAATGTTTTCATTTTTATCCCACACTTTTTTCTTACGATAAAATCAGTCACCACCACATAAGGTAAAACACATTGAACACATACATGAAAAAATCAATGAAAGAGAGTGATTCGAATGACACATCACAAAGATGACAAACAAACTATTGAACAACCTCAAAAACAGAAGAAGCCAAATGGCTGGTTTAAGCCATTCGTCAGCGGTGTTGTGGGCGGTACATTAGCGTTAGGCGTGTACGTTCTTACGCCATATGCTCAGCATTCATCAGCCAGCAACGCAAATGATTCAGCAGCGAAAACAGAAGCAGTATCGACAAATCACACGAATTCGTCAAAAACAACAGCCGTCCAAACATCAAATTCATCAAACAGCATTTCCAGCATGGTCGAAAATGTATCACCAGCAATTGTCGGCATTACAAACTACCAAGCACAAACTCAAACAGACACGAGCTTTGGCGATTTCAGTACCCCTTTCGATGAATCACAGCAAAACAAAAGCAGTCAAGAGGAAAAAACCGGTACAGGCTCAGGAGTGATTTTCAAAAAATCAGGCAATAAAGCCTATATCTTAACAAACAACCACGTCATTGAAGGGGCAAACAAACTCACCGTATCCTTACACGATGGTAAAACCATTGAAGGAAAACTGGTTGGAGCTGATCCGCTCACTGACCTAGCCGTTGTGGAAATTAGCAGCAGTCATGTGACGAAGGTGGCGGCATTAGGCAATTCCTCCTCACTGCGTGCTGGAGAAACTGTCATCGCAATCGGAAACCCGCTTGGTGAAGACCTTTCAAGAACGGTGACACAAGGAATTGTCAGCGGTGTCGACCGAACAGTCTCTATGAACACATCAGCAGGCGAAAGCAGCATTAATGTCATTCAAACAGATGCGGCCATTAATCCAGGTAACAGCGGCGGCCCGCTTCTGACGACAGACGGAAAGGTTGTGGGGATCACGAGTATGAAAATCTCTGAAACAGGTGTGGAAGGCATTGGGTTCGCGCTGCCAATCAATGATGTCAAACCAATCGCTGATCAGCTTCTCGCAAAAGGAAAAATTGAACGTCCATATATCGGTATCAGTATGCTGGATCTCGAACAAGTTCCAGATGTGTATCAGAAAGAAACACTCGGACTTAAAAGCAGTCAGCTCGATCAAGGCGTGTATGTCAAAGAAATCGCCGCTGGCTCACCTGCCGCCAAAGCAGGCTTAAAGTCAGAGGATGTCATTACCGCCATCAATGGAAAACAAATCAAAACTGGCAGCGAATTACGTCACGAGCTATACACGAATACAAAAGTAGGAGACACCGTGAGCATCACCCTCATTCGAAACGGAAAACAAGAAACGAAACAGGTCACATTAACACAATCTGAATCTAAGCAGATCAGTTCCTAATGAAAAAACAGCTCAGTTATGAGCTGTTTTTTTATGACGATTGAATCGGCGTTAATCTTTGTTCAATTTCTGCTCGTTTATGCTCTAGGAATGGCGGAAGGGCTAATTGATCGCCAAGTACATCCACCCCTTCATCAACTGTAAACCCAGGACCATCTGTTGAAATTTCAAATAAAATACCATTTGGCTCTCTAAAGTAAAGAGCTTTAAAATAAAAACGTTCTACAACACCAGAGTTCGTAAAGCCTGCTTTTGATATTTTTTCATACCATTTTTCAAGCTCTTCTGCATCCTTCACACGGAATGCGACATGATGCACACTTCCTCTGCCGGAACGTTCAGAAGGCCCTTCTGTTTTTTCAATCACATGAATTTCTGTTCCAGCACCGCCATTTCCTGACTCAAAAATGGTCACGATCTCACCATCATTTGATTGTTCACGTGCTCTTTCGGTGAAACCAAGGATGTCTGTTAAGACACGGATCGTCTTATCAGCTTCTGCAACGGTTAATTCAACTGGACCTAAACCTCTAATTGCATACTCTGCAGGAATATCGAGATGCACTGGCGGTGATCCTTCTTCTTGTGCGTTCGGTTCTACTGTTAAAAACAGCTGCTGCCCTTCTGGGTCTTTAAAACGTAAGGCAGGTCTTCCGCCTCTCAAGGAAGCTGTTTCTTGCTGTACGCCTTTATCTTCAAACCGCTTTTCCCAAAACGTGAGTGCCTCTTCAGAAGAAACGAGAAGGCCTGTGCTTGTGATCGCATTTGTCCCTTCCAAACGGCGGGCAAGCATTGGAATCTCAAAGAATGTAAGCTCTGTTCCTGGTGAAGCGACCTCATCTCCATAAAACAAATGATACATAGATGGGTCATCCTGATTGACTGTTTTCTTTACAAGTTTCAAGCCAAGAATTTGGCGATAGAAATCAACATTCTTCTGAGCATTGGCTGTTAACGCAGATACGTGGTGAATCCCTTTGATTTTCATTATTTTCACTCCTATTTTAAATTATCTCGAATTCGAGATAATATCCTTATGAATAAAATAGTTCATTTTTCAAGAAAAGTCAACCATTTAACTGTACGTTTACTGGATGTTCAGTTTCCGGTCATTAAATTAACATTAAATCGAAAATAATCTTTCATTGTTCGTTTTTAACACTACATTTACCCTAATATCTCCAATAAACGAACACTTTCAATTACAAATACGAAAATCAGAAAATTTTTTTAATTCTTGTTTTCCTAAAATCGTATTACAATGAACAAAATACATGTCACAGTAACGTACGAAAGTGATGCAGGAGGTCGTGTGTAATGAACAAAGTACAACCAGCGTTAAAACAAGACATCGGCTTATTTTTCGCCCTATCTCTTGTCATCGGGACCATTATCGGATCAGGCGTCTTTATGAAGCCAGGCAACGTCCTTTCCTATTCAGGGAGCTCAGACATCGCATTATTCGCTTGGCTGTTAGGTGGAATCTTAACACTTGCAGGCGGACTGACAGTCGCTGAAATTGGTACACAAATCCCGAGAACCGGCGGTTTGTACGCCTATCTTGAAGAAGTGTATGGTGAATTTTGGGGCTACTTATGCGGCTGGGTGCAGATTATTATTTACGGACCCGCCATCATTGGTGCACTTGGTCTTTATTTTGGTTCATTATTAGCCAATTTATTTTCCCTTTCGGCTTTGTGGTCTACAACGATCGGCATTATCACCGTTTTATTTTTATGTATCATCAACATCATGGGAACAAAATACGGCGGATTTGTTCAGGGGCTGACCACTATTGGAAAGCTTGTCCCAATTGCCGCTATAATTGTGTTTGGCATATGGAAGGGTAACGAAAACATCTTGATGGCTGTCAACGATAGTATCGCTCAAATGAACTTCGGTGCAGCGATTTTGGCTACGTTATTTGCTTATGATGGCTGGATTTTACTTGCTGCGCTTGGAGGAGAAATGAAAAACCCTGAGAAACTGCTTCCTCGTGCGATGGCAGGCGGAATTTTAATTGTGACGGCTTGTTATCTCTTTATAAATGTCGCACTTTTGCACGTGCTGCCAGCTGATCAAATCGTCCAGCTAGGTGAAAATGCGACGAGCACTGCTGCTACCATGCTCTTTGGACCAATTGGCGGGAAAATCATTAGTATTGGGATCATCATCAGCATCTTTGGCTGTTTGAACGGAAAGGTTCTTTCATTCCCTCGTGTGATTTTTGCGATGGCAGAACGAAAGCAGATTCCTTTCGCCAACGCGATTTCCCGTATTCACCCTACGTTTAAAACACCTTGGATCGCTGTATTTGTGCAAATTTTGATCGCCATTGTGTTTATGATCGTCAGTAATCCCGAGAAGCTGTCTGAAGTATCGATTTTCATGATTTACATCTTTTATGTCATGGCCTTTTTCGCCGTCTTTAAGCTGAGAAAACAAAACAGCGGAATGAAGCGTGCGTACAGTGTACCACTTTACCCACTGACACCAATCATTGCGATTATCGGTTCATTATTCGTCTTAATCAGCACCATGATCACCGATTGGAAAAGCTGCCTGATCTCCATGTTGATCGGAATGGCTGGACTGCCTATTTATTATTATATGAAAAAAACACAAAATAAAGCAGAGCACTAAGCAGTGCTCTGCTTTATTTTTTATATTGTTTGATTACTTTGTATGATTCGTTTAAATATCTCATGAGCCGGTATGGCTTACTAAGCACGCGGATTGGGAGCCTTGAGATAAATCCATTCAGGTTCGACTTATATTCCTGCGTGATCCGCTTTGGCTTTGTCGCTATTTTTTCGTATACTTCTTTGTAAAATTCCTTCATGATGTCGACTTGCACACTGATCTTTTGATGACACTCTGTACACTCAACGCTTTTCATCTGATCATTCACATAAACGATGCTGTGGAGGGTCTCTTCTTGGCACCGAGTACAATGTAGGTTTGCTTCCATTTCGGTTTTCTTCAAGATACACAGCTCCTTTCTCGTTTGATGTTGCTCTTGTTATACCATTCGAACGCTGCAAGCCTTTTATTGCACGGATGCTTCCTTTAAAATGGCTGCCGCCGTTAGTTCGTCTGTCACCAGTACTTGGATGAAGCCGCCATTTAAAGCCCCTAAAATACTTTCAGCTTTATGGGTTCCTTCTACAACAGCGATGACCGTCTTGACGCCCTTTAATTGTTCCAGCGATAAGCCTATGACCTTTTGATTCAGTTCATCTTGAACAGGTTTTCCTTCTCCATCAAAGAAACGAAAACCAATATCACCGACAGCGCCTGATTGCCTTAAACCAGATAAATCCTCTTCTTTTAAATAACCGACTGTTTTTAAAGTCGACCCTTTATGCGGGTTGCCAATACCGATGAGAGCAATATCCACATTTCTGCCTTCTTCAAGCACAGCTTCTATGTCCTGCATCGCCATAAGCCGTTCTTTTAATTCCTCTGTTTCTAAAATCGCAGGAGCATATAAATAGGAACACGTGCCGTTCATTTTCTTTGCCAGCTCGTATGCCAGCTGATTGGCATGAATGTCGACCGCCTGCCTGCCCATTCCGCCCTCTAAAGGAATAACCTTCACATCATTTCTTCGTTCAAACGGATATTCTTTGACGAGCTCAGCAAGTGTTGTCCCCCATGAAATCCCGATTTTCTCCGCATTTTTCATGTTTTTAGACAAATAATAGGCACCTGCTTGACCGACTGCCCGCTTCACCATCTCAGACATTGTCCCAACACTTGGGACAACGACCGCATCTGTTAATTGAAAGGTTGTTTCCAGCTGCTTTTCAAGTTCCACTGTATGAATGCTTTCATCTTTAATGTACACTTCAACGATTCCCACATCTTTTGCTTTTTGTAAGAGCTTTGAAATGACTGGTCTTGAGACATTGAGCTTTTTTGCAATTTCTTGCTGCGTCCACCCGTCTGTATAATAAAGATGAGCAACTTTGACGAGCTGTCGTCTTTCTTCCCAATTCAGCATGTGACATCATCCTTTTAATATACTATGATTACCAGTATACCAAACATTCGTTTCCAATTGGAACAATTGTTATGAAAATAACAAAAAGAGCGATTAACTCTCCGCTCTTTTTCCCTCAGTATATTTCGGTTGATACGTTCTCCCACCGTCTAACAGGATAATTTGTCCGTGCAAATAACTCCCCTCGCGACGTGTGAGAAATAAAGCGAGTCCTGCGATATCCTCAGGCTTACCTAATCTTCCAATGGGAATAAGTGATTGCAGCTGCCGTTTCTCCTCTACAGTTGGATAGAGCGTATCAAGCATTTGAGATTCAATTACGCGGGGGGCAATCACATTGATGCGTATATGATGGGAGCCTAGTTCCTTTACGAGCGATCGCATCAATCCAAAAGCACCTGCTTTTGATGCATAATATTGAATACCGCCGCCTGAGCCGGTGATGGCCGATCCCGATCCAATAATGACAACACTGCCTTCCTGACGCTCACACATATAGGGGGCCAACGCTTTAATGCAATAGTAAAGACCATATAAGTTCACAGCCAGTGTCTTTTTCCAAAGTGAAAAATCGACTTCTAAAAAAGGCAGAGATTTTGTCATTCCTGCTGAATACACAAGATGAGCAATACCGCCCAGCTCCCTTTCAGCTGCTGATATCATTTGCTGAACACTTTCCCACGATGAAACGTCAGCTTGAAATATCAGCAGCTGAGGATACTGTGTCTTTAAGAGCGAAAGCCCCTTTTCATCTATATCTGACACAGCAACTAGCTGTCCTTCTTTTAAAAAACGCTCAGCTATTTCTTTTCCGATCCCTTGTGCTCCGCCAACGATGAGAACTGGTTTTTGATCATTAGCCAGCGCTCTCACCCCCATCAAGCATAATCGCCACGCCATCTGTAAATGCACCATAGGATGTACTGAGAAACACCGTCATATGGGCCACAGTCTCCTTGATTTGCTCTGTATCAGGAACCAAATGGAGAGGAGGCGGCAGCAGCGCAAGCACCCGGATGCCTTTGTCTTTAAATTCTCTCGCTAACCCTTTTGTCATGGCATTCAGCATAGAATTCGAAGTAGCATGCGAGATCCCGCCATCTCCTGTGATACTGCCTGATGACGATATATTAATGATGCAGCCTTGCTTCTGATCAACCATATGCCATACGGCAGCCTGACTGGAAAGAAAGACGGTATTCACAGCCGATTCCACTTCATCTACCCACCCATCAGGGCTGACGTCATCAAGCTCTGCGCCTGCTCCTTGCTCTGCTTGATTGACCAAAATATCCAGTTTACCGCATGTATCAATCACTTGCCTCAGCATCCGTGTCGCATCACGCGGCGTTTCCAGCGGGTTCTGAATAATACTCGCTTGACCGCCCATTTTTTGAATGTCTTCACGAATGGTTTTAGCCTTTGATTCATCATGAAACGTGTGTAAAAAAACATGTGCACCTGCCCGGGCTAAAGCCAGGCAGATGGCTTCTCCAAATCCATCTGTGCTACCTGTCACAAGTGCCGCTTTCTGATGAAGCTGGACGTGCACACGTATCTCCTCCCTATCCCTTGTTTGGCCATTATTTTCTCAGCTTACTCACGATATCAAGTGCTGCTTCATAAAAACCTTCTGAGATGGTCGGATGCGGATGAATCATTTTCGCCATCTCTTCTGCTGTTCCTTCTAAATACATAAAGGAGGAAGCTTCTGAAATCATCTCTGTGACGTGCGGGCCAACCATCGTCGCGCCAATCACTTCACCATAGGCTGTATCGTATACCAATTTAATAAAGCCTGTTTGCTCACCTGCCGCTAGTGCTTTACCGCTTGCCGCTAAATCAAATCGTTCTGCCCGCACGTTAAGTCCTTTGGCTTTTGCCTCTTTCTCAGTCAGACCGACACTTGCTACCTCTGGTAATGTATAAATACATCTAGGCATGATATCAGCATTCATTTTTTCAGACACACCGCAAATATTACTGACCGCAACAGCTGCCTCTGCCATCGCTGCATGAGCCAGTTGATAGCCGCCAGCAACATCTCCAACTGCATAGACACCTTCAACGCTTGTCTGCATCTTGTCGTTCACCTTGATAAAAGGACCATCCAGCTGCAGGTCAAGCTGGCTGACAGCAGAAACAGTAGGTCTTCTTCCTACACAAACAAGCAATCTTTCAGCCGTAAAGATATGCGTCTCCCCTTTATCGTCTGATGCATGAACCGCTTTGACTCCTTCACTTTCCGTTACCTCTGTCACAGTGGTTTTCTTCGCGATATGGATGCCTTTTTTCTTTAATTCTCTTTCTAGCAGCTTAGATGCTTCCTCATCCTCTTGCGGAATAATGGACGGAGCTGCTTCAATAATCGTGACTTTTGATTGAAGGCTCTGGAAGATACAAGCCAGCTCAAGTCCAATGACACCGCCGCCAATGATGACGACAGAAGCAGGAATATCTGGGATGTCAAAGATCGTATCACTTGTGTCAAATTGAATGTCTTTAAGGCCGGGTATTGGCGGAATGGCAGGTGAAGATCCAGTGGCAATCATGAGCTCTTTCGTTTCAATCGATTCTGAACCGTCTTGTTTTTCAATCTCAATCTGGTGTCTTGTCACAGCTGTACCTCTGCCGTTATATACATCAATCTTTCCTTGCTTTAATAAAAAGGCAATTCCGCCTCTGAGCTTTTCAATGACGTCGTCTTTGCGCTTTCTCATTTTATCGAAGGAAAGGACCAAATTACCTGTTTCAATTCCCCAGCTTTTCGCCTTCTCAATTGATTCAATGACTTCTGCATGTTTAAGCAGTGTCTTTGAAGGAATGCAGCCCCGATTTAAACAAGTACCGCCAAGAAAATCCTCTTCAATCAATGCGACCTTCCGTCCACGCTCAGCTGCTTGAAGGGCGGCAGTATACCCGCCAGGCCCTCCGCCAATGACTGTCAGATCATACGTTTTCGTCATCCGATTCATCTCCTACATTAGCAATTCAAATGGTTGTTCAAGCACTTTTTTAAGGTCTGTTAAAAAGGCAGCAGCTGGTGCGCCATCTACCACTCGGTGATCAAACGATAAACTAACGCCCATCATCGGCCGCACCTGAATTTCTCCATCTACCACAACAGGTTTTTCTTGAATGCGCCCAACGCCTAAGATCGCCACTTCTGGCTGATTAATAATCGGGGTAAAGGTATCAATGGCATACATACCTAAGTTACTAATGGTAAAAGTGGACCCTTTCAGCTGGTCTGGCAGCAGTTTTTGGTCACGTGCGTTTCGGCCGATTTCTTTCGCCTCTTTTGTCAGCTGTTTTAATCCTTTTTGGTTCGCATGAGAAATGACTGGAACCATTAAGCCATCTTTTACAGCGACAGCGAGACCAATGTGCACATCATCATGGAAATGGAGCTCATTTTGTTCAAACGTCATATTGATATGCGGGTGGCGCGTGAGTACATTGCTGACCGCATGAATGATAATTTCTGTGAACGACAGTCTGTAGCCTGTCTCTTTTTCAATCGCTGGCAATAGCTGTTTGCGTACTTCTTTTGCTTTTGTCATATCGATTTCACTTGTTACTGTCACGTGAGGTGCTGTAAAGGCACTTTGTGACATGCGATCAGCGATCACTTTTCTCATGCCAGCTAGTTTTTGTGTTTTCACTGGAGAAGACTCAGCTGTTTTTACAGCTGCTGCCGTTACATCACTCTTCATAATTTTTCCGTGCGCACCAGATCCAGCAACATTCGCTAAATCGATTCCTTCACGAGCAGCCACTTTCTCTGCTAGAGGTGACACGCGCTGATCTTTCTCATTAGAGTGGACAGCCGCCTCGACGTCCCGCTTTTGAACTCTGCCTTTAGGTCCTGTGCCAGATACCTCATGAATCGCTACATGATGATCCTTTGCCGTTTTTCTCGCCGCAGGTGTGGCACGCACTTTTTCATTAGGTGTTTTTGGGGCTTCAGTAGAACTAGATGAAGCCGATTCGCTGCTGCCGGATGAATCTTCATCTGATTGTGCTGGCGGTTCGCTTGGCACCTGTTCATTTGCCTCTCCGATGTATCCAATGACAGCATTGACTGGAATTTGATCATCGGCTTCATAATATTTTTTTAGAAATATACCATCATCATAGGCTTCCACCTCGATATTGATCTTGTCTGTCATAATTTCAAAAAGAGGCTCACCGATTTCAACCGAATCTCCTTCTTCTTTAAACCATTGAAGCAAGGTGCCGACTTCCATCGTACTGCTTAGCTTCGGCATAAATATCTCTTTTGGCATGATCTTCTCCCCTTTACTTAAGAGCGCACAAGCTCTTTTGCTGCTTCAATAATATCTGGCACTTGTGGAATGACCGCTTTTTCCAGCGTCGGGTTGTATGGTATTGGAACCGCAAGACCGCCAAGTCGTTTAATTGGAGCATCTAAGTAGTCAAAGGCTTCACTTTCCGCTATCATGCTTGCAATCTCTCCGCCATAGCCGCCTCGTTTTACCGCTTCATGAACCACGATACATTTACCTGTTTTCTTCACAGATTCGATAATCGTTTCTTCATCTAATGGGACAAGTGTTCTTGGGTCAATGATTTCAACATCGATTCCCTCTGCTTCTAGTTCCTTCGCCGCTTCTAACGCTTTGTGTACCATAATCGCTGTTGCTACAATCGTGACGTCCTTCCCGCTTCTTTTCACATCTGCTTTTCCTAGAGGAATTGAATATTGCTCTTCAGGCACTTCACCGATTGTTTTATATAAAAGCTTGTGCTCGTAGAAAATGACAGGGTTGTCATCATCCATCGCTGCTTTTAAAAGACCTTTTGCATCATAGGCTGTTGAAGGCTGAACCACTTTGAGTCCTGGAATATGGGCCATCCACGCTTCTAAGCTTTGTGAGTGCTGCGCCGCTGCACCCGTTCCCGATCCTGCTGGCGTTCTTACAACGAGCGGCACCTTCCCTTTTCCTCCAAACATGTATCGCGTTTTGGCTGCTTGGTTCACAAGCTGATCCATTGCGATTGTAATAAAGTCAGAGAATTGAAGTTCTAAAATCGGACGCATACCGGTTAAAGCCGCTCCGACTGCCCCACCTGCGATGGCAGCCTCTGAGATAGGTGTATTGCGAACGCGCTCTGGCCCAAATTCTTCAATCATGCCGCGCGTGACCCCAAAAGCACCTCCATATACGCCAATATCTTCACCTAAAATGAAGACATCTTGGTTTTCTCTCATTTCCTGACTCATAGCCTCTCGAACGGCTTCTAAATATGAAATCTCTCTCACTGTTGTTTTTGTCACGTGATTCCCCTCCTAATTAGGCGTATACATCCTCTAATAGTGTGTCGATTGACGGTTCTTTACTGTTTTTGGCGAATTCTACAGACGCTTCAATTTCCTGCTTCGCTTCTTCCTGTAAGCTTGCTGCCTGCTCTTCTGTCAAAACATTCAGTTCAATCAAGAGAGACTTAAAGCGTTTGATGCCGTCTTTTTGTCTCCACTCTGTCTCTTCTTCACGTGTACGGTATTTTTTCGCATCACTCTTAGAGTGACCCTTCCAGCGGTACGTTTTCATTTCAATAAGTGATGGGCCTTCTCCCGCTCTCGCACGGCTGACTGCTTCATCAACTGTGTTCATAATTTCAACCATGTCATTTCCATCAACTGTTTTCCCTGGCATTCCGTAGCTTTCTGCTCTTGTTGAAATATCTTCAATGTTGATCATTTCTTTCACAGGACCAGACATACCGTACTGGTTGTTTTCACAAATAAACACAACCGGTAAATCCCAAATGGATGCGAGGTTTAAAGCTTCATGGAAGCTGCCTTCATTTGTGGCACCATCTCCGAAGAAACAAAGAACAACAAAGCCTTCCTGCTTCATTTTAGATGTGAGCGCTGCACCTGTTGCCAGCGGGATACCGCCGCCAACAATTCCATTTGCCCCAAGATTTCCTTTTTCTAAGTCCGCGATATGCATGGAGCCGCCTTTTCCTTTACAATAGCCGGTTTCACGTCCAAACAATTCAGCCATCATTTTATTGACCTCGGCCCCTTTTGCAATACAGTGACCATGTCCTCGGTGTGTGCTGACGATCTTATCTTTATCCTTTAACACGGCAATCGATCCAACAGCTGACGCTTCCTGTCCAACACATAAATGAGTGGTGCCATGGATAAGTCCTTTTGCAAAGAATTGATCGACCTTTTCATCAAAATATCTCACTAACCACATTTGTTTATATAAATCTGCTAATTTCTCATGACTAATCTGTTCAGGCAAAGTGATTTGTTTTTGCATTTCTTCTCTCCCCTTTACATTTGTTCTTATGTGTTACATTTGTAATTATCATACGTTTAAGTGTCAGCGAAGTCAAGCATTTCTCTCTCATTTTTAAGCGGTTTCATCTTTTATCAGAAAAAAAGAGAAAGGCAAAGCCCTTTTCCAAAGAACTTCTCTTTCTCTTTTAATCTCATACACTCATTCATCTGGATACATCATGATTTTGACACTCTCACCCTCAGGATGCCTTGCGCATTCTATCGCCTGAAGCAGCTGGCTTAACGGATAACGGTGCGTCACCATCTTTTCAGTGTTGACCACTTTTGCTTTCAGAAGCTCAAGAGCTTCACGATAATGATATGGATGCGATGAATAGGCACCTACTACCTTCACTTCATCATTGAAAAATCGTTCAGCAGGAATGGCCACATCTCCCTTTGGAAAATGAGCAAATACCAAAATTGTCCCGCCTCGCGCTACAGCCTGAAACGCCTCTTTTAAAAGCGCACTGCTCCCAACAGAAATAATAACGAGGTCTGCTCCCTTACCATCTGTTTCTTTCATCACCCGGTTTTCCACTGGCTCAGCGGCTGGATGAAAAGCGGCATCTGCACCTAAACTTCTCGCTTGCAGCAGCCTGTTCTCATTCACATCTGTTATCATCACTTTTCCAGCTAAATAATATTTGGCAAGCTGCAATTGAATACAGCCAATTTGCCCCGCTCCAAGGATCAAGACGGAATCTCCTGGATGAACAGGTGCTCGTTCAAACCCGTGCAGGCAGCAGGCAACCGGTTCTACCATCGCCCCTTGCTCATACGATACGTCTTTTGGAAGCTTGCCCATCGTGTGCTTGACATGCAAAGCAGGTATACGGATATATTCTGAAAACCCACCTGGCTCTACATTTGTGGCTGTAAACTGCGGACACATCGTATAAAACCCCTTTTGACAAAAGTCACAGGTGAAACAAGGCACATGATGCGCCACATATACCCTGTCCCCCGTCTGGACATGTGTCACGCGTGTGCCGGTCTCGACAATATCACCAGCGATTTCATGTCCCAGCACCGTTCCAGGAGGGACTGTCTCATGCGTTGCTTTATAAATATCTGTTCCGCATAAGCCGCAGGCTCGGAGCTTTAACAGAACTTCATCATCACCGATGGCTGGCCGGTCCCGCTCCTCATACCGAATGTCCTCTGAAGAATAAAAGACAGCTGATTTCATGTAGCGGCATCCTCCTTTTCATCACCCTTCGCAAAATCCTGTAACGTTTGCACAAGCTGCTTGTACTCACTCATCTCACTTGATATCCAGTAACGCCCTCCGAATATCCGGGCTGGTCCCACCCTGACATAGACTTTTCCAATATGAGGATATGGCTTTAAAAAAAGCTTTCCTTTAATATCAGAAACAGCATATGTGTGCCATCTGCCAAAAGCCCCTATCTTCAGTTGATCTTCACTAATGACGACATTTGTCGGCTGGTTCAGTCCTGTGATACTAGACAGCATGAGAATCGGCAGTGTATAAACGCCCAGCACAGCTAACGGCTCAGGTCCTGCTGACCATAACGTATAAAGAGACCAGAGAAAAAACAGACAGATGAGCACCGCCGGAAGAAAAATAGACAACACTGCAGATGTTCGGCTATAAGCATGATGCTGCATGAGACTTCCTCCTTTCAAATCACTAGAAGGAGCCGCGAAAGCTCCTCCAGAAAATAGCCCTCTACTTGATATGATCGATGATTTTCTCGATATCATCTTCAATGCCAAATCCAGTTAAAAAGGATAATGTTTGAATCACAGGTGTCCCTTTTGTATCACTCACAGGCGTTGTTGTCACAATTAAATCAGCGCCCTCTGCTTTTTGCGGGACTTCAGATGCCTTACACTGTTCCACCACGACATCATATCCTTTTTCCTTTAACGTCTCTTCTACCTTTTTAGCCACAACCGTTGATGTTGCAACTGCCGTTCCGCATGATACTAATATTTTCTTCGCCATTAGAATCCCTCCAGCTCATTTATTGTTCTTTCTGATCTAAGCCCATTTCTTTTGCATACTGCTTTTTAATATCATTTCGCACCCAGTACCATAGAAGCGCATAAGCCAGAGCACAGATAATCGCTGCAATAAAGTAAGGGTTGCTCGGATCAAGAAGTCTCACCATGATCCAAGGAATGACGTGAGAACCAAGGTCAATACCTGAAATCATGTTTGCCCCTTCTGGGAAATCAAAGCCGACGGCTTTCCCCATGGTTGTTGCAAGTGGTGCAAGGTTCGTTGCGATAAAGAAGACAATCATTAATGTAAAAATACTGTTAATAAGGCCGCGAATAATATTTCCACGAGCGGCTGCTACTGCCCAGACAACTGTAAATGGCAGAACCGATAAGTCAGCAAACGGAAGCATGCCATTGTAAGGCAGAACAACAGCGAGCAAAATCGTAATCGGCACCATTAAAAGGGCTACCGCCATATTCGCTGGATGACCAATAACAATCGCTGTATCTAAACCAATATAGACATTTTTCCCTGGGAAACGCTTTTGAATATAAGAACGAGCGCCCTCAGAGATTGGAATGAGTCCTTCCATTAATAACGCAACCATTCTTGGCATTAAGACAAGAACTGCTGCCATTTGAATCCCGAGTGTCATCACGCCTTTTGCATCATAGCCGCCGAGAAGACCAATAATGATACCAAGTATGAGACCCATCACAAGCGGTTCACCAAAGATACCAAAGCGTTTCTTTAATGTTTCTGGATCAGCATGAATTTTGTTTAAACCAGGAATTTTATCAATGACGCGGTTGGACGCATACATCAGCGGTGCGAAGTTGACCGTTTCAGCATGAGCCATCGATACGCCTTTTAATCCAAAATGGTGTTCGATTGTCGGCGCTGTCCAATCGGCTAATTTAAGCGTGATCGCAGAAACAATCAAGCCAACAGCAAGAGCCAAGAACATATTATGATAAGCGTAGTAAGTAACAGAGGCTGCGAAAATTAAATGCCAGAAGTTCCAAATATCCACATTCAGTGTTTTCGTGAAGTTTACGGACAATAAAATCACATTTAACAAAAGCACAAGAGGAATCATGAGCGGGGCAACAGGTGTACCAAAGGATATGGCAGCGCCAATCGGCCATCCAACATCCAAAATGTCGAGCTTTAGTCCAAGGGAATTAACCATAGCTTTCGCTGCTGGCCCAAGACCGCTCACGAGCAAATTAATGACAAGATTGACACCGACAAATCCAATTCCGATCGTAATACCGGCCCTGAAGGATTTCTTAAAGCCCTGTCTTAAAATCATACCGAAAAGCGTCATAATAATCGGGAGCATAATAGTTGGTCCAAGGTCTAATATAAAATCGACGGCTTGCTTGATCATACATCCACCTCCTGAATTTTTCAGATAAAGCGCTTACATTATTTCATGAATGATTATTGGTTTAGCTCTTGTTGAAGCAAGTGAGCCGCTTCTTCATAAGAGGTCATGTGAGACAGCTTTGTCATCACTTCTTCTTTTCTAAAAAGTGTCATCAGCTTCTCGAGCATCACAAGCTGTTTGCTAGGCTCAGAGATTGCTAGGACAAACACAATTTTGGCTTGCACTGTTTCATCGGGGCTCCCCATCTTATGAAACACGACAGGTTCCTTTAATGTAGCAACACTAATCGCCGGTTTGTTCACATGCTCAGGATCTGTATGCGGAATCGCTACCCCAAAGGCTGCAAGCGGGAGACCTGTAGGATATGTTTTTTCTCTTTCAAGCACTGCAGGTAAAAAGCTCGATTTAATGTACCCTCCAGCTTCTAGCTGCTCTGCTAAATATGTGGTCACCTCCTCTTTCGAAGAAGCTTCGAACTGCAGCTTAATCAGTTGTTCATCTAACTCAAACAAGCTGTTCAAACAACCACCCCTTTCATTTGGTACAAATATGAACACATGTAACAAAAAGAATGAACATTTTAGAATAGAACCTTTTATAAAGCGCTTACAATTATACATTCTAAAAAATGTTCAATGTTGTTACCTTTGTAAAGATATTATAATATTCTAAATTATAAGTCAATGTTCCTAGGGAAATTTTTATAAAAAAAGACGCAGTGATCGCTGCGTCTTTCTCTACTCGCCTTCTATACTTCTTGTTAAATGTGGCTTCCTATATCTAAAAATTCAGACACAAATAGATTGTCTGTCTGTACTGCCATTTCTTCCTTTGTACCAATTTTTTCGATTCTTCCTTCATTCATCACTACGACACGATCAGCAATATCGAATGCTTCTTCTTGATCATGTGTCACAAAAATGGTGGTCATTTGAAAGTCACGATGAACTTTTTTCAGCCAATGCCTTAATTCTTTCCTTACCTTTGTATCAAGAGCACCAAAGGGTTCATCTAAGAGGAGTGCCTTCGGCTGAACGGCAAGTGCGCGCGCCAGTGCTACACGCTGCTTTTGCCCGCCTGACAGCTGATCTGGATACCGCTGCTCATACTGCGTAAGCTGAACAACCTCTAAAAGCTCATGTACCCGCTCTTTGATGTCTTTTTTAGGCAGTCTTTCTCCTCTAGGTTTAATTTTCAGCCCATATGCCACATTATCAAAAACCGTCATATTTCGAAAAAGTGCATATTGCTGAAACACAAAACCGATTTGCCGTTTTCGTACTGGAATGTGTGTGTAATCCTGATCTCCGAATAAAACTTGCCCGTTATTGGCGTAATCAAGACCTGCAATGATTCTTAATAACGTCGTCTTTCCAGAGCCAGATGGTCCTAATAAAGAAATCAATTCACCATTTCTTATCGATAAATCCACGTTTTGCAAAACCTTTGTCTGACCAAATTGTTTTGATATTTGTTTTGCTGTAATCCCCAAGGCCGATCCCTCCATTTATGTTGACCGCTTGCCAAGCCGGTGATCCCTCTGCTGAATGATTTGTTTAATGATTAAAGTAATGACTGCCACAAATGCCATAAGAGACGCCACAGCAAAAGCGGCTTGAAATTGGTACTCATTGTATAAAATTTCGATATGAAGCGGCATCGTATTGGTCATCCCTCGAATATGACCTGATACAACCGACACAGCACCAAATTCACCAATCGCTCTTGCCCCGGCTAAAATAACGCCGTAAAAAAGAGCCCATTTGATATTTGGGAGTGTCACAAGGAAAAAAGTCTTCCATCCGTTTGCACCAAGTGTGAGTGATGCTTCCTCCTCATGAATGCCTTCATGCTGCATAAACGGGATTAATTCTCTAGCAATAAATGGAAATGTAACGAATATGGTTGCTAGAATCATGCCTGGTACAGAATAAATGACTTTCCATCCATTCTCCATAAGCCAAGGTCCTAAAAGCCCGTTTGAACCAAATAAAAGCACAAATACAAGCCCAGCAATCACAGGCGAAACGGCAAACGGGAGGTCAATTACAGTCGTCAACAAACGTTTGCCGCGGAAGTTAAATTTTGTGATAAGCCATGCAGCACTCACTCCGAAGATCATTTGAAGCGGCAAGGTAACGACGACAATGAAAACGGTCAATTTGATCGCCGCTAGTGTATCTGGATGTGAGATGGCCTGAAGGTATGAACTCCACCCTTTCTCAAATGCCTTTGAAAACACGGCGATCAGCGGTATGAGTAAAAATAAAATCAAAAAAGCGTACACCACCGTAATTAATAGGATTTTTACCGTTTTAGATTCGGTTACAGGACTTTTATACTGAACATGATGCCGATGACTAAGCTCTCTCTCCAATGGTTTCACCTCACGTATACTTGTTTTTTCCGCTCAACATACCACTGAATGCCGTGAATCAATAACAGGATGAAAAACGAAAGAAGCAGCATCAAGCACGCAATCGCTGCTGCTCCATGATAATCATACTGTTCAAGCTTGGACATGATCATCAGCGGTGTAATTTCTGTTTTAAACGGAATATTTCCAGCAATAAACACAACAGAGCCATATTCACCTAGCGCTCTTGCAAACGCAAGTGAAAATCCAGTCATCAGCGCAGGAAACAAGGCTGGCAGCAGCACGTGAAAAAAGGTCTGTCTCCTTGTCGCACCAAGAATCGCCGCAGCCTCTTCCACTTCCTGCTGCAGCCCTTCTATCACTGGCTGAACGGTTCGGATAACGAATGGAATGCCGATAAAAATAAGTGCCAAAATAATCCCAATCGGTGTGTATGCCACCTTTAAATGCAGAAATTGACCAATCCACCCATTTGGAGAATAAAGGGTGGTGAGGGCGATACCCGCAACAGCCGTTGGGAGCGCAAAAGGCAAATCAATGAGAGCATCTAAAATTTTCTTTCCGGGAAATGTGTACCTGGCGAGAACCCAGGCAATCAGTACACCAAACCCTGCATTGATGAGAGCAGCTGCAAAGGAAGTCGTCACGGTCAGCTGGAGCGACTTCAATACTCGTGCATCGGTAAACACCTTCCAAATCCCCTCTGCTCCTAATGAAGCCGTCCAAATAAATACCATGGATAAAGGAATGACGACAATCGCACTCACATAAACGAGCGTCACCCCAAGGCTTAGCCCAAATCCAGGCAATATACGTTTTCTTTTATTGGCGGCTGCATGTGTTTTCTTCATCACATCGCCCCCTATTTTTGTCCGCTGTATATTTGATCAAATAAGCCGCCATCATCAAAAAATCTTTTCTGCGCCTTTCTCCACCCGCCAAATGCTTGATCAATCGTCACCATATCAATCTTTTTAAACTGGTCTTTATATTTGTTTAAGACTTCTTGATTTCTAGGACGATAATAGTTTTTCGCCGCAATTTCCTGCCCTTTTTTAGAATATAAATAATCTAAATAAGCCTTTGCCACTTTCTCTGTTCCTTTACGTTTCACATTTTGATCGACGACCGCAACAGACGGCTCTGCTAGAATACTAATCGATGGGGTGACAATCTCAAATTTGTCTTTGCCTAGTTCGTGCTGCGTTAAATAGGCTTCATTTTCCCATGCAATTAACACATCCCCAAGACCGCGTTCAACAAAGGTCGTTGTGGCCCCGCGTGCACCTGAATCAAGGACTTCGACATGTTCATATAGCTTTTTGACAAAATCCTTTGTTTTGTCTTCATTCCCATGAAATGTTTTATCGGCATAGGCCCATGCAGCTAAGTAATTCCATCTCGCACCGCCGGACGTTTTCGGATTTGGTGTAATGATGGACACACCTGGTTTAATCAAGTCGTCCCAGTCTTTAATATTTTTGGGGTTCCCTTTCTTCACAAGAAACACAATGGTGGATGTATACGGAGTTGACTGATTTGGAAATTCTTTTTGCCAATCTTTCGAAAGCAGTCCGCGATCTGCAATCGCATCAATGTCATACCCTAAAGCCAGCGTTGCCACATCTGCCTCGAGTCCATCAATAACCGATCTTCCCTGCTTTCCTGATCCACCGTGAGACTGCTTGATCGTGACATCCTCCCCTGTTTTGTCTTTCCAATACGTCTGAAAGGCTTGATTGTATTCCTGATACAATTCACGTGTAGGATCATACGAAACATTTAACAGCTCAACCTTCCCCTTTTGCTTTGAGGCTTCGTTTGCGTTTGAGCATGCACTCGTCACTGCCAAGACCACTACGATGGTTATAACCGAGATCCATTTCCACTTTTTCACGTTATCCCGCTCCCCTGTTATCAAATAATAGTGACACCAACCTTGCCGTTTCATGCGCAAAAAAGACCCTTAGCCACCTGAAATACATTACAGTCCTGTACTTCAAATTGCCAAGAGCCTTCGGTTGTCCGATCAGCTATGTATGATTGATGTTAGTCTATATATTATTCAAACTATTCACAGGTGTCAACTCTGTTTTTTATTTAAACAAAAAAAGAAACGCCATCTTGCAGAGGCGCTTCTTTTCCCGGGAAATGGTTTTAATCGGCAGATAGCTTTAAATTGACACCAACAGCGGTTCCATTTCTCGAGGAGTCAGCTACTCCAGTAAATGTCCCTGCTTTTCGATCAATGAGTAAGGCTTGCACATTTCCTATATCAATAGGCGAACTGCCAAAACGGTGACCCATGTCATTTAGCTTCGTTCTCACATCAAGGGGAACTCCTACTTCGTAACGATAAGAAGTTGTACTGTTTGTATAAATCCGCGGCTCTTCCACCGCATCCTGAAGCTCCATTTCATATTCAAGCAAGTTCAGGATCGTTTGTGAAACAGAAGCAATAATAGTCGTTCCTCCAGGTGAGCCAACAGTCATGACCGGCTCGTTATCTTTGAATATGATCGTCGGGGTCATACTGGATAATGGACGTTTATTCGGCTGGACTTCATTTGCTCCGCCTGGTCTTGCGTCAAAATCTGTTAGTTCATTGTTTAAGAAAAAGCCATATTCCGGAACAAGAATCCCTGTACCAAATAACTGTTCAATGGTTGTTGTGAATGACACGACATTTCCCCACTGATCGGCAACAGTAAAATGAGTGGTCTCCCCAATGGTTTTATCTTCTGGCTGCGGGACAATCGGGGATGGATTTTTTTCATCCTCATAAGCCCATGGATCTCCTTCTTTCGGGTTTTTGTTCATTTGATCTAATTGAATGAGAGAAGCTCTTTTTGAAATGTAATCATCGTCTAGTAGTCCTTTTAGTGGAACATCTACGAATTCGGGGTCGCCTGCATATGCAGCACGGTCAGCATAGGAGAGATGCATTGTTTCAGCAAGCAGCTGATATTTTTCGAATGATTTGGGGTCATATTGTGATAGATTGAAGTGATCTAGTATTTTGAGTATTTGCAGCATAAACACACCGCCTGAGCTTGGTGGAGGCATACTTGCAAGCTGGTATCCTTTATAGTCCCCCCAGATAGGCTTGTCAGTCTTGACCTCATAACGACCAATGTCATCAGTTGTCATCGTTCCGCCAAAATCTTGGACTGTATTTGCAAGTGCCTTTGCTACTTTTCCTTCATAAAATGCTTTGCTTCCTTTTTTCGCAATGAGCTTAAATGTTTTGGCAAGACCTGGCTGTACAAGCAGATCGCCTTCTTTAAGCGGCTGATCATCTGGAAGAAAGATTGGAGCTGCAGCCGTTTTTTTCAGCTTTCCTTGATGATCTTCAATGGCTTGTGCCAGGACAGAATCGATTTCAAATCCATCCTCTGCAAGCTGAATGGAAGGCTCAATCAATTCCTTCATCGAACGGGTCCCCCACTTATCCAATGCTGCCTCGAGACCTTTTACTGTCCCTGGAACACCAACCGCATTACCGTGTGTAGACCGCTCAGCAAATGGGATGACTTTTCCCTCGTCCGTTAAAAACATGTCAGGTGTTGCGCCCTGTGGTGCTCGTTCTCTACTATTGATGATGGAGGTTTCTTTTGTCTTTCCATCATAAACCATCATAAAACCACCGCCGCCAATTCCAGACATCATTGGCTCTGTCACATTCAGTGCGTACTGGATGGCAACAGCAGCATCCACTGCGTTTCCACCTTTCTTCAATACATCAGCACCTACTTCTGATGCCAGCGGGTGAGCAGTAGCCACCATGCCATCTTTACCAACAGCTACTTTACTCCCATGAGATTCGTTCGCATTGACTTGGCTGACAGGCAGAAAAAACGAGAAAACAAACAGACATATGGACAAAACAGTTAGAGAAATGCGTTTCATGAACAACACCCCTTCCATATTCTTACTTTGACCTTACCGACTTCTTGACCAGAATACAATAGATTATTCTAAAATTTCAAAAATTTTCATCCTATCATCCTACATTTCCCAAATCAAACATTGTTTTTCAAAACATATGACGCACTCAATAATTAGGAATAAAGACACAGAATTTCCAACGACTCAGCTTCAAGGTATAATAAACACATCAAAGAGGGGGAAAAACATTGAACAACAAAAGCAGATTATTTTGGGAAAACTATTGGAAAGAGAAATCAGAAAAAGCACCTGCTGACGCGTTTGTTTCGGCGTGGGCATTCGGATCAGATCCTGATCATTTGCTTGATCTTGTCAAGCAAGGAAAAAAAACAGCCACTTGTTCTGGACACCTGTTTTATGAAAAGGAACAGGAGCCGCTTCCAAAAGCCGGACAATATGCAGTCATTTTAGACAGCCAGGAAGAGCCAAAAGCCATCATTGAAATTACACATGTAGATGTCATGCCAATGAATGAAGTCCCCGTATCATTTGCACAAGCAGAAGGTGAGGGCGATTTATCTTATGACTATTGGTACAGAGAACATAAAGAATTTTTCACAGAAGCACTCCAATCATACGGTTTAGATTTTAAAGAGGATATGCTTCTTGTTTGTGAACGGTTTAAGCTGATTCATTCGGCTTCTTAGGCTATAAGCGGTGCCAAAAATGGCCCGCTTTTTTCGTTGCTTTTCCCCTTTTAGAAAAAGGTGTGTTGAGATCA
The DNA here is from genome assembly GCF_049895685.1 of Bacillus sp. DC4300-2b2. Classification (NCBI taxonomy): domain Bacteria; kingdom Bacillati; phylum Bacillota; class Bacilli; order Caryophanales; family Bacillaceae; genus Bacillus; species Bacillus sp. DC4300-2b2. The sequence continues at coordinate 627,080 of NZ_JAFCSW010000002.1, forward strand.
CATCTTTAGGTCAGAATAAGATCAAATAGAAAAAGTGAAGAAATTTTCGACTACACCTGTTTTTTTTCGACAAAAGAATATATAATTATTTGATGTGTGCATTGTCTCATTTATACAATGGAGGGTTTTTACATGTTAAAAAGGAAAAAAGACAAGTTTTCCGTCTTGTTAACGGAAATTGCTAAAAATTTAGATGAAACTGCTGAGTATTTTGTTAGCTATAAAGTAACAAATCAAACCACTCTGAAAGAATTTTCTGACACATTGAAGGAATATGAGACAAAAGGTGATAATCATGTTCATACCATGATTAAAGAGCTGAACAAAGCCTTTATTACACCGATTGAACGTGAAGACATTCTTCAATTGACGAATAGCCTCGATGATGTTTTAGATGGAATTGAGCATTTTTCCGCAACATTAGAAATTTACTCAATTACAAGCTCTGACGAACATATCGACAAATTCAGCCACTACATCAGAGAGTGTGCGAAAGAAATTTTAATCACAATTGATTTACTAGCTGAAAATCGCTTGAAAGATATTCATCCGCACGCAATCAAGATTAAAGAGATTGAACATAATTGTGACAATCTTCATCGTAAATCATTAAAGAACTTGTTTGGAAAAGAAACAGATCCAATTAAGGTGATTCAATACAAAGAAATTTACGAAACACTTGAAGAAATCGCTGATTCCTGTCAAAGTGTTGCCAACAATCTAGAAACAATCATTATGAAGAATGCGTAACGGGGTTAGTTAAACATGGACACATTACTCATCCTTACCATACTTATTGTCATTTGTGCACTTGCTTTTGATTTCATTAACGGGTTCCACGATACAGCAAATGCCATTGCGACTTCAGTTTCAACGAAGGCATTAAAGCCAAGACATGCGATTATCATGGCAGCGTTCATGAACTTCTTAGGAGCAATGACATTTACAGGTGTGGCAAAATCCATTACAAAAGATATCGCAGATCCATTTACACTTCAAAACGGCTCTGTTGTGATCTTAGCTGCTTTAATTGCGGCCATCACATGGAACTTGCTTACTTGGTATTACGGGATTCCGAGTAGTTCTTCACATGCATTAATCGGATCAATTGCAGGAGCGGTTATTGCCTCTGCTGGTTTTGGCGCTTTAAACTATTCGGGATTCATTAAAATCATTCAAGCACTTTTGCTTTCACCTATCCTAGCTTTCGTATTGGGATATATCGTGTATACCATTATCAAAATTATATTTAGAAACAACAATCTCGCAAAAACAAATAAACAATTCCGACGTGTTCAAATTTTAACGGCTGCACTGCAATCGTATACCCATGGAACAAACGATGCGCAAAAAGCGATGGGAATTATTACGATGGCTTTAATTGCAGGTAATTTGCATACAACAGACGACATTCCTTTCTGGGTACAATTCTCTTGTGCACTTGCAATGGGACTCGGTACTTCTATTGGCGGCTGGAAGATTATCAAAACAGTCGGCGGTAAAATTATGAAAATTCGCCCAGTAAACGGAGTATCTGCCGACTTAACGGGTGCAGCTATTATCTTCGGTGCGACGTTTATTCACTTACCTGTTAGTACGACTCACGTGATCTCATCTTCTATTCTAGGTGTAGGTTCTGCACACAGAGTCAAAGGGGTAAACTGGGGTACGGCAAAACGTATGCTTGTCACTTGGGTGATTACATTACCGATTTCAGGAACTCTAGGAGCTCTTATATACTTTGTGTTAAATGCGATTCTTTAATTTCAAAGACCTGTCTGACAGGTCTTTTTTTATTTGTCTGCACACTTAAATATCCTTTCCTCGCAGGACATTTTTTCATGAAGCAGGGTTTCCAATCATATCCATAGAAATAAACAAGTATTCATCTGTCTATGGGAGAGAAGAACATGCTATTATTTTTTCAATTGACTGTTTGGTTATTGCTAGGTGCTCTTGCTGTGTATGTATTTGCGGTATGGCGCTTTGAACAAAAAGTAAAAGAAAAGATGTTTGCCATTCGTAAAACGTGGTATTGGATTTATGTAGCGGGTGCTGTCGTGTACTGGACAAATGACCCTTCTTCTATCTTCACGGATTGGATGCACTACTTGATCATTGCCGTTTTTTTCGCATTAACCGATGCTTTCATCTTTCTTAGCTCCTATATTAAGAAACTCGGAAATCATGAGCTGGAAACCGACACCCATCAACTCCTTGAACAAAATAACGATCTGCTTCATTCTTACCTCAATAAACTAAAAACGTACCAATACCTATTGAAAAATGAACCGATCCATGTATATTATGGAAGTGTAGAGGCATATATAGAGGGAATTGAGCGGCTCATTTATTCTTTTGCCGACAAGATGAATATTCAAGCGGTGCTTTGTCCATACGATACGCAGGAACAAAAAGATGACCTGCTTCGGGCACTTGACCAGCGGGCTCTCATTCAGGCGAAGCTTGACAGGCAGGAAGTATATTACGATGATTTCGGTCATTTGGTGCTCATCCCATTTTCTGTAGCAGATGCTCATTTTGTCATTAAACTCACCTCCGATGAGATTGTCACGGAGTTCGACTATTTATTAATGACATCACTTACAACAATTTATGACCTAATCTTGCCTGACGAAGAGGAAGGTGATGAAGATGGACCACGCACTTCAAGGGGATAACAACAATCGCAAGAAAAACCCTTTTAAGATTTTAAAGAAAAAACGCCATATCAGTATGGCCGATTATAAGGTAAGCCCCCATACTGAGCGAATTTTTAAAAAGAATGAACAGCTTCTGGATGAGTATAAAAACAAAAAGGCTTGATAACACTAAAGGACGCGGAATGAAATCCGCGTCCTGATTCCATTTTTACATAGACTTGCATACAATACACCATACGCTGCAACAATTGAGGTGCCAAAATGAAAAAGAAAATCAAACAACTGAGATATGTTCAGTTTGCCGAATATCAGCCTTCCCCATATACTCGGCGATTAATTGAAAAAAGTGAAACAGCCATCCAATCATACAAACAGAAACACTCACTGATTTAAAAGTTTAAGCAGCTTCTCCTTCGTTTTAGGACCATATACCCCATCACTTATCAGCCCGTTCACCAGCTGAAAGCGTGCCACAGCATTCGCCGTTTTTTCCCCGTAAACACCATCGATGCCTTTATCTGCAGCCGTTTTATCAGGATAAAAATAAACAGCAGCAAGCGCTTTTTGGACGAGGCGTACGTGCTCTCCCTTCGTTAGAGGCGAAGTCACCTTTAAAATCCCATCGGGCAGCTCATACATCATTTTTCCATCATTTCGATAAATTTTGAGAACCTGTCCAATTTGAATTTTGTTCGGGTCGCTAATGTTATTCCACTTCTGAAGATCTTGAACTGTGACGTCATGAGCTTTGGCAATACTCGTTAACGTATCCCCGCTTTTGACAACATACGTGATGACCGTCTCAGGCTCTCCTGCCGTTTCAATTCCTTTTTTAAATTCATCCCATGTAGCGAGAAGCAGACGCGGACATGTTTTTCCAGACCAGTGCTGATGTGTGACCACATTAGCTAGTGGAATGTTATGTTCTTTCAGCAGCTTTTGGATGAGCCATTGCGCATGTTTAACCGCTTGCTGGAAATTCCCATCTTCATTTTCACAAATTTCAATACCGATCGACTTTCGGTTTCCATTTCCATGTCCGTCCCCTGCATGCCAGCCATTTTCATTTAACGGCAGATGCTGAAAGATTTCATGATCATCCACTGTAAAGTGCCAGCTTTCCGCTGTCGTTGGGCGTTTCACATATGCCGCATGACTTTTCGCATCTGCTCCCTTTGACGTGTTTGCTGTGTTATGCACCGTCACATACATCGGTGTCATGGCGTATCCTGGGCGGTTTCCGTTTCCAACTGGAATAAAATCTTGATAAATTTCTACCATGTTCTGCACTCCCTTTTGCTAGATTGAATTGATCTTTCTCATCAATTGGTGGCGTTCGTAAGACAACATGAGTTTGTTTTAGTGATAAGACTATGGTAAAATTTGAATTCAATCACTCATTTTAGTAGTGGAAAACGTAAAAATGAAGAAAAAAACAGGAATTAATTCCATTTTTCCTTGATTTTATGTTAAAATTGTTAAAAATAAGCCGATATTAAAAGTAAGCAATAGCTTCATTAGCTATTTAGTCCTATATGGACTTTTCTTTTACACCAAAAACAGAACATACGTTTGCTTGGAGGTTTTTAAATGACTGGTTTTTTAACCCATTTAGAAGAAGAGATTAAGCGGTTATATGCCAAATTACAAATAAGCGGTCCTGCTTATAGAGACATGCAAAGGATCGCTTCTGAATTTCATGTATGGGTCCACTATGAGGATACTGGCAGCATGATGATCAAACATCAAGGTCTTTACAGTATTATATTAAACAGATCTCTATCGTCAGAGGAACAATGGCAGGATTTTGCCCACGAGCTTTGTCATGTGCTGAAGCATGCAGGCAATCATTTCAAGATGCACAAACTCTTTCGAGAACTGCAAGAGTTTCAGGCTAAACAATTCATGTATCACTTTTGTGTACCGACCTTTATGCTGATGCAAATGAAGCTTCCAAACCTTCGGCATCAAGCCATTTTGCACATTGCGCAAACATTTCACGTCACCTGGGCTTTTGCTGAAAAACGGCTGGCCTTATTCGAACAGCGGAAAGCAGGCATTCGCTTTCAACAAGAGTTTACATCTTATTTAATGAAAGCTGAAAAGGTCGCGGAAAAAGAAGCTGTTTATCAAACGTAAGCCTCTTTGCATAGGGGAACAGACGTTTATTCATACAGGTTTAATACTTGCTTGAGTACATTTGTGTACCGATAAAATTGCTCATTTTGCGTTTCACGGCGATAGCGCCGTCTGAAATCTTGAAAGAATGCTCTTCTTTGCGCCTGACTGATTTCAAGTTGTACACTTTTTCCCGTCAGACATTGATTATTAATATTGTGAGGATGTGTTCCAGAATAACGATCAGATTCAGATAGCAGCACTGCCTGGAAGCCATTAAGCGTTAAACGTTTCACTGTTTCCGCCGCTCTTTCTCTGTCTGTCCCGCCCACTAATGTTTGAAGCATCTCCGTTTCACCGTAGCCATGGAGCGCAAACGTGTAATGATGGGTATGCACTAGAGAAAGGCAGACCGGCTCATCGAAACGTGTGCTTGTAATGTGAAGCACATGATTGCCTTTCACTTTAAGGCCTTCAAATAAATACATAGAATGATCACTTGCGATTTCATGAATGAGCTCACTTACGCCAGATTCAATTCCCCCGGCATGAGGGGACAAAACCAAAAGCTGGTCACCTTTCCGCTCGTGAAGAATTTGATAGTCGATTCCTTCTCTTTCATGAGCGGAAAGCTCTTCATAACTTTGATATGTATCAATGATTTGCGTCATTCCATCTTCCCCATTTCTCTATATGAGCATAAGTCTACTGATCTTAAATTCTTTTGTAAAGGGATTTCGAATGACCTATCGAGATGAAACATCCTTAAAATTTCCTTATCTTTACGGCTATCTGTTGAATTTTGAGAAAAAATGACCGATAATTGAAATGAATAGAACTTTTGGACTATATGAATCTTTTTTCATTCTCTCTCATAAATTAGAAATATTGTGATCTACATCTGGAGGAATTCATGTTAAAAAAGAAAACCACCATCACCCTTGTCATCTTATTCCTTAGCTTCGCTGGCATCATTTACTGGAAATGCTTTTCTCTTCAAGGCGTATCTCACGGAACCTTTATCCGCTCGATGACATCACCTGACGGAACATATATCATCAACACCTATCGACATAGCGGAGGGAAACTAAAGGAGAACGCAGTTAGAGCAGAAATTGAAAACAAACTCACCCACCGAAAGAAAACGATTTACTGGAAATACCCTGATAAAGACCCTCTCATCAAATGGAAAAATGGACAGCTTGTTCAAATTGGGCATGAATTTTTAAATGTGGTAAAGGGAGAAACATACGATTATCGCTTTGATCGGAATAAAAGAAAATAGCGTATTAAAAAAACGAATCCCTCTTGGATTCGTTTTTTACGTTGACATCACATGCTGCATAAATTCTTTCATCTCTTTACTAACCGTAGTCAATCGCTCTACAATTTCACTAAACTCTGTCACAAGTAAAGCCTGTTCTGATGATGAACCTTTCATATGGTCCATACTCTCAAGTAATGTATGTATATTAGAGGAAATCCCTTGCAGTGAGCTTTCAATGTTTTCTGTTGCACGTGAAGTTTCACTTGAAAGTTTTTGAACCTCACTGGCTACAACACTAAAACCAGCCCCCTCTTTTCCTGCCCTGGCTGCTTCGATTGACGCATTCAATCCCAGCAAACTCGTTTGTTTCGAAATGCCTTTAATCATTTTTGTAATATCAGATGTTTTTTTCGAGCTTTCAAGTGTTTGCTGCGTTTGTAAGGTCATTTCCTCACTTGTTGCAGAAAGCTCTTCTGAATGCGCCGCCACGACATGCACCTTTTCTTGAATACTTTGAATGATGTCACTTAATGACTCCATGTACGCTTCAAGCTCTAACTGATTTTTGAGTGGAAAACCTAAAGCTAATGCACCAATTACTTGTTGATTTTCATCTATAATAGGCATGCACATTGAATTTAATGGCGTTCCATACACCGATTCAGGCAAAGATATATTTGATGTCTCACCTCTCAGCGCCTTTTTCAGATTTAGATCATCTGGTTTAATGAGTTCGCCAGCCCGAATTTGAAAATCAAGATCTTTCGATGGCAAATAAAGCAAAAATTTCTCTCGATCAGTGACGCCCAGCGTCACTTCATTTTTTAAAATCTGCATGATATAAGGTGCTGCTGTTACAATGCTCTGTAGTATATCCAATTTCTCTACCCCCTTATTAAGTTTATCGGTCGTTCTACTTAAATTAGTAGTTGTTTTTTAAAAAAATATCATAATCATTGAAGAGATTCTTCATATTTACTAGTAAAAAGTAGTACATTTCCTTTCTATATTCAAACATAATTTTGCTATAATTAATGAATCAACATATGATGAAATGGTCATTTAACCATTTTGTGTATTCATTGGAGGCGCATGTTGTGACACAACCCATGAAAAATGAGCGGGCGATCGTCATTGGCGGAGGTATCACCGGGATGCTCGCTGCAAAAGTTTTATCAACTTTTTATCATCAAGTCTTGATTATTGAAAAGGATGAACTGCCAGACTCTCCTGAGAATCGTCTCGGCACTCCTCAAGCCTTTCATCCACATAGAATGCTGCCACTAGGCAAACAAATAGTGGAACGTCTATTTCCTGGTTATACAAAAGAGTTACTGGCAATGGGCGGGTATAACACATGGCATCAGACATCTCGGTTTATGACAAAAGATGGCGAGTTAGTACTCACCGATACTGAAGAAACAGCTGTCACACGACGTGCCATGCTAGAGTGGGTGCTGATGCAAAGAATGTTACGCGAGGAACGTGTTCAATTTTTAGAAAAACATGAAGCGATCGCTCTTCTTTTTGAAGAAGAAACGACTAAAGTGAGTGGATTACAGGTCAAAGATCGGAGGATAAAGCCTGGAATCATCAACAAAATGAGTGCGGACTTAGTCATTGATACGTCTGGAAGAATGTCTAAATTGCCAAAATGGCTGAAAAGCGCAGGACGAACCTTGCCGCAGACAGATGAGCTAATCGTGTCTCTTGGCTACAGCACAAGATACTACCAAATACCACCTGAGGCACCGAATCTGGAACCAATGGTCATCGTTGGACAACCGAATAAGCAAATTCCAACAGGACTGTTTGAACGAGTAGATCATGATTTAGTAGCGGTTCTTCTCTCAGCAGCTGGCGGCTCTCATTATCCAACAACGGACGCTGATCAGTTTGATGTAGAGACAGCTAGGCTGACCAATCCCTCGATAGCAGAAGCCATCACTCATTTAATTCCCTATACGGAACCAAAAGGATTTAGAGTTCCGGCTTGTGTCAGAAACCACTATGAACAAATGGAAGATTGGCCAAGCGGCTTATTGGTCATGGGTGATGCCTTGTGCACATTAGATCCAATACATGGTCAGGGAATGACAAAGGCCGCTCTTGAGGCACAAACACTTGACCGTTTGCTCAAACAAGCACAAAAAAATGAGCGAGTCTCTTTTGAAAAGGACACATTACAACAAATGCAGCAAGCGAGTGAACTTGGCTGGTGGCTTTGTGCGATTGCTGATATGGCATGGGACGGTGTTGAGTTAAAAGGAGAAACAACCATCCCCCACTTGACGTTCGTACAAGAATTTTTAAATCGCTACGTACAATACGCCATTGTCACAAAACAGCCTGAACGTCTTGAGGTGTATCACCGGATGCATTCTTTCTTAACAGAACCGAGAGACATCATCAACTTAGAACAGCTGCACGACATGATTCAAGCTGACACCTCAGGAGAAATCGCTGAATGGTGGAAGCAATGGGATCAAAAGAACGATGAAGGCAACCGAGCTTTTTTCCATGAAGCGGTTCCTGACTTTGGTCTAGAGTACTTGCTGTCATTTGATTGAAATAAAAAAAGCCCCTTTAATGGGGCTTTTTCATTAACGTAATAATTGAAGTACGTTTTGTGGCTGTTGGTTTGCTTGTGCTAGCATTGCTTGAGATGCTTGAGAAAGAATGTTGTTCTTTGTGAACTCACTCATTTCTTTGGCCATGTCAACGTCACGGATACGAGACTCAGCAGCTGTTAAGTTTTCAGCAGAAGCACCCAGGTTATTGATTGTGTGCTCTAGACGGTTTTGGACTGCACCAAGAGCTGAACGCTGTTTAGATACAGCGCCGATTGCTGCGTCGATTTTTGCTACTTCAGTGTCAAAGTTAAAGCCTTCTTCATTAACTACAATATCTTTTACAGTTAAAGTTTCTGCATCCATTTTGCCAATCTGTACGTTGATATTTTGCTCAATGTTTGCACCAATTTGAAATTGGAATCCTTCCTCAACGCTACCATCCAACAGATTCTTTCCGTTAAATGCTGTACGCTGAGAAATACCATCAATTTCATCCACCAAAGCAGTGAGTTCTTCTTGAATAGCTGTTAAATCTTCTGTTTGTTGAGTACCAACGTTACCCGCTTGAACTGTCAATTCACGCATACGTTGAAGAATAGCATGTGTTTCAGTTAATGCACCCTCAGCTGTTTGAATAAGAGAGATACCGTCTTGTGCGTTTTTAGACGCCATTTCTAATCCGCGGATTTGACCACGCATTTTCTCAGAGATGGCAAGACCTGCTGCGTCATCTCCTGCACGGTTGATTCGAAGACCAGAAGAAAGCTTCTCCATGTTCTTTTGCCCTGCACCATTGTTGGCAGACAAACGGTTCAGTGTGTTAAGTGCTGCGATATTGTGGTTAATTCTCATGTTAAATGACCTCCGTGTGTTTGAACCAATTGGACGTCCTTATCCAAAAGTTCTAAATTAGAATTTTTTTGTAAGCCTTACAATCCATTTATCGAACTTTAATGGAATTTGTTTAACAAAAAAGGAATAAATAAGGATTAAGTCTCATTCAATATGATCGTTTCGCTAGAGTATGTCAAATTTAAAGGTCATTTTTCATGATTTATCAGAGGGAGTTAAGAATCATAAGAGTGGAGGAAATTCGAAGAAAAAACATCATAAAAAAAAGCCCCATAAAGGGGCCTTTCATTAACGTAGTAATTGAAGTACGTTTTGTGGCTGTTGGTTCGCTTGTGCAAGCATTGCTTGAGACGCTTGAGAAAGAATGTTGTTCTTCGTGAACTCACTCATTTCTTTCGCCATGTCAACGTCACGAATACGAGACTCAGCAGCTGTTAAGTTTTCACCAGAAGCACCAAGGTTGTTGATAGTGTGCTCTAGACGGTTTTGGACTGCACCAAGTTTAGAACGCTCTGAAGATACACTTTTAATTGCTGTATCGATTTTTGCGATTTCTGTGTCAAAACTGAAACCAGTAGCCGCAACATCAATAGTATCTACGCCTAGAGTAGTTGCATCCATGCTACTAATTGTAACATTGATATTTTGAGTTGCATTAGCACCAATTTGGAAAGTAAAACCTGTAGTTTCAGTACCATCTAATAGTTTTTTTCCGTTGAATTCAGTACGATTAGAAATTCCATCGATTTCTTCAACAAGTGCATCCATCTCATCTTTAATAGCAGTTAAATCCTCAGTTTGCTGAGTACCTGTGTTACCTGCTTGAACAGTTAGTTCACGCATACGTTGAAGGATCGCATGAGTTTCAGTCAATGCACCTTCAGCTGTTTGGATAAGAGAGATACCGTCTTGTGCGTTTTTAGACGCCATTTCTAATCCGCGGATTTGTCCACGCATTTTTTCAGAGATTGCTAGACCTGCAGCGTCATCTCCTGCACGGTTGATTTTAAGACCAGAAGAAAGTTTCTCCATGTTCTTTTGGCTCGCACCGTTGTTGGCAGACAAACGGTTTAATGTGTTAAGTGCTGCGATATTGTGGTTAATTCTCATTTCCTATTACCTCCGTGTATGTGGGACCTGACAGACGTCCTTGTCTGAAAAAAGTCCTTTATTCTAGGGCTTATCAACCCTGACAATTCTATTATCGGATGTGATTATAGGATGTTTAGCAGATTTTTAAAAAAATATCGTATTTTTTTATGACGTAAATCCTGATTTTAACATTTTTATAAAAATAAAAGCTGCTGATCTCTTATCAGCAGCTTTACAATTTATGAATATCAGTATTGCTTGATATCAAACATTAAGATATTTTGGTACACGACATAGTCCTTCTTACTTGTGAAAGGACCTTTATTGTGTTGATCATTGATTTCATAGAAGTTCATACCAATTCCAAAGCTTCTTTCTTTGTACCAGTTAAGAAAATCGTTGATTTCTTTCATTGAGAGCAGATAATCCTTTTGCAGTCCATTGATCATGGTTATAGAAAGTATACCTTTCGCTGTTTCTTCTCCAGGTTTTGTTCCGTCTTGATCCTTTGGTTCTTCTGTTGTACCATCACCTGGCTTTGTTCCATCCTGATCTTTTGGCTCTTCCGTGGACCCATCACCAGGCTTCGTTCCGTCCTGATCTTTTGGTTCTTCTGTTGACCCATCACCTGGTTTTGTTCCATCTTGATCTTTCGGTTCTTCGCTTGTTCCATCACCTGGTTTTGTTTCATCCTGATCCTTTGACACTTTTTGCAGATCTTTTAATGGAATAGAAATAACAGATTTAAAATTATTTTTGACAGAATGACTACCAATTGATTCAGCATAATCTCTTCCACCAATCACATATAATTGATCATCAGCAATAGCTGCTACAGATCCAACTCTACCTTCAGGAATTTCATATAAAGAATCTTGGACTTGACTAGTTTGTGGATCAAATATCTGAACTTGTTTTAGTAATTTACTCGATCTATCTCCAATTCGCTGACCGCCAATCATAAATAATTTATGATTGTATGTCACATAAGCAGATTCATATGCAAAAGAATTTAATTGAACATTCTTTAACCGTTGCCACTTCCCTAGCGTCATATCATATTCTAATATATCTTTATCATTCGCTCGGCTAACATTAGCCTCACCACCAGCAATATACAACTTTCCATTTATCTCTGAAATACTTCTTCCCTGACGAGAAGCTAATTGAGAATTATCTAAGCTTTCCCACTCTCCACTTCCCGTATCATAGGAATAAAAATTTACTTGAGAGCTTGATAAAGATGCTACTATATAAATTTTTTCTCCAACTGTAACTGCTCTTAAGGAACCATTTATATAAGATGTATATATAAATTTCTCAGGCATCTTAATTGGTTCTTCTGTCCATTGATCTAGTTCCGTATCATAAACATCGATGGTTTTGTGAACTGTTTTAGTTGTATCAGTAAGACCGCCAATAACATAGATTTTTTTACCTACAGTCGCGTAAGCAGCGCCCGTTCTTTCTCTAGGCATACTTGCTTTTTCTGTCCACAAATCAGTATTAGGATCATACATATATGTTGAATCATTGAATTTAGACTGTTGACTTGCTCCACCGAATACATATATTTTCCCATCAACTACTCCTACACTTGCTCCGATACGCTCTTCCGGTAAGTCTGCTCGCTTCGTCCATCCATTTGTCTCAGCTGCATGAGCTTTTAACGGATGAATTGTGACCATCATAAAAATAGTCAAAAGCACTAAAAATAAACCTTTTTTCATCGTTTCTTTCCTCCATATCTTAAATGTCCCTCCTTTTATCGACATATTTGTAATAAAATTTAATTTTTATCATTGTACACCAGAACAAATATCCTCAAATTGTACCTGTTATTTAGCCTCACACATACATCACCGGTGTCGATATTTTAATAATCTTCCCGCCTCGACGATAAAACCTAGGAACGCGGCGGCTTAAGGTGGCAACAACCTCGTAGTTGATCGTATTGAGCATTTCAGCAATTTCATCGACAGAAATTTCTCCGCCTTTTTGACGGCCGTAGATAACGACTTCCTCGCCTTGCTTTGCTTTCATTTCTCCTAAACTGATCATGGTCATATCCATTGTGACTCGGCCAGCAATCGGCATTCGTTTTCCGCGGAAAAGCATAAATCCTCGATTTGATAAGGCTCGTGAGTACCCATCTGCATAACCGATTGGTATGGTTGCTATAACTTCATCAGGTTTTGCTACATAGGTTGCACCATAGCTGACGGTCCTTGGCTTTGTCACCATTTCCTTCACGAACGCAATTCTTGCTTTTAAACTGAGAGCGGGCTCTAGCTTAACAGCGTCTAAACTCTCAATGTATTGCGAGGGGTACAGTCCATATAGCCCGATGCCGAGCCGAATCATATCTGCGCTAAATTCAGGAAACGCGATGGCAGCTGCTGTATTGTTCATATGTACCGTGGGCAATGTAATGTCTTGTTTTTTTAAGAAACGGAGAAAATCAATAAAAATGCTGTGCTGAAGCAGTGTGAAATCAGGGTCAGGCTCATCCGCAGTGGAAAAATGCGTAAATATTCCATCCCATCTCAGGTTTTCACTCTCTTCAAGCGCTCTCACCACCTCTAACAGCTCTTCCTTTGTCCGTACACCTAATCGGCCCATCCCCGTATCGACATTGACATGAATCCCAAGCCGGGGCAGACTTTCTTCTTCTGCTAAAATCTCATTTGCTTGAACAATCCAGTCTTCACGAAGGCCGGATAGGTCAATTCTCCAGGTTGCAGCTCTTTTCACACAGTCGAGCGGGGTAAATCCAAGGACGAGAATCGGTGCTTCAATTTTTGCTCTCCGCAATACAATGCCTTCTTCCAAGCTGGCAACTGCAAGCTCTGTCGCACCGCTTTCTAATGCCTGCCGCGCAACCTCCACGGAACCGTGCCCATATGCATTCGCCTTCACGACAGCCATGATTTTACTTTTCTTTGGAATATGCGCTTGAATGGCTTCGATATTTCTTTTAATCGCATCAAGATTGACCTCGATCCAGACTTCCCTACAAAGCTTTTGCATGTATGTTTCCTCCAGTCATTTCGATATCAATGTTCGTTTTCGTGTCTAGTCTATCTTTATTCATTTTTGAGAAAAACATTCAACCGCAATGACTGAACCAGCTTTGACTTGATTGACATAAAAAAAGAAACCACCTTAAACTGTGATTTCTTCTTTATGAACAGTCATTTAGTCAATCTGCAGATTTCATCATTGAATCAATTTCATGATAAATCTCCTCCAGATTTTCTCGTTCAGTCAAATATTCGGCAGTGCTCTTACGAACAGGCACATCAAATGTCAGAAAGGTGAGCGTGATCGTTGATGATTCCTGATCATTCATAGTTAATCTCAATTCAAGTGTCGAGATCTCTTCATTATTATCACTCTCAAAAGATTGTTCAATCGGCACACCATCTTCTAACATGTCAACTTGTTTCAACTCTTTCAAGGAAAGCTCAGTAACCTCAAACCTGAATTTTCGAGATGAGCCGCTAGGTTGATGGGTAATAAACCGCATGACCTTTCGCTCATCATCAATCGCAAAGCCTTTATCCACATTTTGCGAAAAGATGTATGTTGAAGCCTGAAACCCGTCTTCTTGAAAAAGCATCATCATTTTATCTAATAATATATTTGGCTCATTCTTTTCTTTTTGCCTTTGCAGCCTTCCCGCTATCCATAAAATGACCATCGCGCCAATGATGCTAAAAACCGTTCCCAACCCGTTACCTACATCTACGAAAACAGTAAAGCCTAAAATAGCAACAATAAAAGCGATTACAATGCCTATGATGAATATCACTCCAGCTCCTCCTGTCATAACCCTTCATTGTTATATTGGTTTAATCATAGTATAGCATCTGGATTTTGATTGAGAAAAAAACTACTATAGACTAAACAGATACTCCATTCATTTCACTCTTTAAATAGAAAGGATTTTTATGATGAACCTCTACACGACAGACAAAATCATTGATGCTCTTTATAATGCATGGTCCTCTCAATCTAGTTCAAAGTGGAGTAAAAGCAACCCAGCAAACGGGCAATGTGGTGTCACTTCTTTAGTGGTCCATGATCTTTTAGGCGGGAAAATAAACAAGACCGCACTACCCAACGGATGGCACTTTTATAACGTAGTGGATGGAACAAGAATCGACTTTACTTCTTCACAATTCTCTGAGGAAATCGTTTATATGGATGTACCTTCAAATCGAGAAGAAGCATTTCAAGATACGAATGAGGATCAGTATCGTTATTTAAAGGAACGAGTCGTAGAATATTTAAACATATCATATTCATGAAAACAGACCATAAGAGGTCTGTTTTCATTAAAGTTTGATAAAATATTTAAAAGATAGGTAGTAAGAACTCACACACGCCTTCTTCTTCTCTATATCTCTCCATAATATGTACCTGACGCGTGTTCAATTGATTGTGTTGGATCATTTGAGGCAATTGTCTCCAAAACAACCTCACTTTTTCGGTTGTATGTGTCACTGTAAACACAGCATACTTTCCCCCTTCAAAATGACCAGTCTGAACCATTTGATCATTTGAGAAATCTCTATTTGTCATACGCATGAGGTCGTATCTGCATTTTTCTGATGGAATTTTTCCAGGATCATCTTGAGGAACACCATATATACCATAATCCTTTAATTCATCATTTAATTGATGTTGCTTGATCCATTTCTTAAATCTCTTCATCATCTCAAAATTCTCTTTGCTACCATATGATCCTATATTTCTCATATACACCATTTTCATATTCGTTAACATTTCAATTTTGTAATTCATGATTTCCCTCCAACTCGTATTGGAAGACTGGCCAATCATTCCTTCCAAACAACGGTAACATCCTTTAAAATAGAATGCAGTAGGATATTAAAAATAATGTAATATGCGATCTAGATCATACATGTTCTCTGTCATTTTTAAAATAAAAAAAAACGGACTGTAGCCGCTCACTCGTTATTGATTTTCCTTTGAAGATTTAGCACCGAGAAAGACGCCAATCAAATAGATGATTGTTCCGAAAAACAAACCATTTAAAAAACTGATAAACAACATCTTACAAACCAGGCCAACATAATAAGACACTGGCGTCCCCGGAAACACAGCCATATTAAACAAGCTAATCATAAAGGTTAAAGCAAAAAATATAATAAAAATCCTTCTAAATAATGTTGATTTTAACATTGTCATTTTTACTTCCTCCTTAATATCTTTTCTATGGAAAAAATATTCTTTATTCATAGCATATATTCCGTCTTAAAATAAAAAGCCCTTTAAGGGCTTTTTATTTAAGCAGTGTAGCCGATACTTGCAGTATGACCTCTCCTAGCTTCATCATGACTTGCTGTCACTTCAGATGTAAAATAACCAACAATACTGATAACGCTGATCATCACAAATACGACTGATAACGTTTTAAATTTCATACTGACAGTCCCCCCGCTTCACTTGAGTTTGGAAATAAAGAATTTTCTCATAAAAAAGCATCGCATTGTCTTTATCTCCCATTTCATTATAATACTTTGCAGCGTCTTTTGCTAAATCTTCTAGATCAGGATACATTGACTTTATTTCTAGCAATTCCATTATTTTTTCCAACTGTTCAAAATTGTTGTCAACGTATAGCGATCTTAAAAATTTGAATATCAATAACAGCACATGGTCTTTCAGTTTTTCAGATAGTTCTATGCCGTTATTTAAAGCATATATACCTAAATCCTGTTCTTTCTTTTTGAAGTAGGCTTTTGACAACATAATGAGCGGGTCTAAGATTCTATTTAAATGTTCGTATCCCTGCTCTCTAAATGCTCGAATTGAGTCATTAAAGTGAATTATTGCTTGGGCTATTTCTTTGTTATGAAAATAACTCAACCCTAAATTATAGAGTGCTGATCCTTTTAATCGTTTTGTTGAGTTGTCGGCGGCTTTTTCTAGTGCGTGTTGAAAATGGGGTATTGCTTTTTCGGGGCAGCCCATATCTATGTAGTTTAATCCAATCACAAAAGAACATTGTATTTCTCTTACTGTGTATGTATCTTTTTCTCGATAACATTCTATCGCCTGTGCGATATGGTGCATGGACATGTGGGTTTGTTTCATGTGGTAATAGATTTCAGCCATCTTGTAATTGAACTCGGCCCGTTCAATATCGTCACTGACAAGAGACAGCTTTTTTTCTGCCCGTTTATAGAAGGTAATCGCATTTAGGTATTCATAGTTTTCGAATTCATACATGCCGTAGAAAAAATTGAAGTAATACTCGAGCAGTCCTGTTAATTTCTCTTGGTCCCTTTTGATCTTCATTGCGAGTTCCTTGAAGTTGGCCCGCTCTTTCCCATTTTCTAAAGGATTCAAGTAATCAAGCATTAATTTATGTCTGAACTCCATGAGTGAGAAATACAATAATAAATCTTGATTTTCTTCCATATGATCAAGCATTGATTTGATTTCCTCTTTATATGCTTCGGCGTCCGGTACGTTAAATCTTTGAATATGATAATACCATTCATTGATTTTCAAACCGACGTGAGAAGAAAGCACTTTCTCCATCAGCCCTTACCACTTCCTATATTTTTCCTATAATGACATATATTATCATTTTATGAACCATTCGACACCGAAAAGAAACCGCAAAAAAGCCCTATAAAGGGCCTTGTGAACGATAAGATAAAATGATTTCTATTCATAAATAAGCACCCAGTATTCTGTCCCAGGTCCTCCTTCTTCTACAACAGCCTTCCAGCCTCTTTTTTGATAAAAAGATAAAGCTTTGTGATTTTCGGAGACACATTTGAGGGTGACCGGTGTTCCCAAAACGTTGATCGCTTGTTTGAGCAGCAGATCGCCAGCCCCTTGACCAGCAGCTTCTGGATGTACAAACAAGAGGTGAATAAATCGATCGGGTACATATAGAGAAATGAATCCGAGGATTTTATTGTTCTCCTAAGCTAAGAAAATTTGCTCTTCCTGCGTATCTTGATCAAAATCTTGCAGATTGAGGTCTTCTGGATTGAGCCAGTGAAAGCTCTGGCGCCTTGATTCTAAATAGATTTGCCTTAATTGTGGATAATCGATCGTTTTTGCTTCTCGAATGAGCAATAGAATTCCCCCGTTTTTATTGAAATGTGAAGCAGCATTATTTAACTTGACACTTCTCCTGCTTTTGTTCCAAGTTTCATTGATAACTGAACGCCAATCATTAACGAGACGATGACAAGCATTGCCACAATGGAAGCATAAAAATGTCCGCTTAGATCGAAAACCAAGCCAATGAAAAACGGACCGAATCCACCCACGATGTACCCGCCCATCTGCGACATCGCAGACCAGGTTCCGGCTTCCTCTGGAGTATTCGTCTCCATAATCGGGAGCATAAGTGCTAAAGGAAACAACCCTCCGGCACCCATACCTAGGAAAATGACGGCTGGCAAGATCGGCATTGGCAGAAGAAGAAAGATAAGGCCAATGAGTTCAGACAGACTGCATAAGATGAGAAATAATTTCGGTTTTCCTAATCGAGTAACGACCGCTGGAACGAGTAGTGCCACTGGAATCTGAATGAGTGTAAATATGGTCAGTAGCATGGCAGCATATTGAGGACTGTTTCCAAAGCTAAGAGCAATCGGTGAAATCCATGCCGTCAAAGAATAAAACATACTGGACATAAAGCCAAAGAACAAGGTGAATTGAATCGCCTTTTTGTTTCTCAGCGGCAATTTTAACGGCAAGGTTACATGATCACTCTGCTCATTTTTGCGAACTAAACCGACCCATAGAATAAGAGCAATCACCCCTAGAAAAGCCCAGCAGGACAAAGCAAACGTAAGGTGTTGCTCACTGCGTAGATAAATCGGAATGGTAAAGCCGGAAGCAAGCGCTGCACCTATTGTCATCGAAATTGAATAGACACTGACAATACCAGGATTTCTCGGGAAATATTTTTTAATAAAACTAGACAATAAAGGACCCGCAAAGCTAATCCCTACACCTCCTGCAAACGCAGTCATGAGAAGGATAGCAACCGATTGGCTTGTACCACGCAGTGCGGTGGCAATCGTGATAAGAAGAATTGAGAAAAACAGAGTTCTTTCTAAACCAAAACGCCGGCTGAGTATCGTCGCAACAGGAGCAAATACCCCCATACAAAGGACAGGCAAAGTGGTCAAAAGACTTGCTGTCAGTGCGTTTACACCAAGCTCTGATTGAATCATGCTCATCATGGAAGCCACGGACGTAATGATTGGACGTAAGTTTAATGCCGCTAAAAATAAAGCGGCTAAATAATATATTTTTTTCATCAATACCCTTCTTTCATCTTGTTAAGGTTACTTTGAGTATAAAACTGCTGCATCCATTGATCAATACAATAAATCGTATTATGATGATAGGAAAATACTATCGTTTCTGAAAGGAGGACAAATGGATACCCGGCATATTACCTATTTTATGGCTGTATATCATCATTTGCATTTTACAAAGGCTGCTGAGCAGCTAGGCATATCACAGCCGACACTTAGCCAGCAAATTCGACTGCTTGAAGCAGAAGTTGGGATGCCGCTCTTTGATCGAATCGGCAAAAAAGTCGTGGCTACTGAAGCTGGTTCGCTGCTTTATCAATATGGCATGAAAATGCTTCAAGCTGAAAGAGATGCAAAAAATGCGATGAAAGAACTATTATCAGAAAAACGAGGAACCGTTCGTCTCGCAGTACTCCCCTCCGATCTTGATTTTCAGCTGGTGCCACTTTTTGTAGAATTTAAAACACTTTACCCCGAAACCAATCTGAAGGCATATTCAAATATCTTCGTGCGTGAAGAAGTCCTTTCGCATAAAGTGGATCTCGGCATCGGGCTGCGAGGTCCTGCGGATAAACGGCTCGTTCAAATTCCACTTGGAAGTGAGCCTTACGAATTATTTGTTCATTCAGAAAGTGATTTAGCCCAAAAGAGTGAAGTGACTTTAGAAGAGCTGACTCAGCATTCGTTGGTCATGTATCCGAAGGGATATCTAGGAAGGGATTTAGTAGATGACGTATGTAAAGAACAGGGTGTTGAACTAGACACTGCCATGGAGGTTGGGTCCGCGTTTTCGCTATTGCAGCTGGTTGAAGCCGGGATCGGTGCAACCATTCAGCCAAGAGGATTACTAAAACATCATTCGACGTGGTCCAATATTGTTTCGATTCCTATTGCTGAGCCAGCACCTGTCCGGCACTTGGAATTAATTTATTATGCAGATCGATTTGTCAGCAAAGCACAACAGCAGCTATCTGAATGGCTGATAGACTTTTTCAAATCAAGAACAAACTAAAAAAAGTGAGGTTAACACATGAAGAATGCAAACAGCATATTCACAAGAACAAACCGGGTTGTTATTCGCCAATTTGACAGGCAGGATATTGAAGCATTTTATCAATACCGAGCAAATTCCTCTATTGCAAAATTTCAATCCTGGGAAAACTACACGTACGAAAATGCTGAATCATTTGTTCAACATCAAATGACACAAAAACCTAATCAACCGGGGACGTGGTTTCAATACGCTATTGCCTTATCTGAATCCAATCAGCTGATAGGAGATTGCGCCATTCATACACTTGACAGTGAGCCGAGAATTGTTGAAATAGGTTTTACACTCGCGCCTGAATACCAAGGAATGGGCTATATTCACGAAGCTCTAAGTGCAATTTTCGAATATATTTTTATGACACTAAACAAACATAAAATCATTGCCTTTACAGATGTGCGCAACGAAAAATCCATTCGAGTGCTGGAGCGTTTAGAAATGAGACGCGAAGGACATTTGCTACAAAATTATATGTCGAAGGGACATTGGGTTGATGAATATCAATATGCCATTCTTCAATCTGAGTGGGCCGCTAAGCACCACTAAACATTTATTTCCTATTCAAAATCCCTAAATAAGCGCTCCATGGGCCCACATCGGTTCGATATCGTTCCGCCATGATCCGAACAATCTGGGACATATGTGTGAAATCATGGACAACCCACGCAGAAAGCAATTCGCTCACTTTCACGACCCCAAACTCCGGATGGACGCCCTTTTTCTCTAAATCAAGGCCTGAATGTGTCATACGCTGAATGTATGCCACATTCTCCATCCGCACATGATGAAACTCAGATAATGCTTGTTCTATCTGTCTTTCAGATTGGTTCAAATGAGAATATCGGTCAAACGCAGGAAATGGTGTATTCTCTCCATCAGCAAGAATCACATTTAATCGAGGAATCCAGTTGAATTTCTCTGCTTCAATCAAATGTTCAATGACTTCAACTGGATTCCACGTCCCCTCCCCTTCACGGCTGTGAAGCCAATCCTTCGATAAACCCGACAAAAGACTTTCTAACGTGTGAGGAGTTCGACTCAACATATCCAAAGCTTCATTTAAATTGAAATTCATGTGGTTGCTCCTTTATCCATTTTCTTTATTCTAATGGATTTTGGATAGATTGTAACTCATACCTCAAGACAGATAAAGGTGCTTATGCCTTTTATTTTCTTTGACT
The DNA here is from genome assembly GCF_049895685.1 of Bacillus sp. DC4300-2b2. NCBI lineage: Bacteria > Bacillati > Bacillota > Bacilli > Caryophanales > Bacillaceae > Bacillus > Bacillus sp. DC4300-2b2. The sequence goes on from NZ_JAFCSW010000002.1 coordinate 648,198, forward strand.
ATGGATCATTTGATCGATCAACTCAAACATTTTTTTCATGAATTAGATTAAAAAAAGCCCTTTTCAGAGGCTTTTTTTGGATTCGTTCTGATTGATTAGCTCTCGTTTGCCAACATGTACGCTGCAGCTTCATGCATATCTTTCAATCCTGATCTCTGTGCGTACTCGGCCACAGTGATCGCACTTGTAGTCAGAAGTTCTATTATATGTTCATCCATTCCGTGCCAAGTTCTCCCGCCTGCTTTTTCATACGCATGGATAAGTTTTGTTAACCCTTCTGTCCCAAAGAGAAGTTGATGCGACAAAAAGTCTGCAGATACATCACCAACCCCCACTTCAGACCAATCAATCACCCCCGTCACACAATGATTTTCATCAATCAGAATGTGGCCAGGATGCAAATCTCCATGCTTCACTCCCACGAAAGGCGGCCATAAAGAATCTTTAGCTAGCCATTCTTGCCAGCGCTCCCATAAACCGCTGTTAATGGTGTATTGCGATTTGACAAGTTCCATTCGCTGTTTCATTGATCCTCTTAATTCATGAGCACTGAGCATCTCCACACCGATCGTTTTAAAAGGCTGTTGATCTAAAGAATGTACATTCGCTAAAACTCTTCCTAAGGATTCATAATAAACTTGCGGTACATTCGTTGAGTCAAAACTCCACACATACGATTGCTTCTCCACATCAATACTAGCCGCCGGTACCCCCTCTAATTGTTTATAAGCAATCAGACTTTCTGTAAAGATTGACCACTGAGGGATCTGAAATTGAACCTTCTTACTAATATGATCTAATGTCTTTTTTTCTTGTAAGGTATGTTTCATTGATTCAGGTCTGCGAGGCACTCTTAATATCCATTTAACACCATTTGAATCTTCAACATGTGCGACACGGAAATCAACACCTGATTCATTTATTTTGATGGTATTCTCTGAAATTTCTAATCCGTGATGATTGGCTAACTGCTTTAATTCTAGTCTATTCATATCCATTCCTCCAATTGCTCATTTAGTCATGATCAATAGGCATCAACAAAATCATCACAAAAATCCACAAAAGGCTACTTTATGTGTTCAGAGTAAACAAAGCTAGACTTATGCCCTTCTTTGTATTATAAAAACATACAAAAAAGACAGAACAATTATCTGCCTGTCTTCTAGTGAAATTGCATACTTTCCCGCTGAAGATCATTAAAAATGTGCAGACTACCCCGTTTACTCCGTTTGATGAAAACAGAGCCTTTGAACATATGAAATTACTGATTGTTCAAAGTTTGCTGGCGTAATCTTCCTGCATGCATCATCTTTAACCATCCTCCTCTTTGTCATATAAAGTTACTATACTTTATTTAAATATGACTTTCAATAAGACTACAAAAAGAAGGATTTTAAATCATCTAAATTCCCAATGGATTACATATAATATAATAAATGTATTCACTTGTGTTTAGATATGGTTATTGATTCTTTTGTCTAATAAATTTATTAAACTCAAAAACCCGATGTACTATGAATTTTGAGTGTATGAGAGGCAATTAGAACAAATCAAATGTAGCTAAGTTATTTAAAGGGAGAATTGGTATGACTCATTTAGAATTCGCATTCGGCTTGCTTCCAGTAAGTATGATCATCGCTTCTTTTATCGTCACATTGTTTGTACAAAAGGTTTATTTTATGCCAGTTGTGAGCTTTATCATTTTGCTCATCCTGACATTTACACTTTTTAATGTCTCTTTCTTAGGGTGGTCAGTTGTTTACACTTTAGGCTCATTCATTGCTTCATATGTAGCATTATTCATCATGAAAACTTTAAATAAAAAGAGGTCTTAAACCACGTTTTAAAAGCCCTTTTGAGGGGCTTTTATTCTTTCACTATCGTTTTTTCACTGGATGAATGTCTTCTCCCAAAAAAGCGGTATTAGACTCACCACTATTTTCTAGAAACTCCGCTATTTCTTTCAGCTCTTGATTGATACGGTCATTCCTCGGCATATCTGGATTTAACAAAAGAATGGAGTGAACCGTCGTGGCCGCCTCATACAAAACATTCTGATCTTTTATATGTTTGATGCTTTGTTTCATGCGATCGAAAAACCATTCAATCTCTTCAATGTCTTCCATTGGATAATGTGCCATTTTAAAGAGGTTCTGCTGACGAAGGTCTTGTCTCTCAAATATTTGTTCAAGCTCTTCTTTACTGACATACAAATCCGAAGATACCTCATCAATCTCTACAACCTCGATCATCGCATCTTCAGCTGTATATAACTGCTCAATAAAATCATCGAAAGTATCCGCCAGTTTAAAATCGACTCCCATCTCTAAATCAAAATAGTGAATAGGAGGATGTTCCTTCGTTTGTCGATAATCCATTGCGATCCATGTATCTTCTTCTCCGCTGATGATCACAAGCCCCTCCGGCAGCTCCAATTCATCACTTAACTGAGGGCTAGTCATAATTCCATTACCTTTGGCGATTCCTCTTAGATGGTCAAATTGAACATGATCATCTGCCCATGAATTCGGCTTTTCGGTTGGAAAAGCATTACGCACTGTAAAACCACCGTTCCAATCTAAAATGAGCTTTTTGTATGTAGCAGGTAAAGTGACACCAAGTGTCCCCTCTGCTTCACGAATTTGTTCCTCATCTATCTTTTCTAAAGTGAAAGGACTCTCTTCTTCTTTCTCCCAAAATGGTTTCAAAGTGGGGACCTCCTATTTTCTAATTGAGATCAGTATATCATTGACCAACTACTCATTTACCATTTTAAAACTTCAAATTACAAACCCCTTCAATTCCTTCCTCCAATAAAGAATTTATCAGTAGATATAAAAAAGATCTGGCTGGAGTGCCAGCCAAGTACCAGGCACTTCAAGTGCTCAATGCCAGCATCCGCATGTTATTCCTTCTGGACAAAATATTCACGTTCGTTTTGTTTATCTAAATCATACGATGATCCGCATAGAAAAAAGATCCCCTTTTTCTCGATTTGATGACCAATTGACCCAAAAAACCTTGAAAGGCATTAGCCAATCAAGGTTCATTTTGTTACTTCATTTTCACTGCTTCTTTCATTTCCTCTATTATTTTATTAAACCACTGTAAAGGGTTTAATGAGATCGCCGGAAAGTAGATTTCTGCATTATTTTCAATAAAGCTTTCTTTTTCCTGTATTGTTAAAGTACTATTCAAAAATTCCTGACAATCCTTTATAGTAGACAGCAGACATTCTTTGCTAGCTTCATGAATAAACTCATCTATCGCTTCTTCTGGTGAATTGATATCCTGATGAAATGTGCCACCTAAAAAATCTTCTAACTCTTCTAAATAACTGTAACTCTCATTCATTTTATCATCCTTCATACTATCCCACATCTAATATCAACTTTAATTTAAATTTGGCATTCTCCAATATGAAGTTCAAAATGTTTTTCTTCTGAATATATTTGAGCGATTTTACCTGTTACTTTATCCGCTACAATTACGTTGTGATTCTCTGAAAATAGCCAAATCTCTTCAATTGCCTTATCAAAATCGAGTGCTTTTACATTAGCCCAAACAGGAAAAGGGTCATTCACTACCAAAATAAACCATTCTTTTTTCTCTTTCAGAAAATCTAAAGAATTTTTTAACCAAGCCATAACAGATTCACTGTCTGTAATTGTTAAAATGTCGGAAGGCGTGGAGTTTATTTGACGAAATTGCTTTAGTACTGCTTCACATAATTTCAGCCATTGAGAAGAATCATCTTCATAATCAATTACTTCAAGATACGCTAATTGATTTATTTTCTTCTTAGCATTCATTAAAGCTATTTTCTTCTGTATTTTTTCATTTTGATATACCATATTTTCATGCCCCGCTATTCATTGTAATAGATATGATGATCACCATTTGGTCCATAAATATTTGAATATCTTTCTTTTTTAAAATCATAATTAAATGGATTGGCACCCTCTTTTGGTTTCCCTGCATGAGTGTGTAATTTTCCGTCATTAGTATGTTGTACTATAACTCTTTTTCCTTTTGGGGTATCAAATTCATAGTATCGCCCATGATGAGTATGGTTAGAACTGTACTCATAATTACTATGTTCTTGCCCCTTCTTAAAAACATTATCTCCTACTTGCCATTGACGAGTAGGCTGTTGCGATCTAGGTATCCCACCTAAATCTTTTGCATGCCGCAATGCCCTTTTTCGATTAAATCCTTCTGGACTTTGAGGGTTTACCCCCATCTTCCCATGAAACCCTTTCGTACCAAACGGCAAAAGCATCCCCAACGCCACATTCATACTCGCTTCCTGCTGTTCTTTTGAGATCTTGTTTCCAAACATATCGCGGCCTGTGATTGCCTCGCTGAAGCCGTTGGTGGCGGTGAGGCCATATAAGCCTTTTTGAGATGTTTTCAGGGCGTCAAAGGATTTTTGTGATGTCTTGTAGATGTCGACTGCTCTGACTGCAGCTGATGTGGCTTGGGTGGTTTTATAGACAGCTTTTCCGCCTTTGAAAATGCGGCCTGCCCAGCCGACGATTGGGATGTAGCCTGCTGCTGCCATGCCGCCTGCGGCGACTCGCTGTCCTGCGGTGAGTTCCTCGCCTGTGATTGGATCAATGCCTGTTGCGGCACGTTTTGCATCGTTCACACCTGTCAGTTCATTGACGATATTTCCACCGTAATCGAGCGCTTTTTCATACCAAGGACGGTTGGCGAGCGCTTCTTGTTCCTTCGCAATCTTTCGGGCTTCTTCTTGTTCTTTTTTGATTTTCAGATATTCAGAAGTTTGCTTTTCAATATCACTTTTTGCCTTGTAGATTTCGCTATTTTGATACGCTTTCTTGTCAAAATTCATAGGCGAAATCGCTTTTCCGTCATTTGTCGCATTCATCATTTCAGCGTACAATGTCATTGTAGCTTGCTGCTCCGTCTCTGACAAAGCATATTCATCTTTTAAATTTTGATCAAGCTCTCTTAGATCTTTGACTGTCTTTTTTCGTTCATCTTCCGCATCTTCTATTTTTTCGTCAAAGTTTTGGCTATCAAATACCTCTAGTGAAATGAGATCATCAATGTCTTGAAAAATCGTTTTGAGTGCCTTTTTTTGATCCTTTACAATGCTTTTGGCATTTTTAATGCCCATATGTACTGCGTTGTCTAAAAAGTGTTCTTCTACAAAGGTATCGCCACCAAAGCTCGTATCATCAAGTGTCCCAGAAACACCTTCATGAAAGGCTTTTTGCTTATCGATTAAGCTGATAAACATGTCTACATTTCCGGCGAGCTCTTTATAAAAGCTTTTAATGTTATCGGCACCTTTCCCAGTAAAATCATCACCGAGGTTGGCCACACCTTGTAATGCCTTTTTTAAATCTACCATTTGTTCGCGGAGTTCCTGATAGTGTTTTGCCCTTGTGTCCATGGCACTGGTTAGTGCTTTAGCATCAAGTATCTTTCCCAGCAGAATTCACTCCTTCCTATTCATTGACAAGGTCAATTTTACCAACACAGGGTTTGTCATGAAATAGGATTAAAGACACAAAAACAAGACCTAGAGCACTTTCTAGTGTTTATGGTTACTTGTTTTTTAATAAGTGATATCTAGCTCTTCCTAAAAACACTCAAAACAATTTTAGTAGATAAAAGTTTGTCGCCAATAAAAAGAAACAGAACATTCGTTGACAGAAAAACAAAAAAAACCTGCTACGTAAGAGTTTCAAAGATGATTCCAACCAGCTCTACCCTATCAAGGTGAATGACCTCATCCGAAGCAAACGGACGTTTTCTGAAAAAGACTGATTTAATAAGGTTCTATAATGTGCAAGTGAATTTCTGATAAAAAACTGAAAGGGTTCGTCCCCAATCTGTCCCCATTTAAAAAAAACAGACCCTCAAGGTCTGTTTAGTTTTGCCTATTAGTTTTCAAATGTTGAATTTGGATCGATCATCGTCGTGTTTCGATCGGTTTTTTGAGGAAATACAGTGGTATTTCGATCAGTTGATTCTTGTGAGTAATTAAAAGAACCTAGGCAAGCAGCACCTACCAATAAAGTGGCGCTAATCAATATCTTCATTTTAATATTCATATAAACACTCCCCTTTTTGGATTTCGGTTTGAGCTTCTATGGCAGTTCTATAATAATCTGCTACCCTCTCCGAATCATTCCTTTTTTCATAAAGATCTGCAAGGCTTAAAGCAAACTCTTCAATATAAGGATACAACTTCTTTTCCTCTAACCCTTTAAACATTTTTCGTATATTTTCAATACCTTCATCTACATAAATTGTCTTTAATGAATTGAGCAATGTTTTATAAAACAGATTGTTTTCTGCTGTTGCACTTTTTATTCCTTTAGCGATATATTCAAGTGCTTCTTTTGTTTTATCACTTTTAAACAAAGTCCAACTTAAACTAAAAAATAATCTTGGTTTAATATCTTCATTGTTTTCAGTCATCTTATCCAACCCTTTTTTATAGAAGGAAGCAGCTTTAATATAATCCTGTTGCCTGTCATACGTATTTCCAAGATTCAAATAAGTTTTAGCGATTAATCTTTGATCATTTATTTCTTCAGCTAGATCTAGTGCTTTATGTAAGTGGGGGAGCGACTTCTCATATCGTTTAAAATCATCATAATTTCCTGCGATCACAAATAGACTTTGAATTTTTCTCACCTTATAAAGATCATAACGATCATAAATCTCTAGGGCTTTTATAATATGATGCATAGAAACATGGGTTTGTTTCATGATGTAATATGCTTCAGCAACTTTAAAATGGAATTCTGCTTGTTCAATTTCATCTACAACAAGCGCCAGCTGCCTCTCAGCAATCTTATAATATTGAATGGCTTGTACATACTCTTTCTTACTGAATTCATGCATACCTCTAAAAAAGGCATTATAGTATTGCAACATTCCAGACAGTTGATGGTTAGAATTCTCTATTTTATCGACTAGCGCGGAAATTGATTGATCGAATGCAGGTTTTATATAATCAAGCATAAGTTGATGTCGAAAACACATTAATTGATAATAGATAAGAAGATCCTGATCTTCTTCCATCCTATCTATTTCCCATTCAACTTCCGCTTTCAAAATTTCTGCATCTGGAACGCTGAATTGCCGAATCATTTTATACCATTCATTTATTTTCACACCAACATGTGAAGAAAGAACTTTCTCCATCCCTTATTCCCCTTCCACTAATTTCCCTTATATTACATTTATTATCACATGTATGAGTTTACAAATCACCGAAAAGAAACCGCAAAAAGAACAGTTGAGTAACATAACGTGATTTTACACATTTCTTCTCACGACAGAAAAAGCAGACTCTGCAAAAGTCTGCCTTTTTCACCTTTTGAAAATTAAGTATACAATGACTCGTTTAACCACTCTTCACAATGTTCTATCAGCCACCTCAAATATTCCACATATTGACCGGCATGAAAGCCGTCACAAACAGCATGATGTACTTGAATGGCGACTGGCAAGATGATTTTTCCTTCTTCCACCTTAAATTTTCCTAACGTAAATATCGGCAGCAAATAAGTTTCATCTGTAGATACATTAAGGTTAAAAGAAGTAAAATCAATCCAAGGCAGGCTTGAAATATTGAACATATTTTCTGGCATATGAGGTTTCGGAAATAGTTTGTTACTTTCGCTATAAGCTTCAATATCAGCTACACAGCTTCTATAAAATCGAGCAAAATTTTCGTCATAAGGCGTCCAAATACTTGAAAATGTCTTTGTTTCTTTATTTAGAATCGTATAACTAGGGTGGAGAAGATCCCAGTGACCAAGTTCATCGTTCACTATATCCATCCGAAACTCCGGTATTTTTTGCACAGCTCTTGCTAACAAATAAATTTGCACAGGATATACTTTTAGCTTTTTTTCTTTTAATATTGAATGCAATTTCGTGATATCTAAATCGATAACTAGGCTATATGAGCATCGGGTTACCTTCGTATAATGATGGAAGTGTTCTTTTCTCGGATAATTTTCATCTATTTTTTTAAACATTTTTTATCTCCTCCTGAATGTGATTTACTGTATTCAGGAGGAGACTTTATCTGTTTTCACCACCACGATCATCCTTTCAAGAGATATATTATATTTCAGTCTATCACTTAGCCTACGATAAAACCTTCAACAACTCTTCGTAAGTCATCTTGCCCAACGTGAATTTTTCTAGTGCTATATATGTTTTCTCCGCTGAGGTATTCATTCTATTATGACATTCATTCACTAACTCATATTCATTTGGTAATGGTTCATGTATATGTTCTTTTTTTCGAAATGCTTCATAATATCTTATACCAAATATTCTCTGAGACATCGCATTGATGTGAATTCCGTCTGGGTTAGGTGCAAGGCCTTTGGCAGTAACATAATAACAATTTTCATGATGATGTGCATATTTTTTTAGTTCTTCATTCATCAGTTGATATTCCACAAACCCTGCGCCAAATGCTGTTTTTCCCAAGAAATCGCCCAAGCCTCCTATTACAAGCGGAATGTTAGGTACAGATAATTCAGTTCTTAGTTCATGAAATAATCTTATTATTTTTTCATAGTATTCTTTGTATTTCCCATCTTGGCTGTCGCTTTCTCCTTGATGCCATAATATCCCGACCAATTCGCTATTTTCCTTTGCAAATTTAGCTTCACTTATAGCATGACGAAATAATGCTCCATCCTGTGACCACTCATCAATGGAACTTCCACCCTCTGCACAAGGAATAAGGCCAATCTTCTCTCCTTCATGATCCTTACACCAAGCCTCCGCAAAGGAAGCCGCTAGTCCTACGCCAGCTACCGGCCTATCAAAATGAATGGGCTCAGTCATCATTTGCCATCTACCATTTCGCAGCATCATAATTCTTTCATTATAAATCGGAGGCACTTCATGTTTAAAGCCGCGCCCCGCCATATTTGATTGTCCAAGTAGTAAAAATGACTTCATATCTTTCTACCCTCGCTAAATATTTTATCAAATATATATTCACCTGGATGTTATCATTTTACCCTTCCTTTATTTTTTCATATTTGTCTACTTTTGTCGAAAGGATAGTAAACAGGAATTACTTAGTGTAAGATCCTTATGCATCTATCAATCAGGAGGATCTACTATGAAGAAATATTTTGTATTATTTTTTACAGGTTTATTATTGTTAACAGCTTGTAGCAGTGCAGCATCTACTAAAAAACAGCTCACCACAGACAACATCATTGAAGCTTTCAAAAGTGCTGGGCTTGAAGCAGAAAAACCAACTGACCTTAAACAAAAAGAGTTTGGAAATATAAGAGAAGAAGGAAAAAGAATTCTCATTCCTTCTTTAGGCGAAAATGCTGGTGGAAGGATTTTTAAATTTGGAAATGAAGCTGACCTTAACCAGGCCAAATCTTATTATGATGAATTAGGAAATGCTGGATCTATGTTCTTCTCTCACACATATTCAAAAGGGAACTTCCTGCTTCAAATGAACGGAGAAATGAAGGATTCTGAATTTGAAAAATATAAGAAAGTGATGGATGAGGAAATAAAATAGTTTTATATTTTTTACTTTTTGCTTCTTTAATCTTTAACAGAGAAGAGTTCTTTACGATGGTCTCTAATTAAGCTGGATCGAACCGTCACCTCTACCCAGTCAAGGTAGAGGTATAGAATTCTGTCATTACCAGTGACACCCTCTAATTCACTTCTACCGTTACTACAGAAGCTTTTTATCCTCCGGTATTCCTTCGTTTTTTAAGAACTAAAAATGTTACCTCTTTATTCTTAATCTTTGTTGATTCTTTGTTAATCATGTTTTTCATCAATATGCATACATATTGTACCGTTCAAACCTTATAACAAATAACCTATTTACTTCTTTTATTTACAAATGATAACATTCATTAGAGTAGGAGGAATATTTCTAACAGCTAAAACAAAATATTGTATTACTAAATAAGCCTTACATTCCTTGAAAGCCTAATGTCTAAAATATATTCAAAAGTAGGAGTTTATTATGGAAAAACTAAGTTCTCCTAAAGGTTAATCTTATCAACGGTTGCAGGAATTTCTGTTTTTATATTGTCACTTTTTGCAGAAGCAAATGCTACTAAAGCTCTCGAAAAAGAACAGTCCTTTTCTTATTCATCTGTTGAACAATCAAAAGAGCCTACAATAGATGAGATTGCACAGTATTGGAAACTCAATGAAGAAGAAACAGTAAAGTTCAAAAAAGTAATAAAAGAAGCTCAGTCAAAAACATACGGAGAAGCTACTTTACACGGTAAATTCACTTCGGCTATAAAAGCAATAAAAGGAGCTTATGACCAATTACCAACTAAACTGAAAGTAATGATAGGCGGTGTAACAGGGTTAGAAACCATTCTAATCACTCTCGAACACTATACAGGCGCTCTTGAACATGGTATTTACTTAGGCGCTCTTAAAGTGACTGGAAGTGAAAATGCAGCATGGTGGGTTGCTAAAACCATCATGTTGTTCGTTTTTTAAAATGAACTAAAACACACCTAAATGGAAAACAACAAGGAGGTGCTCGGCTAGTGACACAGGAAAATAAGGCATCCAAAGGTTTGTTAATTACTTTACCCGCCGCTATTATCGCTATTGTGTTGATTTTAGGAAAAATTGATACACCTGTAACAAATATTTTATTTTATGTAGTAGCTTTTGGTGTAATGGGTTTAACTGTTTCAAGCTTAATAAAAGACTACAAAAAAAAGAAAGATTGATTACTTGTCAGGGAGCTGCTTTATGTAGCTCCCTGTTTGTTAAAAACAAGATAATAACCAACACTGAGAAATACAAAAGCCACTCTCGAATATTTGGTCAGTTGGATAGTAATATTCTTTGTCGTATTTATTGGCGTTGAAGCATCTTTTAGAACGATCAATAAAATGAGGCATCGAACCGAATAAAGACAAACAAAAAAAGCCCCTTTATAAAGGGGCTTTTGATTTATTAACGTAATAATTGAAGTACGTTTTGTGGCTGTTGATTCGCTTGTGCAAGCATTGCTTGAGACGCTTGAGAAAGAATGTTGTTCTTAGTGAACTCACTCATTTCTTTTGCCATGTCAACGTCACGGATACGAGACTCAGCAGCCGTTAAGTTTTCAGAAGATGCACCAAGGTTGTTGATTGTGTGCTCTAGACGATTTTGAACTGCACCAAGTTTAGAACGTTGTGCAGAAACTTGTTTAATAGCCCCATCAACGATTGCTAACTGATCATCAAATCCACCATCGTCATCAGCTGCAATTGTTTCAAATTTAGATACATCGATATCTTTAACAGACTTACCTGTCTCAACTGCACCATCTGCGTCTGTAACGCCTAAAGCAGCAGCGCTCATATCTTGAATGTTGACTTTAATTTGTTGTGTAGCATTTGCACCAATTTGGAATACTAAAGCATCACCAGGAGTTGCTGGGACTGCAGGTGTACCTGTACTTGGATCATCTGGATCTGTCGGCGGAGTTGCTGGTGTGCCAGGTGTACCTACTCCATTAAACGTACCATTTAATAATTTTTTTCCGTTAAACTCAGTACGATTAGAAATACCATCGACCTCTTCAACAAGCGCTGTGATCTCATCTTTAATTGCAGTTAAGTCTTCTCCTTGTTGTGTGCCAGTATTTCCAGCTTGTACGACTAGTTCACGTACACGTTGTAGGATTGCATGAGTTTCAGTTAATGCACCTTCAGCTGTTTGGATAAGAGAGATACCGTCTTGGGCGTTTTTAGAAGCCATTTCTAATCCGCGGATTTGTCCACGCATTTTTTCAGAGATTGCAAGACCTGCTGCGTCATCTCCTGCACGGTTGATTTTAAGACCAGAAGAAAGTTTCTCCATGTTCTTTTGGCTCGCACCATTGTTTGCAGATAAACGGTTTAATGTGTTAAGTGCTGCGATATTGTGGTTAATTCTCATTTCCTATTACCTCCGTGTAATTTTTTTAGAGAGCTTATCTGTAAGTCCATTTGGATGAGAAGCTCTTCCTTAGAATTTTCGATTTCTAAGGCATGTGTATAGTAGTAACGCAGAGCACCTTGTGGCTCTCTAACTTTACTACCGTATGTAACATCAGTTATGGCAATAATCACGAAACCTCCTTCTATTCATGCAAAATGATTAGTCTTGTCACTTTTACGAGACTAGGTACCCGCCATAACAATGAGTATTATGTTACCTACTATAGACTGAACTTCCATATATTTTAGTTTGTGGAAATTGTTATTTTCACAAATTAGACACATTTAACAAGCAGAAATATCTCGTCCATGTTGTCACATTGGCTTATGTTAAGCTTGTGAAAAAACCATATTGATGTATAATACAATTGATGTATGATGCAATAATTGTAGGAGGGTGACCTTTTGAAAAGAGAAGATGCCTTAAAACTAAGAACAGATATTAAGAAAATGATTATATTAACTGGGGTTTTTGAATCTCAAAATTTGCCGAATGGACCATTTGAAAAACCTCTACCAACTTCTCAAATGATGGCGTTAGAGGAACTAGAGATGGAAAAATTAACTGTTTGGCAACTATCCAATAAACTTAGATTAGAGACTTCAACTGTAAGTAGGTTGGTAGATAAGTTAGTAAAAATGGGGCTTGTTTATCGTGAAGTAAATGAAAAAAATAGAAGAGAACTTTTTCTGCACCTCACAGAAAAGGGTCACATTACTGTTAATCGCTTAAGAGAACAATCCCTTACATTTTATCAACGTATCCTCAATAATTTATCAGAATCAGAACAAAAAATAGTTGTGGATGGTTTTGAATTATTTATTGATTCTATTTCTAAGTCTTTTGATTAGAGTGAGGTAAATCATAACCTTTGGAGGATAAAATGAGTTTGGATTTTGAACGTCCTATTATTGAACTAAAAGAGAAATTTGATGAATTAAAGAAAATGATGAAAGAAAATAATGTAGATTTATCGTCAGAAATTCATTTATTAGAAAAACGTTTAAATAAAATGCAAGATGAAATTTATTCTAATCTTACAGCTTTTCAACGAGTTCAAATTGCAAGGCTACGTAACCGGCCCACGACATTGGATTATATACCTTTATTGTTTACAAACTTTTTCGAACTTCATGGTGATCGATTATATGGTGATGATAAAGCAATGATAGGTGGTATTGCAAAATTTAAAGGAATGCCCGTTACGGTTATTGGTCATCAAAGAGGTAGAAGTACAAAGGAAAATATAGAAAGAAATTTTGGAATGGCTCATCCAGAAGGATATAGAAAAGCGCTAAGACTGATGAAACAAGCTGATAAATTTAATCGCCCTATTATTACATTTATTGATACAATAGGCGCCTATCCAGGGAAAGGGTCTGAAGAACGTGGAATTTCTGAAGCAATAGCTCGAAATCTATTTGAAATGGCTACGCTTAAAGTGCCAATTGTTTGTATTGTAATTGGAGAGGCATCAAGTGGTGGAGCTCTTGGCATTAGTGTCGGTAACCATATCCATATGTTAGAGTATTCATGGTACTCGGTAATTTCGCCAGAAGGAGCAGCATCTATCCTATGGAAGGACGCTAAGTATGCTCCAGAAGCTGCTGAACATATGAAAATTTCAGCAAAAGATTTAAAACAGTTAGGAATGATTGATGAAATCATCCCTGAAATGAAAGGTGGAGCACAAAATGATATAAAATCACAGGCACAAATGATTAAATCTGTGATCGAATCATCTCTAAAAAAATTGATACCATTATCCTCGGAAGAGCTTTTACAACAGCGATATGAAAAGTATAGACAAATAGAGAATTATAAATGAAAATATTTAAAGACCGTATTACATTTAGGAGGATTCTTACAAAAAAATTCTAAATATTTTGTAAGTAACCTCTTTAACTGGATATGCTGATACTATTAAAAGATGTGTGATCAGTATGAAAAAGGATTCCTTCCATCAATACTTTTTCTGATGGTCCTCAAATAATTCCTCATAAAAAAACAGACCCTACATGGTCTGTTTTCATTTTGCCTATATGTTTTGAGATTCCTCCATCTCTCAGTTTTTTATAAAAGTACATCATTGAAAATTATTTATAATGGTACTTAATGCTTTCTTTAGTACAACCTTATCATCATTTGACAAGTTTTGTAGCGCTGTCTTGTTCAGCTCAATTGTTGCTGCTTCAACTTGATCTCTAATGTCTAAAGATTTTTGAGTAGCCTCTACTAAAATATTTCTTCGATTGTTTGGATCTATTGTGCGTTCAATTAAGTCAGCTTTTTGCATTTTATCTAATATTCCAGAAACGGTTGAGGCTTCTAAATATACAAGTTCTCCAATTTGTTTAGGAGATAACTGACCCTCTCTCCATAGACAGTTCAACACACCATATTGAGCGGGTGTCAAATCACTTTCCTCTAAAAGTTTACTAAAGTACTTGAACACTTTATTTTGACTAACACTTAGTAAAAAATTTATGCACTCTGATAATTCCATTTTATCTCCCCCACATTGACTTCACCTATAATATCATGGTAGTTTTTTAATTGAAATACTTTTGGAGCAGAAATATTTTGTTGTAATATATTTTTAGAGAGGAAGATACACAATGGATTCATTTAAAGCGATTCTAGTTACAGAAAAAAATGATCAAGTTAGTTATGATCTTCAAAATGTAAGTGTTAATGATTTATCTGAAGGAGAAGTATTAATTAAAGTAGCATATTCTTCAATCAATTATAAAGATATGCTGGCTGTTCAAAAAAATGGAGGTGTTATTCGTAACTATCCAATGATTCCTGGAATTGATCTAAGTGGGACTATCGTTCATACAACAGATCATCGTTTCGTAGAGGGTCAACAAGTGATTGTCACAGGTTTCGCTATGGGCATGAGCCACACTGGAGGTTTTTCTGAATATGCTAGAGTACCTGCGGATTGGATTGTTCCTTTGCCAAATAACTTGACTTTAAAAGAAGCAATGATTTTTGGAACAGCAGGCTTTACCGCAGCTCTTTCTATCATGGCTTTACAGGAAAATGGTATGAGTACGAAAAATCAACCTAATATACTCGTTACAGGGTCAACTGGTGGAGTTGGTAGCATTGCTATACAATTATTATCTAAAATTGGGTACAACAATATTTTTGCTTTAGTGCGTAAAGATAATCAAGTTGATATAGCAAAATCTTTAGGAGCAGCTGATATCATTTTTGCAAACGAATTAGGAGAACTAAAAAAACCATTGAACAAGCAAAAATTTGACTTCGTCTTAGATACCGTAGGAGGAGATGTGGCTTCTGTGATCATTCCTCAAATTTCTTATGGTGGAAGCATGAGCATGTGCGGGAATGCAGGCGGAATTAAATTAACAACAACTGTGTTACCTTTTATTCTAAGAGGGATCAACCTTCTAGGGATCGATTCTGTAAATGTACCAATCAATAAACGCAAAGTAATTTGGAACGAGATAGCAAACGAATGGAATATCTCCCAAACGACTCTAGTCAATGAGATTACGCTCGATACGTTACCTGAAAAAATTGAAGCCATTAAAAATGGCCAACATTTAGGAAGAACCATTATTAAATATTAAGATAAACGAACTTTATTCTTTTAAATTACACCAGACAAATATTGAATGTATTGATGCAGATACCCCATCCTAAACAGGTGGGGTACATCTATTCAAAAAAGAGCAGGACATGCTAGTGCTAAAAAAACCTCAGATATTTATCATCATGTCACAAACAAATTAGAATTTAACACTGCAGAACACTTTAATCGTTTTAACCTAAAAAAACAACCTGCAAAAAACCCTTGCTAGGCAAGGGTTTAAACGATGATTCCGACTGGGCTCGAACCAGCGACCTCTACCCTGTCAAGGTAGATATATAGAATCCTATGATTATCACCGATATCCTCTATTCACTTATAAACCTTGATACATAAGCTTTCTTTACCCTTTTGTACCCTCTTGTGTTCTTTCGTATTTTTTAAAAACCAAAAATTTTGTTACCTTTTTTGTTACCTTTTTATGCGCCTGTTTTAAACCTATGCCTGCCTATAAATTTAAGCTTTATCACCATTAATATATTTCACTAACATAGCTGCTGCGTACATAAAAAAAGCAGCGATTAAACCATTCACCATACTCCCAAACACGACAATCAGAATCTGTCCTGCGTAATCTGTCCATGTCTTATCTGGAAATACAGCAATGTTCCATATACTCACCAGCATATAGAATCCAGTCACAATAATAAACGTCCAAACAACTAATTTTGATTTGAGCATTTACTGACAACCCCTTTTCTAGAAAGCACGCTCTATTGGATCAGATAGAAGGTTTTGATGCTTTGTTAAATAATCCCTTGCTACAGGATTTAAGTTATAAGGAAAAACCAGTCCACCACTGCTAATATTTGCACTTCTAAAAAGAATTCTCAAAAGTTCAAGCTCAGCAACAGTACCATCATTAATTTCTAGTTGAATCGATCTTTCATTATATAATACAAAGGTTCTCAATATTCGTTTTTCATAGTCATTTAAATTATTAAGTCTATTAATCATTTCTTTGTTGCGTACTTTGTTTTCTATTTTAAATTTCAAAATGGAGTATAACCAATAAATAAAATGAGATATTAAGAAGCAACTCGACGCTAAAAAAACAATACCTAAATAAACTTTATATTCATCAATTGATTCTTTCAAACCTAGACTTATACCTAGCTGACTATTACCTAATAACAAACTCACTCCAGAAAAAAGCATAAATGCAATAAGATATTTAGGACTCATCTTAATTATGTCGTTAACCCATGATGCACTTTTTGTTTCTTTTTCGGTGTTCATATAATCATCCTCTGCTCACGAAAGTCAATATAATCATTACCATTTTATCATTTTTTCTTTATGTAGCTGGGTAATACTCTATATTCTTACCCCATTGGAAGGATCTATGATATCGATCATTGAATTTGCTCGCGCTTGTATCTCTTCATCATTCTTATAAGACTTTATCCATATTTCAACTCCAGCAATTACCTCTAAGCAGAACATATCAATTTGCAATTGTAATGTTTTATCCAATTGATGCATATGAACAATGTGACCATTAACCTTATCAGGCGCCAAAAAAACAAATTTGTTTAAAACTTCTTGTACCCGTTGACTTGAAATCTCTATAGTTCCTGAATGCAAGAATGAACACCTTAGAGCATACATATCATTTCCATTTAAAAACTCATGTTCCCTCTCTAAAGCACCTATTTTATGAACATATTTAGGCTTAAGAAAATCATTAAAGAAACCAATATACCTTTTTGTTGATCCTAAGCTAGGATTTTGCAGCTTACCGCATATATCAGGTAAGGTTAAAGCTATCGCAAGTGCAGCATACCAATTTTCATCTTGAATAGCTTTCATAACAGCACATGTGAAATTGTTTATTTTTTGCTCTAACACCGTAGTCATTTACAAATCCCCTTTTCTCATAGTAATTCCATAATATCACAATATTTATCTTTCAAATAAGTAAAGATACTAGACTTTTTCTTTCACTGTTAGTCTTGACTTGTCGTTTGCTTTTTGGCTTAATAGGTTGAAAGCAATGGACAACGGCTGGACAAGTTGTCTGCCTGAATTTGCTGTAAAAAAATAAACAAACTCAGACAGGCCACTGACTAACTTGATAGTGTATCAAGCTTATGGTATCCGTATGTGTCACCCTATTTGCCGTTGGTTATTCTCCAAACAAGCCTACAGTGTCAAGTGTCCCTAACAGGTTCAACCAACCCAAAATTGGGTTCGTATACTTGTGGCTTGTCCTGCATCGTCAGAAACGATACACCCATCCTTCGTTCAGCACTTAATTGGGGATTTACTTTACATTACAGAAGATGATTCTAATGACTCTTAAGCAAAAGTTTTTCAAGTACATCAAACAAAGGGGTAATGTACATGAAGATCAATAAAATCCGTTCTGCGCTTTATAAATCAGCCAAGATACTTGGTGATGTGAACGCTGTTCAAAAGGGTACAGTAGGCAAGAGAATAGCTAGGAGAGCCGCAGGAAAGGCAACAGGGAGGCTATTGAGTAAATTGTTCAAATGACCACTTACATTTATGTGTAGGTGGTTTTTGAACGCAAAAAAAGAGCCGCATAAGCAGCTCAGTTTATTTCAATATGTTTTTGGTTTCTGATGCACCAACAATCCTAATATTTTTATACGCTTGGAACAAAGCTTTAATTTCATCATTAGTAGGCTCTATAGTTCTAATTTCTATAATTTTTTCTTTAGCTTCTTTAAGTGTTGGTGATGCTTTTTCCATCTTCAGTCTAGCAATATAGCTACTGAATTCGTCTATCTCATCATTTCTCCATCCTTGTCTAAGATAGACAATATCAGTATTAATTTCATCTGGCGCAAGTTTATCGTATAGTTTGACGACTGCACTTGTTAATAAAGCTTGTTGTGCAATGATGTCATGAATATCATTTCCAGCCATTATTTATCTCTCCTTTTATGCAATCCATTTTAGTGCTTCAACTACCCAAAAAGAAATACTCTCAGATGTTGTTTCAGAAAGTTTTCCAGCTCTTAACGCTCTGTAAATGGCATCTTTAACAGACCTCCAAACGAGCTTATCCCATTTTAAAAGTTCCTTCAATCCTGGTTCAACATATTTATTCCATCTAATCTCTAGAGAACGAGCTGTTCTCTTATTACTGAAAATTTCAACGGTTTTAAATAACTTGTGCTTATTTTTAAGCGCATATCTAACGGCTTCTTTTATTACCTTAGTTTGACCAGCCTTTGTTTGGATATCGCCATCGAGCTCCTTAGTCACTCCTTGAAATTCAGGCATTGCAATTAGAAGCGTCAATTCAAGATCCTTTAAATCTTGCTTGTTCTCACCTGGATAATAATTAACATTAGATACTTCTTCTGCAAAAGTGTTAGATGGGAATACGCTAACTAATAAAGCTAAAACTAATAATCTAATTAACCACCTTGTACAAAACTTCATCACTCATCCTCCTATATAAACACATCACTACAAAGTATACATGGTTATTTTTTACAGTGAATAGGGAAAAGTCATTGTTTTATTCAAAGGTACAAAGTAGTGAGTTTCCATCATTTACATATAGACGTCTCTCTCCTCTCTGAAAATACTTGTTTATACAGGTGATCAACATGAGCAAGCAGCAAGAAAACAGACCAAAGAGAAGAAAAGAAGCAATTGAGAACTATAAGATTACTATACAGGTAACACCAGAAGTGCAAAAATTCTTTAAAGAAGTTATGGCTTCAAAAGAGTTTTATGATTTCGCTTCACACCTAATGTACAAATATAAAAAAGTCTAAATAAACAAGCCAGTCCTCTCGATCAATTCAAGAGGACTATTTATTTACTTCAATAATGATGCAAGTTTTGCTCTAGTTTTATCACCATAGATTCCGTCAGGTACTAAACCATGCATAGACTGGAATCGGGTTACTGCATCAGCTGTTTTCGTTCCATAGTATCTGTTTTTAGCACCTTTATCAGGGTAAAAATAGAGTGCAGCTAATGCTTCTTGAATTTGCTTTACAGCCGTTGCTTTCATCTTTGTTACATTTTTGTTTTTAGAAATACAAAAGCCACTCTCGATTATCTCAAGAATGGCTCTGTATCAACGTCCTTTTATATGATTCCGACTGGGCTCGAACCAGCGACCTCTACCCTGTCAAGGTAGCGCTCTCCCAGCTGAGCTACGGAATCGGGTTATGTATCAGTACTGGGCTTTCTGTTACTGACAGTCTCTATTATATAACCATCATAATAAAGCGTCAATGGTTTTGTTTAAAAAAGGTCAAAAAGCCGGCGGCTGTGCCGGCTTTTTTCTCTCCTTCTTTATGATTGGTTCACAAGAACAGGTTTTAGTTGATCGAGTGCTTGTTTGAAGTCACGTTTGAGGTCTTCTCCGTTTTCAACTCCGACACTTAAACGAAGCAGCCCATCTGTAATCCCTCTTTTTTCTCTTTCTTCTTTTGGCATAGCTGCATGTGACATTTTGGCTGGATATGACAGAATCGATTCGACTGCGCCGAGGCTGACGGCGAATACAGGTAATGTGACGGCATCCACCAATTCTTTGACTGCCGCTTGTTTTTCTAGTTCAAATGAGAGAACAGCCCCTGCTCCGCTTGCCTGCTTTCGCTGAATATCTGCACCCGGGTGATCATCTAAGCCTGGGTAGTATACTTTTTTGACCGCAGGATGTTCTTTAAGAAATGAAGCTAGCTCGAAGGCCGTTTGACTAGCTTTTTCTAATCTAACCTGAAGAGTTTTTAATCCTCTTAACACGAGCCAGCAATCCTGCACACCAAGGACCGCACCGAAGGAGTTTTGCAGTGAATAGAGTTCGTCTCCCAGCTTCTCATCTTTCACCACAGCTAAGCCTGACAGCACATCACTGTGGCCGCTTAAAAATTTCGTTGCACTATGCAGAACAACATCCACACCAAGGTCCAGCGGACGCTGAAGGGCAGGCGTTAAAAACGTATTATCTAAGAAAGTCAAACAGTCATGCTCTTTCGCAATCTGTACGACACCTTCAATATCTGTAATGCCTAGTGTTGGATTTGACGGTGTTTCCATGTAAATGACCTTTGTATTTGATTGAATGCCTCTTTTGACTTCATTCAAATCCGTCATATCCACAAAGGTATGCTCAATTCCAAATCTCGACAGAACTTGAGTGATCATTCGGAAAGTCCCGCCATACACATCTCTTGTGACAAGCACGTGATCTCCCTTAGATAATAGAAGAAAAGCAGTTGAAATGGCTGCCATGCCTGATGCAAAGGCAAGCCCTCTCGTTCCTCCTTCCAGCGCCGCAATCGTATCCTCTAATGCTTGACGTGTCGGAGTCCCCGATCTCGAGTAGTCATATTGGCCAAATTCATCGAAGCTGCTTTGATGAAAGGTGGATGCATGCTGAATCGGTACACTGACTGCACCTGTTGAACGGTCTGTTTTAAACGCATTATGAACGAGTTGTGTTTCGAGTGTCCAATCTGTGGTCATTTGGCGTGTACCTCCTCTTTTACTTGTGATAGTGCCTGTTTCAGGTCTGCTTTCAAGTCATCTACATGCTCGATGCCAACAGAGAAACGGAGCAGCTTGTTACATACACCGTTTGCAATGCGAATTTCTTCTGGGATATCCATGTGCGTTTGCGTTGCAGGATACGTAATGAAGCTTTCGACTCCACCAAGGCTTTCAGCAAAACAAATCGTTTTTAGCTGCTTTAAAAATGGATTGACCCAGTCCTCTTTAGCTACTCGAAATGACAGCATGCCTCCCTTTCCTGGATAAAGGACATCTTGAATTTCTGGCTGCTTTTCTAAAAAATGTGCCAGCTCCTTCGCATTTGCCTCGTGCTGGCGCATTCTAAGAGCCAGTGTTTTCATTCCTCTCATTAAAAGCCATGAGTCAAATGGTGATAGAACCGCTCCAATCGCGTTTTGATGCTGGAACATGTCTTCAGACAGCTGCTCTCCTTTTGTGACCACAAGCCCTGCAAGAACATCGTTATGTCCGCCTAAATATTTGGTTGCGCTATGAATGACAATGTCTGCTCCAAGCGTAATCGGCTTTTGTAAGACTGGTGTGTAAAAGGTATTATCGACAATCACCAAAGCGCCATGCTCTTTTGCAATCTTCGCTATTTTTTGAATATCTGCTTCCTGCATCAATGGATTTGTCGGTGTTTCAATAAAGACCGCTTTTGTGTTTGGCGTAATTTTAGAGCGTAAACAGTCTTCATCTGAAAAATCATCATAAAGAAAACGCAAGCCGTACTTTTTCCATTCGTTTTCAAACAAACGGTATGTACCGCCATATAGGTCTGATGAGACGATGAGTTCATCTCCGCTTTCAAATAGAGCCATGATCGTTTGAATCGCAGCCATTCCCGAACTGAAGGCAAAACCGGCCGTCCCTTCTTCGAGTGAAGCAATTGCATCCTCTACGAGCTGTCTTGTTGGGTTTTTCGTTCGAATGTAATCAAATCCTGTAGATTCCCCTATACCTCTATGTCTGTATGCTGTCGAAAGATAAACGGGAGGACTGACCGTACCAGTCACCTCTTCGCTACGGTTTCCAATCTGCGCTAATTTCGTTTCCACATGTTCTGTCATTTGACACCATCCTAAGTAAAAATCTGATTTCAAAACAGAAAACCCCTTCTTCATAAGAAGAAGGGGTTTAATCGCTTCCTCTTATCTTCCAAGCAAAAAAGCTGCTTGCTGGATTTAGCACCTTGGTACATCACATGAAGTGATGCATACCGGTTGCTGAGGTTTCAAAGGGCCAGTCCCTCCACCTCTCACGATAAGAATGTGTTGTCAGTCTGTTCTAATTCTTAATACTGTAACCCATTAAATCTCATTTTTCAAGGGGAAATGTCATGATTAATTAAAATTTTCTGTATTTTATAACAGAATCGATATTATACGGTTTGATTGCATGTTAGCATATAGGAACAACGCTGTTTTTCGTGTTACAATGAATGGAAACGTTTCACTTTATGATGAATTTGGTTAGCTGGAGGAATGGATTATGGTGAAGAAAACAGGAATCATTCAAGAAGAAACCTTACAGTCAAAAGAACTTGGGGCGGACATGACCATTTTGATCTATTTGCCAGTCAATTACTCCCCCCTTTATACATATCATGTCATCATTGCCCAGGATGGTCATGATTATTTCCGCCTAGGCAAAATAGGCAGACAGGCAGAAGAATTGATGCAGAACAAAGAAATGGAACGCTCGATTATCATTGGTGTCCCTTATGAAAATGTCACGGAAAGACGGAACACGTATCATCCAGACGGCACAAAGTTTGAAGCGTATAAACGCTTTTTAGCCAATGAACTGGTTCCTTATATTGATAAACACTATCCAACCTATCAAATTGGTTCAGGACGTACGTTTATTGGTGATTCACTGGGTGCGACGATTTCCCTCATGACAGCCATTTATTATCCTTCTTTATTTGGCGGGCTGATTTTGCAGTCCCCTTACGTTGACGAGTCGGTTCTAGAAGCCGTCAAACAGTCGACAGCTCTTTCTCATTATGCCATTATCCATCAAATTGGGCTGGAGGAGACCGCTGTAAAAACAACAGATGGCCAGGTGCTTGATTTTGTTCAGCCGAACGAAGATTTAAAGGCCCTTCTTGAACAATCTGGAGCAGATTATTTATTTGAGACATTCGAAGGGGATCATAAATGGACGTTTTGGCAGCCGCTCATTGCGCCTTCGTTAAAAAGAATGCTCCCATATTCGTTAATCAACTGAATTTTGTTATAATAAACAATAATAAATACTTTCTTATTCAGGAGGGAACATGATGAAATACGGAGTTGTTATATTTCCATCGAAAAAATTGCAAGATATTGCGAACTCTTACCGGAAGCGTTATGATCCGAACTATGCACTCATACCGCCTCATTTAACATTAAGAACACCTTTTGAATTAACGGATCTAGAAGCGGCTGAGGTCGTCTCAACGTTAAGAGATTATGCAAAAAATGCTTCTCCTATTACGTTACGTATTAAAAAATTCAGTTCATTCGCTCCTGTAAACAACGTCATTTATATGAAAGTAGAACCGAACGAGGACATCATGGCGCTCAATGAAAGATTGTACACAGAGCCACTTGCTGGTACACCTGAATATGCCTTTGTTCCGCATGTGACAGTGGCTCAAAAACTATCAGATGATGAGCATTCAGACGTACTTGGCACATTAAAGCTGAGAAAGATTGACCATGAAGAAACAGTGGATCGCTTCCACCTTTTATATCAATTAGAGAACGGGTCTTGGACCGTCTATGAAACATTTATTTTAGGAGAAGAGGGTTAAAGACATTTGAAAACAGTCATCGCAACAGAACAAACACAACGAGAAGATGCATATTACGTTCGAAAAGAAGTATTCGTCAAAGAACAAGAAGTTCCAGTAGAGATCGAAATAGATGAACTAGAGGACAAAGCCACCCATTTTGTCATTTACAATGATGACAAAATGCCTCAGGCGGCTGCTAGACTGCGGATCATTGATGAGGGATCAAAGGCAAAGCTTGAACGAATTTGTGTGTTAAAAGAGGCGCGCTCCTTCGGCCTTGGCCACAAGCTATTAGAAGCGCTAGAATCAGAAGCAATTGCTAATGGGGCAAAAGAAGCGGTGATGCATGCGCAAGTCCATGCTCTTCCGTTCTACGAAAAGAAAGGCTACAAAGTGGTTTCTGAACCTTTTGAAGAAGCGGGAATCACACATGTCAAAATGACAAAAACACTGTCTGTTTGACCAAAAGAAAAGCCAGAGCATTCAAGATGCCCTGGCTTTTTCTTTTTCATTATCGTTCGACAATGGAAGAAAGCGCAATCATTTATATATACGTATTGATATGAACACCCTTGCCTTCCTCCATAAACATATCTCGTACAAAGCGTTCCCGCTTTTTTTGCTGTACTTTCGTTTCCGCTTCTGTCATTAAGTCCTCTTTTTTCTCCAGCTCTCTGTAAATCTTGTCATGAAAGGTGCGAGTAACCTTGGTTACTTTCGCATAGTCTTCTTTATCCTGAGGAGCTGGACGATTGATATATTGAAAATACAGATCCGGCTGAATCGGGGCTATATATCCCATCAAGAACGCCTCCTTTGCTTCTCTTCTATTCTACTATTCCCTAATTATGACTGTTTGAAACACGCCTTATTTGATATGATTAGATGTGTTTCATTTTAAGATTGATTGACTATTGGAGGACTAGCTTTGAAATGCGCACGACGACATGATCGAACGATCTCATTACATACGTATTCGAGAGAACATTATCAATTCCTCCATGACGAGGGAAAAAAAGGACAATTATTCTGCCCATATTGCGGACAACCGGTCTTTTTTAGATTAAATATACATGATGAACCTGCCTTTATTCATAAACATATGTCTCAGCAAGAGATTTGTGAACAAGCTGAAGAGCAAGCAGATCATAATCAAGCGGCTGAACAGGAGGAAAAGGCTTCCTATAAAGAACTTGGCGGCTTCCGTTTTCCAACCGGCAAACAGATCATCTCGCAAACTAACGAATCATATGACTGGCAGGAACCAAAGTCGATTCAATTTAGCGACGCCTTACATTTAGAAGAGAATGAACAAGTTCATACGATCGACCTCTTCCCGCATATCACCTTTAGCACACCGCAGCTCCAAGCTGTCACACATTTAGATGGTCCGATGCTTGTGCTGGCTGGTGCCGGTAGCGGAAAAACAAGAGTCCTGACGGCTAGAGCGGCTTATCTCATGTCCCATCATCATATTCCTGCTCACCATATTTTACTCGTAACTTTTACTACAAAAGCGAGCAATGAGATGAAAGATAGACTACGCAAGCAATACCAGCTTCATCCTTCACAAGCCAGCCAAGTGGTGACTGGTACCTTCCACAGTCTTTTTTATAAAATGCTGCTTCACGATGACGCAAATAAATGGAACGGCCAGCATCTGATCAAGTTTGACTGGCAAAAGGAGCAATACATTCGAAAAGCTATAATGAATGAAGGGCTTGATGAGAAAGACTACCCTACTGATCAAGTGCTGCAATCCATCGGCTATTGGAAAAATGCCTTTTTACCAGGTGAACTTCCTGATTTGAAGGATGATAAGGAAAAACACATGTGGACGATCTATCAATCATATGAACAGCAAAAACGAGACAATCAGCAATTTGACTTTGATGATATGGCGATTGCCTGCTTACATATGTTTACAGAACAACCTGAACTGCTAAAAAGGTATCAAGAACGATTCCAGTATATTTTAGTGGATGAATTTCAGGATATTAATCCAGTGCAATATCGCTTGATTCAGCTTTTAGCCGGAGAATCAGAGCAGTTATTTTGTGTAGGGGATGATGATCAAGCCATTTACGCATTTAGGGGTAGCAATCCTGCTTTCATCCTTGAATTCAAACAGGATTATCCTTCGGCTCAGATCGTCCATTTACATGCGAATTACCGCTCTCATCATACAATTGTCGCAAGTGCAGATGCGATTATTAAGAAAAATCAGCATCGCTATGAGAAGACGTTAAAAGCCGTTCGAGCAGAGAAAATTCCGCCGACGCTCTTTTATCCATATGATGAAGAAGAGGAAGCGACGATGATTGTCGCAGATATTCAGGAGAAAATTAAAAATGGTGCAAATCCGAATGACTTCTGCGTGCTGTTTCGAACGAATACAGGCGGCCGTGCGATTTATGAACGGCTGCATCAGTCGGCCATTCCGTATGAAACGGATGCTGGCGTCAAAGCCTTCTACAGCAGACGAATTGTTCGGGTACTCCTCGCCTTTCTTTCCTTAAGTCAGGATGCAGATGATGTGGCCGCCATGAAACAGCTGCTGCCGGTTTTCTTTTTAAAGCAGCAAACGCTGAATACACTAAAGGCACTGACCATCACAGAGGATTGTTCAATGGTAGATGCGCTCGGAAAGCTGACAGATATACAGCCGTTTCAACGGAAAAAGCTGCAATCAATCGTTCCTTTGTTCCGAACGTTACGAACATTAAAGCCATCGGACGCGGTGACATTTATCGAACAAAAAATGGGACTCGGTGATTACTTAAAAAAACGGGTGAACGATACGAATGTACTTGAAAAAGGGACAGATGATGTACGTGATGTGAAAACAGCTGCCAAACGCTTTGAATCGATTGAAGCCTTTCTCGCACATGCCGAACATATGAAGTCTGCTGAAAAGGAAAAAACAGATGAACCTGGTGTTCAGCTCATGACGATCCACCGCGCAAAGGGACTTGAATTCCAGACAGTATACATCACTTGTGTAGTCGACGGAGCACTGCCTCATGATTTCTCACTGGATGAACTCAGAAACGGTGATGAAGAAGCGCTGGAAGAAGAGCGCCGTTTATTATACGTGGCCATGACAAGAGCTGAACAATCTCTTTATCTGTCTGTTCCTTCATTTAGACGAGGAAAAACGGCTCATCGTTCTCGATTTTTGTATCCTCTTCTAAAGAAAAACCGTGAATTATTTGCGCAAAAACAACAGGCCCCCCTTTAAACGGAGAGCCTGTTGTTTATTTTTTGTTATTCATCATTTTAGCGATTGTATTGAAATCAAGCTTTTCTTTTCCACTTGTAATGGATTGAACGATTTTGTCTTCCATTTCTTTAGGTACACGTTTGTTCGCAAGTTGCGCTACTTTTTTAATGACACCTCGAACGGTATTCTCATCTTTAAAGTTGGCATTTTGCAAAGAACCTGCAAGTTTAAACACATCATTCATATTCACACCGGTTTTGTTTTCTACGCTTTTAAAGAATTTATTATCCATTCATTTGCCTCCTCTTTGTGGAGTAATCACCTTACTATATGAAAATAGGCGGGATATGTGCCTATCCTAAAACCTTGTTTGACCAAAGAGAAAGGAAAGCAAAAGGCTTCCCCCTTGCTTCCCTCACCTTCTTACTTTTTAGTAGTTAAAGAAAGAAGCACCAACGATAATTAGAAGGATGAAAAGCACGACAACAAGAACAAATGTTGATCCATATCCGCCGCCGTAGCCACCACCGTAGCCGCCGCAAGAACCGCCACCGTAACCGTAACTCATATTTAAGCACCTCCTCTTCTCCCTTACAAAGTATGAAAAATGCAAGAAATGGTTTGGACGATCACATAAAAAAGTGCGGAATTTTTATTTCTGCTGTTTAAAGACGTAATCTGCCTCTGTATGACGCATCATGAATGTTTCTGTTTCTTTTGCAAAAGCCTCCATCTTCACGCCAAATGCTTTTAAGTGCTCCTCAAGATCATGCGCTTTATCCGTTAGATCCATTTCAGCCTTTTCGTGCGCTTGTTCTTTCCCATCATGGGGTTTAGTGAACAAGGAACCGATTAATTGTTCGAATGCATCCATTCTGGTCACCCCTTCTCTCTTACATATGCACCACTCAAAAAAAGGGCAACAAAAAAACCGGATAAATCCGGCTTTTGTTTTTCTCTTCTATTATTGAGGTTTCTTTTTGTTTCCACAGCCGCAGCCAGTTTTCTTGATTTTTTTCGTATATACAGATTGTTGATTTGACTGCGCTGGATAACCTTGAAGCATATGTGACGGCGTTTCAGTTGGTTTCATCGCAACCCTTCCTTTCCTGTTCCATGATAGTATATGCATTTATTGAAAGCGTGTCTGATCAGAATGCCTGTTTATTTCACAAGCTTCGAGACGACCGTTTCAATGATGCCTGCTGCTGCGGCAATTGCTAATAGTAAATTAAGCCACATGCTGATGACAGGAAAAAGTATGTATATCAGAAGTAAGGCAGCAGTGCACCACATGCCAGTACACCAATAACAGCTTAACAGTTCTCCAACCCAGGACCGCAGTCCTTCACCTTTAATGATGATATATGTTTCGACCTCACCTTGTTCATTTACCTCTTCCTGTTCTTCATGAAATAGACGGCGGAATGGCGCAGTAATGGTATCAAACACAATCAGTCTCGTCAGTCTAAAGGATGCGAGGGCAAACACGACAAATGACAAAGCACCGCTCAGAAGCCTCCACCTCCTTCTTTCTTCTTTTTCCGTCCTTTCTTTATATATGCAAGAAAAAAGACCGTCATGATGAACGAGCGGAAATAAAATTGGGTTGTACTTTTTCACACTTTCTGATTCCAACTTGAGTCCTTGCTGCATTAAATAATGTATAGATAAGAAAGGAGTGAAAGTATTGTCTATTGAAGAAAGTGCTGAAATATTATATACACAACTGTTAAACGAATTAATCAGCAATTATGATGATTTCATTGAGATCAAAGATTCCGAAAATGTCACAATTCATAAAACAGATGTAACAGCTGCACTCTCCCTTCAAGCGACCGTAACGACAATCATTACTCTTTTAATCCAAATTCTTGTACCAGACGATGAATTGGCTGCTGACATCACAGATCAGCTTTTAGCTGTGCAACAAGTGGAAGTCCAAAAGAAAACTGTGATTCAAATCATCAACTGCTATAACATTACGATTACATTATCAGATGCATCCATTATGAACTCCGTCCAAATCCTCACTCAAACATTGAATGTGCTCTTAGTTGAAGCCGGCATTCTTTGACCCTTTCTTTTTCTAACATGACGTATGAAAGAGGTGAAATCATCGTGGCTGAAGAGAACGAAAAAAAGGAGTTTCAAATCAATACGGATATTGATCCATTAACAAGTCTTCTTGTCAGTGATGTGTTAAACAAAAACAATATCACTGATGATCAGAAAGCAAAAATTTCAGATGATCAGAGAAAAATGATTTTGAAATTAGTCGAGGACTTACAAAAGAAAGCAAATGATTTCGTAGAACAGCAGCAGGAGAAAAAAAGGCAGGCTGAGGCAGCAAAACAGCCAGAAGAAGTAGTGCCTGAACCAAAAGTACGTCCAAATCGAAATTCACTTCGAAATCGTATTCAGCAGCGTCGTAATGCGCAGCGTAATAACGATTAAATAAAAATGGGTTGCCTGCTAGGGTAAATGCCCGAGACAAAACAACGCATTCCAGCATTTAATAAAGTAAACGGAAGGAGGAATAGAAATGGATTCTAAACCATATTCTTGGGTCGCTCTAGATCGTAACTGTACACACCACGGACACCACGGACACCACAGATACCACGACGATTGCAACTATGAAAGAAAAGCACTTTGTGACGATTATTATGATGACGAAGATGTCTTACAAGATTTGGATCAAGTAAGCTTCACAAAGCAGACATCTGAAGAGGTCATTATCGTTAGGGACTCTTGTGACATTAACGTATCTTCTGTCGATGCACAGGTTGCAGCATCTATCCAAGTAGCGATTCAAACAGCGATCATCACCATTACAAACATCTCAATCGCAGACGGTGATTTGGCAGACCGCGTCACGCAGGATCTCTTACAAGCTGCTACTCACAAACAAACAAACCGCCAAAAACTTGTCATCGAAAATTCAAGAAACGTTACAGTATCTACAATCGATGCGGACATCTCTATCGCAATCCAAACACTTACACAAACTCTTGTTGCGACAATCGTTGCAATCGGTATCCTCTAATGTCCAAAAGCAGAGCGAAAAGCTCTGCTTTTCCTTTTATAAAAATACAGCAAATATAAATGGTCATTTACCCACACCAACTAGAGGGCGCATACATATGTTGTTAAGGACTAAAGTCAAATACCTTGTTAAAGGAGCTGAAATCCATGAGCTGCGGAAAACACCATGGCCGACATGATGAAAACTGTGTATGCGATGCGGTTGATAAGATTTTAGCAGAGCAGGAAGCTGTAGAAGATAAATGTCCTACGAGCTGCTACAGTAATTTATTAAGCCCAACAGTTTCTGGAAAAGATACGATTCCGTTTTTACTTTTTGATAAAAAGGGCGGGTTGTTCTCTACTTTCGGAAACATTGGAGGATTCGTTGACGATTGCCAATGCTTCGAATCTATTTTCTTCCGGGTTGAAAAATTACACGACTGCTGTGCTACGTTATCTGTATTAAGACCTGTTGATGTACACGGACATACGCTAAGCGTGTGTCACCCTTGTGACCCTGACTTCTTTGGTCTAGAAAAAACGGACTTTTGTATTGAGGTTGATTTAAACTGCTTCTGCGCAATCCAATGCTTAAACCCAGAGCTTGTCGACAGAGTCATGCCATCGAAAGATAAAAAGCATCATCACCACGGCTAAATCAACAGGCCGATCATCTAACTTGTCATGAGTCAAAGCATCCCCTTCCTTACGAATGACAGCCAATTATGCGGAGCAGTCGGCAGAAGTAGCGGCCGCTTCCGCATTGGTTAAAAGTAGATGCACGAACCGGCAAAAATAGCTTGTAGATGATAACAGTGCTCAAACACTCAAACAAATTTCCTAGTATAGGAGGGTTGAATATGAGCCGCAAACATTCATGGAACTGTGTAGCAGAGGCTGTTGAAAACATTCACGACTTACAAAATGCCGTCGAAGAAGATTGCCCGACCAGCTGTTACAGCAATCTCCTTTCTCCATCACATTCTTTAGGTGACACTGTCCCATTTGTTCTCTTTACATCCAAATCAAAACCATTCGTCGCATTCGGAAACGTCGGAGAAGTAGATCCAGGCCCTTGCTTCAGCACTGCATTTTTCAGAGTCGAACACATCTCTGATCACTGCGCAACTCTCAGCTTGCTTATCGCATTTGACAAAGACCGTCATATTTTAGATTTTACAGATAAAGATTCCTTATGTGATGTGTTCCGATTAGAAAAATCAAAATATTGCATTGAAGTAGACCTTGACTGCTTCTGCGCAATCGAATGCCTAAACCCAAGACTCATCAACCGTAACTGCTAACAAAAAAAGTCCCTATATGGGACTTTTTTTCTTTGTTAAAAACCAAGCGGGTGGATGGAAGAAATCTCAGCAATCGCTAATTCGACTGGATTCCCCCCGCCTGCTGTACGAATGATCACATTATCATCTTTTCTATCCATAATGATTCCTCTATATGTTTTACCATCAGCTTCAATCAGACAAAGAGCTCTTGGCATATTATGAGGCAGCCTTGTGAGAAAATCGACTTTTTCATCAATACTCATCTGACTTAAAGGCTTTTTCACTCGTTTTCTTCTTGGTTCTTCTTTTGTTTCATGAAAGACACCTTCTGGCTGGTTCCCCTCTTCTTGCTGAGGCTCTTGCTTTTGTATGAGCTCTGGTTCCTGTATGTTCTCTTGTTCCTGTGTAAGCTCGGTTTCTTGTGTATTCTGTTGTTCCTCTGCAAGCTCAGCCTCTTGTGCGATCTCTCGTTCTTCTGTAAACTCGGCTTCTTGTTTTATATCTCGATCTTGCTGAAGTGCAGGCGGATCGGCTTCTTTTTTCTGCTCTATTTCTTGAACCGCAGGCTCCTGCTGCGTGCTTTCTTCGATCTCGCCTTTTGCATTGTGATCACTTTCTGACTGTTTTTCTGATTTTTTTCGCTTTCTCACAATATTTTGCATGGCCGGCTTTGATTCATGATAGCTCGGCTGAACAATATACATCAGCGGCTTTTGATTCTCATCACCTTTATTTGACATACTAATCCCTCCCGAATGATTCATTCCTTATATATATGAACGGAGGGCTCAAATCAGAAGAAAAATAAAAAAACAGCATACCCTTCATCGGTATGCTGCAAGTCATGTATTCGTTTAGCGGGCAATGATATGGAAGCCAGAATCAACATGCAGATTCTCACCTGTCATGCCGCGAGATAGATCACTGAATAAGAATAGAGCTGTATCGCCAACTTCTTCAGGAGTTGTTGTACGGCGAAGCGGTGCACGCTCTTCAATATCCTTCAGAATGGTATTAAAGCCGCTGATGCCTTTTGCAGATAACGTACGAATTGGACCAGCAGAAATACTGTTCACGCGGATGCCTTCTGCGCCTAAATCAGCTGCTAAATATTTCACACTTGCTTCAAGTGATGCTTTCGCTACACCCATTACGTTGTAGTTAGATACAACACGCTCTCCGCCTAGGTATGTAAGCGTCACAATGCTTCCACCCTCTGTCATTAATGGACGTGCTGCTTTTGCTACAGCAGTTAATGAGTATGCACTAATGTTGTGCGCCAAAAGGAAACCTTCACGATTCGTGTTCAAGTATTCGCCAACAAGCTCTTCCTTATTTGCAAATGCAATGGCATGCGCAACGCCATGAATGACTTGTACTTTTTCTTTAATTTCAGCAAAACATTTTTCGATTTCTTCATCACTTGTCACATCACATGGAAGAATAATTGAATCATCACGCTCAAGTGTGCTTGCAAGCTCTTTTACCGATTCAGCAAGACGATCTCCAACATAAGTAAAAATCAAACGAGCTCCAGCTTCATGAAGTGAGCGGGCAATTCCCCAAGCGATGCTTCGTTTATTGGCAACACCCATCACCACGATATTACGGCCTTCTAAAGAAAAGTTCATATGTAATAAAGCCTCCTATTTTTTCAAGACATAGTATTAGTACCTGATCATAATATTATCACAGATCATAAGAGAATGACAATTTCCTCTGAAAGAAAGTTTCATTTTCGCAAAAAAACCGCCCTCACAAGGAAGACGGTTCGATTCCCTTAACGTTTGATTCTGTTCTGCTGATAAGCAAAATGGTTCGTAGGCCCGTGTCCAGATCCAATTCGTAAAGGGAATTTGATCGCTTCATGGACAAAGGTTTCTGCTGTTTCAAAGGCTTCCTTTATCGAATAACCTTTCGCAACTTCAGCTGTTA
Source organism: Bacillus sp. DC4300-2b2 (assembly GCF_049895685.1). Taxonomy (NCBI): domain Bacteria; kingdom Bacillati; phylum Bacillota; class Bacilli; order Caryophanales; family Bacillaceae; genus Bacillus; species Bacillus sp. DC4300-2b2. The sequence goes on from NZ_JAFCSW010000002.1 coordinate 681,587, forward strand.
ATGCTGCTGCAAACGTGCAGCCTGTGCCATGTGTATGTGGTGTATCAATATGTTCATTTGTGATTTCAATAAAGCCTTTTCCATCATACAGCAGGTCTGTAATCATCCCCTCAGATGGACCATGGCCGCCTTTGATCACGACATGTTTCGTACCGAGCTCATAAAGGCGCTCTGCTGCCAGATAGCGATCCTCTTTCGTCTGAATACGTAAACCTGACAGTACTTCTGCCTCAGGAAGATTCGGCGTTACAGCATAGCTCACAGGCAGCAAGTGTGTTTTCATCGCAGCGACCGCATCTTCATTTAATAAAGAGGCTCCTCCTTTTGCGATCATGACTGGATCTACAATCAGCTTCATATCATATTGAACCGTTTTTTCCGCTACGATCTTGATCATGTCTGCACTCCACAGCATCCCTGTTTTGACGGCATCTGGCAGTAAATCTTCTGCCACTGCATCTATTTGACGCTCTAACGCCTCAATTGAAAGCGGGTATATCCCGTGAACACCTAGTGTGTTTTGCGCAGTAATCGCTGTGATTGCAGACATTCCATACACACCGAGCTCCTGAAAAGTTTTCAAATCTGCCTGAATGCCTGCTCCGCCGCCAGAATCAGAACCCGCGATTGTGAATGCTTTTTTGATCGTCATTTCTTCACACCTCTCATTAGCCAATCCATTGATGATAAATCGTTCTTGCTTTGGCAATATCATTGGTTCCATGAACAAGCGCTCTGCCATCTTTAAATAAGACAAGCTTAAATTCATCCTTTTGACATGAAAGCAAATATGGATTTTCAAGCACATCCATCCCTGCTTTCTTTAACCGAAGAGCTACTTCATGTAAAGGCGGCGGGGTTTCTGCTGCACTGCGAATTTGTACCGTATTGCGGCCGCATAGTACATCTGCCTTCGCTCTCTTGTCATATGAAAGAAATGGATACGTCTTCAGTCCACAGCTTGGACATTGCTTCTTCTTTAAAGATGCAGTCGACCGAATGTCAGACCGTTCATTTTTCCATAAATCGAAGGATTTTAATATTGGCGTCACTTGATGTCCTGTTAAATATTTAAGTGCATCTGCCACTTGATATGCGGCCACCTGCTGCACAACTGGACTAATGATACCTGCTGTATCACAAGTCATACCTTGTGCAGGTAAATGTTCAAGCAGACAGTGTAAACACGGCGTCTCACCAGGAATCACAGTAAATTGAATACCATAACTGGCTACACAGGCCCCATAAAGGAACGGAATTTGGTGTTTGACAGCGGCATCATTTGCAATCATTCTTACCTCAAAATTATCCGCTGCATCGACAATGATCGAAGCTCCGCTGACCAGTTCGTCAATATTGTGAGCAGTCACATCGATCACGATGCCTTTGACGTGCACGTCACTGTTTACTTGCTTGAGTCTTTTTTCAGCCGCCACAGCCTTTGGCAGCCGATCCTTCACGTCTTGCTCCGTGTAAAGCTGCTGGCGCTGAAGATTGCTCCATTCAATATAATCTCGGTCCAAAATAGTGACAGATCCAACGCCGGCACGAACGAGCATTTCTGCACTAGCCGTTCCAAGTGCCCCCGCTCCAATAATGACCGCCTTTGAGTCATTTAGCCGCTTTTGTCCCTCTATTCCAATAGGCTGAAAAAGCTCTTGGCGTGAATAACGAGTGCTCAAAATGAAGGCATTCCTTCCTGTGGACTACTCGCTGTCCCATAGTTTTTCAGCGGAATACGTCCTGCCTCATAGCCTAGTCTTCCTGATTCAATCGCCAGTTTCATTGCTTTTGCCATTTTCACAGGATCCTTTGCACCAGAGACAGCGGTATTTAGTAATACTGCGTCAGCTCCAAGCTCCATCGCATAAGCTGCATCCTTCGGAGAACCTACGCCAGCATCAATAATGACCGGCACCTTCGCCTGCTCGATAATAAATGAGAGATTCAAAGGGTTTAGTAAGCCTTGGCCTGAACCAATTGGAGAAGCACCAGGCATGATGGCATGGACACCGAGTTCTTCTAATTTTCTTGCCAGCACCACATCATCTGATGTATATGGCAGTACGATAAATCCTTCTTCGAGCAGCATTTCAGATGCTTTTAATGTTTCAACTGGATCTGGCAAAAGAGACCTTGAACAGCCAATGACTTCTACCTTGATCATGTCACACAGCCCAGAAGCCTTTGCTAAACGGGCAATACGCACTGCTTCTTCTGCTGTACTTGCACCAGCTGTATTCGGAAGCAGCGTATATCTTGATAAATCAAGCTGCTCCAAAAAATTAGGCTGAGATGCTTCGAATATGTTCATTCTTCTGACAGCAAAGGTTAAAATTTCGGCTTCCGATACGTTCACCGCTTCTTTTTGAACCTCAAATGATGGGTACTTCCCTGTTCCGAGTAATAGTCTTGATGTGAATGTTTTTCCGCCAATGTGCAGCATTGGATCATCCTCCTCCTACAAAATGAACGATTTCAATCGTGTCATTTGGTTGAATTACTTCTTGTTGAAACGCTTCTTTATCAATGATTTCTTGGTTCTTTTCAACGATCACCACACGGTTTTCAAGCTGATAGGCTGATAGAAGATCATAGATCGTTCCATTCTCTTGATCGAAGTCAACGATTCTGCCATTCAATTGAATCTTCATACGAATAGTGCCTCCTTTCGTCCAATACGAAATGCGTGAAGCCATTCCTCTTTGACCGGTTTGTCTAATATGAGGTCACGAATGATTTCTCCAGTAATCGGCGCAAGTAAAATGCCATTCCTGTAATGCCCTGCAGCAAAAAGAATACGCTTGTCTTCTGGATGTCTTCCGATATAGGGATGCCGGTCGTTTGTCGCCGGACGAAGGCCTGCCCAGCACTCTTCAATCGGCATCTCTTTAATAGAAGGCATAAGCTGAGACGCCTTTTGAATCACAGTTTCCACTCCACCAAGCGTTGGAACAGCCTGCCACTCGTTTGGCTTCATCGTTGCACCGATAACAAGCTTTCCACTATCTCGCTGAACGATATAACAATGATCATGATAAATGGTGTGTGCGAGCGCCGGACCATTATTCCATACAGACACACATTCCCCTTTTACTGGATAAAGAGAATGCGATAATCCGAGCTCTTCAAAAAAACGGCCAGACCATACACCACTTGCGACTGTCAGGTCATCACATGTGAATGTGCCCTTCGTTGTTCTGACAGTTAACACTTCTTTGTCCCGCTTCACTTCGATCACAGGTGTACACTCTTTCACATCTGCTCCGTAGCGGACCGCTGCCTGCCACAAAGCCCTGCATACAGCGTAAGGCTCCACATGCACATCCTCTTCAATCAAACCCGCTCCCAGCATGTGATCTGTTACTTGAGGCATGCATTTTTTTACGCTGCTTGCGTCAAGCCACTTAAATGTAGACAAATGCTGCATCCGGCAAAGGGCCTGCTTCTCTTCTTCAGTAAAGGCGACCTTCATGATGCCGCCTGCTGAAGTCCGAATATCAATGCCTGATTCATGCAAAAGATCGACCTTTAATTTTTCGTATAATGCCTGGCTTGCTCTGCCTGCCTGAAAGAAAATATCCTCATGCCCCTCTCCTTCAGCATGTGCACCGAGCATCCCGGCAGCCGCACTTGTCGTTTGCTTCCCTATCTCATTCGCTTCAAATAAGATCACCTGTTTTCCTGCTTTTGCAAGGTGATAGGCGATTGACATCCCTATGATTCCACCACCAATGATTGCAACGTCATAATGCTTTTTCATAAGGATTCTCCTTTACCTTTTCAGAAAATGCTTGTGCCATCATACGCGGCTGATGATGAGCAAAAATCCCAGACATGACAGCGATTCCTTTCACATGAGCGTGTTTCAATTCTGAAACTCGTTCTGGGGTCATCCCGCCGATGGCCACCACTGGAATTGTTAGTGCAGTAGTCAGTTCTTTCACAAGCTGTACACCTCTTGCCTGAAGTCCTGGTTTACAAGAGGTGGCATATACGTGCCCAAACATGACATACTCTGCTCCATTTTTCTCTGCTGCTTTCGCTTCTTCTATCGAATGGACGGACACCCCTGCATGAAGGTGAGGGAATTTTCTTCGCAGCTCTTTCGGCGAAAAGCTATGGCCCGGAAGATGCACCCTGTGAATATTGGTTAGCAGCGCCACGTCTACTCGGTCATTGATCACGAGCTTTTCTTTCGGCACACCTTCTAAAAGGAGATTCTTCACGAGATCAACAAGCTCACCTGCTGTTTTAGACCGTTCCCGAATATGAATAAAATCCACTTCAGACGCAATGGCTTTTATTTGTTTGATCAGTTCACCCGCAGGAAGCGAATCATTTGTCACTGCGTGGAGTTCCATTTGCACCAACCCCATCTAAGCATGCTGTTTGCCACAATTCTTTTTGATACGCCATCTCCCAAAAGTGATATTCGTAATAGCTTGAAATCACAAAATTTTCTTTCATATTGGCGCGTACATGTTCTGGTGCTTTTTCTGCTAGTTCATCAAAGCGGTTCACCTGTTCGAAAACGAGTTCCTTAAACCAATCGCCTCCATATGTCAAAATCCATTCTTGGTAAATTGGATGGTCAGGTGTTGTTTGTTTCAGCTTTTCACCTACCTCATAATAGAGCCAGTAACAAGGTAATAACGCGGCTAAAATCTCTTCAAACCGTCCGCTTTTTACAGACCGGTACATATGAGAGGTATACGCATAAGCAGTGGGGGAAGGCTTAAAGTTCTCAATGGCTTCATCAGAAATTTGCAGAAGCTCTGTAAATTTCCTATGCAGCGACAGCTCTGCTTCATACGTGCCCTGTGCATGATACGCCATTCTGCCCGTCGTATGTAAGTCCTCACTAATCGCCGCTCCATATGCCTGCACCTTTGCAAAATGAGTTAAATAATACGAATCCTGCATCACGTAATAGGTGAAACGATCGAGTGAAAGTGTGCCATCCCCAATCCCTTTGACAAAAGGATGCGTAAAGCTTCCATTCCACCATGTTGCTGCAGCCTCTTTACATTCTGTTGAAAACGTCATGTTCCTCTCCTCCTGTTTTTCCATATAAAAAAGCCACTTTCCGCGTGGAAAGTGGCTTGGAATTTGTAAAAAGCATAGTCAAAAACCGCACCACTTCCCTACGCAGGTATGAACCTGTTCAGGTAATGAGGGTCTAAAAGTCGACACTTTTATCTCAGCCCTTTTAAAGGACTCCCCTAGTGGATCAAATATATGATGTTGTACCTCTATCTTAATCAGGAATTGTTCATTGGTCAAGGGTTCATTATCATTCTAATTGGGCTCTTAGTCCTGCCACATACTCCCGGGAGCCCGATACAAGCACACGGTCGCCGCTTCTAAGTGTCGTATCTCCATGCGGTACTAAGCTGTCTACCCCTCTGAAAATCCGAACAAATACCAAATCACCGGTAAAAGGAAATTCTCTCAGCATGACATTATGATAACGATGATTGTTCATTTGAATTTGATACAAAGAAGAATCCTCATTTGTTAGCAATCGAATCGCATCAGGTGCTTCAATCAAAGCTCTTAGCACCGTTTTAGATGAAAGGAAAGTAGAAAACGTATCAATACCTGCTTCCTTCAAAGTCAGCTCTGCCTCAGCTTTATTGACACTTGCAATGACTTGTTTTGCTCCTTCTTCTTTTGCAAATAAAGCAATTTCCTTATTTTTCGTCTCACTGCCTGTTGCGACGACAAGGACATCCTCTTGGCCGACGCCTGCCTTTCTTAGCGTCTCATCGTCGTATTGTTCTATTGATTCGACTTCAAAGATAGAGTCTGCCAGCAGTGCTTCCTTATTTTCTTGAAACACATGCAAAATCCGAATGTCATATTCATCCTGATGCAAATCAAGTGTGACAGGTAAAGTCAGCTGATTTGCGCCAATAAAGGTCACACGCTTCTTATGGCTCGCCGCTTGTTCTTTTTTAAAGAGCGCTTTAAACCAAACAGGTGTTAAAATACTCGTTAGCACAGCAACTAAAATCAGCGCTCCAGACATTTTATGATCAATGACACCGAGCCGCTCACCAATCGTTGCAGCTGCAATGACAAGTGATAGCGTTGAAGTTAATAAAAAGCCGGAGCCAATGACCTTTTTCATGTCATACCATTTTTTCAAATAAAGAATCGGGATGAGTTTACTCATAAGCAATGCAATAAACAGCAGCGGAATCATGATCATAATCGTTGGGTCCTTAAACAGTGCCCATATATTCAGATCCACTCCGACCATTACAAAAAAGATCGGGATTAAAAATCCGTAGCCAAATGAGTCCAGCTGCTGAACGAGCTCTTTATTTGGCGAAAGAAGGGACACAAGCACGCCAGCTAAAAACGCCCCTAGAATATTTTCAGCCCCGAGTGATTCAGATAAGGCAACTAAGACTATAATGAGAGTAAAGATTGCCCTTGTCCCAATTTGCACGGTTCCTTTTGACATCGACTGAAAAATTGACTTTGTCTTAAATACGCGGCCAAATAAATAAAGAAGAATGCCTGCGGCAAATAATAAGAGCAGAAGCCACATGTTCCCTGTTCCATCTCCATAAATGGAGGAAAACACTGCAAGTAAAATCATCGTGACCAAATCAGCAATGACAGCTACAAGCAGAATGATTTGACCGATATTCGTCTGCATCAACTTTTCCTCTTTTAAGGTTGGAACCACTACGCCTAATGAGATGGTAGAGATAATGAGCGTCATTAAAAAGGCATTTTGGATAAACCCTGCGAGTACAAACGCATAGGACAGAATAAAAGAAATACAAAATACCCCAAGAAAAATAATGGTGGCTGCTTTAAATGTATTTGGTTCTTTTAAACCATTTGGAAGTTCTCGTGCTTTCTTCTTTGACTCAAAAGAAGAAAAATCTATTTCAAGTCCACTTAAAAACATCAGAAAAATAAAACCGAGCATGGATAATGTATCTAACCACGCATCATGTTCGACAACCAATTGAAAACCGCTTTTTCCAATGATGAGCCCCATGATGATTTCAGCTACAACGACAGGAATGGTCAGCTTAAATCGGTGCAATAAAATAGGGGTGAAAAAGGCGACAATAATCACGACAACGAGTGATGAAACAGATGTATGCTCCATTGGCTAAAGCCTCCTAACATTCATGTTTAATTTTATAAGTCTTACGTTAAAGCATTGATTCTAACAATTGCCTAAATGAAATGAAAGCCATTCGTTATATTTTCTAAAATTCAAACTTCTTTATATCCGACGAATGGATGAAAAAAATCAGGAGGAAACCTTATGAAATTTGATATCATTGGCGATATCCACGGCTGCTACGAAGAGCTGCTTACCCTCATACACAAACTAGGATACGAACTCAAACAGGGATTACCCGTCCATCCTGATAAGAGAACGCTGGCCCTTGTCGGTGATTTAACAGATCGAGGGCCTCAGTCAGTAGACGTCATGCGATTTGTCATTCATGCCTATTCACACGGCGCAATCCGCTATGTGCCTGGCAACCATTGCTTTAAGCTTTATCGCTATTTAAAAGGAAATCCCGTCAAATTGCTTCATGGCATCGAAACGACAGTGAACGAAATAAAAAAACTGCCCATTCATGAACAAAACAAATTGTCACATGAATTTAGGCAGTTATTCGAGAAGGCTCCGCTTTATGATGTCCTCATTCCTGATGAGCTGATCATTGCACATGCAGCGATGAAGGAAAAGGATATTGGGAAAAAGCCGAATAAACAGATGCGGTCCTATCTATTATTTGGTGCCGTCACAGGAGAAACATGGCCAGATGGACGGCCTGTTCGCAAGGACTGGGCAAAGGAGTATCACGGAAAACCGTGGATTGTGTACGGTCATACACCTGTGAAAGAGCCTCGATTCGTTGGCAGAACGGTCAATATTGATACAGGCTGCGTATTTGGCAACAAGCTGTCTGCCCTCACATACCCTGAGCTTAAAACGGTATCCGTTCCTTCATCCATGCCTTATGATGAGTCAAGATTTCAGCATTTCACATCATAAAAAACCGGCCCTGCGCTGCAGGTGACCGGGTTTCTCTTGTTAAAAAAGCAATGATTTCATATCATCAGGAAGCGGAGCTGAAAATGTCATTTGCTCACCTGTCATCGGATGAGGAAACACAAGGGTCTCACTATGCAGTGCCTGCCGGTCTATACGCTCGGCCCTTCCGCCATACAGCGTATCTCCGATGAGCGGATGCCCAAGAAATTGCATATGCACACGAATTTGATGTGTTCTCCCGGTTTCAAGCGAGAGAGACACATCTGACATATTCAACTCAGCGATTACCGCTCGCACGGTATAATGCGTCACTGCCTCCTGCCCAGTATCATCAACCATACGCTCGATGATACTATCCCCTTTTCGGGCAATTTTTGCAGCGATGGTTCCATGTTTTTCTGTGATCATGCCATGTGTAAACGCTCTGTATGTGCGCTTAACCGCTCCACTCTTTTGCGCCTTTGATAAAAGGCTATGGGCATAGCGATGCTTTGCCACAAGCATGACGCCAGATGTATCACGATCAAGGCGGTTCACCAAATGAACCGTATGCCGAACAGACTGCTTAGCATAATGGTGCAGTAATCCATTCGCAATACTGTGCTCGGGGTGCTCCCGAGAAGGGATCGATGGAATATACGGCCTTTTATTCAGCACAAGGACATGCTCGTCCTCAAATATAATATCTAGCGGAATCGGTGCAGGCTTCAGCCCTTCACTCACTTTTTCCTCGGGAAATAAAATGGTGAGCCTGTCCCCTTCATGCAGCTCATATCTCACGGTAACATGCTCTCCATTGATGAGGAGGTCACCGCCATCAAACTTAATATCCGTCAGCATTCTTTTCGAAATGCCAAGATCAATTAAATATTCCTTTAAAAGCAGCCCTTCTTCTTTGGCTGTCATGGTTTTGTTTAACGTAAAGTATTCCAGCGGGAACAACCTCTTTCTTATTCTCCTTTTCCGATAAAGGAATCTTGCACCCTTTTCCAAAACGGAAACGGTCTAAATCTAGCAAAACGGACATTCTCATCTGCCACCCGGCATTGAATGGATTTGACGTCTTTATGGAGCAGCGTCAAATGATCAATGGTCACCTGAAAATCGACATCATTTCTCGGCTTAATCACACAAGTATGGTGGTCAGGCAAAATAAGCGGTGAACCGACCGTCCGAAACACTCTGTTGTTGATTGAAGCCATTTCTGCCAGCTGAATGGCTCTAATGGAAGGATGAATAATGGCGCCTCCAAGTGCCTTATTATAGGCCGTACTGCCTGATGGAGTAGACAAACAAAGGCCGTCACCTCTGAATGTTTCAAACAGCTGGCCTCTGATTTCAACATCTGCCACAAGTGTCCCTTCCATGCTTTTAATCGTACATTCATTCATTGCTAAATATTTCTCTTCTCTGCCGCCGTCGTTGTATCTGACAATGACCTCTAAGATCGGATATTCCACAATATGATAAGGCGTTTTTGCAATGGCTAAGACGAGCTTTTCAATTTCACTCGGCACCCAGTCAGCATAGAAGCCAAGATGACCTGTATGAACACCGACAAAGGCTGTTTCATTCAGACGGCTGCTGTAGCGGTGAAAGGCATAAAGAAGGGTGCCGTCTCCACCAACCGTAATGACAAGATCCGGCTCCTCTTCATTTAGTTCCATACCAAAATCCAATAAGTAGGTCTGAATTTTACTTTTGAGCGTGTCAGATACAGAATTCCCTTTTGAAGAAACTGCAAATTTCATGAATTCTTCTCCTTTTTCACCTTGCTGCTATGAGAGGGCAGCATCATATTTGATCAAACTGGCTCAGCTGTCGTTTTTCTTTTTCCGGGAAAATGCCACTTGTGCTTCTTGAATTTCCCCTCTAATTTCGGACATTTCTTCATCGAGACGAGATGCTGCCTCAGATGCTCTTTGAAGGCGCAGCTTGACCTTCTCCGGGATATTCCCGCTATATTTATAATTCAGAGAATGCTCAATGGTCGCCCAAAAGTTCATCGCAAGCGTACGAATTTGGATTTCGACAAGGAGCTGCTTCTCTCCGTTGATCGTTTGCAGCGGATATAACACAACAAGGTGGTAAGAGCGGTATCCGCTTTCTTTATGTTCTGCAATATAATCGCGTTTATCTACAACCACAAAATCTTTACGTGACTGGAGCATTTTTTTCACGACTTGTATATCTTCTACAAACTGGCACATAATGCGAAGCCCAGCAATATCCTGCATCGTTTCAATCTCATGCATCGGGATGTTTTTACGCTTTGCCTTTTCTAATATGCTGGCAACGGGTTTCACTCGGCCTGTGACAAATTCTACTGGTGAATGGTCATCCTCGAATTCATACAGCTTTCGAATGCCTTTTAGTTTCACTTTTAATTCTTCGACTGCTTGTTTATACGGTGCGAGGAATTGATCCCATTGTTTTTTGTCCATGAAACTTCCCCCAATTCCATATACCTAATTATTTCAGAGGAATGTGCTTTTCACTTTCTCTTCCATATCTCCGTAATTGGCATTGTCTTTAATATTGTCGATTAAATAATGTAATTCCTGTTGAAGCTGAATGAGTTCCAGCGAATATTCATCCGATGCCAAATAGACAGGGATGTCACGATTCATTGCTTCTTTTAATGGAGCCCATGTATGTTCCCCTAAAATAAGATACGAAAAGGACTCCTCGGTTTCAAGTATGTAAACGAACGCAAAGTGATCAGAATCAACAAGCATTTGTCCTGATGCTTTTGCTTTTTGGATTTGCTCTTCTGACTGGATTGTCAAAATCAGCCTGTCTTCTTTTAAAGTTGCTTCTGTGATTTCAATTCTGTTTTGCATCATGATCTCCTTTACAACAAAGTACAGCTTTATTTTATCATATCAAGTTCAATATTGATAAACCGAACTTTTGGAGAAAATCCTGTTTTTCTCTTTTAAATGATTTTTTCCCATGATTCTTCATTCAATTTGGTCCACGCCTAAAGAAAATAAAGAGAAAAAAACAGTCTTTTACATGGTGAACACACTTCATGTACAATAATCATATTTCCTCTAAATGAAAGGTTGATGTCAAAATGGCACAGGAAATTGAAATAGAACTAAAACAATTATTAATGAAAGAAGAATTTGAACAGCTGAAACAGCATTTTCAATTGAAGGATGCGGATTTCCACAAGCAAACCAACTATTATTTTGATACACCTCAATTTGATATAAAATCTCAATTGGCTGCATTAAGAATGAGAGAAAAAAGCGGTCAATGGGTGCTCACATTAAAGGAGCCGCACGAGATAGGCTTGCTTGAAACCCATCAAACGATCGCTCCTCCATCACAACTAAATGATTTTGAGCTGCCAGAAGGTGAAGTTGCAGACAGATTAGACCACCTGAACATTCAAAAGGATCAAATTGTGTACTTTGGTTCACTTGAAACGTCAAGAGCAGAAAAAATGATCCAAGAAGGCTTAATTGTTTTGGATCACAGCCGATATTTAACAGTAGAGGACTATGAACTTGAATTTGAAGTGAGCGACCTGGAAATCGGACAAGCCGCTTTCTCCGCATTGCTCCGCAAATTTCATATCCCAGTACGAAACACGAAAAACAAAGTCGTTCGTTTTTATGAAGAAAAAATGAAATCACAGAATAGATGAATTCCTTGAAGGAGGAACATGATGAACGTTAATCAACTTCAATCCTTTATGCAGCTTCAAGCGCTTAAAACGTTACAAACAGATCCAGCACAAACGCAAATGTCTGCCGGTCAAGAATCAAATGCCCAAGCTTCATTTCAATCGCTGCTGCAAGATTTTTTAGGCGGATCGGAATTATCACGTCTCCCGCTATCCATTTCTGCTTTTATGGGCACGGACCCATCAACGGCTCCGAACACGCAATATGCGCGTACAAACCCATATTTATCTGCGATTGTCGGCAGTGATCAGCTTCCAGCTCAATCTTTGTATGGAAATGACAATCAATTAAATACAGCGAACGGCATTGGAAATGTCTTAAACAACAGCTACACACCGCCGCTTCAAAAGGCTGTCTCCAGCGGCTCATCATCAAAAGAGATTAATCAAATCGTGTCACAAATGGCTCAAAAGCATGGCGTTCCTGAAAAGCTTATTCACGCAGTCATTAAGCAGGAATCCGGCTATCGCACGAATGCTGTCAGCCATGCAGGTGCGCTTGGTCTCATGCAGCTCATGCCATCTACGGCTAAGTCACTTGGTGTAAATAATGCCTTTGATGCTGCTCAAAACATTGAAGGCGGTACGAAGTATATAAAACAAATGCTTCAGAAATATAATGGAAATGTCTCACTCGCCTTAGCTGCCTATAATGCAGGCTCAGGGAATGTTGATAAATATGGTGGCATTCCTCCATTTAAAGAAACACAAAATTATGTAAAGAAAATCACAGCTCAATATTTCGCTTAAACCGAAGAGAATAACCTCTTCGGTTTTTTGTATGTCGCTTTTCCCCCTTTTTTGACTGAATGTGTTATGATATGGTCAATTGATCACGGAACCCAACCCACTCTTTATTTAGAGCAGACCAAAGCTGTTTGTTTGTGGAATTGAGATGAGGTTGTTAAAATAAGTACAAGAATAGAAACAATAAAATAGAACAAACTGAATATCACTTTTGAAATAAATGAAATGCGCAATAGGGTGAGTCATCCTATTAACTACGAGTAAAAGGAGTAGTCAACATGGTACAATCGTTTAACGCACCTTACGAAGCGGTTGGAGAGGAACTTCTATCGCAACTTGTTGATACTTTTTATGAAAATGTAAAGTGTCATCCTTTGCTTCATCCTATTTTCCCGGATGACTTAAAAGAAACAGCAAGAAAACAAAAACAGTTTTTAACGCAATATTTAGGCGGACCACCGCTCTATACAGAGGAGCATGGCCACCCAATGCTGCGGGCGAGACATCTCCCTTTTCCGATTACTGAGGAGCGGGCGGACGCATGGCTTGAATGCATGGAGGATGCAATGGATCAAGTAGGACTAACCGGCGATATTCGTGACTTTTTATTTGAACGGCTTTCTCTGACGGCTCGTCATATGGTCAACCAAACAACTGAGAAGGATGGACGATCTTGAGCTGCAATTCGCACGATCAATATTTCTCACACTGTCACGGACATCCTCAAAAGCCGATTGAAATCTATGTATTCATTGATCCTCTAAGCCCAGACTGCTGGTTATTAGAGCCATCCATTAAAAAATTGAAAATGAAATATGGCCGTTTTTTCACTTTACGAACGGTAACAAGTTCTAGTATTAATGCATTGAATCGGAAAAGAAAGAAGCATTTACTGACTGAAGCATGGGGAAAATTTGCCACTAAAACGCAGACCAAAAAAGAACAAATGCTGTCTGAACAAATTGTGACATCACCCTACCTCGCCTCACTCGCATTAAAAGCAGCGGAGCTTCAAGGTAGAAAATGCGGAATGAAATTTTTGCGTCTCATTCAAGAATCGCTTTTTTGCCATCAGCAAGATGTCACAAGTGAGCAGGTGCTGATAGAAAATGCAAAAAGTGCTGGTCTGGACATCGAGGAATTCCAGCGCGACATTCATTCTCAAAGTGCGGTGAAAGCACTGCAATGTGATATGAAAATTGCAGCTGAAATGGACGTATCTGAGCTTCCGACCTTCGCCTTTTTTAATACCGTAAATGGAGATGAAGGATTAAAAATTTCAGGTGCCTACTCTTATGATATATACGAGGAAATCCTTTTTGAAATGATTGGTGAAAAACCAACACCATCAGAACGGCCTCCAATTGAATGGTTTATTGCATACTTTCAATTTGCATCCGCAAAAGAGATAGCCGTTGTTTATGACCTGACGCTTGAAGAAGTTGAACGAGAAATGAAGAAGCTGGCTTTCGCTCAAAAGGTAGAACGTGTACAAGTGCAGCAAGAAATGTTTTGGCGCTATAAAGAGAATGACCACCATACAGATCTTGATGTATATCGCTGTGAAAATGAACATGGGTGCTGACCCATGTTTTTCTTTACTCTAAAAAGGAACGTTTGTTCCATTTATAGACACGAAGAAACCGCGCCGGGATAAGCGCGGTTTCACTATGTCTTAACGACAACAAAGGGGATGGGAGAAATTTTTCACGGTCAAACAAAGGGGTAATGTTTGTATGTGATTAATTTCACATCTGTAGTATATCAAATTTTGTCGACTTATGACAACAGATATACTATATGTTCATATTTTTGTCACAAAACATAAGAGGGTTGTCACTTTCATATAGTAAAAGTAACAAAAAAATGGGGGGATCTGCATGCGCAGCACAACTATTGGACTTGTTGCCATTGGCTTATGTTTCTTTTTAAATATATTAGGCTTAATGAAAATGCTTCCTCTTTATTTGACGTCTCCACTCTTATTTGCTGCGATTCTTTTTACGCTTTATCGAATGAATCATCGTAAGACCTTTAGAGGTTTTAAAGGTTGATCATTAAAAAGGATTGGCCTCTACATCTGAAGAGGTCTTTTTTATGAGAAAAAAACTCCTGTCAAAAGATGAGCTGGCACTCACACGTCTGACAGAAGTCTTTTCATTACTCACCTGTTTTGGAGATGAGCTCTTCCATTTCTTTTAGTTTTTCTTCAAACAATTGGCATGCTGCTTCAATTGGTTCTTTAGAAGCCATATCAACACCAGCTTTTTTCAGCACATTGATTGGATAATCAGAGCTTCCTGCCTTAAGGAAATCTGTATAGCGCTCTACCGCTGGTTTTCCTTCTTGTAAGATTTGCTTGCTTAATGCCTGCGCCGCACTATAGCCTGTTGCGTATTGATACACATAATAGTTGTAATAGAAATGAGGAATTCTCGTCCACTCTAATCCAATTTCCTTATCAACCACCATGCCGTCACCAAAATACTTCTTGTTCAGGTCATAATAAAGGTTCGTCATAAATTCTGGCGTTAAAGCCTCTCCTTCTTGTGCTTTCACATGAATAAGATGCTCAAACTCAGCAAACATCGTTTGTCTGAATACTGTTCCTCTAAACCCTTCTAACAAGTGGTTTAATACATACAAGCGCTGTTTTTTATCGTCTAAATGATTAAGCAGGTATTCGCCTAGTAACGCTTCATTTGTAGTGGAAGCCACTTCAGCTACAAAGATACTATAGTTTCCATACGGATATGGCTGGTGTTTTCTTGTGTAGTAGCTGTGGACAGAGTGCCCAAATTCATGAGCCAGCGTAAACAAATTATCAATGTTATTCTGCCAGTTCATGAGGATATATGGATTTGTACCATAGCTTCCTGATGAATAAGCACCGCTTCGTTTGCCTTTATTCTCATAAACGTCTACCCAGCGATTTTCGAGTCCTTCTTTTAACACAGACACATATTCTTCTCCTAATGGCGCTAACCCTTTCAGCATATAATCCTTTGCTTCATCGTAGGTGAGCTTCATGCCAGCATCTTTCACAAGTGGTGTATACAAGTCGTAATTGTGCACTTCATCAAGCTTTAATACCTTTTTGCGTAATTCAATATAGCGGTGTAATAACGGTAAATATTGATGAACTGTATCAATTAGATTGTCATACACTTCTTCTGGGATGCTGTTTCGTGATAATGCTGCTTCTCTTGCTGATTTGTAATTTCGTACTTTTGCATAAAAGTTATCCTTTTTAATTGAACCGCTTAGTGTAGAAGCAAGTGTGTTCTTGTACTGATCATACGTTTTATACACAGCTTTAAAGGCATTCTTTCTCACTTCACGATCGTCACTATTTAAAAATGTGATAAAGTTGCCGTGGGTAATTTTCTTTTCCTCCCCATTCTCATCCTTTACAGAAGGGAATGAAATATCGGCGTTGTTAAACATACTAAAAGTAGTAGATGAAGATGAAAGTGGTTCAGAGGCCTCAGCTAATAAAGCTTCTTGTTCCTCACTTAAAATATGTGGACGCTCTTTATTAATTTCTTCGAGAGCATGTGAATACAGTTTTAATTCTTCTTTTTCCAGAATAAATTGCTGCAATTTATCTTCTTGAATTGATAAAATCTCTGGAACAATATAAGCAGATGTACTAGACAACTGTGTAAATAGATTCGAGGCTTTATCATTTAACGCCTGAAAGGATGAGTTCGTTGTATCTTCATCGTATTTCATGTGCGCATATGTATAAAGCTTGCCAAGCTTTTCAGAAAGTTGATCCTGAAAGGTTAGGGCTTCATACAGGACATCAGCAGAATGGGCCAGCTTGCCTTTAAATTGGGCCAGCTTCGGAATTTCTTTTTTGACCGCTTCGAATTCCTTGTTCCATGCATCGACGCTTTCAAAAATATCTTCAAGGCGCCATTTGTTTTCTTCTTTTACTTCGCTTCTGTCTGGTAGATGATTGTTTTTGTTTTGTGAAGTCATATGAATCCCCCTTGCATGAGTTGTGTTGAACCAACCTTTCGGAAAGTGAAAGAAATTGGTGTTGTATTTATCTTCTTTGTTTTGAACTATATTTGTCAAATCATATGCAGAAATAAATACCAAACAGACTAAAAAAATGAGAAAAAAGCGTTTCTTTCGATTCAATAGCAGCACCACCTTTTTCTTATCATGATCAAAGTGGTCATGAAACATGCTAATGAAATAAGAAAGCATCTCGTTTTAACACTTCATCAAGTGTTTGTATTGGCATTTGATTCGACGATACTTCATAATTACCCTCTTTTGTCATATGTAAAAACCCTTGTCTTACAAGCGCCTTTACATATTCAGTGATTACCACTTTTATTTCTTCTCTTGACACATCACTATATCGGAGTTTCACTTCTTTCATCTGCACACACCGGTTGATTTCTTTCATCAGCTGTTGAATCGTTACTCGCCTGTTTCCTTTTTTCCTCATCATCCAATCATAGAGACATCCCTGCCAAACATATACGGGACTTGTAAAGATATAGGCTTCTTGCACCGGGATAAATAATGCAGTCGGCAAAAAAGGAAATGCTGTTTGATGATGCTCATAAAAAATATCTCTCAAACGTTTGCTTTCATTTGATAAAATGCGAGGAGGACGCTGCCTAAATTGCTGTATACATTTAAGCCATTGTTGGTTTACTTGACGCTTGCTTGAGGGCGGAGATAGGAGTGCCGGAATTTTGCTGTATGTGGAAGGTGGTCTGACAGTCATTGCCGCACATATTTTCTTTGGTTGAAACACGAGAAATTGATCAAGATGGATGAATCTATTGTGGATCGGGCAGAAAAAAATCAACCGCCTTTTCTCTGATTCCCTTAAAATTCCCCAATGAATGGAGGAGAAAGAAAAAAGCTGGGCAGATTTTCGTTTCAAACGATTTGCCCCTATCATCCATATAGGAAAGAGACCTGCTTCACGGAGACCTGCTGTTCTTCTGCGTAGCTCCTGCCGGGAAATATTTGCACATTGAAATTCGATTGCATAGGCTTCATTTCCTATAGAGACGGTCACATCAGGACGCTGATGAACCTTTGACATATACTTTTCCAGCGCCGGTTTATGTCCAAGCCGCTTCAACCAATTCATAATGGCTTCCTTTCCCGCCTGATGATAAGCCGTTTCGCCTGAGTCTAACGAACATGCTGTCAGCTGTTTATGCGCAAAATGATAGACACGATGCTCCCCTAGCTTTAATTGCACCTCCTCCCTGCATTCAGGACAATAAAATTTGCACGTCGTTCTTACATGCTCCAGCCGACTTTTCGATAGATGATTTGTAATTCGGATAAGCTTACCGTTATCCATCATTGCTGCATTCATTCAGTTCGCCCCTCGCTCTTTGATGACTGTATTATAGCTTGTTCGTTTATAAGAAAGCGAAAAGGGAAAATGAATTTTTACCGTGTCAAAAGATGATTTTACTAATCATAACTTCAGTAAAATAAAAAATCCCCCTTATAGAAAAGAGGGGAAATACAATCTTTATAAAAGTGGTGATAATAATCTTGCGGTTGATTCAAACAGTCTGACCCTCAAAGGTCTCTTTGCGAACTCTTCTGACACAATTTCATGTGACTGCTCTAAATCACCTAAGAAATCGTTGACGAGCTTTTCTGTGCTTTTCGTTTTATAGAGGAAGGCATTCACTTCAAAGTTCAAATGAAAGCTTCTCATATCCATGTTTGCCGTTCCAATTGAAGCCAGTTCATTATCCACAATAATAAATTTACTATGCATAAAGCCTTGATCATACTCGTACACCTTCGCCCCTGCATCAAGAAGCTCCGGGAAGTATGAACGAGACGCATGGAACACAATCCGTTTATCTGGATTCTTTGGAGCAATAATCCGGACATCTACTCCGCTCAATGCGGCAATTTTCAAAGCGGACAAAATATCATCATCCGGGACAAAATACGGTGAAGCGATCCAGATGGACTTTTTAGCGGAGATGATCATAGAGAAAAAGAGATTTTTAATGACCTCCCACTGCTTGTCAGGCCCGCCAGCAATCATTTGTACGCCTTCTGTTGTACTCTCAAGGTGGCTGAAATCTTTGAAATAATCCACACCTGAGCATCTTTCATTCGTCATATAATACCAATCCTGCATGAAAATCTGCTGGAGGTCACGAACAGCTTCGCCTTTAATCATCAGGTGTGTATCACGCCAGAATCCATATTGTCTGCTTCGGCCCAAGTATTCATCTCCAATGTTAAGCCCGCCGACAAATCCCACTTCTCCATCAATTACGACAATTTTTCTATGATTTCGGAAGTTAATTTTATTATTTAAAAGGGGGAGCCTTACTGGTAAAAATGGAACGATCTGAACGCCAGCATTTTCTAGGTCAGCAATATATTGACGAGAGAGCTTTAAGCTTCCTACATCGTCATATAAAAAACGGACAATCACGCCATTTTTCGCTTTTTCAATTAGAATCTCCTTTAATTCTTGGCCAAGGTCATCGTGGCGGAGAATGTAATATTCTAAATGAATGTGATGTGTTGCTTTTTTGATTTCTTCAAAAATATGAGAGAATGTTTCTTCACCATTGGTTAAGACTTTAGAGGACGTGCGATATGTAATAGGAGTATGTCCAAGTCTGTGGGCCAGTTTAAATAAGAGCTGCTGATGATCACCCATATGTGTCATTTTTTCAATCGCTTCTCTATGAATACGTTCATCTTCCTGGATTAACTGCTCGTCCAATACCGCTTTCTTTTCAAACAGCCGGCGCTTTTTAATATTGCGTCCAAAGAAAATGTAGAACAAAAAGCCGAATAATGGAAAGCTACCCAGCAGGACAAGCCATGTAATCGTTTGAGATGGATTCCGGTTCTCCAAGAAAATAACAAATCCGATGAAAATAATCGATAAAGTAAATAGAACACTGACAGAACTTAATACACTTACCGCTAAATCACCGGCAATCAATTGGATGATTATATAAGCACCTATCGTAATGATTAGAAAAAATAGAACTTTGACTAAATTTCTCATTTCATTTTTCTCCTTGCCGATCTCTTTATTTATCTATTCATTCAGATAAAAAAGCCGATTCCTCTATAGAAATCGACTTTTTGTTAGTTACGAGAAGTGCTGTTGAATCGTTTCAAGGGCATTCCCTTCGATAATCAGCTGACCGTATTCTTTCAGTCTGTAGATGCTGACAACTGATTCATGAGCATATTCAAGCAAAATGCTGAGCTTATTCTCCACTTGCTCATCTGACAAATCCTCGTGGAAGTCAACATATAGATAATAACGGTTTTCAAACGAATATAAACTTGTGGTAAAATCCTGCATATTTAATTGAGAAAGTGCAATCAAATCTTCAAAATCATCCATTTTCAACACGAATTGAAGTTGAAGTTTTTTGTCCTTCTCATTATGGTCTTCTTGATCTTGCTCTTCTTTATGAAAATCATCAAGCAGTGCGTCTAAGCTTTCTTCATCTGTTTGATCTTTTTTATCTTCTGGAATCGGCAATTCGAGCTTTTGTCCATCTTTAGAAAGTTGGGCTTTTGTCACGACAATTTCAAGACCCTTGTCAAGTGCCTGTACTTGAATCCAAAGCGGTCCCTCTACTGCAAATTCTTCTTCTTCGTGCACTTCGTCCATTACTTCCCAAAACAGCTCTTCACTGCGCTCACGATTATACCAAATCTCTTCACGGTCAAATCCGCGATCTTCAATATCACCGTAGGAAATATAAAATTTTACTGTATGTTCATTTATTCTTTCGATTTCCATTTTGCCAACCTTCCCTTCTATATAAGATGTTGAAGGGACATACAAGCTCCCAATTAATAGTACTTTACTACACTTTACCCGTTCCGTCTACATGTTAACCGTTTAAAGAATTGAGGTATTGCTTCGTACTGTCTATTTTATGATAAAACATGAATAAAAGAAATAAAAACGCATTTTTTGCAGAGAAAACTTGCAGAAACATATATTTGAATTGTCCTCATATATTGGTTGTACGAGCTCTATTAGGACAAGAGGTGAATTGGATGGAAACAGAGTGGATCGTATCCTTACTGATGATTATTGGCATAGACCTGATTTTAGGCGGAGATAATGCGCTCATCATTGCAATGGCCAGTCGAAATTTATCACATGATAAACGCAATAAAGCCATTTGGATCGGCACACTTTTAGCCGTGCTGATGAGAATTACAATGACTGGTGCCGCCGTTTATTTATTGACTATCCCTTATTTGCAGTTTATTGGCGGTCTTTTTCTCCTTTATATAGGATACAATCTGTTAATTGAACAAAAGAAGGAATCGATTCGGATTAAGAGCAGCGGCTCCCTTTGGCGTGCAGTTCAAACCATTGTGATTGCCGACCTCTTTATGTCACTTGATAATGTCATCGCAGTTGCAGGTGCAGCAAAAGGCAACATGCTTCTGACCGCTTTTGGCCTCATGATTTCTGTACCGATTATTATTTGGGGAAGCAAGCTGATTCATGCAGCTTTAACCAAATTTCCGTTTCTTTTATACGGAGGAAGTGCGCTTTTGGCCTTTACTGGCGGAGAAATGATTGTGCGTGATGTGAAATTGACTGAATTTATGTCACAGCATGCCGCGCTTGAATTGATGCTTCCGTTTTTAACCGTCATAGTGGTCATATTAGCCAGCCTCTTTTACGAGCAAACGGCTGAAAACAAATAAAAAAAGCTGCCAAATGATCGGCAGCTTTTCGTGTTTTTATTAGTTAGCAAGTCGCTGAGCTTCTCTTAGTTGGAATGTACGAACCGTTCTTGGTAAGAAACGTCTAATTTCATCTTCATTGTACCCAACTTGTAATCTTTTTTCATCCAAGATAATTGGACGACGTAAAAGACCTGGATGCTCATTGATTAGTTTATACAATTGTTGAAGCGGCATTGTCTCAACATTGACATTTAGTTTTTGGAATACTTTTGAACGTGTTGAGATAATTTCGTCTGTACCGTCTTCTGTCATTCGAAGAATTTCTTTGATTTCATCGATTGAAAGAGGCTCAGAAAAAATGTTTCTCTCTTGATACGGGATATTGTGCTCTTCTAACCACGCTCTTGCTTTTCTACATGATGTACAGCTTGGTGATGTGTATAATGTTACCATAAATCTTCACTCCTCAATTTGTAGAATGAATATTGATCTGTATTCTTAAATTAAAATTGTTCTAAATAAGTAATCTTTATAGTGATTATACTATAAAAAAGTAAGTGTGAACAGATTTTCTTGCAATTTTTGTGACAAAAACTAGACAATTTCATTCATTTTGTGGTGCTGCTTGATGTCAGAACATTCTCATTTAGTCGAGATGATCGAAAATATTTTTTTGCTTTCTATTTTCAATGATCTTCAATACATCATCAACATCCTCATACGATTGTCCATACCATTCTTCATCTTTATACGTATGAATTCGTTCATAGGTCTTCCTCATGGCTTCCATGATCTCTTCCTCATGATTTGTAAGAGGCGACCAATAAAGAATTTCCATGCGGTTCACTTCATTTGTTGCAAGTGACCTGCGTTTATAACCAATTGATTCTGCATGCTTGAAGTGCTCTCTTTGGTAAAACTTTAGGCGTTTTGCAGTATCTGCATCATCTTCATCTACAGGCTCGACTTCAAGCAAGATCGGTTTCTTTTTTTCCTTCAGCTTATGAATAAGCTTTGACCCGAGGCCTTCACCTCTTGCATCTTTGGAAACAAATAAATAATCAATAAAGATGAAAGAATCAAATTCGGCGTACATCATCACATGATGAGGTCCTTCCTCCTTATGATAAATATCACTTCTTTCCTTTAATAAAGCTTCCATATGCTCTTTTGACTTCATTTCTTCTATCGGGAAGTATTCACTGAGCTTTTCATACCAATTCATGGATCTGCTCCTTATGCTATAGTTAAGAACCACTTCCTTAGATATTCCCGATTTCCTGCTATTTAAACGCCTGTACTAGTAAGACGCAGCAAAGTCTTCAGTAGTTTCACTTTTTTTCAATTAACGTAAAAAAAGTTTTATAACGAACGATTCATGACGAGTTGAATACAGACAAACAAGATCAGTGTCATCGTGATTTGCAACATGATGAAATAAAGATATTTTACACGCCGTGCTTCTTGCTTCTGCCCCCTTGTCTTTCGGTTAAGCATATATTCCACTGAAAAAGACACAATCCCAACGAGCACCATAAACAAGAGCATCCACTTTCCTCCGTTTGGTTTCCTGAAAAAAGACGTTGAAAATAGTATGAATACAATGAGAACATGAAGCAATGAATAACGATAGGTTTTCCATTTAAACATCCTATTTCCCCCCTTCTTTTATTTGTTTAATTCTTTGGTAAGAATGGTGATGGCTTCCTTAACTTCTACAATATTTTCTTTGGTGTTCATTTCATTTCTAGCATGAAGTAATACTGGTCGGACTGATTCAACTGAACGCCCGAAGTTATACATCCATTCATATCTTGGCACCATCCAAGTATGAAAATGATGGGTTGTATCTTCGTTGTAAAAATAATAGACATATTCTATCCCTAAAGCGGTTCTTTGTGCTTTTCTTATCCTTGCTAAAACGTCTATGTAGTCTAATCTTTCTGAATTAGTTAAATCATCTAAACATGTGATGTGTCTTTTTGAAGCTAAAATTATTAACCCTTTAATTGGATAAGCGACATCTTGATGGGCGTGAAAGTACTCTGTTTCAATAACCACGCCACCTTCTGGTTCAACTAATCCATTCGTTAATGCACAACTAAGACACTCAACTTCAACTGTTCCCCCATTTGATAATGTTATTCTTTTCAATTGTCCTCCCCCAAACGAAATAGTTTACAATTTGAAATTTCATAACATAAGCGTATCATATTTTTCCTTATTTTGAATTAAACTACTTATTTTCACTTCACCTATGATTGTGAGTTTATTTCTTTTTGATGAGTGACACTTTCTATATAGATGAAACTAGACCCAAATAAAAAGAAGCACTGCATTAGCAGTGCTTCTCTCTTTTTATGATTGTTTCGCCTGAAGCTCTTTGAATTCTTCCTCTGTGCAGCTCACAAAGTGACCTGGCTTTACTTCACGGAACTCGGTGTTTGTTCCTTTGTGAACAGATGGATCATACTTGATTCGTTTACGGTTACGCTCATAATCAGGATCTGGAAGCGGAATCGCAGACAACAATGATTTTGTGTATGGATGAAGCGGGTTTTCGTATAATTCATTCGCTGGTGCCAGCTCAACCAATTTTCCGAAATACATCACGCCGATACGATCGCTGATGTATTTTACCATGGACAGGTCATGGGCAATGAATAAGTACGTTAAACCTTTTTCCTCTTGAAGCTCTTTCAATAAGTTGACGACCTGCGCTTGGATCGACACGTCTAATGCAGAGATTGGTTCATCGGCGATGATGAAATCAGGCTCTACTGCTAATGCACGTGCAATTCCGATACGCTGTCTTTGACCGCCTGAGAATTCATGCGGGTATCTGTTCGCATGCTCTTTGTTCAATCCAACAGTTTCAAGTAATTGATACACACGCTCTTTACGCGCCTGTTTTGTTTTCGCAAGACCATGAATGTCGATGCCCTCTGCAATGATATCAAGCACTGTCATTCTAGGGTTGAGTGAAGCATATGGATCTTGGAAGATCATCTGCATTTGACGGTTGAACTCAAGCATTTTTTGTCTTGATTTCTTCCCGTGTACATTTTCCCCTTTATAAAGAACTTCACCATCTGTCGCATCATAAAGTCTAATGATCGAACGGCCCGTAGTGGATTTACCACAACCAGACTCACCTACAAGACCAAGCGTTTCACCTTTGTAAATATCAAATGAAACCCCATCTACTGCTTTCACAGTTCCTCTTGCTGTATGGAAATGCTGCTTCAAATTTTTGATTTCTAACAGTTTTTCTGCCATGCTATTCACCCTCTTTTACTAATACAGGTTTTTCGTAGCTACCTTCTAGTTCACGCATTCTCGCCTTTACAGAAGCAGGCGGTTCAACTTTAGGTGCATTTGGATGAAGTAGCCATGATTTCACATAATGCGTATCTGATACTTTGAACATTGGCGGTTCTTGTTCGAAGTCAATTTTCATTGCATAATCGCTGCGGAGTGCAAATGCATCTCCTTTCGGCGGGTTTGTCAGATCTGGTGGTGTTCCTGGAATGGCAGTCAGCTTTCCTTCTTCTCCGCCATCAGTGTCAAGACTCGGCATTGATGCTAAAAGTCCCCATGTATACGGATGCTTTGGATTGTAGAAAATTTCATCAACAGTCCCTGTCTCCACAATCTGTCCTGCATACATAACAGCTACACGATCAGCGACGTTGGCAACAACACCTAGATCATGCGTAATAAAGATAATCGAAGTGTCAACCTTTTGCTGAATTTCTTTCATTAATTCTAAAATTTGTGCTTGAATTGTTACATCAAGCGCAGTCGTCGGCTCATCAGCAATCAACAGCTTTGGATCTGCTGCAAGCGCCATGGCGATGACAACCCTTTGTCTCATCCCGCCACTAAATTCGTGCGGATATTGTTTAATTCTTTTTTCAGGCATTGGAATTCCTACAAGCTCCAATAGTTCAATGGCTCTTTTTTCAGCCGCTTCTTTTGAAATTTGTTCATGCTTGAACAGCACTTCTGTAATTTGCTTCCCGACTTTCATCGTTGGATTCAAAGACGTCATCGGATCTTGGAAGATCATTGAGATGTCTTTTCCTCGAATGGTTTGCATTTGTTTCTCGGTTTTCTTGACAATATCTTGGCCATCAAACAGGATCTGTCCGCGCTTGAAATAACCAGGCGGCATCGGAATTAGTCTCATGATCGCTTGTGATGTCACACTCTTACCAGAGCCAGATTCACCTACAATAGCAAGTGTCTCGCCTTTATTTAAGTGGAAGTTCACACCACGAATGGCTTGAACTTCTCCACCATATGTTTTAAATGAGATTGCAAGGTCTTTCACCTCTAGAATACGTTCACGTTCCATCCTAATCACTCCTTATTTACGCAACTTCGGATCTAAAGCGTCTCTTAGTCCGTCTCCAACCACGTTAAAACCAAACATTGTAATACAGATAAATGCGGCTGGGAACCATAATCTCCAAGGGTAGTACGTCATGGCTGGAATTCCGTCAGACGCCATTGTTCCCCAGCTCGCTAATGGAGCCGGTACACCAAGCCCTAGATAGCTTAGGAACGCCTCTGTGAAAATAGCAGAAGGAATCGTTAATGTCATTGTCACAAGAATCGGTCCCATTGAGTTTGGAATTAAGTGTTTAAATAAAAGTCTAGATGTTTTCGCACCTAATGTTTGTGCTGCAAGAACGTATTCTTGACTCTTTAATTGTAAAACCTGTCCCCGAACAATACGTGCCATGTTAATCCAGCCTACGACTGTCATGGCAAGGATAATCGTTAATAATCCTTTAGGAAGAACAACCATCATTAAGATGACCATTAATAGTGTTGGAATTGCCCATAAAACGTCTGCAATACGCATCATCACTTCATCTGTACGGCCACCTTTGAATGCAGCAATACTTCCCCAGATAATACCGATGATGACGTCAAGGAGCGCTGCAGCAAGACCGATGAAGATCGAAATTCTTGCCCCGACCCATGTACGGACAAACATGTCACGTCCTAAGTCATCTGTACCAAACCAGTGCTCTTTTGAAGGCGGCTGGTCAGCATTCAGCAAATCAGTCGTGGAGTAATCATATTTAGAAAACATTGGAACAAAGATGGCCAGCATCACAATAATAAAAATGATTGTGAGTCCAACCATTGCAAGTTTATTAGCACGGAAGCGAAGCATGGCATCCTTCCATAAAGATAGACTAGGTTTAGAAATTTTTTCAGATTCTGCTGCGTCAGCTGTCGCAGGCACAAATAAATCTTTTCTCATCTCTTCCATGTGTTAGACCCCTTTCTTCGCCTTCGTCAGTTTAATTCTAGGATCGATAATACCGTAGAGAACGTCAACGATTAGAATACTGACTAATAGAATAATACTGTAGAAGACTGTGACACCCATGATGACGGTGTAATCACGGTTTGTAATGCTTGTGACAAAGTGAGAGCCTAAGCCAGGGATACCAAATATCTTCTCAACGACAAAACTACCTGTTAAAACTGAAGCAGCCATTGGTCCCATGTATGTGATAACAGGCAACAATGCGTTTCGGATGGCGTGTTTGATCGTCACAGCTGATTTTGTTAATCCTTTCGCTCTAGCCGTTCTAATGTAGTCACTATTTAGTACTTCAAGCATACTTGACCGTGCAAGTCTAGCGATAAATGCCATTGGCATGAAGGAAAGTGCAATAGAAGGTAGTACGGTGCTGGCCCAAGACTCCCATCCTGCAACTGGGAAGATCGCTATAATGCTTGCCTCAGATGCAAATACATATTGTAGTAGCGCCGCTAAAATGAAACTTGGAACTGAGATTCCAAAGATCGTTAAAATGGCAATCGTATAGTCTTGCCACTTGTTATGATAGAGCGCTGCAAGGACCCCAAACAATACACCAAATGCTAATGCGAGGAGAATTGCCTCAATTCCGAGGGTAAAGGAAACGGGGAATCCAGAACTGATTAAGTCATTTACGGTTTGTCCTTTATATTTAAATGAGGGACCAAAATCTAATTTTGCAACTGAACCTAAGTAGCTTACATATTGAACAAATAAGGGCTTGTCCAATCCGTAGTGCTCGTTTAAGTTTGCTTCAATTTCAGCAGGAAGTTTCTTCTCTCCAGAGAATGGACCACCAGGTGCTGCCTGCATGAGAAAGAAAGTTGCAGTTACAATAACAAACAGTGTGATTAAAATATATATTAATCGCTTACCGATATATTTAAGCAACGGAATTGCACCTCCATGATTTTACAACAATTTCTCTAATCAGCAAGAAAGGTATATGGAGAGACATCCTCCATATACCTTAAGATCCTTGCCGTAGATCTCTTACACTATGACTCTTACTTTTCGAAATGTGCCCATTTGTATTGAACATCACCTAATCCAGATACAACTACACCTTTTAGTTTAGGATCTTGTACCCAAAGCTGAGTGTAGAAGTAAATTGGTGCTACAGGCATATCGTTGATGATGATTTCTTCTGCTTTTTTCAGCATTTCTTCACGCTTTGTTTTATCTGTTTCTTTTGCAGAATCATTCAACAATTGTTTGTACTCTTTGCTTTCCCATCCAGTGTCGTTGTTTCCACCGTCTTTATCTTTGTAAAGCTCAAGGAAGTTCACTGGATCGTTGAAGTCACCTAACCAGCCCATACGTCCGATTTGGTAGTCTCCGCTGTGGATTTTGTCGATGTATACGTTCCACTCAGAGTTATCAAGTTCAACTTTCACACCTAAATCTTTTTTCCACATTTCTTGAATTGCTTGTGCAATCTTTTGGTGGCCTTCATCAGTGTTGTAAGAAAGTTTCAATGTTGGAAGATCAGAAACAGATTTATAACCTAATTCTTTCGCACCTTTTTCAAGAAGTTTTTTAGCTGTATCTACATCATGATCTTTAAAGTAGCCAGTTTTGTTGCCCTCGAAACCATCCATTGTTGGTGGAACAATTGCCATTGCTGGAACTTGTTCACCTTGCGTAATTTTGTCAACGATCGCTTGACGGTTGATTGAGTATGCAAGAGCCTTACGGATGTTTGCATTGTTTAAAGGTTTTACTTCTGTGTTGAATTTGTAGTTATAGATACCAGCGATCGTTTGGATTTTCAGACCGCCTTCTTTTTTCAATGTTTTTAAAGACTCAGTTGGAAGGCTTCCAGTTGGAGAACCAGCCCAGTCAAGCTCGCCTTTTTTGAACATGCTAAGCTCAGTGTTTGTATCTTTGATCATAGACATGTTGATTTTTTTCAATTTCACAGTATCTTTATCCCAGTATTCATTGTTCTTTTCAAGCGTGATAGAACCGCCATGTTTCCATTTAGAAAGAACGAATGGTCCGTTAGACACATAGTTTTCACCAGCATTTGTGTACCAGTTTTTATTCTTTTCAGCCACTTTTTTGTTGACTGGCATATACGTATAGAATGCAGTTAGTTCAGTAAAGAACGGTGTTGGGTTCTCTAGCTCAACTACAAGCGTTTTGTCGTCTTTAGCTTTAATGCCAACATCAGCAACTTTCGCTTTCCCTTTGTTCGCTGCTTCAGCACCTTTAATATAGTAAAGCTGGTAAGCATATTGAGATTCATTTTTAGGATCTAATGCCCATTTCCAAGCATATTCGAAATCTTTAGCTGTAACAGGGTCACCATTAGACCATTTTGCATCACGAAGTGTGAATGTGTAAGTTTTACCATCAGCACTTGTTTTGATATCAGAAGCCATTGCATTTTCTGGCTTTCCTTCAGCGTTAATTCTTGTTAATCCTTCAAAAGTCTGACGGATGACACTACCTGAAGTTGAATCATTTGCCAATCCCGGATGTAGAGAAAAAGGCTCAGTGGAGATATTCACATTTAATGTTGTTTTAGCCTCTCCAGAACTGCTCGTGCTGTCGCCTGATTTGTTTCCGCTGAAACCACAAGCGCTTAATACAAGTGTGAAAATAAGCATTAAAGTAACAACAGACCAACGCTTTTTCAACTGTATTCCCCCTTATAATATGTTTTTAGTTCAAAGGTCTCGATAGAAGATGAGATTCAGATTTAAGAAATAGCGTAAAAAAGTCCCTAAATAGCTTACTTTCTATTTCTTTTGTTTTTTCTGAATTTTCACTATGTAAAGAGCCTAGCACAAACGTGTGAACAAATTCATTATAATGAATAGAATAATTTATTGCAATATCAATTTCATATATTTTTTAAAAACGTAAATGGGGATAAAGAGGGATTTTTATAAACTAAAGTCTCAATCACTTCAACAAATTAAAGCGTAAATTGATTAAAATAATTAAACAAATTGAGCAGGAATAATGTTTTATACATATAATTAATCATCCTTTTTTAAAAAATTCTGACAGATATTTGTTATTTTATCTAAAATTTTAAGTGTCTATAGGCATGATGAGAAGGTCACATAATGGCTTCGTGACTTTTTCATGGTCATCCTTTATAATAGATAGACATATTGTTGCGATGAAAAAGAAGAGTACATATATTCACCATTGACAGAGAGTCTGCGGCCGGTGTGAGCAGATAATGGCATGTATGGAATGGGCTTTGGAGCAGCTAACCGAACACTTCTAAAAAAGTGAGTAGGCTTAGACGGAGCAGTCTCCGTTATCAACGTCTTGAGTGATTTCTATGTGAAATAACAAGGGTGGTACCACGGTTCATTCGTCCCTTTTCTGTTGAAAAGTGATGGGTGGGCCTTTTTATATTGAAGAAAAGAGGTTTTAGTATGACAAAGAAGACAATTTTTTCAGGCATTCAGCCGAGCGGTTCTGTCACATTAGGGAACTATATTGGAGCAATGAAGCAATTTGTCGATTTGCAGCATGACTATGATGGCTATTTTTGTGTCGTGGATCAGCATGCGATTACGGTGAGTCAGGACCGATTAGCTCTCCGCCAAAATATTAGAAGCTTAGCAGCTCTTTATTTAGCTGTTGGACTTGATCCAGAGAAGGCGACATTGTTTATCCAATCAGAAGTACCTGCTCACGCCCAGGCAGGATGGATGCTGCAATGTGTTGCTTATATTGGGGAATTAGAAAGAATGACCCAATTTAAGGACAAATCCGCTGGTAAGGAAGCGGTTGTTTCAGGCCTATTAACATATCCTCCTTTAATGGCTGGCGATATCTTATTATATAGTACTGATTTAGTTCCTGTTGGAGAAGACCAAAAGCAGCATCTTGAATTGACTAGAACGCTTGCTGAACGCTTTAACCGAAAGTACAATGACATTTTCACTGTGCCTGAAGTGAAGATTCCAAAAGAAGGCGCTCGGATTATGTCTTTAACAGATCCAACGAAAAAGATGAGCAAATCCGATCCGAACCAAAAATCCTTCATTACCTTATTAGATGAACCAAAGCAGCTTGAAAAGAAAATTAAAAGTGCTGTGACGGATTCAGAAGGCATCGTCAAATATGACAAAGAGAACAAGCCTGGAATTGCCAACTTGCTGACAATTTATTCTGTATTAGGCAACATATCCATTGCAGAGCTGGAGCAAAAGTACGAAGGCAAAGGATATGGTGAGTTTAAAGGAGATCTTGCGAACGTTGTCGTTGATGCTTTAAAACCAATTCAAGATCGATACTATGAACTCATTGAATCAGACGAGCTTGACCGTATTCTAGACGAAGGTGCTGAAAAAGCAAACCGCACAGCAAACAAAATGCTGAAAAAAATGGAGAATGCGATGGGTCTTGGCAGAAAACGCAAATAAAAAAAGCTTGCAGCACTCCCGCTGCAAGCTTTTTCTAATTTACTTTTGATTCGTTTTCCATTTCCCAAAGCTTTTCGAAAAACGGCTGTCCTTTAATCATTTTTTCACAGAAAGCTAAATGATTTTCTGACCATCCATCAATCGTTTCATTGTAAAGCATGTTCCAAATCTCTTCGAATGACATTCGTTTGATTTGGTTGTACATGCGCGGGTTCCATTCCGTATACCAATAGGCAATCTCCGCCCTGTTTTGGAGCCCCTTTAATTGATCGAGCGCCATAAACATCAGCTGCTTCAGCTGTCTTTCTTTTCTCGTTAATCCGCTGATATGCTGCGGCGGCAGTGATAGAATGTGGTACTCCTTCGTCGATTCAAGACTGCCCTTAGAGAATTCATATTCTTCTGCCTTCACATCTTTCACCATTTCATAGACCAATTGCTCCTGCCTTGGGATCAAGCGGCTTTTTCTCACTGGAATGGAATAGCCAATCGTATCCACGGCAATGATTCGTATGCCGTCTGTGACTACAAAGCAATACTCTAATTTACGGCGCTCATGATTTTTTCGAATATATGATTTCTCAAATACAGACTCTAGCAGCGTCTTTGGCAGCTCTGAAAGATCATTCTCTATGTAATCAAACAAAGGACTCTGCACCTTAAGTAAAGGCACTTGATCTAACAGCTCAACGCTGTCCTCCTTACGCCACTCATGAAAATGACACACATTGTAGCCATTTTCTTCCCCTTCAAACCAATTCACCCATACGTCATGAAGAAATAACATAACCAATCCCTCACTTTATAAAAACTGTTGTCCACAGTATGGGCAAGGGATAGAGAAATTATTCCAACTTTATCAAAACTTCAAGCTGGATGAATGACGGCTTCGTGTCTTTATTTCATTCAGGAAACGGAGGACGCACGCAGAGCCCCTTTAAACCTTACTTCAGCTTTTTAGGATCAAGCGCATCTCTCAGCCCATCTCCTAAAAAATTAAAGCATAAAACAGTCAGCAAAATGAGTAAACCTGGGAAAAGCGGGTACCACCACGCTTGCACCATAATCGAGAAATTTTGTGCATCTTGCAGCATGTTGCCCCAGCTTGCCGTTGGTGGCTGAATACCAAAGCCAAGGTAGCTGAGCGTTGATTCAGCTAAAATGACAGAGCCTACTTTTAATGTAGCTGACACAATAATAGGACCGATACAGTTCGGTAAAATATGCGAAAAGATGATGACATGATTTTTCGTTCCAATGGTTCTTGCCGCGAGGACGAATTCTCTTGTTCGAAGTGATAAGAATTCACTGCGGATGAGCCTGGCGGTTGTTGTCCAGCCTGTCAAAGCAAAGATTAAAATCAATTTATCAATGCCCGGTTTGAAAATGGTGACAAGCGTGATCAATAAAAAAATGTCTGGAATCGACAACACGACATCCACAAACCGCATTAACAAGGAATCAACAAACCCTTTGAAATACCCCGCGACCGCGCCAACGACAGTTCCAATAGTGATTGCACCAACCACCGAGACGAAACCGACCAATAAAGAAACGCGCGCGCCATATAGCACCCTTGAGAAAATATCGCGGCCAAACTTGTCTGTGCCCATAAAATGCTCAGCACTTGGCGGCTGGAGCCGCTTCAATAAATCTTGATGCTCTGGTGCATATGGAGCGATCACTGGAGCAAAAATGGCAGAAAAAATAATGACCAATAAGATCACGGAGCCGGCAACCGCCAATTTATTTTTGAAAAATTTCTCGCAAAATAAACGCAGCATCGTCTCTGGCTTTGGCGGAAGGCCCTCCTTTAATTTGATATCAACAGGAGGTGTTCCCATATTAGGCTGTGCCAATTGTACTTCAGCTCCCTTCTAATATTCAATACGCGGATCAACGATCGCATATAAAATATCCGCTATTAAATTTCCCACCACCACGAGCACTGCGGAAATAACGGTCATCGCCATAATGACCGGATAATCTCTCGAAAAGGCAGAATCAATGAAAAGCTTTCCAAGTCCAGGCCATGTGAAGATTTGTTCCACCACAACTGCGCCGCCAATAAAGGATGGTATCATCAATCCGAAAATCGTTATGACAGGCATAAGACCGTTTCTTAAACCATGCTTAAAAATAACTTTGTTTTCTCTAAAGCCTTTCGCTCTTGCTGTGCGAATGTAATCCTGCCTCATGACATCAAGCATACTCGACCTTGTGTACCGGGTCAGCCCTGCCATATCAGCCGTTGCTAAAACAAAGGCAGGTAAAATAATGTGATGGAGCCGATCAAACACATTAAAATCGGCATTCAAGGTAGAGACTCCACCAGTCGGAAACCACCCTAGGTTCACGGATAAAACCATAATGAGGATAAGACCAAACCAAAAGTTTGGAATAGCCAGTCCGATAAAAGATGTAACCGTAATGCCATAGTCAAGCTTTGTATACGGACGTTTTGCTGAAAGAACACCAAATGGGATGGCGATCAGCAGGGCAACTAATGTAGAAAAAATCATGAGGATGAGGGTATTTGGCAGCCGGGCAAAAATCAAATCTGCCACGGGCGTTCCCTTTTTGACAATGGATGTGCCAAAGTCACCTTGAAGCATATTGCCAAGCCATTTCATATATTGCACATATTCAGGATCATTCAAGCCGTACTTATCAATAAAGGCTTCCCGGTCTGCCGCACTAATGGTAGGGTCCATCATGAGTGACATCGGATCGCCTGGTGCTGCTTTCATAATGGCAAAGGACAAAATGGTAATCCCTAATAAAATAGGAATAGAGAGCAATGTCCTTCTAATGATATATGTAACCATATGCACAACTCCTTTTTCATCGGATCGCCATTCTGTGAAAAAAAGGCTAAAATGATGTAATTTTAGCCCATTGTCTTCTTTTCAGCGTGATATGAAATCCCTTGAATTCTCGTGCTGATGCGGAGCGCGATTAGCAACACGCAAAGACCTGACACCTAATGCAAGGGATTGTTCTCACGGTGAAAGGGGAGAATCCTCCCCTTCTTCACTATCAGCCTACTGTTCAAGCCACCATTTTTCGATTTTGTAATACTCATCTTTCGGGTGGTAAGAGTAGCCTTGAAGATTAGATGGCATAGCGCGA
This sequence comes from Bacillus sp. DC4300-2b2, assembly GCF_049895685.1. NCBI lineage: Bacteria > Bacillati > Bacillota > Bacilli > Caryophanales > Bacillaceae > Bacillus > Bacillus sp. DC4300-2b2. Next base: position 715,660 of record NZ_JAFCSW010000002.1, read on the forward strand.
TGTGAGTTAGCATAGTAAAGGAACGTATACGGCTGATCCTCTGCGATCAGTTTATAAATTTTTTCATATGCCTTTGAATAATCTTTTCGATCGCTTAATTTTTTAGCATCAACTAGCAGCTTATCGACCTCTTTATTTTTATACCAAATGTTATTTAAGCCTTTTTCAGACTGGCTTGAGTGGAATATGCTGAATTGATCAGGGAATGTCGCAAGGCTCCAGCCGAGCAGCAGTGCATCATAATCCCATTTAGGCGGTGTCGTCTGCTCAATGAGTGCACTGAATTCCACAATTTGCGGCTTCGCTTCCACACCGATTTCTTTGAGCTGCTGCTGGACAACGACAGCGATATCTTCACGAACTTTATTTCCTTGGTTGGTCTTTATGACAAAGGAGAATTTCTTGCCATCCTTATCAAGATAGCCGTCTCCATCTGTATCCTCCCAGCCCTCTTCTTTCAGCATCTTTTTCGCTTTTTCTTGATCAAATTCAAACACTGGAACACTTTCATCTTTTGGATAGTTCCAGGACAGCGGACTTTCTGGAATGTTGGCTACTTTGCCGTCTCCATCTAGCACTTGGTCAACAATCGTTTGACGATCAATGGCATGTGTCAGCGCTTGGCGGACCTTTTTACTTTTAAAGAGTTCATTTTTCTGGTTCCAGCCAATGTATGAATAATTCAGACCTAAATCAGATTCAATTTTAATGTTGCTGACTTTTTCAGCTGTTTGCAGTTCGGCTCCTGGTACAGCAAAGAAATCAATATCGCCTGCCGACAGCTGAGCAATGGCTGCATTTTGGTCAGGAATCGTTTTAATCGTGACGGTATCAAGGTATGGACGTCCATCCCAATAATCGTCAAAGGCTTCTAGTTTGACGTAGTCTCCTTCTTTCCATTCTGCAAATTTAAATGGACCAGAACCGATTGGTTTTTTTCGGTTAAATTCGTTTTCACCGAGATCCTTTATAGGCACATCACCTAAAATATGCTTAGGTAAAATGCCGTAGCTTCCTAGTGTGACATTATAAAAATAAGGATCTTTTTTATTGAGCTTGAATTCGATCGAGTAGTCCCCTGTCTTTTTAACAGACTCTAATACTTCAAAGCCTGATCCGCGCTCCCCATTGTAGTCCTTATTGATTGGAATGCTGTATGTAAACACAACATCATCAGCAGTCAGTTCTTCACCATCATGAAACTTCACACCTTTTTTAATGGTGACATCAAACTGCTTGCCATCATCCGATTCTTTAATATCCTCTGCCAGCGATAGCTGAGGGTTCAGCTTTCCGTCTGTTTGAAGCAAGAAGCTGTAGATTCTTTCCTCAATATCAGAGCTTGCCACATCTGTAGAATACAGCGAGTTAAATAATGTTGGCTCTGCAATAGAACCGATGACAAGATCGCCGCCTTGTACAGGTTTACCTGTGGATTTCTTTCCACTGTCTCCTGACGTTTTATTTCCACTAGAACAAGCAGCAAGGATTAATGTAAAAATCAGCAGTAAACTGATCAAAATGGACTTTCTATTTCTAACTTTCATAGACAATTCCCCCTATCTTTTTTTAAAAATAATGACCGATTCCTGTTTCATCCCCCCTCTCAAAGATGAGATCATACAAGCTTGATCAAGCGTTGTAGAGGTGGCAGGCAACAAAGTGGTTCGTTTTTAATTCCTGAAATGCTGGTACTTTTTCTTTACAGATTTCTTTCGCATGCGGGCATCTTGTGTGAAATACGCAGCCTTTTGGCGGATTTGCAGGACTCGGCAGGTCGCCTTGCAGCATAATGCGTTCTCTTTTCACCTGCCCTTTTTTACGGGTGACAGGAACGGAAGAAAGCAGAGCCTGTGTATATGGATGGAGCGGTTCATCGTACAGACTATGTTTATCGGCAAGCTCCATCATTTTGCCGAGATACATGACGCCGACTCTATCGCTAATGTGCCTGACCACACTTAAATCGTGAGAGATAAATAGATAGGTAAGGTCAAATTCCTCCTGAAGCTCCTCCATTAGATTAATGACCTGCGCCTGAATGGATACATCAAGTGCTGATACAGGCTCATCTGCGATGATCATGTCGGGATTCATGGCAAGCGCACGAGCAATGCCGATTCGCTGTCTCTGCCCACCTGAAAATTCATGGGGATAGCGATTTGCAAAGCTTGGATGTAGACCTACCTTTGATAAAAGCTGTTCTACTTTTTCATTTCTTTCTTTTAAGGAATATAAGTGATGTGTTTTGTAGGGTTCTTTGATGATGCTTCGAAGTGTTTTTCTAGGGTTGAGTGATGCAAAGGGATCTTGAAAAACCATTTGGATGTTTTTTCGTGTAGATTGTCTTAGCTTTGATTCTGATACGCGTGTGATGTCTTGCCCTTTAAAAAAGATTTGACCGTCAGTTGGTTCATATAGGCGAATCATTGTCCGGCCTAATGTGGATTTACCGCATCCTGACTCCCCGACAATTCCTAACGTTTCACCTTTATAAATCTTCAAGTCTATGCCGTCAACAGCTTTTACTGCACCGACTTTTTTCTGAAAGACGCCCGCTTTAATCGGAAAATGCTTTCGAATCTGTTTCAGTTCAAGGATCGTTTCTTTCTCTGGTAATTCCGTTATTTGTGTTTGATTTTGAGCAAGGGTCATGTTTTGTCTGCCTCCTCATATAAGAAACATCTGACGCTTCTGCCATCTTCAAATGTTCTCAGCTTAGGCAGTTCACCCAGGCAGCGTTCCTTCACTTGCGGACATCTAGGAGCAAAGCGGCAGCCAGCTGGAAGCTGATCTGGCGCAGGAACATTCCCTTTGATCGCTGTTAACGGCTGTATGTCTCCGTCAATGACAGGAATTGATTCAAGCAGCCCTTCTGTGTAAGGATGAAGCGGCTGTTCAAACAACTCTTCAACGGTCCCATTTTCAACAACCTGTCCGCAGTACATGACAATTACTCGATCTGCTACTTCAGATACGACACCTAAATCATGTGTGATAAGAAGAATAGAAGTACCAAAGGTAGAGCATAAATCTTTCATTAATGTGAGTACCTGTGCTTGAATGGTCACATCCAGGGCAGTTGTCGGTTCATCTGCAATGAGAAGCTTCGGATCACAGCTGAGCGCTATGGCAATCATCACTCTTTGCCGCATGCCGCCCGATAAACGGTGCGGATAATCTTTCATGATTTGCTCCGGGCTGGAAAAACCAACAAGCTTCAGCAGATCAACTGCTTTTTTGACTGCTTCTTTTTTTGAAAGTTTTTTGTGATAGATGAGGATTTCTGTTATTTGTTCTCCGATGGTTAAGACGGGATTAAGTGAGGTCATGGGTTCCTGAAAGATCATAGATACATCATTACCGCGGATGCTGCATAATTCCTTTTCACTATATGTAACAAGGTCCTTTCCATCAAGTTTGATGGAACCGTCCATAATTTTCCCACCCGTTCCATGAATTAGACCCATAATGGATAAGGACGTAATGCTTTTGCCAGACCCAGACTCACCGACTAATGCGACAGTTTCTCCTCTGTTTATGCTGAAATCAACGCCATCAACAGCAGGTATCGGTTCCTTTTTTCGAAAAAAATATGTTTTTAAGTTTTGCACTTCAAGCAGCGTGCTCATTCATTCGCCCCTTTCTCCATAGATCAATAGAATTGAACCTGAATATTCCGTCTTTTTAAAATAAAAAGAATTATTTGTATATTATTACATCGCTATGACGAAATCAAGAAGTATTTAGTAAATTTGTAATACGTCTCTTTTTATGTGAATTATTCACTTTGTAATTCTATTGCCTTTAAAAAGGTTTCTGCTGGCTCTGCAATCATAGACTCCTCGCTGATACGGTGCTCATTGAAATATTTTTTCACGATATAAAACCCGGTAGCGTAACCAAGCATTTTAGGGTAGTTCCCTTTTCCATAAAGAAGATTCTGTATCAGCCTTTCGTCGTCCTGGACTTTTTGATCAAGATGACTGGATACCCATTTTTTGTACATGTTCTGAAGCTGAGTCTCGCTATATAAGGTAGTCCATTTCGCTGTATAGTTTTCTCCATATCTATGATACACAGCATATTCAGCGAGCCCCTCCATCATGATTGTATCGAGGAATGTAAAGTCTTTTTCTTCTTTTGAGAGAAAATGCAGCCTGCATACATGGTGATATTCATGAGTCAGCAATGTACCGATTCGCTCCTTCGGGGTATTTGGAGACAAAAAAAGAAAGACCTTGTCATCAAATGCCATACCGGATTGAAAATAAAATTGCTCTCTGATTTCTCTGCTGTTCTCGTTGACAGGTAAAATAAATACGGGAATGTCAGGGCCTTTCCACTGCTTTTGAAGCGTTTGGTATTCTTTCATGACAAGCTTGAAGTACCCTTTTTCCTTGAGCTTGTCGATCATGTTTTTGCACGAGCTCCAAGACCGAACCATCCCGTGATGCTGCAGATGAGCGAGGATAGACGACCATTCTTTTTCCTCTGCCTCTTTAAAATAAGGAACAAAGCGCGCCGCAAGCTCCTGAAATGATGATGATTGATGAATGAGATATTGTGTATTGATCAGACCCATACCGCTGAACACCTCCATTTTCATCATATGCAAAAAAGCGGCGATCTGTTTATCGACCACCGCTTTCTCAGGAAGTATTACGCTTCGTATTTTTTGAAGATAATTGTCGCATTATGCCCGCCAAAACCAAGTGAGTTACTTAAAGCAACTTGTACTTCTTTTGAACGTGCTTCATTTGCTACATAATCAAGATCACATTCTTCATCCGGTGTTTCAAGATTAATGGTTGGAGGAATGACGCTGTCTTTAATCGCAAGAACAGAGAAAATGGCTTCTACTCCGCCTGCTGCGCCAAGTAAGTGACCTGTCATTGATTTTGTCGAACTGATTGCAAGCTGGTTCGCATGCTCTCCGAACACTTCTTTAATTGCCATTGTTTCAAATTTATCATTGTAAGGTGTGCTTGTACCGTGGGCATTGATATAATCAATGTCTTCCACAGACAAACCTGCATCTCGAATCGCTTCTTTCATTGCACGGACGCCACCTTCACCGTTTGGAGCTGGTGCCGTAATATGGTAGGCATCTCCAGTTGAACCATAACCAACGATTTCTGCATAAATGGTTGCACCACGTTTTAACGCATGCTCAAGTTCTTCAAGAACAATAATCCCTGCACCTTCACCCATGACAAATCCGTCACGGTTTTTGTCGAATGGACGGCTTGCTGTCTTTGGATCAGGATTTGTCGAAAGGGCTTTGTTCGCACAGAAACCTGCAAACGACATTTTTGTTAACGGCGCTTCTGTTCCGCCTGTGATCATTGCATCTGCATCTCCGCGCTGAATCACTTTAAATGCATCACCAATTGAGTTTGTACCTGTTGCACATGCTGTCACTGTACAAGAGTTAACCCCTTTTGCGCCAAGTGCAATAGAGATTTGGCCTGTCGCCATATCAGGAATCATCATTGGGACGAAGAATGGACTGACGCGTCTTGCCCCTTTATTTGAATACACTTCGAACTGCTCTTCAAATGTTTCAAGTCCGCCAATACCAGACCCAACCCATACACCAACACGCGGTGCAATTTCATCTGTGATTTCAAGACGTGAATCTTCGAGCGCCTTTTGAGCAGCAACGACTGCGTATTGGGTGAAGCGTGCCATTTTACGCGCTTCTTTTTTCTCCATGTAATCTTCAATGTTAAAATCTTTTAGTTCTGCCGCTACTTTTGCGGTATATTCACTTGAATCGACACGTGTAATCGGTCCAACCCCTGATACACCTGCTAAAGCATTTTTCCATGTTGACTCTACATCGTTGCCAAGTGGTGTCAAAGCACCTAATCCTGTAACAACTACTCGTTTCTTATCCATTAATTTGTGCACCCCACTCTTTTATCGGCCCCATCGCATAGCGATTGCGCCCCAAGTTAATCCGCCACCAAAACCAACCATTACAATCACATCGCCGTCATGAATTTTTCCGGCTTCGATTTCTTCACATAGTGAAATTGGAATAGAAGCTGCTGATGTGTTTCCATATTTATGGACAGTCTTCGACATTTTTTCAACTGGCAGCTCTAAGCGTTCGCGTGCTGCTTCCATAATGCGAATATTTGCTTGATGCGGGATCAAGAAGTCAACGTCTTCTTTTGATAGTCCAGCTTTTTCAATGACATTTACACTTGACTCGCCCATTTGTCTTACAGCAAATTTAAATACTTCTCGTCCATTCATGATTGTATGATCTTTTTCATCTAAGTACAAGTGCTTCCCGCCGCTTCCATCTGCTCCGAGTTCAAATGATAGAATTCCTTTGCCTTCACTGACTTCTCCCAGCACAGCAGCGCCAGCTCCATCTCCAAACAAAACAGCTGTATTGCGGTCATCCCAGTCGGTAATACGAGAAAGCTTTTCAACACCGACAACAAGCACATGTTTGTAAGTTCCTGATTCGATAAATTGTTTTCCAGTAACAAGCCCATACATAAAGCCAGCACACGCAGCGCTAATATCCATTGCACATGCTTTATGTGCACCGAGCTGCTCTTGAATCATACAAGCAACTGTCGGAAATGCTTGATCTGGCGTGACTGTCGCCACAAGAATCATATCGATATCTTCTGCAGCCACATCTGCGTCAGCTAATGCTTTTTTTGCAGCAGCAAGCGCCATATGAGATGTATTGACATCATCAGATGCAATTCTTCTTTCTTCTATACCTGTTCTAGTACGAATCCACTCGTCAGAAGTTTCAACCATTTTTTCTAAATCATGATTTGTTAATACTTTTTCAGGTATATAGCGGCCAAGGCCAATAATTCCAGCATTCATTGAATAAGACTCCTTTTACTCATACGAGCATGTGATATTGTGATCTTATATTAGTATCTGGTACTAATTTTACCTTATTTTTTTCTTCTTGGCAATACAAACGTCTAACCTTTCCTCTCACTTTTTTCATAGATTAATGATATATACCAATAGTAGAAAGGAACATGTGATATGGCGCAAAAAGATATTTTCTCAGCAATGATGTTTGGACAGCCGCTTGAAAAGGAGAAAAGCAAGACTGAGGCAAAGGAGGAACGTGCGGAGACATCTTCAAGTGATGATTCAATTGACTACATGCATGTCATGAATCAAATTGGGAACATTATGAACTCCATCGATGAGCTGAAGCCTGTGTTTAAAGATGTTGGTCCTATGATTAGTGCCTTCAAGAAAAAATTATCATAAAAAAAAGCCACTATTCTGTGGCTTTTTCTGATTCTGCATCTGCTTTTCCAAGCTCGTATGCTTCCTGCATGACAGATGTAAATAATGTTAGAAGCGGCTGGAGAGCTTCAGGCTCAAGCTGAATCCCAGCTTTATCTAACTCGTCCTTTGCCTGCGGAAAATACTTCATAGCAATTTGTAAAAATTCCATCGATTTTTCGTGCTGCATGATCGTCGTCTCCTCACTTTTCATTTGGCAGTTTGCCTGTTTTTTTGTAAGACGCAATATCACTTTCAATTTCTTTCACAAAAGCGTCGTCAATGGTGGAACTAAATTTCCCCATCTCGATCACTCCTTCTTTAAAATCAAAGGAGTACTCACCTTGTTCATTTAGCTTGCCTTCATTAAACTTCTTTGCAATGATACTGTACGCTTTATCAACATGCTGTACAGTGCTCGTTAAAACCGTATGACTTCCAAGGTTGGATTGATCGGTGACATACCCGATCGCTGATAAATTATCGGCTTTGATTTGTTCAATGACAGGGATATTATAACCATCACCTGCTGGATACACAACATCTACGCCCTGCTTTTTTAATTTTTGATAGAGCTCCACCGCTTTGTCAGCATCATCCCAGTTTTCGACAAACTCTGCTAACACTTGTACATGTTCATCTTGATATTTTGCCCCTTTGATAAAGCCGTCTACCTCACTTTGCCAATCATATGTAGCAAGAATACCAATCTTTTTGGTTTTTGACATATGTGCAGCTGTCATGCCTCCGAAAAAGCCCATCGCTTCACCTTTAAACGTCACGTTTGTGACATTGCCCGCCTGAGGCTTGTTTCCATTGACCGTAATAAATTGTATGTTTGGATAATCTTCACTGATCAAGTTAAAAATTTCACTGTATTCATTGCCATGGCCAATAATTAAATTGACTCCTTTTTTATGGAATTCTTCAATGGCATCAACGATTTTCTCCTTGTCGACCATTCCTTCCTTATAATAAACATCTACACCAAATGTTGATTGGATACTTAATAAGCCTTTATAACCTTTCGTTCCCCAAACTTGATCATTAATCGTATCGGGGACGAGTAAACCCACCTTCTCAATTTTTCCTTTTAAAGGCGCCTGCGAGCAGGCAGATAATAGAAGAAGGAACGAAAAGATCATGACAAGCCGTTGGTACTTCATGCCATGTTCAACTCCCTTTTGCAACATGCAGTGATGAACCTGTATGTTAAATATAGGTTTATTTTATACTGAAAAAAGATAAGATGGAAGATCATTCTTGCTTTTTGTCGAAAAATGTTGAGTTTTGTCTTTTCCATTCCGCAATCATGTCTTCTGCCTGTTTGACATCTGTTTCGCTTTCTACCTTCAATTCATGCGTCATGTCCTGTCTTTGACCTGTGTCCGATGCCCATTTTAACAAGTCCTTTGCCACATCTTCTACAAAAAATGAATCAGCACGCTTTGTTTGATCTTCATTGAATGTCCATGGTCCGAACATGTGAGGAAGAATAACTGCCGGCATATTCTGTTTTGCTGATTCGTTTTCAGGTTTATCAAAAAGAATCCGGTACATGCCATGCTTTGCTTTGATGTCTTCCTGCCTGTTATGCGGTTCCTCTGATTGAATAAAAATGAGGTCATACGTGTCTTTGCTATCCTGAAGGTCAATGACACGTACGAGATCATTTCTGCCTAGCCACATCATCCGCTCTTCTAACAGTCCCTTTTGCTCTTCTTTAAGATCATGAGGACGCGTGATATCCACTTGGATGCCCTCTTTCATCATATATTCACAAAGTGTCAGGCCAAAAAACTCATCTGCCCCTATGATCAGTCCTGTTTCCATGTTCATGTCCCCTTTTTTAATATCGAATAAAAAGAAGAGCCCTTTCTATGAAGGGCTGTTATCATCCTATTCATCACAATTCTCTTTCATGCGATTTATAAAACTTGTGAATGGATTGAAAGATTCTTCTCGGATGATCAAACATATGCAGTGTGAGATCGATCTGACAATGTTCTGGATTCTTCATATGCTGATCAATAAAAGGCTTTGCGTGAAGTTCATATGCATAAGGTGCGCCGTTTAGTCTTTGCCATATATGAATCGGCACATGAGCAGAATGAACAGGGCAAGAAGGCAGTGGATACGTTTCAGCTTCCTTTTCAGAACAGCCATAGCTCTCTGCTAACTCTTTGATCAGCTGCTTATAAAAGAATTTGTGCTCCTTTTCTCTTTCTCGTTGTGCACCCAGATGCAGACATGGATTCACCATCGCAATGGACCTTAGCACTTCAGGCATCTCCTCAGCGAGGCTCATGGCAACAAGTGCACCCATTCCCTCTGCGAGCACATGAATTTCCCGGTTTAATATTTCTTGTTTTAGTGTGTGATGCACGAGCTGCTTGGCACTAAAAACAGCATCTTCGCATCCCCAGTGATTCCCATGAAGATGACTATTAAACAATGTATATCCTTCATCCTTTAAGGCAGTTAAAAGCTGGTTTCTTCCATAATGCTGAAGCCAGAATGATGTATTTTCCTGCACAAAGTGATTTCGGTCACCGAGGATTAGAATGCCAAAGCCATTTGGTTTTTGAGGAAGATGAATGATGTTCCACTGGGAACCAAGCTGGAAAAAACGTTCGCTTACACCCATATGGCCAGCCTCCTTTCAGTGATTCTGCTTTCTATGATATGAACAACTACTCTTGTAGGAATAAGGAAATCCCCTAAAGACAGAAGAATTCTTTTTATTTTTATAGCAGAAGGTCTCAAAATGGTCACATAAAGGCGGAAAACAGTCTTTTCCCTTCACTTGCATCTATGGTATGATAATCAATAGATTGTTACATAAAGGACGGTGGGATTATGCATTATATTATCACCCTCATTTGGACTTTTCTGCTGACACATATGGCTGGTTACATCGTTGCCTCTATGAATGGAGCTGCTTATGATTTTACGCTCACTTCCATTCTTGCAGTTGTGTTTACGGTTATTTTATTCATCTTTGCTGAAGTAAGTCCAATGAAAGAAACGGAAAGTTCAACAAAACACTCTTAATATGCAAAAACGATTTGTGAAAAAAGAGCTAAAATGATGTTTAGCTCTTTTTTCTTTTTTTCTGCGTGATTAAAAAGCGGCATGCTAAAACCCCCTGTCTAAACATACAGGGGGTTTTTATCGTTTACACCTCGACGGTTTCGGACTTTTGTTTGTCCGCTGTCAAATGGCTTTTCGCAAGCCCTGTAAACAGGAAGATCGCGATACCTGATAAAATCTCAAGGATTCCTCCGCCAGCAATGACAGGTCCCGCTCCAAATCTTTCTGCCAGAACGCCTGATACGACAGCTGCAAGCGGGAGAAAGACATTTGATGAAGCATTGATCACAGCATATACTTGCGGCTGATCCTCTTGGTCAACAGACGTTTGAATAATGACCATTTCCGGTACATTAATCGCACTGACAGCAGCTCCGAAAATAAAGGAAGCAAGCAGAACGACCGGCAGCCATGTACTCATCCCTGTAATAAAGAACGCAGCCCCTTCAATCATGCCAGCGACAATAAAGAACAAACCAAATCTCTTAATTTTGACCTTCGCTAGAGCAAAGCCCATCATAAACGCGCCAACTGCGGCAACGCCTCTTAAAATGGAATACACCATGGAGTCGCTTTGCAGCGCTTCTGCTACGTATACCGCTGAGAGCGCCTGCCACGGAGCAGCTGCGACATTCATTAAGATACAATACAGTGTGAGTGCAAATAAAATGTGATGGTTTTTGACAACGAGAAACCCTCTTTTTAAGTTATACAAATATGTATTCTTCGCTTGTTTAATGCCTGCTGCTTTTTCCTCATCGGTTTTCTTCAGCTTGACCCCGATAATAAACAGGCCAGAAATCACAAATAAAGCAGTGGTGATCAGCAGGGTATCAGCAGGTCCAATCAATTTAACCAAAAGACCAGCCACCATGACTGCTGCAAGTGCGACAATCTCAAAGGAAGATTGCAGAATCGCATTTGCTTTTTGAATGAGATGCTTTGGAACAATCTGCGGTAAGATCGCTACAGAAGCTGGATTATACGCTGCACCTGTTGCCGATTGAATAACCATTAATGAAATCAATAACCATAGAGGCAATAGATGCGAAAAGTGCAAAAGTGGAATAATGAGTACAATTGTTGCTCGAACAACATCTGAAGCGAACATCCATTTAGACAAATGGTGCTTTTTCATAAGAGGTCCTAATATTGGGGCTAACAATGATGAAGGGAGAACAGTTACTGCTAGAAGAAGTCCTGTACCGAGCGCTCCATCCCCTCTTAAAATCAATAGCCAAAGGACGGATGTAAAAGCAAAACTTTCCCCTGTGTTTTTAATGAGTCTTGATATGAATAATGAGGTGAAGCGTTTATTCCAAACACTTTCACTGAGATTCATCTTTTCCATCACACAAATCCTTTCAACAATATTTTCCAATTATACATTTTAGTTTAATTTCCATACTATTTATTTGAAAATTGGAACTTAATTGCTTTTTATTATAAAGAAAAAAGAGGCATGACACATGCCTCTAAAGACTTATTCCTTATGACTCTTAGTCAATTGCTTACGGCTTTCTTTGGTAAGTCCAAACCCGATTATGGTTCGAGTTATCAGGAAAGACATCGCCTGCTTTAAGCTTAATCTTTAAAGGATCTTTCACCATACTGCCAGTTTCACCGATCTCGATATACACACCATTATTAGGTGCTTTATTCCCTGATTTAAATTGATGCTGCTGACCCATTTTCATCCTCCTTTCTCGATTGATGTTATTATGTCCCGTCCCTTGCCTCTCCAATCCTTTATGCAAAAAGTCCCTGCTCATACGAGTCAGGGACACTTTGAATTATTTGGATGGTTGATACATGAGTTCTTTCATTAACGCTTTTTGCACATGCAGGCGGTTTTCTGCCTGCTGAAATACTTTTGAGTGCGGCCCGTCAATAACATCTGCCGTCACTTCTTCACCGCGATGTGCCGGGAGACAATGAAGAAAAATATAGTCCTTTGCTGCATGACTCATCAGTTCGTCATTGATTTGATATTCTTTAAATTCAGCAAGTCGTTTCTCTGTTTCTGCCTCCTGCCCCATGCTTGTAAACACATCTGAATAAATAACATCTGCATCTTTTACAGCTGCGACAGGATCTGTCGTCACGGTCACTTCTGTGCCTGATTGTTTCGCAAACTCACGGGCAGTGTCTGTTACTTCTTGAAGTGGTTCATAGCCTTTTGGTGATGCAATAGCAATGTCACAGCCTAGCTGCGCACAGCCGACCATTAAGGAGTGAGCCACGTTATTTCCGTCACCGATATAGGCGACTTTGATTCCTTTTAACGTCCCTTTTGTTTCTTTAATCGTTAATAAATCAGCAAGTGCCTGACATGGATGTGAGTAGTCAGTTAATCCATTAATGACTGGAATGGACGCGTATTGTGCAAGCTCTTCAACCTTCTCATGCTCAAAGGTTCGAATCATAATACCGTCGACATAGCCAGACAGCACCTGCGCTGTATCACTGATGGTTTCACCTCTGCCAATTTGCAAATCATTTGAGCTGAGGAAGAGCGCATGTCCTCCTAGCTGCGTCATTCCCGCTTCAAACGAGACACGGGTTCTAGTCGAAGATTTTTCAAAGATCATTGCCAACGTTTTCCCTTTGAATAAATCTTGATATGGGTTTTGCTTCATTTCTTCCGCTTTTTTAATTAAATAAGCAATCTCATGGATTGAGAAATCTTTTAACGATAAAAAGTCTTTTCCGTATAATGTCGGTTGTACGTCGACTTGACTCATGCCGTCACTTCCTTTTTATATAATTCATGGAGCGATACTGGTGACACATCTCCATTTTTTCCTTGCAGGAATGCTTGAACAGTTTCATATTCGGTTAGGACTTGAACGCCGTGTGTGAGTGCTTTTACACGCTGCTCTTTTGCCTCTTCATCTTCTCCTAAATGAATATGAAGGGATTTATCTTCATTCTGCAGCCAGGATTCAAAGCTGCCAGTCCAGACGTCAAAGCCTGCTTGTTTTGCTTCATCTATCAATTGCTCACTGCCTTGTATAAAGAGGCTTCCTTTTTTCTTCCAGATCGGCGCAAATACTTTTTTCAAGGCGCTTTCGGCGTTCTTGCCTACACACATTCCTTCTCCTGTCGCTTTCATTTCAGGTGTCAGCTTGAGGTCGATATCTTGAATGGCATGTGATGAGAACACTGGGAATTTGACCGCTGTCCCCCCTTTGTTTTTCGTTGCAGGGTTTAACTCTTCAAGCGCCGCACCAGCTAATAATTGAGTGGCCATTGGGATCATATCAATGCCCATTACCTTACTGACGACTGGAACAGTCCGGCTTGCCCGCGGATTCACCTCTAATACAAGCGCCTGATCACCTTTGATGACAAATTGGATATTCATAATGCCCTTGAACGCTAATTTCTTCGCTATTTGTTCAGACGCGGTATGCACCTGCTGTTTGATGTCTTCACTGATCGAGATGCTTGGTAAAATGGCAAAGCTGTCACCTGAGTGCACGCCCGCTTTCTCAATATGTTCTACGATCGTTGGAATGAAGGCTGTTTTTCCGTCAGAAATAAGATCCACTTCAACTTCTTTTCCAGTAACGTACTCATCAATTAAGATTGGGTATGGCAAATGATCTGGCTGATCCAGCAGTGACGCCAAATGTGCTTCTGACTGAACAACGATCATTCCCATTCCACCAATGACATACGATGGGCGAATTAATACAGGGTAACCGATGCTTTTCGCATGTACGAGTGCTTCTTCTTTTGAATGAGCCGTATCTCCTTTTGCGTGAGGAAGATTCAGTTCATCAAGAAGCTGATAGAATAAATCACGGTCTTCAAGTGCATCCAGCGTAGCAAAGGACGTACCTAACAACGTGACACCGGCTTTTTCTAAGCCTTCTGCGACGTTAATCGCAGTCTGTCCGCCAAATTGGACAATGACAAAATCAATTTGTTCTGCTTCCACAACGTTTAGGATGTGCTCTAATGTAATCGGCTCAAAATATAAACGATCTGCAATCTCATAATCAGTACTGACTGTTTCTGGATTGTTGTTCATCATGATGGTTTCAAATCCAAGCTTTTGCAAAGTAAGAACGCCATGAACGGCACTATAATCAAACTCGACCCCCTGCCCGATTCGAATCGGACCAGAGCCAATGATAAGGGCACGCTGCTTTGTTTTTTCTTGATGCTCACCATCGCTTTTGCCAAAGTAGGTGGAATAGAAGTAATTCGTTTTTGCATCAAATTCCGCCGCACATGTGTCGACAATTTTAAATGAAGCAGCAATTCCGTACTCTTGACGGAGCTGCCTGATTGACTCTTCCGTTTGACCCGTAAGAAGAGCAATCGTTTCATCAAGGAAGCCTTTTTCTTTTACCTTTTTCAAGGTATCTTTTGATAGCGTCCCCTTATGATCTTTCAATTCTTGCTCGAGCGTAATCATATTCTGGAACACATGTAAGAAGAATCGATCGATTTTCGTCGTTTGATGAATCGTTTCAACCGTTTCTTGTCTTGAAAGAAGCTCCATGACAGCGAAAAACCGGCGATCGTCTGGTGTTTTGATGAGTTCAAATAATTGTTCTGTCGATTGCTCTTTCAGTTCTGGCAGGTGGAAGCCCTTCGTTTTAATTTCAAGTGATGCAACTGCTTTTTGGATGGCTGATTCTAAATTTCGGTCAATCGCCATGACTTCGCCAGTGGCCTTCATTTTTGTGCCTAATTGACGGTCTGCCTGTTTAAATTTATCAAATGGCCAGCGCGGGAATTTTACGACAACATAATCAAGTGCCGGCTCAAAACTAGCATATGTTGTGCCTGTGAGCGGGTTTTTCAATTCGTCTAGCGTATACCCCACCGCAAGCTTAGCTGCCATTTTCGCAATCGGATAGCCTGTTGCTTTTGATGCAAGAGCAGATGAACGGCTGACCCGAGGATTCACCTCAATGACAAAGTATTCTTTACTGAGTGGATCAAGGGCAAATTGGATGTTGCAGCCGCCGACTACATCCAGCGCTGAAATGATTTTCAGGCTCGCTGAACGGAGCATTTGATAATCCTGATCCGTTAGTGTTTGGGAAGGTGCAACGACAATTGAGTCTCCTGTATGCACACCAACTGGATCGATATTTTCCATGTTGCATACCGTGATACACGTATTTTGACGGTCTCTCATGACCTCATATTCGACTTCTTTAAAGCCAGCTATGCTTTTTTCAACTAAACACTGGTGAATCGGACTCGCTAAAAGAGCTCCTTCAATGAGCGGCTTAAATGCCTCTTCTGTTAGAGCGATTCCGCCGCCTTTACCGCCAAGTGTGTATGCTGGTCTTAGGATGACTGGGAAGCCGACTTCTTTTGCAAATTGAAGGGCATCTTCCGCATTATCCACAATTTCACTATCTGGCACAGGTTCGTTCAAATGCTTCATGAGAGCACGGAATTTCTCTCGATCTTCACCGTTTTCAATTGTTTCAACTGACGTTCCGAGCAGGGTCACCCCATGCTTTTTCAGCACACCGGCTTTTTCTAGCTCGACAGCAAGGTTTAAAGCCGTCTGTCCGCCAAGGTTGGCTAAAAGACCATCTGGTTTTTCCTTTTCAATGATTCTTGTCACTGAATCAACTGAAAGCGGTTCAAAATAGATTTCATCAGCAAATGACTCGTCTGTCATAATGGTTGCTGGGTTATTATTCACTAAGATGACTTTGTAGCCTTCTTCTTTTAAGGCCATACATCCTTGTGTTCCTGAGTAATCAAATTCTGCTGCCTGACCAATGATGATCGGACCAGACCCGATGACTAGAATGGTTTGTATGCTTTGATCTTTAGGCATGTGCGACTTCTCTCCTTGCTTGTTTCACTTTCTCAATAAAATCATCGAATACCCATTCACTTTCAGCAGGCCCTGGGTGTGCTTCTGGATGAAATTGAACTGACATAATCAGCTTTTCTTTATGAATGAATCCTTCTACAGATCCATCATTGACATGAAGGAATTTCACATCCACTTCTTTGTCATTCATGCTTTTTTCATTCACCACATAGCTGTGGTTCTGACTTGTCATAAAGACACGTTTGGATTCTGTATCCTGTACAGGATGATTCGCTCCCCTGTGGCCAAATGGCAGCTTATACGTATCCCCGCCAAGTGCTAGAGCGATTAATTGGTGACCTAAGCAGATTCCAAGTGTCGGGAATGTCATCATGATGTCATGAATCGTTTTTAAATATGGTGTCATGGTTTTCGGATCTCCAGGTCCGTTTGACAGCAGGATCGCATCTGGTTTGATCTCAAACACCTTTTCCATTTGTTTATATGGAATGACGGTTACTTTACAGCCGCGCGCTGCAAGCGAATCTGCAATTGATTTTTTAAAGCCAAAATCAATGAGCGCCACATGTTCCTCACCACTGCCTTGTGTGTAGATCTCGCTATCTGTCACCTGTGCGACGACATTGTCTTGTTTCATTGCAGGCGGCGTTTCGTTTTCGTCTACACTGAGCACAGCGTTCATCGTTCCATTTGCCCGGATGTTTTGCACGACTGCGCGCGTATCTGTATGTGTCAGAAGCGGAATATTCCACTTTTGTAAATAATCTTTTAAGCTGACCGCTGCAAGATGATGTGAAAAATGCTCTGCTGCCTCGTAAACAACCACCGCTTTTACTTGAGGCTTTTTGCTCTCAAAGTCTTCATGATTAATGCCGTAATTTCCGATCAGCGGATATGTGAAAACAATGATCTGACCTTTATAGGAAGGATCTGTGAGCACCTCTTGATAACCTGTCATACCTGTAAAAAAGACCACTTCACCTGTGATGCCAGCTTCTCCTGTCAGATCTCCTTCAAAAGAGGCTCCATCTTCTAAATTTAAATAACCTTTCATGCTTATGTCACCCCAAAATTGAATAATTAATGATATAAATGTATTTTTATACGTTTCTTTGTAAAAAAATTTACACCGAAACTGTTTTATTGGCTAATACTTGAACAATTGCTTCGATCGCTTGATCCAGCTCTGCTTTCTTCACATTCAGCGGAGGTAATAAACGAATGACATTTGGACCAGCTGGAAGCACCAGCAACCCTTGTTCTCTAAGAGCTGTGATATATTCACCGACTGGCTGACCACATTCAATACCTGCCATCAATCCTTTTCCCCGCACTTCTTTTACGATATTCAGCTGTTTGACATTTTGCAGCTTTTCTAACAAGTAATTACCCTTTTCTTTCACTTCTGAAAGAAACTCTTCTTTAAAAATTAGATCGAGTGTCGCATTCACAGCGGCCATGGCAAGCATATTTCCACCAAATGTTGTACCATGTGAACCTGGGGAGAATGCATCTCCTAGAGCTTTTTTCCCTATAACTGCACCAACTGGAAAGCCGTTTCCTAACCCCTTTGCTGCAGAGATAATATCAGGATCAAGACACGTCTCTTCGTACGCAAATGCTGTTCCTGTACGACCGATGCCCGTTTGAATTTCATCTACAATCAGCAGTGCTTCATGCTTTGTGCAAAATGCTTGAACTGCTTCTAGAAATTCTGGTGTCGCTGGATTCACTCCACCTTCACCTTGCACAACCTCCAGCATCACCGCTGCCACATCATCGACCGCACAGGCTGACATAGCGTCTGGATCATTAAACGGTACATAGTGAAAGCCTTCTAGCATAGGACCAAAGCCAGTTTTGATTTTATCTTGACCTGTGGCAGCCATACCAGCATACGTGCGCCCATGGAAAGAGTGCAAAAATGTGATGATATTTGTTTTCCCTGTCGCTTTACGTGCTAATTTAATGGCACCTTCATTTGCCTCTGCGCCGCTATTGCAGAAAAAAACGAGATCGCCTGAACTGTTTGCTGCCAGCTTTTCTGCTGCTTTTTCTTGCAGACCATTTTCAAACAGATTCGACACATGCCAGACGTGATCAAGCTGTTCCTTAATGGCTTGATTGACCTTTGGATGATTGTGGCCTAAATTTGTTACTGCAATGCCTTGGATAAAGTCTAAATATTTTTTCCCATTTGTATCGACTGCCCAAGAACCTGCTGCCTCTTTAATCTCAACATTCCACCGTCCATAATTTTGAAAAAGATGACTCACAGGACCGCCTCCTTTTGTTTTACGATTCTTGTGCCTTTAAAGGTTTCTCCTGTAAAGATACTGCCTTTGCCATTTACGATCATCACTTCATCTACATCACCTGATAAAGCACTCAAAGCGGATTGTACTTTTGGAATCATTCCCCCGGAAATAATGCCTTCATCAATGAGTGAAAGGGCTTCTTGTTCGGTGACGACATCTAATAGTTCACCATTTTTTAAAATGCCTTCAACATCTGTGACAAACATGAGCTTATCAGCTTTCATGGCTCCGGCGACAGCTGATGCTGCTAAATCAGCATTCACATTTAAGGTTTGGCATTCTTCCGTCATAGACAGCGGCGCAATTACAGGAATGAATTGTTTCTCCATGAGTGCTTCCGCCATTTCTGGATGAACTTCTTTGATTTCGCCAACGTACCCATAAACGTCTTGATCAAGGAAATCGGCGACAAGCATCTGCCCATCTTTACCGGATACGCCGACAGATGATATATCATGCTTTGCGAGCTCTGACACAAAGTATTTATTGACTGTTCCCGAGAGAACCATTTCGGCTACCTCTAACACAGGCTTCGTTGTTTTACGCTGACCGTCAACAAATTCTGTTTTCACCTCTAATTTTTGCAGCATGTCAGTGATTTCAGGTCCTCCGCCATGCACGATAGCCAGCTTAAACCCAGCAGCTTGAAGTGAGCGGACATTTTCATAAAATGTATCTGAAAGTTCTCGAATGACACTGCCTCCACACTTGAACACGATCGTTTTATCCATGTCTATCTCCTTCTTTATGTGCGATAGCTCGCGTTAATTTTCACATAATCATAGGTGAGATCACAGCCCCAAGCTGCTGCTTCACCATTCCCCTCACTCATTTGAATGAAAATTGTAATATCATCCTGCTCTAGATATGCTTTTGCTTCCTCTTCTGAGAATGGCTGCGGTTCATTGTGTTTGAATAAACATTGTCCGCCTAAATAAACTTCTACCTCTTCCGGAGTGACGGAAGCTGCGCTATGACCAATGGCTCCAACGATTCGGCCCCAGTTAGCATCCGTACCATATACGGCGGTTTTGACAAGACTTGAACCAACTATTTTTTTCGCAATGATGCCGGCTTCCAAGTTATTTTTAGCACCAGCGACTTTCGCTTCAATTAATTTGGTTGCGCCTTCTCCATCTCTCGCAATCTCTTTGGCTAAATCCTCACAAGCTAGTTTTAATCCTTCTTTAAACAATGGCCATTCTGGATGCTCTTCATTGAGTACATCGTTTTCTGCCATGCCATTTGCCATCACGAGCACCATATCGTTTGTCGACGTTTCTCCATCGACGGTAATTTGATTAAAGGTCACATTCGTAATGTCACGAAGCGCTTGCTGTAACGCTTCCTGTTCAACATTTGCGTCTGTTGTGACAAAGCCAAGCATTGTCGCCATGTTCGGGTGAATCATGCCAGAGCCTTTTGCTGCGCCTGAAATGATGATCTCTTTTCCGTCTATCGTAAGGGTGTATGTTGTATTTTTAATGACAGTATCTGTCGTTAAGATCGCTTCTTCAAAATGGCCTTTTTCGGCTTTTGCTTCTTTTAACTCGGCGATGCCCTTTTTGATTTTATCCATCTCCAGACATTCCCCAATGACACCAGTAGAAGAAACAGCAATGTAATCAGGTGCTACACCTAACATATCTGCACAGGCTGCCTGCATGTCGTATGCGTCTTTTAATCCCTGCTCACCGGTACATGCATTGGCGATGGCACTATTGACAATGACTCCTTTTAATTGTCCTGTCTTTTTTAAGCTTTGTTGTGTGACTTTGAGAGGCGCAGCTTGAAAGTGACTTTGTGTGTAGACCGCTGCACTTGCTGCTGGTACTTCGCTGACGATGAGGCCAAGGTCCTTTTTTGAATAGCGCAAGCCAATGTGAATCCCCTTCGCTTCAAAGCCTTTTGGTGATGATACGTCACCGTCTATTTTGACAATGCTTTTTTCATTCAATTCGATCATGTTTGTTGTCTCCCCTGTTCTCTTATGGATAAAGAGGTGTCATTGTGAGGCCCGCCTCTTCATGTAAGCCTTTGATGATGTTGAAGTTTTGAACCGCTTGACCGGCCGCGCCTTTCATGAGATTGTCTATGACCGACACGATTGTAAGTCTCCCTGTTCGCTCATCTAAATGAAAGCCAATGTCACAGAAGTTACTGCCATATACTTCTTTCGTTTGTGGATAAACGCCGTGATCTCTCACTCTGACAAAATAGGAATCTTCATAAAAGCCTTTCATTCGCTTCATCAATTCTTCTTTTGTGACATCTGTTTTTAATTGTGTATACATCGTCGCCATAATCCCTCTTGTCATCGGGACAAGATGCGTTGAAAATGTGACGTTCGCCGTCTCTTGATTCCATTCTCTTAATATTTGCTCTATTTCTGGCGTATGCTGATGCTCATTCACCTTATAAATTTTAAAGTTATCGTTTAGTTCTGAAAAATGCGTTCCAAGTGAGGCAGATCGTCCGGCACCGGACACCCCTGTTTTTGCATCTATTATAATCATAGATTCATCGATGACATTCTGTTTGATGAGCGGTGCTAAACCGAGAAGAACTGCGGTAGGAAAGCAGCCCGGATTGGCAATCACTTCAGCTTGTTGAATTTTGTCACGATTCAGTTCGGATAAACCGTACACCGCTTGTTGAACAGATGCTTCATCCGCTGCCCTTCGTTTATACCAAGCTTCATAGGTGTCTCCATCTTGAATGCGCAAATCACCTGATAAATCAATGATCGGCACTCCTTGATTCATAAGCTTTGGCGTCAGTTCACTTGATACGCCTGCTGGAGTCGCTAAAAACACAGCTTCTGTCTCTTGCACAATAGCAGCTGGGTCAATGGTTTTTAATGTTTGGTCAGTAATCGCTGTTAGATGTGGATAAGATTGACTGTATGATTGCCCATCACCACTTGATGAATACAATATACATTCCTCCACATGCGGGTGATGCTTGAAGATACGAACCAATTCCGCACCACCGTACCCTGTAGCACCTATAATACCTATTTTCAACGTCAATACACCCTCTTGATCTTTGTGAAATTATTTAACATTATAACATGTATAAAAATTAATTCAATTGTATATTTAATATTTGTTTTCATTTTTTTTCAACAAAAAAACCGCATATCTTCATGAGACATGCGGATTTATCTTTCGTTTTTGATATAGATGACCATGAGCGCACTGCATAAATATAATATAGAGCTTGCATAAAAAATGAAGTAAACGGTAAAGAAATCAGCGAACAGGCCTCCAAGCATAATAGCGATGGATGAAAAAAGGGCTGTCCAAAAATGATAGTGACCGACTTCTTTCATTCTTTTGTTCTCTGTTGTGAGGTCCGTGACGAGCAGTTTCTCTCCGTGCTTTTGAAAGCCGCCTAGCGCACCAAGTGCCAGCTGAATCATATACACTTGCTCCACTTCTGTTATATGCGGAAAAAGCAGCAAAAGAAACGCCATACCGAACGAATGAATGATTAAAAAGAGCCGCCTGTCGGTGGTTTCGGGCAGTTTCCCTAAGAGTAAATGAATAAATGCTCCGCTTAAACCAAACAGGCCGTAGGCAAGACCAAACTGTGAATAGCTTGACCCAACATTTTTAATAAAAAGAATGTAAAAAGGGAAAATCAAACTGCTGGCGAAAAACAGCAGACTTTGTGAGTAAACGAACCATTTCATTGCTTTTGCATTCATTGTGTATTGTACCTCTCATAAAAGTAGTTGATGAACGTGCCATCTGGATCTGCTTGTTTTTTCTTTTGGAAGAATACATCGGTTTTAGGGTACGCCCGCTTCATTTGCGCCTTCGTTTGATAAGGCATGTACGGTAAGTAATAGCTTCCATCGTGCCGTAGCGTGATATCTGTCATTTTTCGAATGATTCGCTCGGCTTCCGCCTTCTCTTCTTTTTCGAACCCGTAATTCACTAAAAGCACAAGTGCAAACATATCTTGTTTCGCATATGAGAGATCCGCTTTTTCATTTTTTTGTACATAGCGTATTGTGATATTCATTAGATTCAAATCTTCTTGTTGTAAAAAGGATCTCATGTCATCGATATACGCACGAAAACGGTCAACTGGGACGAAATATTCCTGCAACACATCTGTGTCGGATTCATTTTCATATTCTAAAAAGGCAGAATCAGAACGCATCACATTGTTTCTTGTGATCAGCTGATCATTTTGACTTAGGAAATACTTCTTTTGCAAATTCCAGAGCAGATCTTTCCCCATATCAAATCTCCTTGAAAGGCCGAGCATAAATTTCAATGGCATGACGAGTTGATCTTCTTTCAGTTCTTGATATGATTCAACCCCTTGTTGTGAAGTGAGTGAATAATTCGTCACATACATCTCTTTCAAAAAGTTTGTTTTTGCTGTTGAGATTCTGGCAAGATGCATGCGTACTTCTTTATTGTGTTTGACATGCTTTTGAAAATAATCCGTATACTCATCGTAACCGAGAGAGGTTGTCTCCATTTTATATAGTTCATCTTTTGTTAAAGAAAGCTCCACATCTAAAATGACGCCGAACAAACCGTATCCCCCAATGACCGCAGTAAATAAATCATCGCCTGGCTTCACTGTCACGATCTCACCATCTGCTTTTAACAGCCTGAAGGAACGAACTGTGTCAATGAGTGACCCGTAACGAATGTCACGTCCATGTGCATTTGCACTTAAAGATCCGCCAATTGTAAAGATATTCTGCGATTGCATCACCTTCACAGCTAGACCATATGGATTCACATATTTTTGTATATCATCCCATGTAGCGCCGCTTTGAACCCGAATCGTTTTCTTTTTTGGATCAAACGCTAAAATCTGGCGGAATTCCGTCATATCAAGCACGATGCCGTTTTCATAATACGTGTGACCGCCCATGCTATGCTGTTTGCCGGCAATAGAAATCGGCAGGTGTTTTGCTTTTGCTTCTTTCAATACGTCTTTTAACGTGTCTATTTCTTTTCCTTGAACAACTTTTTTGATTTTGACAGGCATGAGATGACTGACATCAGTAAAAGCCTCAAGATCCTGTTTTTTGTGTGCTTGGCTTTCGCGTATGGTGATTGATGCAAAAAATGCAGCAGCATATACGATCAAAAGAACGATCCATAGCCATTTTCGTTTCATGATAGGTACTCCGTTCTATAAAATTACATCCATTATATCAAGCCATTCTCTTCCTCCACCTTAATTTTTCATAAAAAAACCTGGCATGAGTTTATCTCATACCAGGCATTTTTCATTTTGTGCTTATTGAATACCGAGGGCGATTTTTGCGTATCTTGACATTTTGTCTCGTGTCCAAGGCGGATTCCATACGATGTGAACTTCTGTTTCTTTTACTTCTGGAAGATCACTTAATGCTTTTTTGACTTCATCCACGATAATTGGTGCAAGAGGACAACCCATTGATGTTAAGGTCATGGTGATATCCGCTTTTCCATTCTCATCAAGATCGACATCATAGACAAGTCCAAGGTTGACGATGTCGACATTCAGCTCAGGGTCAATCACCTGTTCTAGGGCGCCTAAAATATTTTCTTTCAATGCTTCATCCATGATATCCACTCCTTTTTCCATTAGTATAACGTACTTTTTCTTATGACTAAACGTTTGTGCTTTTCAGATGAGTCACAAACCAGTCAATCGTTTCAAACATCGCTTGTCTTGAGACCTTATGGCCAGCTTGACCATCAGTGATAAAGCGAATCAGGTGCGGATCCTGCTTATATTGTGTGGACGCTAACTCATCGTATAGGGATTTTGCGTGCCGGTAAGGGACTACAGGATCATTTTCTGCATGCCAGAATAACAGCGGTCTTTTCTTTAATCGATCCGTTTGCAGCGTTAAATCATATGGGCGCAGGGCGTCTAATTGCAGATGAACCTCTTCGTCTGTAATGTCTTTCATCAACCCTTTGTGACGCATGTCCATGATCTGTGCTTTTAGAAACGTCGTATAGTTCGGACTCCCCATCAAGCTGACAGCGGCTTTGATCCAATCATGCTTGGCAAGTGCGCCAAAGGTGGTGATGCCGCCCATGGAAGTACCTGCAACGCCTATCAAATCGGCTTCAATCAATTGTTTTTCTTGAAAGTATGTTTTGAGTATATCGATTTCACGAATTTCGTTCAGGACAATTTCCCAGAACTTTGATGCCAGTTCCTCTAAGTTGAGGTTTTCTGATCTTACACCATGATAAGCACAGTCAGGCAAAATGACTCTCATGCCTTTTTCAGCCAGATGGAAGGCGAAGTGTAAATTATGCTCTCGTGCACTTGTAAATCCGTGAATAAAAAATACAAGCGGCAGCGGTTTGTCTTTATTTTCAGCTTTTACGATATGTAAAAATGGAATATCGCGCGTAATTTGCTCATCAATGGTGATCACAGCCTATGAATCCTCCTTTATCATTCCCGTCTTTGTTTATTTTAACATGTAGACAACAAAGATGTGATAAAGATACACTATAGAAAGAGGCGCTAACATGGATTGCCTCCTATCACTTACAGATCAAAGGAGATTTTATGGAGACTAAACCTTATCTAATCGCACTTGACCTGGATGGCACATTATTAAAAGATGATAAAACCATTTCTGCGCATACACTTGACGTCATTCAAAAAGTGAGAGACAGCGGGCATCACGTCTGTATATCAACAGGCCGGCCATTTCGATCCAGCTCTCCTTATTATCAGCAATTACAGCTTGATTCACCAATTGTGAATTTTAACGGAGCGTTTGTCCATCATCCTCTTGATGAAAAATGGGGCAGATTTCATACGTCACTTGATCTTCAAGTGGTCAAACAGCTTGTAGACATTAGTGAAGAGTATAAAGTGCACAATGTGTTAGCTGAAGTGTTAGACGATTTGTATTTCCATTATCATGATGAAAAACTCATTGATATCTTTAATATGAATGCAAACAAAGTCACTGTTGGGGACCTAAGAGACAACCTTGGAGAGAATGTGACGAGCGTGTTAATTCATGCAAAAGAAGAGGACGTCGGAGCTATTCGAAGCTATTTATCAGATGTTCATGCAGAAGTGATTGATCACAGACGCTGGGCTGCCCCGTGGCACGTGATTGAAATCATTAAAACAGGCATGAACAAAGCTGTTGGATTGCAAAAGATCAGTGATTATTACGGTGTTCCTAAGGAGCGGATTGTGGCATTCGGAGATGAAGACAATGATTTAGAAATGCTTGAATTTGCTGGATGTGGTGTGGCAATGGGCAACGGAATTGATGCTGTGAAACGTGTCTCAAATGAAGTCACTGATACGAATGAACAAGACGGGATTGCTAAGTTTCTAACGAATTACTTCTCGCTTTAATTTTTCCATTCATACATAGCAGATGGAAGCGGGCATACTACCGTTAGACAGGTTGTCCTGTCAGCTTGTGTAAAGGGGCGGATTCCGAATGGGTAAAAGAAGCAAATCGAAACGCTTTATACAACAAGGTAAAGATTCAGTCAGTCTTCATGACGCACGTTTTCCTTACCGTTCGACACTTGAAGAAGCGTCAGACAGAGGAAATATGAAGACTGATGCTTCTGGAGGTTCATTGTGAGAAACGAACTTTTTGATCAAGCCAAATCATTTACTGAAGAGGCTCTTACTTCTTCATTTTCATCTGGGTTAGAGCGTCAACAGGCAGTCAAACGAGCGAAAAATGCCGTATCCTCTGCATTTGCCAATTCAACAGATGCAGAAAGAAACCAGCTGCATACCTTCCAAGACTTGCTTGATGATCTCTGACATAAAAAAGCTGTCCACATTTGATGGACAGCTTTTTCTAATTCCCTTGCTTATTTGACTTGGAATGTTTTCTTCTCCGTGATTTGTTTCAGCCCTTCTGCTTTTCCTTTAAACGTTACAACCGCTTCGTATGTTCCGGGCTTTACACCGTTTGACCACGTGTCTTGAAAATCATAGGCCTCGCCTTTTTTCAGCACAAAAGTTTGGATGGCCTGTGTGAACATACGGTCTTTCGAATAGCGATATTGTTCGTTCCCGTTTTCGTCATACACACTGAGCTCGAATTTTTGGCTTGTGTTAAAGGTAAATTCAATATCTCGATCTGATTCATTTTTCAGTGACATGTTAAATTGAACTGAAGAACCTTTCTGGACGGGGTCTACTGTGAGTACAACCGTTTTTTCTCCCATTTGACCGGAAACCTCCTTGTCTGGTTCATCCTTTTTTTGTTGTCCACAAGCGGCTAAAAACAATAGAATGAGAAGAAGTACCAACCCTTTTTTCATCTGCTACCCACCTTTTAATCTCGTCTGAAAAATCCAAGAATATTGGTTGTCTGCACAATATTTGTAAAGGCTTTTGGATCGACTTCTTTAATAATTTGTTCAAGTTCATACAACTCATACCTTGTAATGACGATCACCATCATTTCCTTTTGCTCGTTGGTGAATGCGCCTTTTGCAGGTACAGTCGTAATACCTCTGACCATTTTTCCGTAAATGGCTTCTTTGATTTCATCTGCTTTTTTCGTCACAATCATCGCGGTCAGCTTCTCATGTCTTGTATGGATGGCATCAATGACCCTTGTGGTCACATATAATGTGACAAGGGTATATAATGCTTTCTCCCAACCTTGTAATAATCCTGCTGTAAAAATGATGATTCCATTTAAAATAAAGAAATACGTGCCAACTGGTTTGTCTTTCCATTTTGCTAAAACCATAGCAACGATGTCGAGACCGCCTGTCGATGCCCCGTATTTGAGGGTGATCCCAATCCCTACTGCGGATATGACACCGCCAAACACAGCATTTAATAAAATATCTTGGGAAACACTCGTTTCTGGTAAAATGCCAAGGAAAATGGTCGTCAGTGCAACACTGATGATGCTGTAAAAAGTAAAGGAACGGCCAACTTTCATCCAGCCTAAAATACCGACTGGAATGTTTAAAATAAATAATAGAATCCCTGTTGATACATAAAATGGCGCATATTGATCGATTAAGCTGGATAGCAACTGGGCTACCCCTGTAAAACCGCTCGCATATACGTCAGCTGGGATTAAGAATAAATTCAGTCCAATCGCATTCAGTAATGCACCAATAACGACGACAATGAGTTTTTTTGCTTCTCCAATGAACATGTTGTCATTCCTCCACTTACCATTCTCTCTATGGTTTTCCCTAAAATTTAGAATTTGAACACGAAAAGATGATTTCTATGATATAGTTAGGCTAAAAAGATGTAAAATATGGCTTATTTTTTAGAAAGAAGGGATTTATATGACTGTTCATATCATAGCAGACAGTGCTGCTGATCTGCCTCTTTCTTATTATGATGAACATAACATAACACTCATTCCGCTCCGCGTGTTGCTTGGCGAGCAGGAATTTGAGGATTTGATCACCATTGAACCAAAACAAGTATTTGATGCGATGAGACAAGGAGCCAGTCCAAAAACGTCACAGGCTTCACCAAACCGGATCAAGGAAGCCTTTGTCTCTGCCGCTCAAACCCATACATCTGCCATCTATGTCGCTTTTTCATCAGAGCTTTCAGGTACATATCAGACAGCTATGATGATGGCAAATGAAGTGAAGGAAGAATATCCTGATTTTGATTTACGAATCATTGATTCTAAATGCGCTTCACTCGGCTATGGGCTTGCTGTCAAACACGCTCAATCACTTGCCATTGACGGAAATACAATACAAGAAATTGAAACGTCTGTAAAGCATTTTTGTGAATCTTTACAACATATTTTTACTGTAGACGATTTAACGTATTTAGCAAGAGGCGGAAGGATCAGTAAAGCGTCCGCATTTGTTGGCGGTTTGTTAAGCATTAAACCCATTTTACATGTCGAAGATGGAAAACTCATCCCACTAGAAAAAATCCGCGGACGTAAAAAGCTGCTGAAACGCATTATCGAACTAATGAAAGAACGCGGAACGGATTGGCCTAATCAAACGGTTGGCATTAGTCATGGTGATGATCCTGCACTTGCAGAAGACATGAAACAACTGATTGAAGACGAATTCCACCCTAAAGAAATTGATATTCATATCATCGGCGCCGCTGTTGGGTCCCATTCAGGACCTAGCACGCTTGCGATCTTTTTTACAGGCAAACGATCATAAAAAGCACCCTTCCCTGACACAACACGGGAAGGGTGCTTTTCTTATGAAAGTTTAAATCGCTGGACGGTTTCATTTAACCTTGCCGTCATACTCATCAATTCTTCAACTTGTTTGTTCATTTGATGGAACGATTGCAGCTGTTCATTGGCTGAGGCAGAAATTTCTTCGCTGCCAGCTGCTGTTTCTTCTACTACTGCACTAATATTTTCAATCGAGTGCAGCACTTGTCCGCCAAGTTCTGTTGATTGGATAATTTGGTCATTTAAGATCGCCATTTCTTGTTTAATATGCTGCGCTTTTGTTTCTATATCTTCAAAGGAGTGTGAAGTTTTGTCCATCGCATCCTGCTGCTGAAGTGAAAGCTTGACCCCTTCTTGAACCGTTTGACTAATGGATTGAATGCCTCTTTCAATATGACTGACCATGTCAAAAATTTGTCTTGTTGCATTAGACGATTCATCGGCAAGCTTACGAATTTCATCTGCTACAACGGCAAAACCTTTTCCAGCTTCGCCTGCTCTTGCCGCTTCAATGGCTGCGTTTAAGGAAAGCAAGTTTGTTTGGTCCGCAATGTCAGAAACTGTTTTGGCCATGGCCGAGATTCCGCTGGCATATTGCGTGAATTCTCCTGCTGATTCTTCGATTTGTCTCGTGGCATGTGTATTTTTTTCAATCGCTGATTTTGTTTCTGTTAACGTGTGCTTTCCGCTTTCTACGGCTTCGATCGCATCCTCTGTACTGCGGATGACCGTTTGTGAGCGTTCGGAATTTTTACGTCCATGCTGGTCCATTTTCTCAATCAAGCTGACGCCATGCTGGAGATCTTCTGAAATCGCTTGTGACCCATTGGCCATTTCGTCTGTTGAGACAGATACTTGATTGGCAGATTCCATCATCTTTTTATTTTCATCATTCAGGTGTATCGAGAATGTCTCTACTCGGCTTGAGACATTGCTGATTTCTTTAATCAGACTAATCAGCTGATCTGTCATTTGATTAAAGGATTCATTCAAGCCGCCGATTTCATCCTTACGCTGAATATCCATCCGCTCCACAGCAAGATTGCCTTCTGCAATCTGTTTTGCTCTATAGGAAAGTGATTTGATGGGTGTCACGATGGATCGTGTTAGTCCAATATTCATAAAGACGGCAATGACAATTAGTGTGAGGGCTGAGACGAGTGCACTTGTGATAATCCATTGTACATTGTCTGCTGCAACCTCTAAATTTTGTTTATACGCTTCTTCTGCTCTTTTATTCATCGTATGCACATCGTTTAAAACACCATCAATTCTTGCTGCCACACGTCTTGCATCAGAGGCGTTTTTTTCACCAATGGCATTGTTTGCTTCTTTGGTCCACGTGTCATATTTTGAATTTAACCTTGTTAATGCTTCTTTGTTCATATTTCCTGCATGTTTGTTTAACGTTTGCAGCTGTTTTTTTGCTGTAGAAATATCGTTTTGAACGATCTCCAGCTGTTCATCTGAAAGTGTCATCGAATAATTGGTCATCGCTTGCTCGACACTTTCAAAGCTTGCCTTCGTTTTTTGTACGTTTAATAAGGTTTGGACATCTGTCTCATTTGATGATTGGATCTTTGTCATGCTGACAATGATAAAGGCGATGACGCCAACTGCTAAAAGAAGTGAGATAAGTGAGTTGAGTAAAATTTTGACGCGTAAGCTCATGATGCGCCCCCCTCTTCTTTTAGAAGCGTCTGCTTCAGACCATTTAATTTTTTGGTCAGTGTTTCTGCATTAGTCAGAATTCGGATTTTTACCATATCGATTCCATCATTGCTTAAGTCATAGACAACATGCCCACTTTTAATTTGATTGTTCTTGACGACGTGTTCGCTGAATTGATAGACAACTTCATCGACTTTTTTCACCATAGACGAAATGACCGCTTTTTCAGCAGTATAGTACTGATCGCTGTCAACACCAATGGCATATTTGCCCTGCGATTGCGCTTCTTTTAATACACCAACACCTGAATAACCGGCTGCAGCATATAAAACGTCTGCTTTCTTTTTGATCATATCTTTGGCTATTTTACCACCCTTGCCCGCATCACTAAATGTACCGGCATAGGTGGATAAGATTTTTATTTTTGGATTGACTGATTTGGCGCCTTTTTGAAATCCTTTTTCAAAACGATGAATAACGTCTGCATCAACACCGCCAACAAATCCAATGACATCGCTTTTCGTTGTCATTGCAGCAAGTGCACCTGCTAAATAGCTGCCTTGCTCTTCTTTAAACGTCACAGAGGTCACATTTTTGAGCTCAGATACGGCATCGATCAGAAGGAACTGCTTCTTCGGATATTTCTTTGCGACTTTTTCTAGGTCTTCCTGCATACTGAAACCTACACCGATGATGAGATCATTACCATCTTTTACGAGCTCTGTCAGCCCTTTTTCATATGTATCAGTTTCTGCAATTTCTCTATAATCAAATTCAATGCCAAGCTCATCACGTGCTTTTTCTAATCCTTTAAATGATGAATCGTTAAATGATTGATCACCAAGACCATCATCTGTGAGCATAACGCCAATATGCTTCGCAGTTGATTTTGGCGCTCCCTCCTGTTGATTACCGCATGCGGCGAGCACCATAAGCATGGCTGCCATCAGAAGTAATGAAATCTTCACTTTCATCCAAAAACACACTCCTTTTATCTTCCTTACTCCTTTTTTATCGGATTTGAGGGGCGTTGTTTCAATGATATAGTGAAGGTTTTCATGACTTTTTTCATAGAAAAAATCCATTATTTAAGACAAAAATAAAAAAGTGAGCAAATGCTCACTTTTAGATCATTGACAAAGGGCTAAAATGAACTTTATTTTAGAACTTTGTCTTCTTTTCAGCGTGACCTGAAAACCTTTGCAGTCTAGGAGGGACGAGTACCGGAGCGGAGCGAATTTGACATTCGTGAGCACCGGCACGCAGGACTGACACCGAATGCGAGGGTTTGTCTGCACGCTGAAGTGAGCAAATGCTCACTTTTTCTCGTATGTCCAGCCTTCTTTTTGATAAACGAGATCATTTTTCATGAGATGACCTAGCGCTCGTTTAAAGGCTGCTTTGCTCATTTGAAATCTTTCGCGGATATCCTCTGGGTCACTTTTGTCTCCATAAGGCATAGCGCCATTTCTTGTTCTCATATACGTTAAAATTTCTTCTGCATCGACAGATAATGCATCCTGTTTTCTAGGAAGCAGAGAAACGTTCACGGTTCCATCCTCTTTCACTGCAATGACGCGTCCTGTAACGGTCGATCCTAATCGTGGCTCTTCCTTTCGTTCCGTGCGATGGATAAACCCACGCACGCCTGTATCTGTCAGCATAAAAGAACCTGTGGCAATTAAACGATAGATTGTTCCAGTAATTTCTTTGTTCATTAAGGTTTCTGGTGCCTCAGTAAACAATTCACTGATCACGTCTTCTGTGGCTGGTTTTGCGAACATTCTGCCGTAACTTGTGACTTTCAGCATACAGTAGAGTTTGTCTCCTTTTTTCGGCCATGCTTCCTCAAATGGCGGGAGGTGTTCTGTTGCCACAAGCGCATCCTTTGACAGTCCAACATCGACAAATGCGCCCATGTCTTCTACCACGTCTACAACTTCTACCCAACCATATGTATGTGCGTTAATTGTAGGGATTTTCATTGTGGCAGCGAGTCTTTCTTCATGATCTACATATAAATAGACCTCTACTTCATCTCGGTCATCAAGATCCTCTGTCATTTCACTGCGATGTAAGAGGACCGAATCTTCACCATCTGTCAAAAAGTAGCCGTATTCCATTTCGTTCTCTATTTGCAAGGTCAGTTGCTCACCTGGTCTCATGTTCTCTTCCTTCCTATCTGCCCATAAAAGAGCGTTCGTTCATCTTTTGATTCACTTTATTCTACTATACTTCTCCCCGCATGAACATCTCTAGTTCTGTTAGCTAAAGTGGACAAACTAGACACGATTTATACGGCAGGTGGCTGTACTCTTTGATAAAGTTTTCTTCTTCTCCTATTTGCATGATAAAATAGACGCAATATCTAAATTTGGAGGTCATGTGTGATGGCAAAAGAAAGCTCATTTGACATTGTATCGAAGGTTGAACTGCCTGAGGTGCAAAACGCTGTGCAAGCGGCGCTAAAAGAAATTAAAAACCGTTATGATTTTAAAGGAAGTAAAAGTGACATTTCTCTCGAAAAAGAGGAGCTCGTTCTCATTTCTGATGATGACTTCAAACTTGAGCAGCTAAAAGATGTGCTTGTGACAAAGCTGATCAAACGAAATGTTCCAACTAAAAACATCGATTACGGAAAAACCGAGCATGCCCTAGGGGGTACAGTACGCCAGCGTGCGAAGCTGATCAGCGGGATTGATCAAGACAACGCCAAAAAGATCAACGCACTCATCAAGCAGTCCGGCATCAAAGTGAAATCACAATTCCAGGATGACCAAGTGCGTGTGACAGGGAAAAATAAAGATGATTTACAAGAGGTTATTTCTCTTATGCGTAAGGCTGATTTGCCGATTGATGTCCAATTTATAAATTTTCGATAAATTTCAAATTTTCCATTGATTATTTCTGTATTTTTCGTTACAGTTGATGGAAGTTCAATTCATTGACATGTTCATATTGCTTTCTTATCAAGAGAGGCAGAGGGACTGGCCCTGTGAAGCCTCAGCAACCGGTGTAGTAGAAATCTATTTTCTATGACCAAGGTGCTAAATCCAGCAAGCAACTGCTTGGAAGATAAGGAGAAGAATTACGATACAGCCAAAAAGTCTTCTTCTTATCAGAAGGCTTTTTTTGTTATATAGAAATAAGGAGGAATACAATGGGCCTATTACAAGACTTACAAAATCGCGTACTGATAGCTGATGGAGCGATGGGAACACTTTTATACTCTTACGGCATTGACCGCTGTTTTGAAGAATTAAATTTATCGAAAGCGGATGAAGTGAAACGCGTGCACGAGGCATATGTGCAGGCAGGCGCTGACATCATCCAAACGAACACATACGGTGCGAATTATATTAAACTATCCCGCTACGGCTTAGAGGAAGAAACGAAACGCATCAATACAAAAGCGGTACAAATTGCAAAAGCAGCCGCTGGCTCTGCTTATGTACTCGGAACAATTGGCGGCATTCGAACGTTTAACAAAAATGCCTACTCTATAGAAGAAATCAAACGAAGCTTTAGAGAGCAGCTGTACATCCTATTAAATGAAGAGCCTGATGGGTTATTGCTTGAAACGTATTATGACATAGAAGAAGCAAAGGCTGTTCTCCAAATTGCTCGCAAAGAAACGACTCTCCCGATTGTCATGAACGTCTCTATGCATGAACAAGGCGTTTTGCAAGATGGTACCCCGCTGAAGGATGGTTTATCTGAGTTATCATCTCTTGGCGCAGATGTCGTCGGCATCAACTGCAGGCTGGGCCCTTATCACATGATTCAGGCACTCGAGGGCGTTCCACTTTTAGAAAATTCGCATTTATCTGTCTATCCTAACAGCAGTCTTCCGTCTCTTGAAGAAGGCAGACTCGTCTATGATACAGATAACGATTATTTCCGAAAAAGTGCACTTGAATTTAGAAATCAGGGCGCACGCATTATCGGAGGCTGCTGCGGAACAACACCTCAGCATATTAGCGCAATGGCTGAAGCGGTCAAAGATTTAGCACCGATCACTGAAAAAGAAGTGAAGGTGTTAAAAGAAGAAATCATTTCCATCCAAGATCAGCGCACTGAGCCAGGTCTTGATGAGCTGGCTGTGAAAAAACGATCGATTATCGTAGAGCTCGATCCACCGAAGAAGCTGAACTTCGAAAAATTTCTCGTTGCTGCAAATGAATTAAAGAATGCTGGCATTGATGCGTTGACGTTAGCCGATAATTCTCTTGCGACTCCGCGCATTAGCAATGTCGCTTGCGGCGCATTATTAAAGCAGCAGCTTGATATGCGTTCTCTTGTTCATATCACATGCCGCGACCGTAATTTGATTGGGCTACAATCCCATTTAATGGGGCTCGACACCCTTGGATTAACCGATATTTTAGCGATCACAGGCGATCCATCTAAAATTGGAGACTTCCCAGGTGCAACATCTGTGTATGATTTAACCTCCTTTGATTTGATTCGTCTCATCAAACAATTTAATGAAGGCCTTTCTTTCTCAGGCAAGCCTCTTGGCAAAAAGACCAATTTTTCAGTGGCTGGCGCGTTTAACCCAAATGTGCGTCATATTGATAAAGCGGTCAAACGTCTTGAGAAAAAAATCGAATACGGCGCTGATTATTTTATTTCACAGCCTGTTTATTCTGAAGAACAGCTTGTGAAAATTCATGAGGAAAGCCGCCACTTGGATAAACCAATTTACATCGGCATTATGCCGTTAACAAGCAGCCGAAATGCAGAGTTTATTCATCACGAAATTCCAGGCATCAAATTATCTGATTCTATTCGTGACATTATGGCTAAGGCTGGCGAGGATAAAGAAAAGCAGCGAGCAGAAGGTTTAGCGATTGCCCGCTCTTTATTAGATACAGCCTGCGAATTATTTAATGGCATTTATTTAATTACCCCTTTCCTTCGATCAGATTTAACAGCAGAACTGACCACCTACATCCATCAGAAAGAAAAGGAGTCTAACATCCATGTCAACTATCACTGAACAGCTCAAAAAACGCATCCTCGTCCTTGATGGTGCAATGGGCACAATGATTCAAAACGCCAACCTGACAGCAGAGGACTTTGGCGGAGAAGAGTATGAGGGCTGTAACGAGTATTTGAATGTGACAGCCCCTCACATCATCCGTGCGATCCATAGGGAATACCTCGAAGCAAGTGCCGATCTCATTGAAACAAATACGTTCGGCGCGACAAAGCTCGTCCTTGATGAATATGGGCTTGGCCACCTTGCCTATGAACTCAATATTCGAGCTGCGCAGCTGGCAAAGGCTGAAGCAGACCGTTTCTCCACACCGGATAAGCCACGTTTTGTTGTAGGCGCAATGGGCCCAACAACGAAAACATTGTCTGTAACAGGCGGCACAACCTTCAGTGAGCTCGTCAGAAACTATGAAGAACAGGCCCGCGCTCTAATTGACGGAAAGTGTGATGCCCTTCTTTTAGAAACAAGCCAAGACATGCTGAATGTAAAAGCTGGATTCAAAGGGATTCAGGAAGCCTTTCAGCAGACGGGCATTCAATTACCACTCATGGTATCAGGTACGATTGAACCGATGGGCACCACCCTTGCTGGTCAGGATATCGAAGCCTTTTATATCTCTCTTGAGCATATGAAACCCATCAGTGTGGGCCTGAACTGTGCGACTGGTCCAGAATTTATGACAGACCACATCCGCACGCTCTCCTCCATCGCAAAGTCAGCGGTGAGCTGCTATCCGAATGCTGGTCTCCCAGATGAAGAAGGCCAATATCATGAATCCCCTGCTTCTCTTGCTAAAAAAATCGCCGCCTTTGCTAAGGAAGGCTGGTTAAATATTGTCGGCGGCTGCTGTGGAACGACACCTGCACATATTCAAGCATTGTCAGATGAAGTACGCACGCTTCAGCCGCGTCATATAACTCGAGGATCACCGCAGCATACCGTATCAGGAATTGAGCCCCTTATTTATGAGGATTCAATGCGTCCTCTTTTTGTAGGTGAACGGACCAATGTCATTGGTTCTCGCAAATTCAAACGGCTCATTGCGGAACAAAAGTTTGAAGAAGCAGCAGAAATTGCTCGTGCTCAGTTGAAAAATGGCGCTCACGTCGTTGATGTGTGTCTGGCTGATCCAGACCGTGATGAGGCAGCAGACATGGAAGGCTTTTTACAAGAAGCCATGAAAAAGGTGAAAGCCCCTTTTGTCATTGATTCAACGGATAAACACGTGATTGAAAAGGCACTCACCTATTCTCAAGGGAAAGCCATCATCAATTCTATTAATCTTGAGGACGGCGTGGAACGTTTTGAAGAGATTCTTCCCCTTGTGAAGCTATATGGCGGTGCACTTGTTGTTGGCACAATTGATGAAATAGGAATGGCTGTGACAGCAGAACGAAAGCTTGAAATTGCTGTACGTTCGCATGATTTGTTAACGAAGAAATATGGAATTCCCGCAAGTGACATTATTTTTGATCCGCTTGTCTTTCCCGTAGGCACTGGAGACGAGCAATATATTGGCGCCGCTGAAGAAACGATCAAAGGCATTAAAATGATCAAGGAAACCCTGCCTGAGTGCCTCACCATTTTAGGCATCAGCAACGTATCTTTCGGACTTCCGCCTGTAGGCAGAGAAATCTTAAATGCCGTTTATTTGTATCACTGCGTGCAAGCAGGGCTTGACTATGCCATTGTGAATACAGAAAAGCTTGAACGCTTCGCTTCCATTCCAAAGGAAGAAATCAAACTAGCTGAGACCTTACTTTATGAAACAAATGACCAAACACTGGCTGAATTCACCCAATTTTACCGCGGCAAAAAGAAAACGGAGAAAAAACCAAAGGTCTCCTTATCACTTGATGAAAGGCTGGCGCTCTACGTCGTCGAAGGAACGAAAGAAGGTCTCATCGATGATCTATCCCTTGCATTGGAGCAATATGAATCGCCGCTTCATATTATCAATGGTCCGTTAATGCAGGGAATGGCTGAGGTTGGTCGTCTTTTTAATCAAAACGAACTGATTGTCGCCGAGGTGCTTCAATCGGCAGAGGTCATGAAAGCATCTGTTTCGTTCCTTGAGCAATATATGGAAAAGCAGCATGCGAGCGGGAAAGGAAAGATTCTTCTTGCGACCGTAAAAGGAGATGTCCATGATATCGGGAAAAACCTTGTCGACATCATTTTGAGCAATAACGGCTTTCAAGTGGTCGACCTCGGCATCAAGGTGACACCTCAAACATTGATTGAAGCTGTGCAAAAGGAAAAACCAGATATGATCGGATTATCAGGCTTACTTGTAAAGTCCGCACAGCAAATGGTACTAACCGCTCAGGATTTACAAAAGGTCAATATTTCTGTTCCTATTTTGGTCGGCGGTGCTGCCCTTTCTCGTAAATTTACGAAAATGAAAATTTCGCCTCATTATGATGGACCTGTTCTTTATGCAAAAGATGCCATGGACGGTCTGTCATTAGCCAATGAGTTAAAAGCGAATCCACTGCAATTTCAAACAAAGCCTGAAGAGGAGCCAGCTGCACCTTTCAAGGAGAAAGAAGGAAAGCAGCCGAAAGCTGTCATTGAATTACTAGAAAAACGCGCAGCCCTCCCGCAGGCACCGGTATTTACGCCAGAAGATACCGCACGCCATTATGTGAGGGACATCGATTTGCATCATATTATGCCTTATGTGAATGAACAAATGCTCATTGGTCATCATCTCGGCTTAAAGGGGAAGGTCAAAACCTTATTAGCTGAACAGCACCCAAAGGCATTGGAATTAAAACAGCTTGTCACAGATCTTCTAAACGAAGGCAGAGAGAAAAACTGGTTTGCGCCTGCATTTGTGTATCAATTCTTCCCTGCCAGTTCAGACGTAAATGATTTGCATATTTATGATCCCGAAAAGCCTGACCGCATCATTGAAACGTTCCAATTTCCAAGGCAGGAGAAGCTCCCGAACCGCTCCATTTCTGATTATGTACGGAAAAGTGATGAAAACGAGAAAGATTATATTGCCTTATTCGCCGTCACAGCCGGCGCGCGTATACGTGAAGTCGCGCAGCAATTTAAGCAGGAAGGAGATTATTTAAAAATGCATGCTGTCCAAGCTCTGGCACTTGAGCTTGCAGAAGGATTAGCTGAAAGAACCCACCAAGTGATTCGTGACAAATGGGGCTTCCCTGACCCAGTCGATTTTACAATGGAAAAACGATTCCAAGCGAAATATCAAGGGCAGCGCTATTCCTTTGGTTATCCAGCGTGTCCAAATCTTGAGGACCAAGAAAAGCTGTTCAAGCTGCTTCAGCCTGAAAAAATCGGCATCCACCTGACAGAAGGATTCATGATGGAACCTGAAGCATCTGTTTCAGCGATCGTCGTCTCCCACCCTGAAGCTCGATATTTTAATGTTCATTAAATCTAGAACCTCCGTGATTGGGGGTTCTTTTTTGTCATATAAATGGAATAAATATCAATTTTTACAATAATTCACCGATAATATAAATGAAAGAAAATGAATGAATAGGAGATGTTTGTCATGTTTAAAAAGAAAATTGGTTTTTTACTGCTTGCCGGCCTCTTCATCGCTGCCTCTCTCTTCCAATCACCTGCACTAGCAAGTGAAGCATCTACGAAACAAACAAAAAATTATACAGAAGAATTGGAGCACCAGTATCCAGACAGTGATTATGCCAACAATGATACGATGGAAAAAGCTCAGTTCCTGCAGCCTTCTCTTTATTTGAATAAATCTTATTTATATCACGAGGGAAGTATTTCTTCTATAAATGACGTCGACTTTTACCATTTCACCAGTTCCAAATTTGAT
Source organism: Bacillus sp. DC4300-2b2 (assembly GCF_049895685.1). Classification (NCBI taxonomy): domain Bacteria; kingdom Bacillati; phylum Bacillota; class Bacilli; order Caryophanales; family Bacillaceae; genus Bacillus; species Bacillus sp. DC4300-2b2. The sequence goes on from NZ_JAFCSW010000002.1 coordinate 754,849, forward strand.
GGTGCGGACGGTCGTTTTTCCATTAAACTTGTGAATGTAAAGTCAGGAAATGATTTCGATCTCTATCTTTACAATAAGGACGGCGGGCTTGTGTCTTCCTCTGTGCGGACATACAACCAAAATGAGATCATTCATATGCCGAAAATTGCCGCCAGTACGGATTACTACCTAGCGGTTAAGCCTAAACAATTACTAAATGAAGAAGATAAAATGTACCGCATTGTCTTTGATAAAAGCATTGAAAAAGCAACACTCAAACGATATGGGTCGCCATCCACACTCAACAGCTTCAATGAAGCCGGTTCTCCAAATTCTAATTTTGATTTAAGCAGTCTGCCGCAGGATGCTGTCATAACTGGTCTTTCATTAGAGGCTGATAAAGGCAGTACAAACGCACACAATTATGTTTTCACCGTTTCTTCTTTAAAAGGCGGAGCAGTGAATGTACCATGGAACGGTCAAAAGGTTGATATCTCTTCCTATAAAACAAGCCAGGTTCCAGCAAAAGACCGCTTTTTTGTTTCTTTCAACGCCATAGAGGTCCCTCAGCTTATCGGTGGACGATTAATTATAATAGGTGTCGTGTCGATTAAAAACTTGCAGCTCACCTTTGAATATGAATACAACCGTGACCTGAATTATTAATAAGAGGACAAAAGGAAAAGGATCTCCCTTTTCCTTTTTCTTATGCTTTCTTATGGTACGATACATATAGATGAAATCAGCTAAGAAGGAGTGGCGTGTATTGACAAACGTTGTACAACGAACATTAACACTCGATGACATACCCGATCTTATCGCATTGTCAAAAGAGGTCGATTGGCCTGATTACAATGCGGATGAGCTTACATCTCTATTAACAAACGGATATTTTACCGGTTTTTCAACAACGGATGGACAAGTCATCTCATGTGCGGGACTTTTCCAATATGATAAGGCAGCATCAATTGGTGCTGTGATTGTATCTGAGACGCATCGCGGCTTAGGCCTTGCACGGAAAATGATTGACACCCTGCTTCGCCGGAGCGATCAAAGCGTTCCTGTCGTTTTAACTGCTACTGTACAAGGACAGCCCGTTTACGAAAAAATCGGATTTCAAACGGCCGGCTACATTCATACATACAAAGCACAGAGCACGAATCCATCGGCTTTTCGTGTGTCAGGTGGGATTCACCTTTCTCCTGCTGATGAAGCGGACCTTCCGTCTATTGAAGCACTTGACGAAAAAGGTTCAGGTACCAATCGATCAAGCTTTATAAGAAAGCGAATGGATCGAGCATCGTTCCGGCTGATCGCACAGAATGAACATCATGAAACAACTGGATTTGCATTTGGCATCGAAACCCCTGCTAATCTCATGATTGGACCGCTTACAGCAAACGATGAACAAACCGCTCTCACGCTCATCCAATCACTCATCTCGTCTTATTCAGGGGCAATTCGTATAGATATGCAGGAAGAAACTGCCGAACACCTGCATGAAACACTTGTTGAAGCAGGATTTACGAAAACAAACGTAGCTCATTTCATGATGATTCGCGGGAAAGAAAAACTAAATGATCCCTCCCTATTCTATTTCCTTGCCTCTCAAGCATTTTCTTAAAAAACAAACAAGCTGTAGACACTTGATGTCTACAGCTTTAGATTGTTGACAAAGAGCTAAAATGATCTTTATTTTAGCTCTTTGCCTTCTTTTCAGCGTGACCTGAAAACCTTCGCAGTCTAGGAAGGACGAGCACCGAAGCGGAGCGAATTTGACATTCGTGAGCATCGGCGAGCAGACCTGCGGGCGAATGCGAGGGTTTGTCTACACGCTGAGCTGTAGATACTTGATGTCTACAGCTTTTCTATTACTTCTCTCCAACTGTCGAAAGAACATGAGCGAGTGCGTTTGTGACCTTTCCATGCTCTGATGCATGCGGGCGGTCATCTCCATCTCCATAGCCATAATCAATCATTCGATTACGATTTAAGCAAAGCTTTGTCAGCTTCGGCTGGAATAGATCAAATAATTCAAAACGGTCTTTTAGCTGTGGAAATTGATTTTGATACTGCTGAATTTCTTCAGCAAGCAAACGCCAAAGAGTCGTTTCATCTAACAGATCGTGATTGTCTAATACATTGGATACATAACGAAGATTGCAAATAAATAATCCTGTAAAGATAAATTGCACTAGACCTTCTGGCGGCTCACTGCGCAGCACTTCTTTTAAATCTTCTTCTAATGAAGCTAATTCAGGCAGCGGCTGGTCACTTATATTCACATCATCAACGAAATCTTTGATCGCCAAACGATGCGGCTCATGATTTTTTAACACAAGAATCGTATTTTGACCATGCGGTGAAAAGACTGTGCCGTATTGATACATAAAGTGCAAAAGTGGCGGCATCACGACATGGAAAAACTTCGCCATCCATTCTTTTGCGGAGAGACCTGATTTTTCAATCAGCTGCTTGATATACGGCTCTCCTTCATGATCCTCATATGTGAGTGCCGCAAGTGTAACAGTGCTTTCCCCTTCTTCTAAGTACGTATAAATGCTTTCTCTAAAAATGACACCGAGCATCTCGAGATATTGATACGGCGCACCAGGCAGTTTGCTGTAGTATGGATGATCGACATTGATACTTGCATTCTCACCTGGTAAAATGACGCGGCAGACATCAGATAAAAATGAGTCTTGATCAGCAATCCCTTTAATATGTGCTGTAATGCGCGGGGCAATGACCGTACGTTCTGATGGGAGTCCACGGTACACAAGTGTATTTAAAATACTCATTGGCAGTTTAATATGATGCTTGCCTTTATTTGAGATATTTGTAAAGGTTCTGATCGACTGCTGCGGGATATATTGATCCAGCCCCTCTCCTAAATACACAATCCGGCGCAAGGCTAAATCTTCCGGGAAATGCTGAATAATCATATGCGTCCACTGCCACTGATGGACAGGCATCATATAATAGTCAGCTGCATTCAGTCCTTCATCCTTTAACACACGTTGAAATTGACGAATCGTGACTTCATCTAATTCTTTGGCGATTACCTGTTCATAGTTTTCATGATCGACTGCATGGAATGTCGCAAGCTCCCTGTGTACAGCAATCCAAGACAGCTGTACACATTCTTGACGTTCTGGTGCATAGGCTAAGTAATCATCGTAGCTGAATCCTATACGCCCTTTGTTATACACAATCCAAGGATGGCCTGTCATTTCTCCTTCAATCCATGCATAATCCGTATCTGTCAGCTCATCCGCACGAAGTGCTTTTTTCGACAGCAAATGGACATCGGCTAACAAAGTATGGTGAAGCTCTTTGATAAGATGGCCTGTTGTGTCAGAGGACATTGGAATGATCGGCTGAATGTCTAGTAAAAACACAATGGCACTGACATCCTTTGACCATTTTCCATCCTGGCAGCACTCAATTGATTCAGCGATTGTATCAAAACTATCAAACAACCGAGGTTTTGCCAGATAACGATATTTCTTATGTTCATGAATGATTAATTCATACTGGGCAATGCCATCCTTACGATCCAGCTCGACAGGATGAAGCATGTCCTCATACATGTATTCGGACAGCATTTTTGCCACCATACGCTGGTTTGCCTTTTTCCAAGCAGCAGGATTCACCGCTTTTTTCAATTCGTCTTGTACACTCATCGCTTCATCCTCCTTAACCTTTGATTTCTTCAAATGTGTGTGCGTTCTTGTGTGTACCAAATGTCTGGAAGACGTGCTTTTGATAAAGTGGATACACGGTTTGACGAGCAAGTTCATTGATGATCACACTGTTTCGATAAGCCCCCAGCCCCAAATCAGGAGCGCCGACCCCATGTGTATGAAGCTCTGCATTTTGTACAAAAATATCATTTTCACCCATCGTATTTGTTTTCAAACGATATTCACGTTCCACTTGGAAACGTCCTTGATCATCCCATTGAATATGGTGGGAAATAGGGTTGATAAATGGCGGCAGAACGGATTGATAGCCAGTCGCCAATACAACAATATCCGTCTCATGCGTAAAAGATTCTTCGTTGACCCATTGCGTGCAGGAAAGTGATAATCCGCCCGCTGTTTCCTCAATCAAGTTGACCTCCGTCATGGCTTGAAGCACTGTGTTCAGCTCCGTTCCGCAGGCAGAACGTTCATAAAGCAAATGATAAATATCACGAATCATCGCCGAACTGATGCCTTTATACAGCAAGTCTTGCTGTTTTAATAACGCATCCTTTTTTGTTTGCGGAAGCTCATAAAAGAAATCAATATAGTCAGGGGAGAAATACTCAAGCCCTAGGTTTGAATATTCCATTGGGAAAAATCCTTTTGACCGTGTGAACCAGTGAATATCCTTCGCTTCATCATCTGATAAAATGTCATAAAACACTTCTGCTGCACTTTGACCAGAGCCGATAACTGTTACAGATTTCCCTTTGAAACAGCCTTCTTTCTTTCGTTTTAAATAGTCAGCTGAGTGAAAAACCTTCTCTCCTAAAGCTGGCTGGAGCGATGCCGGCACTGCGGGCTGCGTGCCAATTCCCAAGACAAGATGTTTGCTTTCAAACACCTCTACAGCTTGATCCTTCACATGACGGACATGCACTTCATACCGCTTTTCCCCTGCCTTTTCAATCAGTGAGACAGATTCGACATTCATGCCAAATCGGCAAGAGTCTAACTGGTCAGCGACCCAGCGGCAATAATGACTGTATTCCTTGCGCGGGATATGGAAGTCCTCTAGAAAGTAAAATGAATACAAACGGTTTTGTTCCTGCAAATAGTTGAGAAAGCTATATTTGCTTTTCACATCTGCCATACTGACAAGGTCCGCTAAAAATGGGACTTGCAGTGTCGTTCCTTCAATGAGCATCCCTGGGTGCCAGTGAAAGGCTTCACTTCTTTCAAAAAACAAAGCGTCGATTTCATTTACCTCTTCAGATAATGCGGCAAGTCCGAGGTTAAACGGGCCAATGCCGATCCCAATTACATCCACTATATTATTTTGCTTGTTGAACCGCGTCATGGTTATACTTCCTTTCGAATCGTTCTCGATCACAAAACATCAAAAGACCTGTTTTATCCGGTAAAGTGACTGGTTTTACACGTTCAAAGCCGCATTTTTCAAATACATGAATCATTTTTTCATTGCGAATATCCGGCTCAGCGACGATTTTTTCTGTTCGTTTGTTCTGCTCAAATTGAAATGCTGTCATTGCCTGAAGGAGCGGCGCAGCAAATCCTTTTCCCACATAATCCGGCTCCCCTATTAACAGGTGAATGCCTTGATCATGCGGAGAAGGCTCATAGTAGGATTCAATGACATCCCCTTTGACGTTATAAGCCTCAAAATAACTCATTGGCGTCCCATCAATCGTGCCTAAATAAAGGGTTTGATGCGGATCATGTATTGCCTGATAAAAATGCTTTTTAAAATCAGGAAATGGAATATTCAAATGCCAAAATGGGTGAACATACTCTTCTTGCATCCACTTATGGACAAGCTGGACGTCTCTTTCATATTCAGCACGAATAAACCTAATACGATGCCTCATCCAATCAGCGCCTCCTTATGTAAAAAGAGCGGATTCAAGACAGCTGTGTAACGAGACTGTGTTTCCAGAGATCCTGTCAGCTCATCCATATCTTCAAATCGTGTCAGCAAATTCGCTTTTGAAGGAAGTTCTTTTGAACGGAGAAGGCTGTTTGTCAGATCAGAAGCTCCGTACATCTCCTCATGAGCAAGCAATGTATCTCTCACGAGTGCCAGCAAGTCTTCTTCCTTTGCTAGTCCTTCTGTGCCAAAGCCATTAATGAGACCAAATAAATGATTAAAGAAGAAATAATAACGGAGTCTCTCAACGGCTACATCATCCGCACAAATGGTTTCACTTCTTACGCTCAAGTTTTGAACTAGATTTGCGAGCTTATCTTTTTTTGATTCACTATAGTAGTAGCCTTGGTTGTCACGATAATAGAAAGTCTCTGGATAACCATCCTTCATTTGCACCACAGCATTTTGCTGATGGGCCTCGAGTGCAAGACCATATGTTTCAAACAGCCAGAGCATCGGCTTTAACGAAATGGTTAAGTATTGTTTAAACCAATCTTGGCTGACCGCTTCTGTTGACCGGCCTTCTGTATCTGCAAGTTTATGAATAATTCCTGCTAACCTTGATTTTCCTCCGTACGCATGATCCTGACACAGCCCAGCAATTAAGCTTGCGCCTTTTTCACGATGCAAGAATGGATTTTGACGAATGACCACTTCAAAGCCAGATTCCGCTTCATCTCCTCGAATAGAGAGATATGCAGGATCTTCAATGACCCGGAATCCAGAGAATTTTTCATATAAAGAAACGCCTAATTCTGTTTTTAAGATGCGGGACATCTCTACTCCTCGATCCAGTTCCTTCTGTTTATTGATGCGTAACGAGTTTGTAATTTTCACAGGAACAGAGAATTTGAGCATGTAAGCAGAATCCTTTTGATAGACCGTTCTAAAGGATGAGGTCGCTGTGTATTCAGACCCGAGCGGTCCTAAATAAGTCAGTTTCCCCTCCTCTATATAACGCTTCACGAATGCCTTCTCCATGACCACTTTGACTTGCAGCGGATGAATCGGAATAAGCACATATTCTCCGTTTTCTGTTAACCTATTCAGTCTCTCTGTTTCTTCTGGAACCTGACGCGAAAGCTCTTCTAACATGAGGCTTGCCGCAGGTTGTGAAATAGATGAATCCTGAAGCACAATCGAATGGTGCGCTTTAAAGTAATGAAGCTGGAAAGCTCCTTTCAGCTCAGGAGAATAAACGGCTTCCTCCTCTTCTGTCATCCCTTGTCTGCTTTTTGGTGTTGGATGTGTTAAATGTCCAAGGAGAAGTGACTGTTCAGCCTCGATGTACTCAAAATCAGCTTGAGATAAAGCAGCTTGATCACTTTCTCTCTCCCGTAAGAATCGTTCAATATTTCTGCAGCTTAAAATGATGCGAAGCATGAATTCATCCTCTGCATCTGTGCGGCCATATGCAATGAGAAGCTCCTTTGAACATAAAGCAACAAGTGTCGTGTAATCGACGATCGTCCCCTCTTGCTGGGTGCCACTCGGACGAAAGCGAATCGGAAAATCAAAGAGATGGCGGCCTACAGATGAAAAGTATCGGATCGGAATCACAAGCTCAAGGTCTTGCTTTGCTAGTTTTGCCACGAATACAAGCGAACCATCTGCTTTCGTCTCTTTTTTTGCAGATCGATCGATTCCTGTTTCACGTAAAAAACAGTTTAAAAAGCTTTGCATTGTTGCATTTTCAGCCATTTGTTTATATTGACTCAACGTAGTACCCTCCCGGATTGAATATGAGCGATCCCGATATCAACGATGTCAGAAAGGATTTCCTCAATATGTGTGATTGTCGTTCTCGGATTTAACAAAGTGAATTTCAAGCATGTTTGACCATCCACCACTGTTTTTGCAATGACAGCAGTTCCTGATTTGAATAGCGTTCGATGGATGATTTTATTGATGTCATCCGCACCCTTAAATCGAAACACTACTGCATTGATTTCTGGCTCAGGATTGATCACTTCAAGGTGATCATTGCCCTCGATAAGCGCAGCCACATCCTTCGCAAAATCAATGGTATGGTCAATCATGTCTCCAAACCCTTCCTCCCCAATCAGACGAAGAGAAAGAAGCAATTTCAGTGCATCAAATCGGCGCGTCGTTTGGACAGATTTATGGACAAGATGTAGTATTCCATCCAGTTCATCTTCTTTTGGATTAAGATAATCTGCATGATAATGGATCAAGCCGAAATGTCTCTTATCCTTCAGCAAAAATGCCCCGCAAGAGATCGGCTGATAAAATTGTTTATGAAAGTCAATCGTGATGGAATCAGCAAGCTCAACACCGTCTAATTTATCTCGGTAGTTTTCACTTAATACAAGCGCTCCACCGTAGGCAGCATCTGCATGAATCCACAGACCATATGGCTTGACGATGTCATACACATCTCGAACCGGGTCAATACTGCCAAAATCAGTTGTCCCGCAAGTCGCCACTACCGCAAAAGGCAGGAGATCCTGCTCCTTTAACTCAACAAGTTTCTTCTTCAAATCATTGAGGTCCATCCGGTGCTGCTCATCCGTCTCTACTAGAACAACTGCCTGCTCCCCTAAGCCTAGCTGGGATGCAGATTTCTTCACAGTGAAGTGAGCATTCTTAGAGCAAAGAATTCTCATGCGGTGAGCCTCACTCGGCAAGCCTTTCTGCTGAACATTCCATTGCCATGTGTTTTCACAAAATGCATCTCTTGCAAGAAGCAGCCCCATGTAGTTAGATTGGGTGCCACCGCTCGTAAATGTCCCATCTGCTAGATTTCCATAAGAAAACTTCGCACATAGCCACTTTAGAATTTCCTCCTCAACCAAAGATGCAATACCGCTTTGATCGAAGGAATCCATTGATTGGTTAAAGGAACTCACCATCACCTCTGCGGCAAGAGCAGGGATAAGCGGCGGGCAATGCAAATGTGCCAAGCATTTAGGGTGCGATACATCAACGAGATGCGGCAAAAGGTGCTGTTTTATATCTTGAAAGACAGATTCTATTGATTCGCCAGACGGGTGAAACTGAAATAAGGATTCGACACTAGCCGCTAATTTCCCAGGCAATATTCCGCTATAGGGGCCTTGGTCTTTTTGCCACTGGTCCAGTAAGCTGTCGATAGATGTATGAAGAGCCGCTTGGAAAGACTCTCTTCCAAGCTGGCTTTGATTGATAAATAATGAATCCACAGAAGCTTTAGTTGATTGCATCGTAAACGGCCTCTTTGAAAATAGCGATGACTTGTTCAAGCTGCTCTTCTGTCATGATCAATGGCGGTAAGAATCGAATGACGCTACCGAAACGGCCTCCCGTCTCTACAATTAAGCCTTTATCGAAGCAATTCTTTTGAATGAGACTGGCTAATTCAGGATTTGCTGGATAACTTCCATCCACATCCTGCTTTTCATTTGGATTAACTATTTCAGCACCAATCATTAATCCTCTTCCTCTAACATCACCGATAGCAGGTACATTTTTTTGAATGTCTTTTAGATAAGCCTGCATGCGATCTCCTAATTGTTCTACATGATCAAGCAGATTGGTTTCTTTTATAAATTTAAGCGTAGCGGTTCCTGCAGCCATCGCCATTTGATTTCCTCTAAATGTGCCAATGTGTGCACCTGGATTCCATTGATCCAAATCTTTATCATAAATCACAACTGAAAGCGGCAGGCTTCCACCAATGGCTTTAGATAATACAATGACGTCTGGCACAATTCCTGCATGTTCAAAGGCAAACATCTTACCTGTTCGGCCAATGCCTGATTGCACCTCATCGATAATGAGCGGAATGCCTTTTTCTTTTGTGATTCTTCTCATTTCTTGCATCCATTCAATAGATGCTGGAATTGAGCCTCCCTCACCTTGTACTGCTTCAAAGATCATACCTGCTGGCGGAAGAATACCACTTTCAGGATCATTTAATACACGCTCAATATAAGAGCTGGAAATGCGGTGCGAATTTTTACCGCCAATTCCGAATGGGCAGCGATATTCATATGGATAAGGCATGAAATGCACATCTGGAATTAACCCTTGTACTCTTTCCTTCGGAGACAAATTCCCGCTTAATGACATCGTGCCATGTGTCGCACCGTGATAAGCACCGTGGAAAGAAAGAATGGAACGATTTCCTGTCGCTGTCTTGACTAATTTAATCGCAGCTTCTATGGCATCACCACCAGTTGGTCCACAAAATTGAATTTTTGCTCTCTTTGCAAACTCTTCTGGTAAGTGAGAAAAAATCTCATTCACAAATTCTTCTTTAATTTCTGAGGTTATGTCCAACGTATGCAATGGTCTTTTTTCATGAAGCATACGTTCAATAGCTTCTATCACAACCGGATGATTGTGACCAAGTGCAAGTGTTCCTGCGCCTGCTAGACAGTCATAAAACTCTCTGCCATCCGCATCTGTCACGATCATGCCCTCGGCTTTTTGCATGGCTAATGGGAACCGTCTCGGGTAAGACCTTGCATTAGATTCTCTTTGACTTTGCTGCTCTAAAAATTGCTGATTTTTAGAAACGGTTTTGATGGACATAATAAAACACTCCTCCAATTGATAAAGATTATCATTTTCATTTATTAGCCTAGAGGATGTGAGATAGGAAAGTCAATTGTATTCAAAAAGATGATTCGAAAAGCATATGAATACAATATTCTCTTTTTAGTGAGTATTTTCGAGTAATTTTTACAAACCTTACTGCCATAAGGAGGTGGAACGCATGAGACGGATTGACATTGAAAAAAATTACAAATCAATTTTCCTGGTTCATTTGTTCTATTCAATTCAAAACGCTCATTTTATGCAGAAATTTGGATGAAATGAAGTAGAAAATTGAAGAAATCACACTGTTTTTTCTTGATATAAATGGTTTGGATGGTATAATTTCTCTGAAACATAAGGGAATGGAGAGGGAAATTTGATGATTTTAACAAAGCATGATCTTCACCATTACTTAACGCAAGATAAGAAAGCGTTAGCGATCACTCGCAGAAGGCCGAAGTGGTTTGGGGACGATATATGGAAATATCAAAGGTATTTACGAAAATATGAATACTATTCTAATAGCGGCGCTACATTGCGCAAATGGTTTTACCGCTATTTACATAAAAAGAAAGGGATTCAGCTTGGCTTTGATATCCCGATTGGCGTCTTTGGCCCCGGCCTTAGAATCAATCATACTGGCCTCTTAATTGTGAATAAGCACGCAAAAATTGGGGCATTTTGTGATATTCATCAAGGGGTGAATATTGGTCAAAACCATTCCGAAAAGGATGTACCAACCATTGGAGATCACGTATGGATTGGACCCGGTGCTAAGCTGTTTGGAGACATTTATATCGCAAATCATATCTCAATTGGAGCAAATGCCGTGGTGAATCATTCCTTTCATGAAGAGCAGATCGTCATTGCTGGTGTACCGGCTCAAAAGGTAAAAGAAAAAGGCCCTTCTTCATGAAGGCGCCTGATAAAAAAGAATAACACCGATTAAAACAGAGATGAGCAGCATGAGATAAAACAAGATGGTTAAGATCAAGATCGTCCAGCCCAGCCCCTTCCTCTCTGTCTTGATCAAATAAATGCCGAGTACGATGGTACTAAAAAGCACGCCTAAAATGGCCCACAGCCATTTGTCTTTGTGATGCTTTGGTGCATCAAACCATAAATAGATGGCAACAGCAAGTGAAACGAATAGACCCGTTATTCTCAAGATTAAACTCCCCCTTATTATGTATACGCGCTCTCTATGATGCGTTTGAGTATCCGATGATCAGCAACAGGAAGTAAAAGACATAGACTAGCATAACAATAGAATAGATGATGATGGACACGATCAGAACTGTCCAGCCCAATCCTTTTCTTCCTGTTTTGATGAGGTATATCCCAAATGCAAAGAGCCCGAATAAAAGACCTAAAATAGACCATAACCATTTATTTTTTCCATGTTTTGGTGCATCTATCAGTAAATAGATTGCGACTAAAATAGAAACAAACCATCCAGTTATCCAGCCCACATTCATCTGCCACCCTTCTTCTTCAGTTTATTCCATTATATGATTCTTTTTTCCTAAAAAATAATGATTCAGAGGATATTGCGCGGGAGGCATCGCCATTCTTCTCTCAGCATTCCGTAGCGCATCGAATCATAATACTCTCCTTGATAATAACGAACCTTTCTCAGTCTCCCCTCAAGAACAAATCCGCATTTCTCTGCGCACCGCATCATCCGTTCATTCCCTGACCAAGTGGTTAGACCAATTCGAGGGATATCAATATGTGTAAATAATACATCAATCCATAGATTTAATGCCTTTGTCCCAATGCCCCCACTCCAAAAGCGTGAGTCATAAATGACAATTCCGCATTCAAGCCACCGTGTACGTTCATTCTCCCAATAATATGATACGGTACCTTTGATATCACCGTCTATTTCAATGCCATATAGCTTTTGGGGAATGGATTCATCCTGTAAGTAACGTTTCTTAAATGCAGAAAGCGGGATTTCGTGTTCATAAAAATAAGGGGCATTCCATTTTCGATAGGACTGGTCTGGTGCTTTAAATTTTAAATGCCACACCACCTCTAAGTCCGTTTCGGTTAATGGACGTATGTTCACAAGCTCTTCCTTTTCTCTTTTCATCTGTTCACGTTCCTTTACTTTGTCGTTCTTTTTGCTAGATGACGGTACTCAATCGGCGTCATGCCTTCATTTTGTCGAAACAGCTTAGAAAAATAAGTAGGGTCGTCAATACCTACATGCTCTGCAATGGCTGCGATTTTTTCATTTGTTGAGGCGAGCATGCTTTTAGCTTTTTCGATCTTGAGACGATGGCTGTACTGGTTTGGCGTCAATCCATACACCGTCTGCATACACCTTGTCATGTAGTCAGGATGATAGTGCAGTTTCTCTGCAAGCTGCTCCATGTGCAATTTCTCCATAAAGTGATGCTCAAGAAAGTGAACCACTTCTGATGCGACAGTCTCCTTTGCACTTGGAATATGGAATGCTTCCTTTTGCAGATGAATGAGCAGTTCCTCAAATAGAAGCTGTTTTTTCAGCGGAAGTTCAGATGCATCATGATTTAGTGCGCTCATCACTGAAAGGTGTTTTTCTAACACACTTCGTCCCTTCACTTTTCCTAAACGAGGCAGGCTAAATTCATATGTTGCCGGCTTTTCGAAGGTGGCTTGGTTTTGTTTCATATCAATCCAGTGTTCTCTCGGCCGGTTCGTCAGCTCAAACCGATCAATTGAGAAATGAAGCCACTCATAGTGGGTATCCTCTTCACATGGCAGATGTCCGCCATGAGACAAGCCCGGTGAGAGAATCATATATTCACCTTCTTTTACGTGAAAAGCCTCCTCGTCCTCTGTCATCCATAGTTCACCTTTTGTGACATAGAGAAGATCAAATACAGTGAAGGTTCTTGAGATATGTCTTTCTCCTTGGTGAAATATCCCTTTACCTGAAGCTATATAAATAGGAAACGGCGGTACAGTAAATGTAATAAATCGATTCATATTCATCCCCTTATGAAGTCGTATTTCTCCAATAAGTTTCGGTTTCATCTCTTCTTATTATAGTCTATGCAAGGTACACTATAAATCGGATTTATACGAAAGGGGGCTATGTGATGAAATCTCAAACCCTGTCATATGAAAAGGTTCAAGCCAAAGATGAGAAAACGCACCCTTCATTATTTGCATTAACTTGGCCTATTTTTATCGAAATCTCTTTATATATGCTCATGGGAAGCGCTGATACACTTATGCTCAGCCAATACTCTGATAACAGTGTGGCCGCAGTAGGTGTAAGCAACCAGCTCCTGAATTTATTAATTGTCATGTTCAGCTTCATTACAACAGGAACGACCATTGTGATTGCGCAGCTTCTAGGAGCTGACCGCAAGCAGGAAGAGACTCAAGTCGCCTATGTCTCACTAGGGACCAACTTCTTGATCAGCTTTTTCATTAGTCTCCTCATGTTTATGTTAGCTGTTCCCATTCTGAACATGATGGGCTTATCAAGTGAACTCATGCCGGATGCGGCGGTCTTTTTACAAATTGTCGGGCTGCTTTCTTTTATTCAAGCACTTATTATGACGTATAGTGCTATTTTAAAAAGCTACGGATATACAAGAGACACGATGTATGTCACCATCGGAATGAATTTGCTAAACGTTGCCGGCAATTATTTGGTCATTTTTGGTCCGTTTGGTTTTCCGGTATTAGGTGTCATGGGTGTTGCCTTTTCAACCTCGCTTGCTCGATTGATCGGATTGATGGCGATGATTCTCATTGTCCGCCGCCGAATTGGATTGCGCTTTTCGCTGAAGAGCATGTTTCACATCCAGCGGACTCATTTAAAAAGGCTGCTAAAAATTGGCATTCCTTCTGCTGGAGAGCAGCTTTCTTATAACGGCTCTCAAATGATCATTACACTGTTTATTACATTTATGGGGACGCAGGCTTTAGCAGCAAAGGTCTACACTCAAAATTTGATGATGTTTATTATGTTATTTGGTGCAGCGATTAGCCAAGGCACACAGATTTTAATCGGGCGCCATATTGGGGCGAAAGAATTCGATGCGGCCTACCGCAGATGTATGAAAAGCTTATACTGGGCTATTGCGATCTCTCTTCTTTCTTCCACTGCTTTATCTTTATCATCGACGCATTTGCTTACGTTTTTCACTAGCAATCATGAAATCATTCAAATCGCCGCCACACTTCTCCTATTGACGATCATTTTAGAGCCGGGACGCTCTTTTAATATGGTCATTATTAATTCATTGCGGGCTGCTGGTGACGCGAAGTTTCCAGTGTATATGGCGATGATTTCAATGTGGGGAATTGGGCTTCCGATCGCTTATTTGTTAGGCATTCAATTTGAAATGGGTCTCATCGGAGTTTGGATTTCTTTTATCGTGGATGAATGGGTCAGAGGCATCTTCATGTATAGGCGCTGGCGTTCCAGAGTATGGACGGAGTATCGTTTTTCTTCCACATAAAAAGGACTGCGGGTGCAGTCCTTTTTTTATCTAATATCTTCTAAAATAAGTGCTTTTTCCTGTTTTGAAATAAATGCTCGCTCTGTAAAGACGCGATATTCGTTTTCTCTTGTTTTATCTAAAATGGCTTTATAAAAGTGGGCTGCTGCTTTCACCGGCATACGTGAATATAGGGGGAATTCATGAAGATGGTCAAAAAACTCCTCGTAGTATGCCTCTGCCTCAAAGGCAATGTACTCCCAGACGTGCTGGAAGGCTTGATTGACAATCCCTTCCTGCAATTCTTGCTCTGTGTACCCGAATTGATCCATCACCTGCTTTGGCAAATAAATGCGGTCTCTTTCAGCCTGATCTTCCCCAATATCTCGAAGAATGTTGGTTAGCTGCATAGCGATCCCTAACGAAATGGCTGCTTCTTTTAGCTGCTCTTTTTTACGTGGTGCAATAATGGGAAGGAGCATGAGTCCAACGGTACTAGCAACATGATAGGAATAGATGAGCAGTTCATCTAACGTTTCGTATCGCTGCTGCTCTAAATCCATCTCCTGTCCTTGGAGCAGGTCACGAAACGGGGCTTCATCCATCCGAAACTCTTGAAATGTATGCTCTAGCGCCACCCATATCGGATCATTCCGGTCTACCTCACCTTGTAAAAATCGATCAAACGTCTCCCGAAAGGATGCAAGGTCCTCTTGTGGCGTAGGCGACTCATCTACAATGTCATCTGCTCTCCGGCAAAAAGAATACACGGCCCAGACGGCCTGTCTTTTCTTTTTAGGCAGCATGGAAAAGGCCCGGTAAAACGTTTTGGAATGGGTTTGAATGGTTTCCTCACACACTTTTAATGCTGTTTGTACATCAACCACTTAGCTTCACTTCCTTTCTATCATTCAAATCTTTTAGTAGTACAGAAGTCATGAGCTTCGCACTTTGCATCACGATCGGCACTCCGCCGCCCGGATGGATGGAAGCACCTGCCGCATAAAGATTGTCTGTCTCACTGACCTTCACTTGCGGGCGGAAGACACCTGATTGAAACAAATTAGGCGCAAGTCCAAAGCTGCCGCCTTCAAACAATCCTTCTCGCAAGGAATCATTTGGTGTTCTGACCTTTTTCCAAACAATCGACTCTCGCAATCTCGGAAAGCCTCTTTTCTCAAGGACATCCACCATGTTCTCGACAAACTCTGGCTCCTCTTCCCAGTTGATATGATCACCTGAAGGAACGGGAATGAGCATGTATAAAACACTACAGCCATCTGGGGCAAGAGATGGATCAATGATCGATGGATTAAATGTATAAAACGACGGGTCTTGAGGAATCGTTTTTGTTTGAAAAACCTCTTTCATATGCTGATCAAAGTGTTCTCCCATAAAAAATTGATGAACAGGTGCTTCATGATACATCTTGTTTAACCCAAGATACACCATCACACAGCCAGAGGACGGCACGTATTTCCGGCGATCTTGTTCGTCTAAACCAAACTGTTTTAACGCAGCTGGATAATCTCCATTGATCACAAATGCATCAGCGGCTACATGTTCATCATTCACCTTTGCTTTGACTGCCCGTTTTCCCTCAAACATCAATTGCGTGACTTCTTCATTTTTTCTTACATGCACACCCATTTTGATGAGCTGCCCTTCCAATATATCTACTAAACTTGCATAACCGCCTTTTATATAGTAAATACCATGTGCATGCTCACTATATGAAACAAGCGAATAAATGGCCGATGCTTCATACGGGTTTCCCCCAACATAGAGAGTTTGAAGTGCGTATGCATCTCGCAGGCGTTCGTCTGAGAAATATTTTTTCAGAGCGCTTTGTACCGTTCGATACGCCTTTAATTTCATTAAAATCTTCATATTGGCTTTTGTAAAAAATGTACGTTTTTCGTGAAATGATTTTTCTAGAAAAGCTTTCTGCCCTTCTTGAAACCGATCCGTCATTTCTTCCATAAACCTCTGGAACCCTTGATCTTCCTTTGGAAATACACGTCTGATTTCATCTAGCTGACGACGTGCATCAGAGTATTTCGTATAGGAGGTTCCATCTTGATATTGAATGGTATACAGCGGATCAAGCTGCAACAGATCAAGAGATGAATCGTCAATTCCTACCTCATGTAAAATGCCTTTTAACATGTCAGGAAGTAGGACAATGGTCGGACCTTCATCTACTTTATATCCTTTCTCACGTACAAAAGCAAGTCTCCCGCCAAGCCGTTCATTTTTTTCGACAAGGGTGACATCATGTCCCGCTTTTTTTAAATAAAGCGCTGAGATCATTCCGCCAATACCACCGCCAGCAATCAATATATGTTGTTTCATGAGGCACTCCCCTTTTCTTGATGCCGCATTGTTTTGTGTGAATGTTTCTCTTTTGAAAGAATGGCATTTGTCGTGATACGCGCTGATTCTAAAATGGTTGGCAGCCCGCTTCCTGGATGTGTGCCTCCTCCAACGAGCCAGCAGTGCTTTAATTCATCAAATTCATTGTGCGGCCTTAGGACCATCATCTGCGTGAGCTGGTGGCCAAGGTTAAATGTAGCTCCTTCATATACGTAAAGGTCTTCCTCCCATTGTGTCGGTGTGATCATCCTCTCAACTTCTATATGCTGCCTCACATTTTGAAAGCCGGTTTTCCGCTCCAATGTATCCAGCACAAGCTCTCTAAATTCATCTTGATGCGCTTCCCAGTCAATACCGCTTTGGTTATTGGCAACTGGAGCCAGCACATAAAGAGCTGATTTTCCTTTTGGAGCAAGTGAGTCATCGGTTACACTTGCATTTTGAATATAAATAGACGGATCATCTGGCAGCTCATATGTTTTCGTAATGCCTTTGACGAATCTAGCATAATCATCGGAAAAAACAATGGTATGATGCGGCTCATCGTACATGGTATCCAATCCTAAATAGAGCATAAAGGTAGAGCATGAGAATTTTTTCTTTTTTAGTTTTTTCTCACTGTATTTCTTTAAAAGACCTGGCTCGACAAGCCTTGTCATCACATGTGCAAAGTCTCCATTGACGACAACCTCATCTGCCTGTATTTCTTCCCCAGATTCTAAACGAATGCCTTTTACTTTCCTTCCCTCCGTGAGCAGCTTTTCGACGCCAGCTGACAGATGAATCGCTGCTCCAGCTTCAACCGCCGCCTTTGCCATCGCTTCTGACAGCTGATTGACACCGCCTTTCGGATGGAAAACACCTGTATCATGCTCCATAAACGAAAGGATTGAGAACGCACCAGGGCATTCCCACGGCGACATTCCTAAGTACTTTGATTGAAATGTAAAGGCATATTTCACTGATTCATTCGAGAAATAGTCTGACAGTACATCATACAAACTTTTATTTAGCGAAAGCTGTGGAAGTGCTTTAATCACCTTCGGACGAAGGTAATGATGAAAGCGATCCATTTTACTTTGTAAAATTGGTGTCAGACGATCCATTTTGCGCTTTGTATCCTTCATAAACCTTAAATACCCTTCGCCCTCACCCGGTGCAAAGGCTTCTAATCGTTTGTACATTTCATCACGATCTCGAATCATATCCAGCTGATTGTCTTGAAATATTAATCTATACATCTCTTTTAATTCAATCACATCAATATAGTCATAAAGATTTTTACCAGCAAAGGTGAACAGCTCCTCTGCAATATGAATCATGCTGAGAAAGGTAGGACCTGTATCAAACGTGAAATCACCAAGTTGAAACTTAGCGTTACGCCCGCCAACAAAGGGCTGTTTTTCGTATACATGAACATCATGTCCTTTGCTTTGAAGCATCATAGCTGCCGCAAGTCCCCCTGGTCCCGCTCCGATCACAATGATTTTCATTATCCTTTTTCCTCCAAATTAATTCACTTTAAGTTAATTATACAAATTAGAAAGACTAGATCAACTTTTGATGTGCTCAAAAAGTCTTATGTTATGTATCAAAAAAGCCGGCTTCCTTTCAACAAGTGCAAGAAAGCCGACCCTGTATTACGCTTCTATATCAATTCGATACGTTTCAAACCAATGATGAATCTGTGCTAGATGGGCAATCAACTGCGGGCCCTTCATGAGCTGGCCATACCATGGCACATGAAAGGAAGCTCCTTCCGTTTCAATCAGCTGCTTTAATTGATGCGGATCTAAAAATTCGTGAAGTACAGAATCTTTTTGCGCGAGACAGTTTGTTAGCATCTCTTTCACAGCCTGAGTATAGGCTGGATGATGTGTTTTCGGGTAAGGACTCTTCTTTCGATAAAGCACTTCATTCGGTAAAATTCCCTCTAATGCTTTTCGTAAAACCCCTTTTTCACGATTTCCATGCATTTTCATTTCCCAAGGAATATTCCACACATATTCGACAAGGCGATGATCTGCAAATGGCACACGCACCTCAAGACTAGCACCCATACTCATTCGATCTTTTCGATCAAGCAGTGTTGTCATAAACCAGATCATATTTAAGTAAAAAAGTTCTCTCCGGGCTTTATCGACTCCAGTTTCTCCATCTAAAAGAGGCGTTTCGGCCACCGTTTCTTCATATTTGCTTTGTGCATATTCCTTAAGTGACAGCTTTTTTTGCCAAGAGTCTTGCAGGAGCTGCGTTCTTGCTTCTGTCGATCTCATCCAAGGGAAACTATTTGTTTCATTTGCCATGTGAAACCAAGGATAGCCGCCAAAAATCTCATCAGCACACTCACCTGATAAACCAACAACGAAATCCTTTTTAATTTCTCGGCAAAACCAAAGTAAGGAAGAATCAATATCTGCCATACCCGGTAAGTCTCGAACCTCAACCGCTTCCTTCAGATACGAAGCAAGCTCTTTTTGTCCAATGACACAGCTGTGATGATTCGTTTGAAACGCTTTGGTCATTCGATCAATCCAAGGACCGTCAGCATTAGGCTGGAATTGATTTGCCTCAAAGAATTGATCGTTTCCTTCGTAGTCAATAGAATACGTATGAAGCGGTGCTTTCCCTATTTTCTCAAAATGCTTAGCGGCAATGGCAGTAATGGCACTAGAATCAACGCCCCCAGATAAAAATGTACATACAGGCACATCAGAGACGAGCTGTCTTGTCACGGCATCTGTAAAGAGATGCTTAATGTGCTGTGCGGTGTCATCAAGTGAGTCGGTATGCTGCTTGCTTTTGACATTCCAGTATCTCCACACGCGCAGACCACCTTTTGAAAAGGTCAAGGCATGTGCAGGTCTCAGCTCTTTTATCCCTTTAAACACTCCTTGACCTGGTGTTCTTGACGGCCCTAAGCCAAATATCTCCGACAGCCCTTCATGATCGACTTTTGCTTTGATATCAGGGTGAGCAAGAAGTGCTTTGATCTCTGAACCAAATAAGAAGGAATGATGACGTTCTGTATAGAAAAATGGCTTAACGCCAAGCCGGTCTCTCCCTGCAAATAACAACTCACGCTCACTATCCCAGATCACAAATGCAAAAATGCCATTAAAATGGGAGACACACTCTTCCTTCCATTCTGTATAGGCATGAAGAAGAACTTCTGTATCAGAATGCCCTAGAAAGCGGTGCCCCCTTTTTAACAATTCTTTTCTTATATCCTCCGTGTTATAGAGCTCTCCATTGTATACAATCGTATAAGCATGGTTTTGATGTGTATATTTCATCGGCTGCTTTCCGCCTTCTACATCCACCACCGCTAACCTTTTATGCCCAAAAAGAACGTGCTCACTTTTCCATGTATTTGTATCATCTGGCCCTCTTTTAGATAATGTATCTGTCATTTGATTGATTACATGATCCTGTTGGATGAGCTGCTTTTTAAAGTCTGCCCAGCCTGTAATTCCACACATCATCATCAGCTCCCATCCGTTTTTCCTCAAGTGTTCTCATTCAGCCTTTCTTAGTTTATGCATCGTCTCCTTGATAGTTGATTTGTCCTTTTTTCTCGGCGTATAGGACAGGCTTGATTTGGTAAGAAAAGAAAGAGGAAAGGAGCTTTTGCAAATGGAGAATCGAATGAAGCAGCTTGAACGCTGCAACAGAAGATGGTGTAACGGGTATTTGCTCATTGAAAACGGGCATTGTCTGATTGAAGATGAAGAAGGAGAGATCATGCTGCCAGAAAGTCTTCAAAGCACAATGATCTGTTTGAAGGAAAACGACCGATGGACAAAAGGAGAATTGCTTGGTTCCATGATTCTTCATGAAAACGGGCAGCTAATAGAAGTACAAGGAGGAGAAAAAATTCAATATACAGCGTCCCTTGCCAAAGGCTGGCTCGATCTTCTCATGTTCGTACCGGAGAACGTCTTTGATCACATTCTTGAGCAGGCAAAGCAGCTTGGTTTTTCCGTCTATGATTGTGTCTTCTCTTCCTTTCATTCATTGCAGCGCGTCTCTTTCTTTCAGTTTTCGGCAGATACGCAATCACTTGCACTTCAATGTCACCATGACCCTGCCTCCAGTCACATTCGTTTTGAATGGACCACTTCAGATGGACAACGGATCGTTTCACAATTTGATGCCACATAAAAAGGACACTGCTTCGTATAAGCAATGTCCTTTTTATATTAAAAGATATGGAAACCGATCGGCAGACGTAAACCGAGAAGAATGGTCACAATCGCAAATACGATAAAACCAATCAACACACCAGTCACCGATTTTCCTTTTTTCTTGCGCACTAGGACCATTTCCATGAAACCGATCACTAGGATACCGAGAATCATTTTTCCGATATACTCGCCCCCGAAACCTGGAATTTTCATTCCTGTGCGAACATACAGCTCTACGCCTGTTGCGATAATGATCAAGTAGAATAAGCGAACGATCATGTGCACAATTTTAGCGCCTTTATCGTTTTTACCTGCTAGAGCAAAGGCTACGAAGAATAAAATAATCCCCAGCACCCATGCTGTGATATGTAAATGTGTTCCCATTTGTGATTTCCCCCTTTATCAGAACAAGTACCTTCTCATCGTACCACGAAATAAGTCGAACACAAAGCGACAATCCTGTGTCATCACGTGCTTTATTTGACGTGATTTGTTAGCGTCCCAATCGGTTCAATCGTGATGTCAATTCGATCTCCAGAAGCTAAAAACTTAGGCGGTTCAAAGCCCTTCCCTACCCCGGAAGGTGTGCCTGTTGCAATGATGTCACCTGCTTCTAGCGTCATCCCTTTTGAAAGAGTGGAGACAATGTTCTCAATTGTGAAGATCATTAATTCCGTACTGGCAGATTGACGAACCTCTCCGTTTACCTTTGTTTCCACACGGAGCGCACCATGATCCTCGATCATTGACTTATGAACGATATAAGGTCCTATCGGGCAGGTTGTATCTAAGCTTTTGCCAATGAAAAATTGTTTATGTTTTTTTTGCAAATCTCTTGCCGTCACATCATTTAAAATGGTGTAACCGAATATAAAATCTCGGACCTCTTCAGGAGCAATGTTTTTCCCTGATTTGCCCATCACGATAGCAAGCTCTCCTTCATAATCCAATTCACTTGTCACATCTTCATGAAGAAGAATCTCATCTTCGTGCCCAATGACAGAAGTAGGTGCCTTTGTAAAAATCATCACGTCTTTAGGAATATCCGCTGCACTTCCCATCTCCATAACATGATCTTGATAATTCTTTCCGACACACATGATGTTTTTAGACGGCTTTGGAATCGGGGCATGGAGTTTTACGTCCGAAAGCGGATATACATAAGAACCGCGGTCTTCTTCTTTTTTCTCAGCCCAATCAAGAAGCTGCCCCACATGTTCTACAAACTTGTCCCCCATTTTGATGCACTCAGATAAAGAGTTTGGCAGAGTCTCAAGCTCAAATAATTTGGCTTCTGCCTTTTTGACGTCCATCACCCATTCATCATCAATGACTACCCCAATAAACATGCTGCTATGTATCTCACCTGTAAAAAACTTCATGTCTTCCCCTCACAATCTTCATTTCGCTAAGTTATGATGTCTCATTTTATTTCTCTATGAAATAAAAAAAACCCTTTTTTATCATACTCTCTTTTAAAAAGGGTTTCAAAAATGATGATTGAATGCCTAGCGGAAACGGCGATATTCCCACATATTCCCTTGATCCCATTTACGCTCAACATTTCCTGTTCTTCGAGAACGATGCTTCTTCTTTCCACATCTATGGCAAGAACGGCTACGTTTATGGTGATGAGAACGTTTAGATCGATAGCTGCGGTGTGACTTTCGGCTCTTCTTATTGTGGGATCTGTGCTTGCTGCGATGTGATTTGCGGCAGCTTTTCTTATGATGCGATCTGTGCTTGCTGCGATGTGATTTGCGGCAGCTCTTCTTATGATGCGATCTGCATTTGCTGCGGTGTGACTTGCGGCAGCTCTTCTTATGATGCGATCTGTGTTTGCTGCGACATGACTTTTTCGGTTCGCTCTTTTTGCTTCTGTAAGATTTTTTGCTTTTACATGACTTCTTGCTCTTCATGCTTTTCTTAGAGCGATAACTTTTCTTTGAACGATAGCTTTTGTAACTTTTTTTACTGCGGCGTGATTTACGGCGTCCACCACCGCCAAAGAACCAATGACCGCGACTTGAATGACGAGAACGAGCTGACTTATGCGAACGGCTCGATTCTGGTTCACGATCCAAGTGATGATCACGTCCCTCACTTCGGAGTGAAGCCACTGCATGTTCAATGTGTGAATGATCAAATGTACTCACGAACAATTCCCTCCCAGTTATGCTACGACAAAACAAACAGACAAAGCTGTTTATCTTCTCTGCTTTATGTTACGAGACTCGGTAGACAAGTGTTCGTGACGAATGCCTCTTTCCTTTAAAACTCCATGAATACCTACCAGCCGGTACAGGACATTCCTTCGCTTTCATATTGTAAAGAAGAGCATATAGGAGGCTGATGGACGTATGAACACAGAACCTTTAAAACAACTTGATATGTGGATTCATCCAAAGGACCTGATTGAACTAAAAAAAGACATTTGGAACGATGAACCTGTTGAAGCTATTCTAAAAACCGGCCAAACCAAATCACATATTTATGCTTCATACCGCGGTTCACACATTAGAAAGCTTAAGAAAAAGTCCTATCAAATTGAATACCGAAAGCCAAAACAAAGACAAGGCGAATCCATCTTTCATTTAAATGCAGAGTACAATGACCCTTCGTTTATCCGAAACAGGCTGTCCTTTTATTTCTTTGAGCAGATGGGGGTGCATAGCCCAGCCGCTTCTCATGTGTTTCTCACCATAAATGGAAGAAAAGAAGGCATTTATTTGAAAATAGAATCCGTCGATGAGTTCTTTCTTCAAAAACGGCAGCTTTCAGGAGGCGGCATTTATTATGCGATTGATGACGACGCGAACTTCTCTCTTTTGAGTTCTTTTGATAAAAAGCCAAAAAAGCACCTTCTTCTCGGATACGAGAAAAAAACGGGGACGTCTCAACATGATCAGCAGCTGAGCGAATTTATTTACTTTCTCAACACAGCAAGAGATGACACTTTTGCAGAAAAAATTGAACAATACCTAGATGTGACACAATATTTCCGCTGGCTCATCGGTGTGGTATGCACACAAAACTTTGATGGTTTTGTTCATAACTACGCTCTTTATGTAAATGAACAAGGGAGATTTCAAGTACTTCCTTGGGATTATGATGCAACATGGGGTCGTGACATTCATGGAGAAGAAATGCCGTTTGATTATATCCCAGTAAACGGCTTTAATACATTAACTGCTAGATTACTAGATATCCCTTCGTTTAAAAGAGCCTATTATACACTTTTCCAGCATGTACTCGATACACATTTTGTAGAAGACCGGCTCTGCCCAGTCATCGAGAAATGGCATAAATCGATTGAGGATCGAATTGGAGATGATCCATATACGAAAGGAAAAGACATCTTGCAGTCTGAAAGAGACTTAATTCGGCAGTATATCAACAAAAGACGACGTTATTTACAGACTGAGATCAAAAAAGAGATATTTGATACGTAAGAACACTTTCGAATTTTGTCACTTTATTACTCATATTGACGAAACAGCTTTTTTTATAGAAAAATAGGGTATACTAACCATATCCTTCTATTTGATAAAAAATGTGAGAGTTGGCGTCCGTTATGATCAATTATGAAATTGAACAAAAAAGATTACATTTAATTGAGACTGCGAAAAAATTCGGGATGAATGCCGAAGAAACAATCAGGTGCAGTCAAGAGCTTGACACACTCTTAAATAAAGGCATCAAATCCACCTCTAAAGATTGCTCAAAAAAAGGGTAAGCCATACATCTAATTCCTCATAAGCTTTCAAAAAGACAATCACACATTAAAAGACCCATCATAAGCTATGGTGAAACGCCCAAAACAAGTGCCCTAATTTTATAAAGGATGTGCACCGCTATGCCGGCTATTGTGGGAGCCTTTAAAGTAAATGCCGTCGGAACGAGCGGAGTCGTTCATGTTGGAGACTGTATCACCATTTCTCCAAATAGTCAGGTTAAAACGTTTGCTGGCGCAGGCAGTTTTAATACAGGTGATCAATTACAAATTAGCAACTACAAAAGTGTGACAAATACGTACGACAGTGATGTCATTGATCAACCGCTTGTTGGTAACTTGTAAGGAGTGAGGACCCGTTGAACTTCTATATTAATCAAGCGATACAAATTAATTATTTACGTGTAGAGTCTGTGAGTAACTCCTCTGTTCTGCAGATTGGGAGTGCTGGATCCATCAAGGCCCTTTCCAACCTGTATAACACGGGAAGCTACGTAGAAGCAGCGCCTGCCGCAGCAGGTACACAAGGAATTGAAGAATCTCAAGGCGCAAGCACAGCACCTTTTGTACCGCTTCAGTCACCAACAACTTAAGCCATCTGCCATCCCCGGAGGTGTAGGTAAATGTATGATTATCAGAGCAACGCTTCACAAGTATATGGCATCATTCAAAAACACTCGCAACAAATCATGATGCTTGAAAAAAGGCTTAACGAGCTTCAGCAGGAAATGCAAATGATCAAAGATAAACCGACAACGAATATTGAACGGATTGATTATCAATTTGATCAACTGAAAATCGAACGGCTGGAAGGGACGCTGAATATCGGCCTCAACCCATCTGATCCAAACAGTGTTCAAAACTTTGAAGTGGGCCAAACAACAACCCCGGGAATTGGAATGATGCAGCAAGAAATGGCTGGTCAATTTTTCAATCAAACACGGCAGCTTGTCGATGCATTTTTAAATGAAGAAGCTCCAGAACTTCTTGAAGAACTAGAGCAGCGATATGAAGGGTCCCTCGATGAAAGCAACAAACACCATATCATTGAGGATATTCGCAAGCAAATTGACAGCAGGATCAAATACTATGCGGGACAGCTGCCACACCGGGAAGATATGACACCGCTGCAGCGTTCAGAGCAAATTGCTGAATATGTGAAGCATGATGTAAAGCGGGCGATTGAGCACTTTTTAGCCCATATTCCAAGTGAAACGAAAGGAGAGGAAAACGGATGAATTTCACAGTTGTCAACCGCAACATCGAGACTGGAAGCATTAAAGTAGTCGGGGTATCGTCTTCTTCCCTGTTTATCATCGGGGACACAGACCATGTACAATTATCCTCAATTTTCGATACACCGCCAGAATCTCTGATTATTGGCCCGTTTGTTCCTCTGGCGCCTCGATAATGATCAAACGCACATCTCAAGTGAAGTTCTCAAAGGTGAATTCTGTTGGGATTTCGAGTGTGGTTCAAATTGGTGATACTCAGGAGCTATGCCCGAAAGTCAAGGTATTAGCTGTTCAACGAACCATTAGTTTGTTTTATGGCTATGAAGCAGAAAATTTAGATGCGAAAGAATTTGAAGTGTATTATGAACCCATTCCATTGATGCTGCCAGAACGATCAGTGAGAACTGCATTTTACCATGAAAAGCCTGTGATTAAAGTGTCTTCAATCCATGTAGAAGGGGTATCATCGTCCTCTGTCTATCAAATCGGCTCTACTTGTCGAATGAATGGCGTTGCGCGAGTGAAGCATATTAGAGAGCTGTTTAGCAATGATGAAAGTCCGCAAAACTCACAAATGGACCTACCTACGCATATGATGGTGATATGACTTCGAATAAAGGATGTCGATTATGCCAGCAATTGTCGGACCCATTTACATTAACTCTATTTCTGGAGGCGTCGTAAACGTCGGTGACTCATTCTACCTGTCGCCTAAAAGTTCGTCAAAATCTGCTTTAGGCTCTGGAGCGGGGAATACCGGAGATTTCTTGATATTAAATAATGGCATTAGCGCCACCAACTATGTGGATCCTGACTTAAATGATCAGAATATGGTAGGCAATGCATAAAGCAGCTCCTCTACACCCATTTCTAAATAGAGGAGCGCTTTTTTATGCTTATTTCTTTCTGCGCTGTCTCGATTTTTTTGTTTTAACCAGCTTGCTTGCCGGCTGTTTCCGAATCCATTTGATGTACGAAGCAAGCTTTTCATCCTGCCTCAGCGCATCAATTGTGTTCAAACGTGCGGCAAGCTCCTGGTTTGTAAAAAGGGCATGTACTTGTTTATGACAAGGGATGCACAAGAAGGCAGTCGGTAAAAAAGCTCCGCCTTCTTCTCTTGGCGTTAAGTGATGTTCTGTGAGCAGGACATCTTGTCTTCCGCACAGCTCACATAATCCAATAGTTTGCTTTGCCACCGTGTCATCACCTCAATATTTACATTAATTCCATTGAGACTGTTGTCCCTTTCCCGCTTGGATCTGCTGGATGGACAATCAGTTTCTTCGGCAGCCGCATTTTCAATTCTTCCACATGGCTGATGACACCAACAGCTAAGTTTTGGGATTGTAATTTTTCTAATGCGGTAATGACCGTATCAAGCAAGTCTTGATCAAGGGTACCAAATCCTTCATCAAGGAAAAAGAATTGCAGCGGAAACTCACCTCTCAGCTGAATCTGCGCTGAAAGAGCTAGTGCAAGCGCAAGCGACGTCAGGAAGGTTTCCCCGCCGGACAAGCTGGATACTGGACGTCTGACACCGCCATTCGCATCATCACGCATGACAAAGCCGCCTTCTGAATCAACCTCAATCGCATACCTTTGTCTTGTCAAAATACCAAGACGGGCTGATGCATCACGACTGACACTTTCCAGCTGTTCTTCTGCTAAGAACTCAACAAATGTATTTCCTTTAAACACGGTTTGAAGCTTATCGAGCCGATCAATTTCTTGCTGCAGCTCCGCTAAGCGTTCATGAATACTTGCAAATCGCTGGTGATTTTCTTCCATCACACGCAGATGTTCATAAGCAGAGCCGCTCATCACTGTTGCTTCTTCCAATGCCTTTTCTGCCGCTTCTTTCCTAAGTTGAATATCAGTCCACTGCTCTTCATCTAGTGACTCATCTTTCAGCAGTTCAGAAATTCGCTTTAAGTTTGCGGCACATTGCTTTCTTTTATCCTCAAATTCGTCAATTTCTTGTTTAACAGATTGACGTACTGACTGATTCATGAGAGCAGATTCAATCTCTTGAGGCTTATCAAAAGGAGAAGACTCCGATTCTTTATCCCATGCTGCTCTTGCTTCTTGTTTTCTTCGTTCAGCCTCTTGAAGCTGACGCTCACTGCTTGAAAAATGGCTTTGTGCCTCACTAAAGAGCTCCTGCGCGTGCTGTAATTGCTTGTACGATTGCTGTTCCATTTCATTGAGACGAACAAGTGTGTGTTCAACCTCGATCAGTTCTTCAGAAATAGAGACAGCTTTTAATGGATATCGCCCTAAATCTGTTTCATATTGATGAATGAGCTTTTGCTGACTTTCTAGCTGATGCGCTAGTTTATCAAGTTCCTTCTCCACATCGTATATAGCTGTTTGCAGCTGTTCTTTTGCCTGCTGTTTTTCTTCCAAAAATGAAATACTTTTCTCAATCCGCTCTTTGTAGCCTTCCGCTTGCTGGTCCTTTTCATCTATTTGCTTTTGCATTTCTTGTACTTGATGCAATGTAAAGTGCGGGAAGGCCTGTTCAAATTGAGACGTTTGCTCTGAAAGCTCAGATTGAAGCTCCTTGATCAGCCCGTCTAATTCTTCGATACGCTGCTGTTCAAATGTCATTTGATCTTTCATCTTGCTTATCTCTGCTGATTGATCATATGTTTCATCCATTAAACGAGCTCGTTTACGTTCAACTTCTTGAATATCTTGTTTCAAGCCTTTCCATTCTTGCATGAGATACTGCAAGGACTCCGGATTTTGCACTGCTTCTACTGCTGCTGCAACTTCTGCACCTGGAGCTTTCTGAGATAAAAAGGCAAACTGCTTTACTAATTGATTAGCGTGCGTTTCCAATAGCTGCTTGGCGGCATACATGTCTCTTGTGTATTCCTCTGCCTGCTTGAGCTCTGTATCCATCCGTTGAATCACTTCATCGATTTGTGCCACTGTTTCTTCATGGTCATTGTTTTCCAATGCCTTTGGGTCATGATGAACCGATCCACAAACAGGACATGGCTCACCATCTACAAGCTCTGCCGCTAATTCTTTTCTTAATTCCGCCGCCCTAACAGCATCACGCTGTTTTAATTTTTCGAGCTTCTGACTTTGTTCTCTTTTACTCCATTCTGTAAAAGCCCGTTCGAATTCACATACATAGAAATAGAGCTGTTCAATCGCTTGAAACGATTGGTCTATTTTTTCATGATGGTCTTTTTGCTGTTTTTGAAGCTTTTCAAATGCTGCTGCGGTCTGTGTTGATCGCTTTTTGAGCTCCTCCATCTTTTGTTCTTCCTTGTGTATGCTTTGATGTATTCTTTGAACATTTTCGCTTAAACGCAAAGCATCCTGTACACTTTTCCGTTCTTTTGCAGAGACTTGTAATGGCTCCAGCTCACGCTTCAGCTGTGTTTGTTTTGCGAGTGCACGTTCTAACAAAGATTGGAGATTGTCTGCTTCTTCTTTTTTTTGTAATAATTGCTGCGCTGTATTATTTTTTCTCTGTTCGATTGCCGTCTTTTCCTGAAGTGCCGCCTCTTTTTTCCGTTCAATTTCCTTTAGCTGAATCAGCTGCTCTTTCTTTTGGAGAAGTTCTGGCTCAGTTTCTAATTTCTTTTGTCTGGCTTGCTCGTAATTCTGCGTCATTTGATCATAGCTCGTTCGTTGTTGCAGAAGCTGATTTTCTGCTTCCTGCTTCTCTTTTAATGCTTGAGAAAGCTGATTTTCAGCCTTTGTTAATGCGTCCGCATAGGGCTTTAATGCCTCTGCCTGCTCAGCAATATGAAGCTTGGCCTTTTTTTCTTCCATTGATGATGCCAGTTGATTCAGATGGTTTAGTTCCGTCTCATAAGCTTCTTGTTCCTTTTGATACTGCCAAATTGTTTGCGCCTTTGTAAAAGCAGTGAACGCCTCATCCCGTGCTTGTTTTTTCTCATGAAAAATAGCCTTTGCCTGCTCTGCCGCTTTCTTTGCCTTTGCGAGCGCCTCTGGACCAGCTTCACCTAAACCATTCAGCTCAGCAAGCAGTTCATTTTTTTGTCCATACTGATTCTGCGCCTTCGCGCGCAAACGTTTGACGAGCTGATCCCCATACTTTTCGAGGTTAAACAAACGCTGAAGCATTTGTCGTCTATCCGCTCCTTTTAGGGAAAGGAATTCTGCAAACTTCCCTTGAGGCAAGACAACCGCTCGCGTAAAATCATCAATGGTTAACCCGAGTAATTCTTCTATTTTACGATTGACCTCACTCGCTTTATCTGCAAGAACTGTCTGCGTATCACCAATTTCAATCAGACGGCATAGTGTCGTTCTTACTTTCATTTCATCCGCCCGCTTAAAAGCACGTTCGACTTTATAAGAAATATGGTGTTCCTTCTGCAAAGCGAACGTAAAGGAAACTGACAGTTTCTCTTCCGCTTGGTTCAAAATACCATGTGTATTATTTAACGCACGTTCCACTTTGCCATAGAGTGCCAGTGTCATTGCGTCTAATATGGACGATTTTCCGCTTCCTGTCGGTCCAAAAATGCCAAACACACCTGCATCACATAATGAGCTAAAGTCAATTGTCTGTTCTTCTCTGAAGCTATGAAGTCCTTTAATGGTTAGCGTAATCGGCTTCAAGTCGCTTCCTCCTCTTGCATTTCATTGGCGAGCTCCAAAAACAGCTTGACTGTTTTTTCATCAGGAAGTCCGCCGCCTGTCTGGCGCTCATAAAATTTCACGAACCTCTCTTCGATCGAGAGCTTTTCAACTTGCTTTTGTTCTTCCAATTGCTGCAGTTCTTTAAATTTTGGTCTAATATGGACAAACCCACTATGCTGCTTTCGGAGCTGATGGATTTCTTCTATGGAGAGCTGATCTGTTAAATGAATCTCTAAATCAATCCATGCCTGAAGATCCCGTTTTTCATCCAGCCACTCGTGTACTTGACTTAGTCCCTCTGTCGCCTTCCATTTCACAAGTGGTTTTCCACTTGATAACAACACTTCTTTCCAGCTTGCTTTTTCATTAGGTTTTGCCTCAACAATCGTGACTGATTTGGCATATCCTGATTCAGAAAAGCTGTAAGCAAGAGGTGACCCGGAATAGCGTGCAATCGTTTTGGCACGCTTGATGGTTTGCGGCCGGTGCAAATGTCCAAGGGCCACATAGCAGGCTGCTTCTGGCAGACTTTCAGCCGCAACAGTATATGCGCCGCCTACTTCAATCGGTCTTTCTGAATCGCTTTGACTTCCTCCTGCCACATAAATATGACTCGTTGCGATATTGACCGTATCGGCTTGAAATTGAGTGCTTAAATGTTGGAATGCTTGTTGTATTTTTAAATTGTAATGATCACGAAGCAATTTCTCTTCAAATGTTTCAGCCAGCACCTCGTTTAATCTCGCCTCAGACGGATAAGCAAGAGCTGCAATGGATAAACGTTCACTCGAAGAAGGAACATCGACACGGATGATATCATTTGTCGGATATCCAATTAAATGAATCCCCTGATCATTTGTTAAAGGGGATGCGGCGGATAAGCGATCCGGATTATCATGGTTGCCTGAGATGACCACGACCTGACGTTTTCCTTTATCAGATAAGGCGGATAGACTTTCATAAAAAAGCTGCTCTGCTCTAGCAGGCGGATTCACTGTATCAAAGGCGTCTCCAGCCATGACAATGACATCAATGTGTTCGTCTTTTACGATTTGATACAGCTCATCTAAAAACTGCGCTTGCTCATCAAGCCGGCTTCGGCCTTCAAGGGTTTTTCCTAAATGCCAATCCGCCGTATGCAGAATCCTCATGTGATTCACCTCTCATTCCGATACATTTATAATGAAATTTCTAAATTCCCATCAAAGAAATAAAGAATTTTCTCCTCTAATGTTCTGTTTGTTAAACGTTCTACTGCTATTGCATATAAAGCTATTTGAGTTTCATAGCGCTTTTTCAATATAGGCACAGCAGCTTCAGGGCCGCCTGTATATCGGCCTTGCACTCTATCGGTTTTATAATCTAGTAAATATAGTTTTCCGTCCGTTTCAAATAAACAGTCAATCATCCCTTGAATAAGGACAGGCTCCCCCTCTGCATCAATGTGGCTGTATACCTCTTTAACAGGTAACACCATACTAAATGACACTTCTCGTTTTACCCAGTCCGCTTTTAGCAGCTTTTGACCAATAGAAGTAGAGAAGAAAGCTGCAATTCCTTCTTGATCAATTGACTGGACTTGCTCATTTGTTAGCAAGTCTCGCTGCTGTAAAGAATCAAGCAGCTGCTGTATACGTGAATCATCATAGGGCTCGTCAGAAGGAAGCGCAATATGTTGCATGACTGTGTGCATTGCGGTGCCTTGCTCTGCGGCAGTGAGTGCTTTTTTCTTCATAAAAGCCGGCCGGTCATACAACGTGGCACGGGCTTTTCGAAGAGAAGAAGGAACACTGTACTCATCCTGTATTTCTTTCATTCTCTTTATCTCGGAAACAGACTGCTTTGTGCCGACTTGTGAGGCTGCTAGATATGGGTATCTCCATGAAAGTCTCTCTGCTACTTTCTCATCAGCATCACCATATCCTTCAACAGGCAGGCCTTCCATCAATGCTTGTACCACCTCGTCTTGCTGCTTCTTTTCAAGTGACATATCTTCTTTTAGAAGATCGGAAGCTTGAGTAAATGAGATTGTGAATGCTGATGGATGCGAAAGAACAACATCACCTGTTTCTTCTAAAATAGATGACATTGCTTGGTGACGGATGAGAGCAGGACCAATAAAATCTAAGTATGTTTTCGATTGATAACGTTCAAAATCAGGGAGCAGCCAATCTTCTCCGGTTGCAGCATTTTGCCATTTGCTTAATGCTTTCACCTGATTTTTCACAGAGCCGACCAGAAATAATTTTTCCTTAGCCCTTGTGAGCGCCACATATAGAACTCTCAGCTCTTCAGATAATAGCTCTTTCCTCATCTTTTTTTTCATCGCTACAAGCGGTAATGTTGCATAACTAATTCTCAGCTCAGGATGGATATACTTGCTTCCAAAGCCTAGCTCTTTATCAAGTAAATAGGACTGGTTTAAGTCCATCATATTAAAGTTCCTGCCGAGTCCTGCGGTAAAGACGATTGGAAATTCTAACCCTTTACTGCTGTGAATCGTCATCATGCGAACAACATCTTCTGTTTCACTGAACGTTTTTGCCGCACCAAGATCATCTCCACGCTCCTGCATTCTTTCGATAAAACGAAGAAAACGGAACAGTCCTCTAAAGGCAGCTTTTTCATACTGCTTTGATCGATCATAAAGAGCGCGGAGATTCGCCTGTCTCTGCTTGCCTCCAGGCATCCCGCCAACGTAATCTAGATACTGCGTATCGCGGTATACTTCCCAAATCAATTCCGCTACTGAATGATTCATCGAGAAATCACGCCATTTACGCAGCAACCTGAAAAACCGTTCTAGTTTTTTGCATGTAGGGTGATCTGAATGAGTCACACTCATAAATGCCTTCACAGCATCATAATAAGTGCCTTTTTTATCACTCGTGCGAATCAGTGCCATTTCATTTTCGTCTAAATGGACAAGTGGTGATCTTAATACAGCTGCAAGCGGGATATCCTGATATGGATTATCGATGACTTTTAACAGAGAAAGAATGACAGACACCTCTGTTGCTTCAAAATAACCGGAGGAAAGATTCGCATACACAGGGATTCCCTGTTTCTTCAATTCCTCCATCATTTGCGGGGCCCATGGCATAGAACGAAGCAAAATCACAATATCCCGATACTGCAAGTTACGGGTCATTTTCTGTTTTGCATCGTACACTTGAAATGGTTGCTCCACCAATTGTCTTATTTTTTTAGCAATGACTCTCGCTTCTAGTTGTACGGTCTCTAGCTCTTCTCGCTCTTCGTCAGTTTCTGCTTCCTGTTGATCTAAATGGACAAGAAGCATTTCTGTCGTTGTATCTTTACTTTCTGGATAACTCGCTCCAAGCTTTAATTCAGCTTGTTCATCATATTCAATTTCTCCAACTGTTTCCCCCATCAGCTGTTTGAACAAAAAGTTCGTACTGTCTAACACATCTGAACGGCTGCGGAAGTTTTTATTTAAATCGATTCTCTTCCCTGTTTCTTTGCCGTCTGGTGTAAATTGTTTATATTTGTTTAAAAAGAGCATGGGCTCAGCCAGTCTAAAGCGATAAATGGACTGCTTTACATCACCAACCATAAACAGGTTGCCGTCTGCGGCATGTTCCCCTTTAGATACAAGTTTTAAAATCGTTTCTTGTACAAGGTTTGTATCTTGGTATTCATCAACGAGCACTTCTTCAAACTGCTGTTGATAGTACTTGGCCGCTTCTGTTTCGATCAAATTTCCTTCCGCATCCTGCTCTGCTAAAATGCGTAAGCAATAATGCTCTAAATCCGAAAAGTCCACGATTGATTTTTCTTGCTTCGCTTTTTCGAAACGCTGTCCAAATTGGATGACAAGCTCCACAAGTGTTTCGACCACCGGCTTCATTTCAGCTAAGCTCTTCAAATGCTGGGCTGGACTGCGCATAAAGTATTCATCTTTAAGTTTTTCTAATTGTTTTTTTGCTTGATTGCGTGCATCTGTGGCTTTTTCTAACAGCACAGGGTCATATTCGTCCCCTTTACATGTTTTGAGCCTTTTAAAATTGATGTTTGGCAAAAGCTCGTAAAGCTTCTCAAAATCATCTTGATGACTGATTAATTCATTGACTTGCTCTAAATCATCTATAAAATTTTCTGCTCTCGGTGCCGGGCCGCCCGGTTCTTTTGATAGGGCGAGAGCTCGTTCGAGTAGTTCGAGACAGCTTCGAAAAACGAGAGAAAGGTCCTCTTTGATATATGGATAAAACGGTAATTGTTCTACTTTTGTTTGAGCATCTACATCATAAAGAGAAAGAAATGCCCTCATCCATTGCTCAGGTGAAGGGTGAGATCTGGAAAACTCATAAATTCTCTTCACAAGCCATTGCAAGTCTAAATCATGACGGTCAGAAGTATAGCGATCAACCAGTTCAAAGAACGATGGCTTTCCAGCCTTATATTCATCCTCAAACAGTTCATCTAACACTTCATCTCCTAATAATTCTCCTTCTGTTTGATCAGCCAAACGGAAGCCTGGATCAAGGTCAATTTCATAATAAAAGGTGCGCAGAACCTGCAAACAAAAGGAGTGCAAGGTAGAAATATTGGCACGATTCATGAGCGACAGCTGTCTTCTCATATGAAGGGACCCGGGGTTTTTCGCTAATTCCTTTTCAAGTGCTTCTGTGATCCGATGCTTCATCTCTGCCGCAGATGCATTTGTGAAAGTCACAACGAGCAGACGATCCACATCAACTGGATCTTCTGGACGGGTCATTTTTCGAATCAGCCGTTCAACCAAAACAGCTGTTTTACCTGACCCTGCTGCCGCCGCAACAAGAATATCTTGTCCTTCTGAAACGATGGCTTCCCACTGGTCATCCGTCCAAGTACTGTTATTCGGTTTTGGTATTTGCATACTGATCCCCTTCTTTTTTGATCCGGTCTATCACAACATCATCCTTTTCAGATGAAAGCACTCTAAATTCATTATCCTCTATCGATTCATCAAATTGGCAAATAGACTTAAATGAACAAAAGCGGCATGGTGTTTGATCCTTCAATTTATATGGATTAATAGCTACCTCGCCATTTGTAATTCTTTCGCCTGCCTCTTCAAACGTGCGCCGAACATGCTGTGTGAGTATATGGAAATGATCTTCACTTAAAACAGCAGAGTCAGAACGGAAAGATCCATCCTTTTTCAAGCCGGCTTGAATGACTTGTGATCTTCCTGATTCAAGCGTTTGATCCATTAGCTTTACTGCTTCTACATCTTCAAGCAATAGACCTTTCATTTTAAATTTCTTGAATATTTCTTGCTCAATTTCATCCTCTGCAAGCGGAATCGGTGCTTGAATGAGCGGATCATGGATATGGAAATATAAAATGCCAGCTGGCGTTGCTTCTACACCGAGCCATTCCTTCGAATACGTAATGGTTAAATCTAAGTAAGTGAGCATTTGCAAGGCCAGTCCATAGTATACCTCTGCTAGATCAAGACCTTTCTCACTCGATTTGTAGTCGACGATTCTCAACAGCAGCCCTTTTGAACCTTCTGCTTTATCCACCCGGTCAATTCTTCCGACAAGCTCCATCGTACAGCCATTTTTCAATTGAAAAGTAAACGGCGGAAGAGGTCCTTGGCCGCCAAAGCCTAACTCAAGTCCAACGGGAGAAAATCCACTCACTCTTGCATGCTCACTTAATATAGAAGAGACCCGAATCAAGATTTTCTGGAGTTTTTCTTTAATATAAGCATGCCTATTAGAGCTTAATAGGATTTCCTTTTGAAGACGCGGAGCAAGCTGTTCGATTGCATGTCTTGAATAATTGACACAGTCATCCTTCGTTAAGTTTTTCCAATCCTTTTTTTGTTCAACAAGCGTATCTGAAATATGCTTTAAAGCCGAGTGAAACAGCTGGCCGATATCGGGTGCTTCCAATTTATAAAATTGCCGGTCCTTTAGTTTTAAGCCGTGGGAAGCAAAGTGAGAAAATGCACACGCATTGAATTTCTCCATTCTTGAAACACTGCCTTGAATGTGATCACCGTAAAGTTCTTTTGTGACGTTTGGTTTTAAGCGCTTTGCTCGATTTGTAAAAAACAAACTCGACAATATGTTTTTTGATACATCACGATGAGTTGACTTTATCAAATAATTATAAACACTCCACCATACACCACTGATGGGATATTGATTGAGCCATTGCTGCAGCTGCGAGACAGTATACGATAACGAGACATGCTCATTCGCTACAAATTTTAATTGCTCCTCGTCATCCAGCTGTTCCGGGTCTAACACATACAAAGAATGCTGATGATTTGGCATAAGCTCCTGACAATACTTGATAAGAGTCGAAGGCAATAAAGAGCGCCCCTCTTCATCTGACACTGGATAAGATAGATACAAATGACGAGATGGACTCGACAGCGCCTGGTAAATTAAAAATTGCTCATCTAGCAGCCGTTCCTTTCCTGTCTCTGCCAGCTCTGCTCCTGCTCGTTTTAACCATTCCCTGTCATCCTCAGACAAAACACTTTCGTCAGAAGGGCGTTCGGGAATAACGCCATCATTTACCCCAATGATAAACATACACTTCACTTGATACATTCTTGATAAATCCATACTTCCGATAAATACTTGGTCGAGTGAAGGCGGAATTAAAGCGAATTTTAAAGAGGCCAATCCTGTATCCATCATTTGCTGGAATAAAGGAAATGAGAGCTCCTCCTCACCGAGCATTTCAACAAATTCATCCATTAATTGAATAACAGCATCCCATACTTGTCCATGCTGCATGGCTTCAGCTAATCTACCTGCTTCTTCTGCCTCCAGCCTAGCCTTTTCAAGTTTATCCGGCACTTGTATTTCCTCTAAAAAGACATAGACTGCCGCCACCATGTCTTTTACCTTTTGCGCTTTTTTCAGCCTTTTTTGCAATTGGAAAAGCGGAGGTGCAATCCATTCCTTTACATCATTCAGCATCTGTTCCATTTCAATTTCTTGATCTGTTTGTCCAAAATCCTCATCTAAAGATTGGAATCGTCTGTAGTGGAAACGGGAGCCGTTTGTCCAGCGTTCTCCTTTTACACCATAAGCAATACAGTAGTTTTCAAGCTGATCTGCCTGTTCTCTCGCTTTGTTTTTGGCAAGCTCGAGCGGAAATAAGAACTCTGTTTTCACGCAGCGAAACACGGCCTCATACCGCCAGTTTCCTTTAATGACATCCAAGCTCGAACGAATCAATTCAATGAGCGGATGATACTGCATTGATTCATTTCCATCAATAAAAAAAGGAATATCGTAATCTCGAAAAACCTCTTTTAACGTATCTTTATAGTCATCTACATGCCGCGCGACAACTGAAATATCTCGCAGTCTAAGTCCTTCTTCTCTCACTAAATGAAGAATTTCTCTCGCTACTCCCTCAATTTCAGCTCGTTTACTCGCACTTTTAGACACTGTGAGATGAGGGGTTACTTCCTGATATGGCTGCACCGGTCTTTGCTCATATTGGCGTTCTAAATAAGCAAGATCTGGCGTATGAAGATGCCGGTTATTTCTCTCCAAAATGTGCTCGGAAATGGCCGCTCCGCACTCTTTGGCAAGCTGATAGAGCTGGAAATACGTTTTACCAGTCATACGAAATAAATCAAGTTCATTTGGCTGCTTATCATGATAGGAACGATCCACTGTGAACGCAGCCGTTATTTTCTCAGCATGAAGCAGAAGCTGTTCAATAACGAGAAGCTGCTGCGGTGTAAATTGATAAAAGCCATCTATATAAATGTGTGCTCCTTTTATTTCTTCAGATAAAGGAATTTGCTGCGTGAGAAGTGTCAAATAGTCTTCTGAGTGCACATATTCATCTTGTAAATGCTGCTCCATCTGCTGATAAAGAACATGCAGATCATGCAATTTTTCGCCTGCCCGCCTTTCTTCTGTATACTCTGAATGCATGCTCGATAATGAAATTTTTTCAATATCCTCCGGCAGCATGCAGTATCTTTTGAACTCAGCCATCGTCTTTTCGATTTGCTCGACAAACCCCGGCTTATCACTCGCTTTTTTGAATACCTTAAACTTTTCTTTCTCCTCTTCAATCACTTTTCTTAAAAGCATTTGAATTCCTGTGCTTGTCACAAATTGCCGGTTCGCTCCGCCAGTCTGCTGTAAAATAGACCAAGCAAGACGCGTGAAACTAAATACTTTGGCCCTGATCATCCCGCCAGCTTCAGACGTTTTTGCAAGCTCATATTCCATTAAGAATGTCATTTGATCCGGGACTAAAAAAATGATTGGCGGACCCAACGGATCAAGCCGAAGCTGTTCTTTGATTTCCTCTAAGATTGCAGTCGTTTTTCCACTCCCCGATCTGCCTGCTAAAAACTGAATCTCCACGCTCCACAACACCTTTCTTATGTACTCATATTCTAGCGAAAATAAAAGTAAATAGCTATTTTCCCCTTCTCCTTCCTAAAAAGATATAGGCACCTTTCCTTATTCTTCTCATATCATAAACCATCATGAACTCAAAGGAGGCTGGCAATATCATGTATTACGGTTATTATGACTACTCGCCATATGACATGCGCCAAAACACAAGAATCATTTCAGACCTTGAAAAAGCGATCAATGGTGAATATTCTGCGATCCAATGCTACGAAAAACTTGCCCAAAGAGCAAAAACTCCTGAGGCAAAAAAAATCATTCAAGAAATACGCCAGGATGAAGTCAGACACTATCAACTATTTACAAAGCTATATTATTCTTTAACAGGTAAAAACCACAAACCAAGCGTAACAGAACCTTGTCCAGATCAATTTAGAGAAGGGCTTCATTTCGCATTTAAAGATGAACAAAAAACGGTCGATTTTTACTTAACGATATCAGATTATGTCCGGGATCAAGGAACAAAAGAGCTGATGAAACGTATTGCTCAAGATGAACAGCAGCATGCTGTATGGTTTTTATATCTTTTAACGCACCATGTGTCTTAGATAGTCCTATTTTAATAGGAGATCGTATGTTCCGTCAAAAAAATGAAATCGTCTTTTTGTTCATTCAATCTATAAAATAAAGAACTATTTTCAGCAAACCTCTCACCTCTTTCCCTTTTTCAAACGTGAAAATGACAATTTGATAAATAAAAAAACTCCTCTGCCACACATAGCAGAAGGAGTTTTTTTCATGATCGTTTAATGAAATTTTGCTTCATTGCTTTGCTGCTGATGTTTTAGCAGCCCATCAATGGACAGCATCTTACTGCCGCTAAGTGTTAAATAAAGCGCCATGACAAGCAGCGATAGTTCAAATTCATAACCGCCAACAAATCCTTTAGAAAAACCAACCGTCATAATCGCCACAGCCATAATTGGTACAAATAGCGCTGCGAAAATACGTGTTCCTAGACCTAAAATCAAGGCGATACCACCGACCAGCTCAATTGTCTTTACAATATAGGCCATAAATTCCGGTATACCGATTTGTCCAAAGAATGCCGCTGTTCCTCCCAGACCTCCTTGATATGCCTGAAGTCCGTGTAGAAAGAAGATCAAACCTAAAATAACACGTACGAAAAGTGTTCCTATTTCTTGATTCGTTTTCATATAGTGATTTCCTCCTGTTTTTACACTACATAATGTAATGTTAATAAGTAAAAAAATTAGTAATTTAGATTAAGCATAATCATTAAGACCACCATGAGAATGGTTGATGTGACAATGGGAATAATGGGTACATTGAAAGGAATATTGTATGTTGGATTTAAGATCTTTTGTATTCTTAAATTCAATGCCCGATCTCCAAAAGATACTGCAAACTTCGTTTGTTTTTGAAACTGAGTTCTCTTTTTAATGAGTTTCAAAAGGGCTTGCCCTACTCCAAGCTCAGTGCCTGTCTGCCGAATCGCATAGTCATCTGCGATCACTTCACGAAAAACGGAATAGCTTTGTCTCATATGCTTTAACACTGGAATGTACCAAATAACTTTTGTGAGCATTGAGAATGTGAAGGCCTTTAAAGGATCATAGCTGTATTTGTGGTGCAATTCATGATGAACAACAGCGTCAATTTCCTCTTCATCCAGCATGTCCGTGAGAGACGTTGATAAGTAGACCTTTGGATGAAGCATCCCCATGGCAAAAGCAAGCGGTTCATGACAATGAAACACAATAATGTCGTTTGTATATTTCTCAGATAAATATTCGGTCGACTGGTCATCGACTGCAAGCATCAGATTTTGCTTGAATTGAATGTACGTTTTGATTTGCTTCGTCATATAGAAAATCGCAAATCCCAATGTGTAGAGGACTAAAGCATCTAGAAAATATTTTAAAGGAGTGAATCCATAGAATTCGAGAACAGATTGGCATACATGAATGAGATTATATGCTTGATTCCAGCCAAAAAAGCTTGAAAGCACGTAATACCCCATCTGATAAAAAATCGTTAAACCAATCAAAATACCGCCTAAAAATAGCAGGCACGATTTCATTTTATTCATTTTGCTGCTCCTCTTTTTTGGATGCCAGCCTTGCTTCAAGCACTTTGAGTAATTCAGGGTCAGCACTTTCAATTGCATCCACCATATGATTCACTGCCAGTGGCCCAAAATCGTCCATCAGCCCTTGCGTAATCCATTTTGTCTGCTCATTTAGAAATTCTTCTTTTGTTAAAATGGGATTATAAATAGAGGAACGCCCTTTTGTTTTCTTCTCCACAATTCCCTTTTCGGTTAAGCGGTTCAGCACAGTCATCACCGTGTTGAAATTAATCGGCTTTTCATCTGACAGCTTCTGCTGCACTTCCTTAATCGGCATATCCTCACCTTGATAAAGGATCTCCATAATTCTTCCCTCTAAAGGACCGAAAAAACGATTCAATCCCTTTTCATTATATTTAAAAGAAGGAATTTTCATGTTATCACCTCACACTAAGCATTGTAGTGCAATTGAAAATGATAGTCAACTGATAACAAAAATAGGGGAAAATCGTTGTATATTACCTTTCTTTTAGGTAAAAATTATATCCCTATTTATTTAAATAAGTGGTAAGATTCACGATAAGATAATCTTATGAAAATGGTAAAAAAATTCGTATTTTATTTATAGAGACTTTTGTATTATAGTGAAGATAACAACATTTCACTTACTGAACAAATTTATAGGAAGAAGGTTTACATGTGATGAAACAAGGAAAGAGCCTTCGAACCGATCTCATTTTGATCGCAATAAGCGGTTTAGGTGGATTTCTTTTGTCTTTAACAGGAATGTCTATTGGCTGGATGATCGGTACATTAATCACAGCTGCATTTATTGCCATGCGACGTCCCCCCCTGTTTCAGCGTAAAGGAAACAACACCTTGCGTATTCACAGCAGATGGCTACTCCTTGGTCAATTTATTCTCGGAATCGAACTCGGACAAAAAATGAACATGAAAGTTCTTCATATTTTCGCTGAACATTGGCTCCCTGTGAGTTTCATGCTCGTTTTTTCTATTCTACTGGCGATGCTCTCTGGCTTTGCCTTATGGAAGCTGAGTAAAACAGATATGCTGACCAGCTTTGTCGGCACAGCACCAGGCGGTTTATCTGCTATGCCAGGGATTGCCCAAGAGGTTGGAGCAAATACAGCCGTTGTCAGTCTCGTACAAACAACACGTGTATTAATGGTGGTACTCACCATCCCTTTTACGGTGTTCTATTTAAATACAAAAAATCCAGCGGATGCAGCTGCAGGTATTCAAGGGAGCGCCTTTTCATCCGGTGTTTTCACCCTGTCAAACATCTCGTGGACTGCTGCACTTATTTTAGGTGCCTGGCTTATGTCACGCCTAGCGGTTCGTCTTCATTTCCCTGCCCCTTGGCTGATTGGCAGCATGTTAGGAGTTGCAGCTCTTCAAGTAGGTGCAGGTGCGCTCATAGGTCATGATTTGATTCCTTATTGGCCAGCACAAGCGAATATCGCATCACAGGTATTTCTAGGTGCAACCATCGGTTCAAAAATGAATAAACAGATGTTTGTCGGGCTTAAAAATACGTTAATTGTAGCTGTCGTCAGCTCAGCTGGACTGATTGCTGCAACGGTTCTCAGTTCAATTGCCATTGCTGAGGTCACAGGGATTTCTGTCATTACAGCCATTCTTGCCTTTTCGCCTGGCGGTATTGCAGAAATGGCAACAACAGCAGTCACACTCCATGAGGACTCAACCTTTGTAGTAGCTGTACAAGTCGTTAGAATCATTCTTGTCATAGCTATGCTGCCACCGTTTTTTCGATTCTTACATCATGTCTGGGCAAAAAGACATCCTGAATATAAAGCCGCAAAATAAAAAAAGAGGCGCTTTGCACATGTGCAGAGCGCCTCTTTTTTATTCATCCTTATTTCTTTTGACACCAACTACTTGATCCTTTGAAATCGTTCCAAAATGCCGGCTGTCGAAGCTATGTATTCGGTTATCTCCGATCACGAAGTAATGGTTTTTTTTGATTTTATCATGTCCTGTGATGGCTTTCAGCTGAAAATCTCCTGTCAGGACATTCCCCATTTTATGTTTTTTCTGCTCTTTTAAATAGGGTTCTTTCCATTTTGCCCCATTGACAAATAACTGATCATCGACATACTTGATCGATTCTCCCGGGAGCCCAATGACCCGTTTGATCAAAATTTGATTTTTGGGCCCGTGAAATAACACATAATCAAACCGGCTAATTTTCGTGAGTTTTGGCGAGAACTTGTTGATTAATAATTCTGTTCCATCTGTAAATGTGGGGTCCATACTAACCCCTTCTACTTTATACTTCACAAACAGGAAATTCTTTACCTGGAACAATAAGACGATGCATGTAATGATCATCAACCATAGCAATGGCTTCTTTTTCATTAAGAGCCTCCTTTGTCCTCGCGCTTGCTCATTCGAATGTTCAACCTATTTTCTACTCTCTTTCCAACATACCACAATAAAACGATAACTAGAACTGCAAACACACTTCTTAACGGATTCTTTACTAAAGCAGAAAGGTCATAACCAATAAAACTAATGATAAAGAGCATGACACACTTACCAGCTAAAGCAGCTAATGAAAATTGCCACATGCTAATTCTTGATAAGCCTGCTACCACATTGACGGCAGCAGAAGGTGTAAAAGGAAAGCAGAGTAAAATAAATAACGGACCAAATCCCCGTTTCTCTACCCAAAGCATTAATTTCTTAATGGAAG
Source organism: Bacillus sp. DC4300-2b2 (assembly GCF_049895685.1). Lineage (NCBI taxonomy): Bacteria > Bacillati > Bacillota > Bacilli > Caryophanales > Bacillaceae > Bacillus > Bacillus sp. DC4300-2b2. The sequence continues at coordinate 798,807 of NZ_JAFCSW010000002.1, forward strand.
GGTGTCTGCTAATAAAGTTCAGCATTCTCATCTGTCCAAATTTTCTGATCAGTAAAAAGACAAGAATAGAACCTGCACTTGCACCGATCCAGGTTAATAAAAAGCCTTCCCAAAGGCCGAATGCATTTGCATTTGCCACCGCAAACGCCACGAGTGGTAAAAACGGAAGAAATGCTTCAATCAGAGGAAGCAAGATAGCGACAATTGGTCCAAAGGCCTTGTAGCTTTCAAAAAATGATGTGATATTTTCATGAGTAAATAGAGAAAGAAATGATGTCAACTTGTTTGACTCCTTCAAGGTTTGTCTACATTTCATTTTACATGGAAAACATAAAAATATACAAATAAATCCCACTCGCCCCCCCTTGAGATTGTTTGACTCATTCGATATAATAAACAAGAACGTTTGTTCTATTTATAAAGAAAGCAGGCTTGGACATGACGAGACTATCAAGAGTACAGCTTCAAATGATGGAACAGGCCATCTTTCTTCCTATGGTCATCTCCATCCTCAATCGTGATCTGACACACTTAAAACAACATCAAACATTTAAATTAAATGAACCATACATTCAGCTTGTGACCTCTGTGTTAAAGGAAGCACAGAAAGCACTTTATGAACTGAAGCAGCATTTACGTAAAGAAAATATGAAAGTACAGCAAATTGAACACGATGAAGGGTTTACAACGTATCTATTTATCATAAATGGCTATGAAGAAAAGCATAAATACTTTAATCCGCGTATACGTCACCGGGTAGAGGAACTGCTAACTCGATATTTTCTCCAACAAACAAATGAACTATAGGCTGAAATACGGCGCGATACCCATGCAAAAAAAGCCTGCCGCGGCGGCAGGCTCCTTCTTATTTATGATAATTCAAGCTGTTTTCTCAACTCTGTTCTGACTTCTTCTAATCCTGGTCCATCTAACTCAAAGTAATACACATTATCAGGCTGATAATCATGGCCCTTTAGCTGAATGGTATCTAATGATTTCAATGAGCTCAGTAATGGAAATAGACCGATGAACTGTTTCATGGAAAGGTTGGTTGAGACATTATCACCAAGCGTATCAATGATGTTGTCGTATGAAGGAATCGAAGAAATCGATTTAGATTTTTCAAAGATGGCTTGAAGTGCTTCCATTTGGCGCTTTCCGCGCATGAGATCACTGTCTGCTTTTCTCGTTCTCACAAAGGCTAAAGCTTCTTCGCCATTCAGTCTATGAGTGCCTGTCTGCACTTGAACTTTTCCTTTTGAATCCTTTTCCATCTGTTTTACGATGCTTTCATCTTCAATCGTTACGTCAATTCCATTTAGCTCATCCACAATGTCTTGAAATGCTTTAAAGTTCCCTGAAATCACATAGTCTACAGGGATGTTCAACAAGTTTTCGACTGTTTTGACTGACAAATCTGCACTCCCAAACGCATGGGCGTGAGCAATTTTATCATATCCTCTTCCCGGTATATCCACATAAGAATCACGAGGAATACTGAGAAGCTTAATGGTTTTGTCTGTTCGGTTCACCGCCGCCAGTAAGACCGCATCACTTCTTGCTTCATCTACCGTTTCACCTGGCCGGCTGTCAATTCCAAGCAGCAGCACCGAAAAGCTGTCCTTTCCTGGATCAAAAGCTTTCACACGCTTTTGCGAGGTGTCTCCTCTTTCTAATGATACTTGCGCCTTATTCGACGCTTTTGAAATTTTATAATATGCGTATCCAGTCACGGACACTGCCATCACCATGACAAATGCCATCATAAACAGCACGGCTTTCACCCAAGGTCTCAGCCTTCTTTTTGATCTTGTTTTTTCCTCCATCCTTTCCGAACCCTCACTCTATCTTAGTCTATTAATGTAGGTCCCACTATAACATATTTTGATGAAAGTTTCCTTCATACAACATATTTTTATGAATCCACAATCTTAAACTTCAGACAGCTCACCTATACAAATTTAAATCAAAAAACAGCCTGCGGAAGCGGCTGCTTTTTCCATCATGATTGAATATCAAATTGAAATTGTCCCTTCAGTTCTTCTTCTGCTTCTTGAAATAACTGACGCAAGCTCTCAGCATAATCACCAAGAGCGTCTTTGCTCTTTTGAAAATTCACCCATGTCAGTTCTACTGGAAGAGTCACCTCGCCTGTCAAACAGTCCCAAAGAGCATCAAGGTTTTTCCCGTAATAATCAGGAAGGTGTAAAATGGTTTTTAGCTGGTCATGAAGCTCTTCTTGCGACCTGCACACTACGCCGTCAAGCTTTACTTTTTTCATGTTCATCTTCCCCTCTCCTCTCTATATTTTAAACGAATTGGAAGAGAAAGAGAAAGACGGACACCTTACTTTTGTTTCTGTCTGACAGCTGAGATCAATAGAATGAGGCAGGCAGCCAAAACGAGCAAGAAAAAGAGGGTTAATACGATCTGAGTACCGTAAATATCAGCGAAGAGGCCAACAAACACACTTGGAATACCAAGACCTAAATAAGCAAACAAGTAATAGCCTGCAACGGCTCTAGCCGCCTCTTTTTTCCCCCGCTCAACAATGAGCTGAAGTCCACCTAAATAAGTAAATCCATAGCAGGCAGTACCCGCCAGCATCGTTCCGGCAAGCACAAGGAAGATAGATCCGCTGTTTGCACCGTATAGCAAGACGCCATATCCGCATGGAAGACAGATAAACCCCAAAAGAAGCGCTGTGCTGCTATTCATCTTGCGCACAAAGGTCTGCATCAGGACACCTGCCATATTAATCAAAAAGAGCGCCGGTCCTACCCACAATTCATAACCATTTAATTTAAGCTGTGCTGGCAAAATTGAAATGACAAGGCCGCACACCGACCACGCGATAGCAATGGCTGCATTCGCCGGCATTGTTCCTTTTGGAAATCTTGGCATGTTCATCATCGGTTTACCTGAATCTCCTTGGACAGGCGGCACGAAAAAGAAGACACCCACAATAGTTAAGAATAAAAAGGCCAGCACAATCCAATAGCTAAGCGGCGTGAGCGACACACGCTGAAAAGAAAGAAGTGCCGTAAAAAGAGCACCGCCCCCAAATCCAACCGAACTGCATAATGCAATAAAAGTTGGAATCCAGCTTGATTTCTCAGGATATAAAGCAATCAAATATGCGGTGCATGTTCCAACGCTAAGACCAAGACCGACACCTTGCAGCAGCCGGGCAGCAAAAAGCATCTGTATGGAAGGATGTACAATCATCAACAAAGTGGCACATAACGAAAAGCTAAGCGCAACCAATAAAATCGGTTTGCGTCCAGCCCGGTCAGAAATACCGCCAAGAAAAAGCAAAACTGGAATGAGACCGAAGACATACGCGGCAAATACAAGTGCTGTTGCCGCCTTTCCGTACCCTGCTTGTTCTGCATATTCCGTATAAAGGGGCACTTGCAGATTCACAGCAATCGTAATCATAAAAAGACCAAGTAAAACGAAAATAAACGGGATCATGGATAAGTGTGCCGTTTCTTCTTTGGATGCTGGGATCATTTGACTCTCTCCTCTATGTCATTGCATATGAGAACAGTGTACACACCATTTGGCTTACTTCCTACATCCAAAAACAGCACTATTGACCAGTCCATAATTCCGTGTCATCATCATCTTATGATGTGAAAACGAGAGAAGGTGCACGATGTATATTCATTTAGACCGTTCAAGCGCCACCCCGCTCTGGCAGCAAATCGTAAATGAGATCATTCAAAAAATTCATTCACAAAAACTGCATCCCGACGTTCAGTTAACACCGACAAGAGTGCTCGCACAGGAGCTTAATGTATCAAGATCAACCGTCCAGCTTGCCTACGATGAGCTGCTGGCAAGAGGCTACGTCAGCACATCTAGAAGAGGCGGTACAAAGGTCATTTCAAGTGATCAATATACAGCTTCCACTCCCCATCAAAGTGAACCACCTTTCCCACCTCCGACAAGACCTCACTTTGAAGAAGCCGAAAAACAAATGGATCATTGGCTGTCAGCCAATCAATTTCATGAGAAGCTCGATATTGATTTTCGTCATCAGGAACCGGCGATCGATGACCACTTTCAAAACATATGGAAACGCTCGCTCATGAAAGCATTACAGCGGTTAGATATGAAGAATTGGGGCTATTCCTCCCCGCATGGATTATGGGAAGTGCGTTCAGAAATACGCCAATATTTATCTGTTGAGCGCGGGATTGAAGTAGAAGAAGATCAAATGGTGTTAACAGGTGGCACGCAGCAAGCCATTGATTTGATTTCACAGGTATTGCTTAAAAAAGGGGATACAGTAGCTGTTGAAGATCCAGGTTTTCCTGGGGCAAGGCTGTCGTTTATGCATCGCGAAATGAACATTCACCCCGCACCAGTTGATGAAGAAGGAATGGTGGTGAATACATTGCCCCAGCGAACAAAACTGATTGCTGTGACGCCCTCCCATCAGCGTCCAACTGGTGTATGTATGAGTGTAAATAGAAGGCAGCAGCTGCTAAAGTTTGCTGTCAGCCATCAGTCTTATATATTAGAGGATGATTTTGATGGAGATTATCGTTACCATGGCGGGCCGCTCCCTTCCCTATTTTCAGAAGCACCCGAGCATGTGATTTACATCTTAAGCTTCTCAAAGGTGCTGGCGCCTGGCATCCGTCTTGCTGCCATTATCGGCACCAAAGCAGTTATGAAAGAAATTGCCGCACTGCAATCACTCATTCAAAGACAGCTGCCCATTATGGAACAAATCACACTTGCTTCTTTTTTCAAAGAAGGAGAATTCACCCGGTATGTCAGGCGAATGAGACAGCTATATAAAAAAAGACAGGCGGCCATGATGGAAGCCCTTTTGGCACATCAATTTGACAAACACTTCCGTATCTATGGAACCGATACGGGCCTTCATGTCTTTTTAGAAGGAACACCAGACTTTGATGAAAAAGGAAGCATTGAAGCAGCAAAGGCAGCTGGCGTTGGCATTTATCCATTAAGTCCTTATTGTTTTGAAAGCAATCGAAAAGGATTACTGCTAGGATTCGCCTGTACGGACGAAAGCATGATTCAAGAGGGCGTTCGCCGTTTAAAGAAAATACTTCACATCTAAAAAAGCCTGGAAGTAAACCTTCCAAGCCTTTTTAGGATGATTGCTGAATCTGACCTACTTCTTCAATAAATGCGGCTGTCTGCTGCAAGCCATCCTGAAAATGATGGGTAGCGGATATAAACAGCTTTTCTTGATCGGGATGCTTCAAGAGCTTCTCCACCTTACTAACCCCTTTTTCAAATGAAGCCAGACCTGTCTTTAATTGTTGATCTGCCTTTTGATAAGCGGCTGGAACTTCTTGATGATCAAGCCCTTTTTGAATCACACGATCAAATGCTTTCGTCGCTTCTGTCAATTTTTTATTTGTTTGAATTTTTCCATGTCCATCTGAGATAAACTGATCGGTCATCTTTTCATAAGATTCATTTAACTCATCCATATAAGACTGAACCCATTGTTCATAAGCAGCTTCTTTTGCGTCTTGTTTTGAAGGCGATTGACCTGCTTGCTGACAGGCTGCTAGTAATGTCACTGTTAGGATAAATAGCAGCACCAAATGTGATTGTTTTTTCATACAGAGCCTCCATTTCTTCATCCCATTCGTTCATATCGGTCAAATATAAGCATCCTTTACTACATAAAAATACTTCGCAAGAATTGATTTCTTTTATTGTAACAGACAAGCTCGTGTCACTTCTGTGATTTATGAGTAAATGGATGAAAATACGTCTAAGGATTCACATTTCCCTGTCATTTCCCAATACAACCAATAGACGACGAGACATACGTATTTGGTTTCAATGAATTCATCTTTATGATGTATGTCCCCCTTTTTGCATTGCATGAAGTCCATATTAGTTAAGAGTTCCAGCGGCTGCTCTGCCGCTGGTTTTTGATTAATATCTGTTACGAAGCTCCCTTAATATAAAATCGTATACGAGATTGAGCTGCTGTTCCTTTGGATACAGCATAAATTCTTGTTTCTTAGGCAGACCTCCATCAAGACGATCTTGAAATTTCGTTCGGAGATATGCTGTCCGGTGCACCTGACTCTCAAATGATTTATAAGAGACATCAAGTTTGACGGTTTGCTCATTTGTAAAGGTGACCACCGTGTCTCCGAGGGATGATTCCTGGAAGGTATGAATGTATTTGTGAGAGATCCAGCCGCACTGAGGACGGTTGGATGAATAGGTTGGGAAGAAATACAGATGGTTGGATGAGTCAATTACAATTGGAGGCTTATGAGATATTCCTGTTACTTCATATGTTCCCGCCTTTCTGCCTGCATAGCTTGAGCCGAAGAATCTGCAGCTGCGTTCAATAATTTGCAGGGGCTTTAATTCAACGTAAAAGCTTGTCTCTCTTTCTATGACTTTTGAATATACTCTTTTTCCTTCTTCAACTGAAAGGACCGCCATTGTTGTTTGATTAATGACGTATGAATCTAGAGGTGTTTCACTAATTCCTGACACTTCATTTCCTCCTGTGTTAATATTTGGTTATTTAAGATACTATTAATCTATCACCAACATATAAGAAACGACAGGATTTTTTCAAAATTTATTAAAAATCATCTTTTTATCATATTTTTTAGTCCATTCGATCTATCGAAAAGCTTTTTTTAAAGATATATCACATACTGTCGATTGGACAAGTGATGTCGATTCTGCTCAAAAATAAATTGTCTAAAAATTATAAATTCTTGTTGATTTTTTCTCCGCCAATCCATATACTATAAAAAAGGCATCGGGGGGATTCTTTATGAAAGAGAAAAAAACGTATGCTGAGCTCATGAAGTCCCGCAACACCCAAAAAACCGAAGAAAACGGCGTCACCATTTTAGACATCTATATTCAAATGGTTTTAGATGAGGCGCTTTATAAACAGCGCTTAACCTTCCTAAGAGAAGAGATTGATAAGGCACTGGATCAGCGTGATGAAAAGCGATTCAATGACTTGTCAGCTCAATATGCAGAACACTGCTTACATCAATCATGATGATTTTACTTGCGGCAGAGAGACAGCAACTTGTCTCTTTACCGCAAGTTTTTTGTTTATCCATTTAAAATGGTTCCACCATTCACATGGAGCATTTGTCCATTCATATAAGATGAATCTTCACTTGCTAAAAATAAATAACTCGGTGCAAGCTCTACTGGCTCACCAGGACGCTCCATTGGGACATTTCCACCAAATTCAGAGACTTCTTTTTCCGTAAAGGTTGATGGAATCAGCGGTGTCCAAATGGGACCCGGTGCTACCCCATTCACTCTAATCCCTTGTTTAATGAGCGATAAGGATAATGATCTCGTAAATGTCACGACCGCCCCTTTTGTAGATGAATAATCGATCAATGTTTCATGCCCTTTATAGGCGGTGACAGATGCTGTATTAATAATACTGCTTCCTTTTTTTAAATGAGGAAGAACAGCCTTTGTTAAATAAAACATCGCAAAAATATTCGTTTGAAATGTCCGAAGAAGCTGATGCGAGGTAATTTGCTCAATGCTTTTTTGCGGGTGCTGTTCCCCGGCGTTATTCACCAAAATATCAATGGAACCAAACGCATCTTTTGTTTTTTTGACAACCTCATTTGAAAAAGCCTCATCCCCTAAATCACCTGCAATTAAGATGACACGGCCTCCCGCTTTCTCAATATAGTCCTTCGTCTCCTCGGCATCGCGATGTTCACTTAGGTACACAATAGCGACATTGGCACCTTCCTTCGCAAATAAGACAGAGACTGCTCTTCCAATCCCGCTGTCTCCACCTGTCACAATGGCTGTTTTTCCTGCTAACTTTTTGTTCTGCACCTCACGATCAAAGACAGGTCTAGGGTTCATTTTATATTCAAGACCCGGCCGTTCATTTTGGTGCTGAGGCGGCAATGTTTTCTTCGGCTGCTTTGTTGACACGTTAGTCCACTCCTTCCTTTTATCTTGTTTATTTTTATGTGCTGGCTCCTTTTTTATGTATGACGCCCTTGTTTCATTACAGATGTATGATTTTCATCATTGTGGAAAAATTATACACAACAAGTTAAGTGGAGGCGACAACATGGAACAAGAACATAAAGGAATGGAAGAGACTAAATCATTATGGCTGTCGGACAGCCGGAAACATTCTTTTCCTTCTGTCAATGAAGATCTCACAGCAGATGTGATCATTGTCGGCGGCGGTATTACCGGTATCGCTGCGGCGTTTGAAATGACAGAGCGAGGATTAGATGTGATCATCATTGATGCCGATCAATTGCTGCAAGGCACGACCGGACACACAACGGCTAAAATCACCTCACAGCATGATGTATACTACCATGAGCTGATTCAACAAATTGGCATGCCAAAAGCACGTTTGTATGTAGAAGCAAACGAAAAAGCAAAAGACCTCATCCAAGCTCGTATCAAAGAGTACGACATCAATTGTCAGCTAGAGATAAAAGATGCGTACCTTTATACAAAGGAAGAAAGCGGTGTAAAAAAGTTAAAGAAGGAATTAGATGCCTACAAACAGCTTGGTATTGACCGGGAATGGAAAACAAAGCTTCCTTTTGACGCTGACATCAAAGCAGCCCTTGCGATGACGAATCAGGCTCAGTTTCATCCCCTTCATTATCTCAATGCGCTAATCGACAAGCTCCTAGAGCGAGGTGTACGTATCTTTGAACAAACAACCGCTGTTGATGTAAAAGAAGGGAACCGGCCTGCTGTCGTTACAAAAAGTGGACATCATCTGACAGGGCGCTATGTCATTTCATGCTCACACTTTCCTTTTTATGATGGGAAAGGACTTTACTTCACCCGAATTCATCCAGAGCAATCCTATGTCGTAGCAGCTAAAACAACCAAACCGCTCCCTGATGGAATGTACTTAGGAATTGACCAGCCTGCTCACTCTTTAAGAACGGCAGAATGGCACGGTGAAGAAGTTGTCCTCATTGGAGGAGAAGGCCATAAAACAGGACAAGGCGGAGATGAATCCGCTCACTATGAAGGACTAGAAACGTTTGGAGACGCCACCCTTGGAATAGAAGAAGTGCTGTATCGCTGGTCGACACACGATATGGTCACAATGGATCAAATCCCTTACATTGGCCGCCTGACCAAACACCACCAAAATATCTTTGTAGCGACCGGCTTTAGAAAATGGGGCATGACCACAAGCCACGCGGCAGCTACTCTTATCGGTGATTTAATTGAAGGAAAATCGAATCCATACGAATCAATTTTTACACCATCAAGACCTGTTACTGACTCTTTCGTCAAAGATTTCGTAAAGGAAAATACCAATGTCGCTGCCAAGCTGATCAGTGGTAAATTCAAACGAACTGATCAAACAATTGATGATTTAAAACCAGGCGAGGGCGGCATTATCTCGTATGAACATAAAAAGTGCGGTGCCTATAAATCAGAGGATGGGAATGTCTTTCTTGTCGATACAACGTGTACTCACCTAGGCTGCGAAGTCGCTTGGAATAATAGTGACCGTACTTGGGATTGCCCGTGTCACGGTTCACGTTTTTCTATTACTGGAGAAGTAGTAGAAGGCCCTGCTAAAAAACCACTAAAAAGGTCATATGCAGAACAGTAAAATTTCACTCGTTCCCCTTTAAAAAATCCAATATTATCCGATAAAAAACATAAAGTCTGATATTTGTGATGATTATGGGGGGACAAACACATTGTTATTTAAAAAAGAGTCGAAAAGAAAAAACACTGCTTTTTTCACACAGCAGGATGATGGGATAAAACGCATCAATTTCTCGAACAGTACGGACATCGCTAAACAAATCAAAATGATCGACCTGACGCAGCATGACCTATTGATATTAAAGCAGCTCAATCCAATTGTTCAGGATGATATTGCACATATTGTTGATAAGTTTTATAAAAATTTAGAAGTCGAGTCTTCCTTGATGCATATCATTCAAGACAATAGTTCTGTCGATCGTTTGAAAAAAACACTCCGCATTCATATTAGCGAAATGTTTGCAGGTGTGATTGACGAAAACTATGTAGCAAAACGCATTAAAATTGCCCAAGTTCATTTACGGATTGGACTCCAGCCCAAATGGTACATGGCCGCATTCCAAGACCTTCTGCTATCAATTATGGATTTATTCGCTAACCATATCCAAGATTTCAAAGAATATCAGACAGCAGTGAAAGCGACGACGAAAATTTTAAATTTAGAGCAGCAGCTTGTCCTAGATACATTCCAAAATGAATATTCTAAAATTCGTGATGAAGCAGAAGAGCAGCAGCAGGAGCTTCATACAAAAATCACGGAAACGTCAAATTCGCTTGCTTCACTCTTCTCAAACACAACAAGTGCAGTTGACAAGCTTGTCTCAAAATCGGATGAGATGGCGGACATGTCACAAGCTGGAACACAAATTTCAGCACAGGTCGAAGAAAAATCAATCGGCGGTAAAAAAGAATTAGAAATTCAGCAAACACAAATGAATCAAATTGATGGCAGTATGACAAAGATTGAAACAGAAATTAAACGCCTTGAAGAAATCGCTAAACAAATTGAACAAATCTTTGGGATTGTCACAGGCATTGCAGAGCAGACGAACTTGTTATCTTTAAATGCCTCAATCGAATCTGCACGAGCAGGTGAACACGGAAAAGGCTTTGCTGTCGTTGCAAACGAGGTCCGCAAATTATCAGAGGACACCAAGAAAACGGTTTCAACTGTATCTGAACTCGTTAACAATACCAATTCACAAATCGCCATTGTGTCTCAGCATATTGCGGACGTGAATTTACTTGTGACAGACAGTAAAGAAAAAATGACACAAATCAATTCACTCTTTGATGATATCGTCAGCAGCATGAACTTAAGCAAAAACCAAAACGGAAAAATTGAAATTGATCTTCAGACCTTCCTTAACGAATTGAAGGAGGTCAAACAAACGGTGTCTCAAGTCGCAAGCTCCGTCGAATCCTTAACTAGCCTGACAAATCGCTAATACAGCCTTTTTTCTTCTGCTTTAGTATAATAGAAGAAAAGATAGAAAAGGCGGGATTTGATTGACAACAATTTGCCTAGTCAGACACGGGGAAACCGATTGGAATGCAGCGAAACGAATTCAAGGACGGACAGACATCCCTTTAAACGACACAGGTAAATGGCAGGCTGAACAAACTGGACTTTACTTAAAGGATGTCCATTGGGATGTTGTCATTTCCAGTCCACTAACAAGAGCAAAAGAAACGGCACACTTGATTTTAAATCATGTCCATGCCCCACTTGTCATCATGGATGATTTCATTGAACGAGATTACGGTGACGCTGAAGGCTTGTCATTTGAGGAGCGTCAAAAGCTGTTTCCAGATAAACAATATCCAAATATGGAACCACTTGAGACGATTCAAAACCGAATGTTAGAAGGTATTGAGAAAGTCAGAGCCGCCTATCCAGATCAACATGTCCTGATCGTGGCTCACGGCGCTGCTATCCATGCTTTACTCACCACTTTGGCTGATGAACATATGGGTCTACAGAACACGAGACTTGTCAATGCTTGCTTAAATTATGTGGAATGGACAGATGGTAAATGGAAGGTTCGTGATTACAACGTGGTCAGTCATTTAACTCAATCCACCCCTTCCTAAAGAGCCTGTTATCTTAGCAGGTTCTTTTTTATGACAAAAACAATGATAAAATAATATTTTTTTATATCGAAATTCGAAATAGATGCTAGACGATTCTACCTATTTTATGGCTTTTCGGGTATCGAATATTTAACCGGAAATGAATCATGAGAAAAAAAGCACACTTCCTTTTTAATAGATGATCGCTGAAATGATAGAATAAACATAATTTACCATCAATTCCAAGTGACTTAATTCCCCAATTTTCGCTAGGACTTTCACAAAAATTCAGGTCTACTCTTATTTGCCTACTTCCCTTAAACTGAATATACAGAATAATCAAACGGATCATTCTTATAGACTACGGATGATTATTCTGAAATAAGAAAAAAGGGATGTGGAATGTGCGTGAAAAAGAAAAATGTGATGACAAGTGTTTTATTGGCTGTCCCCCTTCTGTTTTCAGCTGGGTTTGGAGGAACCATGGCAAATGCCGAGACGGTCTCCAAAACAGATAGTGAAAAAAGCTATATTGTTGGTTTTAAAGCCTCTGCCACCACAAACAGCTCTAAGAAACAAGCTGTCATTCAAAATGGTGGAAAACTAGAAAAACAATACCGCCTCATTAATGCTGCACAAGTGAAAATGTCTGAACAAGCCGCCAAAAAACTTGAACATGACCCTAGCATTGCTTACGTAGAAGAAGACCATAAAGCAGAAGCATATGCACAAACCGTTCCTTATGGAATCCCTCAAATCAAAGCTCCAGCTGTACACGCTCAAGGTTATAAAGGTGCTAATGTCAAAGTAGCCGTCCTTGATACTGGAATCCACGCTGCACACCCTGACTTAAATGTTGCAGGCGGTGCGAGCTTCGTCCCTTCAGAGCCAAATGCCACCCAAGACTTTCAATCACATGGAACTCACGTAGCTGGAACCATTGCTGCCCTTGATAACACAATTGGTGTTCTTGGGGTTGCTCCAAACGCTTCCCTATATGCTGTGAAAGTATTAGACCGTAATGGTGACGGACAATACAGCTGGATTATTAGCGGTATTGAATGGGCTGTAGCTAATAATATGGATGTCATCAATATGAGCTTAGGCGGACCAAGCGGTTCAACAGCGCTTAAAAATGCCGTGGATACAGCGAATAACCGTGGAGTCGTTGTTGTGGCGGCCGCAGGTAATTCTGGCTCTAGTGGCTCTAGAAGTACAGTTGGCTATCCAGCAAAATACGATTCTACAATTGCCGTTGCCAATGTAAACAGTAACAATGTCAGAAACTCATCTTCTAGCGCAGGTCCTGAATTAGATGTTTCTGCACCTGGTACTTCTATTTTAAGTACAGTCCCAAGCAGCGGATACACATCTTATACTGGAACATCTATGGCGTCTCCTCATGTAGCAGGAGCAGCAGCGCTTATTCTTTCTAAAAACCCGAATCTAACAAATTCACAGGTTCGCCAGCGCTTAGAAAATACAGCAACACCGCTTGGTGACTCATTCTATTACGGAAAAGGGTTAATCAACGTTCAAGCGGCTTCTAACTAACCAAGTGTGATAAAAAAATCCGGCTGAATAAGCCGGATTTTATTTATTACTGCTTTTTAGGCGTTTTCTCTTTTTCCGCTGCATTTTCCATATCCATGATTCGCTCCATCATGGTCGGGTGTCCATAACGAAAAATCTTCACTAGAAACGGCGGATTCACCTGAGACAGCCCTGATTTTGCAAGCTTTTGAAAAGACGTTACGCCTGCCTCCCCGTCTTTTGTCATATTCACCGCATATTCGTCGGCTGCCCGTTCTTGATGCCTTGACACTGCATTTGTAAAAGGTGAAGCTGCAAATGACAGCATGGATACGATGATTAAAAGAAGCGGAAGAGCAGCAATGTCGTGTGACACCTTGAGCCGAAATGTGGCTGCTCCTTTTTGATAAAGATAAAAATAAAGACGGTCAATCGCAAAAAATCCGGCCAGTGACAGCACTAGATATCCTGCTAATCCAATATAGACATGTTTCATGACGTAATGTCCCATTTCATGCGCCATGATAAATAAAATTTCGCGGTCTTTCAGCTTTTGCAGTGTTGTGTCCCATAAAACAATACGCTTATTTTCACCAATTCCTGTAACATAAGCGTTCATCGTGTTCGTTTTCTCAGACATATTGACCTCATATACATGATCTGCTGGAATATGCGCTTTGTCTGCCAGCGTTAATATCTTCTTCTCAAGAGCTTGATCCTTTAGTGGATAAAAATTGTTATATAACGGATCAATGACGACCGGCTGTATAAAGAAGAGAAAAAGCGTGACTGGGACTGTCAAACACCACGCATAAAGCCACCAGCGCTTTCTTCTTTTTTGAATCAGCCAAAAGAACACAATAGCACAAAGAGCAAGGAGCGGATATTGAATCCAAAAATCCAGTGTTTGATCTTTCAACCAGCTTGCCGTACTTTGTGCAGATACTCCGTAGTGCAAAGACAGCTGATAGCCAATCCACTTAATTGGCAATGAAATGATCATTGTTAGAAGTGACAGCACAAACACATACACAAGTTTGCTTAAAAACTTGGAACGAGCTGCTGCCAAGCTCCAGTCTGCTATTTTCCGTGAAAATCCTGAAATGAGCAAAAGGAAAAAGACATACCAATCTAATGGGATGGTTATGAAATAAAGCAGGTTCCGTATGTTCGAGAAATTCTCGCTGATCACAAGCTCATGACTTGTCATAAAAGTATGCGGATCTGCACTTGTCCCTTTTACACTTTCAGGTACCGATGAATCTCCCATTAGAAACAAATACGAATAAATAAAAAGACCGTACAATATGTATGCTACCGTTGCAAGAGCTACCCATTTACGTACTCGCACAGGTCAGCCTCCTTTCCATCCCTCTCTCTATTCTAATCACTCTTTTTTTCGTTTAGAACCTGTCTCGTGTGGCTCCATCATAGCATGCCCCATCTGAAAAAGCTTTCGCGAAAAAAATGATTATGCGACTCAAAAATCGGAGAAGCTACATGTAAAACAGTAAGTTGGAGGATCAAAATGAAGAAAATCCTTGCAGGAGTTGTGATTTTTGGACTTTTATTAATCACCTTCTTTTATGTGTTCAGCCGGACGAGCGAAATCTTTGACGAGAATCGAGCAGAAAAATTGCTGCTCTCACCTGCGAATGAATCCATCTCTTATGAAATAGATGATAAGGACACAGTAGAAGATTTAATTGAAGAATTAAATAAAGGCAAACAAACAAGCAATCATCTCAAGAAAAATTTAAAAAAGCCCGATTATATCGCCAAGGTGATGTTCGGACGAACAAACGGCACCACCTTCCAGCTTTGGACCAAACGATCACAGGTCGTTTTTTTAGTTGATGGAACATTTTATGAACTGAATCAAAAACAGTCGAATTCTTTTCAGAGACAGTTAAAAGAAGCCATTCAAAAAAGCTAAAATGATCTTTGAGAGAAAACCTTGAATTGCGAGAATTTGTCTACATGCTAAGGGAGTCTCCTCATCAGAGACTCCCTTTTTTATTTACTTTCTTCTGCTTGATACTTTTCCTTTAGCGCTCTTCTTAAAATTTTACCTGTTGTGTTTTTAGGAATATCATCTATGAAATGGATCGTTTGGGGCTGCTTATATTTCGCTAAATAGCGCGAACAATGTGTGATGATGTCTTCTTGATTGATGTGAGCATGTTTCTTAGGGGAAATGTAACAGACGACTGCCTCTCCTGTGTTTGGGTCTGGCACACCGATGACAACGGCTTCTGCTACAGCTTCATGTTGATAAAGCACTTCTTCTACTTCTCTTGGATAAACATTATAACCGCCAACAAGAATCATATCCTTTTTCCGGTCGACAATATAAATATATCCTTCCTCATCTCTTCTCGCCAAATCGCCAGTATACAGCCAGCCGTCTCTTAGTGCAGCTTCCGTATCTTCTGGCATTTGATAATAGCCTTTCATGATGTTTGGCCCTTTTGCTATCAGCTCTCCGACTTCATTTGGACCGACTTCTTCTCCTAGTTCATTCACAATTTTATTCTTCACATTCATAATGTCAGTCCCGACAGAGCCCGGTTTTCTTTTTCCGTCAAGAGGATTGAATGCAGTCACTGGAGATGCCTCTGATAACCCATAGCCCTCAAGGACCGTAACACCAAATTTTTTCTCAAAGCCATGGAGTAAGGAAACAGGCATTGCGGCACCGCCTGATATACATATTCTCACTGATGCCATCGCTTCATCATGCCCCTCCTGATGGTACAAATAGTTATACATAGTAGGAACACCAACAAATAGCGTTGGCTTCTCTTTTTCCATCATGCGCAAAAGTTCTGACGGGCTGAAATGCGGCAAGACATAAATTGTCGCACCATGAATCAACGGCGCATTCATACAGACTGTTAAACAAAATACATGAAACATTGGCAAAGCGGCAATGACCTTGTCCTTTTTATCAATCGATAAATACTCAGCGACATCTCTGGCATTTGAATAAAGGTTAAAATGAGTCAGCATTGCACCTTTTGGTTTTCCTGTCGTGCCAGATGTAAATAAAATAACAGCGGTATCATCTGGCTGAACGGAAGGATGTACATTCTTATTCGCAGCACGAGACACAAGCTTTCCAAAGAAAACAAGTCGATCAGCTACTTCCTTGAAGCTTGATCTGCACGCCGATTCATTTTCTGCACAAATAATGACTCTCTCAATGGACGGAAGCTGCTCATACACCTGCTCATAAACTGGCAGAAGCTGTTCAGGCGCAACAATACCTTTTACATCGCCTGTGATGAGCATATATCCAATTTCACTAGGTGTGTATGTTGGATTAATAGGTACAACGACAAGCCCTGCCTTTAATGCACCAAAAAAAGAAATGACAAAATGCGGTGAATTTCCTAAAATAAGCGCGATATGATCCCCAGCTTGAAACCCTTCGTTGACTAATCCATCTGCAAAACGCTCGATACTTGTCATCAGCTCTCGATAGGTCCACTTCTTGCCTTCAAAGATCAGTGCGATATTTTCTCCCTTTGTCATCGCCGTCTGCTGAAGATTTTTGATCAAATCCATTCTCCCACTCCTTACATGTCATCAATGAATGAATGACCATTCATTTTATGGCCGAACATTCCTCCTTTCTATTATAATAGACAATTGAAAAAATCCACAAGATCAAATGTAAATCGCTTTCATTTTCTTCAATCAAAAAAGCACCGCTATCTCTAGCCGTGCTTTCCCGCCATTAATAAATCAAATCAAGAAAATCCTCTTTTGATACGTTGCCGAAATAGTGACGCATATCCATATCTTCTAAGACGTCGCTGATCGTTTTACGATCATATTGCTGTCCAATGAGCCGCTTCTCAATATCGGCAATATCCCCTACGCCAAAGAAATCACCAAAGATCTTGCAATCCTGGATCATCCCTTTTTTTACTTCTAATCGCAAATCAATGGAGCCTGCAGGGAATCTCTTAGAATGCTGTAAATTAAATTTCGGTGAACGGCCATAGTTCCATTCCCATTTTTGATAGCGATCTCGGGAAATCTCGTGAATCTTTTCCCAATCCTTCTCGGTCAGGCGATATTGAGGCACGTCCCCATTTGTATCAAAAATGTAGCTTAAAAGAATTTTTCTAAACTCTTCTGTTGTCATTTTTTGATCCATCAGTTCACTGATATTGGCAACCCTGCTTCTAATCGATTTGATGCCTTTTGATTCAATCTTTTCTTTTTTCACATTTAAAGCCGAAACGACATGTTCAATTTCTGAATCAAATAGCAGCGTGCCATGGCTGAAAATACGTCCTCTTGTTGCGAACTGGGCATTTCCAGAAATTTTACGACCATCTGCCATGATGTCATTTCTTCCGCTCAATTCAGCTTTAACGCCCAGTTTTTCAAGCGCTTTGATGACCGGCTCTGTGAACTTTTTAAAGTTATGGAAGCTGTCCCCATCATCTTTTGTGATAAAGCTGAAGTTTAAGTTTCCTTTGTCATGGTAAACTGCACCACCGCCGGATAAGCGGCGCACGACTTTGATTCCGTTGTCTTCCACGTATTTCGTGTTGATTTCTTCTATTGTATTTTGGTTCTTTCCAATAATGATTGACGGCTGATTGATGTAAAACAGCAAATACGTTTCTTCTGGATCTAAATATTTTAAGCAATATTCTTCAATTGCCAAATTAATCATTGGATCATAATGTTGTTCGTTATCGATAAACAGCATCTCTATCTTCCTTCCTTGTTCCATCTAAGCCCTGAATGGGCAAGCTGTATATTGCCAGTATATAACGCCTGTGCTTCATTGACTAGGTCTTTATGACGACCAAAATGGGGCAGATGGGTGATGATGAGTTCCCCAACATTTGCTTCCTTTGCAATCTTCCCTACTTCTGTACTGTTCATATGTCCAGCACCTGATCCATCCTGTCCAGCGTAAAAATTACTTTCGGCAATGAGCAGATCTGCCCCCTTGCTAAATGGAATAAATGCGTCCTGATAGCTTGAGTCTGCTGTATATACGACAACAGCATCCTCTGCCTGAATTCTCATAGCATAGCATTCTGCCGGATGAACCGTTTTCAAAAAATTAATTTGAAATGGTCCAAGTTGAATCCCTTCTTCTGGCTGATAAGGCTTTGCCTTTGTATGTACATCATCAGAAATCCGTCCAAACACTTCTTGATCACCAGTATGTCCATAGATCGGAAGCGGGCCGCTGCTTTTTCCTAAATGATATCCCACTAGCTTCGCATATTGGAGTGGTCCGATATCTGCAATATGATCGTGGTGATAATGAGAAAGGAGAACAGCATCTAATTCTTCTATATCAATGTATTGCTGAAGCTTTGAAAGAACACCGCTTCCGCAATCTACAAGAAGACGAAAATCGTTTGATTCAAAAAGGTAGCCTGATGTCGCTTCACCTGCTGCCGGAAACCCTCCATAGCATCCAATTACGGTTAATTTCATCGTCATTTTTCCCTCCTTTTCTAAAAATCCCCTTCTTACAATATACCCATTTTTCATGGAAAAAGCATTCTTCTTGCCTATTGTTACAAAACAGATTGACAATTATTAATCTGTTATAATACAATGATAGCAACAAAACGTATTGGAGGATGACAAATGCTAGGAAAAATCACAGAGTTTTTTAGAAATTTGCCCTCAAAGAAATGCACAAAATGTGGAAATGATTTAATGGAACAGCACGAGTGTTACGGTAATGAATGTGAGGAATGCTCACAAGTAAGTTATCTTAAATAAGGAAATAAATTGAATAAAAAAGCACTTTTTCCCTCCTCAGTCAGTTGGAGTCAAAAGTGCTTTTTATTTTTTCTGAAAAATAGGTAAAAAGGTAAAACCCTTGTCACAAAAGGGTTTTTTAGTATTTTTATATGATGAGTTTTAGTTCTGAAGACACTTTTTATTGACTAAAAACAATGAAGGAGGTTCTAAATGTCTATTTTTTCTAACAATTTTGTATTTTCTTAATATAATTTTATCGTGGACGAACCTCTTTAATTTTAGTTATACTTTAATTCATATATTAAAACTTAATATGATGGGAATATTCCTTTAATGAATATGTTAGGGAGGAAATCTATGAAAAAATTAAAATTTGGATTGGCTACTCAAATCCTAATCGGTCTTATTCTCGGTGTCGTTGTTGGGGCAATCTTTTTCGGTAACCCGGGTGTCGAGACATACTTAAAACCAATTGGAGACTTCTTCTTAAGGCTCATCAAGATGATTGTCATACCAATTGTCGTATCCAGCTTAATTTTAGGTGTTGCAGGTGCGGGTGATGGTAAAAAAGTAGGGAAACTAGGTTTTAGAACCATTCTTTATTTTGAAATTATCACAACATTTGCGATTATCCTTGGCCTTGTCCTAGCAAACTTTGTACAGCCTGGTGCAGGCGTTGACTTTGGACATGCGGAAAAACAAGATATTAGCCAGTATGTTGAAACGGAAAAAGAGCAAAGCAGCAAATCAGTTGCTGATACGTTCCTTCATATCGTTCCAACGAACTTCTTCCAATCATTGGCGGAAGGTGATTTGCTTGCGATTATTTTCTTCACTGTGCTATTTGCACTTGGCGTTTCAGCCATTGGTGAACGCGGTAAACCAGTGCTCGCCTTCTTCGAAGGTGTATCACATGCCATGTTCCATGTCGTCAATGTTGTGATGAAAGCTGCACCATTTGGTGTATTCGCACTCATTGGTGTGACCGTATCAAAATTTGGTCTTGAATCTCTTATTTCATTAGGTAAGCTTGTAGGTCTTGTTTATTTTGCGCTTGCTCTCTTCCTTATCGTTGTATTCGGAATTATCGGAAAGATGATTGGCGTCAATATTTTCAGATTTCTTGCTTACATGAAAGACGAAATGCTTCTTGCCTTTAGTACATCCAGCTCTGAAACAGTTTTACCAAGAGTCATGGATAAAATGGAGCGCATCGGATGTCCAAAAGGAATTGTTTCGTTTGTTATCCCAATCGGTTATACATTTAACCTGGACGGCTCCGTCTTGTATCAAGCCATTGCTGCGCTTTTCCTCGCACAGGTATATGGCATTGACCTCACGATCGTCCAGCAGCTAACACTTGTTCTTGTACTGATGGTAACATCTAAAGGAATGGCTGCCGTTCCTGGTACTTCATTTGTTGTATTACTCGCGACATTAGGAACGATCGGTGTACCTGCTGAAGGTCTTGCCTTTATTGCAGGTGTGGACCGTATCATGGATATGGCGCGGACTGTTGTGAACTTAACAGGAAATGCACTTGCAGCTGTTGTGATGTCTAAATGGGAAGGGCAGTATGACCCTGAAAAAGGACATCGCGTAATGACAGGACAAGATGTACCTGAGCCAACACAGCTTTCAAGCTAATGAAAAAGAACCCCAACTTTTGGGGTTCTTTTTTTATGCTGTGATTAATGGTGATTGAACATAGTGATAAAGAAGATCTGCTGTATGGACAAGTGAATCTTCATGTGTTCTTTCAAAGGCATGCGAGGAATCTATACCAGGACCAATCAGTCCATGAATGATATCATACCCTGCTCTAATGGCTGCTGATGCATCAGACCCGTAATAAGGGTAAATATCAAGGCGGTAATCAATGTTGTGCTCTTCTGCTAATGCAGCTAAATGCTTACGTAATCCATAGTGATAAGGGCCGCTCGAATCCTTTACACAAATCGATACACTGTATTCATCTGTTGATTGACCGTCACCAATCGCACCCATATCTACAGCTAGATATTCCACTGTTTCTTCTGGAATATTCGAGTTGCCGCCGTAGCCAATCTCTTCATTATTGGAAATTAAGAAGTGCGTGGTATGAGGCAATATGATCTTTTCCTTTTGAATCCGGTGGATAAGCCGCAAAAGTAGCGCTACACTTGCCTTATCATCAAGATGTCTTGATTTAATAAAACCTGAAGACGTCACTTCCACTCTCGGATCAAATGAGATAAAGTCCCCTACTTGAATGCCAAGTGCTTTGACATCGTCTGCATTTTTCACCTTTTCATCGAGACGAATCTCCATATTTTCTTGGTTTCGTTTCGCTTTTCCAGCATCCGCATAGACGTGCACGGATGTTTGATGCATAAGAATAGTACCTGTGTATGTATGACCTGATGCTGTTTCAATTTCACAATATTCGCCTTCAATTGAGTTATACTGAAAACCTCCAATAAGTGCAAGACGAAGCCGTCCATTTGATTTAATTTCCTTAACCATCGCACCGAGCGTATCGACATGCGCTGTCAGCATGCGGTGTTCTTTGTCATCTGTTCCTTTAATGGTGGCAATTAAACCGCCTTTTCGATTTCGTTTTGTCTCAATGTTTAAATCTTGTAAAAAACGTTCAACAAAGCCGATCACTTTTTCTGTATTTCCTGATGGACTTGGGATTGTTACAAGCTTTTGAATCAGCTGAACGGTTTCATTTACTTCAGTAGTCATTCGGCATTTCCTCCTTTGTCTGAAAGCAATTCCTTCCATGTATGCCTTTTTCAGCATCTCTTCTTAAAATATATCGCTTCAGGTTCGAGATGTCTAATTTCAAATGAAAAATCCTTCCTCTATTAAAGAGAAAGGATTCATGGATTAAGCTTCGTCCTGTTTCATTTTTCTTACGTTCCAAGCAAAGTATGCTGTTGTTGCCGCCATCATGATGATCGCAACTGTTCCAAGGATCGCTGCTTGGTGCCATAAATAGCTGTCATCACCGCTTGCAATGATCGTTCTAAATCCGTTGATTGTATACGTCATTGGAAGCAGACTATGAATGATTTGGAAGAATTTCGGCACAAGCTCAAGCGGGAATGTACCAGCACTTGCTGCGAGCTGAAGAACCAAGATAATAACGGCAATGAAGCGTCCTGGGTTCCCCATAGTTGTCGCCAGCAGCTGAATGATCGCTAAGAATGTCAGACTGACGATAATCGCAAAGAGATAGAAGCGCCAGAGGCTTTCCACCTCAAGACCAAGCCCAAAGATGAGCATGGAGCTTGCAATGACTGCTTGCAGGATACCGACAAAGAGGAGCACACTATATTTGCTGAAAAACCATTCAAACGCATTTCTAGGGCGTCCAGCAGGGTCTTTCATTGGGAATACAACAGTGAGCATGAGAGCCCCTACAAAGAGTCCCATCGATAAAATATAAGGTGTGAGCCCTGTACCATAATTATCAATCTTTTTCGCTGTATCATTTTCTGTTTTCACGGGACTCGCAATCATATTGTAATTGTCTTGACCCGCATCAATTTCTCCGGTTTCATCAGCAGCACTTTTTAATTTATCAGACAGCTTACCTGTACCACTCTTTAAATCTCCCAAACCTTTATCGAGTGATTTTGAACCTTCAGCAAGCTTAGATGTGTTGCTTTGGATATTTGTTGAACCACTTTCCAGCTTATTTAACGCTGCGCTCAGCTGGCTTGAACCATTTGCAAGCTTATCTGCACCGTTTTTCGCTGTTTCAAGCTTTCCATTTGCTGTTTGCAGACCATCTTGTAATTGGCCTTGACCTGTTTGAAGCTTCAGTGCACCTTGATACAATTTATTCGTACCAGATGTCATTTGATCAATCGCATTTTGTATCGCGACTGTAGATGTGTACAGCTGTTCCGTTTTCTTTGGCAGCTGTTTGACTTGCTGCAGCTGAGCTTTTGCAGAAGCAACCGCAGATTGAACCTCACTAGCATCAGGCAGTTCCTGCAAGGCCGCTAAGCTTTGTTCAAGTCCAGACAGATCAGGCAATTCGATTTTAGGCAGACTATCAAGCTGATCCATTGCCGCCTTTTTCTCTTCATCCGTCATTGAGCTGTTTTGGATGATGCTTTTTACTTTAGCATCTCGATTTGATAACGCTTCTTTTAATGAAGCAAGTTTTGTACTAAGCGTTTTTGCGTCTTTTTTCACCTGATCAAGTTTAGGCGCCATCTTTTCAAGATTCGCTAATTCTGGTGATGACAAGACTTTTTCTACTGCTTCAATTTTTTCTGAAAAAGATTGTGCTTTGTTGTTTAGCTGCTCAATACCCGCTGTAAATTGCGGCATTTTAGAAGCGAGCTGCTGATGGCCTTCACGGCTTGTGTTTAACCCTTCAGTCAATGTATCAATCCCTGTACCAAGCTCTCCAAATTTCTGATCGATGGTTTGATAGCCTGTTAAGAGCTGGCCAATACCGCTGTCAAGAGATTGTATCCCTGTGTTCAGTTCACCCATTTTACCAGCAAACTGATGAACACCTTCGCTATAGGTTAACGTTCCTTCAGCCAATTTTGCTAGATTTTCTTTTAATTTGTTACTTCCATCTTTTGCATTTTTTGTTCCGTCATCAATTTTCTTCGCACCATCGCTTGCTTGATCTAAGCCTTTTGCAATCGTTTTGAAGTTATCAAAAATGACCTCTGCGTAATTTTTTGTGACTTCCTTTGAAACCGAATCTTTTAATTTGATAATGGCATTATTCGCAATTTGTGACGCCGCATAGTTGGCGCCTGGATTCGTATAATATTTCAGATTCGATTTTTTTGGATGTTTATCAAGGACTGTACTTGCATTTTTCGAGAAATCCTTTGGTATTTCCACGACGAGATAATAATCCTCGTTATTTAATCCCTTCACTGCCTTTTCTTCACTATCGACAAAGTTCCATTTGAAATTATCGTTTTTCTTTAATTCCTTCACTAAATCATCGCCGACATGCAGTTTTTTCCCGTCATAATGACTGCCTTCATCCAAGTTGACCACTGCTACAGGCAATTGATCGACTGTACCATATGGATCCCAGTACGCTTTTAAAAATACGCCGCTGTAAATCAGCGGAATAAATAACACAGCGAAAATCGGGATCAGTAGTTTTTTGCTCGTTACAATGTCTTTCCATTGATTCCGAATTAAATTCATTGCTGTTTTCCTCCCATAGATGAATGACTAAATTTAGAATTTGGTCATTTGAACTTAAAAAAAATTATGTTGCGGCTAAAAGTCCTTTGAGTACATAAAGCTCCAGCGACTCGGCCACCTCTTCTTTTGTTAAAGGCTCGTATCGCTTTTCCCAATCAAAAATAAGTGCAATATATAGTTTCACCATCACAAATGCAGTCAATTCAGGATCACATGGCTTAATATCGCCTTTATCAATCGCTTCTTTTACTTTCGTTTTAATATAGCGAATGATCATTTGCTCCATCTTTTCAATCATTTCCTTGACCGCTGACGTACCAAGCTCCGCATTTTCCTGAAAGATTTTGATTGTGAGCTGGTGGTTTTTTCGAAATTCCAATATTGCAAAGAGTGCTAAATGAAGGTTTTCAGAGAAACTTTTCTCCTCATCCATTGCTTCATCCGCAATTTTTCTCATCTCCATTAAAAGGGATGTGAAAATTTCATCGAACAGCTCTTCTTTGTTTTTGAAAAAGGTATAGATGGTTCCTTTTCCGACATTGGCAAGCTTCGCCACAAGGTCCATTGTGGTTGCTTTATACCCGAATTGAGTAAATGCCTTCGTAGCCCCGTCTAAAATCATTTGTCTCCTATCAACACTCATGATCTCACTCCCAAAGTGACTATTTGAACGTTTCGGTCATTAAGTACAGAAAGTAATATACCACATCCTTTTCTCAGGATGCAACAACTTTGTTCACTTTTATGATTCACAACTCTTTTTGAATTATTCGAACACGAAAAACTCCCTTTCCTTGATAGAAAAGGGAGTTTGTTTTATGAGAATAGGTAAGATACAGCCTCTGAAATGGCAGCTTTTCCTTGATCAATACAATCAGGGATTCCGACACCTTCAAAAGCAGCACCTGTGATATAAACACCAGGATATGATTGCTTAAACGTTTCTCGCATGTTCGAAATGGCTTTCTGATGACCGACGTGATATTGCGGCATGCTGGTCTTCCAGCGAGTCACTGTCGTCAGTTCTGGATCTGCTTTAATATCCATGATTTTCTTCAAATCCTCCAGCACAATGCTGACGATTTGATGGTCTGACTGTTCGACAATTGATTCGTCGCCAGCCTTCCCTACATAAGCACGCAATAGCGTTTTTCCTTTAGGAGCTGTATGCGGCCATTTTTTGTTCGTCCACGTACAGGCTGTAATAGAGAAATCACTGTTTCTTGAGATGACAAAACCAGTGCCGTCATATTCATTATGAACATCCTCTTCTTTAAAACCGAGTGCAACCGTTGCAACAGAAGTAGATGTCATATCATGCAAGTACTCAAGTCCTGCTTCTTTTGGAAACATGGAATAGATCGATTGATGCGGAGTTGTCACAATGGCTGAATCAGCCAAAAGCGTTTGACCGCTGTCTAACTGCACACCGTAGCCCCCATCTGTTTTTTCAATCTGCTTCACTTTTGTCCCTTTATAAACCGTTGTCAGCTTGAGCTTGCTTTCTACTGCTTCAACAAGCGCTTGCAGTCCTTGATTAATCGTTTGGAACTGCCCTTGTTTTTTCGCTGTCACTTGGTGCGCTTTTGCATGCTGCTGTGATTTTTTCATCCCAAGAATCAAACTGCGATGCTTTTGTTCTGTTTGATAAAACTGCGGGAAGGTGGACATTAAGCTGAGACGGTCAATGTCACCTGCATAAATGCCTGATAGAAGAGGTTCTATTAAATTCTCAACTACTTCATCACCGACACGTCTTCTAAAAAATTCACCGAGCGACTGATCTTCTGTCTGCTTGCTTTTTGGCAAGACGAAATCCATTGCGGCTCTCGCTTTTCCTGCAACTGAAAAAAGACCGGTTGTGATGAATGGGCTGATTTGAGTTGGAATACCCATGACAGCGCCTTTTGGCATCGGGTGAAGGGTTTCATTGACTAGTACATATGCTTGCCCTGTTTCATTATTGACGAGCTGATCTGCGAGACCAACATCCTTCGCCAGCTGCGGTCCACTGACCTTTCTTTCTAAAAATGAATCAGGTCCACGTTCAATGATGTAGCCGTCTTTATATAATGTTTGTATTTTTCCACCTAGCCTAGGGCTCGCTTCAATAAGAGATATTTGAATGGGAAGACCTTTTTCTTCGACTTCCTTTTCCAAATAGAAGGCGGCGGCTAAACCAGTGATGCCACCGCCAATGATGACAAGGTGTTTTTGATTGTCATGCATAGGATCGCCTTCTTTTATATAATTACTTGCTTTCGTCAAGCTTCTTTAATACGACAGTTGCGAGAGCATCAATAAATGCTGGTTTCGCATTTGGCATTTCTGGACGATAGTAGGCTGCACCGATTTCATCTGTCACGACTTTACATTCATAATCGTTGTCGTATAACACTTCAAGATGGTCAGCGACAAACCCAACAGGCACATATACGAACGTTTTATAGCCTTTTTGTTCGAATAGGTCCCGTGTTAAGTCTTGAACGTCTGGTCCAAGCCATGGATCAGGCGTGTTGCCTTCACTTTGCCAGCCAATTTCATAATGTTCAACTCCTGCACCTTCTGCAATCATTTTGGCAGATTGTGCAAGCTGATCAGGATATGGATCTCCTGCTGCAATAATTTTTTCAGGGAGGCTGTGTGCAGACACAATGAGTACGGCTGATTCTCTTTCCTCTTCACTCATCGATGCATACGTATCCTTCACTTGTTTCACCCAATAGTCCACAAACTTCGGCTCATCGTACCAGCTTTCCACAGATGTAATCTTCAGATTACCAAGCTTGTCTGCCTCATCTTGTGCACGCTTGTTATACGATTTCACGCTAAAGGTTGAAAAATGCGGCGCAAGAACAATACTCACTGCTTCTGTGATGCCGTCTTTGTGCATCTCTGCAACTGCATCCTCAATGAACGGCTCAATATGCTTTAAGCCAATGTAGACATGAAATTCAATGTCGTCTTGGATGTCGTTCAAATGATCACACAAACCATTTGCCTGCTGTTCTGTAATTTTTGATAAAGGAGATATACCGCCGATTGCCTTGTAGCGATCCTTCAAATCTTGCAGCATCTCTGGCTCCGGCTTTCTGCCTCTGCGGATATGTGTATAATAACGTTCAATATCTTCTTCTTTATATGGGGTGCCATATGCCATGACAAGAAGTCCCATTTTCTTTTTCTCCACAACCAACACTCCTTCAGATCATTTGAAATAGTTTAGATGGATGATTTTTTATGTTTCGCTGAATAATCGTGAATAAAATCTGTCAGCTTCTTTAACGTATCTGGTGAAACATCAGGAAATACCCCATGACCTAAGTTAAAGATAAAGTGATCTGATTTCATTCCTTGATCTAGAATATCTTTTGCTCTTTCTTCAATGACTTCCCAAGGAGCAAGCAAGATGGTTGGATCAAGGTTTCCCTGTAACGTTTTTGTGAGCCCTTCTTTTCTCGCTTCGTCTACACTCGTGCGCCAATCCAGTCCAACCACATCAAGCGGCAGGTCGTGCCAGTCTTTCGCTAGATGGCTTGCACCAACTCCATACATGATCATTGGGACGTTTTCAGACTTCAGCTCTGTGAAAATTCGCTGCATGACAGGCTTAATGAATGTCCGGTAATCTGCTGCATTTAAAGCGCCAACCCATGAGTCGAAAATTTGAAAAGCACTGACCCCGGCTTTTACCTGCGCACGTATGTACGTGATCGTCATATCAGCTAACTTGTTCATGAGCAGCATCCATGCTTCGGGATCACTGTACATCAGCGCCTTTGTTTTATGATAATTTTTAGATGGACCGCCTTCAATCATATAGCTTGCCATCGTAAATGGTGCGCCAGCAAAACCGATAAGTGGAACATTCAGCTGCTCCTTCGTTAAAAGCTGAATGGTATCAAGCACATATGGCAGGTCTTCTTCAGGATGAAGTTCCCCAAGACGTTCAATATCTGCTTTAGATCGAATCGGTGCATCAATCACAGGTCCAATTCCATTTTTAATTTCTACGTCCACTCCAATAGCCGGAAGCGGGGTCATAATATCTTTATATAAAATAGCGGCATCTACACCATATTGTTCTACAGGAAGTCTTGTTACATAAGCACATAACTCTGGCTGATGCGTAATTTCAAATAGCCCGTATTTTTCTTTAAGGGCACGATATTCAGGCTGTGAGCGTCCTGCCTGTCTCATATACCAAACTGGTACATGGTCTGTTTTTTCCCCTTTACACGCCTTTAAGAACGTGTCATTAAAAACCTTCGTTTTTCCCATTACCTTTCATTCCACCTTTCGCCTTATACTCTCTTTTTGTACAAGGCTCAAACCTGCTTTTACTATACCGCTTTTTCAAGGCACGGTATACTAAAGCGGCTCAATGTTCAAAAAATCGCCGAATATTAACGTCCAAAAGCCTCTGGTTTGACATACGGACTGCCTTCGCCTTCTTCTTGCGTTTGAGTATTGTATGGAACAACCTTATACTCTGCATTTGAAAACACATTGGCATACGGCATTGTATAGCTGCCCACGCCTGTCACTGTGTCAATCAGCGTCTCGCTTCCATTTCTCTTTTCATAGATGCGGTATTCAACGCGTTTATCCTCCTGATTGTCCCAAGACAGCTCTAATGTAAACAAGCCTTTGATTTTAAACGCATAGCGGGCTTCAAATCCTGATACTCCCTCTAAATGGATAGGAGATTGAAGCTCTTTTATTCCCTCTGGTTTTTCAAACGTTTCATTGGTGATTTGAGCAGCTGTTAAAATATCTTTAAACAGCTGCACTGGGTATTGACTGCCCCCAGTTAAATAGTGGCTGTTATCGGTTTTGTCATACCCCATCCAAATTGCACCCGTTGTACTAGGCGTATACCCGGCAAACCAAGCATCCTTTGTTGCACCTTTCACACCCGAATATGTGGTTGTCCCTGTTTTACCAGCTAAATCTCCAGCGTATGAACCGCTCTGGGCTGTCCCGCCTTTGACAACTTGCTGAAGCATTCTTGTCATGTTCCATGCATTCTGCACGCTAAACACTCGTTCTTGCTTACCACGATTCTTTTCTACAGTTTCTCCTTCATCATTGGTGATCTTCTGAATAAAGAAAGGCTTTTTATATACGCCTTCATTGGCAAATGTATGGAAGGCTCCAGCAATCTGTAATGGAGAAACTCCTTTTTCTAAACCGCCAAGCGCAATAGCTAAGCCTTTATCCGAAATATCTATTCCCATTTTCTCGAGATATGATTTCGACGTATCAATGCCCAGCTGGCTTAACGTCCAAACAGCAGCGGTATTTTTACTTTTCATGAGGGCTTCCACCATTGTGATCCTGCCTTCATACTGCCCATCGTAATTCTTAGGTGAATAGCCGTCATAGCTTTTTTCTTTGTCTTCAAGCAGTGAATAAGGTCTGAATTTTTTCTCCTGCATTGCCGGACCGTAGACTGCAATCGGCTTAAAAACAGATCCCGGCTGCCTAACAGCTGTCACCCTGTTGTAGCCTCTCGCCTGATATTCTCGTCCCCCGATGGCTGCTTTTACTCCACCAGACTCGTTATCAATAAATACGGCGCTGCCTTCCGGAGAACCGCTTTTTCCCGGGAAATAACGGTTGTTCTTCATCGCATCATAAGCGGTTTTTTGCAGATTCATATCGATCGGAACTGTAATGGTATAGCCGCCTTGAAGCAATTGTTCATGTGAAATGGCATACTCTGATTCTGCTTCTTTAATGATGAGATCAACATAGCTGTCCACCCAAGGCGTTTCTGATTTCTTTTTTAAATGAATGCCTAGTGTTCTCCCTTTTGCTTCTACTGTTTCTGTTGAAGACAAATATCCTTGTTCGTTCATTAAATTCAGGATGGTGTCCCGCCTCTGTTTATTTTTAACAGGGTGTAGAACAGGCGAGTAAGAAGATGGTGCCTTTGGCATCGCAGCGAGCGTAGCACCTTCGCTGACCGTTAAATCTTTGACATCCTTACTAAAATAATAATTGGCTGCTGCCTGAATCCCATAAACACCATGGCCAAAGTAAAGCTGATTCAAATACATCTCTAGCAGCTTATCCTTTGAATAATCTCTTTCTAAATTAATGGCAATAATGACTTCTTTCGTTTTTCGAAGAAAGGTTTTGTCATTAGTGAGAAAAATATTTTTTGCGAGCTGCTGAGTAATTGTACTGCCGCCCTCTACCTTCCCTCCTGCTAATATATCTCGATAAACCGCCCTTGAAATAGACTGTGCATCAATTCCGTGATGCTCATAAAAACGCTTGTCTTCGACAGCCACAAAAGCTTTTGCTACTTTATCAGGCACCTCTTTTAATGACACAGGATCCCGATTTTCTGAATACATGCTTGTGAGTTCTTTTCCATTCTGATCAATGATTTTGGAGGAAGCGTGAAAAACAAGCTTCTTTTCATCTATGACATAATGTCCTAAAAATAAAATCGTCAGATAGCCAATAAATGAGAGTACGATTGTACTTCCTGCAATGACTAATGGAATGATTATCTTCTTTTTCTTCAAATTAGGTCACCTCATTCCTTTATACGGATAGTATGGGATGTATTGCTTCATAATATGTTTTATGGATTGACTGCCAAAGAATTATATATCATTCTTTTGTTATACTATCAAGCAGGAGGCGGTTTAGATGAATTTCTATATTACATATGGAACAGCAGATTTTTTGCATAAAATCGCAAAAAAACACCATCTGGAAAATCTGCTTTATATGGTTGGGAAAGAACAAGCAGCTCTTTTTCATGAAACGGAGGGTGAGACTGTATTTAAAGCCCCTCATGCCTATAATGTGATTTATGCGAAAGGCGAGCTTGTCCAATCCGGTTTCGTCACCTTGAATCATATCCCTGTTAAGCTTGAAAGCAGAGCACTGTTTGAATCCACCTTTCAGAAAAAGACGAACATCTCAGAACATCAGCGCGGCTTCCAGGCTATTCGCGTTTTAAGACCTCAAAAAGATGAAGAAGTTTATTTGATTTTGACACTTTGGGAATCAGAGGAATTATTTCAAGACTTTCAAGAATCAGAAGCATTCTTTCAGCCACACGAGGATACAGGCTCCATTTTCTCTCGTCCGGCTTACATCACATCCTACCATGCCGTCACAGACAATTAAGGAAGTGCTGCTCTCAGCACTTCTTTTTTTCATGAAAAAAAGCCCAATCGCTGGGCTCTTCATTTTATGAGCTTGATTTCAGCTCGTACCTATGGATGATCGGCTGAAGCACATAGAAATTCAGCAATATCCAACCTAATAAGATCGGCCATTTCAACATAGGTGAAGCACCTTTCAATTGAATCAGCAGCACCAATAGTGGAATCAAGCAGATCATGAAAAAACTCATTTTTGAGACAAATGTTTCTTTGATTTGATGCCGACAGCTTGGACACATCACCATTTTCGTATGTGATAAATGGAATTTTTCGACGAAAGAAAATGTTTTTGAACAATTTGGACAGCTTCCCAACGCTACTCCTCCCTTTCCCTGCTTCATATCAACTTCGACTTTTATGTAAAATGACCTTTTGATACTGACCACGAAATCCTCTTCTGTTGAAAGATTCTAACAATTACCATACAATCAGTAAAAGAGCATGAAGGAGGTTTTCGATTCAATGACAATATCCACTTTACAAAAAAGCATCAATGAACGTCTTGATGAACATTATGAGGAAATGGTTGAAATTAGACGCCATCTCCATATGAATCCTGAACTTTCTTTTCAGGAAGAAGAAACAGCCGCTTTCATCGCCAGCTACTATGATACATTACAAATCCCTACGCGCACTAAGGTGGGCGGTCATGGCGTACTCGCTTTTATTGAAGGAGCTTCTCCGGGACCAACCATTGCCCTCAGAGCTGATTTTGATGCACTTCCCATCCACGATGAAAAAGATGTACCTTACAAATCAACAAAGCCTGGTGTGATGCATGCGTGCGGTCACGATGGGCACACTGCGACACTTCTTGTATTAGCAAAAATCTTGCATACGCATCGTGATCAATTAAAAGGAAAGATCGTCCTCATTCATCAGCATGCGGAGGAATATGCTCCCGGCGGTGCAAAACCAATGATTGAAGACGGCTGTTTAGACGGTGTCGATGTGATATTCGGTACGCACCTTTGGTCTTCAGAGCCTTGTGGCACGATTCTTTATAAAAGCGGAAACTTTATGGCAGCGGCCGATCGTTTCTCCATTCAAGTCCAAGGGAAAGGCGGACACGGCGCCCAGCCTCATTTAACAAAAGATGCCGTACTCATCGGTTCACAAATCGTCGCAAGCCTGCAGCAAGTCGTTGCCCGAAAAGTCAATCCGATTGATTCTGCTGTTGTTTCTGTTGGAGGTTTTGTAGCGGAGAATGCCTTTAACGTTATTGCAGATTCAGCTGTTTTAACTGGTACTGCACGATCCTTTGAAGAAAGTGCACGGCATATCATCGAACGAGAAATTGAACAGGTGGTAAAAGGGGTATGTCAGATGCATGATGCTGCCTACACATATGAATACGTAAGAGGATACCCTGCTGTCAAAAACCATCCAAAGCAGACTGAATATATAGCTGGCATCGCAAACCAGACAGAAGGTGTAACAGAAGTAAAAGAAGCGGAAACCCAAATGGGCGGAGAAGACTTTGCTTACTACCTTCAGCATGTCCCTGGCACCTTCTTCTACACAGGCGCCATGCCGGAAAACAGCCAGGACGTGTATCCACATCATCATCCAAAGTTTGATATCAACGAAAAAGCAAT
The DNA here is from genome assembly GCF_049895685.1 of Bacillus sp. DC4300-2b2. Taxonomy (NCBI): domain Bacteria; kingdom Bacillati; phylum Bacillota; class Bacilli; order Caryophanales; family Bacillaceae; genus Bacillus; species Bacillus sp. DC4300-2b2. The sequence continues at coordinate 831,715 of NZ_JAFCSW010000002.1, forward strand.
GCCTGTCGCAGCAAAGGTACTCGCTAACGCCGTTCTTTCCTACAATGAATAAGAAAAGCCGCTGTCCTCAGCGGCTTTTCTTATTCATATCTTTCAATATTCGCAAGTGAAACACATGGCGTGCGACCTCTCCGAGCTGTCCTGTCAGCTGATGATTTGCCACGCCGCCAACAGCGGCTCCGACGACCGGCATTAATTGAAACAGCTTCACAAGATCAATATAATCTCGATACTCCTGCTGAAAGCTGTACCAATCCATTTCCTCTCGGCTCGTTTCCCAATCATTTATGATCTTCATCATTTTTTGACGATGTGCACTGCTGGAAAAAGCGAGTTGAAATATACAGAGCAAAAAGAGTCTTTCCTCTTTTTGAGATAAATCAAAGCCGTAAATACACGCCAGCTCATAAAGGCATTTCATCTTTATGCTCAGCAGCAGCGGAAAGTCTGCCATCCCGAGGAATAAACCGCCTGCACCTGTTCCAACCCCTTCTACGGCCGCCGCCTTTTGGTAATACTTCACTTTATCCTTTGCCAGTTCATTTCGTTCTAGAATAGATAATTGTTCATCAATCACTGAAAATGAAGTGAAGTGTGATCCTGATACGGTCGACTCAACCATTGTTTTGACCGCACTTGTGATGACTTGATGAAACCTGGCAGGAATACGTCGGTTCACCTGCTGCTGAACTCCTTTTGAAAACCGTTCGATCTTTGAAGGTTTTCTTAAAAAACGTGTTTGAAAAAGAATGGCTTCTTCATACAATTCCCGTTCAGCTGCATTCATCCTGTCCCCTCCTTGATGTCATCTTACGCTCGCTGTAAAAACATATTTCTTCTTATCTCATCTTTTTTAACCTGCTTTGTACGTAAGGCTTAAAGAGGACAAGCACAAATGCTAAAGAAATGAGAAAGGCAAGTCCGCTTCCCTGCCAGCCTCCTGCTGGAAGTACCGCACAGCTCAGCAATATCGATTGGATGATGAGCACATTACGGACGAGAACAAAAAAGCTTCGATCCTTTTCTTTTTGAGAAACTGGATAAAGTGCCTGTAATGAAAGATGAGCAAAGTGCTTCGTTAATGGCACAAGCTGTACACCTGTGATAAATACTGTGAACAAGACAAGTAACGCACCCACCCAGCCTGCTGCACCTGTATACAAAATAATCAGGACAAACACGGCCGTTAATCTAAACACCAGACCAAAATAGTCATTTGAGCGTACAAACGCCCTCACATACATATAAGAAAAAGTTTTACGCTGATCGTAAGGAACAAACTTCAACATCCAGTCCATATATGCTCTTCTTTTCACCTGTTTCTTTAAGTGAGGCACATCGGTAAATAAGTTTGCCAAACGATAAAAGCGCTGCTTCCGTTTTAATTCATCAGAAATATGCATTTCCCATTGAAAAGGCTGTTTTTTCACCGCATTTGTTAAGTAGACGAGATAGACACCATAGATAAGATAAAAAACGATTGCAATCGCATAGGCTGCCTGTAAGACGGTGTAGATCAACATCATATTTAATAGAAAACGAAGGGCTGCATCGAGCCATCTCACGTGTTTTCCTTGAAAATAAGTCATTCTCCATTGAATGGCTGTATTCAAGCCCTTTATCAAAATCATTTGCGCCAATATCAGCACATATACCGTGATGTCTCCTGAAGACACTGCCGAATAAAGCGGAAGGGCGACAATGGATACAGCAATGAGAGGAAACAGCTGAGAAATAAAGCTAAAGTTAAAAGCTTGTTTTAAATAAGGCTCCATCTTCCCTTCTAAAGGAAGCAAAAACACGAGATCAGCTTCTTTAATCAACGTACGTACGTATGAGCTTGTAAGTACTAATGAGAAAACAACTGCCATCACCCAGTAGGATGGGAAGTGAGCCGGAATCTGTTTGAGCCAGCTGCTGTACCAGCTTGCTCCGCCTGCAAGGAAAAAAATGAGCACAATGACAAGATGATCGTTGAACATGTATTTTAAGTATTTTCTTGTTTCTTGTATGTGTTCCTCTAATCTTGATTTCCAAATAGTAAGCGTTGTTTTACTCATAGCTTTCTTCCTTTGTTAATTCCAGATAAAGATCATCGAGTGTCGCATCTCTCATATTGAACTGTTCTCTCAGCTCTGCCAGTGTTCCTTTCGCTCTGATTTCCCCTTCGTGCAAAATAATGAAGGAATCACAATAGCGCTCAGCTGTCGCTAAAATATGCGTTGACATCAGGACACTAGCCCCGCTTTTCTTCGCAGCATTCATCCGTTCAAGCAGTGCATTGATCGCAAGAGGATCAAGCCCTAAAAACGGTTCATCGATGATATACAGCTCTGGTTCCACAAGGAATGCACACATAATCATGACCTTCTGCTTCATTCCTTTTGAAAAATGAGCAGGGAACCATTTCAGCCGTTTCTCCATCCGAAATTCTTTCAGCAACGACGGCAGCCGTTCGTCTAATTGTTCTTTCGATAGACCGTAAGCCATCGCTGTCAGCTGTAAATGTTCTTTTAACGTTAATTCTTCATATAAAACAGGTGTCTCAGGAATAAATGTAAATTGTGAACGATACGCCTCTTGGTCGTCTTGAAGGGTTCGTCCATTCAATTCAATGATACCTTTATGCGGTTTCATGAGCCCAATAATATGGCGGATGGTTGTACTTTTTCCCGCCCCGTTTAAGCCAATGAGACCAACGATTTGATTTCTTTCTAATTCAAATGAAATATTTTTTAGAACGGGATTCTTTGTATATCCACCCGTTACATCTTTTACAGTGAGAAGGGACATGAATTCGTTCCTTTCTTTCTTTTTTCCTTTATAGTACCAAAAACGAATGATATTTTGAAATGTTTACCTATAGACGAGTCATGAATAAAAAATAGGCGCTATGGTCATCATAATGTATGTAGAAGAAATGAACTTGATGACCAATAAGTAAATGAGGTGTTTGTTAAAGGCAAAGAACCGCATGACAAGTTGGTTTTTCATCTAAAAACCTTAGCTTCTGTTTTGCTTCACTGATTCTTGATTTTTGTGTCCTATACAATATGTATACGACAAACCAAAACGTCAAATGAGGTGTTTACGGCAGAAATAGCAGGCATATGAATTCTTTATTTCAGTAAATAGAGAATTCAAAAGGCATATCGAATGAAAGCATCAGCATTTCTTCTGCAGGAGCAGGATGAGCGACCAAAGGAGTTCGCTTGTCCTGTTTTCTTTTTTGCTTCTTTTTGTGATACGATAAAGGAAAAATAATGAGGAGTGACATGGCGTGAGCGACTGCATTTTTTGCAAGATCATTGATGGAGACATTCCATGTGCAAAAGTATATGAAGACGAGCATGTATTGGCTTTTCTTGATATCAGCCAAGTAACAAAAGGACATACCCTTGTAATCCCGAAAATACATAAAGAAAATATCTATGAGATGACACCAGAAGTGTCTAATCACTACTTCCAAGCGATTCCGAAAATTGCAAGGGCGATCAAACAGGAATTTGAACCAATCGGGTTAAATCTCCTGAACAATAACGGTGAAAAAGCCGGACAATCGGTGTTCCATTACCATATGCATATCATTCCGCGCTACGGCAAAGGCGATGGCTTTGGTGCCGTATGGAAATCACATCAAGATCAATACACATCAGAGGATTTAAAAGACATTTCTTCTGCCATCCACACGCGGCTTACCTCATCTTAACAGATGAGCTTCACCATGTAGACAAACCCTCGCATTCGGTGTCAGGTCTGCGTGCCGGTGCTCACGAATGTCAAATTCGCTCCGCTCCGGTACTCGTCCTTCCTAGACTGCAAAAGAAGGCAAAGGGCTAAAATCAACATCATTTTAGCCCTTTGTCAACAATCTGTACCTCATCTTAACAGATGAGGTTTTTCTTATTTTCGCCCCTTTTCATCGCTTTCACCTCTTAATAGTAAGATATTTTGAACGATTCAAATTTTTTGACCAAATGCTTCAAATTTGTGATAGGATGGTTTTATCTTTTGATCCATTAACGCGAGAAATAGGGAGAGATTGTGATGAAGCGAACGACGAATTTTAATGCTGGTCCGGCGGCACTGCCGCTAGAAGTGCTTCAAAAAGCACAGGAAGAACTTGTTGATTTTAAACAAACTGGTATGTCTGTGATGGAGCTTTCTCATCGCAGCGGTGAATATGAAGAAGTCCACAATAAAGCAAAAGCGCTTTTGGTGGAACTGATGGACATTCCAGAAGATTATGAAGTCCTCTTTTTACAAGGCGGAGCTAGTCTTCAATTTGCGATGATTCCTATGAACTTCTTACATGAAGGCGAAACAGCTCATTTCATTCAAACAGGCGCTTGGTCAGAAAAAGCATTGTCAGAAGCAAAAGGGGTTGGTCAGACATCTGTGCTTGCTTCAAGTGAAGATGACAACTACTCGTATATTCCAGAAGTAGATGCTTCCGGTTTAACAGATGGTGCTTACTTACACATCACATCGAACAATACAATCTTCGGCACTCAGTGGAAAACGTTCCCGAACACGTCACTCCCGCTCATTGCGGATATGTCCAGTGATATTCTCAGTAAAAAAATAGACGTTTCTTCATTTGATTTCATCTATGCCGGGGCACAAAAAAACCTAGGGCCTTCAGGTATCACGATTGTGATTGCGCGCAAACGTTTATTAGAAAAAGAGAAAAGCAGCACACCAAAAATATTAAAATATTCGACACACGCAAAAGCTAACTCTCTTTATCACACACCACCGACTTTTGCGATTTATATGCTGTCGCTTGTCCTTGAGCATGTTAAACAAGCTGGCGGTGTAGAAGCAGCGGAAAAACGCAATGAACAAAAAGCAGGCATTCTCTATGATACAATTGATCAAAGCGGCGGTTTTTATCAAGGACATGCGCGTGCTGACAGCCGTTCGCATATGAATGTCACCTTTACTCTTCGTGATGATACACTTACTTCTTCCTTTGTGGAAAAAGCAAAGCAAGAGCAAATGGTTGGACTTGCCGGCCACCGTTCTGTCGGTGGATGCAGAGCATCTATTTACAATGCGGTCTCAATTGAAGACTGCCAAAAGCTTGCGGACTTTATGAAAAAGTTCCAGCAAGAAAATGAGTAAAAAGGCTTTTCTATAGGGAAATAAATTTGTTATAATAACGAGAAATATAAGGTCATGACTCTTGCAATAAATGATGAGCCATATTATTGGAGAGTCCTATAAGAGCTTAGCAGAGGAGAGCATAGAAATGAAAACAAAAGAATTAGTGATTATGTCATTGCTTGCAGCAATGGGAGCTGTTTTGCATACGATTTTCCCGCCCATCTTTTTCGGAATGAAACCTGATATGATGCTGGTCATGATGTTTTTAAGCATCATCCTTTTCCCAAAGGTTCAGCATGTCGTCGTGATTGCGCTAGTGACTGGTGTCATTTCTGCATTAACAACGGGATTCCCAGGCGGACAAATTCCGAATATGATTGATAAGCCAGTGACAGCCTTTATCTTCCTAGCCCTTTTCTTATCTTGCTCGAAGATAAAGAACAAAGTGATGCTGACCGCTGTGTTAACGGCGATTGGAACCATCGTATCCGGCGTGATTTTCTTATCTGCCGCTTTACTGATCACTGGACTGCCAGCTGCATTACCGGCACTTCTTGTGGGCGTCGTCCTGCCAGCAGCTGTGATTAATACCATCGCTATGGTATTTGTCTTCCCAATTGCTCAGTCCATTTTGAGACGTGCAAGAATGATAGAAGTTGCTTAACGAATAACCGAACCTCTTCATCATAGATGAAGAGGTTTTTTCATGCTTTTATAAAAGAAAAAGGGTCAGCAGCAAAATGAGGAGCGAAATCCCTGCACCTGCCGCACACACAAGTGCTTTTTGTTTTAAGACATGTTTTGGCGGATAAGACCCTGCATACCCAAGCTGTCTTGCATAATGAATAGAACCACCTGTAAAAACGATGACGATACACATAAAAACGAACAGAAAGACAGACAACCTTCTCCCCTCCCTTTTCTTCAAAAGTATGCTAAAATAAAGCAAGCTATGTATGGAAGTTCAATGAAGCTGATCGTCAGCTCAGAGAGAACATGCGAATGTGTAAAATTTGACTAGAGGTGATTTGAATGGCTAGTGGACGTTCTTTATTAACAGGATTATTTGTAGGCGGTCTCCTCGGAGGTGCGGCAGTGCTCCTGACGACTCCCTCTTCTGGCAGAGATGTGCGCGGAAAAGTGAAAGATGGCTATGACAAATTCGAAGATACGCTGACAAAATTAAAAAGAGATGGACAAGCTTTAAAAGAGCAAATTGTGGAAACAGCAAAAGAAAGTGCAGAGGTGATTAAAGAAGTCGGGTCTGAATTGCAAACATCGATTCAGCAATGGCGCGAAGAAATCAAACCTCATCAGCAGGACTTACAAAAGGAAATTCAGGAAATTGAGGAAAAGCTCAAACAACTGGAGAAAACCTTACAAAACTAATATACTCACAAAAAAATATTCGTTTACAAAAGTGTGCGGGGTGCGTATCCCGCACTTTTTTTGTTGAAAAAAGGTTATTTTGTCAATGTTTTTCATGACTTTTAAAAATTCTTGAATTTTCAGCTTTATTAATCTTTATTTTATTGGCATAATAGAATTACAAGAAAAAGAGAAGTAGGTGAAATGGATGAATCATTCGGAACAGCCTTTCGATGTAAAAGAAGCACTTTTATTCAGTCAAAGAATGGCCCAATTGAGCAAAGCTCTTTGGAAATCCATTGAAAAGGACTGGCAGCAGTGGATCAAACCGTATAACCTAAATATCAATGAACATCATATTTTGTGGATTGCGTATCAATTAAAAGGAGCTTCAATATCAGAAATTGCAAAGTTTGGCGTCATGCATGTATCAACGGCGTTTAACTTCTCCAAGAAACTGGAGGAACGAGGATTTTTAAAATTTTCTAAAAAGTTAAACGATAAACGCAATACGTATATTGAGCTAACGCCAAAAGGCGAAGAGACATTCCATAAACTACTCGAAGATTATGACCCGGCCCGAACTGGTATTGTCAAAGGCGCACAGCCGCTACATGACATTTACGGAAAGTTCCCTGAGATTTTAGAAATGATGTGTATTATCCGAAACATTTATGGTGAGGATTTCATGGAGATTTTTGAGAAATCGTTTTCAAACATTGAGAAGGACTTTTTAAATGAGCGAGGAAAAGTCACGAAAAAGACTGAGGAACTTGAAGGGGCAGCAGAAAAAGCGGCTAAAACAAATCAAATTGTTTAATGATCTTTATAAATTCATTCATTAGCGGCTGAAAGAGCCCTTGATCATGCAAAGCAAATATCGTCTCATGAACATCCAGCTTTTCAATTAACTGTCCCGCAAAGAGCGCAAGGAGATCGTCAAACATGACGTAGCCTTGTGCTTTTTGCTTATCCATTTCCTCTGAAAGCTCAGCACAAATACGCTCAATTTCCTCTGCCTCTTCTTTCGATACACGCTGCCTGATCAATAACGAATAATATGGATAACGGCTCATATCGGTTGCCGTCAATAAAAGTTCCATATAATATTCAAGCTGGCTCATTCGTTCCTCAATACTCATGTACGTTCCCTCTTTCTCTTAGTCCTTCTATTTTAGCCGAAATTACTCATTGACGAAAGAGACGAACCTCCTCCTTCTGTTCTTTTTTTCTTGAAAAATCCAAAGTTTCCTCTCTTTATTCCATATGAAGGCAGCATTTTATTTTTTTTCATCAAAACCATTGATTTTTATCCTCAGGAAGAGTAAATTATCTGGAGATATTCAATTCGATTTTTAGATTGGAAGGATGAAAAATGAATTGTTGGAAGACCATTAATCTTGAAAAGGATTATGGTTATACGAGAATGATGATTTCAGCCATAAGTCTTGCTATCCTTTTTTTCATTATGGCATTTTTATGTTTTCAACTGACTCATCCTGAAACGAGGCTAAGCAGCCATAACGCACCGCTTTTTGCTGTGCTCTTACTTGTGACATTGCTTGTCCACCGTGTGGTTCACTTGATCCCAGTGATGAAAAATAAGAAAAAAATGACGCTATTTATGAAACGAAATTGCTGGCAGCGCGTGCCTAAGAAAGTGATGCTTTTTTCACTTCTCAGCCCGTTTTGTGTCATCTCACCGGTTTACTTTGTGTTAGGCGTGGCGTTTCCTATGTACGCACACTATTTTATCATCATCGCAAGTATACATGCAGGCTATTGTTTGCCTGACTTTTTATTTGCATGGAAGCTGCTCAAAGCACCTAAATCCTGCATCATCGATCAAGCTCAAGACGAGTTTGATATATTAGTTGACCAAACTTCCTCATCATGAGGTTTTTAAAGCCAACTTCTATCTTTTTCATAAAAAATTTGGTAATGTAGTATGGGAATAGCATAGAGAGGGGGGATCTCCGATAGTTTTATTTTACTTCATCGTCTTTGCCGCGTTTATTGTGTATTCAATAAACAGGCTTACTAATACATTATGCCTTGTCAGAGAGATTCCTGAAGAACGGCAAGATAAGGTGTTTCGCTTTATCAATGTATCGATACTGATCTTACTTATCTCATCATTTGTTGAAATTACCATTTCCATTTAAGATCAAAGCAAAAGCTGCCAGTTTGAGGGCAGCTTTTTGTGTATATTTTAATTAGCAAATCCAAGATGCACCGATGATGATCAATAAGATGAATAATACGACGACTAGTGCAAAACCGCCAGCAAAGACTTCTCCTCCCATGTGAAAACACCTCCTGCCAGTTCTTCCTCTGTTCTAAGCTCAGTGTATGCAGAAAAATAAAAAACGTTTAGGCACCTGTCATCGTTTGAAAAAAGAACCGCCCTCACGCACGGCAGGACGGCTCCCATCTGTCACAGCGATTTAATTAGTAAAGATATGCTGCACCAACGATGATCAGCAAAATGAATAGCACGACCAATAAAGCAAACCCATTAGAATATCCTGCTCCCATATAATTCAGCCTCCTTTTTGTGATCACTATATGTGTATGTCGCGTGCAATTTTTTGACTAGACGAATGCCCTTCCATTTGCATTTCTTTTTACAGCATGTCACAATATGTTATGATACAAGCAATGATAAATAAATTGGAAAGATTAGGAGTGTTTTTTGAATGAAAAAAATGGCTTTAGCAGCTGTAACAGCAGTAAGTGTTTTAACTCTTGGCGCATGCAGTAGCGGCGATAAAGATGTAATCGCCACAACAAAATCAGGAGATGTCACAAAAGGAGAACTCTATACAACTCTTAAGAAACAAGCAGGTGGCGATGCTCTAAACCTACTTGTTCAACAAAAGGTTCTTGCTGACAAATACAAAGTATCCGATAAAGAAATCGATAAGAAATTGGAAGAATATAAAAAGACACTTGGTGAAGATCGTTTAAAACAGCTTCAAGATGAATTCGGTAAAGATTACATCAAAGATCAAGTGAAATATGAGCTGCTGACTCAAAAGGCTGCCAAAGCTAACATCAAAATCACTGATAAAGAAGTAAAAGCGTATTACGATGACCTTAAAGGGAAAATCCGCGCAAGCCACATTTTAGTAGCTGATAAGAAAACAGCTGACGAAGTGGAAAAGAAATTAGATAAAGGTGAAAAATGGGATGCCCTTGTCTCTGAATATTCAACTGATACTGCTTCAGCTGCACAAGGCGGCGATGTAGGCTGGTTCGCAAAAGAAGGCCAAATGGACGAGAACTTCAGTAAGGCTGCTTTCAAACTAAAAGTAAATGAAATCAGTAAGCCAGTAAAATCCCAATTCGGCTACCATATCATTAAAAAGACCGAAGAACGCGGTAAATATGATGACATGAAAGCCGACTTGAAAAAAGAACTGCTTGACCAAAAACAAGCAGACACAAATGAAATCCAAAACACCTTAAACAAATTAGTAAAAGATGCTGATGTGAAAGTAAAAGATAAAGAGCTTGAAAAAACGTTCAAAGAAAAATCTGAACAACCTGCACAAAATCAACAGCCTCAACAGTAATCACAAAAAACCCCTCTGCCATCATCGTGCAGAGGGGTTTTTGTATGACCAGATTAAGCAATCGAATGATCTTCATGTGCCGCAGTATCCTGTGATCTTTTCACCTGCTGATCCTGACGTCTACGCTCTCTTTCCTGTTCCATTCGCTCGATAAAAATTTCTCCTTCCTTTTCAATAAAGGATTGATCAATTTCTTGCTCCTCTTTGGCTGTTGTCATTAATTTATACGCACAGAAAATAATGCCGATGATACAGGCATACACCCACCACGGAAAAAACAACATTTTTTCATCGCCTCCTTTTCTTAAGGACATTCCTCTCTTCCTTTGTGTTACATGCTTATGCGAAAAGAAGACAAGTTATGAAAAAAACGCCCGCATAAACGGACGTTTTGACATGATTATTCGTGATGGAAGGTTGGTTTATAAAACGAACGATTCTCAAGTGCAAAAATACGTTCTGTATATTCTCCTGGTTTCACATGCTCAAGCGCACGATCCATCATGTTCATTTTCGCATCTAAATTATCAATATAGTGGAGAATTTCAGCCTCTTTCACCATTGGTGGTTTCGGGCTGCCCCACTCTCCTTTTCCATGATGACTTAGGACTAAGTGCTGTAAAATGAGAATTTCTTCTGAATCAATGCTAAGCTCTTCTGCCGCTTTCGCAATTTCTGTCACCATAATGGAAATGTGGCCAATTAAATTCCCTTCCACTGTATATGTGGTAGAGACTGGACCTGAAAGCTCTTTTACTTTCCCTAAATCATGAAGGATAATGCCTGAATATAAAAGATCACGATCTAGTGATGGATATAGGTCAACAATTGATTTTGCTAAATGCAGCATGGACACAACGTGGTAAGCGAGTCCAGAGACAAATTCGTGATGATTTTTTGTCGCTGCTGGATAATCAGCAAATTCCTGTCCATATTTCTTCAGCAAATGCCTTGTAACACGCTGAATATTAGGGTTTTTCATATCAAAGATATATTGCATAATCGTATCCATCATATCGTGTTTTGGAATAGGAGCTGTTTCGAGAAAATCATCAATTCGAATTTGCTCGTTTTCAGCAACAGGGCGTATATTCCTAAGCTTCAGCTGATTCCTCCCGCGATAATGATGAATGTCGCCTACTACCTTCACGATGGTTTGCGGGCCATAGGTGATTTCATCATTCTGCTTTGCATCCCATAGTTTCGCCTCGATATCTCCACTTTGATCTTGAAGAATGAGCGTTAAAAATGGTTTGCCATTACTTGCAATCCCTTTAGTAGATGATTTAATTAATAAATGCAGGTCAACTTGTTCGCCGACATCATAGGTCATGATCCCTTTAGCCATTCAATAAAAGCTCCTTCCATGTTTCTGCTCATATAAGTATAACATAAGTCATTATTTGTCAATCATTCAACTGCTAAACTCGTAATCTGTCCATCTTCTGCTGCCTGCGCCATATGCTGATGACAGGTAAAATAAAACAGCTGTGTTTCAAAACGCGTGAGTTCATTCATCAACTCCAGCACTCTTCCTAGACGAACATGATCAAAATGAACGAAGCTGTCATCCATCATAAACGGAAGCTGACATTCCTGCTGATGAGACAAGGCGAGTGCAAAACGAATCGCCAGATAGATTTGTTCACATGTTGCCTGTGAAAGCTCCTCTGGGCGGAATATTCGTCCATCCACCCTTTTCACGATCAGCCGGTCATCCTCGGGTGAAAATAAAATGGCTTCATATCGATCATTTGTTAACGGCTGAATAAAGCGGGAAGCTGTTTGCAGCAGTGCTGGCAGCCTTGTTTCTTTATGCTCATTCAATTTTCCTCGAATGACAGAGCGGACAAGCTGAATCGCCGCCCATTTTTTCGCAAGGTGCTTTGCATGCTCCTGCTCTGCTGCAAGCTGATGAGTCAAATCAGACACCGTACCTGAAGCTTCTATTTGGCGGATTTCCACTGCTCGTTCTGCCAGACGTTTTTCCATATTCGACGCATTCAATTGTATATTATTCAGGTGCTGCTTTGCTTCCGCACACTCTTCTTCAAGAAGACGCAATCCTTTGCGAACAATCGATTCTTCCTCATCAAAGCAGCCGCTTCTATGCAGCTCTTGATTCAGCTGCTGCAAATGGGAAAGCCGTTCCCGATATTCTTTCGATAAATGAGAAAGGATTTGGTAATCTTTTTTGGACTCTGTTTCTACTTGACGAAAAAGCGCGTCCATTTGTTTTTCGTAATAGTCAATTTCGCCTTCTAGCGTCGTGATCTGTTGTTTCACATGTTGAATCGATACATCCAATGTTTGACGTTCTTTTTCTCTTTTCGCCTCATCTTTCAATATCTCTTGAAAGGCCAAGATATTCTCTTGAATGGTGCTTTCCTTTCGTTGAAGAAGACTGCTTAACGCTTCCACCCTGTGCTCATAATTGGATTGCTGGCCGGCAAGCTCGTCTATTTCCCGGCTAAGCCCCTCATATTCCGCTGTATCCGTTTTTAATTGCTTCAGAATAAGGAAGGCTTCTACAAGGAAAGAAAGCTCTGAGGACAAGCCCAGCTGTCTTTTCTTTTCCTCTACTTGCTGCTGGACAGGTTCCAGCTCCTTCTCCCAGTCTTCATATTGCCGGATGATCCTTTCGTACAAAAGCTCCTTCTGCCTCACAAGCGTTTCAGCTGAAGCTGCCTGCACTTGGAAGGAATCGAATGTTCCCCCGCCGCTTCCCTGTTTCACCTGTGTCGATTTCAAAAATGGGTAAATAGCAAAGAAGACAAAAACAGAAAATCCCGCAAATAAGAAAGTAATCCACCATTCTGTTAAAAAGAAAAGGACAAGCAGAAATGCAGCATCGAACATCACCATCACAGGGAATAACCACGCCCGGGAATGAACCTGTTTCTCTTTTGTTCTTTTTTCCCCAGTTTCCACTGTACTCGGCGATTTGGCCTGCTGTTCCTTTAATCCTTTTAAAGCGGTTTCCGCTTCTTCCAGCTCATGTCTTGCATGATCAAACCGGTCATCCAGCTGTGCCTTTCTGTCCATTAAACGAACATATTGGCTGACAGCCTCCTTTAATTCCCACTCAAATTCAAGGGAGTCGTCGATCTGATCGAGCTTGACTGAACGCTGCCACTTCAGCTTCGCTGCGGCTTCGTCCATTTTTTGTTTCAATGAATCACGTTCTGCTTTACATTCAGCTAAGCGATTTTTGACACGTTCAGCATGAGAAGTTTCATCAACGACACGCTTCATCTCCAGTAACGTATCCTTGTCATGAACCGGTTGAACTTGTGCCATCGTGGTTTGCAAATGATCTAATTTTTGCTTTAGTGCAGTCATTTGAGCCTTTTTCGGGTGAAGGTGTGATTCTAACTTATCCAATTCATGCTCTGTTTCTGCTTTAAAGCGTTTGACTCGTTCTGGATAACGGGCTAATTCTTTTTTTAACTCCATCTTCTTCTCTATCATGGGATAAAGTCGAATGTATTCAGTTAACTGCTGAATCTGTTCTTCTGTCTGCTTCATTTCATTTTGAAGCGCTGCGATCGTCTCTATGAATTCAGAATGCTCCCGTTTTTTTTCTGTATAGCGGCCTTCTGCCAATCTAGCTTGTTTCAGCTGGCCAGTCAGCTCTTTTAAACGATCAAGTTGCTGGTTTAATTCTGGCTTGCGTCCATTTGGTTTAAACAGCTGCTCCTGCTGCTTAAGCAACCTGCTCTCCATCTTGGAGGCCGCATCTGAGCCAAATAAACTTGAGAAAAGCAGAAATTCACCGATTTGATCTTCGTTTAAGGCTTGGACATTTTGCAGTCCAAACACATCAAATGAGTAGATTGATTGGAATAATCTGCGATCCGTTCCCTTTAAAAGTTCCCGTAGAAATGCTTCGTCTTTCACTTCACCATTCGGTAAAAACACCTGTGCTTGACCGCCTCGATCGGACGATCTCTCAATGTGAATGACACCTAACTCCTCATCTAAGCAAGTGAGGGAGCCGCCATAGAAAGAACCTTGTTTCGACTTGTACATCTTGTTTTTTGAAAAACCAAATAACATCGACTCAATAAACGCCTTCAATGTCGTTTTCCCCGATTCATTCAGGCCGTAAACTAGCTGAAAACCGTCATCAGAAAAGTGAAAGGTTCGATTTGAAAATTTCCCGAAATTCGCTATATGGAGTGAACGTATTTTCATCATACCTCTCCTTTTCTCATAATTGCTTCAGCTGTTCCGTCAGCAGCCTTTGTGCTTCTTCTTTTATATCCACTTCATCCTCTTTTGTGAGCGCTTTTCCTGACTTTCTGTAGGTTGGGTGACGCTTGATCGGTGAAAGCAGCTCTTCATATGACTCAAACTGTGCAATTTCTGTAGTGAGTTCCTTCAAAAAAGAATCCTCTGGATAGATCACTTCCTCATTTGTTCGGCAGTCAATTGACATCACCCAAACGAACACGTCTTCATCTTCCTCCTGCGCATGAAAAACAGTCATCAGCTCCTCGAGGACCTCAAGCTGTGTATGCTCAAAGTAAGAAGGCGCATCACCTATCAATTCAATTCTGACAAAATGAGGAATGCCTTCCTCTTTCAGCTCATTGATTTTTCCTTCCACAAGTGTGACAAGATCGGTCATATGAGCCGTTTCTGTGATGTCTATTACAAGTGTCTCAAATATGATATCTGCACAGCTGATAAAATCCGCTGTGTGAGAATCTTCTGAGAGGTGAATCAAGTAACAGCCTTTTTCTCCCGTTTCTTTCATATGTCTGCCCTGCACATTACCAGGATAAATAATATATGGATCTTCATGCAGAAGGGCTCTTTTATGTATATGTCCGAGCGCCCAATAATCAAAATCTTGCGAAAGGAGCTGCTGAAGCTGAAATGGGGCGTAGGCATCATGGCCTTCTTGCCCGGCTAATGTGCCGTGAAGCATCGCAATGTGATAGGCAGCATCTGTTGTTTTGACATAATGAGATGTCATATTTTCATAGACAGCCCGCTCTTTGTAGCTAAACCCATAAATACTCGCGATAAGCTGATTCCCTCGATAATAGGAGTGCTCACTTGGTTTACTGCTCGAAAAGACATGTACATTCTCAGGCCACTCAATCGGTGTCCATTCACCGCCTAAATGATCATGATTCCCATAAATAATAAAGACTTTAATCCCGTGTGTTTGCAGTCTTAAAAACTGGTTTCTTAAAAAAAGCTGTGCTTTCAGGCTGCGATTGGATTCATCAAATAAATCTCCGCTCAGCAGCACAAAGTCTACTTCTCGCGCAACGGCAAGATCAAACATGTTCTTAGCACTTTGAAATGTACTTTCTTTGAGCCGCTTAAATATAGAATTAGGTATAGTCGACATTCCTGCAAATGGACTGTCTAAATGTAAATCTGCGGCATGAATAAAGGTGAGCTTAGTCAAACGTCTATCTCCTTGTCCGATACTGTCATTGTCCATATTTTATCATGCCATTTTTACGAATGCACGTTCTATCACTCTCATTCTACAAAACACATTTTTAAGGGCTAAAAAAGAGGTTTTGTCTTATTCCATGTATAATTACTTTAAAAACAGAGGAAAGGAAGATGAGGATTGGAGAAGACATACTTTTTAACCGTATTTGACCGGTCGGGTGAGACTTTATTAAATGAAAAAATCACAGCGGATAGTGACGAGAAGGCAAAGGAATTAGGGCGTCATCGCTTAATGGAACAGCAATACACAAAGCATTCCCATCGACTCGTTAATCAAGCAGGCAAGCTGCTTTTATTTGAACGTTAAAAAAGCCGGCTTTCGCCGGCCTTATGTTCATCTATGCTTTTTGAAAGACAGGTCGTCTTTTTTCTAAAAAGGCCTGTATACCTTCCTTATGATCATGACTTTTTCTCAGTCTTGCCTGTGCTGCTCTCTCTTTTTGAAGAACTGCTAAGAGCTTTGATTCTGACTGCTGGAAATAGATCATCTTTGTTTCAATAAAGGCTTGAAGCGGCATGTTCATAAACGGCTTCACACACACTTTTTGGTACGTATCGACCTCATCCTGAAACACCCCGTCTGCAAGGCCCAGATTTAACGCTTCTTCAGCCGGCAGCTTTTGTCCGCTCCAAATCAATTGTTTAGCGGTTTGCTCACTGAGTCTTTTTGTGAGGAAAAAATGCCCCCCGCCATCTGGAATTAATCCTACTCCATTAAAATTCATGGCGAGTTTTGCATCCTGATGCATAAACAAGTAGTCGCAGCTTAGGGCAAAGCTAAAAGCAAGGCCTGCCGCTGACCCGTGGACAAGCGCAATCGTCACTTTTTTCATACTAGCTAGTGAAAGTGTAATTCCCTCGATCAAATCCATCACACGATGGAAATCTTCTTCACTTTCCTGCTTAAGCATCATCCCAATATCTCCGCCTGCTGAAAACCCTTTTCCCGCTCCCTTGATGATAACGACTTTAGCACTGCTTTCCTCCGCTGCATCACATGCTTCTTTGAATTCAGCAAACATGTCCACATGAAACGAATTATAAGCTTCAGGCCTATTGAAAACGATTTCAAAAACATCCCCGTCTAACTGACAATTGATATATGTCATCATCCATCCCCCTTTTTGTTTAAAAGCTCATAACTTACTTCCATTTCCATCAAGTAAAACCTTTTTCTATAAACAAAAAATTTCGAGATCAATTGATACTAAAATAAGCATAATCATTGAAACAAGAAATATATTTTTATATAGTAAAATAAGAAAGAAAATAAATTTGAAAGGAGGAGGATGATTGATCAGATGTTCCATCATGATATTGGTTAGCTTCATCGTCATGTTTTCTCCTTTTTCAAATGTCGTTTTTGCGTCACAAGCAGAAGCGAGCACACCTAGCCTTATTTCTCCATCCATCTATGATGAAGAAATCAATGCTGTGAAGACACCATCATTTTCAAAAAAACATGCTTCATCCATTCTGTTGAAGGACAGATTATCAATGGTAGATGCCAAAGCTTTTCTGTCAAAGCCTTCCCCATCAGCTGCATTATCCATTGATCTATGTTTTTTGGAAATGAAGTGTGCGATCCCCGTTATGTATCAATCTAATTACCTCTACTGATTCATTTTATTTCATCCGTATTTACTATACGAAAACACAGCCTATCAAATTCGGAGGGATAAAATGAACATTAAAGAAAATGATCTTCCTGGGATCGGAAAGAAATTTGAAATTGAAACGAGAAATAGAGAAAAGATGACGATTGTGATTCATGATGATGGCAGACGGGAAATTTATCGTTTTGACGATGATGATCCAGATGAAGTGCTATCTACCATTTCACTCGATGATGCTGAATCCCGGCAAATCGCTGCTATTATCGGCGGTATGGTGTATAAACCGCAGGCACTAGAAACCATTGAAATGGCCTTCAACGACTTGATCATTGAATGGTTTAAGGTGGAAAAAGGTGCAAAAGCGGTTGGACATACACTCGGTGATTTAGATGTGAGACAAAATTATGAAGTCACCGTGATTGCGATCATTAAACATACAAATGAAAAATTACTCAACCCTGGTGCCGATTCGATTATTCAAGCAAATGATACGATGGTCATTTCGGGAGAAAGAAAACACTTGAAGCGATTGGTACGTGATTTTCTTTCTAGAGGGGGAGAGTGATGAATGGATCATTTAGTCTTTGAAGTTGGGACGGCGCTTATTCTTATCGCCATCGCCAGCTTAATCGCCAATAAAATTAAATTTTCTATCATCCCATTTCTCATCGTCCTCGGAATGATTGTTGGGCCGCATGCTCCAACTATCGGGATCATTGATTTAAAATTTATCGAAAGCACCGAGATTATTTCGTTTTTTGGAAGAATGGGCGTCCTGTTCCTGCTTTTCTATCTTGGACTTGAGTTCTCTGTCGGAAAGCTCATTAAATCGGGTAAATCCATTGCAGTCGGCGGATCTATTTATATTTTGATCAACTTCAGCTTAGGACTGCTCTACGGTTTTATCACAGGGTTTGGATTCCTTGAGATTCTCATTATGGCAGGGGTGATCACCATTTCATCCAGCGCCATTGTGGCCAAAGTCCTTGTCGATTTGAAACGGACGGCAAATCCTGAAACAGAGTTAATTCTAGGGATTATTATGTTTGAGGATATTTTTCTTGCCGTTTATTTATCCGTCGTATCAGGTCTTGTCCTAGGAGATGCCACTACTGTTGGCGGTGCCTTATTATCGATTTTAATCGCTTTTGGTTATATGATGCTTTTCTTTATCATTGCGCGGAAGCTGCCAAAACTATTAAACAAGTTGTTTGATATCCGTTCGAACGAAGTGTTCATCATTGTGATATTTGCCGCTTTGTTCTTTGTCGCTGGTTTCTCAGAAACGATTCATGTAGCAGAGGCTATTGGGGCTCTCTTACTTGGTCTTGTTTTCTCAGAAACAGAGCACTCTGACCGCATCGAGCATCTCGTGGTTCCGTTTAGAGATTTCTTTGGAGCGATGTTCTTTTTCAGCTTTGGTCTCAGTATCGATCCGTTTACATTGGGTGATGCCCTCTGGCTTGCGATCGGCGCTGTGATTCTTACCTTAATTGGGAACTTCACTGCCGGAATGTTCGCTGGACGTAGAGCTGGATTTTCTCATAAAGCCTCTTCTAATATTGGATTAACCATCGTATCGAGAGGAGAGTTTTCAATCATTGTTGCCGAGCTTGGCATTGCCGGCGGACTTGCTGCTACTTTGAAGCCCTTTGCTGCATTGTATGTCTTAATCCTTGCGATCTTAGGACCGCTCGTAACGAAAGAATCTAAGAAAATCTATCAAATCCTCAACAAAATCTTCAAATGGAAACCTGAAAAACAAAAAGTAAAAAAAGAAACGACGATCTAATGAAAAAGGGCCCTATGCTTGGGCCCTTTTTTATGTGTTATTCAAATTGCTGAAATGCAGTTTCTTGCTTGACTGGCGCTTCCTCGACCCCGCGCATGGTTCGAATGACTTTCTGGTTGCGGTAGACCGATAGTTTCAAATTGGTCGCCGCCGTTCCATGAGAATGATCTAGATTTGTGAATGTAAAGAAATGATTTGAACGTTTGTCTTTAAACACAAGCCTGAAGTCGTCTGTCACTTTAAAATGCTCATCACTTTCCCATTCAATCAAAGGTTCATATGCGTCAAACCATTCAGGAATATTCGGTGTGTACCCTGTAGCCATTACAGCATGATCTACAGTTATGCTTTTTTCTTTCTTCAGCTGCCACTGTTTGAGGTGCAGCTCCAAAGGCTGCTGCTCTCCTATTTGAATCGCTTCAAGCTCGGTCATTGGCTGAATGATCACAGATGGCTCTTCACCTGAAACAGAGCGATGATACAATTCCTGATAAATGCGCGAAAGCGTCGATGCATCGATGCCATTTCTTAATCCTGTCAGCCTAGGCAATGTGTTCATACGTTCTTCATAAGGAAGCGAATGAAAATACTCGACATACTTTGGTGTAAAAAGCTCTTGGCCAAGCTCTGCCGTCTCCAGCTCTCTAAATTCACTAGAACGCGTAAACCACGAAAGCTGCTGGCCTTTCTTTTGATGCTGAAGCAGGTCTAAGAAAATTTCGGCTGCACTCTGCCCTGAACCGATCACCGCCACCGACTCAGCTTCGTGAAGTGATTTCTGCTGATCTAAATAACGGCTGCTATGGGTCACATATGGGTATGCTGCTTCAGGCACATCGACTGGAATCATCGGTTTGCTTCCTGTGCCTAACACGACATGCTTTGCACGATATTCAGAAAGCGAACCATCTTTTAATCGTCTGACTCTCACAAGGTAGCCTTCTTGGCAGTCCGTCACTTCTTCTACCTTCATCCCAAACTGACAGCTGTCTAATTCTCCTGCCACCCATGATAAATACTCATTGAATTCTCTCCGCGGGATATCAAACTGTTCAAATGTATAGAACCGGTGAAGTCTATTTGATTCATGTAAATAGTTTAAAAATGTATACCTGCCCCTTGGATTCGCCATTGTGACAAGGTCTGCTAAAAAGGAAACTTGCAAATCCGTTCCTTTGATCAGCATACCAGGATGCCAAGCAAACTTAGACTCCTGTTCAAAAAAACAGCATGAGACATCCTCATACTCCTCTAACAAAGCGGCCAATCCTAAATTGGCGGGCCCAATCCCAATTCCGATCACATCTATCATATGTACACCTGCTTTAACTTTTTATCACTTATATACCCTTTTACAAATGAAAAAAACACTGCGTCATCGCAGTGTTTAAACGTGAGAAACAAATAATGATTCAAGGAATTGAATTTTCTCTTCTGTATAGTGTTCATAGCGGTCATTATACGATTTTGGATCTTTTGGATTGGCATACTGCGTAATTTTTCCTGATCGTGGATCAATGAATTTACTTGCTGCACCGCATCCAATGCCAATGATCGTCTGTACTTCTTCCATGATAATGATATTATACAAGCTTTCCTGTCCATCTAATGAATACCCGACATTTTCGAGATTCCCCAAAATATTTTTTTGTCTATATAAATAATATGGGTGATAATGATGTGCTTTCGTCCAAGTGACTGCTTCATCCATCATACGTGTGATTTCTTCTCGGTCTGCTACTTGGTATTTCTCCTTATTGCGCGTCATTTCAGATGCTCTTTTAAAGGAAAGTGTATGCACAGTTAAAGATTCAGGCTTGAGTTCCTCAGTCTGCTGCAAGGAGTGCTGGAATTCTTTGAGCCCTTCTCCCGGCAATCCAATGATTAAGTCCATATTGATATTATTCATGCCGTACTGTCTTGATAAATGATACTTTTCAATCGTTTCTTCCACACTATGATGCCGGCCAATAGCCTTTAATGTTTCCTTCTCATACGATTGCGGGTTGATACTAATCCGGTCAATATTGTAGCGGTTTAGCACCTCTAGCTTATCAGGGGAAATCGTATCCGGACGCCCTGCTTCGACAGTTACTTCCCGTATATGCTTCACATCAGGGAACGAGCGATACATTTCTTCATACAGCAAATCCATTTCTTCCGCTGTGATGCTCGTTGGCGTGCCTCCGCCAAAGTAAACGGTCGTCACTTTGATCCCATGTTCTTTTAGCCATTCGCCCAATTTTTGCATTTCATAATGCAGACCAAACAAAAACGTTCCCACTCTACCAGCTTGTCCTTTAATGGCGTAAGCAGGGAACGTACAATAAGCACATTTTGTGGGACAGAAAGGAATGCCAATATAAATACTCACTTCCTGCTGAAGGTCATACAGATCTGGAATGGCTTTAAGCTGACGGTCGACAATCTCCTGCATCAAATTGATTTTTTCATCATGAATCAAGTAATCACGCTTTAATGCCGCATGTGCATCTTCCTTTGACATGCCCTCTCTCAGCATCTTATGAAGCAATTTCGTAGGACGTATTCCTGTGAGAATCCCCCACTTTTGTGTCATTCCCGTGTGCTCCTGAAGCAAGTGTAAATAAACAGACAGCACTGTGTTTTTGATTTGCTTCCAGCGCTCCTTATCGTTCAAGTTCTTTGGGAGATCCCGTGAAAAACGACTGGTGATATCTGACCCATCGATATGGCCAGACGCTTCCACCATGCCATTTTCTTCCTTACAACTAAATTCAATGACCAAACCATCATCAAATTCACTTGTTTCAAATATCACTTCACTATCTTCTTCAAATAAATTGGCTATATTGACAAGCGGGCGATGAAATCGTTCATCTGACAGCCCTTTAATTAAAATTCGCATCATATCACCTTTATCTTCAAACTTGTTTCATTTTACAAAATTCATGTAGGAAAAGCAATGAAGTGAACAGACGAAGGCCCTGTCATTTGTTGATTGACAGAGCCTTCACTGTATTATCGTTTAGTATCGAATTGATGTAAAAATCCTTCTCTTTGCTGCATTCTAAAGTATTCCTTGATCATATAAGCCACACCCTGTTCATCGTGCGAGCGCGTCACCCAATCGGCTTTGCGCTTGACATCATTGGGGGCATTTCCCATAGCAACGCCTAAACCAGCCAATTCAAGCATTGGAATGTCATCTGTTCCATGTCCAATAACGACCGTATCTTCTAAAGTAAAACCGAGTGCAGAGGTTAAGAGAGAAAGTCCCGCTTCTTTCGAAACCCCTTTGCAGACAATATTCATTTTCTCATCACTGATCCTAATAAGATCAATAGATGGGAATGCTTGTTGAATGGTCCTGTGAATCTCAGGCTGAAGCTCCGCTGTCGAATATACTTCAATCACTGGTGTACTGACCGGTTCATCCATCAGCATATCACTTAACGATTCAACAAATTGAACGGGATAGAAAATTGGATCAGACGGATGAATGAGCGTCTTGCTCATCAGCTGAGACTGCGTTTTTTTCCGGTTGCCGATCGAGAATTTTTCATGCAGCAAGCGGACATTACAATCGAAGCTTTCAAGGATTTGCACAAGATTAAATGTCTTTTCTTCCGTTAATTTCTTCACATGAAGCGGCTCATCGAGTTTATCGGCGATAAATGCACCACTATGCGTCACAAGGGTTGATGTTGGAATCTTCAACGCCTTGGCAATTTTTTGAGCAGAACGAAAATGCCGGTTGGTGACAATCGTCACGTAAACCCCTTTTTTCTTTACATATTCCACAGCTTCTTTTGTAGCGGAATGGATTTTACCATTGGAACGGAGTAACGTCCCATCTATATTGAGTGCAAGTAGTTTTTTTGACACTGAGGCATCCCCCTTCTTGATGACTGTACTTACGATGAGGATATGCCCTAGCTTGGTGCTTTAGAACATGCAGTTGAAAGAGCCACAGGTTATGAATGATTCATAAATAAAAAAAGCCTACCCCTAGGCTTTTTTTTATGTATGGTTTGGATGCGTTACAATGGAGTGATGAAGCTCCCCATGATCCCCTTATCTTTCACACACCAAAGCATTGCTTATATCAGATCCCCTTATGATGCTTTGCGTTTCTCCCAGAAGCGCTTCTCTCTCGTTTGGCTCACTGCCATAAATCCCAAGTGAAACGCACCCAATTGTCCCTTGATAGCGCCTTTTTGAAAGCACTTTCAATATAAGTATTATCGCAGAATTTATGTGCTTCGACAACCTTTTTTTAAAAGATATTGAAGAGAAAAGATAAAACAAAAAAGGGCGAATGACATCGCCCTTTCCATTAGTTTTCTTCTGGATTCCCATAAAGCTCTTCAAGTGGCTTCATGATAATTTTATTTAATTCACCGATAAGAACACTCACACGTTGTTCTGCTTCCATCAACTGAGAGATTTTATCATGCTGCTGAACAAGCGCAACTGTTTTTTGAGCTTGCTCCACTTCTTCTTGTGTGATCTCTTGACCAGTCATTTGTTTTTGTTGAAGGTTTACTTGAATGTCACGGAAGTTCTCAAACATTCTTTTAGAGGACTCATCCGCGTTTACCTCATCATAAAGATTTCTTAAAGTTGAATATTCTTCGCTATGACGTAATGCTTTTTCAAGGTCATATGCAACATCGTAAAGATTTACAGACATGTTATGTCTCCTTTCTATCCGTTATCACCGATATGATCGGCGGACACCACTCCACTATAACAAACTATGGCTTTCGTTTCACATATATACAATGAATTCATCAAAATTTCTCTAACTCGTCTTAGAATAGCGCCACAAAAACAGCCTGGATAGCACCAATCATCCCGCCTAAAAGACCGCCTAGAAATGTAATCATCTTCAGCTCCTTATTGGAGATGCTGACTACAAGCTCTTCCATTTTTTCAAGCGGGAAAAGTTCAATTTGTTCACGAATAATATCTTCAAATTGCAGCTTTGCAAGCAGACCCTCTATAGCATTTGAAGCCGCTCCTATCCCCTTATCAATCAACACTGGCACAAAGTGTGTTTTAAGATCATCCGCGACAGCACTGACATATGTTCCAACTGGTTTGTCTAATATCAGCTTTGTAGAGAAATGAGAAAGCAATTGGTTTTTCACACTAAAAATAAGTTCCTTCACATTCCATTTTTCATCAAGCTCATGAAGAGAAAATTGCTTCACCTTGTCCCATTCTTTAACAAGCAAATCTGATAAAAATCTTTTTGTTTCTGCGTTTCTTAAAAACTTGATGATTTCAGGATGTACACGATCAATTAAGCTTGAATTCCCTAGAAACATTTGGACCATACTGCCAAGCATTCCCCGTTCTTTTAAGAAATCATCAATCATATTGCCAAGCCTGGCTTTGCCTTCATCACTTTCAAAATAATGAATGCCTCTCTTTAAAATATAATCTGCTGCATCTGGAATTTTTGATGATATTTTGTTTTCCACTTCTACCGGGAGCAATTCAGATAAAGTTTGCTGGTTATATGTTTCAAGCAGTGAAGCGAGCTTCTGGTCAGACCACTGATGGAGCCATTCATCTGCTTTGATATCAGCCTCTGTAACGCCAAATTTTTCTAGCAAGGAGAATACGGTGATCTCCATATTTGCGCCTTTGTCAATATATCGATGGACTGTACGCAGGATCTCCTGCTTTGACTCCGATGATTCAAATCGTTTTTGAATACCTTCTGGCGTGAGCAAATGCTCCATAACCATGACACCAACCTGCTTGGCTACTTCGTCTCTTCTTTTAGGGATAAGCCCTGGTGTAAATGGAAGCTGTTTTCCGAATAAGTAATATGGCTTATAAGGCCGAAAAAGCATTTTAATTGCAAGATGGTTTGTCGCTGCTCCTATGACTGCGCCGATAACAATCATAAAGATAAACGTTGTGAATATATTCAAAGTCGTCATCTACCTTTCAAACAACACCTGATGTTTATTGTTTTGATCTATACGTATTATAGTTGTTGTCAAGTTCCCAAGCAAATGAAGCATGCAGCGAGACATATGATCAAGCGATCTGTCGTAATGATAAAGGAGCGTAAGCTTTATGTAAAATCATAAAAAAATGTTTTTGTGGTGGTAAAAAAAGAAGTTGAAAAGAAGGTGTTTTTTAATGACTACATTAGGTATTGTAACCCTTTCTGCGCAGTATGAAGAGGCATTTACACGTCAGCTCGCCAAAGCTGCCCCTTCTTATCGTTTAAAGGTTGTTCGATTTACTCCACTTGATTTAAAACCGGCTTCAAATTTGATACAAGGCCAAACATATACGCATGACCAAGGGTTTGCTGACGCACAGTTTCCAATCCCCGACTTGATTTACGACCGATGTCTTTACCGACATGACGCACAATCTAAAAAAGCAAAACCCATCATGGAATGGCTAAAAAAGTATCCAAAAACAGATTTTTTGAATACCGGCATTTCAAATAAAATGGTGCTATTTGAGCAGCTCCGTCTCCTCCCTTCTTTACATCCATATTTACCTGGCTGCTCATTATTAAAAGAGTCCGCAGACCTGATCAATATGGTAAAGGAGAACGGGGCTGGCGGTTATTGCAGAATGCAGCCTCTCTCCCAGCAGCATGCAGCATATACTTACTTCATTTCCTTTGATGGCAAATCAACATTCACCGTTCAGCTAAGTTCCAATCAAATCATTACATTTTCTCGTGCGTCAGAGATTGAGCGCTGGTGCAAAAAATATGCAGGCAGGTATTTCCTTCAATTTTTCAACACGAGTGATCAAAAAGAACTTTTATTCAATGAAATCAGGATTTCTCTTATGAAAGATTCACAAAATCAATGGAAACGCATGGGGATTCACACAAAATCACCTGCAGAAAATATTCTTTTAAGTCATACACAAAAATCACCTCCTGTGATAGGCTTTGAACACTATCTTAATACATTACAGCCACACATTAAGGAGCTCCTTTTAGATGATATTGCATCCATTCAGGCATCAATCCCAGTATATATAGATAAAACCTACTCTCCTTTCTTTGAATTCGCAGTAGACTTACTTCATACAAGTGAAGGCAGGCTATTCATATCAAATGTCAGATCAAAGCCAGGACGGTACGCTTTTTTAAAAGCTTACCCTGAAAAGGAACATCAATTGATTCATACCATTCTTGAACATGCGCAATCGATGAAGTCTCAACCGAAGGAGGTTTCTTATGAACAAAAATCGCTGCATCATCGCCCCACACCTCACAAGTGAAAAAACAATTCATCTTCCCGACCATTATAAACAGAAAGAGTCCATCTATTCTCTTGCTATAGGGTCACGTTTAGTAGATGGCTTCAACATTTCCTATCACCGACATCCAAATAAAATTTTATTATCAAAAGATCTATACAGAGATTTACTGATTCCTTATCAATCAAAAGCTGATGTGATCATCATTGACCATACACTTTTTATAGGGCCGTTGATGGGCATTTTCACTGCAGGTTTTGAGCAAAGCACACAGCCATTAGGAACGAGATCAGAATTTTTTATCAAACTGCTGCATTCTTTCAGACAGCATGCTGGTTTTGCCTATCTTTTTGGGTCACATTCTATTGATTGGGAAAAAGGAATTGTAGAAGGACTGTTGTACCAGCAAGATTCATGGGTTAAAAAACAGCTTCCCCTTCCGTCAGTCATTTATGACCGGCTTCCAAATAGAAAAGCTGCTCAGTCGGCACTCATTCAAGAAACGAAGCGAAAACTCACTCAAGACTATGATATCCCTTGGTTCAACCCTTACTTTTTTAATAAATGGGAGATTCATGAACAACTATTAACAGATGAAAAAACATGGTCCTTTCTCCCACATTCTGTACAATTAGATCCCGTGGACGCTCTAAGTAAAATTGAAACATTTCTCCACCTGCATCAAGTTATATACTTAAAACCGACGAACGGAAGTCATGGAGACGGTATTTATCGGTTAAAAAAGGAAGATCACGGAATCACTGTATGCTCAAATTTTGGCAGGGCTATTCCATATGATTCAATAGATCAGTTTGTTCAAAGGCTGCGAAAAGATCATGCAATTCATGATTTTATTGCACAACAAGGCATTGAGCTTCTTCAAATAGACAATCAACCGATGGATTTCAGAGTTCATACGAATAAAAATAAAGAAGGTGATTGGACAGTCACAGCAGCAGCAGCAAAGGTTTCTGGAGATCATACCATCACGACTCACCAGTTACACGGGGGAACGGTGAAAACACTTTATGCTGTCTTTCCAGAAGAAAAGAAGTGTTTGCAGATTTTACAGCAGCTTTCTCATACTGCCATCATGCTTAGCCAGGTGATAGATAAAAAAATGTCCGGGCATATTGGTGAAATTGGTTTTGACTTAGGCATTGATCAAACAGGTGCAATTTGGATGTTCGAAGCGAATTCTCGCCCTGGCCGAGAGATTTTCCAGCATGTCTCTTTGAAAAAATCAGAATGGCTGATTGGGAAAAGAATCATGGAATACGCATCTTACCTTTCAAAAACGGCCCTCACCACTTCAGATCACGCGAACGTCTACTGACTGCATTTTTGCCACATGTCGTTCTCTTAATTTTATGCTTTTTCTATGCTCTTTTCATAAGATGAGATACAATTAAATCAAGTTCAAGGTTGTTTCCGTGTTGTCGTGTTTGTTTATTGTTTCATCAATAAAAGCAAGGAGGCAATGATGATATGATTTCTCATTTCCAATGGAAACCCCTTTTTAAGAAAGCACAATTGCCAGGCTGGAAAATATCCTTTTTCCACAATGGTGCGCATTATGAAGGCATCTACCACAAAACAGGTGACATTGAATGGGGCTCTCAGCTTCCGCCCCATGAAGTTGAACCAACCTTAAAAGAAGAAATCCACGAATTAATGCTATTCCATGTCTATGATTAAACTGTTTAAGGAGCCCCGCCATGTTAGAAAAATTAAAACTTGTTTACGGAGACCATATCATCAGCACACCTACTCATGACAAACAAATTCTTTGGTATCAAACAGACGAAGGCGAAATATTTGGAGTAGACAAATCGGAGCTTACAGCAAGAGAAACACTTCTTCTCAACTCTTTTCTTACACCAATTGATCTATTTCAAAAAGCGCAGACCGAGGGTGAACAAAGATGGTTCAGCTATCTTTTTGAAAACAAACCACTAACTATCCAACATCCCGTCCGTGTTTATTATTTTCAAATGATCCATCAAGAAGAACAAAGACAGCAAATAAAAGAGGCTGTGAATAACAGCCTCGAACATACTCATTTCTTATGGACAGGCCCTAAAACAGCTATGCTGATTCAACCAAATGCCACATCAGAAAACAGTCAATTAGATCAGTTAAATGATTTGTCTTTGGCTATTACAAGTGATTTTTTAACAGACTCAGTCTTTATACAAGGGCAGCTGCATTTGCCAAATGACCATTTACAGATAAGATTATTAAATGAACAACAGCTCTTTGTATGCCACATGCAGCGAGAAAAGCTTAGATCAGGGGTAGCAACATTTTATCAATGCCTGCCATCGTTCATTTGTTATGATACATCCGCCCTCTCTCATGCTATATCAGATGCTTTTAAAGAAGCGGTCTTTGACCGGGATGTTTACCGCACTCTCATGACCTATATGCAATGTAATTTAAACGCATCCAAGGCAGCAAAGGCGTTATATGTTCACAGAAACAGTCTTCAATATCGAATTGATAAATTTATTGAGCGCACTGGGCTAGATATACGACATTTTCCAGAAGCATCAGCTGCTTATTTGATGATGACTCTACTTGATCTTTCATAAAGAACGAAAGCATGAGCATCCTGCCCAAAAATGAAAATAGGATGTTGTGCACGTTGTCCATTTACAGACTCTTCCTCATTTTATACACTTTATTTACTAGTAAAGCGCTTTCAAAAAAAGAGGGCTGGGGAGGCTGACATCAAATGGCTGAAATGATGCTGAATCAAATTTATAAAGTGTACGATAACAAGGTAACAGCAGTAGACAACTTTAATCTACATATAGAAGATAAAGAATTTATTGTGTTTGTTGGTCCATCTGGCTGCGGAAAGTCAACAACCCTTCGCATGATTGCAGGTCTAGAAGAAATTTCACAAGGAGACTTTCTGTTAGATGGAAAACGGATGAATGATGTAGCACCGAAAGACCGGGATATCGCAAT
This sequence comes from Bacillus sp. DC4300-2b2, assembly GCF_049895685.1. Lineage (NCBI taxonomy): Bacteria > Bacillati > Bacillota > Bacilli > Caryophanales > Bacillaceae > Bacillus > Bacillus sp. DC4300-2b2. The sequence continues at coordinate 860,871 of NZ_JAFCSW010000002.1, forward strand.
GGTTTTCCAAAACTATGCATTATACCCTCATATGAATGTGTACGATAATATGGCTTTTGGATTAAAGCTTCGGAAGTTTCCGAAAGCAGAGATTGATGAGCGGGTTCGAAATGCCGCTAAAATATTGGGGCTTGAGCAATATTTAGACAGAAAACCAAAAGCACTGTCTGGCGGCCAAAGACAGCGTGTCGCCCTTGGCAGAGCGATTGTACGTGATGCAAAGGTTTTTCTTTTGGATGAGCCGCTTTCTAATTTAGATGCAAAACTCCGTGTTCAGATGCGTGCTGAAATTTCTAAACTTCATCAGCGTCTGCAAACGACATTTATCTATGTGACACATGATCAGACTGAAGCCATGACAATGGCAACCCGCCTTGTTGTGATGAAAGATGGTTTTATTCAGCAGGTTGGAGCGCCGAAAGATGTATATGAAAACCCAGAGAATGTGTTTGTAGGTGGATTTATTGGCTCACCAGCGATGAACTTTTTTACAGGAAAGCTCTCTGACGGCGCCATCGCGGTTGGAAAAACACATATTCGTGTACCAGAAGGAAAAATGAAAGTATTACGCAGTCAAGGCTATATTGGAAAGGATGTCATACTAGGCATCAGACCAGAAGATTTTCACGATGAACCAGTATTTATAGAGGCGTCTGAAGGCACAAAAATTAATGCTGACGTAGAAGTAGCTGAATTGATGGGAGCAGAAACGATGCTTTATTCTTCTATCGATGATCAATCGTTTATTGCACGTGTTGATTCTCGTACCGATGTACAGGCCGGACAGTCTATCCCTCTTGCGATTAATATGAACAAAGCCCATTTCTTTGATTCGGATACGGAGCTGCGCATTCGATCAGCAGAATAAACAGATATAAAAGCAGCGCCATCACTCATAATTGGGTGATGGTTTTTGTATGTTCACACAACATTTACCATGTTCTTTTCTCGTATGTTTTTTTCGGAAACAACCATAATACTTAGTACAAAGCAGTTACTGCATTGGGTTTCGCCAAGTGGCAAATGACTTGATCATTTCGCTGGTGCGATTCCAGCAAACCCAACCAAAAAAATAAATCATATACAAAAAGGAGAATCACATCATGGCAAATTCTAATAGTTCAAACCAATTACTAGTTCCTGGAGCAGAGCAAGCGATCGATCAAATGAAATACGAAATCGCTTCTGAATTTGGTGTAAACCTTGGAGCAGAAACAACATCTCGTGCTAACGGTTCAGTTGGTGGAGAAATTACAAAACGTCTTGTGTCTTTCGCTCAACAAAACCTTGGCGGAACAAAAGCTTAATTTCATATTTGGATCATAGAAGGCACCTCTTATGGTGTCTTCTTTTTTTGTTTTTATCCCTCACCAAACTCCTTTCAGCTCATATCATGTAATAGAAAGGAGCGGATCTTCATGGACATTATTTCCGGTATGAACTTTGAACTTTTACAATTTGTAGGGATCTCTCTATTATGTGAATATGCTCATAGTATTCGGTCCTTTCATCTTTATAAAAAAAGCATCACATAAAAGTTGTACCATTTTGGGTTCTTTTCACTTATAGTATGTAGTGGAGGGATCGAACAGATGAAAATAGCTCTTTTCGGTGCTCATGGACGTGTAGGACAAGCATTTCTTCGTTTCGTTCAAGTAGATGATCGTTACATGGTTCGTTCATTGATTCGGACAAACCGAGAAGAAATGCTTGCGGGTATGTTTCAAGTCACCGGCAATTCAAGAAATCGAGAAGATGTGCTTGAGACAATCAAAGGAGCAGATATTGTTGTGAGCTGTCTATCAACAGATGGTGATGATACATTATCTGTTTCAATGGAGCATATCGTACAAGCCATGAAGCAAACAAATACATCAAGAATTATTACAATTGGTACAGCAGGTATTTTAAAAGCAAGGCAGCAGCCGGAGCTTTTCCGTTTTGAAACAAATGAATCAAGGCGGACCACTTCCCGAGCGGCTAAAGAGCATGCGAAAGCGTTTGAAATCCTTCAATCGACTGATCTAGATTGGACCATTATTTGTCCAACCTATTTACCAGATGGAGAAGTGACACGGTCATATCGCTATGAGAAAGATTTTCTCCCTATAGATGGAAAGAAAATTTCAGTTGAAGATACCGCACACTTTTTATATCAGCAGTTAAATTCGAAGGAGTTTGTACATCAACGCGTCGGCATCGCTTATTAATGGTGCAGCCTGTCCAAACAATATAATCAGTAAAAGTCGAGGACAGAATCCTCGACTTTTTCATGCAAATGAAAAGAGCCTCATTCAATTTGAAGAGGCTCTTTTTTCTACTATTCATCAACTGTTTGCAACAGCACCCTTTTGCAGTTCATACATTTGCGCATACAGTCCTTCTTGCTGCATGAGTTGTTCATGACTGCCACGCTCGACGATCTCACCTTTTTCTAACACCAAGATCATATCGGCTTTCTTAATCGTGGATAATCGGTGAGCAATCACAAAAGTCGTTCGTCCTTCTTTAACTACATCAAGCGCCCGCTGAATGATCGCTTCTGTTTCTGTATCAATGTTGGCGGTGGCTTCATCTAAAATTAAAATCGCTGGATCGTACGCTAATGCGCGTGCAAATGAAATCAACTGACGTTCCCCTGAGGAAAGGGTGCTTCCCTTTTCAACGACTGGTTCATCAAAGCCTTGCGGCAGGTGCTTCAACAACTCTGCTGCGCCTACTTGCTTTAATGAGGATTCAATGGTTTCTCTTTTGATCTCTTCATTTCCTAAGCTGACATTGGAGGCAATCGTTCCCGAAAATAAATACGGGTCTTGCAGCACAATGCCCATTTGTTTACGCAGCGTTTGACGCGACTGATCATAAATGCTTTCGCCATCTATGAGAATGTCTCCTTGCTGAATGTCATAAAAGCGCAGCAGCAAGTTCATGATCGAGCTTTTCCCAGAACCAGTATGCCCCACAAGTGCAACCGTTTGACCTTTCTTTGCTTCAAACGTAATGTTCTTTAAGACATTTTTTCCTTCATTATAAGCAAAGGTGACATCTTTGAACTGAACGTGTCCCTCCAGCTTCTTCTGAACTGGTTCTTCCACTTCTGTTCCTGGTTCATCTAATAATCGGAACACCCTTTCCGATGAAACCCTTGCTAATTCCAATCTGGAGAATTGATTCACAATACCTGTAATCGGCTGAAACAATCGATTTAAATAATCGACAAACGCATAGAGCACACCAATGGACACAATGCCTGTCGCACTTAACGATGCACCGCCAAAATACCAAATGAGCGCCACATAGGCTAAATTTCGCAGCAGGTTAACCAAGTTATGTGAAAGAAGTGAATTTAAATGTAGCATCTTTCGCTGATAACGAAAGTGATTGTTGTTCAGCTCATCAAATTCCTCTTTCGTCGCTTTTTCATGACGAAACGCTTGAATAATGGTCATCCCTTGAATAGCTTCATTTAGCTTGGCATTGATTTCACTGATGATCGAACGAATTCGGTGATTGTACACGGATGCAAACTTTCTGTAAGTCATCGACCATAGGAAAATAATCGGGACTGCGACCAAACAAATGAGTGCCAGCTTCACATTTAATAAAAACATGGCAATGTAAATCCCAATCATGTAAATGGCACTCGTCACAAAATTAGCAAGGACTGTGACATATAGGTCACGAATGGTTTCCGTGTCATTGGTGATTCTCGCGACAACCTTTCCAGCCGGTAAATTATCAAAATATCGGATCGGCAGCGTTTGGATGTGCTCAAAGACGTCTACCCTCATTTTTTGAATAATTCGATTTGCAATCCTCTGGAGCAAGTAATGCTGCCCATACTGAAAGAAAATCGCAACGATGAGCAGCCCTAGATAAAATAGAACAAGCTGCACCAAACCACTGATTTCTGGCTGATAAAAAGCAAAAATCTCTTCTTTTGATAAACGCTGTACCTCGTAGGTCTCACGCTCGTTCCCATTTTCAATGGTGAGCTGATCTCCCGATATCTTTCTGTTTCCATCAAAACGAATCGGCTCATTCACAAAATAGTAACCGAACCCGACTTGCACCACATTAATTTGCTTTCCAGATTCCATTCCATTGTTTAATCGATCGCTTCGTATATAGTTATTTCCCTGGTAATAAACGGTTTTGTCTGTCTTTTCATTGACCTCGACATACGGTTTTTCTACACCTAAAATATGATCATCAATCATTTTCTTCCCAATAAAAGGTCCTGTCAGCTCAGCACCAACTGCAATCATCAGAAAGATTAAGGCAACAGACAGTACTTTCTTATATAGGAGTGCGTAGGCAAGAAGTCTTCTTCCTGTTGTCATGTCTCATCCCCTCCTTCCAGCTGATTTGTCAGCTGCTGACGCAAAAATTGCTCTTTGTACCACCCATCCTGCTGGATAAGCTCGTTGTGGGTGCCCTTTTGGACAATACGTCCTTCTTCCATGACAAGAATAAGATCCGCATGTTCAACAGCTGATAGGCGATGAGTCGTAATAAACGTCGTTTTGCCATGACGGTTTTGTCTTAGATTCTCTAAAATAGCGGTTTCTGTTTTTGCATCTACCGCAGACAATGAGTCATCTAGAATTAAAATGTCTGGATCAATTAATAAAGCACGTGCAATGGATATTCGCTGTTTTTGTCCGCCTGACAGCGCCACACCTTTTTCCCCAACCATGGTCTCCAGACCCTCTGGCAGAAGGCGTAAATCCTTTTCAAAGTAAGCATCCTTGATTGCTTGTGCTAACTCATCTTGTTTCGCATCCCGATGACCAAATCGCATATTCTGTTCCACACTTTTTGAGAAAAGAATATGATCCTGAGGTACGTATCCGATCCATTGAAATAACTGATCTAATTCAATGTCTTGGATTGGAACACCTGATAGCAAGATTTGCCCATCACCTGCCGGGTACTGGCGCAGAAGCTGTTTGACAATAGTCGTTTTTCCGCTTCCCGTTTTGCCTGTAATCCCAATCGTCTGCCCTTTTCGAACGGTAAAGGACACATCAATGAGATTATCTTTAGGTGAAGTTGGATACCTGAATGTCACATGATCAAACTCAATATCTCCAGGCTCTTGTAACGTTTTCGGCTGAGCAGCGTCTGTTACGTCCGGCTTGTAGCTGAGTGTATGATTCAACCGGTCTAACGACGCATTTCCTCTTTGCATAATATTAATCAATTCGCCGATCGCAAACATTGGCCAGATCATCATGCCAAGATAGACGTTAAATGCAACAAGCTCCCCAATGGTTAAATCACTTTGGAATACGAGATAGGCTCCGTAGCCGATTCCGATTAAATAGCTGATTCCTACAAGTAATTTCACTGTCGGTTCAAACAAGGAATCAATGATCGCCACTCGCATGTTTTTTTGGAATACATCATCTGTCATTTCGCGAAAGCGTTCGACATCTTGTTTCTCCTGTACAAAAGACCGAATGACTCGAACGCCTGCCACTGATTCAAGAACACGATCGTTCATATCACCAAATGCATCCTGAGCGACAGTAAAGCGCTCATGGATTTTGCTGCCATAAAACGCAATCAAGAGCGCCATCAGCGGCATAGGGAGAATCGCCATTAAGGTTAATTTCCAGCTAATTGTCAGACCCATCGTAAAGAAGATCATCAGCATATAAGCAGTGGAATCAACCAAGGTCAGAACGCCAAAACCTGTCGTTAAGGCCACAGCATTTAAATCGTTTGTTCCTAATGCCATTAAGTTACCGGTTTTTTTCTTTTCATAAAAGGTCGGTGTCATCTTCAGCAAGTGGCGCATCAGTTTCCCGCGCATCACACGCTCCATGACATTTGCGCCGCCAAATAACTGATACATCCAAAAATATGTAAGTGTATAGACGACGACACCGAGTAAGCAAAAAATGGTCACATAAAACAAAATACTGGATGTTGTAAATTGACCAGAACGAATGTCATCCACTGCCTGGCCAAGGTATCTTGGCGGAAGCATTTCAAGCACATTCACAATGAGCAGAAGCGTAATAGCGATTGTATAACGCCTCCACTCTTGTTTAAAGAACCAGCCTAATTTCGCAAATACTGAAAACATGTTTGTCTCTCCTTTTCAAGCTAGCCGCTTTCTAAATTTTCCTGCAAGTCACCTTGTTTCGTTTTTTGAGTTTTTGTCATTTGTCTTGATTTTGGCATGTTCACATGCTTTCACTCCTCTTCATTTACTTGTTGTTTTCCATCCCTTTATTTCGGAATGCGAAATGAATACAACAAAAAAAGAGGCCACCAGCTGGCTGGTACGCCTCTTTTCGTCATGTAAAAAGGCGCATGTTGACAAATACGCAACATACGCCTTGATTCATCCGATCAATTGGAACATACGAGTTCCTTTTCAATGACCAATGAAGGTGTAATTGTCACGTGAATCAACCCATTCATGCAGTTTGATTTCATTCTTCCAATGTTGCACATGACATTTCCTCCTTTTGGCTCTTGAATCTTTTTTTATCTTATAGTGGCTGTCACCATTTTGTCAATAAATATTTTTCAATAAATGAAATTTTCTAACAAAAATCAATCTCCCTTATGTGTATCTTTTTCTATTAACGGGTATACCATGAGTGTAAAGACTCCTTTTGAAAGGAATGAGGACATTGTTTCAAGCTGATCGGATGGTCGTTGCATTTGATGGACATGAAGACAGTAAGAAAGCATTAAAGAAGGCAATCGCTTTAGCCAAAACCTTGCATGCCAAGCTGACCGTTGCCTATGCCCATGATGGCAAAACAGGCAGACAGGTGTTTGATGCACCGCGCCCAATGACTGGCGGAGCTTATATCGGCGGCGGTACGGCAGATCTTCAAACACCCCCTGTGTATGTGCCTCATGATGAACAGCAAAGTCCCTTGATTTTTGAAGACCATACAGAAGAGGTCGTTGCGGAAGCAAGAATGCTTTTAAATGAGGAACAGTTTGAGGCTGCCATTGAAATTGTAGAAGGAGAACCAGCGGAAGCGATTATCGAATTTGCTGAGGAAATATCAGCAGACCTCATCGTCATGGGAGCACGTGACCAAAGCAGATTGAAAAAAATGCTATTTGGCAGTGTGAGTGAAAAGTTATCAGCAAAATCAGATATACCTGTGCTTATTGTGAAATAAATGCATCACAAAAGGCTGTAAACTAATGTTTACAGCCTTTTTTATTTATGAAGAGATCGATGCTTCACTTTCATGTTTAATTTTTTGCTGGAAGCCTTCCTGTACGCGCTTTGTCAGCTTGCCTGGAACACCTTCCCCTACTGGCGCACCATCTATTTCAACAATCGGAATGACTTCAGCCGTCGTCGAGCTGATGAAGATTTCCTGAGCGCGCAGCAGTTCTTCTTTGCTTATTCGATTTTCTTCAACAGTACATCCTTCTGCCTCACATACCTCCAGCAGCTTTCTACGGGTAATGCCGTTTAAAATGAGATTGTTTGCAGGGTGAGTACGAATCACGCCATCAATCACAGCATATACATTCGAGGAGGTTCCCTCGGTCACAAAACCGTCTCTTATCAGGATTGCTTCAAACGCACCAGCTTCAGATGCTTTCTGCTTTTCCATGATGTTATATAAAAGATTTAAGCTTTTGATATCACACCTTAACCAGCGAAGATCCTCAGATAATATGGCCTTTGCACCAGCTTCCTGCTCTTGAACAGGCTTTTTCACCTGGAACGTATATGCCGTGATTTGAGGAGTAAGAGTATTACTATATTGATGTTTACGAGGGGCGACACCCCGCGTGACTTGAATATACACACCGCCATCTGCCAATTGATTGTGAGCGACGAGCTGTTGTAACTTTTCTTCCATATCAGATACTGTACCTTGCAGATGAATACCAATTTCCTTTGCACTCTTGAACAAACGCTCTGTATGCTCCTTTAACGTAAACAAAGTACCATCGTATACACGGATGACCTCATAGACTCCGTCCCCAAATTGATAGCCTCTGTCCTCAATATCAACATGTGCATCCTTTTTTTCAACGAAATCTCCATTGTACAATACTTTCATATGGAATCTCCCCTTCGCTTTACAATAATGGTTGAATCTGATGCTATCTTAGCGGATAAATGAGTACGTTTCAATGATTATTCAGAATTATTTCACATCATATGAAATGGATAACTTTCTATTGTAACAAATATAGATTCATAACCAAAAAGATTCCAATTTTTTAGCATCTTCTATATTCATAGGCTCTTTTTTCCTGTATACTGACACCATATAAACATGACAAAAAACAGCGGAAAAAGACAGAATCCACTACATGATTCGACACAAATTTTTGATTTATTGGAGCGATTGTAATGCAACGGGTTAAAAAAAAACAGACACCTTCAAACACAATGCTGCTCTCAAAAGCGATTGGTTTTGTCATCCTGACACTGATCCTCTTTTTTATTTGGGATATGTCCAAAACCAATATGCAGGCAGCAGATCAGCCGGCGAAATTGTCTGCGAGCAGTCAATTTAGGGACACAAGCACTAGTATGAAAGCAAAAGATGCTTCTAGGAAAACATTAGATGCACATTTTAAGATCGATTCAAATAAACATATAACGGATCAAACAATCTTTTTAACCTTTGATGATGGGCCATCAGCGACTTCAAATCAGCTGTTAGATGTGCTAAAAGCGCATCAAGTGAAGGCTACATTCTTTATGCTCGGGCCGCAGATTAAAGAACACCCGGCAGCTGTGAAAAGACTCCATCAAGAAGGTCATCAATTAGGGCTTCATGGTATTACCCATGATGTGAAACGCTTTTATCAAAAAAGTGATTCTCCTGTTAACGAGATGAAGGAAGATCAGCGCATTTTGGCTTCTGTCACAGGTGAGTATACCCATCTTGTAAGAACACCTTATGGCAGCACCCCAAATTTAACCGATCAGCAAAAAGCACGTTTAAAACAAAAAGGCTTTGTGTACTGGGACTGGACCATTGACAGTCTTGACTGGAAATATAAAAGCTCAAAATATGTACCAGAGGTATTAAATCAACTGCAAGTGCTGGAGACAAAATATCCAAAAGAACCAAAAATCATCTTAATGCATGATCAGCCGGCGACGGCAAAATACTTAAGCAGCTTAATCACGCAGCTAAAGGCAAAAGGCTATACATTTGAAGTTCTTGATGAAACAATGAAGCCGCTGCAGCAATAAAGAAAAACCCGCACCTTTAGGATGCGGGTTTTTTAATGATTTATAAAGCTTTCACGAGATCGCCAATTCGCTCATGAAAGACAAGATCAAAAAGCGGATCGAATTCTGTTTCACTCAAATTCATCATCACCATGAAGATGGAAGAATCGTGAGCTGCATCTTCTGGAATATATCTTGCTGGCGCTACTTCTAGGGAAGTCCCCATGACGAGCAGCATGTCCGCTTTCTGAAGTGATGTCTCCACTTGGTCTAAATGTTTGACCATATCTCCAAAAAGAACAACATCTGTTTTTAGCACACGTCCACACGTACTGCCGTCAGAGAAAACCCTTTGACAGACCGGCACCGCTTCTTTTAACAAATACGGCAAATCATATACCGCCTGGCACGATGGACAAGTAGCTGTTTGAATGGAGCCATGGAGTTCATATACGCGCTGGCTTCCCGCCTTTTTATGAAGACCATCAATATTTTGGGTGAAAATATCCACATATTTCCCTTGTTGCTCAAGGCTGGCTAAAAAGATGTGCCCGCTATTTGGCTCGTATTCCCCGCTCATTTTCATCTGAAACAATTCCTTAAATTTCGGCCAAAATTGATGAGGATTTGATAAAAAGTAGGACCGGCTCATCGCCTCCATGCGAGAAGTATCTTCCGTCCACAATCCACCCGTTGATCTAAAATCAGGAATACCCGATTCTGTACTCATACCTGCACCTGAGAGTACTGTGATATGTGAAGCCTGCGATATTCTCTCTCTTAGCGCTTCCACCTTTTTTTGATCCACGTACCATTCCTCCTTTATTCACCCAGCTGTTTCTCGCCTTTTTGTTTCATATAAATGGTCTGTCCAGGGAAAGCAAATTCTACACCTTCTTCGTGGAAAATATCTATGATGCGATAGTTAATGTCCTGCTTAATATCAAGGTTTTCAGACCAAGCTGTCGTGTTTGTATAAAAGTTGAAAAACAAGTTCAAATAGCTGTCTGCCAATACATCGAGATTCACCATAATCGTCTCCTTATGCACACCATCATGCTCGTGAAGCATCTGTTTGAGACGCTTAATACACTGATCAATGTTTTCCTTTGGTGTATTGTAGGAAACGCGAACAGAAAACGTAATCTGACGTTTATTCATTCTCGTCCAGTTTGTGATCGGCTCCTTAGAAAGCGTAGAATTCGGAACGGTCACAACGGCTTCAGCAGGTGTTCGAAACTTTGTGCTTCGAAATGTAATATCTTCAACAGTCCCAAGAACACTTGGTGTCTCCACAAAGTCGCCCATCGTAAAAGGCTTCTCTGTAATAATGACAATCCCTCCAAAAAAGTTAGCCACTGTATCCTGAGCGGCAAGCGCAAAGGCTAGACCACCTAAACCAAGACCTGCCACAAGTCCATTGACATCATAATTAAATTCTTGTGCAATGATACTAATACTTAGTGCGATAATAATGAAACGAAGTACCTTTGATAAAAACGGTGCTAAAATATCATCCATTTCTAATTCAAATTTCGAATTGACCTTTTGAAATAAGAAGGAAGATGCTGCGGTTAAATTACAAAGTCCCCACGTCAGCATCAAAATAATGGAGGATCTATACAATTTAATGATGACATCCATATGATGCTCAAAGTATGGTGCCTGTCTTAACGCAAAATATAAACCAAGTGCCACGAAAAACAGCCTGGCTGGTTTTTCAAATGCCACAACGATTTGGTTAATGACCTCCGTCTTAGACCGATTTGTCAGCCTAAACAGAAGTTGAAATAAATACTTCGTAAATACTTTCCGAAGCAATAAAAAAAGCAATAAAATACAAAGGCTAATTCCAATTTGGATCGCAATATCTACTGTAAAATATGTATCCATCCATTTTTGTGTAAACATGTCTGTCTCTCTCCTTTAAAACAATCCTCTCTAGTTTATAATATAACCTTCGTTCATGTCCTCTCTTAAATGTCTGACCTCTACATAAAAAGCCTCGGGAATAATCCCGAGGCATGATGTTCAAATATGAAATTTTGGCTAGAGACATATCGACGGGCAGCAAACTACTTTTTCTTCTGAGCCTGATCAAGGAGAGTCGCTTTAAACATTTCAGCATCCGTTTCGACCTTAATACGTTCTTCCACTCTAATTCTCCCTTTACCCAATCATCTCGCCTCCTTTTCATCATTATAAAACATCAGAATTTTCAGTCAACATGACGAAAGCACTAATATTTTGACGAACACTGACGATTTGGACAAAATTGATCGAAGAAAAAATGATGTAGTTCAGATTTACTCAATAAGAGCTTGGGATATTCCTGCAACTTTTCACCTTTCATACACGATGCTTCTCACCACATGCCATGTTCCATTACATACAGCTCTCCCTCGTTCCATATAGTAAAGAAGGAAAAACAGCAAAAATTTGATATGATAAGACCAGAACTTATGTCAGGAGCTGGAGCATGTGTATATTATCGCGCATAGAGGGTCATCAAGCGCTGCCCCAGAAAATACAATGGCCGCATTTGATTTAGCTGTTCAGCAGGGTGCGGATTATATTGAGTTAGACGTCCAGCTAACAATGGATCAGCACATAGCCGTCATCCATGATGATACCGTTGATCGAACGACTAACGGAAGCGGATTAGTGAAAAGTTATACACTTGATCGGCTGAAGAAACTGGATGCAGGAAGCTGGTTTGGTTCTCAGTACGCCAACGAACGAATTCCCACCTTACAGGAAATCCTTGAAAGATACAGTCAGCGTGTCGGGATACTGATTGAGATCAAGCATCCAAAACGGCAGATTGGGATTGAAAAGGCAGTTGTCGACATCATCAACCGGTTTGCCTATTCCCGTCACATCATGGTTCAATCTTTTGATGCCTATGCCCTTCAAAGAGTCAAAGCTTATGCCCCTTCTCTTCGAACAGCTTTTATTATAAAACCCTCTGCCTTCAAACTGACGAAAAGGAAATTAGCGGAGTACAGCTCCTTTGCGGATTGCCTTAATATGAAGAAAACGATGATCAACAGATGGTGGATTGATCGCATCCACTCATTTGGAATGGATGTCTTTATATGGACAGTGAAAGACCAAAAAACAGCCGACAGGATTAAAACATACCCCATTGATGGAGTGGTGACGGATCACCCGCCATTTTTTCTAAAGGAGAAATGATGTAAATGAAAGCATATCTCGCCGTATTTATCGGTGGACTGGTTGGTACCCTTTGCAGATATGAACTTAGCCAGTCCGTTGTCAGCCACACATTCCCCTATGCAACGCTGATTGAAAACATTACAGGCAGTCTGCTTCTTGGCTTTTCAACAGGGTATTTTATGTTTCGGAAGGGAAAAAAATATCTTGCTGCTTTAATCGGAACAGGATTTTGCGGTGGTTTTACGACAATGTCCACTTTTTCTAAAGAAACAGTTCTCTTATTACAGGATGGACTGTTTACATCAAGTGTCATGTATATTCTACTCTCAGTGATTGCTGGAGTGGGCGCTGCCTTATGTGGACTGATTACCGCTCAGCGCCTCTTTCAACAAAATGAGCAGCCGAAAGGAAGCAGATAAATGATTGTATTTTATACAGCTGTTGCTGGCGGGATGGGCAGTGCCCTTCGTTTTTTCCTCAGTCAATCGATTCAGAAAACCAAGTTTCATACTCGTTTTCCGTATAGTATTATTCTCATCAACTTACTCGGCGCAGCCGGTTTAGGTTTACTGACAGGTGCAGTGACTGACAATGATCCGGTGCTTATGATCATTGGGACTGGTTTTTTCGGTGGTTTTACAACATTCTCTACATTTAGTGTAGAGGCTGCGTCCATGCTACATGAGCGGCAAATTGGACAGCTTGCTGTCTACTTATTGGTTACAATCATCGGGTCTTTATGCCTCTTTGCTGCGTTTTATCAAATAGGACAGCATCTTTTTAAATATTGGTGATGGCGGCTAAGCTGATGAGCAGCTGATCCATGAGCTGGCGCTTCATCAAAAAGAGTGTTTTTTCACTATAGCCGATTTCCATTGCACATTTTGCCATCCGCCAATCTCGAAAATATTTGTAATCGATGAGCTGCTGCTCTATTTCATCCAACTCTTTTAATGCCGTTTCAATACAAGCAACGATGAGTTCATACTGACTTTTTTGCTCTTCTAACTTTTTCCGTGTCATGTGGTCGAGATGATGCGGGCTTCTTTTTTCAAGCTGCCTTTCGATATTTAAGATCGCTGCTTGATAATTTTTGAAATTCTTTAAATGAAACTCAATTCGTTTCATTGATGTTTTTTTCTCCGTGATACTTGCTGTTTCATACCAAAGCATGTCCATCCCCCTTTATCGAACGTTTGTTCTCATTATATACCGAACACACATTCGTTTAAAAGAGACTAAATACCTAAAAAACCTTGAGCTTATTTTTCGCTCAAGGTCATTTCGTTTACTAGCAGCGGCTCCTTTATATCAAGCCCAGTGCGTGCACTGCCTTTTTCTGCCGATGTGATGCCTTTTTTCAAATCAATCTTTTTAACGTAACGTCCATCCATTTCCAGCACTTTCATTCGAATATCATCAAGATAGACGGATTGTCCTTCTCTGATATCAATATTCTCTTTTAAGATAAGCCCGCCGATTGTATCAATTTCCTCATCATAATATGAAATCTCGATCAAATCTTGAATTTCATCTAATCTCACTTTGCCATCTAAAACATAATGATGGTCGGCTCTTTTTTGAATAACTGGCTGCTCATCTTCATCGAATTCATCTCGAATATCACCGACAATCTCTTCTAAAATATCTTCCGTTGTGACAAGTCCAGACGTTCCACCATATTCGTCAGTTAAGATCGCCATATGCATTCGATCACGCTGCATCTTGACGAGAAGCTCTTGAATAGGAATCGTGTCGATGACCTCAATCACTGGATATATATAATCTTGAATTTTCAGTTGATCTTTTTCTCCTTGATATACAAGATCTGCAAAGAGCTGCTTTTTGTTCAGCATGCCGATAACATGGTCTTTATCTCCTGAAAACACAGGAAAACGAGTATACTTTTCCTGCGTCATGATGGCGAGGATATCATCTAACGGCATATCTTCTGGAATCGCACAAATTTCTCTCCGCGGTATCATGATCTCTCTGGCAATTCGATTATCGAAATCGAAAATCTTGTTCATATAATTATATTCTGATGGGTTGATTTCCCCATTTTTTAAACTCTCAGATAATAAAATCTTCAATTCCTCTTCAGAATGGGAATGTTCTTTTTCAGACCCCATATCGATGCCCATCATTTTAGTTAACAAACGGGCTGACCCGTTTAACACATAAATGAACGGGAACATAAGGATATAAAATGCATGCAGTGGGCCTGACAGCCATAGCGTCATTTTTTCTGCCTTTTGAATGGCAAGCGTTTTTGGCGCAAGCTCACCTACAACTACATGCAAAAAGGTAATAATAGAGAACGCAAGTGTTGCTGAGATCAGGCTGATTGCTGAATCAGGAATGTTTGTCAAACCAAAACCTCGAACCAAAAGTTCTTTCACAGCCGGCTTACCAATCCACCCTAAACCAAGGGATGTCACTGTAATACCGAGCTGACAGGCTGACAAATATTCATCTAGCCTTGATGTCACCTTTTTCGCCATGATGGCCTTTTTGGACCCTTCGGCAACAAGCTGATTAATTCTTGAACTTCTCACCTTTACTATGGCAAATTCAGATGCAACAAAGAAAGCTGTTAAAGCAATCAAAACACCGACTATACTCAGATTAACAATATCGTCCATTTAACCTTGCTCTTTCTTAGAAGAACAAGGAGTCACCTCCTGATTGATGTGTTATGTTTTGCAAAACGGTTAACTGATTAAATAAGACTACATTGAGGGCCCCACTTAACCACCTCCGGTTCACGTAAAATTCCGCCTCTCTACATATATATGAAACGGTATTCATTTTATCTTACCATAAATAATCTGAAAATTCCTGTATCATCATGCTGTTTTTGACATGACTGACTAAATTGAGGGAAATCCTCCTCTGTTTCTTCTTATTGGCAGGAATATGAACAATTAACTTGTGTTTCAGACTAGAATTATATTAAACTATTTTCATAAACTATAACGTGACGGTTAGGAGGAGATGTTCAGATGGGGCTGAGAAAAAGTATCGTATTGGTGAACTAGCACAGATTGCACAGGTGACGAAACGAACTGTAGATTATTATACAAATCTAGGTTTGCTTGCGCCTGTTAGATCATGCTCAAATTATCGTTATTACGATGAATATGCTTTAAAACGATTACAATTAATCGTTCTTTGCAAACAGCAGAGATTGGCTCTTTCTGACATCAAATCCAGATTAGATGAACAATTCCCTTCTCAAAAGGAAGATCATGATGAACTTGTCCATTTAACCTCTGATATCGATCGGATGAATGAGCATATGGACCGCATTTTGGCACGTTGTAAGCAGCTTCAGCCAGAACAACGTGAAAAACTAAAAGAGCAGCTTACTCCTGAAAAAATGACGGCTGTCCAATCATTTTTACTGCTGTTAAGTTAAAATTTTTACTAAACAGGAGGTGTTACCTTCGTTCTCAAAGTCAGAACGAAGGCCTTAATTGGACATAGTTAATTTACTCATAGTTGCTTTACTTATAGCTTTAACCGCATTTTTCGTTGCATCAGAGTTCGCGATCATTCGCTTAAGAAGCTCAAGAATTGATCAGTTAATCGCAGAAGGTAATAAAACAGCAGTTGCTGTCAAGCATGTAACGACTCACCTTGATGAGTACCTATCAGCTTGTCAGCTTGGTATTACCATTACCGCTCTTGGAATTGGTTGGTTAGGGGAAGAAACAATTGCGCATATGCTTGCTCCACTATTTGTAGAGCTGTCGATTCCTCAATCAGCTAGTTCTATTGTCACTTTTATTATTGCGTTTAGTATCATGACGTTTTTACACGTTGTTGTTGGAGAGCTTGCACCAAAAACACTCGCCATTCAAAAGGCGGAGCAAGTATCCCTTCTATTTGCTAGACCACTGATGATCTTCTACAAAGTGATGTTCCCGTTCATTTGGGTATTAAATGGATCTGCTCGTTTGTTAACGAAAGCGTTTGGTCTTCAGCAAGTATCTGAGCATGATATGGCGCACTCTGAAGAAGAATTGCGGATTATTTTATCAGAAAGCTATAAAAGCGGCGAGATTAACCAGTCTGAATTCAAATATGTAAATAAAATTTTTGAATTTGATGACCGTCTGGCGAAAGAAATTATGATTCCTCGTACCGAAGTTGTCAGCTTTCCTCATGATATTACCATTGAGGAAATGCTGAAGGTAACAAAGGTAGAGAAATATACACGTTATCCAATTGAAGATGGCGACAAAGACAACATTATCGGTGTTCTAAACATTAAAGAGGTTCTCACTGCCTGCATTAGTGGTGAGTGTTCTACAAGCGATACGATCGAAAAGTTTGTAAATCCGATTATTCATGTGATTGAAACGGTTCCTGTTCATGATTTACTGCTCAAAATGCAGCGTGAACGTGTACACATGGCCATTTTATCAGATGAATATGGCGGTACAGCAGGTCTTGTGACCGTTGAAGACATCCTTGAAGAAATCGTTGGTGAAATTCGTGATGAGTTCGACATTGATGAAATCAACGAAGTGCGTAAACTTGGAGAAGACCATTACATCTTTGATGGCAAGGTCCTTGTTGATCAAGTCAACCTGCTATTAGGTATACAGCTTGATAATGAAGAGGTCGACACAATCGGTGGCTGGTTCCTTACTCAGAAATATGAAGTAGAGAAAAATGACGCCATTCGTGAACAAGGCTATGAATTTATCATTAATGAAGTCGATGGACACCATGTGGCATACATCGAAGTAAAAAAGTTAAATGAACAATTATTAGAAGCAGCTGAAGAAGGCGCTTCTTAATAAGAAAAACGACCCTTGCCTAAGCAAGCGGTCGTTTTTCTTATGACTTTTCGATTAATTGAGCTTCTAGCTCTTTGATTCTTGTGTTTAATACTTCCGTCATGGCACCTAATCTTTCTTTTGGCGGGAGATGGTCAAATTCAGACAGTTCAATCGGTTCACCGATGATTAAGCGCATTTTCCCTTTTTTGAAAAGACTTTTCGCATTTGAAGGCCCTTTATATGCGGCTGGAACAATTGGCGCTTTACCGAGCTGCGCAATGGTCACTGCCCCTCTTTTTAAAGGAACATCCTCTGTTGTACGTGTTCCGCTTGGAAAAATCCCAACGATCTTTCCCTCTTTTAATAATTTAATGGGCGTTTTAATACTGCTTGGCCCAGGGTTCTCTCGATCAACTGGAAAGGCATGAATCTTTTTTAAAAATCCACCGATCCATTTATTCGCAAACAATTCTTTTTTCGCCATGTAATGGATCTCAAACGGAAGAATTCCTGCGCCTAATGCAAGAACATCAACAAAACCCTCATGTGTACAAGCAATGACAAACCCCCGATCAGTTGGCAGATTCTCTTTTTGATATACTTTGATTCCACCTCGGAGACCAAATATTAATTTGACGGTATAGCCTGAAAATTTATACATAGTGCACTTCCTTTGTTTGAAGAATGAAGGATTTGTCTCTATTATAACAAATTTTTTATTACCTGGTACTAAAAATTTATGAGCAGCCCAATCCTCCCTGTCTTTTTCGTTTAAAATGAACGTTCTGACTGTATTCAAGCACATAGTTTTAGGGGAGAATAGAATAGGAATTGTGTCCAATTTTGTCGTTTTTCGATGTTTTTTCCTGATTTGTTCTATTGAAAATACTTTATAAATGATGCAAATTTCGCTATGATAAGGAGAAATGATTTTGATTCGGCGAAAGAAATGAGTAATGTACGGTAATGAGAAGTTTCGTGCAACTTTATGCCTTTCTTATGCGTGTATAACATAGAGGGGAGAAAAATCAGTGACGATCGATGAAATTTATCAAATGTATATGAACGATGTTTACAGGTTTCTGCTCTCCATGACAAAAGACAAACATTTGGCAGAGGACTTATTGCAGGAAACCTTTATGCGTGCGTATATACATATTCATTCCTACGACCATAGCAAAGTGAAACCTTGGTTATTTCAGGTGGCACGAAATGCTTTTATTGATTATGTCAGGAAACATAAAAAAGAAGTGACCATATCGGATGACCTCATTGGCGGTCTTTTACAAACGTCTGTACAAAGCCCTGCTGAACAGGTTGAAATAAAGGAAGTCCTCACCATGTATTTGGAGCAGCTTCCAGATAACTACAAGGAAGCGTTGACATTGTATTATTTAAAAGAACTAAATTACAAGGAAGCATCCAAGGTCATGAATATTACTGAAGCAAATTTTAAAAGTGTTTTATTTCGTGCAAGGCAGCGCCTAAAAGCACTTTACAACAGAGGTGTTAATGATGAATGAAGAGTTTAACAAGCGATGGGAAAAATATAATAATGGTGAGATGAATGAGGAAGAAATGATAGCGTTTGAGGAAGAGCTTGAAGAAAACGAAAAACGCTTAAGCCAGGAACTGAACGACTCGGATTGGACAGATTTTTCCATCAGCCCTGAGAAGCAAAAAGCCATTTTACAATACGGAAAAAGAAAGTCATATTTACGTATTTCCGTACTTGCTGTCATATCGACACTCATTATTTTACCGCTTTGTACATTAGGAAGTTATCTATACTACGGCGTTGGCGGAGCCGAGAGCAAAGGCAATCACTTCATGGAAACAGCCGCTGTCACCGTCGCTTTGACCAAACCAAACGTGGCTATAGATATGAAGGATTTAAAAGGTCAGGTCAAACTTTTTGGAATGAACACCGAATTGAAGCTGCAAAAACAAATTGGCAATAAAACAGAAGCCATTGGCAGTGAACAAATCGAGATGTTTTTCGATAAATTAAAGCAGCCTACTATCTCTTATTATGGTGACAGCGCACGCGAAACGGAAGGTTTCTTTACTCATCCTTCGGCGCAGGCAGATGCCTCAAAAAAACAAACACTCACTACGTTAGACAAGCTTCCTGAAGGAACAGTAAGTGAAGTGTATGTATCCTATGACAAAGCTTACACACCAAAGGATGTTTATTCCTTTGCTAAAAAATACGATATGAAAGTGCTGTGGAATGCGATTAAAACAGAGGATTCATTAAGTGGAAATCAGCGGCCAATCGGCTTTCCTGGGAAAGACTCTGAATTTTTAAAAGAGCTTCAGCACACATCCAAAACTGAGGTAGATCAATTCAAAGATGCCCTTGCTTATGTCAATCAGCACCCGACCTGGGCAACAACGATCTCTGGCAGACCTGATCTTGATCTGTCTAATCGTATACGCTATATCGATCAAAATGGCGTCACGGTTTATGGCTCTGTGGTCACTGGACCTTCTAAAGAAATTGAGAAATTTGTGAAGACAAAACGCATTAAAACGGCAAAAGTGAGCGAGGTGGAATTATGGAATTGGTAAGAATCTTTAAAGAGCATAATGTATTTGGCTGGATTTCTGTCGGCACAGCGATATTATCTCTGCTCATGCTAAACCTCGCCATTATCAGCAACGTGACATTTTATTCTTTTCAAATGCTTCCTTTTGCAATGGCCGCAGTTCCATTTGGCATTATTGAACTGTTCATTAAAAAAGGCCGTACGGGTCCAGGTTTCCTCGGTGTCGTACTGAACATCTTTGTCATTGTTTGTGTCTATGCGATCGTATCAATCGATGTCGATCTTCAGTTAGGTTTTTAATCAGTACTCAAAAGCAAAAGCCCGTGTTACTTGACTGCACCAAGTAGCACGGGCTTTTTTAATTTATTTTTTATTCAATTCTGAGTGCTTTCTTGAATATAAGAAATACACAATCAGCCCAATGGCAAGCCAGATTAAGAAACGAACAAAGGTAATTGCACCAAGCTTATAAATAAGCAATCCGCAAGATAGAATAGCCAAGATCGGAATAAGCGGAACTGCTGGGCATCTGAATGCTCTCGGTAAGTCCGGCTGCGTTTTTCTCATCACAATGACCGCCACTGAAATCAAAATGAATGCTGAAAGTGTCCCGATGTTCACTAGGCTTGCCAGCTCATCAAGTGGAATAAACCCCCCCATTAATGCTGACAATGTACCGAAAAACAGTGTATTGATGTAAGGTGTTTTATGCTTTGGATGAACCTTTGATAGAACCTTCGGCACCAAGCCATCACGAGACATAGCAAACATCACGCGTGTCTGGCCGTACAGCATGACAAGCATCACGGTTGTCATCCCTAGAATCGCTCCGACATCGACAATACCAGCCACCCAGTTTTGTCCGGCTACTTGTAAAACGAGAGACACTGGATGTGATACTCCTTCAAAATTCATGAAAGGAACGATGCCCGTCATAATTGCACTAACGACAACATAAAGCAGCGTACAAATCAATAAGGAAGTAATAATCCCTCTAGGCAGGTTGCGTGATGGATTTTTTGTCTCCTCTGCCGCGGAAGCTACTGCATCAAACCCGATAAATGCAAAGAATACTAGGGCTGCTGCACTTAAGACCCCTGATGTCCCAAATGGAACGAATGGTGTCCAATTTTCAGGTTTTACATATTTTACAGCGACTAAAATAAAGAGCAGAATCACAGCGATTTTCATAATAACCATGATGTTATTTACTCGTTTTGATTCTTTAATACCAAAGTACAGCAGGAAGGTGATGACCATTAAAATAATAAATGCAGGAAGATTAAAATATGTCACTTGCCCCTTTAAACCACCTGGTGCTGCTGTTAATTCAACTGGTATATGAATCCCTATCCCATTTAAAAATGACACAAAATAGCCTGACCAGCCCGCTGAAACGGCACTAGCGGCCAGCATATATTCTAATATTAAATCCCAGCCAATGATAAACGCTAGAAATTCTCCCATTGATGCATACGTAAATGTATATACAGATCCTGATACAGGCACTGTGGAAGCAAATTCCGCATATGACAGTGCTGCAAACAAACAAGCAAGACCTGCGATGACAAATGATAGAACAAGTCCTGGCCCCGCAGTGACGGCTCCTGTACCTGTCAGAACAAATATCCCTGTCCCAATTATGGCTCCAATGCCAAGCATGGTTAAATCAAATGAACCCAATTCCTTTTTTAACGCTTTTTCCCCTTGTGTTGCCGCAATGAGCTCTGAAATGCTCTTTTTTCTAAACAACGAATTGCTCATACCATCACTCCCAAAACTTAGTATCAGTCTAAAGACGCCACAATCATATAATTAACATTATTTTCTGAATATTTAGATTAAGTTTAGCACAATAAATTGGTGGCGTAAAATTATTATATACGAAAATTAAAAAATGAAAACACTTTTTAAAAAATAGAGTGGAAATTCTTATATATCAACGAAATGTTTGTCAATAAGTGGGTTAGATTTTCTCCGTTCCTTATTCAATTGATAGCTTGTCTTTCTCTATTTATTATACAACATAGAAGATTATATTTTTTTAGTATACTTATTATGCAACAAAAATAAGACCCATTTTTTAAAAACGGGCCCACAATTATGTTATTTTAAAGTCTTTAGACTGATAGCGAACTATGATAAAAGACCAGTTATGCGGCACAAATGATATATGAAAAAATAGACTGCTTCATAGCAGTCTATTAAAATGAATTAGTTTACAAATGTTTTCGCTCCAAGATAAATTGGCTTCCAATAGCTTGACGTCATATCACTGATCGTTACACCGTCAGAAGCAGCATGGATAAACTTGTTGTTCCCAAGGTAGACACCCATGTGAGATGGACCCGATTTATACGTTGTAAAGAAGACAAAATCTCCAACCTTTGGTTTGGATACACTTTTCATCGATCCCCAGAAGCCTTCAGTTGTTTGTCTTGAAATCTTTTTTTGTTTGTTAATGATATACCACATAAATCCGCTGCAATCAAAGCCCTTCGGAGTCGTTCCACCCCATCTATATGGTGTACCGTTCTGCGCTTTAGCATCTGCTATGAGCTTAGACGTGTTTAAGGAAGAAGTAGAGACTGTTTTTTCTTTTACAGGTTTCGTCTTTACTTTAGACGTCTTTTTCACCTTTAGCTTTTGCCCGATTTTAATGAGGTCTGTTTTAAGTTTATTTAACGATTTCAGCTCTTTCACAGTCATCCCATATTTTTTGCCAATCTTCGATAATGTATCGCCTTTGACAACTTTATGAGTGGCAGTCGCTGAAGCCGTTTTTACTTTTGTTGTTGTTTTTGATGTTTTCACTGCTTTTTTCGAAGAAGTGCCATTCACTTTTAAGGTTTGTCCAACATAAATTACGTTAGATTTCAGCTTATTGTCTGATTTAATTTTGCTCACGCTTGTTTTGTATCTTTTCGCTAGAACAGAAAGAGAGTCACCTTTTTGAACTTTTACTGATTGTGCTGAGGCAGCTCCGGCAAATAATGTCGTCCCAAGTAGAACTGCACTTGCAGCTGTGATCAATTGTTTTTTCATTTGTTCCTCCTGTATGTATCTATCTGATCCGATTTTTTATCTACTCCCTATTATAAGGATCAAATACCAGAAGAAATAGTCTTGACTTCCTACGACATTATGCTTATTAATTCGGCAAAATTTATTTTTTTTTAGGGTTCTTTTTATTTCATTTTCATTACACAATCATGACAAAATAATCGTATCTTGTCATGGTAAATGATACATTCATTTCTCTTTTTGGTTCATTCTATGTAAAGTGGACCTTTACAATTTTAAAGTGAACTTTACGATGCTGTAAAAAGGAATCCACACTTCTGCTCTACCATTGTAAACGTAAGAGCGATACATAAACAATGAGGAGGCAAAATGAATGAGTGTGTTGAAAAACTCAAAAACGAAAATCGCTGCAGTGGCAGCAGCATCTGTTCTATCGATTGGCATTTTTTCAGGGATTGAATTTGGACAAGCTGACAAAGCTGAGGCTAAAAAGAAGCCAAAAAATGATGTACAAAATGTGATCGTGCTGATTGGAGATGGCATGGGAACACCTTATCTTTCAACTTACCGCTCATTTAAACACAACGGTGACCTTTCAAAGCAAACAGCGTTTGACCCTTACCTCACTGGCATGCATAAAACATACCCTGACGACTCTAAAAGTAACATTACCGATTCAGCAGCGGCTGGTACAGCCATGGCCACTGGTAAAAAGACATACAACAATGCCATTGGTGTAAATAAAAACGGCAAAAAATTAAAAACTGTTTTAGAAGAAGCCAAACGCAAAGGAAAATCGACGGGTCTTGTCGTGACATCTGAATTAACAAATGCCACGCCTGCTGCGTATGCAACTCACAATGTGTCTAGGAAAAACACAGCAGCCATCGCTGATGATTTCTTCGATGAGAAAATTGGAAAACAGCATACAGTCGATGTCATGCTTGGCGGAGGACTTGTCGATTTTGTCCGGAAGGATCGTGATCTGACGAAAGAATTCAAAAAAGCGGGTTATGATTATGTCACCAATAAAGCCGCCTTACAAAAAAACAAAAATCAAAAGGTGTTAGGCATTTTTGCTGATGGAGGTCTAGATAAAGCCATCGATCGTGATAAAACGACTCCTTCCCTGCAAGATATGACATCTTCAGCCATCAAACAGCTGTCTAAAAACAAAAAAGGATTTTTCCTTATGGTTGAAGGCAGTCAAATTGACTGGGCTGGACACGATCATGATATTGTCAGTGCGATGAGCGAAATGAAGGATTTTGAGAAAGCATTTGAAGAAGCGATTCGTTTTGCGAAAAAAGATAAAAACACGTTAGTCATCACGACAGCAGATCATTCAACTGGCGGACTTTCCTTCGGAGCAGACGGTTCAGGCAGCTGGGATTACAAACCGGTCAAAGCAGCAAAAAAGACGCCTGACTTTATCGCAAACAAAATTGTCAATGGCATGCCTGTTGAGTCAGCGCTGAAACAATATATCAATCTTGATTTCACAAAAGAGGAAACAGCCGCCATTCAAAAGGCCGCTGAAACAAAGGATGCTGTTAAAATTGATGATGCGATTGAAGAAGTGATCAACACGAGATCACATACAGGCTGGACCACATCAGGTCATACCGGTGATGAAGTTCCATTCTATGCATATGGTCCAACAAGTGAGCAGCTAAAAGGTCTGATGGAAAACACCGATCAAGCAAAACACATTTTCAAACTGCTGAAAAACCAATAAAACGAGCAAAAAAGATGTCTGCTAAGAGACATCTTTTTTCGTCTTTTTTTATGCGAGATATTTCCTATGAACCCCTTTTCCATCATAAGAAAACATGACTTCTTTTCCTTCAAGAACTGACTCGATATGCACACTTCTTCCCCATAGCTGATATAAATACGGCAGGACTTTTTCTAAGTATTTCAGATCAAGTTCAATGCCTTCATACCAATGCTTGATATAAAGTTCATTATTTTTTAAATAGTCGCCATCAATCACGGTCAAATACGGAAAGCCGCCATTCACTCTCATGCTGACTAACTGATCACGTACCGCCTTCCATTCTTTATCAATGACTTTATAATCTCTCCCCTGCTTTTGAAACAAGTACAAGTCTTCTCTCATCACAAGGTCTTTCGTTAAGTAGTTTCGAATAAAGGAAATATCCGATTCAATTTCCCTGACTTCAAACATTTTGCTACGGCCAGATCCTTCTGTGACCCCTGCTTTTTTTAATTCTTCACACGGGTTGTCATAGCGCTCTTCGATATCTTCAAAAATCTTCAGCCCTAAATAGTAAGGATTGATGCCTGTTTTAGATGGCTGCACCACACCTGCATTTAATTTTGCAAACTCTATCGATTCACTTGTATCCAAATCAAGCTCCCGCATAATCCGCTGGTGCCAATACGATGCCCAGCCTTCATTCATAATCTTTGTTTCCAGCTGCGGCCAAAAATAGAGCATTTCTTCTCTCAGCATAGTAAGAACATCCCGCTGCCAAGGCTCTAGCTCCCGGGAATGCGCCTCAATAAAGAGTAAAATATCCTTTTCCGGCTTTGGCGGAAATTGCTTGACGGCTTTCTTTTTCTCACGCCTCTTCGGCTCATCCATTCCCCACAAATCATCATAAGGCGTTTGACGTTTTGGTTTATCATCTTCATATTCTTCATCGTCCATACTCCAGCTTAATTTTGATCGAACAAGAGACGGATCAATATGCTCTTGGATAGCCAATACCGCGTCTAAAAAGGATTCGACTTCTTTCGTTCCGTGGATATGCTCATATTCTTTGATCCGCTCTGCCGCTGCTGACATGCTTTCGACCATATCTCGTTTTGTATTTTGGAAACGGCAATTATTTTTGAAGAAATCACAGTGTGCCAATACATGAGCCACAATTAATTTATTTTGAACAAGCGTATTGTTATCAAGTAGAAAGGCGTAACAAGGATTTGAATTGATCACCAGCTCATAAATTTTACTTAACCCTAAATCATAATGAAGCTTCATTTTATGAAATTGCTTCCCAAAGCTCCAGTGGCTAAATCGTGTTGGCATTCCATATGCACCGAACGTATAAATAATTTCCGCGGGACAGATTTCATACCTCATCGGATAAAAATCTAGACCAAATCCTTCTGCAATTTCTGTAATTTCATCAATCGCTCTTTGTAAAAGACGTTTTTCAGATACGCTCAAGGAAACCATCCCTCCTCATCGGACTTATCCCTACTATATGAGCGTATGTAAAAAAACATGATGTTCCCCCAACCGTTTAGACGACTTCCATTTCTTTCGTGGATTGCCCGCCGAATGCTTCGAAATGAATATGGTCTGCTGGAATTCCCTGCTCTTTTAGAATATGAATGATCTCCTGTGTAAACACCGGGGAACCGCATAGATAAAATTGGCCTTTCCCTTCTCCGATCACCGATTGAAGAAATGGACGATCAATGCGGGAAGCCGCTTTCTCAACAAGCTCTCCCTTTCCAGACTGCGTAAATTGTTCATTACATAGAATGATGCGCCCATAGGCAGCTGAAGCTAAAACGCGTTCAAACTCATTTTCAAAAGCGATGACATCCTCTAATCGATCAGCATGAATCATCGTAAATG
The DNA here is from genome assembly GCF_049895685.1 of Bacillus sp. DC4300-2b2. NCBI lineage: Bacteria > Bacillati > Bacillota > Bacilli > Caryophanales > Bacillaceae > Bacillus > Bacillus sp. DC4300-2b2. The sequence continues at coordinate 887,229 of NZ_JAFCSW010000002.1, forward strand.
TCTGGCTGTTTTGTGCCGCAGTTTTCACTAAACCAATCATTGGTGTGACACCAGATCCAGCACTGATGAAATAAACAGGCTCATTTATGTCATCTTGCAAGCAGAACATTCCCTGCGGCATACTCACTTGAAGAACGTCCCCTTCTTCCATTTCATCATGCAAAAATGTGGACACATGACCATCACGCTTCACTGTAATACGGTAATAAGATGGATGATGTTCGTCTGATAAGCTGTATTGTCTGCTGCACATATAGGCTTCTCCTGGCATATCTGTCTGAACCGTAATGTATTGCCCTGCTTTATACATTGGCAGCTCTGATTCATCTTCTGGTACTAAATAAAAGGAGATAAGTGATGGAGATTCTTGCTTCTTTTTCTTTATCACAAACGGCTTCACATCTGCCCATCCGCCTGTCTGCTTCACATTTTCATCTATCATTTCTGCTTCAATGGTAATGAAAATATTCGCAATGATGTCATATGCAGCTTTCCACGCTAATAGAGTGTCATCTTCTTCTCTTAAACCAAACACATCTTTCATCGCTTCAATCAAATGATATCCGACAATTGGGTACTGCTCTTTTTTGACCATGACACTGACATGCTTATGGGCAATTTGTTTGACCGCAGGAAGTAATTCCTCTAATCGATCAATGTGCAGTGCAGCTTGATATAGTGTCGCAGCAAGTGCCTCTGGCTGACTTCCGTTCATAAGATTCGTTTTATTAAATTGATTGAGCAGCTCCGGGTGCTGGCGAATCATATTTTGATAAAAAACGGTGACAAGTTTGGTTCCCTCGGCTTTTAGTAGAGGAGCTGATTGCTTTATTGCATTCAATTGATCTGTAGATAACATCGTCATTCCTTCTTTCAAAAGAAGTATTTTAAATACATCTTTATCGTAATGGAAGACAGTCTCTAAAAGCAATATTTATAATACATGTTTTAAATGTTGTCACATTTCACACTTTCTCGAACAGTTTTTGTCTAAAATGTGTTACGATGATACAAAACTCTATTAGGTTTAGAGGTCGTCAAAATGAAACTTACGAATTACACAGATTTCTCACTAAGAGTACTCATTTATTTAGCATCAAGAGAAAACAATGAACTGTCAAATATTCAGCAGATTGCCGATGTTTATGACATTTCTAAAAATCATCTGACGAAGGTGATTTATCATCTTGGAAAACGCGGGTATGTAGACACGATTCGCGGAAGAAATGGCGGGATCAGGCTTGGAAAAAGCCCAGAAAGCATTAACATTGGAGAGGTTGTCCGTTATACAGAGGATGATTTAGTCATGGTTGAATGCTTTGATCCAAAGAAAAATGGCTGCATCATCTCCCCGATTTGTTCATTAAAGCATGTACTTCATGAAGCACTCACTGCTTATTTAAGCGTTCTTGACCGATACACACTAAAAGATTTAACACAAAACAAAGATGCTCTCAGGGAGCTCCTGCTTTAAGACGAAAGAATTTTATTCTTTCGTCTTTTTCTTTACCTTCTTGTAATAATAATTTATTTAAAATTATTATAAATAAATATTGACTATCATGTTTGATTCAATATAATTAGGGTATATAGATTGCTAGAAAACACTTTTTTGTTTACAGGAGGAGAAAAGAATGACAAATTCAAAACATAAAAATTTGACAACGAACCAAGGCGTACCTGTTGGCGATAACCAAAACTCAAGAACAGCTGGTCACCGCGGACCTACCTTTCTTGATGATTACCATTTGATTGAAAAACTCGCACACTTTGATCGTGAACGTATTCCAGAACGTGTCGTTCATGCTAGAGGCGCCGGCGCTTACGGTGTGTTTGAAGTAGAAAACAGCATGGAGAAACATACAAAAGCAGCCTTCTTAAGTGAAGAAGGAAAACAAACAGACGTTTTCGTTCGCTTCTCCACTGTTATTCATCCGAAAGGTTCACCTGAAACCTTACGTGACCCGCGCGGCTTTGCTGTCAAATTTTATACAGAAGAAGGCAACTATGATCTCGTTGGTAACAACTTGCCGATCTTCTTTATTCGTGATGCATTGAAATTCCCTGATATGGTTCACTCTCTCAAGCCAGATCCTGTAACCAATATTCAAGATCCTGACCGTTATTGGGATTTTATGACCTTAACACCTGAATCCACTCATATGCTCACATGGCTCTTCTCTGACGAAGGAATTCCTGCAAGCTACGCTGAAATGCGCGGTTCTGGTGTGCATACATTTAGATGGGTGAACAAATACGGTGAAGCAAAATATGTGAAATATCATTGGAGACCTTCTGAAGGTATTCGCAACTTATCTATGGAAGAAGCAGCAGAAATTCAAGCGAACGATTTCCAGCATGCGACAAGAGATTTATATGACCGCATTGAAAAAGGCAACTTCCCAGCATGGGACTTATATGTTCAGCTTATGCCGCTTAGCGATTATGATGAACTTGATTATGACCCATGTGATCCAACAAAAACGTGGAGCGAGGAAGATTATCCGCTTCAAAAAGTAGGACGCATGACACTCAACCGTAATCCTGAAAACTTCTTTGCTGAAACAGAACAGTCTGCTTTCACGCCAAGTGCATTTGTTCCAGGAATTGAGGCATCTGAAGATAAACTGCTTCAAGGTCGTCTGTTCTCATATCCTGATACGCAGCGTCACCGTCTTGGTGCGAACTACATGCGTATTCCGGTTAACTGCCCTTATGCACCTGTACACAATAACCAGCAGGATGGCTTTATGACAACGACCCGCCCAAGCGGTCATATTAACTATGAACCAAACCGTTATGACGATCAGCCAAAGGAAAACCCTCACTACAAAGAAAGTGAGCCAGTTCTCCACGGTGACCGTATGGTGAGACAAAAAATTGAAAAACCGAACGATTTCAAACAAGCTGGGGAAAGATATCGAAGCTACTCTGAGGAAGAGAAACAAGCATTGATTAAAAACCTAACAGCTGATTTGAAAGATGTAAATGACAAAACAAAATTACTTGCAATCTGCAACTTCTATCGTGCCGATGAAGATTACGGCCAGCGATTAGCGGATTCACTTGGTGTGGATATTCGCGCTTATCTTCAAGGAAGCATGAAGTAAATCCATCTCGAAATAAATTGTTGGACAAAGGGCTAAAATGATCTTAATTTTGGCCCTTTGTCTTTTTTTGAGCGTGCTAGTAAGGGCAGTTATTGAGGTTTTGTCAGAACGCCTCGAGCACCTTTTACAAAAAAAGGTGCTTCTTTATAGTCGAAACACGTTAATACTAATCAAATGACCGGTCACCGGATGAAAATAAATTTCAGCATGTGCGGCAAAGTGAGTTGAGCCTTCCTTTACAGTGACGCGGAACACATCTTTTGTCTGCTCATCATTCACTTCTGTACGGCCAATGTATTGATAATCGTTTAAAGCGGCACCTTTATATTCATCTTGCAACGCTGTGTACGCAAGTCTTTCCCAATTTTCAAACGGCTGCATCACTGCTTTTGATACAGGATGAATCATCAAACTACCAAGCAAAACAATTCCTGCTGCAATAAGCATCCACCATTTCGGCTGCATGATATTATTGATCTCACTTTCATATATGTTTTGTTTAGGTTTAGCTGGCCGGTCCTTTTTCATACATGAAGCAATTATTCAGCCTATAATTCCCGGTACACGATTGATGCGGACACCAACTTTTCCCCTGAAAAAGTCGATATGATCCGAGCAAACTAATGAGGACTTCTCAAGGGAAAGGAGAAGGTTTAATGAATGTGGCGGATTATGATAAAGCACTTTATTATACGCATCGCTCGCAATGGGATAATTTACTTATTCTTATGGTACGTACGCAAGATGATTTGCTCTCGAAACGTATTGAGCATTTCTTACATGCGTATCAATTTAACCGGAACGATGCAGATGTTGAAAAATGTTTATATGGGCTCCTGCAGTACATTGACCACGCTTCAGAGGCTGCTGCTTCTGAAGTTTATTCACAACCAATGTACACATAAAGAAAAAGGGCTAAAATGAAGTTTATTTTAGCCCTCCCTTTTTACATATTTAGCAGTGCGCTGTGATGGGAAACATAAAGTGGTCTTTTGCCAATGTTCCTTTGTGTAAATAAACAATGCATCCTCGTCATTTGGCTTTGTAATCGCGTGTAAACCTTCAATTGTCGTATCAGGCGTGAAATAGAAGATCACTTTTTGGTTGTTTCCTTCACAATGCTTTCTACAACTTCTTCTACATTTGGCGTTTGAAGCGAGATGATATCGAACACATGCATCGTTTCATTTTCTTCATTCATCAGCACAGAAGCGTTAGAGATTACCTTCCCGTTATGTACAAAGGAATAAGGTATATATTTTTCATCCCAATAGCCTCTTTCATACCAGTCACTCAACTCCAAATCAAATGTATCGATCGCAAGCTTATTAAAGCTCTCTTTTAATTTGACATCATGGCGATAATCACTTACTAATTCATATTTTTCCACTTTGATTCCCTCCCATTTTAAATTCACCTGTGATTGACCAGTTCATCACCTCCTATAAAATAAAAAAAGACTTGATGAGCATCCACTCGTCAAGTCTTTTTTGGTTTTTCTATTGGAAATTAGACTGTCCATGCTTCTCTTTTTACGCAAAAGGGCACATCAAATAACCAACATCTGTGCTCTTATTAAATTGAATGTGCACTTAAAAGTTTTAGCATAACGACTAAATCCCCTTCTGTCATAGCAGCTCTTTTGGCTGATTTTTTTGATAATCCACTGCATACAGAGCCGCCTGGGTTCGATCTGCCAGCTCTAACTTTGATAATACGTGAGATACGTGCGTTTTGACAGTCTTTTCAGAAATAAACAGCGATGAGGCAATTTCTTTGTTGCTTTTGCCTTTTGCAATCTCAAATAAAACATCTCGCTCCCTATTGGTAAGCTCTTTCATCAATGCCCATTTCTTTTCTTTTGGCTCTGTCAGATGCTGCACAAGAAAGGTCGTGATATGACCATCTAACTGATAGGTGCCATTTTGTACTTCAATCATGGTCGAAAGCAGCTTTTCTGGTGCTACATCCTTTAATTGATAGGCTTTCGCCCCTGCTTGAATGGCGGGAATCACATAATCTTTGTCCGCATAGCTTGTTAGGATCACAATGCGGGTGTCCGGCATTTCCAGCGTCATTTGTTTCGTTGCCTCAATGCCATTCATGACAGGCATAGACAAATCCATTAAGACAATGTCAGGCTGAGTTTTTCTAACAACCTCTAATGCCTCTTGCCCGTTGGACGCCTCACCAACGATGTCCACATCAGGCTGTGTCTGTAAGAAAAACACCAGACCTTTTCTCACAATATGATGATCATCTGCAATGACAACTCTCATGACGATCCCTTCCTTTCTTGTGAAAATGGCACTTTTACATGAAGCGTTGTTCCTTTCCCTAACTCTGAATGGATACAAAATGTACCACCTGCTCTTCGGATGCGGTCAGACATCCCTTTCAGCCCAAGTGAAGGAAGGCTCATCTGTTCGTCATATTGAAAACCTTTTCCAAGGTCAATGATTTTCATCTCGAACATGTCTTTTGTTTGCTCAAGTTTGACCTCGACTTCTTCTACTTCCGCATGTTTTTGACAGTTATTCAGCGCTTCTTGACATACCCGAAATAAAGTTTCATTGTGTGAATGATCCATTTCTATACAGCCTGATAAGGATAACGTGCATCGTAATCCTAAAAGCTGTGCATACTCTTCAATTGCTGTCGTAAACCCTTTTTCAAGGCCTCTTGGTCTCAGCTGCCAAATGAGTGACCGCATTTCAATCAGAGCGTCTTGTGACAAATGCTGAATAAAATCAATCATTTCCCCTAGATTCTGATCGCTTGTCATTTGTCGTGCAGCCTTAGCAGTCAGACTCACAGAGAATAGCATTTGGTTGACAGAATCATGTAAATCTTGTGCCAGCCGGTTTCTTTCTTGTAAAAGGGCGTGCTGCTGTTCATTTTGCACAAGCTTCATCCGCTGAATCGCTGTGCCAATTTGAAGCGCAATGCTTTCAAGCAAATTCAGCTCTTCTTGTGTAAATGTGACTTTTCCCTTTGCCGCAACATTTAATAAGCCGAACGTTCGCTTACATGCTTGTAGCGGCACCGTCGCATGATGTGTAATCCCTTCTGTATCGCCAAGCTTTTGTTCAATCGCCGTTTCAATCCGTTTGCAGTTCATAATATTCGTGGCTGATTGCAGTGAGCCTTTTGTGTATCGATTGATGCAATAACAATCATTTTGACACATGAGCTGTTTTTGATGCTTTGCGAGTGCTTCAGGTAAAGAAACCTCTGCCATCAGTTCATATGACCCGTCTTTTTCTATAAAATAAATCCATGCTGAATGAAAGCCTGTGACATCCATCAGCATATGGAGCACTTCATGGAGCGTTTCTTTCATTTCCATGCCTTCATTTAGCTTTTCAGCAATTTCTTTTAACGTTTTTAATGTTTCAACCTTCTCTTGGTATTCTCCCATACTGTTTACCCCCGGCATTTACAGCCTTCACTTATCATTACGCTCATTATACCATGAGCCCCCTAGTGGCTCTTTCTCCAAAAGAATGACTTTTTCTCATCCTTTTGACTGAGAAAAAAGCCATCATGTATTCATACACGATGGCCTTGTCTTTCGTTATTTCGCTGTTTCTTCCACAATATCATAAACGACTTTCATCACTTCTTCTGACAGATGCTTTAGCTTTTCTTCACTATCTGTTAAAGATGTGCCTTTGACTGCAATATAAAATTTCACTTTAGGCTCAGTGCCGGAAGGTCTTAAGCAGAACCACGAACCATCCTCAAGGAAATATTTCAGCACGTTTGATGCTGGCAGATGAATGGTTTCCTCTTTCTTTTCAGCCACAAGATGTCTTTGACTTGATTGGTAATCCTCGATCACTGTGATGCGCTGCCCTGCGATGACAGCTGGCGGATTTGTTCTAAAGGTATGAAGGATCGCTGAAATCTGCTCTGCTCCCTCTTTTCCTTTTAAGGTTAATGACTTTAATCCTTCACGGTAAAATCCAAACTGCTTGAAAATATCGACAAGCGCGTCGTACAAGGACTTGCCCTGTTTTTTATAGAAGGCAGCGACTTCAACGGCTAATAATGCCGCTTGCACCGCATCTTTATCTCGGGCAAAGTCACCGATCAAATAGCCATAGCTCTCTTCATAACCGAATTGAAACGTGTATTCTCCGCTCTTTTCAAACTGCTTAATTTTTTCTCCAATAAATTTAAAGCCTGTAAGTGTATCTATCGTGTCGGCACCAAAAGCTGATGCTACAGCACGCCCAAGCTCACTTGTGACAATGGTTTTCATCACAACGGGACGAGGCGGCAACTGACCCAGCTTTTGTTTTTCAGACAATAAATAATGGAGCAGCAGGGCGCCTGTTTGGTTGCCTGTTAAAACGGTAAATTCTCCTTCGTGATCTCTGACTGCAATGCCTAACCTGTCAGCATCTGGGTCTGTTGCAATGAGGATATCGGCATTTTGTTTTTCGCCAAGCTTGATGGCGTACTCAAATGCTGCATGCTCCTCTGGGTTAGGCGAGGTCACTGTTGAGAACTGTGGATCTGGTTTTTCCTGCTCAGGCACAACCGTGACATGCTGATAACCTAGAGCCTGAAGCCCGTTTCTGACAGGGTGATTGGCCGTCCCATGAAGCGGAGTAAACACGACTTTGACATCGACCTCATGTGCCAGCTCAGGGTGCACACTTATGGTTTTTAATTTTTCAATATAAGCATGGTCGATTTCTTCTCCGATCATTTTGATCAGTCCTTGCTGTTTCAGCGTTTCTTCAGAATCAACTGAAATCGACAGTTCATTTTCAATTGCATCTACTTCTTGAATGACTTGATCTGCTTCAAATGGAGGCAGCTGCCCGCCATCTTCACCATAGACTTTATAGCCATTATATTCTGGTGGATTATGACTTGCTGTCACAACGATTCCAGCAAATGCATGCAGCTCACGAACCGCAAAGGAGAGCTCTGGTGTCGGACGCAATTCATCGAATACGTACGTTTGAATGCCTTGTGAAGCAAGTGTTTTGGCTGCTTCCATCGCAAATTCAGGCGATTTATGACGTGAATCATATGCAATGGCGACGCCTCTTTTTTTTGCATCCTCTCCATGTTTCGCAATATACGCAGCAAGACCTGCTGATGCTTTACGAACAGTATACACATTCATTCGGTTCGTGCCTGCACCAATCTCACCGCGCATTCCTCCAGTGCCGAACTCAAGGTTTTTGTAGAAACAGTCTTCAAGTGCTTGATGATCATCTTGATGCGTCTCCAGCCATTCCCTTAGTTCAGTATCCAGGTGCTTCTCATTGATCCATCGCTCATAACTCGTCTTCCAACTCATGGTCGTCCTCCCCAGCTCTTATCATCAATAAAATAACATCTACTGTTATTTTATATGGAATCACCCTTTATGTCATGCTATATCATTGGCAGTTGGAAAAAATACTGAATAAATAAAAAAAGCCGATACATGATCGGCTTTTCCTTTTATTCAGCATCAAGCGGTACGACTGCTTCATGGAATAATTGATCTAATTCTGTTTGATGTTTCTGTTTTGCTGCTTCATCCCAGCCAAAACGCTCTGCCATATAATCAACAACAGGCTGTGCGTATTTTTTTGCCCAATTGATGTTAAATAATAGGCTTCCTGTTCTTCTTAAGAAGAAATCGACAGGTGTTACAGCTAATTCTTCTTCGATCGCATAGACAAGCTCTGCCAGCACATATGCTGGAATGTTTCGTTTGTCTGCTTCCACTTGAAGCTGCTCTACTCGTTTGTAGACACTGCTGACGTTTGAACCATATTTTTCAGCTAGCTTTTGTGCAATCGGTTCTGTTAAACCAACAGATGCTCCTTCTGCTGTTTTCGCTTGAACAAAAGCTGCCATGTTTTTAGATCCGCCTACATGACCGCCTGAGATTGGCATATGCTTTGTTTTACATGGTCCGTAATCTTTGCCAGTCTCTTGCTTCAATCCATCACGTACTAGATCAACAATATGCTCAGCCATTTTGCGGTAGCCTGTTAATTTACCACCAGCAATAGTGATTAAGCCTGAAGATGATGTCCACACTTCATCCTTACGAGAAATTTCTGAAGGATCTTTGCCCTCTTCATGAATGAGCGGACGAAGACCGGCCCAGTTGGACTCCACATCTTTTTCTGTAATATTGAGATCAGGGAACATGTACTGAATCGCTTGGATAACATAGTCACGATCGGCTTTTGTCATACGCGGATGCTCCAGCTGTTTTTTGTACACTGTATCTGTTGTTCCAACGTACGTTTTGCCTTCTCTTGGAATGGCAAAGACCATACGTTTATCAGGTGTATCAAAGTAGATCGCTTGTTTTAATGGGAAAACCGATTGGTCGAATACTAAGTGAATTCCTTTTGTATGCTGTAAGTGTTTCCCTTCTTTTGAGTGATCTTTGTCTCTAAGCTGATCTACCCATGGACCTGTCGCATTGACGATCTTCTTCGCATACACATCATATGTTTTCTTCGTCATGACATCTTCAATGACAACACCAACCACTTTGCCTTTATCATAAATAAATTCTTTTACTTTCGCATAGTTGACCGCTTCTGCTCCGAATTTCACAGCCTCTTTCATCACTTCGATTGTGAGGCGTGCATCATCTGTACGGTATTCAACATAGTAGCCGCCGCCTTTTAAGCCGTCCTTTTTGACAAGCGGTTCTTTTTCAAGTGTTTCTTTCGCACTTAGCATGCTTCTGCGTTCGCTATGCTTTACGCCAGCTAAAAAGTCATACACTCTCAGTCCAATAGAGGTTGAAAACTTCCCGAATGTCCCGCCTTTATGCATCGGAAGAAGCATCCATTCTGGCGTTGTGACATGAGGACCATTTTCGTATACGATGGCACGCTCTTTACCGACCTCTGCGACCATTTTCACTTCAAATTGTTTTAAATAACGAAGTCCACCGTGCACTAGCTTCGTTGAGCGGCTAGACGTACCTGCTGCGAAATCCTGCATTTCTGCAAGACCGACACGCATTCCGCGTGAAGCCGCGTCAAGTGCTGTTCCAGCGCCTGTTATACCCCCACCAATGATAAACACATCATATGGTTTTTTTGTCATTTCCTGTAGCATTTGTTCTCTTTCTAAGCTAGAAAAAGTCATCTCTTGTTCCTCCCATGTTGTACGGTAAAGAAAAAGAGACCGCAAACACCCAAAGCGTATTTCTACACTTCGGTGCCTGCGGTCTCTCCAGTTCTCCAACCGTTCTATTAACTTACTTGAAGTATACCATACTTTTGGTTTATTTGAAAGCTTGAGCTGCTTTTACAGCCTTTTTCCACCCGCTGTATAACGAGTCACGGCTGTCCTCTTCCATTTTAGGGTCAAAGCGCTTGTCAAGGTTCCATTGTTTTGCAATGTCTGAACGGTCGTTCCAGAAGCCAACTGCTATTCCCGCAAGATAGGCCGCACCGAGTGCCGTCGTTTCATTAATTTCTGGACGCTCTACAGGTACATCCAGCAAATCACTTTGGAAGCCCATTAAGAAATCATTCTTTACAGCTCCGCCATCTACACGCAAAGTTTTTAATGAGATGTTTGAATCCTTTTCCATCGCATCTAAAACATCCTTTGTTTGATAAGCAAGTGATTCTAACGTTGCACGGACAAAGTGCTCTTTAGAAGTACCGCGTGTTAATCCAAATACAGCGCCTCTGACATCACTGTCCCAGTATGGTGTGCCTAGACCAACGAATGCTGGAACGACATATACGCCGTCTGTTGACTCAACGCGCTCCGCATAGGCTTCGCTGTCTTTTGAGTCTTTAAACATTCTCAGTCCATCGCGCAGCCACTGAATCGCTGAACCAGCTACGAAAATACTTCCTTCTAAAGCATATTCAACTTTACCGTCAATGCCCCATGCAATCGTCGTTAATAAACCATGATCCGACTTAATTGCTTTTTCCCCTGTATTCATCAACATGAAACATCCTGTACCATACGTGTTCTTCGCCATTCCTTCTTCAAAGCAAGCCTGACCGAATAGTGCAGACTGCTGGTCTCCCGCCGCTCCTGCAATCGGGATATTTCTGCCGAAGAAGTGATAGTCTGTTGTTTCACCATAGATGTGTGAAGATGGTTTTACCTCCGGAAGCATAGAAGCAGGTACGCCAAGGATATCCAGTAATTCTTCATCCCATTTCAGATCGTAAATGTTGAACATTAACGTTCTTGACGCGTTGGAGTAATCTGTGACGTGTGATTGACCGCCTGTCATCTTCCAAATGAGCCATGTATCAATTGTGCCAAACAGCAAGTCGCCATTTTCTGCTTTCTCACGAGCACCTTCTACATTGTCTAAAATCCATTTTACTTTTGTCCCTGAGAAATAAGCATCAATGAGAAGACCTGTTTTATTTCTAAACGTTTCATTGTGTCCTTGCGCTTTTAACTCTTCACAAATGCCTGACGTTTGTCTAGACTGCCAAACAATTGCATTATAAACAGGTGCGCCTGTATGTTTATCCCAAACAACAGCTGTCTCACGCTGGTTCGTAATGCCGATACCGGCGATTTGATCTGCTTCAATGCCTGATTCAATTAAAGCAGTTGAAATGACGGATAGAACAGAGCTCCAAATTTCATTTGCGTTATGTTCTACCCAGCCTGGGTTCGGAAAATATTGATTAAATTCCTTCTGAGCTGTATGTGCAATTTTGCCTTCTTGATCAAATAAGATCGCTCTTGAGCTTGTTGTCCCTTGATCTAAAGCGAGAATATATTTTTCTTTTGCCATGGTGTTTTCCTCCCCTTACATACTTTCATTTACAGCATTTGTTTGATTTTTCGTAGAGACATAGAGTCCTAACAATACCACAACTAAAATAACGCTTACAATCCAAAAGGCTGGAGTGATGTTCGCTTTAAAGGCTGCATTGTAGAAAACACCGCCAAATGCGCCGCCTAAAATTGGACCAACGACTGGCACCCACGCATACTTCCAATTGGATGGACCTTTACCTGGAATCGGCAGAATCGCATGTGCAATTCTCGGACCTAAATCACGTGCAGGGTTGATTGCATAACCAGTTGTTCCGCCTAATGAAAGACCAATTGCGACAATTAAGAAACCAACAATCAGCGGATTGATTCCGTCTGCGAATTTATTTGCACCAATCGCTAAGATTCCTAGAACCAATACAAATGTACCGATGACTTCACTAAGTACGTTTGCAAAAGTATGCGGAATCGCAGGACCAGTTGAGAATACACCCAGCTTTGCACCTGGATCGTCTGTTGCTTTCCAGTGCGGTAAGTAATGTAAAAAGACAATAATAGCTCCTAATAATGCGCCAAGCATTTGACCGGCAATATACATTGGTACATCAGCCCAAGGAAAACTTCCTTCTAGCGCAAGCCCGATTGTTAGTGCTGGATTCAAATGTGCTCCGCTGATTCCACCTGTTGCATAAGCTGCTATAGCTACTGCAAATCCCCATCCGAAAGCGATTACAATCCAGCCGGACTGATATGCAAGCGATTTCTTTAAATTGACTGCCGCACAAACACCGCCTCCAAAAATAATAAGCAGCATTGTCCCTACGACTTCACCCCAAAATGGTGTCATGAAAATTCCTCCTCTGGTTCAGTTGCCATCCCCTATGAATGTTTAAAAAAAGATAAAGAAAAAAGATCCACAACAAACATACTTTACATCAGGGTCATTTGTCACCTAGTAAAGCGCTGTTGTGGATCTCCGTTTCTCCATCACATGATATTAACTTAGTGCTATAGTATCAGAGAATGAAAACGTTGTCAATCAATTTTCACATTTTATCTTTTTCACTTTTGGAACGCTTTCCAAAGGGCTGTATTCGATGTTGTCACAGCTGTAGCACCTGCTTCAAGCGCTCTTTCTACATCTTCTTTTGTACGGATAAATCCGCCTGCAAATATTGGAATCCCAGCTCGCTCGCGCACTTCTGTAATTAAATCCGGTACCACCCCTGGCAATACTTCAATAAAATCTGGGCGATGCTTTCCTACGAACTCCATGCTTTTTTCCATAGCACTTGTATCAAGTAAAAACATTCGCTGAATGGCATATACCTTCTTTTGTTTGGCTTTTACTATGACAGAAGACCTAGTAGAAATAATTCCTGCCGGCTTCATTTCCTGACAAATAAATTCCGTTCCATACTCATCATGTTTGATCCCGTGAATGAGATCGACATGGACAAACATTTTTTTATGATGGGCATTTGCCTCATTCATGATGCCCTTTAGCCGGCCTAAATGGACATCAAGTAAGACCCCATATGTAAATGGACTTTTTAAAAATTCCTCAAATTGCTTCATATTGCGAACAGCAGGTAGAATGGGTTGATCATGAAAACTCATATGCCGTCTCCTTCTAAAGTGTATTGGTTCAGTCTTCTCCTAACAGTAATAGAATCTCTTCTATTTTTCAATACACCTAGTGTATCCAATGTCGATTTTACTTAGCAGCATCTGAATGGATCTATGTATGTGCTTTTTCCATAGAAAAAAGCAGAGAAATCTCTCTGCTATAACTGTGCCATACTTTCTTTAAGCGTGTTTATAATAAATGAGGCGTCTTCGTCTGTTATATTTAGCGGCGGTGCAAGCTGGGCCACGTTATTATAGCCGGCAACCGTATCACCATTTTTCCCGATGATCAGTCCGCGTTTTTTACATTCTGCAATCAATTGACCGACAACCTGTTGATCAGCTGGTTTTTTGGACTGTTGATCCTGGACAAGCTCAATTCCAAACAGCAGGCCTTTTCCTCTGACATCACCGACAAATGGATGCTCTTTTAACTCTTGCAAACGTTCAAGCATGTCTTGCCCAAGCGTGTCAGACCGTTCTACTAATTTCTCGTTTTCCATGATCTCTAGGTTCGCAAGGGCAACCGCACAGGAAGCAGGGTGACCGCCAAATGTATTCACATGGCGCAGCCTGTCATACGTATCTTCCCCTGCATAGGCTTCATAGATTTCTCGTTTCACGCACGTTGCAGAAAGAGGTAAATAGCCGCTTGTGATCCCTTTTGCCATTGTGATGATGTCCGGCTTTACATCTTCATGCATAAAACCAAACCGCTTCCCTGTACGGCCAAAGCCGCAGATGACTTCATCCACAATGAGAAGCGCTCCATGAGCCTCACAGATGTCTTTGACCTTCTTCAAATACCCTTTTGGAGGCATCAAGATACCGCCGCCTGTAATGATCGGCTCCATAATAACTCCAGCAATGGTCTCACTTAGTTCCCACGTCATGGCTTGATCGATTGCCGCTGCACTTGCCAAATTTTCTTGATCCTCAGGATGACGATACATATCAGGCGGTGCGACATGGATAAAACCTTGACCTAATGGTTCATATTTATATTTACGCTGCGCCTGCCCCGTTGCGGCAAGGGCAGCTGCTGTATTGCCGTGATACGACCGATATCTGGAGATGAACTTTGTTCTTGCGTTCTCTCCTTTTTGCGCATGATATTGTTTGGCAATCTTAAATGCGGCTTCATTGGCTTCAGAACCGCTGTTAGAAAAGAAGATGACATAGTCCCCTCCAAGCCATTCATTTAGCTTTTCAGCCAATTGAATCGCTGGCACATGGCTTTGCGTCAGCGGATAGTAAGGCATTGTATTTAGCTGCTTATATGCCGCTTCTGCAAGCTCTTTTCTGCCATAACCGGCATTTACACACCAAAGACCTGACATACCGTCTAAATAGCGATTCCCATGAATATCTGTCACCCATGCGCCTTCTGCCTCGTGAATAACCATGCTTTCATTTTCCTTGTTTGTCCCTTTCATATGATGCCAGATCAACTGATCATCTTTCGCCTGAAGATTTTGAGCCTGTTCATGTATTTTCATCTTCCCGCCCCCATGTATCCGTTTTCATCACTAAAGAAGCTTAGACCGGTTCTGCAGCACATTGCCTCTCCATTCATTATATGGATGAAAAGTGAGGCATATGAAACTGAGACTAGGCCGCCTGTAAGAGAGAACCAACCGTTACTTTCATTATAAAAAAGGGGCCGGGCTGATTACATTAGACAGATCGTCAACTGATTGAAAAGAACGATAAGACATTCTACTCGGGTGCCTTAGCAAATCTAACAAATCTCGTTAACGTCGATTTCCTTGCAGGAATTCATATGCAAGAATCGCAAATTCAAGCGCCTGTCGTTTCGGCGCCTGCATCATATCCTCGCCAAGCAATGCATGCAGTTTATCTAGTCTATGATAAAGGGTCTGCCTGACAATAAAGAGCTGGCTTGCAGTTTCCTTTTTAGAACCGTTTGTCTGTAAAAAGATATTCAGCGTTTGATAGAGTCTTCCGCTATTTTGCTTATCATATAAAAGCACAGGCTCCAAATACTCTTTCACCATACATTCAAGCAGTCCGCTTTCCTGCATGACAGGCATGAGACGGAGCATATGCAAATCTTGATAAAATGGGCTTTCCACCCGCTGGGGCATCACTTTCTTTAAATGCAGCATCTCTTTGGCTGCTTGAAAGCTTTTTCTCATATGCTGAAATTGCTCACAATATGGACCGATGCCAAAATTGATCACGGTTCCGCGTGGCTGCTCCCGATCATACAATTGTTTAATGTCGCTTGCAGCCTTCTCTGCACGCTCTTTCCAGTCCTCCTTTTTTCTCGTGTTCAATAAAATAAACAAGGTTTGTCCTTGATGCTCATACGGAATCAAATGGAAACCCGCACGCTGAAAGATGGAGCGGCACGATACGAGAAAATAAAGATTTCCTGCGATTTCTTCGATTTGATGATGCTTTTGAAAGAGCATCACGACACAGCCGGTTGGTTTTTTCAATCCTTCTGTTTCTTCAAGATGCTCTAATATATCTCTTTCTGTATGCTCTTCTTGGAACCATTTTTGCAGCCATTCGTTCTCTTTTGTCTTCTTCAATTCTTCTGTATAAAGTTCTCTTAGCGTTTGCTGGGCAAGAGCATTTGCCCCTTTATCCATTACGAGCAGTTCGAATTCTGAGAGCGCGTTCGTTTGATGAATGAGCACAAGGTCTGCAAATGTCTGCTTGAGTGCAAGCACTTGTTTTTGGGTCACTTCGTATCCTTTTGGCAAGGAAGCAAACTGTAAATAATTCATGACCAGCTCTTCGGTTTGTTTAGAGGAATCACATAAAATAATCGGCTCCCCCTGAACAGGAATGAGTAAAAGAATGCCCCTTACGTGCTGATACACTTGATCCAAAATATCCATCTGCGGATGGGGAGTCAGCAAAAGCTCATTCAGCTTTGATGATAGTGCTTCTAAATCAGCCATCATTTGATACTGGCGTTCAATCATCATCGTATGGAGATGCTGTGTGATGTTGACGAATTTCACTTCTTTTGTAAACAGAATCAGCGGAAAATCTCTTTCTTCTGCATACGCAATCAGTTCTTCCGGCACATCGAATCTGAGCGGTACAAATTCAATACACAAGCCTGCCGCACCAGAATCGATCAGCTGTTTTAAAAATGCTTGAAACACATCCAATTGATCATGAAAGCCTGCAGCTGTTGTTAGTATGAGCTCTCCCCCATTTAACAAATCTTCTACAGCAGCTACTTCTAACACATGGACCCATTTGACCTGCCGAAACAATCCCTTTTCTCCTGCTAACACTTTCGCATGGGCAAAATACTTTGTTTTCAACACATCACTCACTTGAAAATGAACATCTACATTCATTGATATGTCCCCCTTTATTTGCCGCCCATCCCCTATCCCAGAGGGTGCATAGATAAAATCCATAATAAAACAGGTAAAGTCACGATACTTAAAACGGTACTGAGAAATGTCGCGCTTGAGACAAACTCAGGCTTCGTTCGAAATTGTACTGCCATCAGCGTAGTATTTGCTGCTGTCGGCATAGCTGCAACTAAGATCATAATTTGTTTCACTAGATCATCTACCGGTAAAATGAGTGTAAAGCCAAATGCGATGAGTGGTGAGATAAACAGCTTCAGCAATACAGCATAAGATATATTGCGATAATCCACCTGCTTAAAAGAAATGACAGCAAGCTGCATACCTAAAATAAGCATAATCGTCGGTATGGCGGCATCTCCCACAAGCTGGACACCCGTCATCACCTCTTTAGGTAATGAAAGATCAATCAGCTGAAATAATAGACCGAGGAGTGCCCCATATGCAACCGGCATACGCAGCACTTTTTTCAGCACGACCTTTCCATCCCCTGCATCCTCTCCGCCCTTTGCTGCATAATACATACCGATCGTACTCATGACAAGCTGCTGCAGCACCATTAAAACGATGGCAATATCTAAACCAGCTGCTCCGAAGACAAGCAGGACAACAGGCGTGCCGTAATTCCCATTGTTCATAAATGCTGACGACAGTATCATGGCACAATACATTTCCTTCGAATAACCATAGATACGAGATAAAATAAAGACACATAAAACAAGTGAAAGACAAAGTCCGACGACAAAAATAGATAGGTACACATAGTCCATCGACACTTTGTTTTGATAGAAGGTTTCAAACGCAAGAAATGGTGACATTAAATATAAAGACATTGATGAGAGCGTATGTATGTCAAAACCAATGGCCTTCTGCCCAATATACCCGATAAGAAAGATACCGAACACTGGCAGTAAGACAAGTAAAAACTCCATGCTGCACCTACTTTTCTCTAGAAGAATTTCTATTTTTTGCTTCCTCATTATCATACCACTGTTAAACAATAAAAAAGAAGCACCCTTATGAAAGGCCGCTTCTCTCCTCATCCAAATAGAACACTTCCCACAAATGACCATCAAGATCCTGAAAGCTCCAGCCATACATGAACCCATGATCCTGCTTTTCCTTAAACGGTGAGCCGCCTGCTGCCATCGCCTGCTCCACCAGCTCATCAACCTCTTTTCGTGAATCAACTCGCATAGAGACAATGACCTCTGATCCCTGCCTTGCATCCACCAATTGTTTCTCTGAAATGGTTTGAAAATGCTTATGGGTTAACAGCATGACCGTGATGGTGTCACCAATGACCAAACAAGCTGCCTGATCATTCGTCAGCTGCTCTTGAAAGTCAAAACCCAGCTGCTCAAAAAAAGCCTTTGATTCCTTGACATGCTTTACCGGTAAATTGATATACAAATGTTTAGCTTGTCGCCCCATTTTCCTCTCCTTTTTGAACACATGATCTCCTTTCAGTATATTCGGATTTTGCTCCGGCATCCCTTTATCACAAGAAAAAATAAGCCCCCTGCCTTATTTGGAATATTTTTTAATAAATTATGATGAATTTTGAACAGGTGGCAGTGAATGCCTTAGCTCGTCCAGCTACTATGTCTCTTAAAAAAAAGTAATCAAAAAGAAGCGCCTTGTGATAGGCGCTTCCTTTCATTATTTCTTATATTCAATATGGTACACATCTCTTCTTCGGTCTTTGAGTTGACGTACCGTTCCATCTTGCCGCTGTCTTCTTAAAATTTCTAAATCGACATCGCCCACGACAACCATTTCTATATTCGGATTACACTCTCCTACAATCCCATCTCTTGCAAATTCAAAGTCAGATGGAGCAAAAATCGCTGATTGTGCATATTGGACATCCATATTTTCGGTTTGCGGTAGGTTTCCGACAGTTCCTGAGATGACGGTATAAATCTGATTTTCAACCGCTCTAGCCTGTGCACAATAACGCACTCTTAAATAGCCTTGACGGTCTTCTGTACAGAACGGAGTAAAAATAATTTTTGCTCCTTTATCAGCTGCAATCCGAGCCAACTCAGGAAATTCAATATCGTAGCAAATTTGGATCGCAATTTTACCACAGTCCGTATCAAATACCCGAACCTGATCACCTGCTGAAATCCCCCACCATTTTCTTTCATTCGGTGTGATATGGAGCTTATATTGCTTTTCAATCGTTCCATCACGTCTAAATAAATAAGCGATATTGTAGATTTTCCCTTCCTCTTCAACGAAATGGGATCCACCAATGATATTAATGTTGTACTTCACAGAAAGTTCTGTGAACAAATTAATGTAGTCCTCGGTATATTCCGTGATGCGCTGCACTGCAAGACTTGGGGAACGCTCCTCTAAATAAGACATGAGCTGCGTTGTAAAAATTTCTGGGAATACGGCAAAGTCAGCTGACGCATCTGATGCGACATCCACATAATACTCAACCTGATTCATGAATTCCTCGAAGGAATGAATTTGTTTCATCGCATATTGAATGACGCAAATACGAACTGGGAATGCCGATTTATAATATCTTTTCGATTGCGGACGATAATCGACGTTGTTCCATTCCATTAACGTCGCATATGTGCTGGATGCCTTATCATCCGGCAAATAATTCGGATTAATCCGCATGAGACTGAATTCATTTAACAGCTGAAAAGATAAAACAGGATCATAAATTTGGTGAAGCATGACCTGCTCCACATATTGACGAGGCGTCATTTCCTCTTGGTATTTATGATAATTCGGGATGCGTCCTCCAATAATGATACTTTTCAAATTTAATCTTCTCGCTAAGTCTTTTCTTGCTTCATATAAACGATGGCCAATTTTCATGCGGCGGTACTCAGGACTAACCATAACCTCAATTCCGTACATATTCATCCCATCTGGATTATGGTTTGTGATGTACCCATCATCTGTGATGTCCTGCCAAGTATGACGGTCATCGTATTCATCAAAGTTAATTAATAAACTTGAACATGAGCCAATGATTTCTCCCTCAAATTCAGCACAAAACTGACCTTCTGGGAAATGCTCAAGATGACTTTCAAGGTGCTCTCGTTTCCATGGGTCCATTCCCGGAAAGCATACCTCCTGCAAGGCGATGATTCGATCAATATCTTCTTCCCGGATATTACGGATCACCATTCTTTTTTCAAACCGCGTTAAATCGAGTTTTTCTGCCATGATGTTTTTGCCCCCTTACTGATCCTCTTTTTCAAGCTGATGGAATAGCTGGAGCAATTCGATTTCAGCCATGGATTCTAATCTGACATCATATTCTTCAAATTGCAGCGTGCTCGTCACTTTGTTTGGGACGATGACGCATTTCATGCCTGCCCGTTTGGCAGCCACTGATCCATTCACTGAATCCTCAAAAGCCACACAATCCTTTGGCTCTACACCTAAGCAGCTTGCGGTTTGCAAATAAAGCTCTGGATGAGGTTTGACTTCTTCCACATCATCTGACGTGCGGATACATTCAAAGTAATCAAAAAGACCAATTTGCTTCAGGTGATCAGACACCCATTTATAGTCTGAGCTGGAAGCAAGTCCAATCTTGATTCCAAGCTCTTTTGCTGCCTGTAAATAAGCTTCTACGCCAGGTCGTGCTGATTCATCCTTCATTCTCTTTTGAAAACGAGAACGCCGGTCCGCTGTGAGTGCCCCATGATCGAGCGTCTTTCCTAGCTGCTTTTCCAAGTATTCAAACGGCTTAAAGCCTGCCTGCGTCCCGATGACGTTGCCCCATACGGAAAGAGGCAGCTCTGACTCATGCTCCGCAAACATTTCTTGTAAAACTTCATATTCATGTGTTTCTGTATCTAAAATTAATCCGTCAAAATCAAATATAATCGCCTTTACCAACGAGGCCACTCCTTTTTTTACGAAAGTCTTTAATATGATACTCACTGCTATCATATCGTGAATAAAATTGACTTTCAAAGATGAATGTCTGCTAAAATAATTATGTATAAAAGGAGCCTGTACCATTTTGTCAGGCTCCTACCCGTGTTCGGTTCATTCTGCAAGAGGTCCAAGCGCTCCGATTCGTGGAGAAATAGGCAATGTTGAAAAAGAGCGGGTTTGGTATTACAGATCTAAAGGTTTCTCCGTTCCCTTAAAAATAGTATGTGCGGCAGCCTTGTAAGTTAACAAGGAAGTTCACACCAACTTTTACGCATTTTGAAGGCGTCGGCTGGCAAAATCGTCTAAATCAAACGGAAAAGAAAAGCCGCATGCATTGACCTGCTCACGGTTTCGCTCGAATAGCTCACGATCACACTTTGTAATATGGCGTTTAGGTTTTACAATAATGGTATGTAATAGTTGAAGTCCCGATAAAATACGAAAAGCATCGTCCATCGTTCCGTTATAAACCCCTTCAACAAAGGTTAGCGGGCGTTCTTTTTGACGCGCAGCTGGGTCTTCACCGACAGCATGGGATAGAAGATCTTCAACATCCTTTGATATTTCTTCAATTGCCTGCTCTTGCAGGTCTGTTGCAGCTTTCATTATTCTCACGTGACATCTACCTCTCTGTCGTTATTTCTCCATTCAGAATAGCACAGAAAAAAAGGCGTTCGCCAAGGTAAGTGTTTCCTATATATACCCAAAGAGAGGAACGGATATCATGAACATTCAAGGACACACGCTCTCGCTAAAAGTAGGTGAGCAGCATCAAGATTCTTCACTGAGTCAGTTTTTAAAAACAGCTGTGTCGGCCTCAAAACCGATTATCCATTTTTGGATGGAGCATCAAAAAGTACGTTTAAATCAAAAGCCTGCCCATCACGCGGCAAAAGTCAGTACAGGTGATCACATACTGATCGATTTATTTGAAACGGAAGAAAGTGATGTGACGCCAGAATATGGTGAATTAGAGGTGCTCTTTGAGGACGAGCACTTATTGATTGTGCAAAAACCCGCTGGACGACCGACGCACCCGAATGAAAAGGAACAAACGGGCACACTGGCTAACCTTGTGGCCTTTCATTTTCAAGCAAATGGTGAGGAAAAGCGAGTGAGACATATTCACAGACTCGATCAAGACACAAGCGGCACGGTCATTTTTGCTAAACACAGGTTAGCTCATGCTGTGCTTGATCAAATGCTTTCTAAAAAAACGATCAGCCGAACCTACATCGCCATCGCAGAAGGACTTTTCAAGAAAAAGAAAGGCACTATTGATGCAGCGATTGGCCGTGACAAGCATCATGCCGTCAGACGAAGAATCTCTCCTACTGGTCAAAGTGCTGTCACTCACTTTCAGGTCATGGACAGCAATAAACGTCTGCAAATGACAGCCGTCAAGCTGCAACTTGAGACCGGAAGAACACATCAAATTCGAGTCCATCTTAGCAGTCTTGGGCACCCTTTAGCCGGAGATACACTTTATGGCGGAGCTCGTCATCATATCAACAGATGCGCTCTCCACGCCAAACAAGTAGACATGACACATCCTTTTACAGGTGAGCACCTGAGCATAGAAGCACCGCTTCCTCTAGATATGTCCCAGTTTATGGACGAGATCATCCATTAAAAAAAGAGCCTGCTGATCAAATGCAGGCTCTTTTTCTTTAGACAGATGCTCTTTTTGCATAAATAATGTACCGCTCTGGTGCATTGCCGACAAAATGAAATGGATAGCATGTCGTTAACACCAGCTCTTCCTTTTTATTTTGCAAAGTAATAATGGATGTATCATGCTGATCCACGATTTTCGTATGTGTGATTTCATAAACAAACTCACCATACGGCACAGTGATTTTCAGCTGATCCCCAATATTCAGTTCACCTGTTCGGCGAAACACCGTGTCACGATGGCCAGATAGGACGATTTGTCCCTTCTGATCTGGGTAATAACTGCCTTTGTAATGCCCGACTCCTTTGGCAAGATCATCCGCATCTGTCCCTTCGACAATGGGTAGGTCTGCTTTTAATTTCGGAATCGTCAGGATGCCAGAGGCTTTCCCCACATCAGGAGAAAACTGCTTCTTTGACATCCCTTGATCGTCCGCTACCGCTTTCTTTGCATCTTCTAATGATTGTGCTGTTTGAAGGTGCGTAGAGGCGATTTGCCAAATTCCCCAGCCGAGCAAGACAATTCCTGCTGTCATCACAGTAAGTGCAAGCCACTTTTTCATGCTTAAACTCCTTTACCTGTTACATTTCTCTAGATGATATGGTCATTAGCTTGCTGCTTTTTCTTCTTGTTTTGCTTTTTGAATGCGTCCCTCTTTTTGATACACAATGGAAGCTCCTTCAAAGCTCTTCACAAAAGCGACAGTGGCTTCTAAATCCTCTGGACCTGTTTCAGGATTTTTCCCCAGCCTTCCTATCGGTTCATATTTACTGCCAGTTGCAGTTGCCATAAAGTTATTCACCGTGAGTGTATATGTTTGATCGAGCGCAACGGCTGAACCATCTGGCAGCTTTAAATCGACTACTTTATATGTTACCGGATCATAGGAATATGAAAAGCCCGAAATGCTATAATCTGGTCCAAATTGAGGAGAAATTTGCGCTTCAATGATCTCAGCCAAATCTTTCCCCTTAATCTCAAGTTTAACTAAAACGTTGCCGAAAGGCTGAATATTAAACAAATCTCCCCACGTAATCGGTCCTTTTTCAAGGCTTTGCCTGATCCCGCCGCCATTCATCATGGCAAAATCACTTTTCATAGAATATCTCATACCATCAGCAATCAAATTACCGAGCGGTGTGTCTCCATCATTTGAATAGCCGCCTTCCATTTTGACACCAGCTTCTCCAACTACCTCACTAATAATCGGCTCAACTTCTTTCCCGTAATGAGTCAAGATGCTGGCTGCTTCCTTGTCCTTTTCAATACCAGACTGGTCTACATACTGAATATTTGCACTCTTTTTGACAATATCCTTCGTTTTGCGGTCAAGTGTTACATTAACTTCGCCAATGGCCTTCCCATATTCAAAGGCTTGAACAATTAATTTCCCATTGACCTCTCCGTTTACGACTTCGTGATTATGCCCTGCAAAGATGACATCAATTTCATCATCGCCTTCTTTGGCAAGCTTCGCACTCTCTCCAGTGATGGTATCTCCATTTTGCGAGGCTGTCATATGAGCTAAAACCGCAATGGCTTTGATCCCTTTTTGTTTTAATTCCTGCGCGGCTTCATTTACGGCTTTAACTTCATCTGTAAACTGAATGTCTTTAATTCCTTCTGGCATGACCATTCCTGCGGCTGATTTTGTCACAACACCGATAAATGCTACAGGGATTCCTTCGACATCCATGATTTCATAAGCAGGTAAAAGTGGTTTGCCTGTATCCTTGTATTCACAGTTTGCACAAACGAGCGGAAAATTCTGCCCGTCATATCCCTTTGTGCCTTTAGGATGATCTCCGCCATTTATGATACGTAATAGCTCGTCCACCCCTTCATCAAATTCATGGTTGCCGACCGTGCCAACATCAAAGCCAATGTTCTCCATGAGTTCAACTGTTGGTTCATCTTGCAGAAGAGAAGAAATTGGAGAGCTGCCGCCAATCATATCTCCAGCATGGACTGTGATCGTATTTTTGTTTGCTGCTTGTTTTTGTTTCATATAAGCCGCCACATAATCCATCCGTCCGTACGTTCCTTTATTGCCATCACCTTTCAGATCCAATTCGTATTGTTGATCAATTTTTCCGTGTAAATCATTCATGCTTAAAATGGTTAATGGGACTTCCCCAGCTTCCTCTGCCGGCTGATAGCCAGCCTGTTCTGCTTCTTCTTTTGAAGCAAAAAAGATGCGTTTATCTACAGCGATTTCTTTCCAGCTGTCAGGCGATACGTACGTTTTCGCTGATGAATCACCGACGTAGCGTGTCAGTCCTTTTTTCTGTTCACGTGCTCTAAATTCAAACGGCTGTTCCAGCAACGGATCCGCTTCATTCCAAATGCCCAGCCCTTTTTCTTTCGCCTCTTTGACAGCTTTTTGGAACGTCTGATAGTCCTTTTCATCTCCAACCGGCCAAATGAAATACGTAGGGGCATATCCTTTTTTCACAAGCTCTAAATTCGTATTAACCCCTTTTTTGGTTTTCACTTGAGCTAAAAGACGTCCATAGCCGTCCTTCGCTTCTGGACCAATCTTTAATGTGACTTTATCTCCGCTTGAAAGAAGTTTGTTTAAATAGTCCGCCGCCTTCTGTCCAAAACGCAGCTGATTTTGATCTAATTCATTTTTGGGCTTATGGTACGTTTCCGGCGTGTCCATATTCACAAAGCGCACCTTTGTTGTACCAAGCACAGGCTTCTTTAAATGAATCGTATCTCCATCCACCACCCGGTCAACCGTTGCCTCGTATTCTTTCTTGATTTTTGGCGGCTTTGGCTGGCGTTTCAGCAGGCTGACATCACCCTTGTGTCGTGGAAGCACCTGCAGCGTATCATACCTGCTTAACACTCCTGTAAACTCATACCATTTCCCTGTCTTCACTTCATCAATGGCACTTGTATCCACCATCACTCTAAGGATGGTACTGTGATATTTTTTATCAATGATCACCACATTGTATCCACCGCCAGCCGGCTGCTCTGGTTTTGATTCAACATAGCCTTTGACCTTCACAAGTTTTCCTTCATGTTTACGTGCCTGATCCGTTTCTAGTTGTTTCACGGAGACTCGCTTCGGTTTTGGCAAGGTTTGATTCACACCATCGATCTTCAGGCGGTCTCTATCCGGCACAACTTCAATCAGTCCTTTATAAGACGTGATCTTCCCCGATACTGTCACCTTCATGCCCGCTTTTAGTTCTGGGTAGTTGTCAGGCTGTGCTGAATATATATTGATTCCAGCTGATTTGTCTTGAATGTACGTTGACAGTTTCCCATTGCCTATAGCAGATTGATCTGCTGTCACAATTCCGCTTACCGTCACTGTCTCTCCGATTAGCTGACGGGCTTTCTTGATTTTCATTGGCTTCTTTTGGTTCCATACCGTTTCCTTCTTTTCAGACGCACTGGCTTGTTCTGCTGTGATCATGCCAGGCAGTAAAGATTGCAGACTAAAGATCACCAAAATCAAACAGCAGATCATTCGAATGGATCGAACACGTTTCATTAAACATCTCCCCTTCTGAGCTTCATCTCTCATAGTGTACTAAGTAAATATTGATGGTAGATGGATTTCTTGTAAATCTTATGTCTGCTAGCTCATTGAAAACGTAATAATCACCCGTGTCCCCTCAAAGCTTTTGCTTTCAAAACGAATGCTGCCGCCATGGCTTTCAATGATTTTAATCGTCATCATTAAACCAAGGCCAGTCCCTTTTTCTTTCGTTGTATAAAAAGGTTCACCCAGTTTCCCTATTTCGTCTTCTGGTATGCCCTTTCCTTGGTCTTCAAAGATCAGCATCATCTGATTATGTTCCAATACGGATGTGACCTGAATGACACCTGTCACACCATCCATCGCTTCAATACCGTTTTTAAGAATGTTTAAGAAAACTTGTTTCAGCTCATTCGGTATACCTTGAATGTTTGGCAGCGACGGAGACAAATTCTTTTGAATAGACACGCCTTTTAAAACCGCCTGTGATTCAACGACCATGATCACTTCTTCGAGCAGAAGATTGACTTGTACCGGCTCAAATTTCACCGATTTGCTTCTAGAGAGCACAAGGAATTCATTAATAATGGCTTCAAGCCGATTAAATTCAGACATCATCACATCTGCATAATCCTTCTGATATTTCTTACTTTGAATCATCAGCTGTAAAAATCCCTTTAATGACGTCAGCGGGTTCCTTATCTCATGGGCGATGCCGGCTGCAAGCTGACCAACCGCGGACAGCATCTCTGACTTCATCAGCATCTTCTCTGACTGCTTTTGATTCGTAATGTCCTCTGAAATCCGCATCACGGTAGACTGCATTTTGTCAGGATCATCAATTCGATGTAAAGAGACCCTCTCCCATCGTTCACGACCTGATAAATCCTGAAAGTACAGCTCACCTGTCCAGCTGCCTTCTTTTAAACAAACGTCCCATTGCTTTTCTAAATCATCACATTGACACAGCGAATGGTAGACAGAAAAGATATCTTTTCCGATCAGATCATATTCATGCTGCTGTACAAACTGGCAAAAACGCTGATTCACGCATTGGATGACCCCTTCCTCAGTTGCAACAACAATATGGATATGGCTGTTATCCAGTGCTGTTACCGCTAGATGGAGTGACTGTTTAATTTTTGTCATTTCCGTCATTTTAATCCACGTCATCACCGCTCCCTCATGATTTTGGTCAAGGATAGGTGTGATGTGAACAGTGAATTGTTCTCCTTCATTCGTTTCAATTTCTCGTTCGATGACGCGCTTGTCCGAGATAACGGATTGTATGTCATGATAGAGCGTTTCCTTCGTAAGCTTCTTAGCCATCGACTGAAAGGATTGCTGGTGCCTTATTTGAGCTGAAGTAAATAAAGAGGCAGCTGTAGGAGTGTAATAGCGAATATTCATGTCCCGGTCCACAAACAACGTCGCAAGCTCCGGCTTGACAGAAGGTTTATACAGTTCTTCCCTTGTTACCCTTAAGTTGTTTATGATATTAATAAAATGTTCGTGTTTTTTCTCAAGCTCCGCTATTTGCGTGTTTTTCGCTTTTAATTGAGCCCTTGCCTCCTGCTCTTTTTGTTTGACTTCATTGAGTTCATTTTCTAAATCGACAATACGCTGTTGATAGACTGAATTCTGATCTGGCATCCCTTTTTCCCTGCTGTTCTTTTGATTTTTTTCTCTCTCATTCATTCGAATGAGAATGACGTATACCCCTTTAAAACGGCGATCAAAACTCTTTACAATAAAATCCGCATACTGCTTTTTTCCTTTTTCCGAAATGAGAACATGCTGAAACACAACCTCTGTCTCGTCAGTCCACACCTTTTGAAAGGTTTGACTCAACATCTCTTTCAAATAATCAGGTGTCACATATTCACATGATTGATCTGACACTTCTGTACGGTCTAAGAAAGAATAGGCCCCATTTGACATCGCAATAATTTTGTCACAATCATTGATCACCATGCATGCGTCATATTCTTCGCTCACTTCTTGCATATATTGTGCAGCTCGCTTTTTTAACTCGGCATCACGAGCATCATGTACCCAAGGGACACTAGATGCAGGAACATTTGAATAGGTGTAAATGTTCCACTTCTCATTAAACAATTGAAACAATCGAGGAATATTGTGGACAGTTTCATTTGGCCCTAAGATTAACACCCCTTGATCTTTTAAAGCATATTGGAATCGGGATAATACTCGTTTTTGTACTTCTGGCTCAAAGTACATCAGAACATTTCGGCAACTGATAAAATCGAGGTGGATAAAAGGTGAATCTATCAATAAATTGTGAGGAGCAAAAACAATATATTTTCTAAGCGACTGCTTCACAATAAAAGCGTCACCTTTTTTTTCGAAATATCGCGCCCGCCATTTTTCCGGTATGCTTGCCATAGACTCTCTCGAGTAAAGACCTTTACTAGCTATTTGAATGGCTTTTCGGTTGATATCTGTCGCAAAGACTTGAAGTTCAATGGACACATCTCTTCGCTTCATTTCTTCTAAAAATAAAATCGTAAAAGAATAAGCCTCTTCCCCTGTCGAACATCCCGCAATCCAAATTCGGCATCGAGATTTCCCGTTGTTCATCGAATGGTTAATGATTGACGGTATGATCTTTTGTTCACAAACTCGAAAAGCCTCCATATCTCTAAAGAAAGTAGTTGTGCCGCTTAAAAGCTGGGCGTGCAGGCGATCAAGCTCATCTGGTTCTCTTTCTAATAAACGATCGTACTCTGATAATAATGACATCGGTTGATTTGCAATGCGCATACGTTTTTGAATAACAGAAAGCAGCCTTTTCTTTTCATAGGTTGAAAAGGCAATCCCTTTATACATTTCAAGACGTTCAATGATTCTTAGTAAAGCTGGATCCGTCTCATCAGCATGCGGGATATTGATAATTTCGGCCATATAAGCTGCAAGGATGGATGGGTTTTTAAATGTGTGATGATACATGCTGTCAAAACCACTCTCTACCTCACTGCACGATAAGGCTGTGCCGCCTTGCTCAACCAACTGAAGCAATCCACTCCCTACACAATGACCTTTTTGAAAAAAGATCGCAAACGCCTCTTCCTTTTGAACTCTGGCTAGTGACTTAAAAAGCGAGTCGACAGAGCATGCCTTGTTTGTTGGCAGCTGCTCAGATACATGAAGCCGATGATCTTCTGTTAACGTCACAGCTGCATGCTGCGGACAAAAATAGATGGTCTTCTTCGTGACTTTCTCACCATGTTTAATCGTTTTTGCCCGGTAGCCAATCGGTAAAACAAGTGCTTCCAAATCTGTTATACAATCGCCTGTCACATGATTTTGCACAACAATAAAAGAGGCGTTTAATTCATGTGGTAATGATTGAAAAAAAGCCTCAAGATGATGCTGTTCATACGGCGAAACACCGATGCCGATCACTGGTGCCTGCACATGTTCGTCTTCTATCAAACGATTAATGATTTTGTCCTGCATCTGGTACCCCCATGTTCATTCGTCTGATACTTTTTTTCGACAAAAAGAAAGAAAACCCTCTAATTGTAAATAATGTTTTTTGCATGAAAACATGAAAACATCCTCACATTAAAACAGATTGTATAAACAGAAGGAGGAATCTCAATGCAAAACGATCAGCAGCCAATGTTTCAAGGAAGTGCTCAGCAGCCTGAGCTCAACCACGGCGGGCATGAGTTATTCGATTTACATGAAATTTTAGCCGGCACAATTAATATTTTGGATCAATATATGATCCTGCGGCAGTTTATTCAAGATCCTGCATTATCCGACATCCTGGATCGACAATATCAATTCGTTTTATCCCAGTACAATGTCACTGTAGATTGTTTTTCTACCGGACAAAAGCCTAGTGAAGAAACCGCTACTTATATGATGAAAGAACACACACAAGTGACATACGGAATCAAGCCTTCTCAGCCTAAGAAGCCGAACCAGTCATTACAGGATGTAAAAGACTTAGGCATCACAGGACATATGCTCAGCCTAGTCAAATCACACGCTGGGTTACTTTCGATGTCAGCATTAGAAGTAACAAACCCTGTTGTCCGACGTGTGCTTGCTGCGCAGATTCCGAACTTTATCGAAATGGCCTATGAAATTTTCTTGTATCAAAACAAGCATGGCTACTATCAAGTTCCTCAGCTTTCCAAACAAGACATGACAGCCATGACTTCAGCTTTTGCACCGCTTCAGGGCCAAGTTCAAATGCCTCCTAGCAAGGCCGATCAACAAAAGCCTCTGCATTAAAAAAACGGCTGACCCCCTTTGCTGGTCAGCCGTTTTTTCTTTGATACATCACTTTAAACTGTTCTTCAAAATCTGTGAGCCTCTCCCCCGTCGCCTGTTCAAAGCCGGTAGCAAATTGGCCCGTTTTCGCAGTTTCCTCCATGATCTCATGTATGACATCTCGTCCGTAAAGCTGCACCAGCTCATAGATCATATAATAGCTTTGTAAATAGACATCAGTCTCATACGTCACCCGGGAGTCCTGCCAGTCTTGATCAGAATGAAGAGATTGAAAAGGAATCACGTCGAACCTTTCAGAAGTAGCATTTAACACGTCATAGGCCGTCCATTCTGCTGTTCCTTCGTGGAACCAAAGCGGAAAAATGCCTGGAGACACTTCATATGAATGGACCTTTTCATAGAAAACAAAATGAGCATACTCATGAATAAACAACGTATTGAAAAAGTATAAAGGCAGTGTCTCTTTCTTCAATAATGCTTCCCGCTTATCTGGATATAACCCAATCATTTGATCATGATCAGAGTAAAATCCCGTAATATGCTTGATTCCAGCCATTTGTTCGATCGTCTCTTTATCATCAAAATAGATAACGTCTAAAGGTCTGTCAGCTTCAAACTGAAACACTGACGCTGTCCTCTTCTCTGCCTGTTTCATGGCCTCTATTGTCAGATCAACAAAAGCGTCCTCTTCCTCTGCATAGTAGATTCGAATATGTTCATAGACTTGCTTATTGAGTCCCTCCGTTATAATCGTTTTAGGAGAAGACTGCTGCTCTAAATATTGTCCTGTCAGCTGAAACGCAACATAAATCAAGTACGCGGAGAAAGCATAAAAAATCAGACCTGCTGCAATCATTCCACCTACAAGTTTTTTATGAATCAATGACGGCTTGGCTTTCATTTGCTCCCCACCTGAATTCATCCTGCACCCTCTTTCTCTTTCTATGAAGAAACAAAGATCAACAAGAGGTGATATATTTTTTACTTTATGCAGTCAGGTGCGCGAGGTGCGATTTCAAACAAAAAAGCCGCATATGACATACGGCTTTTGTCGTAGCTATTTTGATTCAGGGAAGACACGTCTAATCGTTTCAGTAAATTCATCGAAAAATCCTGAAATTGGCTCTCCGCTTCTAATACGTTTTCCGTACCCTTGCATACGATCAACAAAGTCTGGATTAGCAGATACATACACGTTGTCAATTTGTTGATCAGTTGATTTGACTTTGTCTGAAATTTTCTTTTTCAGATCGTCCGTCACATCGCCACTTTTATTGCCTTCAAGCACAACAGCAACAAATGCATTTTTTCCTGTGACAAGCACGTTCGCTGTTTTCACTTCAGACATATTGGCTACAAGTTCTGACGCCTTATCTGCCTCTTTGACCTTCTGAGGTGTTTGAACATCTGGCTGATCCTGTCTCATGTTGTCATTCTTATATGTGACATTTTCATACTGCCTTTTCATTGTTCCTCTTCGCTCATCGCCCTGATTGTTCATTCCACACCCAGCGGTGATTAATGTTGGCACAAGCAGTAAAGATAGCATCCATTTCTTCTTCATCAATTATTCCCTCCTTTTGATCATAGGTTTTTCATCCAGCCGGCTTTTTATGCACACATCCTCTTTTTTGCAAAATGAATTCATAATTCAGCTGGGTTTGGTCATCCTAAACATGATGAAGGATCATCACGATCAAATGGAGGGATTCGTTTGTTTAAAAAAAGAAAAGGTATGAGCACTGGTGCAATGATCGCAGTATCCACAGCCATCATTGCATTATTCTCCCCGGTTTTACGAAGAAGGCTGAAAAGCATGACACAAATGAATATGTCTTCAATGATGAAAGGTACAAGCCATCAACACCAAGACTCATCTCGCCATGAGTCACACTCACAAAAAGCATCAAAAAGTACAGGTGAAGTTGGACAAATGATCAAGCAGGCATTCACCGCTGTCCAGCCAAATCAAACGAACCAACACCAATCACCATCAAGAACCCATCAGCCAAGAGAGTCTTATGCGCAATCTCTTCACATTGATGAAAATGTGATGAATGTGATGGATGATGAATCAATACAGCAAGTCATCAATGACATTGAACACAAATAATAAAACAGGAGCCTTCATAAAAAGAGGCTCCTGTTTTATTCTCCAGAAAAATGTTCTTTGACCATGAGACAAAAGGAAGGTAGAAATATGATTTCGATGGTTGTGAGGAAGTCGTCATGATGCTCTAATATCAGCAAAAGCTCCTTTTCTTCCTTCATATCTTTTTTTATCTCTACATGCTGCACAGTTTTAAAATCATATATGCCTAAAACGGATTCGGTCTTTTTTCGAACGACCTTTAAGGTAAATTCCTTCATAGCAAGCGACATGTTCACAACAAATCGCTCCTCCTGATTCTCGAACCGAAACGTCAAATCTTGATATTCAATCGGCATTTCTTTTTCAAATCCGGCATCTGGCATTTTTTCAAAAAAAGAAAGCCAGTCCGTTTGATCTGGAAAGCGTTTTCCTCTCATTTTCTTCAATTCCTCATCATTAAAATTTTTATTAATTATCCTTTTTCCCCTTTTCTTTTGCAACAAATTTTAGTAATTTTAAAAAGGTGATTCTATTTTGCTAAGAGACCTCTTTATTAATTTAACAATTCTTGTCACTTTCCATTATTTATTTATGCTTGTGTTTAAAGAGAATTTTCTGAAGAAAGAAGATACCTTGCTCAGACAGCTATGCAAAGGCATGCTTTCTGGGTTACTAGGTGTCCTTTTAATGTTCTTCTCTATTAAAATAGGACCAGCGATCGTCGATTTAAGACATATTCCCCTTATTTTAACGGCCTTTTATGGAGGCATCGTCCAAACAATGATTGCAGCCTTTGTTGTCATCATTGGCCGATTATTAATTGATGCCAACATCGCTTCTTCCATCAATATTTTTTCCATGATGTTTATCGCAACCTCTTCGTTTTTGATTGCTGAGCGTCATATGAATCATGTTGTGAAAATGCTGTTATCCATTACGATTGGTAATGTGATGGCCACAAGCCTTTTTATCTTGATCGTGCATCAGACATCATTTAAACTGCATTTTGCTTATTGGATTTTCTCATATATTGCTGGGTTGTTTAATTTTTATGTCATTGAGCATCAAACAAAAGCATATCAGCTGTTAAATTTGTATAAATTCCAAGCTCATTATGACTTTTTAACAGGTGTTTTAAATAAACGGAAGTTCGATGAGGTATTAAGTGATGCTTTTACTAATAAGTTGAAGCAACCTATCCATCAAATGTCCCTTATTTACCTAGACATCGATTACTTCAAAACCATCAATGATCAATATGGGCATCATGAGGGAGATATCGTTTTAAAAGAAATCGGTACAAGGCTGATTAAAAACACAAGAAGCTCTGATTATATTGGTAGAATTGGCGGTGAAGAATTCGCTGTCCTTCTACCAAATTGTACAATTGAAAAAACATGGCAGATTGCAGAACGCTTACGAAAAAAAATAGCAGATCAGCCGATTTATTTAAAAAATGGCATGTCGATTCACACTACAGTATCAATTGGGTGTGCTTATTCTCATGGAACTGGTGCAGACATCAAACAATTACCGATTATAGCTGATCAGGAGCTCTATAAAGCGAAGGAGTCCGGCAGAAATCAAGTGAGCTTTTCAGAGAGAAAAAAAGCCCATTTGACATAGGCATTTTCCTCAATTTGTTAGCGCTAATTATTTTTAAAAAAGTTTTCGTATAACAGTTGTTTTTTCCCGCAAACACTGGTAAAGTAAAGGTAATTATTTTTGTTCGTATCATCTTTAAGAAGAAAGTTTTGAAAGAGTTTTCGTCTTTGAAGTTTGTGTAAGAGCAAGAATAGTGAATTTAAGCGTTAAGATCGCTTTAGGAGGAAATTTCATGTTAGAAGGTAAAGTAAAATGGTTCAACTCTGAAAAAGGTTTCGGATTCATCGAAGTAGAAGGTCAAGACGATGTATTCGTTCACTTCTCTGCTATCCAAGGCGAAGGCTTCAAAACTTTAGAAGAAGGTCAATCAGTTTCTTTCGAAATCGTTGAAGGTAACCGTGGACCACAAGCTGCTAACGTTAACAAAGCGTAATTTAAGAGCATCTGCTCTTTTAGCACTTTATAGAGTGAAGGAAAACCGCTTGGCTTCTGCCGGCGGTTTTTTTGTGCCATAAAAAAAGAGAACCTGATGAAAGGTTCTCTTTTTTTATTTTTCCTTCTGCTTTAGCTTCTGCAAAGCAGAACGATACATATCATCATTCATTTTTGTCTCTGGTTCTTCTTCTTTGACAGGTGGTTCTGGCTGTTTAAACTTTTGAAGCGCCTGTCTATAGAAATCGTCGCCAGACGCAGCATCATCTGTTTGAGAAGGCTCTGACGGTTTTTTTTCAACTTCAGGCTCTACATGTCTCGCCACAGCTTCTGGCTCGCTATGCGGCACGTCAGGCTGATTGGAGACATCTTCTTTGATCTCTTCCTTATCGGCCGATGCGTGTCTGACATTGAACGCTACTAATCCAATAATGACTAGAACAGCAGCTACTAACGCTACAATAATCGTCGCCAAAAGAACCCTCTCCTTATCGCTTAAATGATGCAGTGACTGATGCTACACGTCTTCCTAGTGCTTTTCCGAGTTCAATGCCTTCAGTCGAAATCAATTCATCAGAATCGATCGGACATGTCACACCAGCTCCATAGTAAGAGCCGTATAGTGCATTCTCAGGAACATTCCCAGGAAGGCCGACAACAAGCATTCCTTGGTGGAACATTGGGGTAATCAAATTATGCATTGTCATTTCTAAACCGCCGTGTGTTGTAGCAGTTGTACAGAAAACAGCACCGACTTTATCGATTAGTTTTCCTTCTGCCCATAAGTAGCCAAGACGGTCAATCCATGTCTTTAACCCAGAACTAATGGTACCAAAATGACCAGGGCAGCCCCAAATGATCGCATCCATTTGATCGAGCTTGCGAATATCCGCATCTTTCACGTGATCAATGAATACTTCAGCTTGCTCTGTTTCACCTGCGCCTGCTGCAATCGCTTCTGCAAGTGCTTTTGTATGGTCACCTTCACTATCGTATACAACATAAATTTTCATGTACGGTCCCTCCACACTTATCTTGCATCTTGGTTTGCTTCTTTAGGTGCTGGAAGCAGTGATATTTCTTGTTTCTTATGCTGCTGATCTTTTCGCTTTTTATCCTTACGAACGTCTCGCAGGAACAAGCTGAGAATGACACCAGCCGCACAGAATAATGTCACCCACATGTAAGCATCATTGATACCCATCACGTTTGAATCAACCTGTGCTTTCGTAAAGAGCTGGGTGGATACATATTTTTGAGCAGCTTCTGCTGTCATGCCCATATGATGCATCACATTCGATACAGCCGCCTGGAATGAATTCATAAAGAACGGGTCCGCTGTATTTGTTTGATCCGCCATATTGGAATAATGGAATGTCGTCCGATTCGTATAAATCGTTGTGATCAAACTCGTACCGATGGAACCACTAATCTGTCTTAATGTATTAGACATCGCTGTACCATGGCTGTTTAAGTGCTGCGGTAATTGGTTCATCCCCGCTGTCATAACTGGCATCATAAGGAGTGACATACCAAATGCACGTACTGCATACATAAGCACAATGTGACTATAGGAAGTATCAATGGTCAGCCTTGTAAACTCATATGTCGTGACAACGGTAATGAGCATCCCCACAATCGCAAGCGGACGAGGTCCAAATTTATCAAACAAGATTCCTGAAATCGGGGACATAATGAGCATCGCAAGTGCCCCTGGAAGCATTAATAACCCAGATTGCAATGCCGTAAACCCAACGAGGTTTTGCAGATAAATCGGAAGTAAGAACATCCCCGTATATAAGGCAACCGTAATAATAATGTTAATGACACTTGATAATGAGAAAATGCTGTATTTAAATACGCGGAAATCAAGCATCGGATTATCAGCTTTCAACTGTTGGAAAATAAAGAGAATGATCGCAATCGCACCAATAATAATCGTAGATAAGACGATCGGATCTGTCCAACCATCACTTCCTGCCTCACTCACTCCGTATAGAAGGGAAGCAAAACCGACGATTGAAAGAATCGCACCAAGACTGTCCAGCTTGATTTTTTTAGGCTCTACAATATTTTTAAACATAAAGAAAGCCGCGATAATGACAATCGCACCGATTGGTACAAGTCCATAAAACATAATACGCCAAGAATAATGTTCAATAATATAACCCGATAATGTTGGTCCTACTGCAGGAGCAAACATCATCGCAAGACCAAAAATCCCCATTCCTTTCCCTCTGTTTTCCGGAGGGAAAATAAAAAGGATTGTTGTCATGACGAGCGGCTGTAAGATACCGCCGCCGACAGCCTGAATCAAACGGCCGATGAGCATCGTTGAAAAGTTTGGCGCAATACCGCAAATAAATGTACCTAGTGTAAACGAGATCATAGCCACTAGGAATAAGCTGCGCTGTCCAAAACGTGTGATTAAAAACGCAGACAACGGAATCAGCACACCGTTGACAAGCATGTAGCCTGTTGTCAGCCACTGAATCGTCGTTGCACTCACATTAAATTCTGTCATTAAATGGGGCATAGCTACGTTCAAAAGCGTTTGGTTTAAAATCGCTACGAACAAACCGGCCATTAAAATGATCAGTAAAGACAAGGAGCCTGTTCCCTGTTTTGTCGCTGCAGGTTGATTTGCCATCTCAGACAACCTCCTTTCATTTTTTGATATCAATCATCATTAAGATGAAATTTTGACAGAAGCATTCATACCTGGAAGTACTTTGTCTGATGGATTTTTAATTGAAATTTTCACTGCTACTTTTTGCGTTACTTTTGTATAGTTACCACTTGAATTCGTTGCTGGCAGCATATTGAATGTTGAGTTTGTCGCATAACCAATTTGTTCAACAGTTCCTTCAAATGTTGTATCAGGATCTCCATCTACAACGATGTCGACTTTGTCGCCTTTTTCAATGTTTTTAATATCTGTTTCTTTAATATTTGCTGTGATGTAAAGCTTGCTTAAATCAATTGTTTCACCAAGAACTGTACCAGGCTGCACTTGTTGATTGTTTTGTACTTCTTTTTTGACTAATGTGCCATCAGCCACTGCTTTAATGTTTGTTTTTGTTTGTCCTTCAACTTTTGCAACTGTGCTGTCTTTTTCCACTTCGTCACCTTCGTTGATATCCCAGCCTTTGATTTGTCCAGCTGCTGGTGCTGTAATTTGATACATGTCACCTGTCACTTTTGCCTCGTCTGTTTTAACAAAGTTTGTGCTTTCGTAGTAGTAATAAGCACCTCCGGCAATAATGGCAAGAATCACAATAAGGCCAATAATGTTCGTTAGCAATAAACGCCCTCTGTTCATGTTTTGTTTCTCCTTTCATGTATAAAAATATAGTGTCATCTGCTTTAGCAAACTTAGAATGCCCATCATCTGACAGAATATGAAACAAGCTCAACACTCTGTCCTTTTCCCTTCATCTACTCCCGCCCCTATCATGGTGTGCAGCCCATTTATACTTATTGTTCACTTATGAGCAAAGAGCAGAAAAAGAAGAAAAGACGATCGGCATCTTTTTTGAAAAACTTATATTTAACAAGATTAAATATTAATAAATGAAAATTGAAATGTCAAAGAGAAAGTTTTACTTTTTTTTTGGTGATCCTTTCCTTCTCCACACAAAAAACCTTTCAGCCCTTATGCTGAAAGGTTTTTTTTAATGTGCTCATTATGAATGAACTTCTTCCTGCTGAAAAAATTTTTTTAGTGCGAGAAAAACGTCAGATTTTTGCTTCAAAATATAATGCTTAAATTTCTCATCCTGAATATGCTTGTATGCTGACATTAACGTAGAATGCCGATTGTATTGATTCACTTCACCATAGCAAAATAAATTGGCTTTTTTCATGATCTCAGAAACAAGTTTCACACACCGGGCATTGTCTGAGGTCAAATTGTCACCATCAGAAAAATGAAAAGGATAAATATTATATCGCGACGGCGGGTATCGTTCGTCTATGAGCTCTAGTGCCTTTCGATAGACAGACGAGCAAATGGTCCCCCCGCTCTCACCCCGTGAGAAGAAATGTTCTTCGTCTACCACCTTCGCCTCTGTATGGTGAGCAATAAATTCAATTTCGACTGTCTCATACTTTGTCCGTAAGAAACGTGTCATCCAAAAGAAAAAACTTCTCGCCATATATTTTTCCCAAAGACCCATGCTTCCGCTCGTATCCATCATCGCCAAAACGACGGCTTTCGACTCTGGTTTGGTCACTTCATTCCACGTTTTATACTTGATATCCTCCGGGTAGATGGGATAAAAAGAAGGACTGCCTGTCATCGCATTTCGTTTAAATGCCGACAGCATCGTTCGTTTTTTGTGGATATTTCCAGTTAACCCGGTTTTGCGAATATCGTTAAACTCAATTTGTTCGACAATGATGTCGTCAAGCTCCTTTTGCTTGAGGTTTGGAAGCTCCAGTTCACGAAACAGCGCTTCCTCGAGATCCATTAATGAGACTTCTGCTTCGTAATAATCCTCACCAGCTTGATCTCCAGCGCCCTGCCCCTTTCCTTGGCCCTGCTTACTGTCTGAGCCGTCGCGCGCAACAACATCGCCAACCTCACTGTCTCCATCCCCTTGACCCACATGCTTATTTTTATCGTAGTTATACCGAATTTTATATTCATCTAATGAACGAATCGGAATTTTCACAACATCTTTTCCATTCGACATGATGATGCTTTCTTCTGTGACAAGATCCGGCAAATTATTTTTAATCGCCTCTTTGACTTTTTTCTGATGACGCTGCTGGTCGTCATAGCCTTTTCGATGGAGGGACCAGTCTTCCTGAGACACAATAAACTGACTTTTTTCTTGCCGGGACATCCATCCCCCTCCTCACCTTTTTGCACAATTCTTCTAACCATCGATTCCTTTATCCTATGCTGCTCGTCATCCAAGTTGACGATCATTTCTAAAAAAGACATTACCGGTGCTGATGCGCCAATAATGCCTCCTTCTTTTATTAACGATTCAGAAGACTGCCTACATATTTTAAAAGTTCATTTGCACTTGTTGAATTATAGCCATGCTCATCAATCAATCTAGCCACTACTTCATTGACCTTCTTCAGCTGCTGTTCATCAGGTGTCTTCGTCGATGTCGTAATTTTCACCACATCTTTTAGATCGGCAAACAGCTTCTTCTGAATGGCCTCTCTCAATCTCTCATGCGAATTATAATCAAAGCGTTTTCCCTTTCTCGCATAAGCCGAAATACGAATCAGAATTTCTTCTCTAAATGCCTTTTTGGCGTTTTCAGAAATGCCGATCTGCTCCTCAATTGAACGCATGAGCTTTTCATCAGGATTCATTTCTTCACCCGTTAACGGATCACGCAGCTTGTTTTTATTGCAGTAAGCCTCGACATTATCTAAGTAATTATCCATCAGCGTTTTCGCAGACTCCTCATAGGAATACACAAATGCCTTTTGCACTTCCTTCTTCGCAATATCATCATACTCTTTTCGCGCGACTGAAATGAAATTCAAATAACGCTCCCGGTCCTCGCTGGAGATAGATGGATGCTGATCGAGCCCTTCTTTTAAGGAGCGAAGAACATCCAGTGCATTGATCGATTCCATATTCTTTCGAATGATGGTGGATGAAATTCGGTTAATCACATACCGCGGATCAATTCCGCTCATCCCTTCGTCATGAAATTCCTTTTTAATCTCATCAATATCGACTGATTGGAAGCCTTCAACACTTTCTCCGTCATACAGACGCATTTTTTTCACCAAATCAATATCAGAACGTTTCGGTTCTTTAAGTCTCGTTAAAATGGAGAACATTGCCGCTACCTTCAACGTATGCGGGGCAATATGCACATCTGAAACATCACTTTCTGAAATCATTTTATGATAAATGCGTTCTTCTTCTGTGACCTTTAAATTATAAGGAATTGGCATCACAATAATTCTTGAATGCAAAGCTTCGTTCTTTTTATTTGAAATAAACGACCTGTACTCGGTTTCATTCGTATGGGCGACGATCAATTCATCTGCACTAATCAAGGCGAATCTTCCTGCCTTAAAATTCCCTTCCTGCGTTAATGACAAGAGGTGCCAGAGAAATTTCTCATCACACTTTAACATCTCCTGAAACTCCATCATCCCTCTGTTTGCTTTATTGAGTTCTCCATCAAAGCGGTACGCACGAGGATCTGACTCTGATCCAAATTCGGCAATGGTTGAAAAATCGATGCTGCCTGTTAAATCGGCAATGTCCTGAGATTTCGGATCAGACGGACTAAAGGTACCAATGCCGGTCCGTTTATCCTCTGAAAAAAAGATCCGCTCGACCCTAACATCCTCAATTCTGCCGCCATATTCCTCTTCCAGTCTCATCATGTTCAGAGGCGACAAATTTCCCTGCACACGAATCCCATATTCTCTATAGAAATCCTCACGC
Organism: Bacillus sp. DC4300-2b2; assembly: GCF_049895685.1. NCBI lineage: Bacteria > Bacillati > Bacillota > Bacilli > Caryophanales > Bacillaceae > Bacillus > Bacillus sp. DC4300-2b2. Next base: position 928,016 of record NZ_JAFCSW010000002.1, read on the forward strand.
AGATTTTGCGGAATGAGATGTAGCGGATCTTCATGCATAGGGCAGCCTTTGATCGCATAAACTGCGCCATGATCTGTCAGTGAATATTCTTCAAGACCTCTTTTCAATCTAGTGACAAGTGTCGATTTCCCCCCGCTTACTGGTCCCATCAGTAATAAAATACGCTTCCTGACATCTAGCCGCTTTGCAGCAGGATGAAAATATTCCTCCACTAATCTTTCGAGTGATTCCTCTAATCCAAACAGCTCCTGATCAAAAAATTTGTAGGTTCTGACCCCATTCTCCTCTTCAATCCCGCTGTCTTTAATCATATGATAAACGCGAGAATGAGCAGATTGAGCGACAAGTGGATTTTCCTTAATAATGTCTAAATAATCGCTGAATGTGCCTTCCCATTTGAGACGCTGCTCTTCTTCTCTGTGCTGTTCGATTTTCTTTAAAATATCCATATGAACCTCCTCTTTCAAGATTGAAGCTAGAAATCAGATACTGTTTTACAATCTATGCGGAGGCGTCCTATTACATGCTTTCGTTCTTCAAAATGACGAATTGGCAAACTGAATTGACAACCATCCGCAAGACCCTTCATAATAAAGGAAAAATAGGAGAAAAATGATTTTCTTCTCCTGCTTTTCAAGGTGAACTTCACATCATATGAAACAGGCAGCGAACGGAACAAAGGGATAAGGGGGAGCTTATATGAGAACGGTCATTATGATGGGCGTCATCATTACGTTTTTAGTATCCATTTTCACTGCTGGCTACGAAGGCAAGCCTGGTAAATGAAAAAAAGGATGTTCCTTTTGCGGAACATCCTTTTCATTTTTAACATGTCAAAAAAGGTATGATTAACCTTGTATTTCTTATCTTACATAAAAAAACCGAGATCAGTATCTCGGCTTTTATCATGATTTTATATGAGATCGCGATATTGCTGCTGGCGAAGTGCCTCATATACAAGAATGGCTGCCGTATTCGACAGATTCAGAGAACGAACATGCTCTGTCATCGGTAAACGAAGACAACGGTCCATATTCTGTTCAATCAAATCTTTTGGCAATCCACTTGTCTCTCTGCCAAACACGAAGAAATAGTCTTCATCCAGCTGAGAGTAATCAAATGTCGTATGCGGCTTTTGGCCAAATTTTGTAATATAGAAAAATTGCCCCTTCGGATGAGCCTCAAACAATTCATCAAGTGAATCATGATAGACCACATTGGCATATTTCCAATAATCGAGTCCTGCACGCTTCAGCATTTTGTCATCTGTCGAAAAACCAAGCGGACGAATCAGATGAAGGGTTGTATTTGTTGCTGCACATGTACGCGCAATATTTCCAGTATTAGCTGGAATCTCTGGTTGATATAAAACGACATGAAGTCCCAAAAAAATTCACCTCTAATTTTCTTTTCCGCTCAACATTATACCACTAACTATCCTTCGCGGCATCGTCCAAAATGTGAAAAAACATATATCGAATAGCAGGTGTATAGGCCGTCGAATCCTCGTATGACCAATAACGCATGCGGCAGTCATACGTCTGTGCATTCACAAGAGGCATTCCGCCTTTGTCATGATCAACGACAATGGTTGTATGATTATATCTTCCATCACCTTCAAAATCGTAGCAAATGACATCTCCAATTTGAAGCTCGTGCGCTTCTTTGAGTTTCTTTGCTCTCAAACCCGCTTTTGAATTCGCTAAATAATTTTTCATCGCATGAGCCACCGTCCAGCTATAGCTCCACGTATGCGGACGCACCCACCAGCCAGTCCCGCGGTTCGGATATCCTCTCGTTGGCGCATTCCCTGCTTTCAAACATTGTGAAATAAAATTTGTACAGTTATCTTCAAAGTTTTTATAGGCTGGATTCCGTTTATTCCAGTATGTCTCCGCATACTGTACGGCTGCCCGCCGGTCATAATGAAAGGCTCTGCCGAATTGTTCTTCGGTCTGAAGGCGCTCATCCATCTGCTCTTCTCTTTGCCGCTCTTCTAGCATCATCCGATCTTTGACAAGCATGTTGTTATAAAGGAACGCTTCTCTTTTTTCCACCTGTTCCTCTAAATAAAAAGAATCGTCTACATCCTTGCAGACATATGTGAGATGAGCAAGGTACTGCACATGCTGAGCCCCATCATCTTGAATGGCTGAATCGAGAAGTTTAGTTTTTGCTTTCGCCTTCACAATCTCAACCTGTCTTCTAGCAAAAAGCTCTTTTTTCCGTTCTACTGCTTCCACATCAGACATAAGCTGCGGCTGCTTGATTGCACGGTCATTGATTAAATACGCCAGCCTGTCTTCTAAAGTTTTCTCTAATAATTGTTTCACACAGACACCACCAAACATTTTTTAAAATCTCTGTTTGGTTCATTCTATGTTCACAGGGATGTTATTTAGTATTTAAAGGTGTCTGCAGGAGCTCAATCCCTTTCACAATCTCCTCTTTCGCTTCTTCATCACTTTCTCGCTCAAGGGCCTTTTCCAGCTCTGGGAGCTGCTGATCATCGCCAATTTTGCCAATCGCCCAAGCAGCCGTTCCCCGAATGACCGGTCTTGGGTCCTTGTGCATCAACTCAATTAACACTGGTAAGGCAGATGTATCTTTAAAATGAGCGAGTGCCAAAATTGCATTCCGCTGAATGGGCTTTTTCCCCCTCCATGAACCTGAAACATGACCGTATTTTTCCTTAAACTCACGATTGCTGATCGTCAGAAGCGGCTTTAACAGCGGCTTCGCAATTTCAGGATCCGGCTCCATTTCAGGATGCAGATGAAAGTCTTTTCCTTTATTGATCGGGCAGACAGTTTGACACGTATCACACCCGTACAATCGATTTCCTATTTTCGAACGAAATTCGTCAGGTAAAAACCCTTTTGTCTGCGTTAAAAATGAAATACACCGCTGAGAATTCAGCTGTCCTGGATTCACAAGCGCACCTGTTGGACAGGAATCCACACATTTATTACATGTTCCGCACTGGTCTTCAATTTTCTCATCCGGTTCAAACGGGACATTTGTGATCATTTCAGCCAAATACACATAGGATCCAAATTCTGGCGTGATAATCATACAGTTCTTTGCACTAAAACCAATGCCAGCACGTTCTGCTACAGCACGATCAGACAATTCTCCTGTATCCACCATTGATTTTGTCCGTATATCAACATGTTTGCTCCGCAAAAATTCTTCGAGCATATCAAGCTTTTTTTTCAGCACGACATGATAATCTGTTCCCCATGAAGCCCGGCAAAAGATCCCCCGTCTCGCATCCTTTGTACTTCGAGGAGCATCTTTCATTTTGGAAGGATACGCGAGCGCTATCGCAACAATTGATTTGGCCTTCGGAAGCAGCAAAGAAGGGTTTGTCCGTTTTTCAATATCAGGCTCTTCAAAGCCTGACAAATACCCTAACGATTCATGTAAGATGAGGCGATCCTTTAATGAATCAAATGTATCGGCGCTTGCAAATCGAATTTTATCGACACCAATTTCTTTCGCATATTGAATCAATTCTTCTTTTAATTCTCCAACATGAATCACCTTGCAAACCTCCTTTCTTTGTTTCTTCTGTTGTTTTCAGTATAATACGAGTGTATCATGACCGATTGGAGTGAGTCACTGTGAAGATACATATGAAAATTTCTCATCCTCAAAACCCGTCTATCCATGTTGGACAGATTGAATATTCGCATATTGAAGTTGGCACATCACCTCAAATGTTAAAAGGCCGCTTACGCCTGTTTCAAGAATCTTTATTTTTTGAATATGAAGATAAAGTATTAGAAGAAGTACCAGCCATCAAAGAATGGACGGATCTTTTAAAAGATGTTCCTTTCCTTCCACTTCTTTCTGATATCCAAAAGGAACAATTTATTGACTCGACCAATTCCGTACAGGATTTGTCGATATTTTTCTCACTAAAATATTTCTTACCCATCCTGACACTAGATGCCGATCGCATCAAAGGACCGCTTTCACTGACAAAACATGAGGCTGGTCACATCGAATGGCAGGACGGCGCAGGACTGAATGAATTATTTTCTCAAGCAAGTACAGCACACATTTCTTCAGACACAAAGAACATTCTTCAAATCATCCTTTTCCCTCCATCTATTTCCCGGGAAAAGAGTGAAGCTCTTATTCAATCCTTGACGAAGATGTTTGTACAAATACATGGCGGAGAAAGCAAATATGAACTCATTGAAAAAGCACTGTAGCCTGACAGTGCTTTTTCACATTATACTGACATAATAAAAAACGCAACACTTCGTTTATCTATGAAACGAAATACTGCGTTATAAACAAAATTATGTATTGGAGCGGGTGATGAGAATCGAACTCACGACATCAGCTTGGAAGGCTGAGGTTTTACCACTAAACTACACCCGCATCAATCTTTTAAAAGCAACGTCATCGCGTTGACTTTTATTATGTTACAACTTTCTTAACAATTCGTCAAGAGAATATGAAGATTTTTCGTCAAAAAAATTCATATTCTCCGTATATATTACGATAGTTATTTATCTAGCTGGATATAAAATAAGTATGCATGTGACATATTTTTCAGCGCTTGCTTTGGATTCTTCTCAATCTCATCAAATATAGTTGAACCCCCGTCTTTCCCCATCGCTGCTGTATACGCAATCAGAGCCTTTTCTCCAGAAGCAACTTTAACAGTTTCAGATTGTGCAGAAAATACATAGTCACTGACTTTGAACGGAAAGCTTGATGTCGCTTTCGTCATCCCATCATTCTTTTTATCTGACCAAATACTAAATTGTGATTCATATGTATCTTTCTCATGAAGTAATTGAAGAAGTACATTCACCGTTTGGTCGGTGCCATTCTGGTGTAAAGTAAAGGTAGCAGATGATGCTTCCTTATTCACTAATCGGCCATTTTTGTAATGGCTTCCGATAAACGTAATACTCTTGTTCTTCTTCGTTAATCCTTTCAGTGTCAGAGCCACCTTTTCATTAGTCGTTGCTGCTTCTAGTAAGTTTTTTTCTTTTTTTGAGAGTTTCATTTGTTCGATGGTTACTTGTTTTTTAGTGGCAGACTCTGTTTTAATTGTCGAAACCGTCTTTTCGGTTGTCGTTGTTTCTTCGGCCTTCTCGCCACATCCTGCTAATAGAAAAACTGTGAATAAAAGAATGCTCCATTTTTTAAACATTGTGATCCCCTTTGATGTTTTTTATTTCTTATTATACTAAAATTTGGTTTGTTATACAAAAAAAGATTAGGAGAATTCTCCTAACCTTTCGCTCTTTTCTGCTTTATTGCTGATAGGCATGCCACAATGAGAAAACTCGCAGCAAAAATCACAATCATACAAATAAAAAAGTTTGGCTTGATCTGAAAAGTAAATGCGGACGAGCCTTCCATTTCAAAAGCGAGACTGTTAAATAATAAAGCATCATTCGTTTTTGATTGAAATAAATGATAGAACAGTACGCCGATTGTCAGCATCGGAAAGCCTAAGAACCCTAAAAAACCACCAACTATTGCGCCTTGTTTCATCGCCTGTACGTTCATGATCGTTGTCCTCCCATTCCCCCAAGCAATAGCTGCTTCATAATGGATTTACCATCCCCCATAAACGGAAGAAGATAGAGTAATTGAATAAAATACGAGATTGAAAAAATGAAAAAACCTGTCGAAACCGGATTTTCTTTTAGAAATAAAATGGTCACTATGATGCCTGCTGCGCCAATCACACCGGGAACGAGCGGTCCAAGCAGTGTGATCCACACCTGCTTCTTCTTAAACGGATCTAACACGGGTCTTACAAACTTCACTGACATCATGTCACTCGCAAAAAAGCCTTGAGGACCATCTCGCCCTGCAAATTTTCGATGCGCATAGCCATGTGCCGCCTCATGTAAGGCAGTTCCGGTAATTAACCCGAAATAAATAATCGTAAAATAAATGGCAATGGCTGCAATCGATGGATCAGGAATGAATAAAAAGGTGAGCCCTGCCATGATCATAAAAAGCATCCAGAAAAAAATGATTTTACGCGTCACCATGAGCAAAGCCGTTCCAAAAATGTGAAGGAACGAGTGACCAGTACAATCAAATCGTTCCTTCATTTTGACTTGATATTGCTTGAAAAATTGACAGCAGGCTGTCACAATCCGATATGGTGAATGATAATGAATAGACAGCAAGTGATGCTGATTCAATCCCGTCATCAGCTGATAAAAGTCACGAGCAATCACCGACTCATCGACCTGAAACAAATCGGCGAGCTCTGCGGTAATACTCGCTTCTGTTCTTTTACCGTCCACTTTTGTTAACATATGATAAGCACTTTCATTGATCGGGAGTGTGCTTCCATACTGCGTATCCGTAAGATGCCTCTTTTGTAAGGTCACATACGGCGCTAGTTCCGGTACCCGCTCAATCTTTAGCTTATTGTTAAGAAGTTGAATCATGTGAATACCTCCATGAAAAACCTTTGTATATGGCAAAGATGAGCAGACCCTCAAATGCAGCCACAAGCAGCCATTGAAGCGTTTGACTCGATGCCCCTATGACATAGTTCCCAATAAAAACAATCGGAATCATGAGTAAAATAAGCGCTCCAAATGAAAATATGCCTGTGTAGGGATTGTTTCGATCAAGAGGAAGTAAAATACCTACTACATAAAAGAGCGCAGTGGCATTGCATAAGACAGCGGCACCAATCAACACGTGCCAAATTTGATCAGGAAGCGTCAGCGTTGTCAGCATGAATAAAACAATTTGCAGTACACCAACAAGCAGAAGACCGATAAACTTATACAAAGCCACTTCCCAGGATCTCAGGCCAAATGTTTTATACATCCCCAGCATTCGTTTATCATTGCCAAACGAATTGAAGGCTGTTAATCCAGCAAGAGCACATAGAACAAAAAACGCTTCTTCTTCAAAGCGGAATCCAAATTGATAACGAACGAATAAGATCACTATGAGAAGAATAAGAAAGTTTAAAATGTTTTCTTCATTCCGTACCTGTGACTTCATTTCCTTCACAATAAGTGACCACTTTTTTGAAGAAGAGAATGGCAGCTTGTGTAAAAAGGTTAACGCTTTTTTCTCTGCCATAATCGGCATCATCGCAAGAGAAAGAAATGCGCCGCCTGCTGATAAGAGGATGAACAGAATCAAGATGGCATAATTCACCCCTTCAGGTGACATTCCTTGTGCCGCTAAGAAAAACGGTGCTGTAAAATACATCAAATGATAATCAAACTGTAGATATGATTGCTGAATTTGGCTAATATCAAAATGCGTCAATCCATACGCCACAACGAGTGCCAATAAAACAAATATCGCTGCAAATTTTTGCAACGGTAATTTTAATTTCAAAACGAGTAAATAAGTGATATTGTAAATAAACTGCAGGAGCATTAAGACAAAAAGCGACTGCAAAAGCACCATCAAAAAGAAAGTAAAGATAAAGAAAATACCTATTCCCTGGGCAATAAAATTAGGTAAAAGCAGAATACCGATAAAAAATAAAACAAGTCCTGCCACCACTGTCACCATCGGAATGAAGTATCCAAAACTTTTCTGAAAGGTAGAGAGCGGAAACCAGCTGAGCTGCATAGAAAACCGGTCTTGTTCAGGTGTTCTGACCTTGATCAAAACGAATAACAAGCTTGTAAAAATAGAGGCATTGATCGCCATTGAGACAACGAGTAATCCAAGTGACCGTTCATCTCCATTTAAAAAAGCCTTCATAAAGACACCTGTAAAGCTGTATCCGATAATGGCTCCCATTGTGACGGCAAACAGAAAGAATAAGACCACAATGATTCGCTTCGTTTGAGTATCAAAGAGCTTATACATTTCCTGCTGCCACATTTTAAGCATCATTTTAGAAATGATTAATGATTTCATCAAAATGTGCACCCCTATCACTTAACATTGAAGCTTTCAGAAACACCTGTTCCAATGTGCTTGATTGATACTTCTCCTTTAAGGCTGAGACTGTCCCTTCATCCATTTTATTTCCCTTAGAAATAATGGCGATTTTCTGGCACAGCTCTTCCGCTGAAAGCATATCATGCGTTGAAAGCAAGATCGCACCATGGTGCTCGGCATACCGCTTCATCAGTTTCTTTGTGTTTATAACCGCTTCAATATCAAGTCCTCTAAAGGGCTCATCCATAATCACCAATTGACTATTAAGCATAAAGGCAGCAATAAGCTGGGTCTTTTTTTTCATACCATGTGAATAGGTTTCGATCGGTCTTGATAAAGCCGAGTCCATATCAAACAGTTCAATTAGTTGATTTCTTCTGTGAATTGTTTTACATTCATACATAGAAGAAACAAACTCTAAATATTCAGCACCAGTCAATGCTTCAGGGAGCAGCAAGTCATCTGGAACATAGGCTACTTGTTTTTTAAAGGATGGTTCATCATTAGTGACGCCCTGCAAATGAATTTTTCCTTCTGTATGCTTAATGATGCCAAGTATACAGTTAATCATCGTTGTTTTACCCGAACCATTCGGTCCAGCAACAGCAACGATTTGATGAGGGTCGATCTTTAAATGAAAATCATTGACAGCAGTCACGTTATTTTTATACGTTTTGGTTAAATTCTCGATCGTAAACATATAACCTCCAAGTGTCTGCATATTCTTTAAAAACAGATCAGGCTAAACCGCCCGCCACAGACGGTTTAGCCCTGGTGTCTTATCTAAGAAGTAAAAAGATGAATCCTAAGTATAGCTACTTACATTCAATTTGGACTTTTAAGCCACTTTCCCACTGAACGGCACCTGTAAAGCTACCCTTGCCGTTTGCGATACACCAAACTGCTGCTCCTAGAACGACTGTTGCTCCCAATCCAAGAAGGACAGCAACAAATACTAAGAACCAAGCTTGGTCCATAATAGCAGGTTCCATAGTGGAATAGTCAACTTGCGGCGCTGCATAAGTCATACTTTTCACCTCCCAGCTTATGATGATCGTATCATAGGCGTCACACGCCAAACATCTACAGAACATCCCATTTTTGACCGAACATACATTTGATTAAAATGTGACTTTTTATTCAATTATTCACTTTCATCTGTTTAAACCCTCTCTTATTTACTAGATTTTAACACCTCTTAAGAACCACAAAACCCATTTAATGTCATTTGCACCACCTTTTATCTTCTTTTTTTCAAATAGTTCATATTTATCATCTATCATTTTCATTCTTTCTTTTTTGTAAGATAGAAAGAATTCCTCCGATATATCAGATATAAAAGTCCTGATTATATGTCGCAATAACACCAATTATGAAATATTTACTGATCATTCCGATAAAAGAGTGAGTATATTTTCCTTCTTCTCTTGTCTCTGAAAATATGTATATACAAGAAAATCGATTGGGAAAAAAGCCCTTACTTTGTTCAGCGGTACACAACATATGACTCGCTCCTATTCTATGAAAAAAAGCAAAGCAGCCATCGCAGACTGCTTTGCTTTTTCATATTTATGAGGAACTAGCAGCAGAGGCTGCATCTGGAAAATGATTGTTCCCAATGATTTCACCAGCTGGCACAGAGAGTCCTGTATCCCCCGACCTTTTGAATGGAAGGAGCGGGAAAACAAGCTCTGCTAAATAATAAGCTTCTTCTAGGTGCGGGTAGCCAGAAAATATAAATGTATCAATACCTAGAGACTGGTATTCTATGATCCGATCTGCTACTGTTTGCGGATCTCCGACGAGTGCTGTTCCTGCACCGCCGCGTACTAAACTAATACCTGCCCAAAGATTTGAGCTGATTTCAAGTTTGTCTTTCCTCCCTTGATGCAATTCCACCATCCGTCTTTGACCTACTGAGTCCATCCCCTGTAAAACTTTTTGCGCCTCATCAATTGTTTTCTGATCTAAATGACGAATCAGATGTTCCGCTGCCTGACCTGCTATGACAGGTGAGTTTCCAACTTGTGAAAAATCTAATTGATTTGCAGCAAGTCCTTCAAATTGGGGAGGACCACTTTGAAACTCCACCCACTTTACCTTCACTCCTTCTTTTTCAAATGATTGTTCAAACCACCCTTTTTCCTTTGCTAAAAGCAGCGGGCTCAAACTTTGCTGAATCCCAATCCGAATTTCTTTCACCTTGTTTTCTGAGCCGTCTGCTGCTTGACCACACCCTGCTAAAACAAGGAGAAGACTCAAAAAGATAACGATCATTTGTATCTTTTTCATGCGATTTCCCCTCCCTAAATCCCTGATCCATCAGTTAGTAACAATTCATCTGTTTTCTCAAATTCTGAAAGCACCTTTTGTCTTAAATGTTGAAAAGAGGTTGATGTTCTATCACGCGGAAAAGGCAGGTTTACAGGAAGAATTTTATGGATTCGGCCAGGTCTCGCTTGTAAGAGCACAATTTCATTTCCTAAATAAATCGATTCATCAATATCATGAGTAACGAGCATCATCGTTGTTTTTTTCTCCTGCCAAATGTCCAGCAGCACATCCTGCAAGTGTTTTCGCGTGAATGCATCCAGCGCACCAAATGGTTCATCAAGCAATAAGATCTCCGGATCACGAAGGAGTGCTCTCGCAATGGCAACCCGTTGCGACATTCCCCCTGAAAGCTCATGTGGATAGGCATGTTCAAATCCTTTTAATCGAACAATTTCAATCAATTCATCCACTTTGCGGCGTACATCCTGTTGTTTTAAATTGAAATTGGCCGCTATGTTTTCTTCGACTGACAGCCATGGAAATAGGCGGTGTTCCTGAAAGATAAAGCCCTGTTTCATTCCTGGTTCTGTGACCCGTCTGTCTCCTATCAAAATTTGCCCATCATACGCTGTGTCGAGCCCGCCTATGATTTTTAGCAACGTACTTTTTCCGCATCCACTTGGACCTATCACTGTTACAAATTCCCCGGGAATGATGTTCAATCTTAAGTCTTCAAGTACCCGAATGGTCTGTTTGTCTTTCCAAAAGGATTTATCCGCAATATCAATTGAAATCGTCATTGAAACCCTCTACTCCTCTTGCCATCAGATACATACACAGAAAGGCCCTTATCCCCAAAAAAGAGATAAGAGCCTTCGTGTTGTCCGATCAGCTAATCATATTGATTTGTTAGCACCATCCTAAATCATATTAATCCCATAAATCAACTCAATTTTATAAAATAGTTATTTTGTCCTTGTATGCTTTTCATCAATCCGATCGTAAATCGCTTCTATTCGTTCCTTGCTGCTGTAAATCTCATATTTGCTCCGCTCAATTAAGATGTCTAGTGTGATATCCATATGTTTTCTGTATTTTTTTCGTTTTTTCTTTTTTTCCATCTTCATCATCCTTTCTCATTCAAATAAAAAAAGGCTCTTCACTCATGCTTGAGTGATAGAGCCTTCGGTTAACCGATCAGCCATTCTTGTTCGCGTTTTCAGTATGCTCATGTTAATACACACTATTCCTACCTGTCAACTATATTTATTGTTTTTTCAGATTTATCTAAAAAATGATTGACCGATCAGGGAACAAGATTTATAGTCTTATTAAATATTTCTTATCAAAACAGTTGGTTTTATCTAACAAAAGGAGGATACACCCATGTCAGAAGAACGTCCATTTCGATTAGAAACAAAAGCCATTCACGCAGGTCAGGAGCTTGATTCAGCGACCTATTCAAGAGCCGTACCTATTTACCAAACAAGCTCCTTTGGTTTTAGAGATAGTGATCATGCAGCGAATTTATTCGGTCTTCAGGAACCGGGAAATATTTATTCACGTATTATGAACCCGACAAATGACGTATTTGAAAAGCGTATCGCAGAGCTTGAAGGTGGGATTGGTGCACTTGCTGTTTCTTCTGGGCAAGCAGCGACGACTTATTCTATTTTAAACATTGCAGGAGCCGGGGATGAAATCGTTTCCTCAAGCAGTCTTTATGGCGGCACCTACAATTTATTTGCCCATACACTCAAAAAACTCGGAATTACAGTAAAATTCGTCGACTCATCCAACCTTGAAGAACTCGAAGCAGCGATCACAGACAAAACAAAGGCAGTGTATGCAGAGAGCATTGGGAATCCAAAAGGCGACATTTTACATATTGAAGCCATCTCAGCCATTGCACACAAGCATCATATCCCGCTTATTGTGGACAACACACTCGCCAGCCCTTATTTATTAAGACCTATTGAGTTCGGTGCAGACATTGTCGTCCATTCAGCGACGAAATTTATTGGCGGTCATGGTACATCAATTGGCGGCGTCATCGTTGATAGCGGCCGATTCCCTTGGGCTGACAGCGATAAGTTCAAAGGGCTGACTGAACCAGATCCAAGTTATCACGGTCTGACATATACAGAAGCGATTGGAGAAGCGGCTTATATCACAAAAGCACGAGTACAGCTCTTACGTGATTTAGGCGCAGCTCTGTCTCCATTCAACTCATTTTTACTTCTGCAAGGCTTAGAAACATTACACCTTCGTCTTGAGCGGCATAGTGAAAATGCGTTGAAAACAGCACAATTCTTACAGGATCATCCTCTTGTCGAGTGGGTAAGCTATCCGGGCCTTGAAAGTCACGAATCCTATGAACTTGCTCAAACCTATTTACCAAAAGGACAAGGCGCGATCCTTACATTCGGTATTAAAGGTGGACGCGAAGCGGGTAAAAAGCTCATTGATTCTGTGAAACTTTTCTCCCATCTCGCAAACGTGGGCGATTCTAAATCTCTCATCATTCATCCTGCCAGCACAACGCATCAACAATTAAGCGAGGCAGAACAAAAATCGACAGGTGTCACACCAGAGCTCATTCGTTTATCTGTTGGAACAGAAGCGATTGAAGATATTCTTGCAGATCTTGAACAGGCGATTACCAAAAGTCAGTCTGAATGACATAGAAAAAAGCACACGGCTGTGTGCTTTTTTCTTGTTTATTAATGATTGAGTAATCGAATGTCTTGGAAAGGATAAAATACAAATGATGTAGTTCCTTGAATATCACGCTTTGTAAAAAGACCTAAGCCGTTGCGGCTGTCCATTGAATTTTGGCGATTGTCCCCCATGACAAAGTACTTTCCTTTTGGAACAGTCAGAGGGCCAAAATCAGGTGTCAGCAAAGTACCATCTGCCGCTGCTTTCTTTTTGTTTGACGCTAAGTAAGGCTCTGCCACTTTTTTCCCATTAACAAATAGCTGATCATCTTTCATTTCAATTTTATCACCAGGTAAACCAATCAATCGTTTGACATAATGAGTGCTGCGGTCTTCCCCATCAAGAACAATAATCTGTCCCCGTTTATAATCACCGAAATAATCAACCGTTTTATTCACAAACACCCGCTCTGTGTTATGCAGTGTTGGATCCATAGAAGTCCCTTTCACAATGTACGGTGCGAATAAAAAGTTCCGAATGATAAAAACAGCAATAAATGCGATTAAGATGGCTTTGATCCAGCCCCATAATTCTGATTTCTTTTTTTGTGTTGTTGTATTCGTTGTCATAAGCTCCTCCTGAATTCCCCAAGGACGAAATGTGTTTCACCAGCAACCAGCCGGCGTCACGCTTGTTTCTCCCTAAATATAAACATATTTTGCCAACAAATCAAGCAAAGAGAGAGAAAAAGGCAAGCACCTTTCTGTGCTTGCCCAAAACTCAGTTAGTTAGCAGAAGAATCCGCTTCTTTTTCTTTTGATTTACCATAGAAATAATCAGATGGATTCACTGGTTTAAAATCAGACAGCTTATGGAATCGAAGAAGATCCCGGTAAAGCACTTTATCTGATAGGCTTAACTGATTATCGACACGGGCTTTAATCGCCTCTGTCTTTTTATTTTGTTTCACCACTTTGCCTGTCTTCGTATCATAGACAGTGTTATCTACAAGTGTATATTTCGGCGTCACATAGTTTCCGTTACGGAATGCAACAGTTTGATCATGCTTCTTAGAGAATAAATCTGTTCCAAAATTCACGTACTCATTTGAATCAATACCTTGTAAGTGAAGAAGCGTTGGCATGACGTCGACTTCTCCGCCAAACGTATGGTTCACGCCGCCCTCTTTACCAGGAATACGAATCATAAGCGGAACACGCTGGTTTTGTGCATTTTGATAAGGAGTAATTTCTTTCCCTTGAATTTCACTCATAGCACGGTTATGGTTCTCAGAAATACCGTTATGGTCACCATATAATAAAATGACTGAGTCTTTATACATACCTGATTTTTTCAAGTCTTTGAAGAATTGCTCTAATGACTCATCTAAATATCTTGCTGTTTGGAAATAGTTATCGACTGTTTTATCGCCAGTTGTTGCCTTAGCGATTGTCGCATCTTTTTCATCTAAATTAAATGGATAGTGATTTGTTAGTGTCATTAAATGTGCATAAAATGGCTTTTTCATTGATTCTAGCATTGGAATTGATTCTTTGAAGAACGGTTTATCCTTCAGACCCATATTCACAAGGTTTTCTTCATCCATGTTGTAATAGGAAGCATCAAAGAATTGATCATATCCCATATGTTTATAAATCGTGTCACGGTTCCAGAAAGATTTATAGTCCCCATGAAGCACTGCGCTCGTATAGCCTGCTTTTTGATCTAGAATGGCAGGGAGTGATTGGTAGGTATTTTCACCTTTTGTCACAAACGCTGCTCCCTCTGGCAAGCCGAACATACTATTATCCATCATGAGCTCAGCGTCAGCTGTCTTTCCTTGACCTGTCTGATGGAAGAAGTTATCGAAATACGTAAAGTCATCTTTACCATGAGCCAGTTTGTTTAAAAACGGCGTTACTTCTTCTCCATTGAGTTTGTAGTCAATTAAAAAAGTCTGGAAGCTTTCCAAATGGATTTTAATAATGTTTTTCCCTTTTGCTTTACCGAAATACTCTGGGTTTGGCTTCGCATAGTGAGAAGCCGTATAGTTTACAACATCCGTTAAATCTTCACTGCTCGCATTCGCTACCTGTGTTGCGTTTTGTGCTGACTGCACCCCGTCATAAATCGTATAATTATAAACGCCTAAGTATTTCACAACATACTTGTGATCAAACGTTCTTGTTAATAATTCAGGGCGGTCCTTTTCAGCTAAATGAAGGTTTACAAAGAATAGTCCTACACCTGCAGCCACAATCAGTAGTGCAAATGTTTTTTTCATTTGGAACTTCTTCACTTCTGGTCTCCAAATGACAATCGCAATTAAGATGATGATATCAAGGAAGTATAAAAGGTCATGCGGCTTAATACTTGATAACACACCGCCAGTCATGCCTCCTCCAAGATTACCTGCCTGCTTCATTGTGGAGAAAGTCAAAAAGTCATCAAAGAAACGGTAGTACGCTACATTCGCATATAAAAGTGCGGTCATAATAAAGTCAATGACAATTAAAACAATGGCAGATTTACGACCCTTCAAAAAGAGAGCCAGTCCCAAAAACACAATGGCTGAACTAAATGGATTTAATAAGAGAAGACCCTCTTGAAAAGAACCTTTCACTCCTAAATTAAAGTCCATTTTGTAAGCTGTGTACGATTTTGCCCAAAATAAAAGGACAGCCAATACAAAAAAGCTATATTTGTTCGCAAATATTTTTTTCATAAAACCTCTTCTTTCTTATCATCGTTCTGATATAAATGAAATCATAAAAAATTTACATTCATTTTGCAAATGTAAATCTTCTTCGCCAAGCATTCCGATGCTCTGTCTCCGCCGGATACATGCGCTCCTTTAATATAACGAATGAGGAGCATCATAAGTTTCAAAAAAAATACGAGTAAATAAAAGGAAAAATATCCATTTACATTAAATTTACGCACACTTCATGTTTTAGTGGACGAAGAAGGTTTTGTAAATCACTCAGTACTACTTTACTTTTTTCATCTATTCGTGTCAAAGTAATTATAAAGAAAAGGAAGAATAACCTAGGCTTTTCGACTCATTTACCCAAATTTATACAAAATTCGATCCATGCTTCTTTTATTGTGACTCAACCTCCATTTATCCATGTACCACCCTAAAAAAGCAGTTTTAAACAAAAAAAGCTTGATTTCCCCTACTGATGTGCGGTGTGATTAAGAGGTAGATTTTGATCATATCATCCTTATGTTCATAACAAAAATATCGAGCTGGAGGACATCACATGAAGATTAACAAACAAATCAACACTTTTGAAGAAAGATTTTCTGAAGATATAGTCACTATCATTGCTGTTACAGGACCTTCTGGCGTAGGGGCAGGGAAAGCAGGACAGGTACCTCTTTGGACCGCTTCTATTCCACTGATTGCTTGGAAGGAAAACGGACATATCACAACCGAAGATGTAAGACTTTGCTGGCTAACAGATGACGAAGGATTAAGGGAAAAACAGGCACAATTACATAAAGAATCAATCGTTACACTTCAGGTTCGAAAAGGCGAAGGTGAATTCATGCTTGTATCTTTGATCAATACAGGTACACAGGATCAAGCACTTCAAGAAATTTTAGAAGCAGCCCAAAAGCCTGTGTTTTATCATGATGACATACTTGGCACCTTTGAGTTAGTAAAAGGGCTAGACTTATTTGAAAAGACAATCCAATGGAGCAATGAAGAGTGCCTTCTCTACTTCAACCTTGAAGAAGATGAAAAAATAAATGACTCTCTTTCTACAGCAAAACAACTCATACAAGAACAAGCCAAATGGGATTCTTCTATTAAATCATTTGCCGCGAATCAGCTGATAGATCTAGCAAAGGATTGGCAGGAACAAGACGAATCAGCTGAAAAGCAAGAAGAACTCACACTGAATCAATTTATGAACCGCATTTCACTTGAAAGCCTGCATGTTTACCCTGAGGGAGAGTTTGAAGTCTACTATCATGACGGTGATTTATTTTGGGGACATGTCATTATTGTCACAGGAAATATAAATGGAACATTTCTAGATGCACACATTGCAGGTTAACAGCTGGAGGGACAATAAATGGAGATCAAAGCTTTTCAAGAATTAAATTTAATTGGGAAAGCGCCAGCCATCGCCAAAATTGGCGGCTTCCGTCCTGATCCAGCTGTACACAGCTGGTTTGCTGGCCATTTTTTCATCGATCCTCATCAAGGCTGGCCGACAGATCAAGATGGCGCCATGATTCCGATTTTACAAATTTATTTACCAGAAGTGCCAGGAGGATTGAATGGCTTCAATGATTGTAAGTTGATTCAAATTTATCTTAATCAGAAAACGCTTCCGATTGATACCACCAAAAACGGCGAAGGCTGGAAGCTCATTGAATATTCATCAATCGGTGGTTTAGAAGTAGCTGAGACTCCTGAAGAAGTGAGAGGACTCAAATCCTTTCAAATCCACTGGAACGAAAGTGAGCAAAGGGACTTCCCTTGCTGGGAAGAAGCATGGTCATATGTGGATCTAACAGAAGTAAACGAAAGTGAAGAAGCGACGGACCACTTCTTTAGTGAATACTCAAATTATTCTTTCACAAAAATCGGTGGATATGGGGCGTATATTCAATCCCCACCCCATCAACAACAAGGCGAATTCATGCTGCAAATCGCCTCAGAAGAAAAACCTCGTTTCATGATTGGTGATAACGGCACAATGTATTTCTATTATGACAAAGAATCAAAAGAATGGTTTATGCACTGGGATTGTTTTTAACGTTTATTGAATGAAACTTTGCCTTTCTCCTAAGCGTAATGAATAATATGAAAGGAGGAAGCAAAATGGGATTCATTTTAGACATGTTTTCACTTGCTGTGTATATCCCTTTTCTACAAGTGGACGAAGAGGATATCTCAAGGAACGCGGTACATCTCAAAAAATATAGCTGGTTTCAAGCACTATTACATGATCAAACTTGCAGGGACCTCATCATTTATCACCCTGATGTTCGACGTGTCATAGGCAGATTTAAAACGGATAAAATCCATAAGAAACAATACAACTTGAGATGTGAACATAAATTACTACAAGCATTACAACGCGCAATGTAAACTGACAACAAGAGCCGCACTTTCCTGTGGCTCTTTTTTTATCAATTGAATCGTTCCTTTTGAAGAAAACATTTGACGCCTGGACAACTATCCCCGTATATTATGTATAAATCCATCTTTTTCAAAGAAAAGGGGGCCTCACATGCGCTTGTTTAAGAACTGGAGAAAAAAGCAGCCTGTACAGCAGATCGCTTCAGAAAAGCAAGAGGACAGCATCCCAATCAACTTCTCCACACTTCCCTTTGGCACAGACACCGTCGATGATTTTTTGTTCAACCTAGACCTGACCTCCAAGCTCACAGATCCCTATAAAGAAACAGATACGAACAAGCTTACCTAGATCTTCGTAAACCCTCATCCAATACTGGATGATTTTTTTATACTCAATGAAAGGTGTATCCAATGAAAACATATTATATCGTCAGACACTGCCAAGCAGATGGACAATCTAAAGATGCAGCTTTAACGCCACAAGGCATCACTCAATCTCATGAACTGGCACAGTTTTTTTCCAGCATTCATCTCAATCAAATTATCTCAAGTCCTTATAAACGAGCGATCCAAACTACTGCGCCACTTGCTCATGCAAAACAGCTCGAGATAAAAATCGATCAGCGCCTCTCTGAACGTGTATTAAGCAGCAAACCAATAGACGATTGGTATGAGAAACTAAAGCTCAGTTTTACGGATTTACATATGACCTGTGAAGGCGGAGAATCGAGCCAAGAAGCCATGAATCGTATTGTAGAAGCATTCCACGAACAAATAAAATTAGAAAAAGATCATACCCTATTCGTCACACATGGCAATATCATGAGCCTGCTTCTTAAACACGCCGATCCAACGATTGGATTCGAAGAGTGGGAGAAACTAAGCAATCCAGATGTCTATATCCTGAAATATTTCAAACCAGATCATGTAGAAATAGAACGAATATGGCATAAATAAACGGCAGAATGAATTCTGCCGTTTCCTCATCTATTGTTGATAATAAAAAGCCTCTACCCACTCATACGGCTTCTTACGCTCCGCACACCATTTCATAAAGCCTCTTGTCTCCGTTTGCTGAAATTTCTTCCAGTCCGATAAAAGCTGATCATAATAGGCTGCTTGTTTTTCAACATTAGTGCGAATCCTCTTATCTTCAATCAGCATCATGACATCTTCAATACCTTGAATTCGCTCTTGGTCTTTCTCATAGGTGCTTAAATAAAGATCTTCATGTATATGATGAAACGAATACCATAAAGCCGATAAATAGGTTTCGCAAATTTGAACAATGACACGCTGCTCATTGCTGCCTCCAAGCTCTAGCGCTTTCAATAAATAGGGCAGTCCTTCTCCCTGATGTACAAACAAGCCCTGCCAGCGATATGGTCTCACATCCATTGGACCAACCTTCTCCCATTCTTGTAGAACAGGCTGTATCAACCCAATTACCAATGGATACATAAGCAAATGATGACCATCCTCAAATCGTTCAATCCACTCAAACAGCCAAGCAGCAAATTCCCGCTGTACTTCAAAACCGTTCTCTTTCATCTCTTCAATAAAGGCCTGAAGAACGTTTAGCGCATCTTTACGCAGGCCCTGTTCTTTTCTCACACAGTACTGTCTAAAAAGAGGATAATCATTTGAGCCCTCGTCTTGAATGATGGTCTGTAATATCGTCTTCGTTTGCAATAACATCGCCGCCTCTTTACATCCATTCTTTTCTGTGTTCATGAATGAATTGAATGTCTTTTTGATAATGCTCAAGGTGCCCCTCATGAATCATTTTTTGAAAAGCTATATCCCCTTCACTCGCTTTTCGTTTCATGTACTGACATAACCCTTTTAAACGCAGCAGCACCATATCCAAATAATCTTCTGCTATTTCCTCCCCATAAGATTCAAAAAACAGTTTCACTCTATGCTTTATCTGGTCCGCATGGTCTAATGAAAGATAATTCACGACCTCCCCTGTTTCAGTGCGAAAAAATCTACTGAGAGGCACACATGTATAAAGGGTATAAGCGATATCCCAAAGTCTCGGACCAGGAGCAGCTACATCAAAATCAATGATTCCTACTGGTTTTTCGTTATTGAAAATGATATTGTACATAGCAAAATCATTATGGCATACAACCTCTATGTTGTTAGGCGTATTGTCCATTCGTTCCCAATCGTCTGAAATGGGGAAATCCTGAACAGCATCATGATACAGTCTAAGCATTCTCGCTATTTCTTTTAAGGCTTGGTGAGAGCACATGTATTCTTTTAAGGGATCATGACCGGCTACGCCATCAATAAAGGACAATACCTCTCTACCTTCTTCATCAACCCCTAAATACCTTGGAGCATAGGAGAAATTCTTTTTTTCTAAATGCTTTAGCAGCTTTCGTATATTGATGTTGTCTGACCTTACTTCTCGACGAACCGTATCTCCCGAACGATATACGCTCGAGACATTGCCACCTGTCAATAACTCTTCATGGTCATTTTGTTTTTTCATAAATTCTCCCCTAAAATTGGGTCACAATGATGATGTCAACTATAGATGTGTATGTATCCCCAAATATTCATTTAGTTACACAAAGGTAGTACACTATTTTCTGTGAATGTGCTGCCCCATTTTGTTTCCTTACATGGTTAAATATATCCTATCAAATGTTGCAAATCATCTAAAGATTATTCTGCTAAAAGAAGTACATGCTCATTATTTTCTAATAGTTTTCTATTTTTAATAACCACAAAAAAACGTTTACCACAAGGGTGAAACGTTAGATTCACGGTAAAAACCAATCATGAAACTTTTAATAGATACCGATGGCCGGGGCTGAACCGGCAATCCATGATAAATTATTCCTAAAAGGCAAGGTATACCCTCTTAAAGTAAGCACCCGTTTATGAAATAAGAATCAAAGTTCTTCTTGATATATTTCTGATTTTATCGGCTTTAAACTCAAAGGTATTTTAAACTCATGAATACTTTCAATATGATTAAAAAAATGATCGATATCGTCATAATCCATTGACCATTCTTCTATCACCTTTAACTTTTTTAACTCGCTTGTTGGTTTAAATAAAAATTCACAGTGCAGTTGTTCCATGTGAGAATAATCATCTTCTTCATAAACTGTAAACTGACGTACAAGGTCAAAATGAAATAGTTCCTCTCCTGTAAAATCATAGACACCACACTGAAATAAAATTTCTTTATCTTCTTCGCCCTCAACTGTCTCCTTTGAAAAAGCCTTAAATGTTTCCCAAACCTTTTTTATATCATCGGTATCTTCACCAATGCTATCTTTAAGATAACTTTCAGCATTTTTAACCGTAATCATTACAACACCTCTCCTATGTACAATTTATCTCATCCTTCTTCAATTATCCTGCCCCTTTAGTTTAATAATAAGGTAACCATCAATAAAGTAAAAGATAATCTCCTCCTCTGTCACATTGTAAGGCTTTTATTCAGAAATATAATTCCTTGTGCTGTTAGAGAATTAAGAAATCTTTATTCTTGTAATACTGAATAGAAGGTGATCTCAAATATTTTTACGTCTTGCCATTTAGCTTATTCCCCTTTCATCAGTGAACACGATTTGAAGTAATTTTGTTGTGTGAAAAACCAGTTAAAAAACAAATAAAAAACGTCTTTCTACAATTTGTAGAAAGACGTTTTAAACGTTGATATTCCTTAATTCTTCTGTATTTGACGATAATAAAGAATATCTAAAACTAGATACCGGTGGCCGGGGTCGAACCGGCACTCCGTGAGGAACACGATTTTGAGTCGTGCGCGTCTGCCAATTCCGCCACACCGGCATGATCATTAAAGAGCGCAACTTATATTAAAAAAACACAATGGTGCCGAGGGCCGGACTTGAACCGGCACGGTAGTCACCTACCGCAGGATTTTAAGTCCTGTGTGTCTGCCAATTCCACCACCCCGGCAGTCTTTTCAAAAAAGGCGACACCCGGATTTGAACCGGGGATAAAGGTTTTGCAGACCTCTGCCTTACCACTTGGCTATGCCGCCATTATTGGAGCGGAAGACGGGATTCGAACCCGCGACCCCCACCTTGGCAAGGTGGTGTTCTACCACTGAACTACTTCCGCACATCAACTGGGCTAGCTGGATTCGAACCAACGCATGACGGAGTCAAAGTCCGTTGCCTTACCGCTTGGCTATAGCCCAATAATAAAATGGGGCGATTGATGGGAATCGAACCCACGAGTGCCAGAGCCACAATCTGGTGCGTTAACCACTTCGCCACAACCGCCATAGATGTAATGAATTATAAAGTATAATTGGCAGGGGCAGTAGGAATCGAACCCACACCGGAGGTTTTGGAGACCTCTGTTCTACCGTTAAACTATGCCCCTATGAAAATAAAAAATGGTGGAGGGGGGCGGATTCGAACCGCCGAACCCGGAGGGAGCGGATTTACAGTCCGCCGCGTTTAGCCACTTCGCTACCCCTCCACATTTGGAAAACAGTGCCGGCAAGAGGACTTGAACCCCCAACCTACTGATTACAAGTCAGTTGCTCTACCAATTGAGCTACACCGGCAAATAGTGGTGGCTCGGGACGGAATCGAACCGCCGACACACGGATTTTCAGTCCGTTGCTCTACCAACTGAGCTACCGAGCCAAGTATTCTTTTGAAAAATGGCGGTCCGGACGGGACTCGAACCCGCGACCTCCTGCGTGACAGGCAGGCATTCTAACCAACTGAACTACCGGACCATTTTGGTTGCGGGGGCAGGATTTGAACCTGCGACCTTCGGGTTATGAGCCCGACGAGCTACCGAACTGCTCCACCCCGCGACGATATAAAAGATATGGTGGAGGATGACGGGCTCGAACCGCCGACCCTCTGCTTGTAAGGCAGATGCTCTCCCAGCTGAGCTAATCCTCCGAATAAAAAATGCTGGTATATATTGTATAAAAATGGTGACCCGTACGGGATTCGAACCCGTGTTACCGCCGTGAAAGGGCGGTGTCTTAACCGCTTGACCAACGGGCCCTTTATTATGTAAATTGTGGCGGAGAGCAAGGGATTCGAACCCTTGAGACGGGGTTACCGCCTACACGATTTCCAATCGTGCTCCTTCGGCCACTCGGACAGCTCTCCAAATTGGCTCCGCAGGTAGGATTCGAACCTACGACCGATCGGTTAACAGCCGATAGCTCTACCACTGAGCTACTGCGGAATGAAGAAAGCCTGGCGATGTCCTACTCTCACAGGGGGAAACCCCCAACTACCATCGGCGCTGAAGAGCTTAACTTCCGTGTTCGGTATGGGAACGGGTGTGACCTCTTCGCCATCATCACCAGACAATTTAGTGACAAAAGATATTATACTATGTATTGAAAATAAATCAAGAGATATTTTAAAAATGTTCTCTCAAAACTAGATAACAATGTCCATGCTTCACAATTGAATATAGGTTAAGTCCTCGATCTATTAGTATCTGTCAGCTCCACGTGTCACCACGCTTCCACCTCAGACCTATCAACCTGATCATCTTTCAGGGATCTTACTTCCTTGCGGAATGGGA
>NZ_JAFCSW010000003.1:0-811270 GCF_049895685.1 Bacillus sp. DC4300-2b2
GCCTTGTAGATTTCGCTATTTTGATACGCTTTCTTGTCAAAATTCATAGGCGAAATCGCTTTTCCGTCATTTGTCGCATTCATCATTTCAGCGTACAATGCCATTGTAGCTTGCTGCTCTGTCTCTGACAAAGCATATTCATCTTTTAAATTTTGATCAAGCTCTCTCAGTTCTTTGACCGTCTTTTTTCGTTCATCTTCCGCATCTTCTATTTTCTCATCAAAGGTTTGACTATCAAATACTTCTAGAGAAATGAGATCATCAATGTCTTCGAAAATCGTTTTGAGTGCCTTTTTTTGATCCTTTACAATGCTTTTGGCATTTTTGATGCCCATATGTACTGCGTTATCTAAAAAGTGTTCTTCTACAAAGGTATCGCCGCCAAAGCTCGTATCATCAAGTGTCCCAGAAACACCTTCATGAAAGGCTTTTTGCTTATCGATGAAGCTGATAAACATGTCTACATTTCCGGCGAGCTCTTTGTAGAAGCTTTTAATGTTATCGGCACCTTTCCCAGTAAAATCATCACCAAGATTGGCAACACCTTGTAATGCCTGTTTTAAATCTACCATTTGTTCGCGGAGTTCCTGATAGTGTTTTGCCCTTGTGTCCATTGCACTTGTTAGTGCTTTTGCATCAAGTATCTTCCCCAGCAGAATTCACTCCTTCCTATTCATTGACAAGGTCAATTTTACCAATACAAAGTTTGTCATTAAATAGGCATTAAGATACAAAAACAATACTGATTATGTAAATGAACATTGTTTCAATTGAAAAGCAAACTATAGAATTCATTAGCTCCACTTTTGTCATAACAATTATAATGTAGTTTTTAGAACAATCTTTTAAATAGAACATTTTTTTGAGCTACTCCATTATAAAAAAGTGTTATAGAGCACTTTTATGGTAAGGAAGATGTCACTAGTCGAGGCAATCCCTACATGAATTAGGAATGCACTTAGAAAAAGCACACCCGCATCAGTGTACTTTTTACGTTTTAGACTTAAGCAATTGAAGTTCTTGCTCCATGATATCTGCTGCTTCAGTTATAAATTGAATAATTAAATCTAATTCTTCTGGTTTGTATTCATTTGTGAGTTCCTTCGTTGATGTTGATAAGGATCGAAAGAGTTCTTTCACCTGTGATTTCCCTGCCGTTAATGGAACGATGATAACTCTTCGTTTGTCCTTTGGGTCCTTTGCTCTTTTGGCGTAGCCCGCTTTTTCAAGGCGGTCAATAAGAGCTGTGACTGCACCGGAGCTAAGACCTGTTTTTTCACTTAATTCCCCCGCTGTAAGTGGGCCGAGTTCGTTTAATAGATCGGCGGATTTGAGATCTGTTGGAAAAAGGCCGAGCGATTGAGCGGCTGCTTGGTGGAATAAAACGGTTCGTGTGGCGAGGCGCCTCATTGTATGGATGATCTGGGTTGCTCTGTCTTCAGCCTCGTTCTTTATTGACAACTTGTTCTCCTCCCTTTAAAATCAATTTATCTTGATCATCAAGATAAATGTTCTCTTACTTTAATATTTAAGTTGATCATAGCAAAAATAAGGAGAGAACGTAAGCAGGAGGTAAATGAAATGAATCATGTGGATAAAGGCAAGGCATCCACTCGCTTTGTTGTCATCGGTTTGCTGTTAGGTATTTTTATGGCAGCGATGGACAATACCATTGTTGCAACAGCGATGGGAAGTATCGTAGCAGATTTGGGCAGTTTTGATAAATTTGCTTGGGTGACGGCTTCTTATATGGTGGCAGTGATGGCGGGAATGCCGATTTACGGAAAGCTTTCTGATATGTATGGTCGAAAGCGTTTTTTTCTGTTTGGACTTATTTTCTTTTTAATTGGATCAGCACTGTGCGGTATCGCACAAACGATGGATCAGCTCATTATTTACCGAGCCATTCAAGGGCTTGGAGGCGGTGCCCTTCTTCCAATCGCATTTACGATTATCTTTGACATCTTCCCGCCTGAAAAGCGCGGAAAAATGTCTGGTATGTTTGGTGCAGTCTTTGGTTTATCAAGTGTACTCGGACCGCTCTTAGGTGCTATTATTACGGATTCGATCGGCTGGCATTGGGTTTTCTATATTAATGTGCCGATTGGTATTGTCAGTGTCTTCTTGATCGCCAGATATTATCAGGAATCGCTTGAACATCGTAAGCAGAAAATCGACTGGTCAGGTGCTATTACACTTGTCGTTGCGGTTGTCAGCTTAATGTTCGCCCTTGAGCTTGGCGGTAAATCTTATGCTTGGGATTCGGTGCAAATCCTCACACTTTTTGCTGTGTTTCTTGTGTTCGGTACGATCTTCTTTATTGTTGAGCGTAAAGCGGAGGAACCGATTATCTCATTTTGGATGTTTAAAAATCGATTATTTGCGACATCTCAAATTTTGGCGTTTTTATATGGCGGGACATTCATTATTCTTGCTGTGTTTATTCCTATTTTCGTGCAGGCGGTGTACGGTGAATCTGCAACAAGTGCAGGGTTTATTTTAACACCGATGATGATTGGATCAGTCATTGGCAGTATGATTGGCGGAACGATGCAGACGAAAGTGCCTTTCAGACGTCTTATGACCATTTCTGTCATTTCATTTTTCGCTGGGATGCTGCTGCTTGCCAATATGTCACCAGATACAGCAAGACTGTGGCTCACACTCTTTATGATGATATCAGGCTTTGGGGTCGGGTTCAGCTTCTCCCTTCTGCCGTCAGCTTCAATGAATGATCTTGAGCCGCGCTACCGAGGCAGTGCAAACTCGACCAATTCATTTATGAGATCACTTGGGATGACGCTTGGTGTCACGATTTTCGGGACGATTCAAACCAATGTGCTGACAAATCGTTTAGCTGATGCCTTTAGTGGAATGAAAGGAGCCCCTTCTCAAATAGGCGATCCACAGGCTATTTTCCAAGAAGGTGCCCGCTCACAAATTCCGACTGATATTTTAAATAAAGTCATCGATGCGATGTCGCAAAGTATTACGTATGTATTTTTGCTTGCTTTATTCCCGATTGCACTTGCGGCGATTACAGTCGTATTTATGGGAAATGCACGAGTACGTACATCAAATGAAATGAAAGAAAACGATTAATGTGAAAAAGCAGAGCTGCAATCGCTCTGCTTTTTTCTTATTGATATAACGGATGGGCTTTGCCCTCACTGCCAACGATTCGTATTTTCGATTTGACCATGTCTTTTGCTGCTTGTTTTGCTTTTTGTAAATACATACGCGGATCTAAGCTTTCAGGTTCATTTGAGAAATGATCACGTATGGCCTCGGAGTATGCATTTTTCAATTCAGTTGAGACATTCACCTTTGCCATACCAAGTGCAACGCATCGCTTCACATCCTCATCCGGTACAGCAGAACCACCGTGGAGAACAAGTGGTACATCGACCAGGTCCGCAATTTGTTCAATGCGGGCAAAGTCAATATCCGGCACCCCTTTATAAATGCCATGGGCAGTACCAATCGCAGGCGCTAAAGTGGGCACCCCAGTTTCTTCTACAAATTGACGGCATTCTGATGGAATGGCTTTTTCAGCATCCTTTTCATCAACGACGATATCATCTTCGACACCGCCTACCTTGCCTAATTCTGCTTCAACGTTCACCCCTACTTTTAATGCGAGGTCCACAACTTCTTTTGTACGGCGTACATTTTCTTCATATGAATGCATCGATGCATCGATCATAACGGATGTATATCCGGCCCTGATACAGGTGAGAATCACATCAAAGTCTGTGCAGTGATCGAGGTGAAGACCGATTGGGATTTGATATTGATCAGCCGCCGCCTTCACTGTATCTGCAATCGCTTTTGCGCCAAGAGATTGAACCGTTCCAACCGTTGTTTGCAATATCACAGGTGACTTTAATTCTGCTGCCGTTTCGAGTACCCAATAGATACTGTCAAAGGAGTGTACATTGAATGCCACAATTCCGTATTTTTCTTTTTTCGCAGCCTCAAGCATTGGTGTTGTTGAAAGTAAAGGCATGATCAAACATCCTCTCTAGTTAAAATATCCGCTTCTAATACAGCAAGCATGTCTTCATTTGTTCTTGTTTCCAGCAGTTTTTGACGTTTCGTTTCATCCATTAAGCCTCGTGAAAGGGCAGAAAGAGCCTTTAAATGAGTCGTACCTGCTTCACTTTTAGGAATCAATAAGGATAAGAAGAAAAAGCAAGGCTTCCCATCAAAAGCGTCCCATTCAATGCCTGTTTCCGTGCGGACGATCACAAGTGCTGGTTTTGTGATGGCTTCTGTTTGTGTATGCGGAATGGCAAATCCATCTTGAAAACCGGTTGTACTCAGAGCTTCTCTTTCCGCTAAGCCTTTTTTGACTTCCTCTGGTGAGGTGCAGATACCTGCTTTGTAGGCAATGTCAGCAATGGCTGCGAACACGCCAGCCTGTGAAGAAGCTGTTTCGTGAAGATTCATATAGATATGTTCCATTATTTCTCTTCCTCCCTCTTAAACTGCGGGTTTGTCTATTTTTTTACGGTAAAGTCCGTATAGAATCGCACCTACAATTGATCCGATTAGTATGGAAAGCACCCATTGGAATGCACCTGTGACAACTGGAAGGACAAGGAATCCACCGTGCGGAGCTGGAACCTGTACGCCAAACAAATATGTCAATATAGCAGAGATGGCGGAACCAAACATGATAATTGGCAGGACAACGACTGGGTTTTTTGCCGCAAATGGGATGGCTCCTTCTGTAATATGTGTCGCCCCCAGAATATAGTTGATTGCCCCAGCATTTCGTTCTTGTGGCGTGAAATGTTTTCGGAAAATGGTTGTAGCAATCGCAATGATAAGTGGTGGTGTGATACATGCTGCAGACACACCTGCCATAAAGTAAAGGTTGCCTTGTGCAAGTAAAGCCGTTCCTGTCACATAGGCTGCTTTGTTAAATGGTCCGCCCATATCAAATCCACACATTGCTCCCACAATTAAGCCTAAAAGCAGCGGATTTGTGGATTGTACAGATGAGAGAAAATCCATTAAGGAATTATTTAGCCCTGTGATTGGAACCAATAGCGGGGTCATGACAGCCCCAATTAAGAAAATACCGATGACAGGATAGATGAAGATCGATTTTAATCCATCAAGTGATGCTGGTAATTTTTGAAGCAAGAATTGAAGCAATAAAATGATATATCCTGCTGCAAAACCTGCGATTATACCGCCTAAGAAGCCAGCACCTCCATCATTTGCAAGGAGCCCTCCTATAAAGCCGACGACCATCCCTGGGCGTCTTGCAATTGAATCAGCGATAAATGCTGCTAAAATTGGTACCATTAAGCTGAAGCCAAGTCCTCCAATGCTTTTCAAATAGGCAGCAAACGGATGATACGTTTCATGCTTAGGATCAGCAGAGTAGATTCCGAATAGGAAGGAAATAGCTATTAAGACCCCGCCTCCAACGACAAATGGTAGCATGTGCGATACACCGTTCATTAAGTGCTTATAAATGGTGTGTATCCATTTATTTGCCGACTTTTGTTGAGAGGATGAAGGAGCAGATGGTTTCTCTGTTCCAGAAGCTCTTCCTTTCACTTGATGAACGGGAGCATCTCCATTGATAATGCTCTGAATCAGCTCAGTAGGTGTGCGAATGCCTTTGGCTACAGGCACTTCAATCAGTGGCTTGCCGTGAAAACGGTCTGTATGCACATCTTTGTCGGCTGCCACAATAACTCCATCTGCTTCCATAATGTCTTGATCAGTTAAAGCGTTTTCAATTCCTACTTGACCATGCGTTTCGACTTTAATGTCGACCCCTAGCTGCTCAGCAGCGATTTTTAATGCTTCAGCTGCCATAAATGTGTGTGCAATACCTGTTGGACAGCCGGTTGCAGCGACAATTTTTTTACGGCTCATGTGTATTCCCCCTTATATCTTCTGAATGTGTACTTGCTCAATCAATGAATCAATGTCATGTAAATCACTTAAGCCTTTCGAAAACGCAGTGGATGCTCCCGTCGCAATGCCGTAGCGTAAGCATTCTTCAGGTGAATGTCCTTCAAGATGTTTACTAAGAAAAGCTGCGAGCATCGCATCTCCAGAACAAGCTGTGTTTACGACAGTGCCTGCTGGTGCGTTTCCTTTAAACACTGCGTCCTTCGTAATGAATAAAGCTCCTTCCTCGCCTCGGGAAATAAGCACTTGTTCTGCACCCATCTCAATGAGTTTCTCTCCTGATTGAATGAGTTCTTTTTCTGACAAAGGATGTGTTTTGCCGAAAAAAGCAGCAATTTCTTCTTCATTCGGTTTTAGTAAATACGGTTTGTATTGAAGTGTTTCAAGAACTGCTTCGGAGCTTGTGTCTAAAATGAACTTGACCTTCTGTTGATGGCAAATAGCTGCTACTTCTGAAAAAATGCTGGCAGGAACGCCTTTTGGCAGACTGCCTGACATGATGAGGATGTCCCCCTGCGGGATAGCTGCAATTTTCTCACGAAAGGCGTGAAGCGCTTTTTCTTCAATCGCAGGGCCCTGATTCACGAGCTTGTATTCTTCTGTCGTATTGATAAAAACATTAATGCGTGTAATTCCTTCAACCGAGATAAAATCGGTCTGAATGGAGAGATCCTTTAAGGATTGTTCAATATAAGAGCCTGAAAACCCAGCGATAAATCCTAATGCGGTGCTGGTGAAGCCATATTTCTTTAGCATAATCGACACGTTCACGCCTTTTCCATTCGGCTGATAATCTTCATCTTCTGTGCGATTGACTGCATTTGCCCGCATTTCTTTCAATGCAATATATAGGTCAATAGCAGGATTTAAGGTGCAGGTATAAATCAATTGGTTTCACCTTCTTTCTTTTCTCTAAAGAAAGTATCTCATACGATTCAGTGAAAATGTTTTCAGAATGTGTAAAGGTTTTCATGAGAAAAAGCCTTCCAGATCAAAGTCTCGAAGGCTTTCTTATTGGTTATTTCATTCGGATCACATAGGCATCGAGTAAAATGCGGGCAATGACATGGAGAGACAGGCGGGATCTGACTTCATAATCTGGGAAAAAAGATTGTTCCCCTTTATATCCGACTAGTGTCATATCTGATATTTTGCTTAATGTAGAATCTATTCTTGTCGTGACAGTAATAGTTGTGACTTGCTTCATGCTGAGGTTTTGACAAGCTTCAACGAGCTCAGCTGTTTCGCCATTTAATGAAACAAAGATGGCAAGCTCACTTTTTTCAATGTCTCGTGATTTCAGCCGAATGATATTCGGATCGTCGTGTACTTCACATGTTTTCCCGATGAGCTGTAATTTGATGGTCATCTCTTTGGCGATCATTTCTGAGAAGCCTCTGCCGAAAATATAAATTTTGTCTGCATTATGTATTTTTTGAACGGCATCTTCAATTTGTCCAATACTTTGCAGCTGTATCGTTTTTAAAACCTCTTCTTCATTTTTCCGAATCGCTAGTTTGATGTCTTCATCAATATTCTTGAGTTGGTCGCTTGCATCTGTCATTTTCTTTTCTTGTTTTAATCGATATTTAAAGGATGTATAGCCGTTATAACCAATTTTTTTCATCAGTCTGACTATTGTGGCAGTCGATACATTGGCTCTTTCGCTTAAAGTGACAATGGATAAGGTGGAGATATCCTCTAAATGCTGGTGAATATAATTGAGTAAATAACGTTCTGTTTCACTTAACGTTTGATATACATCGCTTGGGATGTTAAATAATGATTCGTTCAATTCGATTCCCCCTTACTCATTTCATACTATAATTAAATGCCTGATAAAAACAAGATGATTCTTTTGTCATGTATTTAGGTGAAAGGCGAAAATGAGTGAAATTTTATTTTTGACATAAACTAAAGAAAAGTTGTGTCTATGTGAAAGGAGCTGATCCGTATGCTTCATCTTTTGTTTTACCTGATCCTTCTCTATGTCGTTTATGTCTTTTTGACAGCATTTGTTTTGTTTTATTTACCGATCCAAAAAACATGCAAAGAACATTGTATCTATAAAGCCTCTTCCATCTCAGGAGACGATCAGGGCACAAATCAAGTGATGCTTCTTGACGATGGATTTGAGTCTGGCCAGGCCAGAATTCAAATGATTCGTGAGGCGAAGAAAATGATCCGCCTTAGTTATTATTCCATTCAAAAGGGAAAAACAGCCGAATGGGTACTAGGTGCTTTAATTGAAGCAGCTGATCGAGGGGTAAAGGTTCAGCTGCTTTTAGACGGCATCTGCCACAGTTTGCGTGGACCGCTGAAGCATTTACAGTATGCCGTGGCTAATCACCCGAACATGGCCATTCGTTTTTATGAGCCCTTTCGGTTATTTAAGCCATGGACCTGGCATAACCGCCTTCATGATAAGCTGCTGCTGGCAGATGGCCGAGTGGCTGTGATGGGCGGAAGAAATATAGGTGATAAATACTTTGCAGATCAGCCTCCGAAAGATTTTGCATTTGACCGCGATGTGCTGCTTTATAACGACAAAAAAGGAAAAGTATTAGATGAAATGGAGCAATACTTCGTTTATTTATGGAGTCATGACTTTACGAAAAGAACAAATGCTGTGTTCTCCAAACAAAAAGCAAAAAAAGGCTTAAAACTAAGAAAGAAATTGCTTAGATCCTATTGGGAGGCAGTGCGTACGAAAGAACCTTTTGTGATGTCGTCCTTTAATTGGGCAGCAGACGGCACTTCAGTGAAACAGATTGCATTTTTTACAAATCCTGTGGAGCGCTTCAATAAGCGTCCTCTTGTGCTCAAAAAACTAAACGATCTTGCTCACCGAGCAAAGCGTTCTGTGCTCATACAGACGCCTTATATTATCCCGACACGACCCATGAAAGACGGCCTCACTCCATTAGCTAGCGAGATTCAAACGACAGTTGTCACGAATTCCCTTACAGCGACGCCAAATCCGTTAGCTTTTGCAGGATATTTAAGCACGAAAAAGGAACTGATGAAAACAGGTGTTCATTTATATGAATATGAAGGTCCATATTCTATTCACGCGAAATCAATGGTGATTGATGATTATTTAAGTATCATCGGGACATATAATTTAGATGCGAGGTCTAGTTTTTTAAATACAGAGTCGATTTTGGTCATTGATAGTGCCCCGTTTGCGCTATCACTTACTCAGGCAATAGAACGTAAAATGGCCTATAGTATTCTCGTCGCAAAGGACAAAGCAGCCTATAAAGCGGGGGCCTATGGGCAGAAAAAAAAGCCTTTGATGAAAAGGCTCCTTTTAAATGGTTTATCCGCGATAACCGTTTTATGGCGGCGGTTGATCTAAAGGGCAGCTACTCTTGTGGCAGCCCTTTTTCTTCTGATTGCTCTTCTTCTACTGCCTCCAATTTTGTCAATTTAAACACCAAGATCCCTGCAATAATCACAATGACACCTAATAGTTTTGCGGGAGAAAATTCCACTTTCTCTAACCCAAGCCAGCCAAGCGAATCGAACAAAAGCGCGGAACCTAGCTGTGAGATCAGGACAATTGAGATTCCATAAGTCGGACCAAGGCGTTTGATGCTTTGAACGAGACAGATGACTACCCCTACTCCAATGGCTCCGCTAATCCAGTACCACGCTTCCATATGTCTTAATTGAAACATGCCGGTTCCTTCTAGCAAAAGACCCATCAAAAGTGAAGCAATAAAGCCCATACCTAGAACGAGAGTTGTCGTTGACCAAGAGCCTGTCTGCTCATTGACCTTACTGTTAAAAATGGTTTGTAAGCTGACGAGTGCGCCAGCCGTGATGGCTAATCCTATTCCTATGATCATGTCTGAATCCCTTCATTTCTTCTATTCATAAATGTTGTGCTCTGCTATTTCTAAGAGCCCTTTCCGGTCAAGAATCGTAATCTCGCCTCTTTGCCTCTCTATCAGCCCTTTTTCACAGAATTGCTGAATCACCCGGTTAATATGACGGTAGCTTGTACCAATTAAGCTCGCCGCATCAGTAAGACGAAGTGCGTTCACGTTATTATCGCCTGTTAATACGGACAATAAGTAGCTCGCAAGCCTGACCTCTACAGGATATAAAAGGTGGAAGCTCAAATCGTTTGATTTCGTATAAAATTTGTTTGTGATGCCCTTTAGTAAAAAGGTTAAAACGCGGGGGTCATCCTTCGCATGGCGCATGAGCGCTTGATGAGAAATCCTTAGCATATGTACTTCTGTGACAGCCTCCACTGTATTGACCATATCTGTCTGCTGAACGTATTCAATATCTCCAATGGCTTCAAGAGGATGTTTAAAACAAAGAATAAAGGTCTTTCCTTCCTTTGTGGTGGTGAAAATCTTTAATTTTCCTTTTACTAACAAGTACAAGTGCTCCCTCTGATCTCCCTTTGAACAAATCAGCTCACCTTGCTCATAGCGCCATAAGCTGACATGTGATATGAGTTTCTGATGAAAGACGTTTTCTAATTGATATGCCTTGAGATAAGAGGAAAATAGACATTCATCATGAAGCTCTTCCATCTGACTCCCTCCTTTATAGCTTTAAAATGATTACACCCGCGATCATCAATAGAATTCCTGCATAATGCGGCCATTTCATTTTCTTCTTCTGTACACCAAACCATCCTTTTGCATCGATTGCAAAGGTGAATGCAAGCTGAGCAATGAGTAAAGCAGCGATGGTCAGTGTGACACCAATCATTTGAATTGCAGTGACTTCATTAAAAATAATAATGGCTGCAAATGCGCCGCCTACTAAATAAAGCGGCTGCACCTTTCGATATTCTCGAACGTGTCCGTCACGTACGATCAGTAAAATAATAAGTGCGATCATAAAGCCGGTCAGCTGCGTGATAGTTGCCGCCTGCCATGTCCCGATATCCTGGCTGATTCTTGCGTTTGCTACGCCTTGCAGTGTAATACAAGCGCCTCCTAATAAAGCGAAAATAACACCTTTCATTCGTTCAAATGCTCCTTCTTTTTCAGTCTAGTTCCATTAAAAGATAGATGCCCTAATGTTGAAAAGGACATATGTCCCACTTTGCGTATTATATCAGAAACTTTTTCTTTTACAGTTGCATCGTTTTAGATTTTTCACAGTGGGTACAGTTTTATATCACCTGAAAACAGAATATTGAATGGAATCACATATAAAAAGGAGACATGTCAGAATGAGAAATCAAGAGAAACATTTTATTAACGGAGAATGGATCGCATCAACAGGAAACGAAACGACAGAGGTTATCAATCCTGCTACAGAGGAAGTCATTGGCACCATTAGTTTAGGTACAAAAGAAGATTTAGATAAGGCAGTCAAAGCTGCTCGTGCTGCCTTCCCTTCTTTCTCAAAAACATCTCGAAATGAACGCGTAAAGATGCTGGAAAACATTGTGCGCGGCTACGAAAAGCGTAAGGATGAACTAATAGAAGTCATGACACAAGAGCTTGGTGCACCGCTTAAAGTATCAGAAGAGGTTCATTACAAAATGGGACATGAACATTTTTCTAAAGCAGCGGAAGCACTTAAATCTTATACATTTACTGAGGACCGCGGCGGGCATACCATTATAAAAGAAGCGATTGGTGTCAGCGGATTGATTACACCTTGGAATTTCCCAACGAATCAAACATCACTTAAAATCGCAGGTGCCATTGCAGCAGGTTCACCAGTCGTCTTAAAGCCTGCGGAAATTACACCTTTTGCCGCAATGATTCTTGCAGACATCATTGATGAAGCAGGCGTACCAAAAGGAGTCTTCAACCTAGTAAACGGAACTGGTGACGTCATTGGTGACGGCATTAGCTCACATCCTGATATTGACTTTGTTTCATTTACTGGATCAGGTGCTGTCGGCTCTAAAATAATGGAAAATGCTGCAGACAATATTAAGAAAGTGGCTCTTGAGCTTGGCGGGAAATCCCCTCTTATCGTCTTAGATGATGCAGATGTGGATGAGGCAGCCGAAACAGCCGTTCATCATATTGCGATGAATACAGGCCAAGTGTGTTCCGCTGCCACACGTGTGCTGATTCCAGAATCAATGAAAGACGCATTTGAAAAAGCGCTGCTGAATGCCCTGCCGAAGTTTACAGTTGGTGATCCGCGAGAAGATCACGCCACTGGCCCGCTTGTCTCCAAAAAGCAATGGGATACCGTGCAGTCTTATATTGAAAAAGGAATTGAAGAAGGTGCTAACCTGCTTGCTGGGGGAACTGGTAAGCCGGACGGACTAGACAAAGGATATTTTGCCAAGCATACTATTTTCACAAATGTGAAAAATGATATGACCATTGCGCAAGAGGAAATATTCGGACCCGTCATGAGTGTGATCACATATCAAGACCTGGATCATGCCCTTGAGATTGCCAATGATACAGTTTACGGTCTTGCTGGCTATGTGGTTGGAAAAGATGAAAAAACATTAAAATATGTAGCTGAACATATTCGTGCCGGTCAAATTACCATTAACAATGCCGAAACAGATTACTTTGCCCCGTTTGGCGGCTTTAAGCAATCTGGTATCGGAAGAGAATGGGGAGACTTCGGAATCGAGGAATATTTAGAAGTGAAAGCTGTGATGGGACTTCCAACAGCATAATTTGAGAAAGGAGAAAAGCCTTAGGGTTTTTCTCCTTTTTCATGATAGAAAGAATCTGCCCCTGCTCCCCTACTTATCCATCATGATGTGATATTTTTTGACCGTTGCTTTAGGAGGAGCCGATTCTTGTAACTCATCAAACCAAACCTCAATCGTTTGACCCTGTGACAGCTTTTTAGAATCTACTTTCGTTAAGTCGATTATGATGAGATCGTCTTTATACTTATCAATAAGAAGTTGTGTATTCAATGAATCATCGCTTTTTAGAGGCGTTCTATTATTTATAAGAAGTAAATTTGTTTCCCCTTTACTTAGCAGTACGCCTTTTTTTGAAAAAGATGCTGTTGTTTTACTCTTATTGTATGAATCCTTTATATTGTCCTTTGGAGAATTGCACGCTGCTAATAAAATGAGAACAATCAAGAAGACAAGCCGAAAACATTTTCTGTTTTTAAATTTTAGCTGCATCAACTTTCATACACCCCTTTTCAATTGCTTACGATCGCTTCTTCATTCTAAACGGCCCCTTTTTTCTTAAGGTGCTTTATACAGTTAAGCGATTCACCTTCAAGTTCCTTCACCTTGCA
Organism: Bacillus sp. DC4300-2b2; assembly: GCF_049895685.1. Lineage (NCBI taxonomy): Bacteria > Bacillati > Bacillota > Bacilli > Caryophanales > Bacillaceae > Bacillus > Bacillus sp. DC4300-2b2. The sequence goes on from NZ_JAFCSW010000003.1 coordinate 13,162, forward strand.
AAGGTATTAGAAATCTTAATCATGACAATCAATATTATATATTTTACTTAATGGCAAACTTTCGGTAAAGTTCAAATTGAACCTATATATATAATTCCTATCGAATTAATCTATGTTTATATTCCTTGTGAGGTGGATATCGTTGCAACTTCATGTATTGAACAGTCCGTTTAGTCAGCAGCAGGCAGAACTGCTTAATCAGCTGCTTCCGACTTTAACAGATCAGCAAAAAATTTGGCTTACCGGTTATTTATCAGCACAGGCAGCTTTAACCGGATTAGAAAATACTGCCCAAACCCCTTCTCCTTCTGCTGCAGCACCAGCGCAGCCTGTCAGCAAAGATGTGACCGTGCTTTATGGCTCGCAAACAGGCAATTCTGAAGGGTTAGCAAAAAAGACAGCGCAGCATCTAGAAGAGAAAGGTTTTCAAGTGACGCTCTCTTCTATGTCAGATTTTAAACCAAATAGTCTGAAAAAAATAAACAATTTACTGATCATCGTCAGCACACATGGTGAGGGAGATCCGCCTGATAATGCCCTTTCTTTCCATGAATATGTTCACGGCAGACGTGCACCAAAGCTTGATCATTTAAGCTTTTCTGTCCTTTCACTTGGCGACAGCTCCTACGAATTCTTCTGTCAAACAGGTAAAGAATTTGATGAGCGTTTAAAAGAGCTTGGCGGAACGCGTCTTTTTGATCGAGTGGACTGTGACCTTGATTATGATGAGCCGTTTTCTGAATGGCTTCAAGGGGTGGCATCTTCACTTAGTGAAGGCGAAGCCGCAGCAAACCCGCAGGAATCAGCGGAAGCAAACACTCAAACAGCTGCATCTGAATACTCAAGAACAAATCCTTTTTATGCTGAAGTGCTTGAAAATATCAACCTAAATGGCCGCGGCTCTAACAAAGAAACCCGTCATTTGGAGCTTTCTCTTGAAGGATCAGGACTTGTTTATGAGCCAGGTGACAGCCTTGGTATTTATCCAACAAATGATCCTGCGCTTGTTGATGAACTGATCACAACATGCGGATGGAATGCAGAGGAAACCGTCACCGTTCATAAAAACGGCGGCACGCTTCCTTTAAAAGAAGCACTCACCTCTCATTTTGAGATTACCGTATTAACAAAACCTCTTCTTCAAAAGATGGCGTCCTTCACAAAAAGCGAAGCCTTGCAGGCCCTTTTAGAAGAAGGAAGCGAAGAAAAGCTGAAAGCGTATATAGCAGGAAGAGATTTAGTAGATGCTGCTCGTGATTTCGGTCCTTTTGAAGGAACAGCGGCAGACTTCACTGCGATTTTAAGAAAAATTCCTGCACGCCTTTATTCCATTGCAAGCAGCCTTAAAGCAAATGAAGAAGAAGTTCATTTGACGATCGGTGCTGTGAGATATGATGCTCACGGACGAGAACGTCAAGGTGTCTGCTCAATCTTATGTGCGGAGCGCTTAGAGCCAGGTGATAAACTGCCTGTTTATATCCAGCACAATCAAAACTTTAAGCTTCCCGAAAACCATGATGCACCGATCATTATGGTGGGACCAGGCACAGGTATCGCCCCTTTCCGTTCATTTATGCAGGAGCGTGAGGAAGTCGGTGCAGATGGAAAGTCATGGTTGTTCTTCGGTGATCAGCACTTTGTGACGGATTTCTTATATCAAACCGAATGGCAAAAGTGGTTAAAAGATGGTGTGTTAACGAAAATGGATGTGGCTTTTTCAAGAGATTCAGAGGAAAAAGTATATGTCCAGCACCAAATGAAGAAACAAAGTAAAGAATTATTCGAATGGCTGGAGCAAGGTGCCTATGTATATGTCTGCGGAGATGAAAAACATATGGCGCATGATGTTCATGATACCCTTCTATCAATCATCCAAGAAGAAGGTGCGATGAGCAAAGAGAAAGCAGAAAGCTATCTAGCCAACTTGCAGCAGCAAAAGCGCTATCAGCGTGACGTATATTGATTGAATGCTTGAGAGAAAGGAGCTTTTACTTACATGGTGAAGACAGCATTAACAGCGCCGGATGGACCTCCGAGCGACGTAGAAGAAATCAAAGAAAAAAGTGATTATTTACGGGGTACATTAAAAGAAGTGATGCTTGATCCGATTTCAGCGGGTATTCCTGATGATGACAACCGCCTGATGAAGCATCACGGCAGTTATTTACAGGATGATCGTGACCTGAGAAATGAACGGCAAAAACAAAAGCTTGAGCCTGCCTATCAATTTATGCTGCGCGTCCGCCTGCCTGGCGGAATTGCTACATCCAAGCAGTGGCTTGTGATGGATGAGCTTGCTCATAAATATGGAAACGGTACGTTAAAGCTGACAACTCGTGAAACCTTTCAGCTTCACGGTATTTTAAAATGGAACATGAAAAAGACCATTCAAGACATCCATTCCACTATGCTCGATACAATCGCTGCTTGCGGCGATGTGAACCGTAATGTCATGTGTACGTCAAATCCCTATCAATCAGAAGTACACCATGATGTATACGAGCTCGCCAAAAAATTAAGTGATGACCTGCTTCCGCAAACAAGAGCGTATCATGAAATTTGGCTTGATGAGGAAAAAGTAGCGGCAACGCCTGATACAGAGGTTGAGCCGATGTATGGTCCACTTTATTTGCCAAGAAAATTCAAGATTGGTGTGGCGGTCCCTCCTGCTAACGATATTGATGTTTTTTCGCAGGATTTAGGCTTCATTGCGATTATTGAAAATGATCAATTAGTTGGCTTTAATGTTGCGATTGGCGGCGGAATGGGCATGACGCATGGTGATACAGCGACCTATCCTCAGCTTGCAAAAGTGATTGGCTTTTGTACACCGGAACAAGTTGTAGAGATTGCCAAACAAGTGATCACCATTCAACGTGACTACGGAAACCGTTCGGTGAGAAAAAATGCCCGCTTTAAATATACAGTGGACCGTCTCGGTCTTGAGAATGTAAAAGAAGAGCTTGAACGCCGCCTAGGGTTTACCCTTTTAGACGCAAGAGATTACCACTTTGATCATAACGGTGACCGCTATGGCTGGGTAAAAGGCATCAATGGCAGATGGCATTATACGATGTTTGTAGAAGGCGGACGCATCACGGATTACGATGATTATCCGCTGATGACAGGCATTCGTGAAATCGCAAAGATTCATACAGGTGACTTCCGCTTAACAGCGAATCAAAATTTAATGATTGGAAATGTCACAACTCATAAAAAGAAACAAATCGAGCAGCTCATTCAGGAGTTCGGTTTATCAGCTGGCCAGCAGCACTCGGCACTGCGCCGCAGTTCAATGGCCTGTGTTTCTCTTCCAACATGCGGCTTAGCGATGGCAGAAGCAGAACGCTACCTCCCGCGCTTAATTGACAAAATTGAAGAGATTGTCGAAGAAAATGGCTTAAGTGATAAAGAAATCACGATTCGTATGACTGGATGTCCAAATGGATGCGCCCGTCATGCACTTGGTGAAATTGGCTTTATCGGGAAATCACCTGGCAAATACAATATGTATCTTGGCGCTGCTTTCGATGGCAGCAGATTAAGTAAACTGTACCGAGAAAATGTTGGAGAAGAAGACATTTTAAACGAGCTTGGCTCTCTTCTCCCCCGCTATGCAAAAGAACGCGAGGAGCATGAACATTTCGGTGATTTTGTGATTCGGGCAGGAATTGTAAAAGCAACAACAGATGGCACGAATTTTCATGTGCAATAAAAAAGACAGGGATCTCTCCTGTCTTTTTTTATATACTTTGTTTCCTTTTCAAGTATTCGCAAATGCTTTTGTACACCTTCGGATTATCTAAAGAAGATAAATCCGGTGAAGGCTGCTGCTCATACGCGCCTTTTAATAAACGCCGGACGATTTTTCCGTTTCTTGTTTTCGGTAAAGCTGAAATGAGATGAATTTCCTTTGGAGTGAGCGCTTTCCCCGCATATGAACCAACATGAGTTTTAAGCTCTGGAATGAGTGCTGCTTCTTCGAAAGAATGTGAACTGGCCACTATGAAACAAACTAGTGCTTCTCCCTTCACCTCATCTTTTACTCCAATCACAGCAGCCTCATGTACGGCTGGATGCCCGACAAGAATGGATTCAATTTCAGCTGGACCGACGCGTTTTCCTGCTGTATTAATGACATCATCTGATCTGCCCGTGATATGGAATGCGCCATCCTCTGATTGCATCACCCAATCACCGTGTGTCCACACCCCATCAAATCGTTTGAAATATGTGTCTTCATATCGCTCCGGATCTTTCCAAAATCCACATGTCATACCGACCCATGGCTTTTTCACAACAAGCTCCCCTACCTCATTCATAACGCTCTGTCCTGCGTCATTAAACACATCTGCCGCCATTCCTAAGATTGCCGCATTAAAAAGGATCGGTTTGATTGGACGAAGCAGCGTACTTCCTACAATACCGCCAGAAACCTCTGTTCCCCCTGAGTAATTTAAGATCGGAATGTGCTTTTGACCAATTATGTCAAAAAGCCATTGCCATGGCGCTTCATTCCACGGTTCACCTGTAGAAATGATGGCTTTGACATGCGGCAGCTCAATGTCTGCAAGGTTTTGCTGCATCGCAGATCGAACAAAAGTAGGTGAAAGTCCAAAATGGGTGACTTTTTGCTCGTGGATGAATGACCAAAGATGCTGTTCATTTGGATAATCGGGGGCGCCGTCATATAAAACAATTGCAGCTCCATTGATCAAGCCGCCAAAGACGAGAAATGGCCCCATCATCCATCCCATGTCTGTGAGCCAAAACAAGCGGTCTCCTTTTGCAACGTCCATACAAAGACCAGCATCAAAAGCCGCTTTTACAGGAAAGCCTGCGTGTGTATGGACAGCCCCCTTTGGTGTACCGGTTGTTCCAGACGTGTATAAGATCATAAGAGGATCTTCATTTGAAAGATAAGTCGTTTTATTCATTGGTTCTTCTTTTAACAAATCGTTTAGCTGAATATCCTCTTTATATCCAGTAGGAGAGGAAGTGTGTACAATGACTGTTTTGACCGTTTTGGTTTTGTCGATCGCTTCTGCCACACATTCACGCATGTTGATCGTCTTTCCCCGGCGCGTCACGCTAGAGCCTGTGACGACAATGGTTGCCCCCGATGCACGAATACGTACGGCAAGAGGCTCGCTTCCATAGCCAGAAAAAACTGGGCTAAAGATGACACCAATCTTTGCAAAGGCAAGCATGACGGCAGCTGTTTCCGGAAGCATCGGCATATAAATGACCGCCACATCCCCTTTTTGCATTCCCTTCTTCAAAAAACCAGCAGCGAGACGATTGACCTTTTCCTGAAGTTCGAGAAACGTCCATCTACTTTCTTCTCCCGCTTCATTTCTCCAAATCACGGCTGGTTGATGCTGGGTTTCTTCATTCGCTGCCCATTTGTCAACAGCCGTTTCGACCACGTTGAGCCGGCCGCCTTTATACCAATTGGGCCACATGAATGAATCTTGGCCTAAAACGGCTTCATACGGCTCCTTCCACACGATGCCGACCGCCTTTTCAGCTTCTCTCCAAAACCAATCGGTACGCTCGATACTAGCTTGATAGAACGCATCGTAAGTAGAAAAACCAAGTGAATGCATCCATTTGTAAAGACGTGTTTGTTTCATCATCTGCTCTTCGGGGATCCACGCTGGTTTTTGGTTCATCATGAGGCCGCCCCCTTTAGACCGGATAAACCGGGTGTTTTCGTCTTGTAAATGTCATTTCTTTAGCGGTATAGGCTTGTAATCTATGACAAAGCTCATCTCGCAAAAGGTCAAACGGGATGACACCATCGACAATCATTTCTGAGGCAAGCTCATATATATTCATATCTTCCTGGTATTCCTTGCGTTTTTCTTGTATAAATGCCGCTCTCTCTTCGGCAGGCAGTTCAGCAATTTTATTCGCATAGACAGCATTTACAGCGGCTTCTGGCCCCATGACAGCAATTTGTGCTGATGGAAGTGCGAGACAGCAGTCCGGTTCAAAGGCTGGTCCTGCCATTGCATATAAACCTGCACCATATGCTTTACGAACAATGACGGATATTTTCGGAACGGTTGCCTCTGACATGGCGGAGATCATTTTCGCCCCATGCCTAATAATCCCTGCTTGTTCCACTTTTGTTCCAATCATAAACCCCGGTATATCCGCAAGAAAAAGGAGTGGAATATGAAAGGCGTCACATAGCTGAATAAACTTGGCGGCTTTGTCAGCCGAGTCATGGAATAATACGCCGCCTTTTACCCTCGGCTGGTTGGCAATAAGACCGACAGGCTGACCTTTCATGCGGCCAAAGCCTGTGATCAGCTCTGCGGCAAATAGCTGTTTGATTTCAAAAAATGATCCTTCATCAATGAGTAAATCAATAAGCTGATACATATCAAAAGGGGTATTCTGCCCTTTAGGGATGAGATCTTGAAGGGTAATCTCTGATGGTTTAGGTGCTTTTGCGGCTGCCAGTTTTGGTTTTTCTGTATAATTGGCAGGCATGTAAGTTAAATAGGTGCGAGCGATTTGAATGGCTTCCTCTTCTGTTTTTGCTAAAATATCGCCGCATCCAGAAATGCTGCAATGCATTTTTGCTCCGCCCATTTCTTCAAGTGATACTTTCTCTCCAATCACCATTTCAGCCATTCGCGGTGAGCCTAAATACATTGAGGCATTCCCTTCGACCATGACGACGATGTCACAAAAAGCAGGAATGTAAGCACCTCCGGCGGCAGAAGGACCAAATAGTAAACAAATTTGCGGAATACGTCCAGACAGCTTTACCTGGTTATAAAAAATGCGGCCTGCACCTCTTCTGCCTGGAAACATGGCGATTTGATCGGTGATTCTAGCACCCGCAGAGTCGACTAAATACAGCATCGGACAGTTGAGTTTTTCGGCTGTTTCTTGGATTCTAATGATTTTTTCTACCGTTTTGACGCCCCATGATCCTGCTTTGACGGTAGAATCATTTGCCATGACGCAAACCGTCTGCCCATTCATCCGCCCCGTCCCTGTGACAACACCATCTGCTGGTAAATGTTCATCTTGACACTCGGCAAACATGGCATCCTCAATGAAAGAATCCTCATCTAATAACAACTGAAGGCGGTCACGTACGAACAATTTTCCTTTTTCTTTGTTTTTTTGATGGTATCGCTCGGCCCCGCCTTTCAGAATCTGCTGTTTTTTCTGTTCATATTCTTCAATCATACCCATTCCCCTTTCTTACTACCTGCCTCTGTATTGAGGCGTGCGTTTTTCTTGGAAAGCTTGAAGACCTTCCGTTCGATCTTCTGTGTCAATGAGCCGTAAATAGGCTTCGTATTCCTTCGTTAGACCTGTATGCAAATCGTAATCAAGGCTTAATTGAATCGCTTGTTTCGCTTCTTTTAAGGCAAGCGGACCATTTTTGATGATTTGTTTTGCAAGAGAAATGGCTTCATTCATGAGGGAATCTGCTACAGAAATATGCTCAATCAGCCCGATTTGAATGGCTTCTTCTGCTTGTAATGATGCGCCTGTGAAAATAAGTTCTTTTGCTTTACCGAGTCCAATGAGGCGCGGAAGCCGCTGCGTCCCTCCGGCTCCTGGTATGATAGCTAGTCCTGTTTCTGGCAGGCCGAGTCTGGCTCCGGCTCGTGCGATGCGGAGATCACAAGCGAGCGCGAGCTCAAGTCCTCCGCCAAGTGCGTGTCCGTTCATTACTGCAATGACAGGTACAGGAATGGATTCAATCTCGATAAAGGTTTGCTGAATTGAAAGAACAGCGCCTTTTGCTTCTGCTTCTGTCATCAATCGTCGTTCTTTTAAATCTGCACCAGCGCAAAAGACTTTTGAACCGGCTCCTGTAATGAGCAGACAGCGGATGCTTTCATCGTGTTTGATTTCTTGAATGATTTGATTGATCTCCTCGAGCATTGTAGAGGATAGGGAATTCGCTTGTTCTGGCCTGTTTAAGGTCATGATGCCGATCTGTTCATCTTGTATTGAAAAATGGACCAATGATGTCATGTTATTCATCCTTTATGAAGTAGTCTGAGAGTGAAAAGCGCGTAAACAGTGACTAGGCAGGGTTCGATCTACTTTTGCTTCAATCCATTCTGCCGCTTGAATTAATGCAGGAAGGTGAATATTTGTCTCAATTCCTAGTTTTTGAAGCATATGCACCACATCTTCTGTCGCCACATTTCCGCTGGAGCCAGGTGCATAGGGACATCCGCCCAGTCCCCCGCTGGAGGAGTCAAATATCGTGATTCCGGCTTTTAATGCCGTATAAATATTGGCAAGAGCCATCCCCTTCGTATCATGAAAATGGAGAGCGATTTTATCAGCAGGAAAACGTTCAAGTAAAATGTCTAAGCGCCTTTCTACTTGTAGCGGATGGGCTTCACCGATGGTGTCACCGAGAGATATTTCATCAATGCCATAAGAAAGCAAAGTATCCGTTAACCGCAGGACTTGATCTATTGGCACTTGTTTTTCATACGGGCAGCCAAATACGGTGGAAATATACGCGCGTGTGTGTTTTCCTGCTGCTTTTAAATCAGCTGTCATTTGTTTGATGATAGGAAGTGTTTCGTGGATGGATTGATTCATATTTTTCTTGTTGTGTGTTTCACTCGAAGAGATAAACATAGCGCCTGTGTCAAGATTGGCTTCAAAAAAATGAGCTAAGCCTTTTTCATTGGGAATGAGTGCTGCATAGGTGATGTCGTCTTTTCTGTTTAAGGATTGGGTGAGTTCTTTGGCATCTTTTAAGGCTGGAACCCATTTTGGATGAACAAATGATGTGACTTCAATATAAGGGAGCTGGGCTGATGCGAGCAGATCTATCCACGTTCGCTTCTCGCTTGTGTCCAGCCAGACTGATTCATTTTGCAGTCCGTCCCGCGGGCCGACCTCCCTGATAAGCACACTCTTTGGTAATGCCATCTGGCTCCCTCCTATTCTGTCAGTTCTAAAAGAACCTCTCCTTCATCGACAAACTCCCCCTCTGCCTTATGCACTTTGCGGATGATCCCGGCCTCTTCAGCAACGATCGGAATTTCCATTTTCATTGATTCTAAGATGGCAACCTCCTGTCCTTTTTGCACTTCATCGCCTTGTTTCACAAGAAGCTTCCACAAGTTTCCGGCCATTTGAATCGTGACAGTTTTCATGAACGGTTTCCCTCCCTTTTTTTCATGAGAAAATCGGTTGTGATGCTGCCTTGTAAGAAGGCAGAAGATCCGGCCATTTCCCTTAAAAGCGGTAAGTTGGTTTTGATCCCTTCTATTTCATATGCTTGTAATGCCCCTTTTAATCGTTCTATTGCAAGTTTTCGTGTATCACCGTAAACGATCATTTTCGCAATCATTGGATCGTAAAAAGGGGTTATAATGCTTCCCTTTGTCACACTTGACTCATGACGTATATACGGAGCTTCAGGCGTAGAAAGCCGAGATATCGTTCCTGGTGAAGGATAAAAGGTGACGGGATCTTCTGCATAAATTCTAACCTCGATGGCATGCCCGATTTGATGAATATCCTCCTGATTAAAGGAAAGCGGCTCACATGCAGCGATTTTCAGCTGCTCCTCAACAAGGTCAATGCCTGTAATTTCTTCTGTGACAGGGTGCTCTACTTGTAATCTCGTGTTCATTTCTAGAAAATAAAATTGTTGATGCTGATCGACTAAGCATTCAATCGTTCCTGCATTTTCATACCCAATCGCTTTGGCTGCTTTGACGGCCATCTCCCCCATCTGACGTCTCACCGATTCATCGAGACAGGCGGCTGGTGCTTCTTCAATGATTTTTTGATGTCTTCTTTGGAGTGAACAGTCTCGCTCAAATAAGTGAACCCCATGACCGAAGGAATCAAAAAGGACCTGAATTTCAATGTGCCGCGCGTTTTCAATGACCTTTTCCATATACAGCGTCCCATCGTTGAAAAAGCTTTGTGCTCTTTTTTGATTCCCTTCAAAAGCCCTGTACAGCTCATCATCATTTTGCACGAGCTGCATGCCAATTCCTCCGCCCCCGCTTGATGCCTTCAGCATGATCGGATAACCGAGTGACTGCGCTTGACTCACTCCTTCTTCTGCATCATGCAGTGGAGCTGAAACGCCTGGTACAATGGGGATACCTGCTTGAGCCATTGTTTTTCTTGCTTCAATTTTATTCCCCATTCGCTGAATGACTTGTGCGGATGGTCCAACAAAGGCCATACCTTCGCTGCGGCAGCGTTCTGCAAAGGCCGCGTTTTCTGATAAGAGGCCATATCCTGGGTGGATGGCATCTGTATTTGTCTGCTTGGCTACACTAATGATTGCTTCCATGTTTAAATAGCTTTCAGATACTTTCGCGCCTCCAATCAGATAGGCGCTGTCTGCTTCTTGCACATGAAGTGCATGCTGATCTGCTTCTGAATAAACGGCAACGGTGTGGATCCCGAGCCTTTTACACGTTCGAATAATTCGCCTAGCAATTTCGCCTCGATTGGCAATCAGTACTTTTTGAAACATCGCTGCCTTCACTCCTTTATTAGATCAAGCGCCTGTTTTTTCAGACGAAATTTTTGAATCTTCCCTGATGCGGTCATCGGATATTCGTCAGTGATGAAAAAATATTTAGGAATTTTGTAGCGCGCCATTTGCGACTGACAATAGCTGGTGAGTGTCTCAATCGTTACCGCTCTACCTTGCTTGAGCCGAATGAATGCGGCGGCTTCCTCTCCATACGTCTCGTCAGGTATACCAACAACCTGTGCATCAAGAATGTCCGGATGAGTATAAAGAACGTCCTCAATCTCTTTTGGGTATACATTCTCCCCGCCTCTAATGATCATATCTTTCAGCCGTCCTGTGATTTTCACATAGCCGTCCTCATCCATCTCTGCTAAATCACCAGTATGAAGCCAGCCGTCCTGATCAATCACTTCATTTGTGGCTTCTTCATTTTTATAGTAGCCTTTCATCACATGATAACCTCTTGTACACAGCTCGCCTTGTTCTCCTCTTCCTACTTCCTCCGGCGTGCCCGGAACGGTGATTTTCACTTCGATGTGAGGAAGCGCCCGGCCGACCGTTTGAACCCGTCTTTCAAATGAATCATCCGTTCTTGTTTGGGTAATGACAGGAGAGCTTTCAGTCTGTCCGTAGGCAATCGTGAGCTCCTTCAGTCCCATTTGTTCAATGACGGCTTTCATCACATGGGATGGGCAAAGAGATCCTGCCATAATGCCCGTTCGTAATGTGGACAGATCGTATTGGTGAAAATTCGGATGGTCGAGCTCTGCAATGAACATTGTCGGGACGCCGTGAAGGACGGTGCACTTCTCTTTTTCCACGGTTTGAAGGACTCGCTCTGGGTGGAAGGATTCAACCGGAATGATCGTTCCTCCTTTTGTGAGGCAAGCAAGCACGCCAAGAACGGATCCAAAGCAATGAAAGAAAGGAACGGGGATACACATTCGATCCTTTTGGGTGAGCTTCATACAATCTGCGATTTGGCTGGCATTGCAGACGATGTTTGTATGGCTGAGCATGACTCCTTTTGGATAGCCGGTTGTGCCTGAAGTATATTGCATATTAATGACGTCATCTGGCGCAAGCTCATCCATTCGTTTCTCCCACTCATGATCCTCAGTTCTTTTAGCAGCAGCTTGAATACTGTTCCAGCTGCGCATGCCTTTTGGCGTGTGCTCGCCAATATAGACGACACTTTTTAAATAAGGAAAAGATGAGGATGTGAGCTCGCCTTGATAAGCGTTTTGAAGCTCTGGTATGAGTTCTTCCAGCATTTTGACATAGGATGTCTCTTTAAAGCCGTCTACGATAAACAGCATGCTGCTATCAGAATGCTTGAGTAAATAGGCGAGTTCCTGTGCTTGAAAATTCGTATTTACAGTGACAAGAACGGCTCCAATCGACGCGCAGGCAAATTGCAGCATGAGCCATTCAGGTACATTGGGCGCCATGATGGCGAGATGATCCCCTTTTTGAACCCCTAATGCCATAAGACCTTTCCCTGTTTCCTTGACTTCTCGATAAAACGCTTCATATGAATAACGTAAAGAACGTTCTGGATACACAATGGCTTCATGTGCTGGATGCTGCTCCCTTTTCTCTTTTAAAAGGGAGCCGATTGTCTGTGGATGAATCGACATGATGGCTTTCCTCCCCTATTTATAGTAAGCGTTTTCATTATCGGATTACGCTAACAGTTGTCTTGCGATGACTAGACGCTGAATTTCAGAGGTCCCTTCTCCAATTTCCATCAGCTTCGCATCTCTCACAAGCCGTTCTACACCACATTCTTTCATATAGCCTGTTCCTCCGTGAATTTGGACAGCATCAAGACTCGCTTTTGTCGCCATTTCAGAAGCGAAAAGTTTGGCATAGGCAGCTTCTTTTGTAAACGGCTTGCCGTGATCTTTCAGCCAAGCGGCTTTCCAAACCATTTGTCTCGCGAGTTCTATTTGCATCGCCATATCTGCCAGCTTAAACTGAATGGCTTGGAAGGAAGAAAGGGTTTGCCCAAATTGCTTTCTTTCCTTTGCATGTGAGAGCGAAGCATCTAGTGCAGCTTGTGCGATGCCAACTGATAACGCAGCAATTGAAATACGTCCCCCGTCTAATGTATATAAAAATTGCTTAAAGCCTTTTGCTGGGTCTCCTAAAATATTCTGGGCTGGTACACGTACACCGTCTAAAATGATTTCTGCTGTATCTGAACCGCGCACGCCCATTTTGTCATATGGATTTGTAATGGACAGCCCTTTTTGCCCTTTCTCCACAATGAAGGCGGAGATGATCGGGCGGCCGTGTTCATCATGATCCGTGACAGCGGTGACAATAATGGTTCTGGCAAAATTGGCGTTTGTGATCCAGCACTTCTCCCCGCTGATGACATATTCTTGTCCGTCTTTGACTGCTTTTGTTTTCGTCCCTTTTGCATCTGATCCTGCGTTTGGTTCTGTTAAACCGAAGGAACCAAGTGCTGTCCCAGAAGCCAGCGGGACAAGGTGGTCCATCTTTTGGTTCTCTGTACCGAAGTAATAAAGCGGGCTTGCGCCTAAGGATACGGCTGCGGCATAGCTAAGACCTGTACTGGCACACTGTTTTCCTATTTCTTCTACAGCGAGTGCATACGATATCGTATCTCCTCCTGAGCCTCCGTATTTCTCTGGAAAGGGGATGCCCATAAAGCCGAGCTCCCCCATTTTTTGAAACGTTTTGGCTGGGAATACGGCCTGTTCATCAATCGTTTGAGCGTGTGGTGCAATTTCTGCTTTGGCAAAATCTTTGACCATCTGGCGGATCATTTGTTGTTCTTTCGTTAATTCAAAATCCATCTTGCTTCCCCCTTTGGCTCTTTTCTATCATATTTATTAATCAAGCAGCTGCTTCATGCCAAGCTTGATTGAATTCAGAAAATTAAAACAAGAATAATAGAAAAAAAGCATGAACGAAGAAAATCCTCATTCATGCTTTTTCCGTTATTTCACTATTTTTGTAGAAGGCTTGCTTTCGTGATGAAGACGATTAAGAGCCGTAATCTTGTAAGTATCAATCGTCTTTTGATTGATTGGTAGGTCTTTAATCGTTGTGATGGCGCCTTTTTCTTTTCTAACTGTTTGCAGTAATTCATATGTTCCTTTATTTGTCAATCGATAGACTGCATAATAGGATACGGTAGAATGCCGATCATTTTTGATTTGCAAAGCCGCACCATCCGCTGCCTTTTTCACAGATTGAATGATTGGTTTTTTAGGCGCTTTCTGATGAAGCCAAGGCATTTCTGGAATGAGAGCTGGTTTGCGGTATGACTCTTCTATCAATCGATCCTTTACATTCAAAGGGTTGCGATTGAGATCCTTCAAGCTGAAATGCATGCTTCCCTGCACGAGCTGTGACTGCCTGTTCAGCTCAATCTGCCTAAAATATTCTTCCGGGTCAGACCAAGCAGGATCACTGTTTTGATTAATTTTATATGCCGCCTGACCAATATACAGGTGAACCGGCTCCCCTTTCACCTCATTTGACCACCATTTCGTCAGCACGTCATAAGCGGCAGCTTGAAAACCGATGCTCCAGTAAATTTGCGGAGTGACATAATCAATATCGTGCTGCTGAATCCACTCTCTTGTATCAGCATACAAATCATCGTAGTTGGTCATTCCTGCAGTGGTGTTTGAACCAGTCGGGTCATCTTTTATGTTGCGCCATACCCCGAATGGACTAATACCAAATTTCACATAAGGTTTTTCTTTCTTAATGGTGTCATTGATTTGCTTCACGAGCTGATTCACATTATCTCTTCGCCAATCTTCTATATGTGTAAAAGCTTTTTTCCCATATGTTTCATATGTTTCTTGATCTGGAAACGGCACACCGGCTATTTTATTCGGATAAAAATAATCATCCATATGCACTGCATCAATATCGTAGTTTTTCACAACCTCTTCTATGCCGAGGGCAATGAAGTCTTGAGTTTCAGGGATGCCAGGGTTGTAATAAAGCTGATTACCATAGGCAATGGTCCATTCAGGATGTTGTCTGGCAGGGTGATCAGCTGATAAACGGCTGAGATCAGTATGATTCATCGTGATTCTGTAAGGATTAAACCAAGCATGAAATTCAAGGCCGCGTTTATGAGCTTCTTCTATCATAAACTCAAGCGGATCATACCCAGGATCTTTCCCTTGCGTTCCAGTCAAATACTCTGACCACGGCCCGTATGCTGAAGGATAAAAAGCATCTGCTGTTGGTTTAATTTGCATAATGACGGCATTCATATTCATTGCTTTGATCTCGTCTAACAAACGAATGAACTCTTTTTTCTGCTCTGCTACGGGCAGCCCCTTCTTTGAGGGCCAATCTAAGTTATAAACTGATGCAATCCATACCGCGCGCATTTCTCTTGTGCTCTCAAGCTTCCCTTTTGGCACTGGACGAGCTGCTAGACTGCTAGAAGGAATCAATAAGAATACAAACATTAACATCAGTGTTAGAACTGTCATACTGATCTTTTTCAGCATGTTTTGCATCACCTCATATTCAGTTTATTCCGCTTTTTGTGATGGAATGCCAGCAGATGGTGTAAGCAGAATGTTTTTCATTTGATTGAGCTGAGCTTCAGGGACTTTGCAGGCTTCAATTAAATACCTCTCTGCACTCCCGTATGTCTCCAGCATTTCGTGCAGCACATCTTCAAGATAATCTTGCTGCACACCGACAAGCGGCTGAATTTGTTCTTTTGATACCCGGTATAAACTCATCAATTGGACAAATCGTTCCTGCCTTCTGACAAGCATTTGCACGCCTTCATTAGAACGCATGTATTCACTTAAAACGACAGTCAGCGGTACACCTGCTGTTAACTGAATCAGGGCAGATAAAAAACCTGTACGGTCCTTGCCGCTCGTGCAGTGAAGCATCAGCGGATAATGGCTTTGATCTGAAAGCAGTGTGAACAGCTGCCGAATCTCTTCTTTACGCTCAGTGAGCATGCTTTGATATAAATCTTTCATGATCGGTGTAAATGAGAGAGACTTCCCTTCTGTTACCAGCATACGAAACATGGTCCATTTACTCGGCATCTTACTGTCAGGCTGCATCGGAATATGGACGATTTTGTCGTGTTCCTTGATCTTTGGTGGATGTGATTTACGTTCTGAGGTTGTACGGAGGTCGCAAACAGTTTGAATCCCGAGTGTTGAGAATATCTCGATGTCTTGTTTCGTCAATCGAGATAAGTCTGCGGATCGATAAATCATTCCCTCTTTGATCACCAACCCCTCTGCTGCTTGAAGTCCCCCTACTTCTCTAAAATTCGCAAGCTTTGAAAATGGGTTGTTTGATTGATTCATAGAAGTAAAAGTCCTTTCTGGTTTCGTTCTTTTTTCTATCATACGCTTTTATATCAAAGGAGAAAAGAGAATCAATTGACCTAATCCATGTAAGAGAATTTATTGGTATAATGGAAAAAGGACATTCGGATTGATTGGAGATATGAAGTATGATAAAAACAAAACGGATTCAGCAAATCAAAGAGTATGTGTTTGACCGGGAATCTGCCTCACTTGATGAGCTTGTGGCGCATTTTGGTGTCTCAAAAAACACGATACGCCGAGATGTACAGGCATTGGTCGAGTCTGGCGTGCTCAAAAAAGTGTATGGCGGAGTGGCTGTGAACCACTCAACGTTAGTGGTGTATCAGGAGCGAAAGATCCGTCAGCTCAGTAAAAAGCAATTGATCGGTCAGACGGCTGCCGCTTTTGTGGAAAACGGGGATATGATTTTTATTGATTCTGGTACGACAACGCTTGAGATGCTCCCCTATTTGACTGAGAAACAGGTGACCATTGTGACCAATAATGTGGATTTCATTACACAGGCGATGCCTTATGAAAATCTCACCATCTTTTCCACTGGCGGGATGCTTGAAAGAAAAACGAATTCTTTCGTTGGCTATCAAAGTGTAGAGCGCTTAAAAGCTTACAATGTCAATAAAGCCTTTATCGCGTCAACTGGTTTATCCATTGATCACGGCGTCACGAATTCGTCTCCGCTTGAAACCGATATTAAAAAGACGCTTGTTCAAAAAAGTGCCAAAACCTTTTTATTAGTGGATGATAGCAAATTCGATCATTACGCCTTGACCACGTTTTGTGATTTGCACGAGATTGATATCGTCGTGACCAATCAGGAGCCAAATGAAAATTATCTTCAATATGGAAAAGAGCATGATGTGCGGTTTGTCACGCCTTCATCAAATGAATAGATAGACAAAAAACGGCTCAGGAATTTGAGCCGTTTTTTCATTCATTAATTTCAAGCTGCACGATCATACGGAATAAAAATCGGTACACGGCCGAGATGACGTCAATGAAAGCCGTATCTTCGTTAATGTCATCAAGCTCAAGAAGCTGTAAATTCACATCAAATAAGCCATCTTGTCCATTAAATTGAAGCTGAGCACCATTTAATGGCGATAGCAAGTCCTTTAGAATATTCGTGTCTTTCTTAGGACGTTTGAAACCGAATAACACGGTATACGTTTGAAACACTTCGTCCCATTCAATTGCCAAGCCATCTACTTTCACGACATCAAACCACTTTGATTCGATATAAATAAATTCTTTTTGATGTTTTTTCACATATGTAAGCGGTGTGTTTAAAAATGAGGCGTTTTCTGTTTGAATCATGTCCTCTGATTCCTTGTCTACACGCTCTATATATACATCGCCAAAGCGTGCTTCTTCTTTTATTCTCGCCCCTTCTAAAGACCAATTGCGGTGCGCCGCTTCATCATATTCGAAGTCTGTCAGGGCTTGCCCTTCTTTCAGTAAGTCTTGTAAGCGATTTTGCAGTGACATGGCTATGTCTCCTTTCTTCTCCTTCATGTGCGTTTATTATTTTAGCATAACTCAGGAAAAGAAAGATATGTCCTAGCATATGATGGTATGATAGTGTCAAAAGAAACATCTCGGAGGGGTACATTTTGCTCACAATGACACTGGCAGAAAAAATCGTAGACGAGGTTAAAAAGGTGCTGACTGAGGAAATCATCATCGCACAAACGAACGGCACCATCATTGCAGCAACAGATCCAGCGCGCATTGGACAATTTCATGAAGGAGCGTATCTGACATCTTTTGAAGGCCAGAAACGAATTCTCACAAAGGATGACCAGCAGCACATGAAAGGCGTCAAAGCCGGTATTAATCTGCCTATTTATTTTAAGCAGGAGGTCATCGGAGTCATTGGGATGACAGGAGATCCTGTACATGTGTCTCCTTTTGGCGAAATATTAAGAAAAATGACCGAGCTGCTCATTCATGAACATGAATTTTTTCAAGAAACTGAAACGGATGAACGTCAGCTCGAAGCGTTTGTGTTCGACTGGCTCCATCTGCCAGAGACAGCGATTGATCTCACTGAAAAAGCGTCACGACATCAGCTTGATATCAACAAGGAGCGCGCAGTTGTTCTGATCGATTGTCAGGACGAATCATTTATGAAGCAGAATCAATACAAAGAATTGAAGGAAACGCTGCATCTCAACAGCCAGGAGATCATCGTCCGCTGGGGGCATGGTCGCTTTTTACTCATGCTGCAAACAACAGCAGATGATCGTAAAGCCTTGCAACAGCGCCTTTTTCACATCCGTGCCTCCCTTGCGGCGCGGAGCACGCCAGGGGTTTTGATTGGGGCGGGAAAACCAGCAGCCGCTCATTTGATGAAGCAATCCTTTCAACAAGCCTTTCGTGCATTGAAAATGGCACATGCTGATATGCCGATTGTATTTGATGAAGATTTAACGCTTGAACTTTTTATGGAGGAAGTCAGTCAGGAAACAAAAGAAGTGTTTCTTGATCGAACGATCGCCCCTCTTCTCCCCTATCCTGAATTAGTGAAAACATTGCGGGTACTCATGACATCAGATTGCTCATTGAAATATACCGCAGAAGCGATGCATGTCCATATCAATACACTGCATTACAGGCTAAAACGAATCCAAGATTTAACGACACTTGATCCAAAGCGGATGCAAGATGCAATGCTCTTTTATTTAGCCTTCATGCTTTTAGATCATGATCCAAAAAAACGAAGCGAACAGCCCGATATTTTGTAGAATCGTCCATAGGCATGAGGCGATTCTTTTTTTATACTGAAAGAAACGATACGTCTAATCAGTAGGAGTTGAATACGTATGTTAAATTCTGAATTTTTAAATCAATTAAAAAAGATTGTCGGTTCGTCTTACGTACAGGACAGTAAAGCTGATCGTCTTGCCTACTCTTATGATGCAACACCAAATTTTCAGCAGATGCCAGATGTCATCGTAAGCCCGCACGCTGCTGAGGAAATCCAGCAAATTGTCCGGCTCTGCGCCTCATATCATATACCGATCGTGCCAAGAGGATCAGGAACGAACCTTTGTGCAGGTACATGTCCTACACAAGGCGGACTTGTGATGCTGTTTACAAGAATGAACCAATTAATAGAAATAGATGAAGAAAACCTGACAGCAACGGTTCAGCCTGGTTTGATCACACAGGAACTCATTCGCCAAGTAGAGGCAAAAGGGCTCTTCTATCCACCTGATCCAAGCTCTATGAAAATCTCTACATTAGGCGGAAATATTAATGAAAATTCAGGTGGTCTCCGGGGCTTAAAATATGGCGTGACAAGAGATTATGTACTTGGACTTGAAGTGGTGCTGCCAAACGGTGACATCATTAAAACAGGCGGCAAACTTGCAAAGGACGTGGCCGGGTATGATATGACCCGTTTGTTCGTAGGTTCAGAAGGAACGCTCGGGATTGTCACTGAAGCCACGCTGAAGCTTTTGCCGCTTCCAGAAACAAAACAAACGATGCTTTGCTTATATGAAAGCCTAGAGGAAGCCGCTGCTTCTGTGTCGGCGATTATTGCAGAGCGTATCATCCCCGCTACATTAGAATTTATGGATCAGCCGACCCTGGAAGTTGTTGAAGACTTTGCAAAAATCGGTTTGCCGACGGACGTTCAAGCGGTGCTGTTAATCGAACAGGACGGCCATCCTGAGGCGGTTTCTCGTGATATGCAGAGCATCGCAAAAGTATGCCAGCAGAATGGAGCAAAAAGTGTGAAGATCGCTCATTCTGAAGAAGAGGCAAATGCCCTTTTAACAGCGAGACGATCTGCTTTATCTGCCCTCGCCCGGTTAAGCCCGACGACCATTTTAGAAGATGCCACAGTCCCTCGGTCTGAAATTGCCAGCATGGTGCGAGCGATCGAAGATATTGCGAAGGAGTACAAAGTGAAAATCTGTACATTTGGTCATGCAGGTGATGGGAATTTGCATCCTACTTGTGCAACAGATGCAAGAAATGAAGAAGAAATGAAACGGGTGGAGGAAGCCTTTCAGGCCATTTTTGAAAAAGCCGTCTCACTTGGCGGCACCATTACGGGTGAACACGGCGTGGGTCTTATGAAAGCCCCTTACTTGGAACTAAAGGTCAAAAAAGAAGGCATTGCAGCAATGAAAGCGATCAAACAAGCGCTAGACCCAGAAAATATGATGAACCCTGATAAAGTGTTTGGTAAAGCCGCAAGAAAGCGGGTGGTGGTCTCATGAGTTCCTCTAAACAAACAGAGATTCAGCAATCATTTCAGCAGCAAATGGACGAAAAAGAGCTGCTCAATTGCATGCGCTGCGGCTTCTGCCTTCCTTCCTGCCCTACTTATATTGAATCTGGGCAACAAGAAACACACTCTCCCCGCGGCCGAATTGCTTTAATGAAGGCGGTTAGAGACGGCGTCATTGAGCCAGATGAAGATATCGAGCATTCACTGAATCTTTGTCTTGGCTGCCGTGCATGTGAGCCGGTCTGCCCTTCCGGCGTTAAATATGGCCGGTTACTTGAGGATGCAAGAGACATCATTCAGCAGCACAAAAAACAATCAATCCCTGTCAAACTTGTGAGACGTGCAGTATTCAAAGGACTCTTTCCTTCACAAAGCCGAATGCGGCAAGCGGCAGGACTTCTTCGATTTTATCAAACATCTGGTCTGCAAACAGCCGCCCGTAAAACTGGCATGCTGAAGGTGCTTCCACCGCACTTACGACTGATGGAACAGGCGCTTCCAACGGTGCCGCGTCAACAAAAAAGCCGTTTGTCGGAATATAAAGCCGCAGGCCCAGCTAGAAAACGTGTCGCCTTTTTTACTGGCTGTTTAATGGATACCGTTTTTTCCAGTACAAACGAAGCGACCATCCAGCTTTTGCAGCTGGCAGGCTGTGACGTCATCGTCCCTCCTATTCAGACGTGCTGCGGAGCGCTTCATGGTCATAGCGGAGAAAAAGAGCAAGCGAAACAGCTAGCAAAGCGGAATATTGAAGCATTTGAAAAGATAGATGCAGATGCCATAGTCATGAATGCGGGCGGTTGTGGTGCTTTTTTAAGTGATTACGATCATTTGCTTCACGATGATCCGGATTTTCAAAAGCAAAGTGAAGCCTTCTCAAAGAAAATTACGGATATATCAGACATTTTAGTGGAGCTGGAATTTCACCGCCGCATGCCGCTTGCTTTGCCAGAGCAGGTCATCACCTATCAGGATTCCTGTCATTTGCGGAACGGAATGGGTGTACAGCATGCGCCAAGGGTGCTTATGAAGGCCATTCAAGGCGTATCATTTAAAGAAATGAAGGATGCCGATCGGTGCTGCGGCTCAGCTGGCATTTACAACATCTTGCAGCCAAAGATGTCGATGCAAATTTTAGATCATAAAATGACAGAAGCAAGGGAAACAAAGGCTGCTGCCATTGTTACGTCTAATCCAGGCTGTCAGCTGCAAATGGCAGCAGGCATCAAACGCGCGGAGCACTCGCCGACCATGCGTGCCGTCCATCTAGCTGATTTATTATTAGAAGCCGTTCAATATGGAAAAAAAGCGTCCAGCCCATCAAGCTGAACGCTTTTTTATGCATATCTTTAGACAATTGGTTGGATAATAGAGGAAAATCGCCGAAGGAGCTGGTTCAAATGCTGAAAAAAAACAAACAACAAAAGGACCCGAATTCAGTATTTGAAGCATTGTCACGTTCTGCTGATTTTACAAATGAGCTGTCTCGAAATGGAGATTTTTTGTATAGGATTTCCTTTTTTCGATCTTTAATTAATGGACATCTTCTACACGAACAAATTCTCCCCTCCCTCAAACAACTGCACCTGACACCTACTCTTGAAGAGCTTAAAGAACAAATTCCCATTGAGCAGGCTGTCATCACGAACGATCTCCAAAAAGTGGAAGAAGCCCTTCACCGGGGCAGTATTGCCATTAGACTAGAGATAGACTGGGGCAAAACGCTTCTTTTGCCGATTGAAGAAAAGAAAGGCAGACAAGTAGGTCCGCCTGAGATTGAATTTGGCATTATCAGTGCTCAGGAAGCATTTGTGGAGGTTTTAGATACCAATTTAAATTTGGTCAGGCGGCGGCTGCCGACGCCTAACCTGAAAGTTGAGGAAAAGACGGTTGGTACGCTCTCTCAAACAAAAGTAGCCGTGTTATATATTGAAGAAATCGCTAACCCGGAAAACATCGAAACGGTTCTTCAGCGAATTGAAGACATTGATTATGATCAGATTTTAGATGCGAATTACCTCGCTCAAATGCTTTATGATGTGTCCAATACGATTTTTCCGTTGTTTTTGAATACAGAAAGACCCGACCGTGTGTCATCAGGTTTATCAGAAGGGAAAATTGCCATATTAGTGGATGGCTCGCCTCATGTCTTGCTTGCCCCGACTATTTTACTTGAGTATTTTTCCACTATGGAAGACTACAATATGTCGTGGATTGCGGCTTCTTGCTTTAGGCTGTTACGCATATTTGCTGTGATATTTTCCATTTTTGCGACACCTTTATATGTCGCCGTTTTAACCTTTCATTATGAGCTGATTCCAAAGGATTTATTAGAAACCATTGTATCCTCGCGCTATCTTGTTCCATTTCCTCCGATCATTGAGGCACTATTTTTAGAGACTTCGATTGAATTACTAAGAGAAGCAGGATCAAGGCTTCCGGCTAAAGTCGGTCAGACGCTCGGGATTGTTGGAGGGATTGTCATTGGACAGGCGGCTGTAGCAGCAGGCTTAACGAGCAATATTTTACTCATTATTGTTGCCCTGTCTGCTCTCGCCTCATTTGTCACGCCTATTTACAAAATGGGCAGTACCATTCGGCTGCTGAGATTCCCTTTTTTACTCGCAGCACAGGTTTGGGGCGCATTAGGCATTGCTGTGATGGGATCTTTTCTGCTCACCCATTTAATGAAATTAACTTCAATTGGCCGCCCATATTTAGAGCCTATTTTTCCAATGCGCCTTGCTGATTTAAAGGGCAGTTTGATTCGTCCTCAGCTCCGTTTTTTGAACAAAAGGCCGGAAAATTTACGACCGCAAAATGAAACCATCCATCGCTCTAAGCCAAAGCAAGGCCGCAAGGGGAAAAATGATTTTTATGAATAAGGAAGTGAAGGCATGAGCTCTTCTTCTGTCAAAGAGAAATTTCAAGTATCCCCTTATTTTGTGTTTTTTCTCATCAATGCCAATCAAGTTGGTGTCAGCATTTTAAACTTTCAAACAAACCTTGTTCGTTCTATCAATAATGATGGATGGATCGCTATTTTGATTTCTGGCATGAGCGTCAATGTGATGATCTTTTTAATGTACTTGATGTTTCAAAAGGCACCTTCGGATGAATTTGGTGATATCACGCAATATGTATTTGGCAAATGGATTGGGCAATTATTCAACATTCTTTATATCTTATATTTTGCTTCTTTGTCGCTGACCGTTCTTATCCATTACATGGATGTGATCCATGTATGGCTGTTTAAAGAAATCCCTGGTCTTTTGTTTGCATCTGTACTGCTGCTGCTTGTGTATTACATTCATACTGGCGGCTTTAGAACCATTGCTGGCTGGGCATTTTTTAGCATTGTACTGACGTATTGGATGACGTTTATTTGTTTTTATGCCATGAAATATAGTCACATTCGTTTCATGTTCCCAATGTTTGATCATACATTTTCGCAAATGCTTGTGGGAGTCAAAGATGCATCCTTATCCATGTTTGGTTTTGGCACGCTGCTTGTCTATTATCCCTTTATTAAACAAGCTCAAACATCTCAAAAATTTGCTCACATGGGGGCATTATTTACGACATGCTTAAACTTGCTCACTTTTCTCGTCTCTATTGCGTATTACTCAAGTGCTCAGCTCAAATTAACAAAATGGCCGACACTAACGTTAACAAGCATTGTGAAGCTTCCGTTTATCCAGCGCTTTGAATTTATTGAAGTGTCTCTTTGGCTGCTTCTGATCATTCCTAATATCACGATTCCATTATGGGCAGCGAGCCGAATGGCAAAAAAAATGCTTCATACGAGCCAGCGCGTCACGTTCATCGGGCTCAGCATCCTCATTCTGATCATGTTTTCGTTTTTTGCCAGTGCAACTTCTTTTGAAACCTTTAATCAATGGGTGGAATTTAGTGGATTCATTCTGATCTATGGATTGATTGTCTGTATGGTCATTGGACTGATGCTGAAAAAAAGGAGGGGGAAAAAACGAGCATGAAACGTTATATACTTACGGGCCTCATGTTGTGTAGTCTTTTGTTAACCAGCTGTGCAGAGCCCCGTCTTTTAGATGAATTAAATATCTCCCAGGCGGCGGGATTTGATTTAGTGGAAGATGGAGAAATGAAGGGCTTCTTTGTCTTCCCTGTCTTTAAAAGTCAAGAGCAAGGAAGTTATCAAATATTAAGTGCAAGGTCAAACACCATTAGCAATATTCAATTTCTTGTATCAGAAAAATCGCCTTTTCCAGTCGTCATGGGCCAGGTGCTCGTTATTTTAGTCAGTGAAAAGTTAGCAAAAGAAGTCGGCATGATTGATTTAATGAATTACATTTACCGTGATCCTATTATTGGTTCACGCCAAGTGTTTGCGATTGTAGGCGGAGAAGTGGAAGATTTATTATACACAAAAATGAATCAAACGAACTTAAATATAGGTGTATATCTCTCTGATCTGCTCGCCCAAAATATGCGAAATGGCAATGAACCTGTCACCAATCAGCATATTTTTATGAACCAAATGCTGGCAAAAGGAGTCGATGCATACCTCCCTTACATCAAGAAAACAAGCAATGGCATTAAGATCACAGGAGTCGCTCTGTTTGATCATGAAAAAATGGTCAGTCATATACCTGGAAAAGACACGTTCACATTTAAAGCGATGATTGAAAATCATAAAAATGGCATCTATGAGTTTCAATTGGCAGATCAAGCAAAGACCCATGTCGTCATAGAAAATATCAAATCTCACGTGTCTTACCGAATCAAACCAACGAAAAACCTAACAAAGAAGCCTCATATCATGATTGATATCAAGCTGAAAGGCGAATTAAAAGAATTCATGAAGTCCAAAAAGATTGATAAACCATCTATATTGGACCATGTTGAAAAAGAAGTAGAAAAACGTGTCGCTCAGCAAGGACAAGACCTTGTTCAATCCTTTAAAAAGCAAAACATAGATCCGCTTGGGCTGGGCCTTAGGTATAGATCAAAAGACAAAGCAGTGACACCAGAAAAATGGAAGGACATTTATCCTGATGCAGATGTACAAGTTAAATGCCACATGAAAATTGTTCAAACGGGAGTCAGCCAATAAAAAGGCTTATTCAAATATGTCTTGTTTGTTCTCCAAGATTTTCGACATTTTCATTTTGACTCGTGGAACGCGATCTTTTTGATGATATTCATTTAAAATCTTCTCTACTTCATTTTTATCAGTTTTAAGGATTTTAGGTGAACATTGTTCCACTAGGACCGGTCTATTCCCTTTTGCACAGTTTGCCATTGTATCTAGTGCAATTAAGCTGAAAGGTCTTCCTTTGTTTAGCCAAGATTTCATTCTCTCCCAGGTTGGGTAGCTGACGGCTGCCAGCCTTCCCCACTGATCGTGAAAATGAGTACAGGCTGATTCCATCTAATCCAATATGTTGTGAGAACGAAAACGGTGCAGGCAAATAAATGCTGTGATCGGCCTTTCTTTTTCACTGACCGATTTCAATTTCTCTAGAATAGGTTGTCATCCTTCATCTACTGGCAAACTGCTGGCGGCTGCCCACGAAAGTGGATAAAAAAATTCTTCATCAGCTTGATCCAAAAGTTCCCTTACCCACCCAGCAGCAGAGGTACCTAACACATCAGCTGCGATTTCTAACATTCGTGATTTCACATCGGCATGCTCCGTTTCATAAAACCTGCTTTGAACAGCATCCAAGATCTTTTGCTGATCGTGCTGTTTCAGGACATCGGTGACATCATCCTCAAGAAACCATCTAGTGATTGAAAAGTCTAATAAAGACACCAAATCACGCCTAACGCCTTGTAATGTTGGTGCTTCAGCGTTTTTGGTGATGACAACATCTCTTCTAATTGGTAAGCCTGTCCGTCCTCTCCATAAAAATCATCGTGCAGTAAAAATTGTTTAGGAGAATGGAGAACAGCTAGGTGATACCATTCAATAGGCCGTAATGAATAGGTGAGTAATCTTTCGTGGCATTGATGGCATAATTGATAAGGCTGTTTCGGTTCATCAGACGCTTCTACAACGTTCATTTCGTTTTTTTGACAGGCTTCACATAAAGTAGTTGTCCCCACTGCTTTCACTTCCTTTTACTGGAAATGTAATGTCATTCCGCTTCTTTCATCTTTCATTCGAGAAAGCATAAGGTGATAGAGATCATTTTTTCTAACACCAGCGGCTATTCGTCCATGTTGAATCAAATGAAGAAATGACAATGCTCTAATCTTCATCTTTTACATCGGGGTCTTCCGGAATCGGTTCATTTAAGATCTCTTGGACGAGTTCTTTATATTGTTCGAGCTGCTTTAAATGCGTTTGAAACTGCCCTTGATAAATGAGATAAGATTCTCCGTCAAATACGTAACGGATCTTTTTTTGCTGAATTAATTTTTCAATATACGCTTCTGATACTTCCAAGTATTCAGCTGTTTCTGCGATTGTTAAATACATGCTTGTGCACCACCCGTTCGTTTCATCTAACAAATTATATCATGATCTGCTGAAAAAACGGATGCAGCCTATTCTCTTTTCTGGTGGCCATTCTTCATATAGCAAGTAGATCGTCTAGATGCCGGTAAATATGGTATGATAAAATCTGCTAGATGAGCGCTTGCCAACATAGACTTGGTGTTCAGTGGCGTCTGTGATGAGCCGCAAGCCATGCTAGCATATATAGAAAGCATACTCATGAGAAAAGCAAAACAAGCATAGGCTCTTATAAGGATGCTTGAAGAAAAATCGTATTTAAAGGCAGAGTGAAATGAATGGGAACCTTTTTTAATGAAATTTTGACCTGGCTGACAAGCCTTGGTTATGTAGGTGTAGCACTAGGGCTGATGATTGAAATCATTCCGAGTGAAATTGTACTTGCCTATGGCGGATATATGGTGTCAACAGGCACAATTGGTTTTGTAGGAGCTGTGATTGCCGGCGTCATCGGTGGTACGCTCGCCCAGTGTTTTATTTACTGGATCGGTCTGTACGGCGGACGACCTTTTTTAACAAAGTATGGAAAGTATTTATTCATCCATGAACATCATATCGCGACTGCAGAGCGCTGGTTTGATCGGTATGGAACCGGTGTAGTCTTTACCGCGCGCTTTATCCCTGTTGTTCGCCATGCCATCTCGA
Organism: Bacillus sp. DC4300-2b2; assembly: GCF_049895685.1. NCBI lineage: Bacteria > Bacillati > Bacillota > Bacilli > Caryophanales > Bacillaceae > Bacillus > Bacillus sp. DC4300-2b2. Next base: position 40,434 of record NZ_JAFCSW010000003.1, read on the forward strand.
TTCCTGCGGGTATTGCCAAGATGCCTTTTTTAAAATTTGTTCTCTTGACAGGATTAGCTGCCATCCCTTGGTCGATCCTATTTATCTATCTTGGCATGCAGCTTGGGACAAAATGGGATCATATTCAAAGTGTTGCTCATACTTATACAACCCCTATTATGGTCATTGCTATTGTCCTGATTGTTCTCTATTTTGTACTCAAAAAAATTCGGACGAATCGAAAACGGACAATCTAACAAAAACGCCTTTCACTGATCTGGTGAAAGGCGTTTTTTTATATGTGTGCTGATTGTTTTTTCATATATTGAGATAATTCTATAATCATTGCACCCATTCTCTCAAGTGATGGAGCAAGAATTCGGTCTATTCCTTCTTCTTTTAAAGCTTCAGCAGTGACTTTTCCGACAGCTACTGCCAGCACGTCCTGCTCGAATAATGCTTGCAATTCTTCTTTTCTGCCCCATTCTGCGGCTAGTTTGAAAAAGGCGTGAACCTGGACAGCGGTTGTAAAACAGACGGCATGAACTTGTCCATCTTTCATTTCTTGCAGCAGCGTTTCAGCAGCCTCTGGTTCAGGAGGTGTGTGCTGATATGGTAAAAGCGGCAAAACATCTGCCCCCTTGTCATGTAAAAACTGAATGAGAGCTGGTGCATTTTCACCATGAAGCTGAACCATTACACGTTTGCCTTGAAACTCCTTGTCTTCAAGTTTTGAAATTAAGTCACGAACCGTACCGTCTTCATCAGAGACCTCCGGGTGAATCCCGCGTTTTTTCAGCGCAGCAAAGGTTTTGTACCCTCTTGAAGCAATATGGGCATTTGATAGAATGTTCATAAATTCATTACCAAGCTGCAGCTCTTCTGCACTCTCAATCAATGTATCTGTACCGATGCCTGTTGTTAAGATCACCCAGTCGGCCCCTCGTTTCACAAAGGTCTCTATGCCTGGCTTTAATTCCTCTTTTGCTAAAAATACGGTTCCTTGAAGAGAGCGAATAACGGCTTGTCCTCCTTGCTTTTCGACAAGTGTACGCATTTCTTCTGTTTTTCTCGTTCCACAAATGGCAATCGTTTTTCCAGATAAGCCTTTACTCATATTATCCCTCTTTTTCTATCACATTTGATATGTATTAAATATAGATTTATTTGGAAGACGATGCAAGTGTCTACTAAAAAAGAGCTTGACGTTTCTATCGAATTCGAGTATCTTTTGTAAGTGCAAATTGTAGGAGGTCATTATGGAAAAACAGAATGTTCAAGCAATTCGATTATCAATTGCAGACCCAACACCACTTGGTTTGTTTGGTTTAGCAATGGTGACGCTCGTTGCGTCCTCACAAAAACTAGGAATCACAGATGGCACTTCCCTTATTTTACCTTGGGCTATCTTCCTTGGAGGAATCGCGCAGCTGATCGCGTCCATACAAGATTCAAAGCATCATAATATTTTTGGAGCCACTGCTTTTGGCGCATTCGGTCTTTTCTGGATGGGCGTTGGAACGACTTGGCTCATTCAAGCCGGCGTTTTTGGGAAAACGCTTGCGGGAGCAGCAGATCCAAAACAGCTAGGCTTTGCGTTTATTGGTTATTTGATTTTCAGCTTGTTTATGACGATTGGTGCAATGGAAACACATAAAGTGTTATTTTTGATTTTCGTCTTTATTGATTTCTTATTCATTGGTCTTTCCCTTAGCACGTTTGGTGTGATGTACGATGTGACTCATACCATGGCAGGTATTGCAGAATTGATCATTTCCCTGCTTTCATTTTATGGTTCTGCAGCTGTTGTGCTTAATACACATTTTGGCCGTATTGTTCTGCCAATCGGACAACCATTTCGCATTTTTACAAAAGCATAAATAAAAAAGAACTGCGCTGTGCAGTTCTTTTTTTGTTTATTTTTCTTGTGCCTCTTGAAAGATCTCCCCGATGATTTCATACGAACGCATTCTTTCTTGATGGTCAAACATATCCGAATTAATCATCACTTCATCTGCTTGAGTAGCTTCAATAAAGGCTTCTAATTCTGTTTTCACCTTTTCTTTATCCCCGATGATAGTCGAGCTTAATTGTTCATCCACCATCGCCTTTTCATATGGACTCCAAAGACCGTCCATGCTCTCGACAGGTGCCTTCAGTTTTCCTGGTGTGTTGCGAATAAGACTTAAAAACCGCTGATAATGAGAGGTTGCCAAATATTCAGCCCGCTCTGTTTGATCTGCAGCAAAAACCGTCACACCGACCATTGCATAAGGCTCTTTTAACACATCAGAAGGCCTAAATGACTGTCTGTACAACTCTAACGCGGGAATTGTATTTTTAGGTGAGAAATGTGCTGCAAAGGCAAATGGCAATCCAAGTTCTCCTGCAAGTCTGGCGCTAAAACCACTTGAACCAAGGAGCCAAATTGGAATGTCCAGGCCTTCTCCTGGAACGGCTCTTACATGTTTTTTAACCTGACCGGTCGGCTTGAAATATTGACGAAGTTCTTCAAGCTGCTCAGGGAAATCTTCTCCGTTATGAAGATTACGTCTAAGCGCTCTTGCTGTTAACTGATCCGTCCCTGGTGCTCGGCCAAGACCTAAATCAATTCTCCCCGGATACAATGTCTCAAGTGTGCCAAATTGTTCGGCAATGACAAGTGAAGAGTGGTTTGGCAGCATAATCCCACCAGATCCTACTCGAATTTTTTCTGTTCCTCCCGCAATATATCCAATTAAAACGGACGTTGCAGAGCTCGCAACCCCTTCCATGTTATGGTGTTCTGCCAGCCAGTATCTATGATAGCCCCACTTCTCCGCCTTTTTTGCTAAATCCATGCTACGCTCAAAAGATTCTTTAATGGTGCCGCCTTCTGTCACAGAGGATAAATTTAAAACGGAATAGGTTTTGCCCTGTAAAACTGATTGACTCATAAATGATGTCCCCATTTCTGTCAAAAATCATACTATTTTTATACTTTCAACACCATAACATAAATCCATGAAAGATTTAAATAATTTGATTCGATGATTTTCGAAATGATGATTTTCGAAATGATGATTTTCTAGGTTTTACTTCCAATTTGAAAATTTGCACATAGAATGAAATATCAATTCTAGGAGATGGGCAATTTGTACAATCAATTCGAACACAAATGTCCCTTTTGCGGTAAATACCATGAACAGCCTCATTACAAAAGATCACGTCATGACCGTCCTCGAAAAAAAGACTGTCCATTCATTAAACAAGAATATTTAAAACAAAATATATCTCAAGGGAATCAACCTTGCCACATTGCAAAAGGAAAAAAACAATCAAAACCAAATCAAAGATCTGGACCAAGAGGCCCGGCAGGCCCAGCAGGCCCCCCTGGACCAACCGGGCCTACTGGACCTGCTGGCGGGTTAACCGGCGCCCTTCCGTTTAATCCCTCACAATCACAAAATTACGATGCAGGGCAAGTGGTCACGTTTGATGGCAGTACTTACATTGCCAATGTTGACGCTCCATCAGGAATACCAGGACTTTCCCCCGACTATACCCTTTTGGCTGCTTCTGGAGAAACAGGTCCTACTGGCGTCACGGGTATCACTGGAGATACCGGTCCTACTGGCGCAACGGGTATTACCGGAGCTACTGGCCCTACCGGCGTAACGGGTGTCACTGGAGCTACTGGCCCTACTGGTGCAACGGGTAGCACTGGAGCTACTGGTTCTACCGGGGCAACGGGCATCACCGGAGCTACTGGGCCTACTGGCGCCACGGGTAGCACCGGGCCTACTGGACCTACTGGCGCAACGGGTATCACTGGAGCTACTGGGCCTACTGGCGTCACAGGTAGCACTGGAGATACTGGTTCTACCGGGGCTACGGGTGTTACTGGAGCTACCGGACCTACTGGCGCCACGGGCAGTACTGGAGCTACTGGCCCTACTGGCGCAACAGGTATCACTGGAGATACTGGTTCTACCGGGGCTACAGGTAGCACTGGACCAACAGGTCCTACTGGCGCAACAGGTATCACTGGAGATACTGGTTCTACCGGGGCAACGGGTGTCACTGGAGCTACTGGGCCTACTGGCGTCACAGGTAGCACTGGAGCTACTGGGCCTACCGGCGTAACGGGTGTCACTGGAGATACTGGTTCTACCGGGGCTACAGGTAGCACTGGACCAACAGGTCCTACTGGCGTCACGGGTATCACTGGAGATACCGGACCTACTGGCGCAACGGGTATCACTGGAGATACTGGTTCTACCGGTGCAACGGGTGTCACTGGAGCTACTGGGCCTACTGGCGTCACAGGTATCACTGGAGATACTGGTTCTACCGGTGCGACGGGTGTCACTGGAGCTACTGGGCCTACTGGCGTCACAGGTAGCACTGGAGATACTGGGCCTACTGGCGTCACGGGTATCACTGGAGATACCGGACCTACTGGCGCAACGGGTATCACTGGAGCTACTGGGCCTACTGGCGTCACAGGTATCACTGGAGCTACTGGGCCTACTGGCGTCACAGGTAGCACTGGAGATACTGGTTCTACCGGTGCGACGGGTGTCACTGGAGCTACGGGGCCTACTGGCGTCACAGGTAGCACTGGAGATACTGGTTCTACCGGTGCGACGGGTGTCACTGGAGCTACGGGGCCTACTGGCGTCACAGGTAGCACTGGAGCTACTGGGCCTACTGGCGTCACAGGTAGCACTGGAGATACTGGGCCTACCGGCGTAACGGGTGTCACTGGAGATACTGGTTCTACCGGGGCTACAGGTAGCACTGGACCAACAGGTCCTACTGGCGTCACGGGTAGCACTGGAGATACCGGACCTACTGGCGCAACGGGTATCACTGGAGCTACTGGGCCTACTGGCGTCACAGGTATCACTGGAGATACTGGTTCTACCGGTGCGACGGGTGTTACTGGAGATACCGGACCTACTGGCGCAACGGGCAGCACTGGAGCTACTGGCCCTACTGGCGCAACAGGTAGCACTGGAGATACTGGTTCTACCGGGGCTACAGGTAGCACTGGACCAACAGGTCCTACTGGCGCCACGGGTAGCACTGGAGATACTGGTCCTACTGGCGTCACAGGTATCACTGGAGATACTGGTTCTACCGGTGCGACGGGTGTTACTGGAGCTACGGGGCCTACTGGCGCAACGGGCAGCACTGGAGATACTGGTTCTACCGGTGCAACGGGTAATACTGGATCAACCGGACCTACTGGCGCAACAGGTAGCACTGGACCAACAGGTCCTACTGGGATCGGATTAAGTGGTGTTGAAGCTTATGATCCTGTAATGGCACCAACATATTCAGTAGGGCAAGTGGTCACTTATGGTGGTGGTACTTATCTTGTGGATTTTGCACCACCTTCAGGTACGCCAGATACGTCACCAGATTACACACTTTTAGCAGCACCGGGTGAAACCGGTCTTACTGGCGCAACAGGTATCACCGGATCAACTGGTTCTACCGGAGCCACGGGCAGCACCGGAGCCACTGGACCTACTGGCGCAACGGGTAGCACTGGAGCTACTGGTCCTACTGGCGTCACGGGTAGCACTGGAGCTACTGGCCCTACCGGTGCGACGGGTGTCACTGGAGATACTGGGCCTACTGGCGTCACAGGTAGCACTGGAGATACTGGGCCTACTGGCGTCACAGGTAGCACTGGAGATACTGGGCCTACCGGCGTAACGGGTGTCACTGGAGATACTGGTTCTACCGGGGCTACAGGTAGCACTGGACCAACAGGTCCTACTGGCGTGACTGGTATCACTGGAGATACCGGACCTACTGGCGTCACAGGTAGCACTGGAGATACTGGTTCTACCGGGGCGACGGGTGTCACTGGAGCTACTGGGCCTACTGGCGCAACGGGTGTCACTGGAGATACTGGTTCTACCGGGGCTACAGGTAGCACTGGACCAACAGGTCCTACTGGCGTAACGGGTGTCACTGGAGATACTGGTTCTACCGGGGCAACGGGCAGCACCGGAGCTACGGGGCCTACAGGCGCCACGGGTAGCACCGGAGCCACTGGACCTACTGGCGCCACGGGTAGCACTGGAGCTACTGGGCCTACTGGCGTCACAGGTAACACTGGAGATACTGGTTCTACCGGGGCAACGGGTAATACTGGATCAACCGGACCTACTGGCGCAACAGGTATCACTGGACCAACAGGTCCTACTGGGATCGGATTAAGTGGTGTTGAAGCTTATGATCCTGTAATGGCACCAACATATTCAGTAGGGCAAGTGGTCACTTATGGTGGTGGTACTTATCTTGTGGATTTTGCACCACCTTCAGGTACGCCAGATACGTCACCAGATTACACACTTTTAGCAGCACCGGGTGAAACCGGTCCTACTGGCGCAACAGGTATCACCGGATCAACTGGTTCTACCGGTGCCACGGGCAGCACTGGAGATACTGGCCCTACCGGTGCGACGGGTGTCACTGGAGATACTGGCCCTACCGGTGCGACGGGTGTCACTGGAGATACTGGGCCTACAGGCGTCACAGGTATCACTGGAGCTACGGGGCCTACTGGCGCAACAGGTAGCACTGGAGATACTGGGCCTACAGGCGTCACAGGTATCACTGGAGATACTGGGCCTACAGGCGTCACAGGTAGCACTGGAGATACTGGGCCTACTGGCGCCACGGGTAGCACTGGAGCTACTGGGCCTACTGGCGTCACAGGTATCACTGGAGATACTGGTTCTACCGGGGCGACGGGTGTTACTGGAGATACCGGACCTACTGGCGCAACGGGCAGCACTGGAGATACTGGCCCTACTGGCGCAACAGGTATCACTGGAGATACTGGTTCTACCGGGGCTACAGGTAGCACTGGACCAACAGGTCCTACTGGCGCAACGGGTAGCACTGGAGATACTGGTCCTACTGGCGTCACAGGTATCACTGGAGATACTGGTTCTACCGGTGCGACGGGTACTGGAGCTACGGGGCCTACTGGCGTCACGGGTATCACTGGAGATACCGGACCTACTGGCGCAACGGGTGTCACTGGAGATACCGGACCTACTGGCGCAACGGGCAGCACTGGAGCTACTGGTTCTACCGGTGCAACGGGTAATACTGGATCAACCGGACCTACTGGCGCTACAGGTAGCACTGGACCAACAGGTCCTACTGGCGTGACTGGTAGCACTGGAGATACCGGACCTACTGGCGCAACGGGTGTCACTGGAGATACTGGACCTACTGGCGCAACGGGTAGCACTGGAGCTACTGGGCCTACTGGCGTCACGGGTAGCACTGGAGCTACGGGGCCTACAGGCGCCACGGGTAGCACCGGAGCCACTGGACCTACTGGCGCAACGGGTAGCACTGGAGCTACGGGGCCTACTGGCGTCACAGGTAGCACTGGAGATACTGGTTCTACCGGTGCAACGGGTAATACTGGATCAACCGGACCTACTGGCGCAACAGGTATCACTGGACCAACAGGTCCTACTGGGATCGGATTAAGTGGTGTTGAAGCTTATGATCCTGTAATGGCACCAACATATTCAGTAGGGCAAGTGGTCACTTATGGTGGTGGTACTTATCTTGTGGATTTTGCACCACCTTCAGGTACGCCAGATACGTCACCAGATTACACACTTTTAGCAGCACCGGGTGAAACCGGTCTTACTGGCGCAACAGGTATCACCGGATCAACTGGTTCTACCGGTGCCACGGGCAGCACCGGAGCTACGGGGCCTACAGGCGCCACGGGTAGCACCGGAGCCACTGGACCTACTGGCGCCACGGGTAGCACTGGAGCTACGGGGCCTACTGGCGTCACAGGTAGCACTGGAGCTACGGGGCCTACTGGCGCCACGGGTGTCACTGGAGATACTGGTTCTACCGGGGCTACAGGTAGCACTGGACCAACAGGTCCTACTGGCGTAACGGGTGTCACTGGAGATACTGGTTCTACCGGGGCAACGGGCATCACCGGAGCCACTGGACCTACTGGCGCAACGGGTATCACTGGAGCTACTGGGCCTACAGGCGTCACAGGTAGCACTGGAGCTACTGGGCCTACCGGCGTAACGGGTGTCACTGGAGATACTGGTTCTACCGGGGCTACAGGTAGCACTGGACCAACAGGTCCTACTGGCGTGACTGGTATCACTGGAGCTACTGGGCCTACAGGCGCCACGGGTAGCACCGGAGCCACTGGCCCTACTGGTGCCACCGGTAATACTGGAGTTACTGGACCTACCGGCGTCACAGGCATCACTGGACCTACGGGTCCTACTGGCGTGACAGGTATTACTGGGGCAACTGGTTCTACCGGCACTACGGGTAGCACTGGATCAACCGGACCTACTGGCACCACAGGTATTACCGGGGCTACCGGACCTACTGGCGCAACAGGTATTAGCGGAGCTACGGGGCCTACCGGTGCCACAGGTATCACCGGAGCTACGGGGCCTACCGGCGCCACAGGCATTACAGGTGCAACTGGACCTACTGGCGTGACAGGTGTTACGGGTGTCACTGGGGCAACTGGAACAGGTGGTTTTACAGATACTGCACTTTATGCTGCTAATAGTTCTGGACCTACCATTGTTACTGTAGCCAGTGGAACGAATATTCCTCTGCCAAACTTTCAAAACATTACTGGTTTTACAGCAAACGGCACAAGTACTGTTTTTACCGTTGTGCAAACTGGTAAATATTATATTACGTATCAAGTCAACACCACTACAGCTCTTTTGATTAATACACGTTTGCTTTTAAATGGAACAACTACTGTTTCTGGTTCTGTTCAATCACCTGTTATCTCCACTTCATTTATCAACAACACTGTTATTGTTAATTTAACAGCTGGTAATACCATTTCACTGCAGTTTTTTGGGGCGGTTGTAACAGCTATTTTAGTTGGTGGAGGTGGTGCTGCAGGAGCAGCCTTGACCATTATACGGCTAAGCTAAACGAAAAAAGAAAGGCTTTCTCAGCCTTTCTTTTTTATATCTTCTATTAAAGTTATACAACGTTCAATATCATGAGACTGCAAAAGGTGAAAAATAGATTGGATGATTGAAAACTCTAAATTCCACCATTCTAATAACTGCAGTTTTTTGATTATTTCGGATGAAAATCGATATTTCATGAGCTGCTGGGGATTTCCTGCGGCTATTGCATATGGAGGCACATCTTTTGTGATCACACTATTTGCTCCGATCACGGCCCCGTTGCCTATACATACTCCGGACATAATCGTCGCACCATATCCAATCCATACGTCATGTCCAATATGAACATCCCCCTTCGATTTTGGGTGTCCTTTAATATGTGCAGCTTCTTTGAAAATTTGATTAAATGGATACGTTGTGACCCAATCTGTACGGTGTTCCCCGCCTAGAAAAATTTTCACTTCGTTCGCGATGGAACAAAACTTCCCAATATGTAATGTCGTCCCTTCCCCCCATGTCAACACTTGGAAATCTGGTCCGGCATAAGAAAAGTCACCAATATTGTGCGAGCTTAGTTCACTTCTTTGATTCAAAAACATAGAAGATCCGGCCTCCTTAAAAGTGATAGATCTTCGTATGTATATGCTGCTTTACATCTTTACATTATGATTGAACAAGCGATACAATTTGTTTTTTCTTCCATACGAGCTGATAGTAGCTGTATTGGAGGAGTAAGTTAACAAAAAACGCAGCAGGGTAGCCAATCCATATTCCTTTAATGCCAAGGGATGTATAGTGTGATAGCACATAAGCGACTGGTACTTCTACAAGCCAAATGGAACAAATACTAAAGATCGTTGGCCAAAGAACTGTCCCACTTGCTCTCATTGTGGCTGCAACAATTTGGGCCGTTCCAAAAATGAGATAGCTCCATAGTGTAATGACGACCAAACTATAGGCAATGTCTATCGTCTTAGGATCTGTTAAAAAGATAGATAAAATCTGCGGTGCAAAAATATAAACGAAAATAATGATACATCCGCCTATGGCGAAGTTAAGTCCTAACCCAATTTTAATGACATCTTTCAGTCGATTCATATTTCCTGCACCAATGAATTGTGCTGCAAAGATTGAGACCGCAATGCCAAGACTCACTGCCGGCATCTGCACATAACTCACGACTTGATTGACAACACCATAGGCAGCTGTCGCCTGCGATCCATAATCGTTGACGAAAGAAATAACGGCAATTTCTGATAAAGAAATAAGGATCATATTAATGCTTGATGGGATACTGAGCTTTAATAACGTTTTTAATAGATCCCCTTTCATCAATAAATGCTTTCTCACCGATGCATCAATACGAAGCGGATGCTTTGTCTTATATAAGTAGATATGTAGAATGATAAACGTCACAATTGTTGAAATCACAGAAGCATACGCAGCGCCATATAAGCCGAACGCCGGCAGTCCCAGCCAGCCAAATAATAAAATTGGCAGCATCAGAATATTCGTTGCCGTACTAATCATTAAGAAATAAAAAGGTGTTTTCGAATCCCCTGTTCCCCGCAAGAATGTTGTATAAACAAAATAAAGAAATAAGATCGGCATTGAGATAAATAAAATTCTGGCATAAGCCGCACTTTCCTCCACGATATTAGCAGGTGTTCCCATGAGGTTTAAGATGTCTGTTGCGAAAAAACCTCCAATGATCGCTAAAGATACGCCGATCAAAAAAGTGAATGAAAGCGTTGTACCAATGATTTCTTTTAATTTCTGTTCATTTTTTGCTCCATAGGCCTGTCCAATAAGGATCGAGCTTCCTGATCCAATTCCAATGGAAAAAGAAACGAGTAAAAAGAAAAGCGGAAAGAATGCAGAAATGGCAGCTACTGCATCCTCTCCAATCCATCTTCCGACAAGAACAATCGACACTAATTGTCCGATCGATTGCAAAATATTGCTTAGCAAAAGCGGGATGAGAAAAATGGACATGGATTTTACTAAAGATTGATTATTATCTAACGTCATGATGCTTCTCCTTCTCTCTCTAAATCTAAAGATTCTCAGCTAATATACTGACAATACGGTCTTCTATCTCTTTCCCTTTTTCGTCATCAATAAGGTGATTTAACAAGATGGAAAAAGCGAGCGTTTTTCCGCCCTGCGTGTCAATATATCCAGATAGTGTGCTGACCGTTGTTAACGACCCTGTTTTTGCACGTACTTTTTCTAGTGTAGCTGGTTCTTTCAATCTGTTCCTTAACGTGCCCCCCACCATTCGTTCACTTACCCCTGCTAAAGGGAGCGCATGTTCATAGGTTTTAAACCATCTTTCCTTTTGAATGTTTGTCAAAAATAAAGTGAACTGGTTAGCAGAGACAAGGTTAATAGGTGATATCCCTGATCCGTCACGCAAAACTGTAAGCGAAGGATCGATGCCAAACGCAGGAAGCCGTTCATTCATGACGTCCAGCCCAGCTTCAAAGCTCCCTTTGTTCTTCACTTTTTTACCTAGTTCCTTTAGCAAAATTTCTGCATGTGTATTGTTGCTTAATTTCATCATAGGAACGAGCAGCTCTGATAATGGCATCGATGTATGGGAGGCGATTTTTTTGGCTTTTTTAGGAACTTGTTTTGCTTTCAGCGATCCTTTTACTTGAATCCCTTCCGCCTTTAACGCTCGTTTCATTAAGTCTAAAGCATAGGCGGCCGGATCCGATAAAGCTACCCATTGTTTAGATGAGCTTGCTTTAACCGGAATGGTTCCAGTCAACGTAATCTTGTTAGTTCCGTGAGAGCGCTTAAAAGAAATTTTCTTATTTTCGCCTTCTGGAACTGTTTTTACTTGATTGATGACTTGAGCGACATCCGTCTTCGGTATCATCTCATATGCGGCTTTCTGTCCTACTTTTTTCCCTGGTTTTACTTCGAGAATCACGGTCCCTGCATCATAATCTTGATTCGGTGAAGCCGTGAGAGCAGAAATTTGTGCACCGTAATATTGATCCTCATCACTCCAAGGAAGATCAATCGAGTATCTCGTGTCATCAAACCAAGTGTCATCAGCCGCAAGCTGTCCGCGAATGGTATGTATTCCGGCCTTTTTGACTTGTTTGGCAAGTGCCGCAAAATCCTCCTCTAATAAAGTCGGATCGCCGGTGCCACGAAGATAAAGGCTGCCATGTAGCGTTTTCTTTTGAATGGAACCATCCATCCAGATGTCTGTAGGGAATGTGTGTGTTTCTCCAAGTATATCAAGTGCGATGGCTGATGTGAGCAGTTTCATATTAGAAGCAGGAGTAAGACGAATATCGGCTTGATGTTCATAAAGAAGAGAGGTGTCAGAAGTATCGCGGACGCTGATGCCAGAGATCGCGCCCTCTAAATCGGGTGCTGTTCGTATGAATTCGTCTAAAGCGGTCATCCAAGCCAGTGAATCGTCACGAGCTGTGAGCTGTTCATCTTTCGCTGAAAAAGGAATAAATAAAATCGACAGGATACATATTTGTAAAAACATGAGCTTTGATAAACGCTTCACGCAATTCCTCCTTTTTGTTGCAGCAAATTTTAGAAGAATATGTTCATTATACACAAAAGAACGTTTGTTCTCAAAGGTTTTTTAAACAGAAAAGTCAGCTTTCTTTGACGAAAACTGACAAGCCCTTTACCTCTTTTCTGGATTCCAGCCATCGGCTCCGCCAAGAACTGCTTGAACCGTGATCTGACTTGCTTCGTTATTGGTTAAAATAGTTGACCATTTTACGCGGTTTGCTGGACTGCTCCCCGCTCCTGTCGATCCAAATTCTTTATACCTGGCCGTTCTTTCATTGTCACGGTTATCCCAGTTATGCCATCCCACTGCTTTTATATGGTCATCCATTTTTGTATGAAGGAATGTCACAGCCGAATAAGGTCTCCACGGACGTCCTAAATAAACCGATTGCGCAGCTGCCGCTCCCTTTTTCAACGTAGAATCTATGAATACGTAGCCGTACCTTTGCGCTTCTGTTGTGGATGCTGCAGTAATATACCCATTTCCAAGACTTTTTATTTCAGCTCTTTTAAACACAGCAGTGGCTGATCCAAAAATAAAATCGACCGTGCCCTCGATATAGGAGTTTTCATAATATTGCCGCCCTGTGCCTGTTGCATAAAGTGTATCTTGATAGCCTAACACGCGTATTTGTTTGAACACAGCCCGGTCACCAGACACATACAGCGCAACTGCCTGACCAGCATGTCTGCCAGCTGTATTTTGAAAGGTGATATTTTCTGCATAAAAATCGTTTGCACGAATCATTGTGCTTGAGCTATTTGTTGTACTCCCAGTGCTTGCATTTGTGTCATCGTACGTAAGAATCGTTTTGTGCTGGTTTTCGCCTATAAAGGATACGTGTGGCTTATTTTGCGGAAGTAAAATTTTTTCTTTATATACGCCATTTTTAATATAGATCGTTGCCGGTTGTTGATTGTTTGCTGGAATCGCATCAATGGCAGACTGAACGGTGCGATATGACCCGCTTCCCTTTTGATCAACAACAAGGACGCGGTTATGCCCGGCTTCTGCTGCTTGAAGTGAAGGGGGGTCAAAAAGAAATAAAGACAAGACCATGACAATCCATACGTTTCTATATTTCATCACATATCTCCTCCTCTTTTTGTGAACGTTTTCATCAAACGTTCTTTTTGATCCTATTCCATACACGCATAAAAAAACACCCACGTTTTTATGTTGTGGATGTTTTTTTAGATTTTTCATATTGCATTGCATAAATTCCTTCATTTTCAATCCATTCACAAAATAGAACGTCTCGATAAGAGGAAATATGCTGCTTTTTTAATTGCTTATTCAGCCAGGATTCATCAAAGCCGGCTTCTTGTAAATCATCTTTTAAAATTTCGCCGTCAATAATAAACGTTCTAGGCAATTTGACTTCTTTTTCCTTCACGTTCACATCTTCTGCTGTGGCTGGTGCGTATTTCATTTTCGGAAGAACACTGACAGAGCCGTCAGTTTCCAAAATGGCATATTCAATTTCATTCAGGGCAAAATGGCCTTTTGCCCGAACCAGTGTCTGCAGCTGATTGATATCAAGCATATTCTTCTTCAACCGGTTGTAGTGAATCTTCCCCTTATCAATCACAAGCGTAGGTCTTCCTTCTAAAAACGCACGAATGGATTTAAAGCGCTGTGAAAGCCATTCAACTGTATAAATGAGAACGCCCCATACCGCAACAGCAAATAAAATGTGCTGAATCCTGACTTCCGGATCAAAAATGGCGTTTCCGACCATTTCACCTAAAATCAGTGCAGAAATAAAATCAAACGGCGTGATTTGTGCAAATTGTGTTTTCCCTAATAATTTTGTAATAAAAAATAAAGCAAAAAATCCGATTAAAAGTTCAATTAAAATATTAACGAACGGCACAAAGATTCCTTCCTTTCATGCTGCATTTATATACAGCATATACATGTAAGGAAGGTTCTAAACCATTTATGAAGGCAATAAAATAAACACATTGTCCCCTTCAACTAATGTTTCAAAAGTTTTAACGCATCCGTGATCTGGCGCTTGAACGTTTCCTGACGAAAGATCAATCTTCCAATCATGCATTGGACAGAAAACATGGTTCCCGCTGACCATCCCTTCAGCTAAAACGCCGCCTTTATGAGGACAGCGATTTTCAATGGCTTTGAACTGCTTATTAGAGGTTTGAAAAACAGCTAATTCAAGTGTACCGGCGTCAACTGTTTTCCCTAGCTGGAGCGGAAAATCTGATAGGGTGCCAATGTGAACTTTAACAACCGAAACTGTCATATGATCTCATCCCTTCAATTAGTTTATACGGAAGCCGTCGCTTTTTGAAATAATTGTCTCGTGTCTTTTTGACTCTCACGAAGTTCCTGCCAAGGCTCTTCATATGTTGAAAGTGCAATGTCCAATCTTTTGATTAAGGCTGCTCGTTTTTTATCATCTAGGAGCACTGATTGAATGTGATCTAACCCAAGTCGTTCAACCCAAGCAGAGGTTCTTTCTAAATAATTTGCTGTTTCTCTGTAATATTGCAGGTATGCTGCAGCCATTTGCTCTACTTCTTCTGCTGTACTGACCTTCATTAATAAATCTCCAGCCCGCAGGTGTGTGCCGCCATTTCCGCCGGCGTACAATTCAAAACCTCCATCAATTCCCACAATGCCGAGGTCTTTAATTCCAGACTCTGCACAGTTTCTAGGACAAGCAGAGACGGCCATTTTTACTTTATGTGGTGTCGCAAGACCTTCAAATTTCTTTTCAAGTGCAATTCCAAGAGCCATGGAGTCTTGCGTGCCGAACCTGCAAAATTGTTCTCCAACACATGTTTTGACCGTTCTTAAAGATTTTCCATATGCATAACCCGATGGCATATCCAAATCCGCCCACACTTTAGGTAAATCTTCTTTTTTGACTCCTAGAAGGTCGATACGCTGACCGCCAGTCATTTTCACAAGCGGTATTTCATATTTGTCGACGACATCGGCAATTTTTCTCAGGTCATTTGCATTGGTAACGCCGCCGTACATTCGCGGAACAACCGAATAGGTGCCATCGTTTTGAATATTGGCATGCATGCGTTCATTTACAAAGCGTGAGCTCTTTTCATCTTTGTACTCAAGTGGATGAATTATGCCTAAATAATAATTCAGTGCAGGGCGGCATTTTGAACAGCCTTCCTCTGTCTCCCAGTCAAGTACATTCATCACTTCTTTGACATGCTGCAAGCCTTTTTCTTTGATTTCATGAATGACTTCATCTCGTGAAAGAGTGGTGCAGGCGCAGATGGTTTCTTTTTGTGCTGTTCGGTTTGCATCCTCACCTAGCGTATGCCAAAGAATCTCTTCGACAACGGGCTGACAGCCTCCGCATGATCGTGAGGCACTTGTACATTGCTTGACTTCCTGAAACGTTGTTAAGCCTTCTTTCTGAATGGCTTCCACAATCTGCCCCTTTGATATGCCATTACAGCCGCAAACGATATGGTCGTTTGCCATGCTGTCAATCGTGCTTTCTTTCGCCGGATCATTCGAGGTTAAGACAGATACCTTCTCCATATCCGACATATCTACTCCTTCTTTAATGTACGAAAATAAACGAGGTCCGTCGCTTGTTTCTCCAAACATGACAGCGCCTACTAATCTGTTTTGCTGGAAGACGAGTTTTTGATAGATGTCTTTTTGTTCGTCAAAAATCTTAATCGCTTTTTTCTCATCGTTTTCAATAAAGTCACCAGCTGAAAATACATCAACTCCTGATACTTTCAGCTGTGTTGACAGAACAGAGCCTTCATATGGAGCGGGGTTTAAGCCGCATACATGCTTGGCAAGTACATTTGCTTGATCGTATAAAGGAGCAACTAATCCGTACGTTTGTCCCCTGTGTTCCACACATTCTCCGACGGCATAAATGCCCGGTACACTTGTTTCCATAAAATCATTGACGATAATCCCACGGTTCACTTCCAGCCCGCTTATTTCTGCAAGCATTTTACTTGGTTTAATTCCCACCGCCATGACGACTAGGTCTGCCTCAAGTGTAGTGCCGTCTGAAAATGATAAACCTTCTACTCTTGTATCTCCTAAAATCTCATTTGTCTGTTTTCCTAACAGGAATTTCATACCCTGTTCTTCTAATGCTTTTTGAAGAAGCTGGCCTGCAATAGGGTCTAGCTGGCGTTCCATTAAATGAGAGCCGAGGTGAATCACATTTACTTCCATGCCTAAGTTTAATAGACCGCGTGCTGCTTCCAGCCCAAGAAGTCCGCCTCCGACGACTGCTGCTTTTTTGTACATAGTAGAGGCATTGACCATTTCCTCAGTGTCTTGCAATGTACGAAAAGCTGTCACGCCTTTTTTGTCACTCCCTGGAATTGGCAGGATAAATGGAAGTGACCCTGTTGCTAAAATCAATCGGTCATAATGCACGATCCGTCCTTGATCACTGGTGACTGTTCGGTTCTCTGTATCGATCTTCACAATGGTCTCGTTTATAAACAGCTGAATATCATGCTTTTGATACCAGTTCCAATCGTTTAACGTAATATCTTCGACCTTCGTATCCCCTTGAAGCACTTTCGATAAAAGAATTCGGTTATAGTTAGGATACGGTTCAGTCCCAAATACCGTCATGTCGAATCGTTCGCCATCTGTTTTTAAAATGTTTTCAAGGCTTCGAATGCCGGCCATACCGTTCCCCACTAATACGAGTTTTTCTTTCATGAAAAAACACCCCTCATGTGATCATTTTTTAGAAAGTACCATAATCTAAACATAGATGGAAAATACATGTTAAAATTTCTCACATAGTTTTTCATTCACGTAGGCTGACAGCTGTACAGGACAATATTTAAAGCCTGGCATTTTACTGTGCGGATCTAGTTGATCATCGATTAATTGATTAATTGATTGATGTTTGCTCCAGTGAAATGGAACAAACACGGTATCTTTTCGAATGGTGTCTGATATGCGGCATCTGACGATGGCACTTCCTCTTATTGACTTGATGGTCACGAGCTCCCCGTGCTGAAGTCCATACGTTTTCGCTGTGTCAGGATGAAGCTCTGCATATGCTTCAAACTGTCTGGCAACAAGAGAGGTGCTCCTTCTTGTTTGAACGCCTGTTTGGTAATGAGCCATTACCCTGCCGGTCGTTAAATAAAGAGGGTATTCTTGACTGACGGGTTCCTTTGCAGCTTTTTTTCCGTGTGTGACGACGGCAAACTTCGCTAAACTGTCAGAATGTGAGAATGCATGTTCAAATAATCTTTCAGTTCCCGGGTCTTCTAAATGAGTACAAGGCCACCTTATGCCTTGTTCCTTCCTTAGCCTTTCATAGGTTATGCCTGAATAATCAGCCTTTGCACCTTTCGTTACGGCTCTTAATTCCTCAAATATCTCTTCTGCGGATGAAAAGGTAAAATGGCTTCCTTTGCCTAATACAGCTGCTATTTCACAAATGATTTGCCAATCGTGTTTTCTTTGGTATTTAAGTGGATATGTTGCTTCTCTAAGCGTAACGCGCCCCTCTACGTTTGTCACGGTACCTTCATCCTCTAAATATGACGAAGCAGGTAAAATTACATCTGCCATTGCAGCTGTCTCAGACATAAATAAATCTACGGCAACAAAAAAGGACAAGTTCTTGATGGCTTGCTGAATCAAGTGCGCGTTCGGCCCTGACTGGACAGGATTTGAGCACATTAAAAAGAGTGCTTTGATCTCACCTGCCTGCATTTTTTCAAACATCTCAAAAGCAGACACGCCCTTTCCTGGGAGTTCTTTTTCATCAATGTTCCATCGTTCAGCCATTTCTTTTCTGTGAGCAGGGTTTGAGATATCTCGATATCCTGGGAGCTGATCTGCTTTTTGCCCATGCTCTCTTGCTCCCTGGCCATTTCCCTGGCCGGTTATTGCGCCATAGCCGCATCCGAAGCGGCCGATCTTCCCAGTAACAAGCAGAATATTCAGGAAATTACGCACAGAGGCTGTTCCGTCTATTTGCTGCTCAATGCCTCTTGCTGTAAAAATCATACCTGTCTTTTCTTGCGCGAATTTCCTTGCTATTTTCTGCATCACATCAATCGTCACGCCAGTTTGCTCAGCAATGTCTGGCAGGGAGATGTGGGAGATGTGCTCCTTTAATTCTTGGAAACCTGACGTTCGTTGATGAATAAAAGATTCATCGATTAAATGTTCATACAGCATGATGTGCAATATGCCGTTTGCCAGTGCAGCATCTGACCCTGGTTTTAGGCTGACGTGTAAATCGGCTAATTGGGCTGTCGGTGTTTTGCGCGGATCAATGACGATGAGAAATGTCCCCTTTTTTTTCGCCTCTTCGATGTAGGGCAGGAAGGTTGGCTGACATTCCGCTATATTCGTTCCGACCAATATCAGCACCCGTGCATGCTTGATGTCGCTTAGAGGAAAGGTCAGACCACGGTCAAGTCCGAATGTTTGATTTGCGGCAGTTGCTGCCGAAGACATACATAGTCTGCCGTTATAATCGATGTATTTCGTTTTCAGCGCCACTCTTGCAAATTTCCCGAGTAAGTATGCTTCCTCATTTGTAATTGATGCGCTTCCGTACACACTGATCACATCATGGCCATGCGACAGCTGAAGGGATCTTATGTTTGCTTTGATTTCTTCGAGTGCCTCCTGCCATGTCGCTTTTACAAATTGTCCGTTTCTTTTGATCAGCGGGTGATTCAGGCGATCTTTATGAAGTGCGTGCTGGTGTGCATGCTGTCCTTTCATACAAAGCCTGCCGTGCGTTGTTGGATTGTGTACGCCAATCGTTTGATAGCGTGTTCGCCCTTCCACATGCTGCTCAATTAACTGCATTTTGCACTGCATACTGCAAAAAGGACATTGGGATGAAAACACTCGCTTTTGTTCTTCTTGCTTTGATTTTTGCTGGGCATATTGTAAAAAAGATTGACTCATACCTTCACATCCTTTTGTCTTACATTTCCTTGACTGCTTTGGTCAAATTGCGCACAGAGCACGTCTCTTCTTTCCTCATCAAGTAATTTTTCTCGAATAGAAATGTTTCCATTTCTGGAAAGCCAATCGCCAATGGATTCTTGAAAGTAAGCATTTTTTCTATACTCTTCAAGCAGCGCTTTAAAAAAAGGAATAAGTTCACTTGAATGAGGCAAGGTGTAAAAAAGCTGGCCTCCTATATAAATATTCCATTCACCCAGCTGTTTCTTCAGACAGATGTCATCAATTAGGGCAAGGTTACATGAGCAGGAAGCGCCGATGATATGAATGGAGGTGACTGCTGGTAAAAGTGTATCTTCTACTTGTCTTTCCAGCTCCATCACAAGTGACGTGACAGCTGGATCGTTGCAGTCACATGAAAGGATATGAGATAGTCTTCTTTTCTCATTAGGCATAATTGGCCAATGGTTTTTGACGATTTGTGCCGCCTGTTTTGACACACCGGTGAGCCGTATTCGTTTATGCTTTGTCAGTTCTGCCTGCTCAATCAGTCTGTTCTCTAACAAAGACGTAATGATCTTCAAAAAATCCAGATCAAGCCGGCCTCCATATAATTGTGGAATCAACATGTCTTCCTGATCAGCAGTGCTGATTTTTTCCACCGATCCTTGAAATTGCTCGAGATAGTATTGAATGGCCGGTCGGCAGATGCCGCAGCCGTGATTTGTTTTCCATTGAAAATGTCTTCTTATTTCTTCAGCATTCACCGGCTGCTGCTTTTTAATAAACGAAAAAATGGTCTGCTCATCTACTTCTGTACATGGACAAAGAAAGACATGCGATTCCGTTTGTTCATGTGATGATAACTGGCAGCAAGCACGTACGAGTTCTTGACAGCCGCCGCACCCGGTTGCTGCCCCTGTCTGTTTTTTCACTTCTTCTAAATTTGTCAGCTCATGGATCGATATGCTATTTAAGATGGTCCCTTTTGTAACGTTTTGACATTGGCAGACGAGGTCTTCCATTTTTAATGAATCTAGTGGGGATGGCTGCTTTTCATAAAGGGATTTCATGACCACACTTTTATCACGTCCCACTTTCACATCTTGCAAAAGCTGATCGGCATTCTCCAGCTCTCCGACGAATAAAATACCTGCCAGCGCCTCACGTTGAAAGACGAATTTTTTATACACTTCTTGCTCTTCATCTAAATAAGTCACAGCTGACGTAAATGGGGAATGATGTTCAATACATCCAGCAGAATAAATCGGCATGTCAGGGACTTTTAATTTTGTTGAGTAAATGGGCTGGGGTGTATGTGTGATTTTTTTTCCTAAAAGATGCTTAGCGAGCACACATGCTTGTTCATAAATGGGCTGAACAAGACCGTGCACCATCCCTTTGTGCTCTGCACATTCTCCAATCGCATAAATATTCGGGATATTTGTCTCCATCACGTCATTGACGACAATGGCTTTTCTCGTGTGTATGCCATGATTCTCTGCAAGCTGTATATTCGGACGGATACCTGTTGTAAAAACAACAAGATCAGCATCGACGATGTCGCCATTTTTCAATAGAACCCCTTCTACTCTTTCGTCTCCTAAGCATGCAATGGTATGGGCATTTGTTTTCACCTGAATGCCTTTTCGCATGAATTGTCGAAGTAATAATCCGGCAGCTGTTTCATCTAATTGGCGCTGCATGAGCCGCTCCATATGATGAATGATGGTGGTTTCCAGCCCCGCAATTTGCAGACCAGCTGCCACCTCCACACCAAGCACGCCGCCTCCGATCACTGCAGCTCGTTGATATCGCATTGCATCCGCACAAATGGCCTCATAATCATCAATTGTACGAAAAGCGTAAATCCCTTTTTTGGACACACCCTGAATAGGAAGAAAATTCGGCGATGAACCTGTTGCGATGATGAGCTTGTCATAGGGGATTTCCCGGCGCGCATCTGTCATGACACACTTTCGATTTGTATCGATATGTACAACTGATTCTCCTTTGTACAATGTGATGTCATGCGCGGTGTACCATTCTTTTTCCTTTAGTTGAATTTCAGCTAATGATTCAGTTTTTTGTAAAATTGATGAAAGTTTTATTCGATTGTAGGCAGAGTGCTTCTCTTTTCCAATGACTGTTATGGCATAGCGTTCTGGCTGCTTTTGAATGACCTCTTCGATACATTTCATACTCGCCATGCCGTTTCCAATAAACACAAGTTTGCGTTTTGCCATCTGAAATCAACCTTTCTAAGCCTCTTGCTCCAACACATTGTATGGATTGATTATGGCACACACTTGTAAAAAAGTGTTTATTCATGTCAATTTTTCTCACATAATACTTTCATTAAATAAGTGAACTCGCTATCTTTAAGTCAGAAAATTCAAAATGCAGGAGGCGTTTTATGAAACTCTCAGAACTAAAATCAAGTGGTCATCCTAAGACATTGTTTGGTTCCTTTTTATATTTCGATGTGAGCTTTATGATCTGGGTTTTGTTAGGGGCGCTGGGTGCTTTTATTGCGCAAGATTTTACTTTATCCACTGTAGAGAAAGGCATGATTGTTGCCATTCCGATTCTATCTGGTTCTTTTTTTCGGATTGTGCTTGGTTTATTCACCGATCGAATAGGACCTAAAAAGACAGCAGTAATGGGAATGCTTTTAACGACCATTCCGCTCATTTGGGGGTTTGTCGCTGGTACAACCCTTTCGGAGCTCATACTGATTGGGATTTTGCTTGGAGTAGCAGGAGCAAGTTTTGCTGTTGCTTTGCCAATGGCAAGCCGCTGGTATCCTCCTCACTTACAAGGAGTAGCTATGGGGATTGCAGGCGCCGGGAATAGTGGAACACTGATCTCCACATTATTTGGCCCAAGGCTTGCGGAGATTTACGGGTGGCATGCCGTAATGGGGCTCGCTCTGATCCCGTTAAGTCTTGTCTTTTTGTTTTTTATTTTCACTGCAAAAGATGCACCAAATCAGCCCGCTCCTCAGCCGATTCGGTCGTACTTTTCAGTATTTCAAGTGAAATCGACATGGTTTTTCTGTCTGCTTTATGCGATCACATTCGGAGGATTTGTCGGGCTTTCCAGTTTCCTCAGTATTTTCTTTGTGGATCAATATGGTGTTTCGAAAATTCACGCTGGTGATTTTGTGACCCTTTGTGTGGCGGCAGGCAGCTTCTTTCGGCCTGTTGGCGGTCTCATTGCCGATAAAATAGGTGGAATGAAAGTACTGCTTGGATTATTCGGAATCATCGGCATCTGCTTAGGAGGAGTGAGCAGTCTTCCAGCTTTACCAGTGGTCATTGCGCTTTTATTTGCCGGGATGATGTGTCTTGGGATGGGGAATGGCGCTGTTTTTCAGCTGGTGCCTCAAGTATTTCATAAAGAAATTGGGATTGTGACCGGAATTGTTGGGGCTGCTGGAGGCATTGGCGGATTCTTTTTACCTAATATTCTAGGCAGTTTAAAAGAATTGACTGGCTCGTATACGTTTGGCTTTTTGACCATTTCCCTTTTTGTTCTAGTTGTCTTTCTCTGTTTAGTTGTATCGCAGCTTAAACGTAAAAAAGTGTTGATCAACCATACCATTTCTGAATCATAAAAAGCCATGACCACACGTTGGTCATGGCTTTTCTTTATATTGTAACACCCTTTGTTTGACCTATTTTGGCAGAACCGAACTCCCCATTAAATAACGGTCTACCTCGTGCGCCACTTGTCTGCCTTCATTAATTGCCCAGACAATCAAGCTTTGCCCGCGTCTTGCATCTCCCGCTGCAAATACGCCTTCTACATTTGTTGTATATTCCCCATACTTTGCGTCAATGCGATTGTTTTTGCTGTCCACGCCAAAGTGTTTCACAAGCGGCTGTTCAGTTCCCTCAAAACCAATTGCAATAAAGACGAGCTGAGCAGGCCATACCTTCTCTGTCCCTGGAATCTCATGAAATTCAAACTTCCCTTGTTCGTTTTTCACCTTTTCCATTTGAATGGTATGAAGCTCTTTTAATTTCCCATTTTTATCTGCCACAATTTTTGTGGTTTGAATTGAATATTGACGCGGATCTTCTCCGAATTTTGCTTGTGCTTCTTCATAAGCATAATCCAGCGAGAAGACATAAGGCTGTTCTGGCCACATGTTATCCCCTACACGTGTATCCGGAAGCTTTGGATGCTTTCCGAATTGAACAACACTTTTTGCTTTTTGGCGAAGTGCAGTTGCGACGCAGTCAGCGCCTGTATCTCCTCCGCCAATCACAATCACATCTTTCCCTTTTGCGTCAATAAAGTTTTTGTCTTTGAATCCTGAATCAAGCATGCTTTTTGTTGCGAGTGTTAAATAATCCATTGCAAGGTGAATGCCTTTTGCTTCCCGGCCTTCGATCAACAGATCACGCTGCTTTTGTGCACCTGTACAAAGGATAACCGCATCAAACTGCTCTTTCAGTTCGTCGGCAGTGATATCCACGCCGATTTCTGTGTTCGTCACAAAGTCAATGCCTTCTTGTCTTAGAAGTTTGACTCTTCGCTCGACCACTTCTTTGTCGAGCTTCATATTCGGAATGCCGTATGTCAGCAGTCCGCCAAGGCGGTCAGAACGCTCGAATACTGTAACAGCGTGTCCTGCTTGGTTTAATTGATCAGCACTTGCAAGTCCTGCTGGTCCTGAGCCGACAATGGCAATTTTCTTCCCTGTACGGCTTGAAGGGATTCTTGGCGTGATCCATCCATTTTCAAAGCCTTTATCAATGATCGTGCGTTCGATATTTTTAATCGAAACAGCTGGATCATTAATAGCGACTGTACATGAACCTTCACAAGGCGCAGGACATACTCTCCCAGTAAACTCAGGGAAATTATTTGTTTTTTGCAGTCTTTCGAGCGCTTCTTTCCATCTTCCGCGATAGACCAGGTCATTCCACTCTGGAATTAAATTGTAGATCGGGCAGCCAGACACGCCGCCCCTGATCTCCATACCAATTTGACAAAACGGTGTTCCGCAATCCATACATCTAGCGCCCTGTTTCTTCAATACGTCATCTGTATAAGGAGCTGAATATTCTTTCCAGTCATTTTGACGAGTGAGAGGGTCACGTTCATTTGGCTTTTCTCTTTTATATTCCATAAAACCTGTTGCTTTGCCCATTGTCCTCTCCCCTTTCTTAATGAGCGAGGGCTGCTTTTTGCCCGTTTGCCGTTTCTTGATTTTTCGGTTTTGTATTTGCTTCAAAGGCAAACATCACCGCTTCTTCATGACTGAGGCCCGCTTGTTTTTGTTCTTCAATGCTTTGAAGCATCATTTTGTAATTTCTCGGAATGACTTTGATGAATTGATCCTTTTCTTGCTCCCAGTTTTCAAGAAGTGCTGCTGCTTTTGAGCTGTTTGTATCATCAAGGTGTTCCTTGATCATTTGCTTCACTTCTTGTTCTTCTTCATGATCTGTGAGCTTTTCAAACATGATCATTTCCATGTTGCACATTCTTTTGAACTGTTTGGCATCCGATGTATGGATGTAAGCCACACCACCAGACATACCTGCACCAAAGTTTTTCCCAACGTCTCCTAAAATGACGACACGTCCGCCAGTCATGTATTCACAGCCGTGATCTCCAATTCCTTCAACAACCACATGTACACCTGAATTACGAACAGCAAATCGTTCACCAGCACGTCCGTTAATATAAGCTTTTCCGCTAGTTGCACCGTAAAATGCGACGTTTCCTACAATGACGTTTTCATGTCCATTTTGTACAAAATGATCAGACGTTTTAACAGCAATTTTGCCTCCTGAGAGTCCTTTGCCGATATAGTCATTTGAATCACCTGTTAAATAGAGAGACATACCTTTTGGCACAAATGCGCCAAAGCTTTGTCCAGCTGAACCAGTGAATCTAAGTGTGATGGTATCCTCTGGCAAGCCCTCTTCCCCGTAGCGCTTAGACACTTCACTGCCAGTGATGGTTCCGGCCACACGGTTGATATTGCGAATGTTCAATGATAGATCAACTGGTGTTTGATGATTTAGCGCCTCTTGTACATAAGGAAGGATTTCATTCATATCCAGCGATTCATCAATTTTATGATTTTGCGGTGTTCTGAATGTCCGCGCTCCTTCAGGCTGATAAAGCAGTGTTTCAAGGTTTAGCTGACCTGCTTTCCAGTGAGCTTTTGCTCGTTCACTGACCGCTAGAACGTCCGTACGTCCGATTAATTCATCCATCGATGTAAACCCGAGTTCCGCTAAGATTTCTCTTACTTCCTCTGCAATAAACATCATGAAGTTCACAATGTGATCAGGGTCACCCATGAATTTTTTGCGGAGCTCTGGATTTTGTGTAGCAACACCGACCGGGCAAGTATCTAAATGACATGCTCTCATCATCACGCAGCCTAGCACGACAAGTGGAGCTGTCGCAAAGCCATACTCTTCTGCTCCTAAAATCGCAGCCATGACAACGTCGCGGCCAGTCATTAACTTTCCGTCCGTTTCAAGAACAACTCTCTCGCGAAGACCGTTTAACACAAGGGTTTGATGCGCCTCTGCCAATCCAAGCTCCCAAGGAAGTCCTGTGTGTTTAATACTCGTTTTCGGTGAAGCTCCTGTACCGCCGTCATAGCCGCTAATGACAATGACGTCTGCAGTTCCTTTTGCTACACCTGCTGCAATCGTGCCAACGCCTGCTTTAGATACAAGCTTGACACTGATGCGTGCATCACGGTTTGCGTTTTTCAAATCATGAATCAGCTGTGCCAAATCCTCGATGGAATAAATATCATGATGCGGCGGTGGTGAAATTAATCCGACACCTGGCGTAGAACCACGTACATCGGCCACCCAAGGATACACTTTATTTCCTGGCAGCTGTCCGCCTTCTCCCGGCTTTGCCCCTTGCGCCATTTTAATTTGCAGTTCATCTGCATTGACTAAGTAATGACTTTTCACACCAAATCGGCCAGAAGCGATTTGTTTAATGGCGCTTCTGCGGTCATCACCATGTTCATCTACTGTAAAGCGGGCAGGATCTTCTCCGCCTTCTCCGCTGTTACTTTTACCGCCAATTCGGTTCATCGCAATTGCAAGTGCCTCATGCGCTTCTTTACTTAAAGATCCAAATGACATGGCACCTGTCTTAAAGCGGCGTACGATGGATTCAGCAGATTCCACCTCTTCCAGACGAACCGGCTTTTGTTTTGGCTGAAATGCAAACAAATTTCGGAGGAAGCCGATTCTTTCTTCATCCGCTGCCTTTGTATATTGTTTAAATAGGTCGTAATCTTCATTGCGGCATGCCCACTGGAGCGTGTGGATCGTCTTTGGATTAAAGGCATGGTGCTCTCCATTTTTTCTCCACTGGAATTCACTGCCTGATTCAAGTGTCTGGTCAGTTGCTCCTTGGTACCCTGCTTCATGACGAAGTTTTGCCTCATGAGCAATGGTGTCAAGATCAATCCCACCAAGCTGAGAAGCTGTTCCTGTGAAATACTCTTGAATGACATCTTCACTAATCCCGACTGCTTCAAATATTTGCGCGCCTCTATAGCTTTGCACAGTGGAAATCCCCACTTTGGACATGACTTTGACGACACCTTCTGTCACGCTTTTACCAAACTTTGTAACAGCTTCATCAAAGCTGATCGAAATCGCTTCGTCTGCAATCAGCTGTTTGTATGTTTCATAGACAAGGTAAGGATGGATCGCATCTGCCCCGTAGCCAATCAGTGCGGCAAAATGATGGACCTCTCTCACCTCTCCAGATTCAACGATCAGACTGACCTTTGTCCGCAGACCTTGACGCACAAGGTGCTGATGTAGTGCACTTAGCGCAAGAAGTGGTGGAATCGGTACTTTTTGTTCTGTCATTTCACGATCTGAAAGGATTAATAAAGAGACGCCTTCTCTAATCGCTTTTTCCGCCTCTTCAAACATCGCATCCAGTCCGCGCTTTAAATCATCGGTGAAAAGTGTATGAATGGTTTTGCTTTTAAAGGCATTATGAACAATCGTTTTCAAGCCGTTAAATTGGCCGCTCGTTAAGACCGGTGTATAAAGTTTAATTCTTCGGCATGAATATTCATTCGGATGTAAAATATCACCTTCGGCTCCTAACCAAGTCATGGTTGATGTCACTAGCTGCTCACGAATGGCATCAATCGGCGGGTTCGTGACCTGTGCGAACAACTGCTTGAAATAAGAAAACAGAGACTGCGCACGATCTGATAACACAGCAAGCGGTGTGTCACTTCCCATTGAACCAATTGGGTCCTTGCCTTCCTCTAGTAAAGGAATTAAATACTTTTGAATGTCCTCGTACGTATAATGGAACGCACGCTGACGCGTCAACAAATCATCCATTATACTAGAATTTTCTGAATTTTCTTCCGAGCGATTGACGTGGACCATTTCTTCATCGAGCCATTTTTGATAAGGAAGTTCATTCGCAATGGTCGATTTCACTTCTTCGTCAGAAATAATTCGTCCTTCTTCTAAATCAATGAGCAGCATTTTACCAGGCTCAAGACGATCTTTGTACTTAACATCTTCTTCATTTGTGTCAATTACACCAACCTCAGAAGAGAAAATGATATGATCATCATTTGTGACATAGTACCTTGCCGGTCTTAATCCGTTTCGGTCTAAGATGGCCCCGATTTGTTTACCGTCCGTAAAGGAAATCGCTGTTGGTCCATCCCATGGCTCCATGAGAGAACTATGGTATTCATAAAATGCCCGTTTCTCTTTCGACATGTGCGTGTTTTCCGTCCAAGGCTCAGGAATCAGCATCATTGCTGTATGAGCAGGTGTACGGCCAGCAAGCACAAAGAATTCAAAGGCATTGTCTAAAATGGATGAATCACTTCCGTCTGCATTCAGCACTGGCAAAATCTTGTCTAAATCGTCTCCGAAGGCTTCAGATACGAATTGTTGTTCTCTTGCACTCATCCAATTGATGTTTCCTCTTAATGTGTTGATTTCTCCGTTGTGAATTAAATAGCGGTTTGGATGGGCTCTTTCCCATGTAGGAAATGTATTTGTACTAAATCTTGAATGAACAAGTGAAAATGCAGAAACAAATGTTTCATCCTGTAGATCAAGATAAAAAGCATCGACTTGATCTGATGTTAAAAGCCCCTTGTATACGATGGTTTGACTCGACAGGCTGACAAAATAAAATTGTTTTTCCTCTTTTGTTCCCCAGTTCTCAGCCTGTTTACGGATGACATATAATTTTCTTTCAAATGACAAACGGTCTGTAATGTTGTCGTTTGCTCCGATAAAGACCTGTCTCACAACCGGACAGCTCTTCGCTGCGACAGTACCAATTTTCCCGGCATCGACAGGAACCGTTCTCCAGCCAATTAATGTTTGGCCTTCTTGTTTAATGAACCCGTTGATTTTCTGTTCGATGGCTTGACGCGTTTTTTCGTCATCATCTTTTGAAAAGAAGACCATTCCTACCCCGTAACGGCCCTTTTCTGGAAGTGCAAATTCTTTGCAGTTCTTTCTAAAGAAAGCGTCTGGCAGCTGTACCATTAAACCAGCACCATCACCTGTATACGGATCACTGCCTTGCCCGCCGCGGTGATCAAGCTGGCACAGCATTTGTAATCCCTTTTTGACGATGCTATGTGTCGCCTCCCCTTTTAAATGGGCGTACAGTCCGATTCCACATGCATCATGTTCAAATTCAGGACGGTAGAGACCTTGTGGTTGTGGTAGTTGATTATAAGTCATCGTTTCTCTCCCCCGTTTAAAAGATCCGTTTTTTCACAGTAATAAAATCTCACAAACTCTGTAACTTATTTTAAGTTTTCAAATTAATATAAACAATATATAATTTAGATCAAAACAATCTCTTTTTGAGATAGATGGGTGTGAAGTGCAAAAATGGAGCTTCGTCAGTTACGTTATTTTGTAGAAGTCGCAGACCGTGAACACGTGTCAGAAGCGGCTGAAAACTTACATGTTGCCCAATCTGCCATCAGCCGGCAGATTGCGAATTTAGAAGAAGAACTTGGAGTGGCCTTATTCGAACGAGAAGGACGAAATATCAAATTAACGAAGATCGGCAGACAATTTTTAGATCATGTCAGAACTGCACTAAAAGCCATTGATTACGCAAAAGAGCAAATTGATGAATACTTAGATCCGCACAAAGGGACGGTGAATATTGGCTTTCCTACAAGTCTAGCAAGCCAAGTGCTCCCTTCTGTCATCTCTGCTTTTAAGCAGGAATATCCAGAGGTCGATTTTTTACTTCGTCAAGGATCCTATAAGTTTCTCATTGAAGCCGTTAAAAATCGTGATATCGATCTTGCCTTTTTAGGACCTGTACCGACAAACGATTCTCAAATAGAAGGAAATATTTTGTTTTCTGAAAGCATTTATGCCCTTTTACCGGTTAGCCACCCCTTTAGCGGACAAAGGAGTATTCATTTAAGTGATCTAAGAAAGGATCATTTCGTGTTATTTCCTGAAGGGTATGTGCTGAGACAAATTGCGGTTGATGCTTGCAAGCAGGCAGGCTATGAACCTACCATTTCATCTGAAGGAGAAGATTTGGATGCCATTAAAGGCCTCGTTTCGGCAGGTATGGGCGTTACTTTATTACCCGAAAGTGCCTTTTATGAAACAACACCGCGATTTACAGTGAAAATTCCGATCGATTTCCCTCAAGTGAGACGAACGGTTGGCATTATTGCATCTAAAACGCGAGAAATGTCTCCTTCTGCCCATGATTTTTATGTGTTTGTGAAGGATTTCTTTTCTAAAATTGAACAATATAAATAATTCACTAAAACAAGACATTTCATTTGTAGAAATAATCCCTCTTTGTATATGATGAGTTACAGAACAAAAGACTATATGGAAGAAAGGTATTCGTATGAAATCAATTTTATCATTTTTAAAGCCTTATCGGCTGTCCGTTGTGTCCATTGTCATTCTCACCTTTTTAAGCAGTATGCTCCAGCTGTATTTACCGACGTTAACAGCAGATATCGTTGATGTCGGTATCGTCCAAGGAGATATTGCTTACATATGGAAGGTTGGCGGCTGGATGGTGGCATGTTCTTTACTCGCCATTTTGCTCACCATTTGGAAGTCTTACTTGTCATCAAAGACAGCTCTTGGCTTCGGCCGTGATATGAGAAGACAGCTGTTTGTGCATGTCGAACAATTTTCATTAGAAGAATTTCAAAAGATCGGCACGTCTTCCTTTATTACTAGATCAACAAATGATGTGAAACAAGTCCAAGATGTGACGATCATGATTTTACAAATGATGACGCGGGCCCCGCTTATGCTTGTGGGCGGAATTATTTTGGCTGTTTCCAGGGATGCTGTCCTGTCTCTTATCTTTTTAGCAGCCCTCCCCCTTCTTGGAGGATTTATCTATTTAGTGTCAAGAAAAGCCATTCCGCTATTCGGCCAGCTTCAGAAAAAAACAGACCGGCTGAATTTAATTATGCGAGAATCTCTTTCAGGCATCCGGGTCATTCGTGCATTTAACCGTGTAGATGATGAAAAGGAGCGATTCCAAGAAGCTAACACGTCCTATAAGGATACTGGCCTTAGAGTCAACCGATTAATGGCTTACTTGTTTCCATTTATGCTGATCATCATGAACTTCACGAATATCGGTATTGTCTGGCTTGGTGCAAACCGAATTGATGCCGGAGAAATG
Organism: Bacillus sp. DC4300-2b2; assembly: GCF_049895685.1. Classification (NCBI taxonomy): domain Bacteria; kingdom Bacillati; phylum Bacillota; class Bacilli; order Caryophanales; family Bacillaceae; genus Bacillus; species Bacillus sp. DC4300-2b2. The sequence goes on from NZ_JAFCSW010000003.1 coordinate 71,553, forward strand.
GAAGTTGGGAATCTCATTGCCTTCATTCAATATGCGATGATGATTTTAATGGCACTGATTATGCTGTCGATGAGCTTTATTATGGTCCCAAGAGCACAAGCATCAGCTAAACGTATGAATGAAGTGTTAAACATGGAACCAAAGATTAAAGACAAAGAAGAGTCTATGACTGAGCTTCACGAGCCCGCCCACTCCATTCGCTTTGAGGATGTGTCATTTTATTACTCAAATGCAGAGAAACCGGCCGTTCAAAATATAACGTTTGAAGCCAAAACTGGCGAAACAACAGCCATTATCGGAAGTACGGGTTCTGGGAAAACTACCCTTCTCCAGCTGATGACGCGTTTTTATGAAGTGACAGAGGGCCGGATTACATTAGATGGTGTAGACATTAGAGAGCTGCCTCAGGAGAAACTGAGAAACCAAATGGGCTATGTCTCTCAAAAAGCTGTTTTATTCAGCGGAACCATTGCCGACAATGTGCGTTTTGGCAAGCAGGATGCAAGCGATGAAGACGTCTGGCAGGCGCTGCGAACCGCGCAGGCCGAAGAATTTGTTTTGCAAAAAGATGGCGGAATTGAAGGAGAAATTGATCAAGGTGGTTCCAATCTATCCGGCGGCCAAAAACAGCGGCTTTCCATTGCAAGGGCGCTAGTGCGAAAACCATCATTCTATCTGTTTGACGATAGCTTTTCAGCACTTGATTACAAAACAGATGCCAAGCTGCGGGCATCATTAGAAGCAGAAAAAGCACATGCAGCCCTCATCATTGTCGCACAACGAATCAGCACAGTGAAGCATAGTGATAAAATCATTGTACTTGATGAAGGAAAAATCGCAGGTATCGGAACACATGAACAATTAATAAAGGATAATCTTGTGTACCAAGAGATTGTCGCATCACAGGAAGGTCAGGAGGTGAGCGAGGATGAGTAAGAAAATGTCTTCCGGCATGGGCCATAAAGGCGCCCACCCTAAAGGGCCAGCCGCAAAACCGAAGGAATTTAAGAAAACACTGCTTCGGTTGACAGGCTATTTAAAACCAAGAAAATTTCAGCTGATCATCGTCTTTATTGCAGCAATTGGTTCAACTGTCTTTAATGTCATTAGTCCAAAGCTGCTTGGGGATGCCACCTCTTCCCTATTTGACAGCTTTACGAATGGAACAGCTGTTCAATTTGATGTCATTTCACGAATACTTTTGCTGCTTGTCGTCCTGTACGTAGTTGCTTCTCTCTTTTCATTCGTTCAACAATATATCATGGCCGGTGTCTCTCAACAGACCATTGCTGAATTACGCCAAGAAGCAAATGACAAGCTCACACGTCTCCCCCTTCGTTATTTTGATAAAACAACCCACGGGGACACACTAAGCCGTGTGATGAATGATATCGATAATATTAATACATCGCTTCAGCAGGCGCTCACCCAAGTGATTACATCTGTTATTACAGTGATTGGAATTGTCGTGATGATGCTTTTCATCAGTCCCTTACTTACGTTGCTTGTTTGTTTGACGCTGCCACTCAGCCTGTTTGCGATTCGCGGCATTACGTCATTTTCTCAAAAGCATTTTAAAGCGCAGCAAAAAGAGCTTGGGACGATCAATGGCCATATTAATGAGATGTTTACAGGACATCAGACAGTTCGTGCGTATGGCTACGAAAAGAAAGCAATCGATACATTTGATCAATTAAACGAAAAGCTGTATGAATCCTCAAGGAAAGCGCAGTTCATTTCTGGTTTAATGATGCCAATGATGACCTTTATCGGGAACCTTGGCTATGTGGCAGTCAGTGTAGCCGGCGGGATTCTTGTCATTAACGGGAATATTCGTGTCGGGGATGTTCAGGCGTTTATACAATACACCCAGCAAATGTCTCAGCCGCTTGTGCAAGCATCAAGTGTCGCAAACTTAGTTCAATCAGCGATCGCTTCTGCTGAAAGGGTCTTTGAAATCCTTGATGAGGAAGAAGAAAGTACCGAAGAAGATGCGGCGATTGATCTTGCTTCACTCTCAGGTGATGTGAGCTTTGAACAAGTTCAATTCGGATATGAAAAAGATCATCCAATTATTAAAGATCTTAATTTAGATGTGCAAGAAGGACAAACAGTTGCCATTGTCGGACCAACAGGCGCAGGAAAAACAACCATCATCAATCTTTTAATGCGTTTTTACGAGCTAGATCAAGGCTCCATACGCATTGGCGGTGTCAAAACAACTGATCTCAGCCGTCAGCAAGTACGAGAATTATTTGCGATGGTTCTTCAGGATACGTGGCTCTTTGAAGGAACGATTTACGACAACATTGCCTATGGCAAGCAGCACGTTTCCAAAGAGGATGTCATCAAAGCCGCCAAACATGCCTATGCGGATGATTTTATCCGCACGCTTCCAGATGGATATGATACACTCTTAAAAGAAGATGCCGGCAACCTGTCACAAGGTCAACGCCAGCTGTTAACCATCGCCCGTGCCATTTTATCTGATCCAAAGATCTTGATATTAGATGAAGCAACAAGCAGTGTGGATACACGGACAGAGATGCATATTCAAAAAGCAATGAATGAATTGATGAAAGGCAGAACGAGCTTCGTGATTGCACACAGACTTTCAACAATTAAGGATGCAGACCTCATTTTAGTCATGAAGGATGGAAGCATCATTGAAAAAGGATCGCACAGCGAACTTTTAAAACAAAAAGGCTTCTATGCAGATTTATATATGAGTCAATTTGCCGAAAATCAAGTTGGTTAACATCAAAAAAGAGGGTAAACACGCATGTCACATGCTGTCTAGCCTCTTTTCAATTGTTATCTGCTCGCTTCTTCACTTTTACACTGAGCTTCGTTATATACTCTGCTTCATCTTTAGACATGAGCGAATGAAGTAAATACTCCTCAAATACATCTCCATCCAGCAACATGCCCTCTTTCTCGATTTCATCTAATAAATGCGAATAAGCAGACTCAATCTCATCATATGTTCCTTGATCATATATCACCGCATAGATCCCACCAGGTTTTTTCACTGCCCCCGGTCCATCCATTCGGCAGAACAGTTGATCTGACTGATGATAGTGGCGCTTACGAAACTGTTCCTTTTTTAAGACAGAACCATTTGCCGCAGCCCCTTTTATGCCAACTTCCTTTAGAAATTCCCCTACAATACGTGATATTTCTTCTACAGGTGTATTTAAATCGATCGGGTTTGAAGCACTTAGTATGACTGGTTCTTCTGGCAGCTCTTGAAACAGGACCTCTCCTATTTTCACAGTTGATAATTCATGCGTTGTCTCGATCACCCGCATAAGAAAAGCTTGGATATCTTGCAGCTTTTCAATCTCTTGTTTGACCCTTTCTACTTGGTCGGCCGCTAGGCTTTGCAGTCTTTCGCGGGAAGGTTCTGTGAAATATTGTTTTAACTCTTTGATCGGAAATTGAACAGCTCGCAAGGATTGAATCGCAATAAAATGGTCAAATTGCTCAAGTGTATAGTAACGGTATCCATTTTCATGAACACCAGCCGGCTTAAATAAATCGATTTTATCATAATACAGAAGCGTATCTTTTTTTACATCAAATAGCTTGGCAAATTCTCCAGTGAAAAACGTTTTTTGCACATCATTGATCATGATGAAGGCTCCTTTCTTGACTATGGAGTAACTCCATACTTTATCATAACATGCAGAAACACCACTACGCAGGGAAAGGATAAGAAAATGAACAAAATAACTCAACATGAAGTGACATTAGCACAAGCAAATAAAGAGGATTTCCCTTCTATGAAAAAAGAGCTTCAGAAAGCTTTTACAGCTGGCGTGATCGACGCATTTGGCGATGCGCAGGATGGACCGATTCCGCCAGATGCAGTAATTGATGAATCTTTTTATTCGAATGAACACATTGTTTATCATATTATGCTAAATGGTGAAAAGGCAGGCGGTGTTGTCATCAAAATCAACCAAGAGACACATCACAACTCGGTTGATTTGCTATACATCTCCTCATCCTCTCACGGCCGCGGCATTGGTCAGGCAGCATGGAAAGCCATTGAGGCGCAATATCCAGAAACGATTGTATGGGAAGTTGTGACCCCTTATTTTGAAAAACGTAACATTCATTTCTATGTCAATAAGTGCGGCTTTCAAATTGTTGAATTTTATCACTTACACCATCCAGATCCAAACGCACCTTGTGAAGCAGATCAAGGCAATGAGCCTTTAGCATCTGAGGAATTTGAATTTTTTAAATTTGAGAAAGTCATGAAGAAAAACTGTTCAAACGTATGATAACGTGTATTTCTTTAAGATAAAGTTAAAAACACTACCCATAAAAAGGTAGTGTTTCTTGAATCTTTTCTAGCTTCTAATCTGACCGTCGCCACATAGAAGTAGCTTAGTTGTCGTGAGTGCAGGAAGTCCCATTGGACCTCTTGCGTGGAGTTTTTGAGTAGAGATGCCGATTTCAGCTCCATAGCCAAGTGCGCCGCCATCTGTAAAGCGAGTCGATGCGTTATGATAAACAGCCGCCGCATCGACTTCGTTTAGAAACGTGAGTGCATTTTTTTCATCTTCTGTCACAATGGCTTCTGAATGCTTTGTGCCGTACTGATCGATATGGCTGATCGCTTCCTCGATTGAATCGACTACCTTTACCGCAAGATCAAGACTTAAATACTCATCTGTCCAATCCACTTCTCCAGCAGGAACCGCGTTTGAAAAGTAAGACTCTGCTGCCTGATCACCATGTACAGTGACATGGTGATCCTGCAAAGCTTCATTTAATGAGGCTGCATTCTCTTTCAGCCAATCGCGATGAATGATTAGCGTCTCAAGTGCATTACATACAGCCGGACGATTCGTTTTCGCATTGATCACAATCTCAATGGCTTTTTTCACATTTGCGGTTTGATCAATAAAGACATGACAGTTTCCTGTCCCTGTTTCAAGCACTGGGATAGTGGATTCTTCCACCACTGTTTTTATTAAGGAAGCTCCGCCTCGCGGAATTAACACATCGATCCATTCTTTTAGTTGAAACATCGCCTGAACCGATGAACGGTCTGTTTGTTCAATCAATTGCACCGCATCACGAGGAATTGTTGTTTGATCCAATGCTTCATGAATCACACTGACAATGGCTTTGTTGGAAGAAATAGCGGAGGAACCGCCTTTTAAAATCACTGAGTTGCCTGCCTTTAAGGCAAGGCCTGCTGCATCGACAGTGACGTTCGGTCTCGCTTCATAGATCATCCCGATCACGCCGAGCGGTACTCTTCGGCTTTTCACATGTAAGCCGTTATCAAGAGTCCATTCATCCAATATTTCTCCAACAGGATCTGTTAATCTCGTCACGAGCCGCAAACTTTCAGCAAACTCATGAATTCTTTCTTCATTTAACATTAACCGATCTAAGAGTGCCTCTGAGAAGCCCTTTTCTTTCCCAGCATTTAAATCCTTTTGATTCTCCTGTAAAATGAAGCGGCTTTTTTGCTCTAACGCTTCTGCCATTTTAAGCAGCGCGTCATTCTTTTCCTCTGTCTGAAGTAAACTTAGTTTTTTTGAAACGTACTTTGCTTTTTTCGATTTTTCTTTGACCGATGTGACAACTTCAGCTGTCAGTGTCATGGAATTCCTCCCTTTTGGTTAACAAACTGGAATCGATAAATCTAAATGACAAACAAATGCTTCAAGATCGACGACATGAACGATTTCATCTTGTAACAAGTCACTCTTACGTGCGAGTTCATCTGACGCATAATTCACAATGCCAAGCCCTATTTCTCTTCCATCTTGATCTAAAATACGGACGACATCGCCTTTTTTAAATGAACCTTTCACACTGACAATCCCATCAGAATCAAGACTTCCCTCTCGGTGCAGGAGAAATTCCTGTGTTTTCTCTTGAACCACGATCTCACCCTTTGGTCCAGAATGAAAAGCAATCCACTGCTTTTTATAGTTCAGCGGCGCTACATTTTCGTCAGCGGTAAAATAAGTGCCGTCCTCTGTCCCATTGATCGCTTTGTCTAAAATGTGAGGCGTATCTGCTTTTCCTAAAAAGCCATTGATACCTGCGGCCATTGATATTTTAAAAGCATCGAGCTTTGATTTCATTCCGCCTGTACCCACGCTGCTGCCTGCGTCTCCAGCAGCTGCTTCGATGTCTTCTGTAATGTCAGTGACTTCAAGAATTCTCTTCGCATTTGGATTTGTATGAGGATTATCTTCATACAAGCCATCAATATCAGATAAAATGGCAAGGAAATCCGCATCAATTAAGCCAGCTACTTTTGCAGACAATGTATCGTTGTCTCCAAACTTCAACCGATTGATCGTCACTGTATCATTTTCGTTAATAATTGGGATGATGCCTCGATCTAATAACACATTCATTGTGTTGCGCACATTTTGATATCGCGTTTCATCAGAAAAATCACTTCTTGTGATTAAGAGCTGTGAGGCAATATAACCGTGTGATAAAAATAAAGTAGAATATGATTCCATTAAAAGCCCTTGCCCAATTGAGGCAGATGCCTGCTTTTCCGGCAGTGTTTTCGGTCTATCGATAAATCCTAGTTTTCGGTAACCAGCTGCAACCGCACCAGATGAAACCAAAATGACTTCGTGTCCTTCATCTTTCAGTTTCACAATTTGATTGACGAGGTTTTCTAGTTTTTTCAAACTAATCTCACCTTGAAAGCTAGTAAGAGAGCTGCTTCCGATTTTCACAACAATTCGTTTTCTCTCTTTATCTGCGTACACCTTATCACTCCTGTACCTGAACTCTATTTATATAGATACTTTTTGTTTTTGCTGATTGCTTATCTCTTTTGATCGATTGGCAGCATGTTTGACAGCCTGCTTGATCGCTTCTCCTCCGCCAAAATCATCTAATGCATTCAGTCCAGCAGCAGTTGTTCCATTTGGTGACGTAATTTTCTCTCTTAGGACTGAAGGGTTTTCCTCTGTTTCTTGGAGCATTTTTGCCGCACCGAGGAGTGTCTGCGCGCCAATTTGGCGAGACAATTCCTTTGATAAACCTGCCTCTTCCCCTGCTTCTTCGATTCTTTCCATTAAGAAATAAAAGTAGGCAGGCCCGCTTCCAGCAATTCCAGTGAAGATATCCATTTGCTCTTCCTGAATGGTATAGACTTCGCCCATTTCAGATAAAAGAGCCTGACTTATGCTCATATGATCGTTTTTCACGTATCGTCCAGCAGATAAAGCAGTCGCTGATGCCCCGATTGTACTTGAGGTATTTGGCATGACCCTTATTACAGGCTGACCTTCGTGCAGCATGTCTTCAATATACGATAGCTTAACACCTGCAAGGACAGACATGATGAGCTGCTCTGACTGAATACGAGGTTTTAATGATTCAAGTGCTGCTTCAGCATCCTTTGGCTTCATGGCCAGGATCAACATATCCATTTCTTCAAAAGGAAATGAATCCATTTCGGCTGTTTGAATTCCGTATTGTTTCGTTAGTTCATTCAATCGATGTTGATTTTGTCTGTTTGTTGCGTAGATTTGGCCTAGCGGCATCTGTCCTGATCGCACAATCCCTGCAATCATTCCTTCCGCCATAGAACCTGCTCCAATGAAAGCAACTTTCTTTTGATCAATGATATTGACCCTCTCCCTTGTTCGCTTTTTGTTCGCGTTTTTCGCACGTTAGTAATCGTAACATGATGAGAAATCGTGTCAAGAAAGAGCCAGCGCTTTTCAAAAGTCCCGAATGCATGGCGGACAGCTTGCTGCAAGTATGTTAGCCGTGTTTTTCAAATACAGTGATTTAGATCAAAAGAACTATAATAATTTGAATCATAGGACCCTTTCATTCGACTGAATTCATCATTTTATTTTTGGTTTCGGTGACTTCAATTCTATTTTTTAGAAAGCGCTCTCATTTTAATGACTTTCTATTTTCCTATATGGTGAATGTGCTTGAATCTTTCGATTAGACTATTGACATATTTTAGAAAACATGTCCGTTGAAATGATTTTTTACTGGTGATACCGTGAAAGAGAAATCATGTGAAAAAGGAGCGTTCATAATGAAAGTGAAAGAAAACTATGTCAATGTGATTCCAATGAAAGAAATCCGTTCTACCGATGACCTTCTTTTCCCATTCCCTATTTACAATGAGCTGCGTGCAGAAAGTGATATTAGATTTGATGAGACAAGAAAGTGCTGGGATCTCTTTCGATATGCGGATATCCAGTCTGTTCTAAAACAGCCTAAAGTGTTCTCTTCACAGCGGGGAAGAAGCACGTCTAAAACAAGTATTTTAACGATGGATCCTCCAAAACATACAAAGATGAGAGCGCTCGTGAATAAAGCATTCACTCCAAAAGCGATCAAACAATTAGAAGATAAGATCAAAGACCTGACACATGATCTATTAAATCATGTCAAGGATCAACGTACCTTTGATATCGTGCAAGATTTAGCAGCTCCCCTGCCAGTGATGATCATCGCTGAGCTTCTCGGTGCAGAGGTGCAGGACAGAGAGCTGATTAAAAAACATTCTGATGCCCTTGTGGCAGGTGCTAAGGATGAATCAAAAGAAGCCATTCAGGCTGTTGTAGATATGCAAAAACGCGCTGAAGAAGAGCTGTCCATTTATTTTACTCATCTGATCAAAAAACGAAAAGAAACGCCTGCGGGTGACTTGATCTCGCTTCTCATTCAAGCTGAAATCGATGGAGAGCGTTTAACAGAGAATGAACTGCTTGGCTTTTGTATTCTATTACTTGTTGCAGGCAATGAGACAACGACCAATTTAATAACCAATGCCGTACGACTGCTGACAGAGCAGCCGCATATCGCTGAATCCGTTCGACAGGATCCCTCTCTTATTCCTCAATTAACTGAGGAAACATTGCGGTATTATCCACCTGTTCAAGCCATTGGTCGAATCGCCGCAGAGGATGTTGAAATTGCTGGCGCACGCATTGAAAAGGGAGACTACCTCATCGGCTGGGTTGCTTCAGCAAATCGGGATGAACAGAAGTTTGAAGATCCAGATACGTTCCGGCTTGACCGGAAATCAAATCCGCATATGAGCTTTGGGTTTGGCATTCATTTCTGTCTCGGTGCACCGCTTGCCCGGCTTGAAAGCAACATTGCGCTTGATGTTTTACTCCACACGTTTCAAGATATCACCTGCGTAACAGATCAGCTAAAACCTATTCAAAGCACGTTTGTTTTTGGGGTAAAAGAATTTCCTGTACAAGTCACCCGTTTTTAAAAGTCCCTTTTTCAGGGGCTTTTTTTCATTTTCTTCAATTCATCATCTCTTTCTTACCTTCCACCTCCGAACATGCTAAAATAAAGTCCATACAAAGCGATAACGGAATGCAGAAAGGAAGCCGAAAACTCATGACCGATTATACAGCGATGAAAGACGGAATTTTCAAATCAGTTTGTTCGTTAGATTGCCCGGATCAGTGCGGTCTTTTAATACATAAAGAAAATGGAAAGATCGTGAAAGTGCAGGGAGATCCGGACCACCCTGTCACACAAGGAAACATATGCAACAAAGTGCGTAATGTCACAGCCCGTTTATACGATGAAAAAAGACTGACCACTCCTTTAAAACGTGTTGGCCGAAAAGGCGAAGCACAGTTTGCGCCGATTACGTGGGAAGAAGCCATTGAAACCATTCGTCAAAAATGGACAAAGCTGATCGAAGAAAAAGGGCCAGAAAGCATTCTGCCTTACAGCTTCTATGGGAACATGGGCAATCTCAACGCAGAAGGAATGGACCGTCGCTTTTTTTATCGTCTTGGTTCAAGTCAGTTAGACCGGACGATCTGTCAGTCAGCGGGAACGACTGGCTATAAATATACAATGGGTGCAAGCATTGGGACAGACCCTGAAGACACCATTCATACGAAACTATTTATCTTTTGGGGCATCAATGCCGTATCGACCAATATGCACCAAATCACCTTGGCACAAAAAGCGCGAAAGCAAGGAGCTAAGATTGTCGTGATTGATGTTCACAAGAACCAAACCGGCCGGATGGCAGATTGGTTCATTCCGCTTCGACCTGGTACTGACAGTGCGCTTGCCCTTGGCATCATGCATGTCCTTTTTAAAGAGGAACGTACAGATGAAGCCTTTTTAGAGACTTACACGGTCGGCCATAATGAGCTGCGCGAGCATGTGAAGCAGTATGATCCAGACACAGTTGAGCGAATCACGGGTGTCCCTAAGGATGACATCATGACACTAGCTAGAATGTACGCTGAGACATCACCATCTCTCATTCGCATTGGGAATGGTTTGCAGCACCATGATAATGGCGGGATGAGTATTAGAACGATTTCCTGCCTCCCTGCCCTGACTGGTCAATGGCTGCACAAGGGCGGCGGAGCGATGAAATCAAACTCTTCTTTCCTTAGCTATAATGAAACAGCTCTTCAGCGGCCGGATTTATTAAAAGAACGCACACCTAGATCATTTAATATGAACCAGCTGGGAAGTGTGCTGACAAGCGCAGAGCCTTCCGTTGATTCTCTCTTTATCTACTCGTGCAACCCAGCAGTTGTAACACCTGAAGCGAATAAAGTCAGAGAAGGTTTGCTGAGAGAGGACTTATTTACAGTGGTTCATGATTTATTCTTAACAGAAACAGCGGCGTATGCAGACATTGTTCTGCCGGCGACATCTGCCTTTGAAAATGAGGATTTCTATACATCATATTGGCATCATTATATTCAAATTCAGGAGCCAGTGATAGAACGCTACGGAGAAAGCAAATCTAATACTGAAGTATTCCGCCTGCTCGCTCATGCGATGGGCTTTGAAGATCAAGCCTTCCGAGAGACAGATGCTGAGCTCATGGAACAAGCTCTTCATCATCCAGAAAATCCGCATTATGAGGACATTTCATACGAAGCATTAAAAGAAAAGAAATGGATCAAAGCAAAGCGTGGATCTTTCGAGGAATTAAAGCTTCAAACCCCAAGCGGGAAAATTGAGCTTTATTCTGAACAAATGAAAAAAGACGGGTATCCAGCACTTCCAACCTATGTGCCCCTTTATCAGGAAAGCGATTATCCGCTTACCTTTATACCGGGGCCGAACCATAATTTTTTGAATTCCACCTTCTCACTTCATGAAAAGCATCAAAAGCTTGAGAAATTTCCGAAGCTTCACATGAATGAACAGGATGCAAAGGAAAGAAAAATTGAAGATGGTGACATGGTCCGTGTGCTGAACGACCGAGGAGAGTGTGAGCTTGTCGTGTCAGTCGGTCAAAATGTTTTATCTGGTGTTGTGGTCAGTCAAGGATTATGGGCAGATCAAAAAGGCAAAAAGCATTTAGTGAATGGATTAACACCTGATCGATTGGCAGATATGGGCGGCGGCGCGACGTTCTTTTCTGGAAGAGTGGAAGTTGAAAAATTATCATAGAAAAAAGCCAGCCGTTTGTTGCTGGCTTTTTTCATATGCTTTTATCGAATCATCAGCTGATTCGTCATGACATTCGCACTTCCGTTGCTTCGATAGCCTTCTACAGTTAATGCTGTTTCATACATTTTTCCCATTGGCATGCCTAAGCTTTCCCATTTTTTAAAATGCTCACTGACGGAGACAGTTCCGCTTGTGCGTTTTGTTTGACGTACACTCCAATATTGTTTGAAGGTAGCGTCTCCAATGATAGAAGGCTGATTGACACGCAGCGTTTCATATATGTCATATGTGCCTCCATCGGCATAAAATGATCCTTTATACGTTCCTGTTGGACGATATGTGCCCCATGACTCAACAATGTAGTATTCAGCTAATGGAGATTGTGTCCAGCCATAGACACATAAATAGGAATTCCCGCCCGGGTTAAAGGCTGCGTTGTAGTTGATGGAGATGTTACCAAGTTGATGATGAGTTTTAGTGGAATCAAACTTCTTTCCTTTTCGAAATAAGGCATTTCCGATATTGTTCCAGCTTGCACTAAATGCCCCGCCGTTATTGAGAGTCATCGAGGTATTTCCGTAATCCTTCCATAATTCAAAATCGTATCCGCTGTGTGTACCTATCCTATTATCATAAATCGTTTCCGCATGAGCTGGCACAGCCGTCAGTGTCAGCACAAATCCAATACACATCACAAACAACAGCCTCAATCTTTTCAAATTCATTTTCCATTCCTCTCCTTTTTTCATTCGTATTGTTCTGTCATCCCTAAGATGAAAAACCCATCACCTCCTTTCATGCACTTTCTGCTAGATGGAACGATACGGCTTTAACCCGGCATGGATGTCTTTTGTTTGTGTATAAATCCTTTGATACAAATGAAATAAATCGGCATATACTTCTGCATGCTGCTGATTTGGCTCATAAACAGCAGCTTGATGGATCAATTGATTAGCACATGCTTCAAGTGATGGATACCACCCGCAGCCAACCGCGGCAAGCATGGCTGCACCTAATGCAGGCCCTTGTTCATTTTCTAACTGGATGACGTCAGCCTGAAAAATGTCTGCTTGCATTTGAAGCCATGTCCGGCTTCTTGCACCGCCGCCAATGGACACAATAGAATCTATGTTTTTTCCTGCCTGCCGGAATAATGCGATAGATTCATTTAGCGAAAAGGTAATTCCTTCTAACACAGCTCTGACAACATGTGCCCTTTCATGCCTGCTGTCTAATCCAATCAAGCTGCCGCGAATGATCGAATCCGCATGAGGTGTTCTTTCCCCGACTAAATAGGGAGTAAAGAGCAATCCTTTCGCTCCTGGCGCTACATGAGCCGCACCTTCTAAAAGTGATTGGAACGATTCCTCACGAGCTAGTAAGTGTTTTGCCCAGTTAAGACTATATCCTGCTGAAAGGGTGACACCCATTGTGTAAAAAGCGTCTTTTTTTGCATGATGAAACAAATGCAAATTCCCTTGAAGCTCCCTTTCATGATCCTCTTCGTAGGAGAGAATGACCCCAGATGTGCCGATGCTACATAACGTGCGGTCAGAGGATAAGATGCCAGCACCAATTGCTCCGCAAGCATTATCTGCCCCGCCGGCAAAAACCTTCGCGCCTTCTTTCATCCCAACATCACGTGCAATGTGTGGCAAAAGTGTACCAACCTCCGCCTCTGATGTGACAAGCGGCGGGCAAATATGAAGAGGAATATCAAATGCCTGACATATCTCCTCACTCCACGTCTGTTCACCGATATTTAACAGCAAAGTGCCAGCCGCATCAGAATAATCAATATGGACAGCGCCAGTTAAACGAAATCTGACATAATCTTTTGGAAGTAAAAACATGTCGATTTGCTGATCAATATGAGGTTCATGTTCCTTTACCCATAGTAATTTAGGCAGTGTGAATCCTTCTAACGCCTGGTTTTTTGTGATCTTTTGCAGCCGGTCTCCCAGCTTTTTTGTCATGTGTGCACATTGTGCTGTCGTTCGTGTATCATTCCATAAAATTGCAGGGCGGAGAACTTCGCGAGATTCATTTAATAGAACTAAACCATGCATCTGTCCGGAAAAGCTGATGCCTTCTACTTGCCTTGAATGAACAGGCTGCTTTGCCATCAGTTCTTTCATCACAGCTATTGTCTGCTCTACCCAATCCTCGGGATGCTGCTCACAATGTCCCGGTTTCTCTTGAATGAGGCGGTACGGCTTAGAGGCTTCGCAGCACACCTTTCCGCTCTCATCGACTAATATCGCTTTGACCCCGCTCGTTCCAAGGTCAATTCCCATCACATACTTCATGTTTTCACTCCTTCAAAACAGGTCCGCCCCTTCAATTAATCTTCTAACAAGTATTGATTTAAACGGGCTTTCAGCTGTTCCTCTCTTCCCGATTCGTTTCTGATCAAAGGATGTTTCAGCGCATATTCTTCTAATGTATGAAAGTTTGCCTTCCCTTCTGAAATGTCAAGTCCAATTCCTTCAGAAAAGCTGCGATACCGGTGCTTTATCACATCTTCAAACACACGATCTTCTATGAGTCTATGAGCGACCCGCAGTCCCTTTGCGAATGCATCCATTCCGGCAATATGGGCATATAAAATATCGTCAAGTTCAAAGGAAGCTCTTCTCACTTTTGCATCAAAGTTGAGACCGCCAGCCCCTAACCCGCCATTTTGCAAAATTTCATACATGGCAAGAGTAGTGGCATACAGATCAGTTGGAAATTCATCTGTATCCCACCCAAGAAGCGAATTGCCTTGGTTTGCATCAACAGAACCGAGCAGCCCATGAATTCTTGCGACACGCAATTCATGCTCAAACGTATGGCCAGCGAGTGTCGCATGATTGGCTTCGATATTTAATTTAAAATGAGAATCTAATCCGTATTGCTTTAAAAAGGCGATGGATGTCGCTGCATCTGTGTCGTATTGATGAGTAGTTGGCTCCTTTGGCTTTGGCTCAATTAAAAATTGACCTGTGTACCCAATTTCTTTTGCATAATCAACAGCCATATGCAAGAAGGCCGCCATGTGATCAAGCTCTCTTTTCATATCTGTATTGAGCAGCGTATCGTACCCTTCTCGTCCACCCCAGAAAACATAATTTTCTGCACCAAGTTCTTTGGCGGTTTCGATGCCTTTTTTGACCTGTGCGGCCGCATAGGCAAAGACATCTGCATGACAAGATGTCGCAGCACCGTGTACAAATCTAGGATGCTTGAACATATTGGCCGTGTTCCACAGCAGCTTTACTCCGCTTTGCTTCATGTATTCTTTCATTCTTTCTAAAATGATGTCTAATTGTTGATTGGTCTCTTGAAGCGTCTCTCCCTCTGGCGCGATATCGCGGTCATGGAATGAAAAATACGGAACATCCAATAGGTCAAAAAGTTGAAAAGCGACTTCCAATCTTGCTTTTGCTAAATCCATTCCGCTATAGGAGTCCCATGCTCTCCGCATCGTGCCCGTTCCAAACATGTCAGTTCCATCAGCGGTTAATGTATGCCAATAAGCGACTGAAAAACGCAGGTGGTCTTTCATTGTTTTTCCGCCAATCACTTCGCTTGGATTATAGTATTGAAAAGCGAGTGGATTTTTTGATTGTTTTCCTTCATATTGAATTTTGCCGATTCCTTCTAAGCTGTATAACGTTTTCATATTTGATTTGGCCATTCTTTATTCCTCCTGATTAAACTTTGTAAGTTGATTCAACAAACTAATGAACAATCTATGAGAAAATCACTTTGAATTTTCCATATTTTTTAGTTTTTTAGAAATATTTTCGTTATAATAAAGTTAAAATCATCTATCTTACTGAATACATGCTGAAAAAAGCAGCTCTTCTCAACTTAATCTAAAGACGAAACAAATGGAGTGGATAACGTGGATATCGCTGATCAGAACTTTGTAAAAAAAATAAATCAAAAACTATTATTAAAAGAAATTCTCCAGCATGCGCCCATTTCGAGAGCAAAACTATCTGAACGCACTGGATTAAATAAATCGACTGTTTCTTCTCAAGTAAGTACGTTAATGAAAGAACATCTTGTCTATGAAATCGGTCAAGGTGAGTCTAGCGGCGGGAGAAGACCGGTTTTACTGATGTTTAATAAACGTGCTGGCTGCTCCATCGGGATTGATGTTGGCGTTGATTATGTCAATGGCATATTAACAGACCTTGAAGGGTCCATTCTTTACGAAGAGCAGATCAAGCTCCCACCCAGTTCTCCTGATGTGACGATACGTAAATTAATTGAATTAATACAGCAGCTCATCACACAAATGCCCTCTTCCCCATACGGGCTCATTGGCATTGGCCTATGCATACATGGTTTAGTGGATACAGGTGAAAAAATCGTGTTTACGCCCCATTCCAAATGGAAAAATGTTGATCTGAAAACCACGCTCCAAGACACATTCAAAGTACCGATCTTCATTGAAAATGAAGCAAATGCCGGTGCATATGGTGAAAAAATCTTTGGTGCCGCTAAACATTATGACCATTTGATCTATGCAAGCATTGGCACTGGCATCGGGATCGGAATCATCATCAATCATCATTTATACAGAGGAGCGTACGGCTTTTCTGGTGAAATGGGACATATGACGATCGATTTTAATGGACCAACATGCAGCTGCGGGAACCGTGGGTGCTGGGAATTGTATGCATCTGAGAAAGCCTTGTTTCAGTCTCTTCAAACAGATGGTCAGCATATCTCCCATCAAGAACTGGAACAGCTGGCCAAGTTAAATGATATGAGAACGCTCAATGCCCTGCGCAACTTTGGTTTTTACCTTGGCGTCGGTCTCACAAACGTCCTTCATACCTTTAACCCGCAAGCCATTATTTTAAGAAACAAAGTGATCGAATCACATCAGACGGTTCTACATGTGATTGGGGAGGAGGTATCCTCGCGAATGGATACGCAATTCAGCTCACAGGTAGAGCTGCTCCCCTCATCATTAGGACACAATGCACCAGTATTGGGGATGACATCTCTTGTCATAGAAGCTTTCCTGCAAGATGCCACCCTCACAACATGACCTCTTTTTCCAAAAAAGACAGCCCGTAGTAGCGCGTTGTCTTTTTTTATTCATCTTTTTCCTCATAGCGAAAATAGTGAAAATCAGCAGGCAGACGCTCGCCGCTCGTATCTTGACACTGCATACCGACAAATGCCCCTGTAAAAAATCCCCCACCTCTAATGAAATCATCGGATAAATGGATGGATTCAAGCGGCACATCAATTTCTTTCCACTCTTTTTGATCAAAAGAATAAGAATATTTATATGTCTCTTTCTGTACAGTCACTTTTAAATAGACATAAGTGACCTCGTCTGGAATGATGATTTTATGTGTCAATGGCTGAGAAAAGGCAAGGTTTTCACAGACAGATAGCTCAAGCGTGCGCCCAAGTTCCTCATCATATGTCACCTGAAGTGCTGTCCAGTTTTCCGTATTATAATAATTCACAAGACCAGCGGCTTGCTGAAAGTTTTCTGGGAAGAACGAAACAGCTGTCTCTGCTTCAAAATAAAAGCTTTGCCAGCGCCTTGCAACAAAAGCTTGGGTAAACTTAGACGTTAAAGATTCGTGACCGAATAACCTTAAATGCTGAGGTTTCTCCGTTAACGAACCAATCTGATCAGTAAACGGAATTCTTAATGTTTGGAAGTGTCTATTTAGTGTTGATTCTTTAAATTCATCGACTGTATGATAGGTTGGTGCAAAAACCTTTTCTTCGATCTTTGGCGCTTCAACCTCAAGCGTCCCCTCTTTTCCGCCTACAACATAAGGCCAGTCATCCTTCCATTCTAGCTTTTGTATGGCTGTTTCTCTTCCTAAAGGGCACCACCCTCTCTGTTGAAAAATAGATTCCTTGCTTGATTGAATCGGGCGACCAGTGAGATGAGCGAGATACCATTCATTTGTATGCGTTTGAACGATTGAAGCATGCCCGCATTTTTGAAGCGGATGTTCAGGCGCATGGAAGGCACTTAAAATCGGGTTATCAGGATGAACCTCATAAGGCCCTTCAATATGCCGGGAGCGGGCGATCGTTGCCGCATGCTCATACCTGGTACCTCCTTCTGCCGTTAATAAATAGTAGTAGTCACCGATATGATACAGATGCGGCGCTTCTGTCAGTTTAATCGGTGTGCCTTTAAAAATGACCTTCCTTTGACCGATGAGCTTCTTTTCAGCCACACTATATTCCTGCAAGGCAATACCTGCAAAGGAATGGTGCTTTTCTCTATGATCCCACAGCATATTTAAGACGTATTTCTTCCCGCTTTGATCATGGAATAAAGATGGATCAAACCCGGAGCTGTTGAGCCGGATCGGTTCACTCCAATCGCCGTCCACTTCGCTCGCCGTGACCAAATAATTATGACCGTCTTTAAATGGACCATCCACTACTTTGATATCTGAATAAATAAGCCAAAATTGCCCATCGGCATAGCTTAAGCACGGTGCCCATACTCCGCCAGAATCAGGATTCCCCTTCATATCCAGCTGCGAGGTTTTTTGCAAAGGACGCGCAGCAAGGCGCCAATGGACGAGATCATTTGAATGATAAATTTGCACCCCTGGAAACCATTCAAATGTAGAGACAGCCATATAATAATCTTCTCCTACACGGCAAATACTTGGGTCAGGGTTAAACCCTTTGAGCACTGGATTGGTAATCTTCATTGAACTTCCTCCTCTTTCAGAGACCTACATTTTAAAATCGTCCATATGATCGATATATACCTTGTCTCTGTTCTCAAGCTCCCGTACGACTTTTTTATGTTTTTCTTCATCTAGGTTATAAAAATTAATATCCACCATCGCTAAAATCAGTAAGCATACAGGAATCACCGTTGTCGTGATTAAAATGCCCAGTAATGCTTCTGGTGTTTGCATTTGATTCGCAATATAGCCAAAGCGATCGAGTACAAGCCCTGGCACAATCCCGCCTAATGCCATCCCAAATTTAAAGAAGAATCCGATGATGGCATAGATGAGCCCGCCCATCCTTTTCCCTGTTTTATATTCGCCATATTCAACGGTTTCAGGAATGAGCGCCCACATGTAAGCACCGGCTGTAATACTTCCTGCAGCTGCAACGAGCCTGAAAATAAGTATTAAAGTGATTTGACTCGGCGGTATCACAAGTAATGCAAGAAGTCCTACAATATTCAGCAATAATGAATAATTCAGCAGCTTTTTCTTTCCTAACAGCTTGTGCAGTTTTGGAATAAACGGCAGCACCATTAAAGCTGGCAGACTGCCAATGAGTCCGTACCATTTCACTAAATCTTCTCTGCCGAGGTTATACGTCACATAATAGATCCCAACAGAGTTGCTAATCGAGTTCACGCCAAAAATAATAATAAAGAAAATGCTTAATACAACAAGCGGACGATTCACACGTAACTGGACAAAGATATCACTGAACTTAATTTTTTCCTCCGGCTTTTGAAGCGTGACACGTTCATTCGTGCTTTTAAAACAGAAAATAAGTAATGCACCGCCAAGAACGCCGAGAAAAGCCATCGTCATCTGCCAGCCGAGAGCTGTATTTCCAGTTTTATCACTCAAAAAAGTCGCAAGAAAGGGAACAAAAAAAGCAACAACTAGACCTCCGAGATTAGCAAAAAGCATACGAACAGACGTAATACTGACAACCTCTTGGTTATTTCTTGTCATTGCGGATGTTAAAGCACCATAAGGAACATTGATGAATGTGTATGTAAGCGATAAACCAACATACGTGATGTAGGCATAAACGAGTTTACCCATTTCAGAAAAATCAGGTGTCGTAAAGCAAAGGATGGCGAGTACCACAAAAGGAAACGCACCGAATAACAAGTAAGGTCTGAACCTGCCAAAACGGCTGTTCGTTCGATCCACCAATGCACCAATAAACGGATCTGCAAGCGCATCAATGGCGCGAACAACTAAAAACATCGTCCCTGCTGCCGCCGCTGATAAACCATACACATCTGTATAAAAAAATAATAGATACGTAGAGACAGTTGCATAAATTAAGTTACATGCGAAATCTCCTGAAGCATATCCCACTTTTTCAGACATACGAATCTTTTTTAAATTCTCACTTACCATGAGCTTTCTCCCTTCTTCTCTTAGCCTCTTCTAATGAACAGATGATGGAGGGCAGCAGCAGTCAATGCAATGAATATAAAGCGCTTTCAATTTGTTGTAAAAATGAAGCTGAACATCTAATCCTTCAGCTTAGCCCACATACGCAGCAAATGATTTGAATGACAGAATCATCCCCTTTAGTAGTCGGATCATTACTTAAAACTCATCTTAGTTTATCGACTAAACAAACTAAGATGAGTTCATTTTATAAAATCTGATCTGACTTTTCAATATTTTTCGAAAAAATAATCCAAATAATTGATTTCTTGTCAGTTTTCTGCTGAAATGACGTGAAAAAATGAAGTGAATCATTTAATGGTTGCAATTCAGCTCATCCCATGCTATATTTATCAAGCGATGAGCTGAATTGTGTAAGTCGGGTAACATGTCTCCTTGAGACACACACGAATGTGGCGTGTGGTTATTCCGCCTCAATACGCAAAAGACATCTTCTCAGGAAGATGTCTTTTTTCTTATCCTATTTTTGTTCCATTTTCTACAGGCTCATCTGTTGCTAGTAAAACTACGTCTTCTTTTGACGGCATGCCCCCTAATACAAGCACTTCTGATTTGAACCCTGCAATTCTTCTTGGCGGAAAATTGACGACTGCTACGATTTGCCTGCCAATGATATTCTCAGCTGTATACCGTTTTGTCAGCTGAGCACTGGATTGCTTTAGACCAATCTCTTCACCAAAATCAATCTTGAGTTTTAATGCAGGTACTCTTGCCTCTGCAAAGAATTCTGCTTCGATAATCGTCCCAACACGAATATCTAACGCTAAAAACTGTTCAATATCTGCCATCTGATTCTCTCCTCTTCATTCAAGGGTAAGTTCATTTACTAGAGTCATCTATTGGTTTTTTTCATTGTAGCACATTCATTTCGTAAAAAAAGTAAGTCAAAAAGCCGATTCAACGCAAAATTCTATTTAGTTTACATAATGAATTTATTGTCATGTATTAAATGTTTGCATTCTGAAAATGAATTCAGTAAAATGGCAAATAATCCTACTGCTTCCTCCCAAATATTTGGGGAGGGGTTAACACT
This sequence comes from Bacillus sp. DC4300-2b2, assembly GCF_049895685.1. NCBI lineage: Bacteria > Bacillati > Bacillota > Bacilli > Caryophanales > Bacillaceae > Bacillus > Bacillus sp. DC4300-2b2. Next base: position 92,199 of record NZ_JAFCSW010000003.1, read on the forward strand.
TGTTTACATTATCAGATATGTGGACATTTTGCTGGTCGTTTTTCGTCATTCTTCCTATCGTTGCCATCTTGCATCAGCTTGGCCATATTATGGTCGCGTGGATGTTTGGGGCAAAGGTTTCTTTTGCTCTTGGCAGAGGCAAAAAAGTATTGAAAATAGGCGTTGTTGAAATTAGACGAATCTATTTTCTAGATGCATTTTGCCATTATGAAGAAATGAGGAAAAATAACCGATTCTCGCACATTCTTGTCTACCTAGGCGGATCATTATGCAACCTGCTCAGTGTTCTCATACTGAATACAATGATCGCCAATGATATCCTGCCAGAACATCAATTTTTCTATCAATTTGCTTACTTCTCAGTCTACTATGTATTTTTTGCACTGCTGCCAGTCCAGTATGCAGATCATCATCCGAGTGATGGGCAAGCAATTGTGAATATCATTCGGCACGGTGAACCATGTGACATCATTGACTAACAGGATGGCTTCCAGCTGTCAATTTGATAATGAATCGTTAAAAAGGGAATACCGAATAGCTTCATTTGATGAACTGCTGTGAGACTTTTATCTGTCTCCGGCTTCATATGAAAGCTTTCTTCCATTGGCAGTTTCATGGTGATAAAAGGCGTATGCAAATACAATCCTTCGTCACCGGTACTGCCTTTTGGACATGCACTTTTTAAGAGGAAGTCTTCCTTTTCATTAAAAGGTTTTAAAATGGCAGTTAACTGAGAATATGGAAGCGGCAGCGCAATATTCATATAACCCGCAGCTGCATCGTGATGATGAGCATAAAGTGCAAAAAAGACCTGCTCCCCTTTTTCGTTGTGACGAATCCACGCCCTGACATTCTTTCGCTCTTCTTTAGGATGTTGAAATGTAGTCAGACGTCCCTTCATTTCATAAGGCCTGCGAGCTGTTCCCAAATAGAGCTGGCCTATTTTCTTAAAAATGGGCTGAAGTAAAAAAACAAACGGCCTCACCCACCAATGAAAACAGACGGCTGCTTTTAACGTAAATGACATGGGGTTTTCATAAAACCTTCGAATCACAGGTGATACCCTTTCAGCCGAAAATGTCGTTCCATTTAATTCATCAAGTGAATCGACTAAACCGAGCTTCTCCCGCTCATGCATTCTTTCCTTTTGAAAAGAAATTAAATGAAAGCGGCCATGCACTCTTGAAATTGGAAAGTCCTTCTGCCTTAATTGATCCCTCGGTCCTTCGATCAGCCATCCAATCAGACCTGGTAAAATAACAAAAAAGGCATTGATACTGCCATGAAACCAAATCATCTGATCAATGCTGATATAGGTCACGCGCATGAGCATACCAGCTGAATAAAGAAGAGACAGCACGATCGTTCCCATTAACACGCAGCTAGAAAACACAACGAGCCTTTTTGCCACAGTTGATCGAAACCTTGTTTTCATACAAAGAATGCCGTACAAATAGAGTGCAATGACATATAGCATAACGCTGAACGTATCAAATAGACGGGAGAAGCTAATCCCAACAGCAATCATCACAGGTGACAGCAAAATCACCCAGCCAGCCGCTTTGTATAAAGCTGTCTCTTTTTCTCTCTGTCTCCCTAATAATCCATAGAAAAGCGGGATAAAAAAAGCGGAGTAATGAAAATGAATAGCGGTCAAAAGCACTATAATCGGTGAAAAGGTCATCACCTGTATATCTGCCGTGTACAGCCAAAACCAAAGCCCGCCTAAAGCGAGATACATCCATGCACCATCGATCATCAATTCATGAAGTGAAAAGCTTCCCCTTTTCAGCAACCGAGTAAAGCCATATAACGCCAAAATGATCGTATACAAAAACCAGCCCGATGCGAACAGGGCAGAATGATAGACGAATGCAGCCGTTGCACAAAAAGCAGCTAATGGAAAGGCTTTCATTAAAAAGCCGACTAGTATCCTCGGCTTACTCTCCTTCCTTTCCTTCGCAAAAAAGCATAAAACAGCAGGAAGAAAAAACAGAATGGCTATAAGTACAAAAAACTCTGCTATCGGACCTGTCATCAAACGGGTGGCGATAAAACAACACATGAAGAGAAGGCTTGATATCAAATGCCATTTATTCATCATGAGACTCCACCCTTTCAGTAAACCGGCCTTTATATGTAAAAAGAGTGCCAAACAGTCGATTTTTCACATGCACATGAATGGTATACTCACCCGAGTGCTCCTCGTAGCCTTCTGTGACATCTGACACACCATAAAGCCATGAAGGCAGCGGCCACTCACGTCCTAACATCAACAGCTTCTGCTTGCCAGATTGAATGTGCAGAAAACCATGCTTTGTTACTGTAAAATGAAGCTCTGACATAAGAAGTCGAGGCTTTCCAAAATAGTCTAGTACTTTATGACTCTTCTGATCAATAATCATATCTGCATCAAAGTGCCTTTCCTTCTTTGGGAAATAAAACGTACGGAACCAGTGCATGCCTTCCTCTCCCTTATTTGTCATAAAGGGTTTATTCACAATTCGGAAGGGAATGTTTTTTCCTCTCTCAGGAAAAAAACAGCGAAAGCGTGGACCAATTTTGAAGAAAAATCGAATGAGCCTCGTTCCGCCGCCTATTTCCTTCATGGTACCTTCAGCAGTAAACGCACGGTTGTATCTCTCTTTTAATTTTGGATGCAGCTTATCGTAATCCTTTACTAGATGACGATGAACGACCATGTCTACCTCCCCTTTTCCGTTTGATCGAAAATACATCTATACAATCTTTTAAATTAATCATTCCTCCAATGGATAGAATCAAAAATGCACTCATCACAAGCGGCTCATGAAGTGTCGATTGTGGAGATACAATCCCGATACAAAGCATCATCAGCAGAAACACGCTTTGAAGAATGAACAGATATTTCTTTGATAGCTTAGGTATCAACCACGATACACCTATCAGGGCATAAAACAACCGAAATCCGGTGCTATGATCAAAAGCAGAATGTGAAAATGGGATGACCGCTTGGCATAGCCAGACGATGGCAAACAGCAAACAAATTCCATAATGGGCAAGTGTTCTCTCCAGTAACAACCGAGGGTGCGTTCCCTTTTCAAGCCACGTCTTTAGTGCGCCAAAACTAAAGGCCGTCATAAACCCCATCAACGGGCGAAAAAGAAATCGATCTGCCCACGCCCATCCTTTTCCTTCTTTCGTTTCGTAATCAAATTGAGTTTGAAACACAATATGATCGTTCGTTTTTACATATTTCCAATAGCCGCCGCCTTCTTTGATAAAAGACAACGGGTGTGACGATTTAAATTTCAGCGAGGATGCCCGTTCATTCCGTTCATCCATCATTCTAGTTCGATATGCTCCTGTCCCTGTGACACTTACACCAAATCCAAGATGCTTTTCATACAAAAAGGTTTGGGGCTGTTCATCTTGAGGTCCATTTAATGAAATAGTTGAAAAGCGCAAATCCCACTGTTCATGAAGCTTTGGATTTTGCGTATATTCCCATACTTTCTCTAAAGGTGCATGAATGGTTGTTTCCACATAAACAGGCTTTCTTTTCATCTGCCTCTACTCCTCTATGTGAATTATTTCACATAATAAGCATACCATGTTTCACAAAACTGTCAAATCTTTATTCATTTTTTCTCAAAAAAATTGTGCCAGAAGGACGCTCCTTTATGATATCGGTTCGTTGCAAAAAAAGACCTGTCATATAGACAGACCTTCTTTTTGCAATACACCTGTGATATAGAGCCGAACCGCATAGCTCACACTTTCTTCAAGCTGTTCTTTTCGTTGAAATCCCTTTTTATTAGAAATATCACCGAAGCCGTGCAGTAAGCTTCTCAGTCCTCTGACGACATGCGTCATTTCCTCTTCCTTTACACCAAAGCGTGACATGATGGATTGAACAAACTGAACAAGGCGCTCTGCCGCAACACTTACTTCTTTTTCGTTCATATGTGAAAAGGCAGCTTCATAAAGGCCAGGGTGTTCTCGGACAAATTGCACATATTGTCTGGCAAAGGCTAAAACAGCTGCTTCTTTTTCCAGCCCCTCTGTGACTTGCATCCCTTCCTCACATAGCATGGATAGCCCCTTTACTGCGAGTGCGGCCTGAATCTCATGAAGGCCGGATACGTGATTGTAAAGAGAAGGCGGTCTGATGTTCAGCCTTTTAGACAATGTAGCAATGGTCAAAGCGGAAAAGCCCTCTTCATCAACAAATGCTGCCGCTGTATCCATGATTTTTTCTTGTGTAATTCCCATTCTTGGAGACACGGTTTACTGCCCTCCTTTTTTTAGCTGGTGCTGCCTTTTACGGACGGCAGCTTGAAGCTTTTCATGAGGTTCTATCATAAGGTCACCATGTCCGGCAGCAAGACAGGATAAGCGCAGCGCTAGTAATTTTTCAGCGCTTTTTAGTGCGGTTTCTGCATCCCATGTGGCAAATGCCGGGAACGGGAAGCTCCACCGAAACTCACCCGTTACCGATAAGCCGCCTTTTGTCACAAGTGCATCACCTGCAATGACAACTCCTGACTTTTCATCGTATAAAGAAATGCTGCCAGGTGTATGGCCAGGTGTTGCAATTACTTTGAGGGTCCCAATCTCATCTCCTTCTTCGACAAGCACATCTGGTTTTGTATGAATATTTTTCATAAAACTGCCTTTGATTTTTTGCTGGGGTTCACCAGGGAGTAAGGAAAAGTCACCTTCAAAAAGGCGCGCATCACGTTTTGATAAATAGACGACTGCCTCGGGAAAAGCCTTCTTCACCTCATCTAATGCACCGATATGATCCATATGACTATGAGTGAGAATAATCTTATGAATTGGTTTGTTCTTTTTACGGGCAAATTCGATGATCGAGTTCGCCGCCATTTTTAAAGCAGCATCAATTAAAATGAGTCCTTCCTCTTCCTCAAATACATAGCAATTTACCGGAAATAATCGCGGCAGCAATGTAAGCTGGTGCAGACGGTCAAAAGTTGTTAATCTCATGATTGCCCTCCTAAAACTAATGTCGTTAGTTTTATATTAACTAATGGTATTAGTTTTAGCAAACATTTTTTCATCAACCGCAATATAAATATCAATTTGCGCTTCTTTTGGATCAATAGATCTTTCATCATACCATTCAAAATCACCTGTATAAGTGCGGTATTGCCGCTGATCCCACGTCCAAATCTTGTGCCATGTTTCAAGTACAACCTCTTCAATCGGTCCCTTTCTCGTTTGAAATCTTGCGTAGGTGGACGCAGGAATCTCTTTTACATGTTCGATCGGCTGATCCGCGAATTGCCCAGCCGTAAATAAATAAGAGCCATGTTCATCTTTTTCATAATCTGAATAAAGCCCTATGACTGGGGCTTGTCCCCCATGAAGCTGCTGCGCAAAAAATTCCTGCCAAAGCGGCGCAATCTTCCGCTCTTTTGTTTGCTCTATTTCGTTTGTAGTTCGAACAGACAACCCTTTGATCCATTGTTTCTCTAATGTCACGATATCGTACATACATTCTCATCTCCTTTTCTCCCATCATATAAAAAGAAACCTGACAACTGTGTGTCAAGTTTCTAATCTCTTCATAAATTGTTTTAATTTGAGATCAAACGCTTCCTTGATGTGCTGAGGTGAAAGAATGTCGACGTCCGGTCCTAAATGGAATAGGAAACTGTGCAGCCAATCATCTTGCGGCACGGTCAATGCTGCCAAATAGGTTCCATCTGAACTGACGATCAATTCGTTGTCATCCATCCATTCCTTCACTTTGCCAACTGATGCTTCAGTTAACCTTAGCGTGAGTGTTGTGACTGAAGGTTCTTTATGCCAAGAGTCATTCCAAGGCTTCTCTTCATTTTTAATTCTTTTCGGCCTGAAATATGCTGAAATGGTGACGAGGTCTGTCATTCTTGTCAGCTTGAACAAACGAAAAGCTTTTTTCACACAACAGTACGCATACAAATACCAATGCCTTCCTTTTAAGACAAGCGTATAAGGCTCCACTTTCCGTGGAAGAGTTTCCCCTTTTGCATTGCGATAAGTGAACTGAATGAATTGATGCGCGGAGGCAGCGGTATGGATCAGCTGCAGCTTCTTCTCTGCCTGGCTGTCTTTTCCCCATGAGCTTAAATCAATAAAGACATGGTGCCGTTTCTCACTTTCATGAGTTTGTCGCGGAATAAGAGATTTGATTTTTTTCAGTACATGTTCACTTTCTTTAAAGGAGTATGCACTCGTCATGCTTTCGAGGGCTGTTAAAATAAGCTCAATGTCATCATCGGTAAATAATTTTTTCTCTAAACGATAGTCATCAACAAGTGAAATGCCTCCACCTGCTCCTTGCGTTGTCACAACAGGAATCCCGGCTTGATTGATGGTCTCAATATCGCGATAAATCGTCCTCACGCTCACTTCATGAAGTTCAGCAAGGTCTTTCGCTTGTACTTGCTTCTTGCTAATAAGCAGCATCACAATAGACAAAATACGATCGATTTTCATGCCTTTTCCTCTTTTTCATAAATATAGGTTTTGATTTGATAAAAAAAGAAAGAATGGTAAAGATAAGGAACAGCCAGCATTCGTTTACATCCCTGCACATGCAGGAGGAGGTTGCATCATGACACATCACGTGTGGCAGTTATTCATAATTGGAGGCATTGTGCTGATCTGCATCATCTTTCGAATGAATCGAATGAGACGCTATCAGCTTGTGCGCCCAATCAGTCTTTTGATGAGAATGTATGTATTTGGACTCACTGCCCTTATTCTCTTATTAGAAGGCTGGCAAAATCACAGCATTTTCATCTATGCCGCTATTGGTATGCTCTTTGGAAGCAGTCTGGCCGTTCATGCCTATGAGACGATCCGCATGAAAGAAGAAAACGGCCGTCTTTATGTGAAAACGAGTAAATGGATTGAAAGCTTCATTTTATGCTTATTTTTATCTAGACTTAGTTTTAAGCTGGGTGAGCTGACGAACCATTCGCTCACAAAGATTGGTGTTGTTGAACTGTATCAGCATATTGTGAGTGATGATGCCATGACCATGCTCAGCTTTTTTCTATTAGCTGCTTACTATGTCGTTTTTTCTTATCAAATGGTAAAAGCAGGTAAACGATCAACACATATGCATCATGCGTAAAAACCTTCCTATATGAGTAGGAAGGTTTTTATTAGTCATGCTGCGCATGGTGAATCATTTGTTCAAGTACTTCCATCACATGCTGATCTTCAGGGCTGTAAAAAATCGATGTCCCTGCTCTTCTAGATTTCACGAGACGAAGGTTTTTTAAAAAGCGCAGCTGATGTGAAACAGTTGATTGCATGAGATTCAGCGTTTCCGCGATATCATTGACCGAGTATTCACCTTGAGACAGCAGGTGCAGGATGCGAATACGTGTCGGATCAGATAAGGCTTTAAACGTTTGGGAGACAAGAAATAAACTTTCTTCATCAAGCTCCATCCGTTCCTGTTCTTGATTTGTATTCAGTTCTTCCTTCATTTCGCTTCACCTTTCTTGTTAGTCAAATCACGACTTATTCTATGTATCATCATATACCAAAACGTGCGGCGTGCAAAGCGGGCACACTTTAGAAAAAAGATTTATTCAAATAGCATTGACACTTGGTAGCATTCTTTTTAAAATGAGCATTATTTATTCATTTTTTTAGAGGAGCTGATAGGCAAATTGACTGAAGAGCCAAGACTAAAACGCAGCCTGACTGTCTTTCCACTTGTTGTGATCGGGCTTGCTTATATGGATCCACTTGTCGTATTTGATTCATACGGCATTGTTGCTCAGCTGACGAAAGGACACGTAGCTGCAGCTTATATATTTACGTTACTGGCATTACTATTGACAGCGCTTAGCTATGGGAATATGGTGAAGGCTTTTCCAAAAGCAGGATCTGCTTATACATATGCGCAAAAAAGTATTCATCCTCATGTCGGCTTCCTTGTGGGCTGGACACTTTTACTGGATTATTTATTTCTGCCTATGGTGAATTTTGCAATCGGAAGTGCTTATTTAACCGCAGCCTTTCCTGATGTACCTCATTACATTTGGATCATCATACTTGCTATCGCCATAACGACTGTCAATGTAATCGGTATAAGGCTTACAGCCAACATTACGGCGCTATTTGTGACGTTTCAGGTCATTGTCGCCGTCACCTTTGTTGGGTTTGTTATTTATGGGCTCACGCAAAACGCTGGCAGTGGAGAGTTATTGTCAGCCCGGCCTTTTTATTCAGCGAGCTTAGATCCAGCGCTTATTTTTTCAGGAGCGACCATTTTATGTTTCTCCTTTTTGGGATTTGATGCCATTTCGACGATGTCTGAGGAAACCATTAAACCAAAAAAGACGATTCCGCTTGCCATTTTCTTAACAGTTGCGATTGGAGGCGTACTTTTTACTTTGACGTCTTATTTTTTGCAGCAGGTGTTTCCAAATTTTCAGCAGTTCAAGCATCCTGATGCAGCCTCACTTGAAATTGCAGAATTTGTGGGCGGCGCATTTCTCCACTCGTTCTTTTTAGCTGGCACAATGGTCGCAGTCATTTCTTCCTCCTTATCGTCACATGCAAGTGCAGCAAGGCTTTTATATGCAATGGGAAGAGATCAATCCTTACCGAAGCGTTTCTTCGGGTATATTCATCCGAGATTAAAAACCCCTGTTTTTAATATTTTATTAATCGGGGCTTTCTCCTTAACCGCAGTCGTTGGCGAACTTGAAGTCATTTATTCCTTTATCAGCTTCGGCGCGTTAATTGGATTTACCTTTGTGAATTTGTCTGTTTTTGCGTACTTTTTCGTCAGACAAAAACAAAGAGGTATTCTGAATACATTGAGATATGCAGTGATCCCTTTATGCGGGACGGCGTTTTGTATTTGGCTGTTAACGAGCATCAGTACAAATGCATTAATCATTGGCATGATTTGGCTGATTATCGGTTTTATTTATTTCTGCTTCAGGCTGAAAACAAGACCTGAATTTACGTTTGGATATGATTGATTATAAGGTTTTCACTTGGTATCCTGCACAGGATATGGCATAATAAAAAGGCTGTACTTCCCTTTTAAAAGCGGGGCAAAACAGGGGTGAACTGACCTTGAAAAAGAAAAAAACAGGATGTTTTGCCATTTCAGGCTGTTTCACGATTTTTCTCTTTGTTTTCGTATTAGCAGCCATTGCCATCTCCTTTAATCAAAAGGAGTTAAAAAAGCTGCCGATTGATACGGAATCAATTGTTTTGTCGAGATTGGATGATTACAAACCGCTTGTAGAAACAGAGTTAAGAGATCAAGATTTAGATCAGTATACCGCGTTAATCCTCGGTATGATGTATCAAGAATCAAAAGGCAGAGGCGGAGATCCAATGCAGTCCTCTGAATCTCTTGGTTTGAAACGAAATGAAATCAATGACCCTCAGAAAAGCATTAGACAAGGAGTCCATCATTTTTCGACTATGTACAAGCATGGGAAGAAAAAAGGCGTTGATTTGGAAACCATTATTCAAAGCTATAACATGGGAATCGGCTATATTGATTTTGTTGCAAAAAACGGGGGAAAACATTCCGAGAAATTGGCAAAGCAATACTCCAAAAAGCAAGTGAAACGAAACCCCAAGATCTATACGTGTGGCGGCAACAAAGATAACTTCCGCTATCCATATTGCTACGGTGATTTCACTTACGCTGAAAAAGTAAAAGAAAAAACGAAAACAGTTGAAGAAAAGATGAAATTGGCTTCATCATCCACACCATCATCGTAAAAAAAGCACTTCCGTCAAGGAAGTGCTTTTCATTTTATCGCTGTTCTTTCCCAATTTCCGGCAGGATCGTTTTTGCTAAATGCTGATCCATTTCCTCATACTCATCATAATGAATCGTTTCATACAGCTCTTTTCTCGTTTGCATATCCCCAAGTATCCCCTGCTGCGTTCCCTTTTCCATGATTTCTGTAAATAAACGCTCATACGCTTTTGCAGCGACTCTGAGTGATGACACAGGGTAAATGACCATTTGAAAGCCAAACATTGAAAATTCGTCTGCATGATAATAAGGCGTCTTGCCAAACTCCGTCATATTTGCAAGGAGCGGACCTTTAATATTGTTTGACGCATGCGTGAAGTCCTCTGCTGTGATAAGTGCCTCAGGGAAAATAGCGTCAGCTCCTGCTTCTACGTAAAGATTGGCCCGGCGGATGACATCCTCCATTCCATTTACGGACTTTGCATCGGTTCTCGCAATCACCAAAAGCGTTGGTGCCGCTTGTTTGATGGCTTTGATTTTTGCGACCATTTCTTCTACTGGAACGAGTGATTTCCCATTTAAATGCCCGCATTTTTTCGGCATTTGCTGATCTTCAATTTGAACAGCTGCCACCTTGCTTTCAACCATTTCTTTTGCCGCTCTTGCTGCATTTAAAACACCGCCATAGCCTGTATCCATATCGACCAAAAGCGGCAGCTGGGAAGCTCGAATAATCTCCTTCGCTTTTTCTGCCATTTCTGTTGAATGGATCATTCCGAGATCAGGAAGTCCTTTGCTGGCACAAAAAGCGGCACCTGATAAATAAAGTCCTTGAAAGCCCATTTTTTTTGCATAGAGCGCAGACATTCCATCGTGAACGCCTGGAATTTGAAATAAAGCTGATTTGTTCATTTGTTCTTTAAAGGCTGCGGCTAAATCAGCCTGACTTCTTTCTTCATTCACGATCCACACACTAGCTCCCCCTTATATGACGAATAAGTCCATAAATGCTGGTACTGTTGTTGTTTTTAATTGATTTGGATTTTGGCAGAGTGACACAATTTGATCTACTTGTTTTTGTGGAAATCTTGTCTTCAAATGATAGACCCACTTCTTTTCAAGCAGCGGAATGCCTTCCTGTCTTCTTCTGCGATGACCAAGCGGGTATTCAATTTCAATTCGGTCTGTCATCGTCCCGTCTTTAAAGAAAATTTGTACACAGTTTGCAATTGATCTCTTTTTCGGATCTAAATAATCCTCTGTATAACGCTTATCCTCTTTCACAACCATTTGATCACGCAGACGATCAATGGCTGGATTTTGCGCCGTTTCTTCTTCATAATGGTCAGCTGTTAGCTCACCATAAATCAGTCCAATGGCTGTAATATACTGCAAGCAATGATCACGGTCTGCCGGATTATAAAGCGGCCCTTTCTTATCAATAATCCGAATTGCTGACTCATGTGTCGTAATCTCTACCCGGTCAATTTCATCTAAACGATCTTTTACAGCGTCATGCAGCATCACAGCCGCCTCTGCAGCAGTCTGCGCATGGAATTCAGCAGGATAAGCAATTTTGAAAAGAACATTTTCTATGACGTATGATCCAAGAGGCTGGGCGAGCGTAAGTGGTTTTCCTTTCATAAGAACATCTTCAAAGCCCCACTTCTCTGCACTAAGCGGCGTTTGATAGCCCATTTCCCCCTTTCGTGTCATCATTGCCAGTCTCACTCCGCGGCTTGTTGCATCCCCTGCTGCCCATGATTTCCTAGATCCTGTGTTTGGGGCGTGGCGATATGTTCTAAGCGGGGAATTATCAACAAACGCTTGTGATAACACATGCTGGACTTCTTCCTTTGTTCCGCCAAGCATTGCACATACAACTGCACTTGTTGCCACTTTGACAAATAGCACATGGTCCAATCCATTTCGATTCAGACAATTTTCTAAAGCGAGCACACCTTGAATTTCATGTGCCTTGACGATTGCATGCAGTACGTCATTCATCGTTAGCGGTTCTTCTCCGTTTGCAAGGCGAGTTCTGCTGATATAATCACTTACAGCTAATATTCCGCCTAAGTTATCTGACGGATGGCCCCACTCCTGTGCAAGCCATGTGTCATTATAATCTAACCAGCGGATCATACAGCCAATATTAAAAGCCGCTTGAACAGGATCTAGCACAAACGAAGTGCCGGGAACTCTTGCTCCGTTAGGTACGACTGTTCCAGGTATGATGGGACCAAGGTGCTTCGTACATTCTGGAAAATTGAGCGCAAGCATTCCGCACCCGAGTGTGTCTATGAGCACATAACGCGCGGTTTCAATGGCCTCTTTGCTCGTAATTTCTCCGTCTACTGCATAGGCAGCAATTTCTTCTAATAGCTGATCTGTTTGATTGGCGACTGCTGTTTTGTTCATATTCATTCCCCCGTTTTTCCATCATCATTTGAAACCTTTAATCCTCTTGGCCCTAAATACCGGACTCTCGGTCTAAAAATGCGATTATGCAAATGCTGTTCAATAACGTGGGCTGCTAATCCGCTAGCTCTTGCAGCAAAGAAAATGGGTGTATAAAGTGAAATAGGAATTCCGAGCACGTAATAAATAGGTGCAGCATAATAATCAAGATTCGGATAGAGGTTTTTCTGCTCTTTCATGTATGCCTCTCCTACTACACACATGTCATATAGCGTTGTATCTCCCTTTGATTCAGTAAGCGTTTTCAATGAACGTTTTAAAAGAGCGGCTCGCGGATCCATTTTTCTCATGTATACTCTGTGGCCAAAGCCCATCATTTTTTCTTTTGCGGCTAATTTTCGTTCAATGAGCGCAAGAAATCCTTCCGTTGTTTTTCCTTCAAGAAGCATGTGCATGACAGCTTCATTTGCTCCTCCGTGGAGATCACCTTTTAATGAAGAGATCGCTCCAGTAAAAGCACCATACATGTCAGAATGCGTGGATGCAATGACTCTAGCCGCAAACGTTGAATTCGGCAGCTCATGTTCACTATATAATGTAAGTGTTTGGTCAAAAGCGGTGATTTCGTCTTCGGTCGGGGTGCGTCCAGTTAGCATGGATAAAAAGTTTTCAGTGTAGGATTTGGTCTGATCTGGAGAAATAGCGGCGTCTTTTGTGAGAATATGATAGCTTCCAGCAACAATGGCCGGCAGCTGGCCTAGTAATCGAACGGCACGCTTCACTTGGCACGCTTCTGATCGATCATGTAATGCATCATCGTACCCCGCAAGAGCAGATAAGCACGTTCTCATCGCATCCATAGGGTGAGTGGTTTTTGGAAGTTTCGTTAAAATGGTTTGAATCGTTGGATGTAAGTTCGTTTGTGAGGATATATCTTGCTGAAATTGGTGATATTCCATCGTATCTGGTAATCTTCCATAAATGAGCAGATAGGCTGTTTCTAAATATGTCTTGTTTTGTGCTAGCTCAATGAGGTCGTACCCGCGAATCACAATTTCCTCTTGCTCCACATCTAAATATGATATGGACGTTTCGCTTGCCACAATGTCTTCAAGCCCCGGTTTATACTGCAATTGTTCAGTCATCATATAACCCCCGTTTCGTCCAATTGTTGATCTCCAAACGAGCAAACGGCCAGAAATGATGTGAATCTATAGATGGGAAGATACCGTGCACGTCGGATATCCAATTTCCATTCTATCCAAAGCACTTCATCTTGTAAATAAAAGAACGTATGTCCAGTTGGACATACGTTAGCTGTAGTATGGAGAAATCATGATATAGACAATGACGCCAGTGAGACTAACATAGAGCCAAAGCGGCATCGTCCAGCGGGCAATTTTACGGTGACGCTCGACCTGCATCTGTGCGCCTCTAAATAGTGTAATCAATGCAAGCGGTACAATAATTGCTGAAAGCACAATATGTGTAATCAAAATAAAGAAGTAAATTGGACGGATGATCCCTTCTCCGCCGAAGTGTGTATCAGCTGCCATTGAATGATATGTCACATAGGAAATTAAAAAGACAAGTGTTGTTGAAAATGCAGCAAAGATAAATCGTCTATGTGCTTTAATGTTCTTTTGTTTAATCATAATGAGTGCTGAAAGTAAAAAGATAAACGTAAAGCTGTTCATCACGGCATTCAGTAAAGGAAGAAATGTAATATCCAGATGACTAAATTTATCTGTTTTTGGCATTAAAAATAATAAAGCGATTAATCCGTTTATGGCAATTGTTAAAATGACAACAATGCCGGTGAAATTTTTCGGTTTTTGATTCTGTTCGTTCATGTTTGAAAACCTCTCTTTATTAGTTCCGACTAAGAGTATGTTATTTAACTTTCTCTATAAAGTCAATGAATTCGCTGTCTTCGTCGAATTTTAGACAAACTTGCCGATTACTGGCGTTCTAACGGCTTGAAAGATCCATCCACTTCCTTTAGAATGGGAATTTATGTGGTTTTTATGATTTCTTATATGAAAGGAGTAATGGACTTGTCAATCTTACAGGAAACAACCAAAGATGTGAAGACGTTAGAGCAAGAATTACAGCAATTGCAGTTCCAAATGTATCGAATGCAAGAAAATATGAAAGATATTTCGAAAAAAGCAAAGATCATTGGCATTGATCAGGCGAAAGAAGATGAATGGATGATTGTCTCTGCCATTGAAAGTGCGGATACATGCAAAATCATGCTCAGCGATTGTGAAAAAGCTTTTCGCGGACAATCTGATTTTTCCTTAATCGCGGAATACCCTGAAGAAGGAAAGATTCATATTGCTGATATTAAAGGCCCTCCCGATAATGGATACGGCTCAATCTGCATGAAGCATTTAAAAGAAATCGCAAGAGAGCAGAACATCCCAGTCATCACGGGTGACCTCGTCAAAAGAGATTGGAATCACGTGGACCGCTTGATTCACTTTTATGAAAAACACCAATTTGATGTCCAAATCAATTGGAAAGAACAAAGCGGGGAAATTTATTGGGTGGACAGCTAACGCCAAAAAACCAGCGTGTATGATGGAATATACGCTGGTTTTTGTCGAAAATGCAAATTTTTCTGAAAAATATGTGTTTTTTTGACCAAAAAAAGGGTACAATAAAAGCATCAGGCCGCCACCTGATGCTTTCTTCCAAAAAACAATAGATTACTAGTTAAGTACTTTCACTTTGACTGATTTTACGCCCCAATTTTTTGCTTGGGATTTGCTTGGTACATGTACATCAATTTTGTTACCTTTAATTGCGCCGCCAGTATCTGCTGCGGTAGCTTCACCGTAGCCTTCAACATAAACCTTACTTCCTAATGGAATGACATTAGGATCTACTGCAATGACTTTCGCATTTGGGTTTTTGTTTAAGTTTACCCCTGTTGCAGTGATACCTGAGATGCCACCATCATTTGCTGTATAAGCCGTAGCCGTTACAGTCAATTCTTTTTGTACACTTTGACTAGCAGAAGATGATTCTGCTTTAGCTGTTTCCTTTTTAGGAGCAGCTTTTTGTGTTGTTTGCTCTTTTTGGACAGGCTCCTGTTTTTGTACAGGCTCTGAGCTTACCGGAGCTGAGCTTTGACCAGCAACACTTAGTGTTGAACCAGTCACAATTATATCTGAGTTTAAGTTATTCCAAGACTTAATATCGCTAATTGACACATTGAATTTTTGAGCGATTTTCCAGAGGCTGTCCCCCTTCTGGACTTTATACTGCTCCTGAGTTTTCTCTTTTGAAGAGATTGTCAATTTATCACCTACATAAATCATGTCTGTAGATAAATTGTTCCAACCCTTTAGGTCCTTTAGAGACACATCATTTTTTTGAGAGATTCCCCAAAGTGTATCACCTTTCTTCACAGTGATTTCCTTTGCAGAAGCTTGCTGTGCTCCAAATGCTGTTGTTGAGATTGCTGCAACAGCAACCAAGGACATAATAGTCTTCTTCATAAAGTAAATCCTCCCTTGTTAGCTTTTTATGGCGGCTAACGAGTGCTATCGTAACATATGTAAATGTCAATTCAATAACAAAACGATATGTTTTAGATTACAGTTCCTTTACATGAAACATCTCTCTCCATTGGTAAATCAGACCACAAAACAGCTCAATTACCCGCCATATCAAGGTTTTGAAAGGATCAGAAACCTCCTGTTGAAAACGTGTCCAAACGTAGCGAAAAAAATTTATTTTTCTTCTTCAATCTCTTTATTTTTCTCTTTTTCTATAAATAAACGGATTTCTTCTAGAAAAACATCCCCGTATTTCTCTCTTTTTTGAGCGCCTATTCCCTTAATATGGAGTAGTTCTTCTTCTGTTTTAGGCTGAACAGCTGACATTTCCTTCAAGGTTTGATCAGAAAATACAACAAATGGCGGAACACCCTGCTCTCTCGCCAGCTTCATTCTCACCGCTCTCAGCTGCTCAAATAATGCATCGTTTTCTTGAATCGCCTCTCTTTTAACTGCCTGCTTTTTATACACAGCCTCTTGTCCGACTAACACTTTCTTCCCTTTATGTGTCACTTTTAATGTTGGGTAAGCCCCTTCAGACATGTGCAAATACTCTTCTGTAATTAAAAATTCGATGAAATCACTGATTTGCTGGGCTGATTGCTGCTTCATTAAAGCGTATGTAGGAAGACGGTCGAAATCAAGATCAAGCACTTTTTTATTTTTAGAGCCTGCCAGTACTTGAGCAATCATCATTTTTCCAAATCGCTCGTTCATTCTAACCGTACACGATAAAACCATTTGCGCTTCTCGAGTGACCTCTTCACGCTCTCTTTCATCAAGGCAATTGCTGCATTTTTGGCAAGGAGTACTTGTTGATTGATCAAAGTAGTCCATCACAAATTGCTGCAAACATTGCTCAGTATGACAGTAATCCACCATTTGTCTTAGTTTAAGCAGCTCATGCTGATAGCGCACTTCATCTTCTGTTGACTGTTCGATGAGGAATCGCTGCATTCGTACGCCCTGCGGCGAAAACAGTAAAATGCATTCACTTTGGAGCCCATCTCTGCCTGCGCGCCCAGCTTCTTGATAGTAGCTTTCAATATCCCTTGGAATTTGATGATGAATGACAAAACGGACATTTGATTTATTAATTCCCATGCCAAATGCAGATGTAGCGACCATGACCTGGATGTCATCATTTAAAAACAGGTTTTGCTGCTCTTCTCTCACATCGTCATCTAACCCGCCATGGTAAATGCCAGCTTTGATCTTTTGTTTCTTTAGCCGATTGAAAATGTTTTCAGCTTCTTTTCTTGTAGCTGTATAAATAATGCCTGACTCAAGCTTGTTTTTCTTCATATAATGTGTGATAAAGCGGTCACTATTTTCTCCTTTGACCACCTGAAAAGATAAATTCTCTCTAGCAAACCCAGTAAAAATAGTTTCTTCTTCGTTCATGCCAAGCTGTTCACAAATATCTCGGTGGACCTTTTTCGTGGCTGTAGCCGTTAGTGCGACAATCACTGGCCTTTTTGTCAATTTATCTAAGCATTCTTGAATAAAGCGATAGCTTGGCCTAAAATCATGCCCCCACTCAGATATACAGTGTGCTTCATCAATTGCGATTAAAGGGATCGTTAACCGATCAAGGAGCTGAAAAAAACGTTCATTTTGTAAGCGTTCAGGTGTGATATAAAGCAGCTGATATTCCCCATCTTCACATTTTTTCAGTCTCTTATTCATTTCAGCTGCAGAAAGTGTGCTGTTTAAAAAGGACGATCGTATGCCCATCTCATTTAGCGCATCGACTTGATCTTTCATTAAAGAAATTAGCGGGGATACAACGATCGTTGTTCCTTCCATCATCAGGGCAGGAATCTGGTAACAAACCGATTTCCCTCCGCCTGTCGGCATAATACAGACGGTATCCTTCTGTTTGTTTACAATCGATTCAATGGCTTGTTTCTGTCCTTGCCTAAAGCTGTCAAATCCAAAGTATTGTTTCAGGAGTGCTTCTGCTTGTTCTAACATCCAATTCCCTCTCCGTCTTTTGTTTTGTCTATTTTAACATACATTCATGCCTCTTCCGGCTGTCTGTGCAATTTCGTTTTTTCACAAAATAAAAAGCCATTTTCCGAAATGGAAAATGGCTTGAATCATCCTAGGAAAAGCTGCGGATGCCGTAATCTAAGTAAGAAAGTTTTAAACCACCACTCCTCAAAGTGGGTGTTTGCAGAAACGTTCCTGTCTTCCTCTCTAAGGAGGCATGACATTCCGGCTTCAATATAAAACTCCCTATTACAGCTTAAAGGTTAAAACTTAATTAACATTACGCGCATCGCAGCCTTTAAACTATACTACACGAAAGTTAATTAAATTTCAAGAGATCTTTTTTCTTTGAAATACTCATGTATACAAGATTTTTGTCCACGAGTACATTTGGAAACATTATTCTGAAAAAATTTAACCTGCGCTAATGATCCTATTTTTCCTCATCCACATCAGCATCCTGCTCTTCCTCTAATCTTTCATACGTATCTGAATGCATTTGATCCATTGTTTCTCTATTCGTTAAATCACGCATTTGATTGGAGAATGAACGGTCAAACTCGTTTGGATCTGGAGTCGTTTCTTCATTTTTCTTTGCATCAATTGAAAAACGTGTATATGGAACTGCTTTTAAACGCTCATATGGGATCTCTTTCCCTGTTTTCTCACAAATCCCATATGTTCCGTCTTCCATTCGTTTCAGTGCTGCATCGATTTCTCCTTCAAGTTGATCATCGACTTGATCCAGCGTTTGTTCTGTCATGCGGTCTAAATAGATGCTCCCATGATCAGCGATATGATTCCCAACACCATTTGATATCTCACTCGATTCAACGAGCATAGATTCTTTTTTCTTTTTTGATCCCTTCACATCTTCTTTTAATTGAATCAATCTTTCGTATAAATCAGCTTGTTGTTCTTTCGTTAAGCCCACGGTCAATCACTCCTTTCTCATTACCTTCCCGCTGGAAGGGGAAAGAAAACATCAAAAAAGCCGCCGCCTATTTGGCAGCAGCTTTCTTCTCTTACAGATGGCGAAGTGCTTCTTCGATTCGTTTATCGCCTTTAATCAAGTCAAAGGACTTATTTTTCACATTCGATTCTGTTAAGCTCTCCACAAGAACAATGGCTACGTCCTCTCTTGAAATCTCGATGTTTTGATCATCTGTAATATGCTCGGCAGCTTCAATCTTTCCTGTCTTCTCCTCATGCAGCAGGGCACCTGGACGGACAATCGTATAGGAAAGACCAGACTGTTTCAAGTGCTCATCAGCTTTTCTTTTCGCTTCATAATAAGTTTCCATACTTCCTTGCCCTTTTCCTTGGTTTGGATCATCAGCATTATAGGAACTAAGCATAACAAAATGCTGGATGTTTTCTTTTTTCGCTGTATCAACGAGGCGTTTTGCCCCTTCTTGATCGACCGCAATGGTCTTATCTGCACCTGTTTTTGAGCCTGAACCAGCTGCAAAGATGACAGCGTCTGCTTGTTTCACAGCATCTGTCACATCTTTTTCAAGATCACCGATGACAGGTGCTGCACCAAGTTCTTTTAGCGCATCAGCTTGTTTTTCATCTCGAATGAGAGCAAGCGGCTCATGTCCTTTTTCTTTTAAATAACGAACGACAAGTCTACCTGTATGTCCATTTGCTCCTGCAACTAACACTTTCATTGTTCATTCTCCTTTCTGTATCTGTTTCATCTTTAACCTTTTTTGCTATCATTCAAACACTTAAGCAGAAAAAAGCCCTTCCCATCAGATGGGAAAGGCTCAGAAACGTGCGATCTATGAAAATAAGAGCGAAGAATGAGAAAAGTGCATATGATCTATGTAATCGCAAGATTGATCAGCAAAGATGTTTTGTCAAAATGGCTTGCACATCACTCAAATCCGTCTCTTTAGAAAAGTCGAGTTCAAATACTTTTGAGCTTGTGACAAGCAGCATACCTGTGTCCTGATCAAACACGCCAGCTTCTTGAATGGCAAAACTTTCAATTGATCGATACGGCAAGGAGACCCTGACTTTCTTCTTAGAAAATACGCGGTTATCGCCAAAGATCAGTCGTTTATTTGTAAAGCAAATTTGGTCGTGACGCAGTCTGTAAACAGCCTCAATTCTTTCCCCTTCAATCAATAAGGATTCGAATTTCTTATCATTTTGTTTACTGACAGAAAAAATACCCACGTAAACCCCCTCTTCCTGCATCAAATTCCTTTATGACAAAACGGCCACACGGCTCTGTGGGTACGTTTTATTCTCACTTATAGAATACGCTATAAATGATCGTTATTCCATTACGAATAGATTAAATTTCATTTAACTTTTTCTTTTTGATCCGATGCTCTTTCCTCTATTTATTTAGACTGTTAAAGCAGGAAAAAAGTTTCAGTTCTTTTCGAGAAAAAATGCTGAATCATTCCAATAAAAAAACAGTGATTATGCCAAATCACTGTTTTTAAATGACTATTCGTCTTTTGGTGTATCAATCGTTCCCTCGGCATACACATCGGAAATCTGTTCAAGTGTAATCGCCATATCAGCATCTTCGTGTTCATGCCATGCATTTTGATTTTTCTGCTCGTCATTTTGCTGCTTTTTCATCATCATCACCCTTTACTGTTTTTCTTAGTATGAGTGATGACCCTCAAAATCATTCAGCCGAAATATCTTCGAAATACTCCTTGTAATACCCGCCTACTTTACCCGTATTGTCAACGACAAACAGGAATTCCTCTGTTTCATTTTTCACTTCATATGTGCTTCCAACCGTTAATGCACGGTCGACCATATATTTTTTCGCATTTGTATGTACACATTTTACTTGTTTTAACGTTTGAGCCGTTTGCCAGTTTTGATGGATCATGTTTTAAAAACTCCTTTTTTCATCTATACATTTATTGTAGCCAAATTTTCACGAAATGCAATGAGTGTTATGGATTGCTTTCAGACATGTCGTGTAATATGATAATTGTATACGTTTACATTTTTGTACGTATACAGTTTCATTGCATGTCCGCTTTTCTCACCTAGAACTCGCAGAAAACAATCCATATCTTTAAGGAGGTTTGTTTATTTATGAGCTCTACAACACTTCAAATTAGTTCAAAACTCGAATCTTTTCTCCAAGGGACGAAAAAACTCTACATTAACGGTCAGTTTGTCACAAGTCACGATAATAAAACCTTTGCTACTCCTAACCCAGCCACAGGCGAAACCCTTATTGATGTATATGAAGCAGGTGCAAAAGATATTGATGAGGCAGTAAAAGCTGCAAAAAAAGCCTTTCATGGTCCTTGGCGCTCAATGTCTGCCGCTGAACGCGCCCGCCTCATGTTCAAGCTTGCTGATTTAATGGAAGAAAACCAAGAAGAGCTTGCACAGCTTGAAACTTTAGATAACGGAAAACCAATTAATGAAACAACAAATGCAGATATTCCCCTCGCTATTGAGCACATGCGCTATTATGCGGGCTGGACGACAAAAATGAATGGACAAACCATTCCTGTTAGTCAAGGATATTTTAATTATACCCGCCATGAGCCGGTTGGCGTTGTAGGACAAATCATCCCATGGAACTTCCCGCTACTCATGGCCATGTGGAAAATGGGTGCCGCACTTGCAACAGGATGCACCATCGTTTTAAAGCCAGCCGAACAAACTCCACTCTCTGCTCTTTATTTAGCAGAATTAGTGGACAAAGCCGGCTTCCCAGAAGGCGTCATTAACATCGTTCCTGGATTTGGCGAAACAGCCGGAAATGCCTTAACTGAACATCCTGATGTGAACAAGCTTGCCTTCACAGGGTCAACAAGCGTTGGAAAATTAATTATGGAGAAAGCGGCTAAAACCATTAAGAGGGTCACATTAGAGCTTGGCGGAAAATCACCGAATATTATTTTACCTGATGCTGATTTAAAGAAAGCCATTCCAGGTGCTTTAAATGGCGTCATGTTTAACCAAGGTCAAGTATGCTGCGCGGGCTCCAGAGTCTTTGTTCACCGGAGCCAATATGATGAAGTAGTCGATCAAATGGCCAAATATGCAGGATCACTCAAGCAAGGCGCTGGTCTTCATCAAGATACGCAAATTGGACCTCTTGTAAGTAAAGAACAGCACGAACGCGTATTAGGCTATATTGAAAAAGGTAAATCCGAAGGGGCAACAGCCGTTGTCGGTGGCGATTGCCCTTATGAGGCTGGCTATTTCGTCTCCCCTACTATTTTTAAAGATGTAGAAGATGAAATGACCATTGCCAAAGAAGAAATCTTCGGACCTGTTTTATCTGCAATTCCTTACGATTCCATTGATGAAGTGGTCGAACGGGCCAACCAGTCTGAATATGGATTAGCAGCAGGACTTTGGACAGAAAACTTAAAGCATGCCCACGATATTGCTGCACGTCTTGAAGCAGGAACGATTTGGGTCAACTGCTATAATGTCTTTGATGCCGCCTCCCCGTTTGGAGGATATAAGCAATCAGGTCTTGGCAGAGAAATGGGGTCATATGCCCTTAACAACTATACAGAAGTCAAAAGTGTATGGATTAATCTCCAAGACTAATGACGCCAGAAAGCCGGTGACCCTGTCATCGGCTCAGATCGTTGACAAAGTGCTAAAATGATTTTTATTTTAGCACTTTGTCTTCTTTTCAGCGTGATAGAAAACCTTTGCAGTCTAGGAAGGACGAGCACTGGCGCGGAGCGAATTGACATTCGTGAGCACCAGCGCGCAGACCTGACACCGAATGCGAGGGTTTGTCTACACGCTGAGCCGGAGACCCTGTCATCGGCTTTTTTTGTGTTTGCATGTGACAGGCCGGCTCCTGAATATAGTATGAAAGGAAAGGAGCATGGCCGCATATGCAAGATTTTCAATTGAAAGTAAACGAATTTATCGAAGAATTGCACATACAAATGCAGCGAAGACAACGAGAAGATGGCGCCTTTGTTTTCTGCTTTGAAGGTCCTATGATGACAAATGCTTTTTTGATTATGCTGTTAAAGGCTGTCGGTGATTCAGATCAGGCGTTGGTTCATCAATTAGCAGAAGCGATACGCGAAAAACAAAATGAGGATGGGTCTTTTTCTTTGTATCATGATCAAACGGGACATGTAACTGCCACTGTGCAGGGCTATTGCGGAATGCTCGTATCAGGCAGGTTTCAACAAGATGAGCCTCATATGGAAAAAGCAGCGCAATATATACGTTCAAAAGGCGGATTAAAGAACGTTCACTTTATGACAAAGTGGATGCTCGCTGTCAACGGCATGCACCCTTGGCCGTATTTCTATGCACCACTTTCCTTTTTACTCATCCCTACATACTTTCCGCTGCACTTTTATCATCTTAGTGCATATGCAAGAATTCATTTTGTACCAATGATGATTGCACTCAACAAACGATATACCTCTCATGAGACATTTCCAAGCTTGGCACACCTTGATGCAAACATGTCTAAGAATCCATTTGACTGGTTTATGGCAAGAGAAGAACGTTCCGCTCAACACTTTCTGACTTACATGCGATCGTATACAGCACTCGACAGCCGGCTGGACTTTTTCGGATATGAAGCAGCAAAGCGATATATGTTTGATCGCCTTGAAAAAGATGGCACACTGTACAGCTATTTAAGTGCCAGTATTTTTATGGTCTATGCACTTATGAGTCTTGGGTACTCCCCAGGGCATCATCTCATTTTAAAAGCAGTCAAAGGCATGAAAAAGCTAGTCACTGTTTGTCAGGGCAGAATGTATGCAGAAAATTCCACATCCACAGTTTGGGATACAGCGCTTGTCAGTTATGCTTCTCAAAAAGCTGGCAAAAAACAAGAAGACCCAGTCATCACTAAGTCTTTCTCATACTTGCTGAACCGGCAGCAAATGAAAAAAGCAGATTGGGCGATTCATAACCGGCATGCTGCTCCGGGAGGCTTTGGTTTTTCAGATATCAACACAAATAACCCTGATTGTGATGATACGCAAATTGTCTTAAAAGCCATTCCGCGAACATACGCACCAGTTCAGTGGAAACGAGGATTTCATTGGCTTCTTTCCATGCAAAACCGTGACGGCGGGTTCTCTGCTTTTGAAAAAAATCAAGATCACTTCCTGCTTCGACATCTGCCGCTCGAATCTGCGGAGGATGCAGCGATTGATCCATCGACTCCCGATATTACAGGCCGCGTGCTTCATCTCATTGGTCTTGAAGAGAAAAACATGTCACCACCTCTTCACAGGCAAAAAGATCAATGTGTCAAGTGGCTCCTAAATCATCAAGAGAAAAATGGGTCATGGTTTGGCAGATGGGGTGTTTGTTATATTTATGGAACGTGGGCAGCATTAACAGGACTAAAAGCGGCCGGCATCCCCTCTACCCATCCTGCTGTTCAAAAAGCGTGCCGATTTTTAAAGCAGATTCAACGAGAAGATGGCAGCTTCGGAGAATCGTGTAAAAGTGCAGAGGAAAAAACGTATGTCCCCCTCCCGTTTGGCACAGTAGTGCAGACGGCTTGGGCAGCAGAGGCACTTTTACAATATGAAAAGCCAGATGACAAAACGATTTTAAAAGCCATCTCATTTTTGATCCATCAACAGCACACGAGTGAAGCCTTGCACTATCCAGTAGGCATTGGCCTGCCAAAGCAATTTTACATCACCTATCATAGCTACCCATTTGTCTTTCCCATGATGGCTTGTTCCACATTTTTAGAAGAAATGAGGCGTAAGAATGAATAAGGAAGAGTATCGAATGCAGCTCAAAGAGTGGCTTAGCTCCATTCAACCCGCGATTCAAGATGACAACACCCGTCAGAAAGTAGACCATTTATGGTTCTCAATGGATGATGAACATTCCAGTGAACAAGAGTGGTACGAACTGGCAGAACGTATTTCTGAGGACATGAAACCACAAGAAGACATGCGAGAGGTAGCAGCGGGAAATCATAAGCTACCTCCTCTCCCTTACCGGTATGATGCACTAGAACCGTTTATTTCAAAAGAGATTATGTATTTGCATCACCAGAAGCATCATCAATCATATGTTGATGGTTTGAACCAAGCTGAGCTTGCATTAAAAAATGCAAGAAGAACCAATGATTTTAAAATGATCAAGCATTGGGAAAGAGAGCTTGCCTTCAATGGTGCAGGGCACTATTTACATTGTATTTTTTGGTTTTCCATGAGTCCTTCAGGAAAACGAAAGCCCACAGGACAAATGCTTCGTCTCATTGAACAATCATTTGACAGTTATGACGCATTTAAATCTCAATTTTCAGCAGCGGCCAAACAAGTAGAGGGTGTCGGCTGGGCCATTCTCGTATGGGCGCCCAGATCCCAGCGATTAGAGATTTTACAAGCTGAACGCCATCAATTTTTGTCACAATGGGACGTAATCCCTCTTTTAGCCCTTGATGTATGGGAGCACGCCTACTATCTTCAATATCTGAATGAAAAACCGAAATACGTAGATCGTTGGTGGAGTGTAGTTGACTGGCGTGAGCCAGAAGCAAGGCTTAAGCAAGCACAGCAAGTGAAATGGCCTCCTTTTTAAGACGATGCTCCATATAGGCAAATGCTTATATGGGGTGTTTTCAGTTTACATAATTTTATTATTAACACCTTTTATAAAAAATAGGTTGTTTTTTCAGAAAATTTGTTTAAAATAGAAAAGATATGTGAGGAAAGTGAGATGAAGCAATGAATGAACATTCTTTTAACCATTAGTCAATTTGCAGGAAGAACCTTTGCAATCTGGGTCATTATCTTTGCATGTCTTGGATTTGCTTTTCCTGACGTATTTTCTCAGATTGGACCGTATATCCCTTTTTTACTAGGAATCATTATGTTTGGGATGGGGCTTACGTTATCAGGTGAAGATTTTAAGGAGCTTTTTCGTAAACCTCTTTATGTGCTAATCGGGGTTTTGGTGCAGTACACACTCATGCCGCTGATCGCCTTTCTATTAGCTTACGGATTACGGTTGCCATCTGAAATTGCAGTAGGCGTTATTCTTGTGGGCTGCTGCCCGGGCGGTACAGCATCCAATGTCATGACCTTTTTGGCAAAAGGCAATATGGCATTATCGGTAGCGGTCACAACTATATCGACCCTTCTTGCTCCCTTTTTAACGCCTCTCTTTATCTATATTTTTGCAAGATCATGGTTACCTGTATCACCGGAGGCGTTATTTTTGTCGATTGTCCAAGTTGTGCTAATTCCTATTATCTTAGGGGTTATCGTTAAGGTGTTTTTCAAAAAACAAGTAAACTATGCGGTTCAAGCATTGCCGCTTGTATCTGTTGCTGGAATTGTGGTGATCATTGCAGCGGTTGTCAGTGCAAATAAAGAGCAGATTCTTCAATCTGGATTGCTGATATTAGCCGTTGTCATTTTACATAATGGGCTCGGTCTTTTATTTGGTTACCTGATCGCAAAATGGTGCAAAATGGATATTCCTTCTCAAAGAGCGATTTCGATTGAAGTAGGCATGCAAAACTCCGGGCTTGGTGCAGCCCTTGCAACAGCACATTTCTCGCCGCTCGCAGCCGTACCAAGTGCGATTTTTAGTGTGTGGCATAACTTATCTGGTTCCTGGCTTGCGACGTATTGGTCAAAACGAGGACAACCTGACAGTGAAGAGAAAAAAAGCTAGCACCTGTTAAGGTGCTAGCTTTTTATAATGGAAAATTATCCTTCAAGCAATAGCTGCTCTGGATCTTCAAGCAGGTTTTTAATCGTAACAAGGAATCCAACTGCTTCTTTACCATCGACAATACGGTGGTCGTAAGAAAGAGCTAAATACATCATCGGACGGTTCTCAAAACGTTCTTCATCAATCGCCACCGGACGAAGCTGAATTTTATGCATTCCTAAAATTCCAACTTGTGGGCTGTTTAAAATCGGTGTTGAAAGCAGAGAACCAAATGTTCCGCCATTTGTGATCGTGAATGATCCACCTTGTAACTCACTAAGAGCCAATTTGTTATCTCTTGCTTTTTTCGCAAGATGACCAATTTCTTTTTCAATCCCCGCAAATGACAATCTGTCTGCATCACGGACAACCGGTACGACAAGTCCTTCGTTTGCAGCAACAGCGATGCCGATGTCATAGAATTTCTTCAAGACAAGCTCATCACCTTGAATTTCTGCATTAAGCAGCGGATACTTCTTCAGTGCTGCTACAACTGCTTTTGTAAAGAAGGACATGAAGCCAAGCTTGACATCATTTTGTTCTAGGAAGGCATCTTTACGACGCTTTCTTAAATCCATCACAGCCGTCATATCGACTTCATTAAATGTCGTCAGCATCGCAGCCGTTTGTTGAACTTCAACTAAACGTTTTGCAATTGTTTGTCTGCGGCGTGACATTCTTTCACGTTCAACTGGCTTTCCTGGTTGTTCAGTTTGCACCGCCGCATTTGCTTTTGGCGCGGCTTTCGGTGCACTTGCAGGTGCTTCATTCTTTTGATAAGAAGCGACATCCTGCTTTCGTACCCTGCCCAGCGGATCTACGGTTGGAATCTCAGATAAGTCTAATCCCTTCTCTCTCGCTAGTTTTCTAGCTGCAGGAGAAGCGATGGTTCTGCCATTACCAGCTTTCGGCTCTTCTTTCACTGCTTCTTCTTTTTGAGCAGCTGCCGGTTCTTCTTTCGAAGCTGGTGCAGAAGCTTGCTCAGGTGCTGGAGCTGCGGACTCGCTTCCGCCAGCTTCACCTGCTGCAATCGTTCCGATGACCTCTCCAACTTGTACAGTGTCACCAGAATCTTTGAGCACTTCTTTTAATACACCAGATTCTTCAGCAGTCAGTTCGACATTGACTTTATCTGTTTCGAGTTCCAGCAGGTACTCCCCCTGCTCCACATAATCGCCCGGCTGCTTTAGCCATTGAGCAATCGTTCCTTCCGAGATTGATTCCGCTAATTCAGGTACTTTAATTTCCGCCATTTTTCATTTCCCCCTTAGTTTTTGCGAGTCAAGCTATCAGATACAATTCGTTCTTGTTCTTTTTTATGCACAGTTGGATCACCCTCAGCCGTACTTGAGCGTCTTCTTCGGCCGATGTAACGTACTTTTACTTTTTCAGGAGCAATTTCACGTAAATATGGCTCAATGTATCCCCAAGCTCCCATATTTTGCGGTTCTTCTTGCACCCATACGATTTCTTCTAAGTTTGTCAGCTTTGTTAAAATTCCTTTAATATCTTTGGCTGGGAACGGATATAGCTGTTCCACTCTTGCAACGTGAAGCCAATCTTTCGGCTCTTCCATTTGAGTAAAACGATCACTAATATCAATGGATACCTTCCCGCTAGAAAGCACGAGACGTGATACTTTTTCGTGATCATGTACAAGACCTGGCTGTTCAAGAACTGGACGGAACTGTCCATCCGTTAATTCTTGGACTTCAGACAATGTGTTCGGGTTACGAAGCAGACTCTTCGGTGTCATAATGACAAGCGGACGAATCTCTTCACGAAGCAGCATTTTCGCCTGTCTTCTAAGAATATGGAAATATTGCGCTGCACTTGTCAGATTCGCAACTGTCCAGTTATTCTCAGCAGCTGATTGCAGGAAGCGCTCTGTTCTTCCACTTGAATGCTCAGGACCTTGTCCTTCATATCCATGAGGCAGCAGCATCACTAAACCTGATTTTTGTCCCCATTTTGCACGGCCAGCTGAGATAAATTGATCGAAATACACTTGAGCCGCATTTGCGAAGTCTCCGAATTGAGCTTCCCAAATCACTAACGTTTCAGGAGAATAGACATTATAACCATATTCAAATCCGATGACTGAGCCTTCTGACAGTGGACTGTTATGAACAGTAAACGATGCATTTGCATCACTCAGTTCATGAAGAGCAATAAATTCATCTCCCGTTTGACTGTCGTGAAGAACAAGGTTTCTTTGAGCGAAAGTACCACGCTCTGAATCCTGTCCGGTCATTCGAATTGGCGTACCGTCTTTTAGTATAGATGCAAATGCGAGTGCTTCACCAAGTGACCATTCTACTTTACGGTCATCTGTAAACACTTTTGCACGTTTTTCAAGGATCCGTTTCAGCTTACCAAATACTTGGAAATCATTCGGCCAGCTGATCAATTCTTCATTCAGCTTTCGCAATACATCAAATTCTACTGATGTATCCACTGCTGGGAAGCCGTTTGATACAGGCTCTGGCAGTTCGATTTCTTGAATCGTGTGCTCTTTCTTTGAAGGCACCTTTTTATAAGCTTCTTCTATTTTTGCCGTCACAGCCTGCTCGATTTCTTCACGCTGCTCTTTTGTCAAAAGACCTTCTGAGACAAGTTTATCTGCAAAGATATTCTTGACCGTTTTGTGCTTTCTGACCGCATCGTACAGCATTGGCTGAGTTGTAGAAGGCTCATCCATTTCGTTATGACCATATCTGCGGTAGCCAATCAAGTCAATAAGGAAATCCTTCTTGAAACGTTTGCGGTATTCTACAGCTAGCTGAACAGCCGCTAAACACGCTTCTGGATCATCTGCATTGACGTGAACAATAGGAATCTCAAATCCTTTTGCAAGGTCACTCGCATATTTCGTCGAGCGAGATTCATTGCTTTCCGTTGTAAACCCGATCATATTGTTGGCAATAATATGGATGGTTCCGCCCACTTGATAGCCTACAAGTTGACTTAAATTTAATGTTTCTGCCACAATTCCTTCTCCAGGGAATGCTGCATCCCCATGAATTAAGATGGCTAACGCTTTTTCAACGTCTTGAACTGGATAGCCTTTTTGAGTACGTGATTCCTGAGCGGCACGCGTGCTTCCTTCAATGATTGGATCAATGAACTCCAAGTGACTTGGGTTATTAGCAAGCGTGACTCTCGCACTCTTTGTATCTTCGTCTTTAATTTGACGGTCAGCTCCAAGATGGTACTTAACATCCCCCGTCCATCCATAGCTGATGCCGATAGAGCCTTCTGATGGAACAAGCTCTTTATTTGGCGCATGCTGGAATTCTGAGAAAATAATCTCATATGGCTTCCCTAACACATGTGCTAATACATTTAAACGGCCTCTGTGTGCCATTCCAATGTTAATATTTGAAGTCCCTTGTGTAACGGACTCTGAAATAATTTCATCAAGTACTGGGACAAGTGCGTCTAAACCTTCTATAGAAAAGCGCTTTTGCCCAACAAATGTTTTATGAAGAAACTGCTCGAACTGCTCAACTTCTGTTAATCTCTTGAATACAGAAACTAGTTTATCAGCTGGTTTTTTCTTAAATAATTCACCAGACTCGATTGATTTTGAGAGCCAGTTTCGCTCTTCAAAGTCATGCACGTGATCAAACTCAAATGAAATAGTACGCTTATACGTATTTCTCAAATGGTTAATGGCTTCTATGCCGTTTGAAATGTGTTTTGGTGCATCCGGACTAATAATAGATATCGGAATATTCTTGACATCTTCTTCTTTTAAACCGTACTCCTTTAAAGGAAACAGTTCTTGTAATTCCTTTTCTTTACGAAGAGGATTGACGGAAGCATTTAAATGGCCATACGTTCTGATGTCTTCTGCCAGTTTAACGACTGATGCTATCTTTTGGATTTGTTCAGAAGTAACTACGCTATTTTCTTTTTTCCCAATTTCCTCCTTCATTTCACTCGGTGGTGCACCAAGTTCATCAAATATGCCTCTTAGATCTTCATCAACACTAGTAGGATCCTGGACATACTGATCGTAGAGCTCGAGCACATAGCCGAGGTTCGGACCATGAAATTCTTCCCAACTCAACGGTTGTTTCACATCATTTTGAAACATTTTGAACACTACCCCCAACTTTGATCATCAAGTGATTGAACACTATCTCGATATAACTTCCAGAACACAATGACCAAATTTATGTAATAAAACGCTTCCAATAATATTCTACCACTGTTTTGGATTACTTTCTACATTCTTTGTTCAATTAAAGATAAAAAATTCACAGAAAAACAAAAAATTTAAATCATTCCGAAAAATAATTTGAAGAAAGGGGCAAAACCTTATGCCCCAATGCTTTTATGCAGCAGTTTCTTCAGTAATGGATATAAAACATCTGGCAATGTATCGACATCTGGTACAAAAATGCTGAACTTGCCATACATATCTTGAATGGTTTTTATCTGTGCTTCCTCTATCGGCGAATTGGATAAAAACACATTGATCACCTCAATGCCCTTTTTCCTCGCTTCAAGAACTGCTTCATGCGTGTCGACAATCCCATTTTGTTCGTAGCTGAACGCAGCTGGCTCTCCGTCTGAAAAGACAATCAGAAACTTTTGCTCTTCTCTTCGCTTTAAAATCATCTTTGTCATTTGACGGATTGCATAACCATCCCGGTTATCCTCTTCTGGCTCAAGAGACATAATAGAAGGTCCTGCATCAAATAAAGAATCTTTGAACGACACGACTGTGTTGAAGTAGTTTGGCTGACTTGTTTCTGTTGCGTCGTTTGTATCTTCCCAAAACCCAACAATTTGATGTGGGACTTGTACGGATTTTAACGCTTCATGAAATAGAACAATGCCTTTTTTCGTCTCGTCCATCTTGTCAAACATGCTCGCTGAACAGTCTACTAATAAGGTGAAAACAGCATCAATCTGAGAAGACGGTGCTTGTTTTTTATAGAAAAGACGCGGATTAGACTCTGTAAAGTAGCGAATCAGCTTTTTGCTGAGACGACCTGCATGAAGGTCCGTTTTAGGCCATGATTTTTTATGTTCAAGAGTTTTTTGGATCATTTGTTTTAAGCGTTTTTGGTAAGGTTCAATTTCCTTCGCATGCTGCTTGTATACATCGATTTGTTCTGGCATAGGCGGATCTGGTGAAATCATGACTGGAAACGCATATTTGTTCTCTTTTCCATTCTCATGACCATCTGCTCCGCTTTCTTCACCTTCAGCCTCTTCCAGCGCCTCAAGCTTTGAATAATCTTTTCGGTGAGTTTGCTTTGCAGAGCCTTGGACAGTTCCGAGTGCCTGATCTCCGTCATCGCCTTCTCTTGCTGCATCCTTACCAAGATCACTTTTACCGCCGTGCTCTAAATCAAATTGAAGGAAGCTTTTTGATGGCGCTTCGGTTTCTCGATGCCACACTTCCATGTACTCTTGGTGAATGTCTTCATCGCCTTCTTTTTCCCGGTCGACTTTAATGTCCTCACTTAATTTAGGTTTTCTTTTTAAGTCATGGAACAGTGGTTCTTTTGCCGCTTGTTCATAGTCCAATTCAGGGAAGAAAAAGTACGTATTCAGCATGTCCTTTTCAAGCAGTTCATCGAAGCCTTCCATCAATTGTTTGACAATAGCTGCGATGTCTGCTGTTGAACCCGCATCATACACACGTTCAAGACTTGACTCAATAAACGGAATCATCGGGTTGATCTGCTCATGAAGAGGCGGAATCTCTTCGAGCGGGGAATCAGCTGTCAGTTTCACATAAATCGCACAAAAGAGTGCATCTGTTAAAATGCTTCGTTCTTGGTTAATTGTTAATTGTGTCTTAAAGTGACGCCTGTACAGTTCTCTTCTTCGTTTAAATACCTTTTTTGTTCCTGGGCGGCCATATTTAATCCGCTCTTCAATCCGGATATCTTCAAACAGCATAAACAATTGTTTACATATATCAGGAATGGATAATGTATGGGCATAGTGAATGATCTCCTGAAATACAGTAAGATCACTATAAACGGTCCCTACTGCACGAAGGAACACATCACTTTTCAGCCCTGCTAGCATATCTTCTTGTTTACGATCATCCCAAAAATGACTGATGAAAATTTTCTTTTCAAACGGTTCATAGTAGGACTGCACACCGTATTCAAGCTCGACATCATCACTTTTTGCTAACGTTTTGGCTAAATCCGTTAATTCCATAAATAGAAATGAATCGATTCTGCTGTCATTAAATTTGATGAATTTCAAAAGTCAGAACCTCACTCGAATAATGTTTGGGCGATATTTCTTACCGCTGCTTTTTCCCGGTCATCTTCCAGCTTTTCAACAATCCCTCGTTCAACGGCACGAAGCGGCGGGATGTATTGCGCAAGATCACAAGTATCTAGGAGCGCGCGGATGGATGCTGCTTCTTCACTCACCTGACCGTTATGAGCTTGTGTAATGAGGTCTGATGAGAGCTGAACGAATTGATCAATTAACCGCTCATCCTTTAAAACAGATTGAGATTGCAGCACATCTTTCAGGATACCGCCGCCGATATATGGAACGTCAATGACAACAAAGCGGTTTTTTAACGCTTCATTTAGAGGCACTGTACCTACATACCCTTCATTGATTGCCGCAATGACGCCAAAGCCTTCTTCTGCTCGAACAACCTCACCTGTAAATGGGTTTGTCATCATTTTTCTGTAGTCGAGTACACCATTTAAAATAGGCAGTGTTTCTGGCTTTGCCATGTTGATTTCATCAATATATAAAAGATGGCCTTTTTTCATTGCTTTTGTCACAGGTCCTTCAATGAATTCAATCGAAGCCACCTGACCATCATTGTGAATGGTTTTATAGCCAATCAAGCTTTCAGCATCAAGATCAACCGAGCAGTTCACACTGTGCATCGGCTGCTGAAAGAAAGCGGATAATGTTTCTGCTAGTTTTGTTTTACCTGAGCCGGTCGGCCCCTTTAAAAGAACGTTTTTTCCTAGTGCTAATGCAATCATGGCATCTTGAATGATAGAAGTATCCTGTGATTCATAGCCGCCTGTTCCAATAAGTGGACGAAATTCTTCTTCCAGCACTTTTGCTTTTGCTTCAATCATTGCTTGAATTTCTTCTGGGAGTGATTGTTCGTTAAACATGTATGATTAATTCCTCTCTTCGATCATTTTCCTCACCAAGTATACTAAAAAAACCTTTATGCACTCAATACATAAAGGTTAGACTTCTGTTATTTCACCATTTCTTTTGTGATCGCTCCGCAAGCGATGCGTTTCCCTGAGTTTCCAGAAGGGTTACTTAAATAATCATCTGCTTCTGCATGAATGATAAAGCTTCGCCCATTTTGATCGATTAATTGATTTGGGCCTCCCTTTAATGTCACATCTGGTACGTTCACGACAACATCAATTTGTCCATCTGCCCCTACCTCTAAATTAGGCATATCTCCAGCATGATGCCCTTTTGGATTGTCAAAACCATGCTCTCTATGGGTTGGATTAAAGTGAGCTCCTGCCGTTTCAAAATCTGGCGTTTCACATATTCCTGTTTCATGAATGTGAAAACCGTGAGGACCTGGCGGCAGCCCTTTCGCTTTTACATGCAGATCCAGCCCATTTTCTGAGGATTCTCTGATTTCAATACTTCCTATTTTTTGCCCGCTTTCGTTTATGAGTGACGTCGTGACTGGTGATTGTTTAGGTGCGGCAACTTCGCTTGTTTCTTCTGTCATTTCTTTTTTCGGAGGTGCATGACATGCTGACGCAGCAAAGACCAAACATATCATGATCATCCACACTGACTTTTTCAATTATGACTGCCCCCTTTTGTTATCAGTATGGACAATCACAGCAGCGGGCAAACAAAAAAAGCCGAAAATCGGCTTTTTTAGAAGAAACGTTTTGCACCTAAGTAGGCTTTTTTCCAATATGGGTTGCTTAAGTTCGAGATCCCTACTCCATTGTCACTTGCATGAAGGAAATCTCCCCCGCCAAGGTATAGTCCCATATGAGAAGGGCCCGCTTTATACGTTGTAAAATAAACAAAATCTCCAACTTGTGGTGTGCTAACAGAAGTCATCATATTCCAGTAGCCTGCTGTGCTTAGTCTAGATACAGATGAAACTTTGTTAATGAGATAGTAAACAAAGCCGCTGCAGTCAAATCCTGCTGGAGTATTACCGCCCCATCTGTAAGGAACGCCTGTCAGCTTTTTCCCTTCTTGGATCATTGTCGTGATCTTTGCGTTCATTGGTACATCGTTTTTGTTATTGTTGACCGGAGTTGTTGAACCGTTAGACGTAGATCCGTTCGATCCAGTTGAGCCGGAAGCTGCACCATTAATTTTTAATACTTGTCCAATTCTAAGCACATCGCTTTTCAAGCTGTTGGCTGTACGGATGGATTGAACCTGTACTTTGAACTGATTCGCAATTTTCCATAACGAATCGCCTGATTTTACAGTATAAGATGTTGTTTTCCCGCTAGAAGACTGGTTACTGTTTGAATTGCTTGGTTTAGTAGGTTTTGACTGACTTGGTTTTGATGCAGCCTTCCCTTTTACTTTCAATACTTGATTCGGATAAATCATATCAGATTTTAATCCGTTCAATGTTTTGATTTCACCAATCGACATATTTAGCGAATTCGCAATTTTCCAAAGTGAATCCCCTAATTTGACCTTGTATGTACTTGAAGACGATGAACTATTTGAGTTCGTAGTCTTATTGCTTGAGCTGGAATTTGAAGATGAGTTTGAATTTGAAGACTGGCTTCCGCTCGTCTTCGTACTGCCAGATACCTTTAGCTTTTGACCAGGACGAATCAAGTCACTGTTTAAGCTGTTTAGGCTTTTTAAGCTCGCAACTGACATTTTATGATTTTTTGCAATGAGCCATAAAGAATCTCCAAGCTTTACAGTGTAGCTGGAAGTCGTTGAAGCACTTGATTTCTTTGCTTTTGACCCTGTTGATGAACTGGATTTCTTGCTTTTTTCGCCAGGAATTTCCAAGCTTTGTCCTGCAAAAATCATTGTCGTTTTTAATTGATTAAGAGATTGAAGCTCCGAAATACTTGTATTGTACTGTTCGGCAATCTTCCAAAGTGAGTCACCGCTTTTCACCTTGATCGTCTGTGCTTCTGCCGGTGCAGCAAACACAGCTGAGCCAGCGATCGCTGAAACTGTGAGGCCGGTTACTACTTTTTTCTTCATAGAGGAATCTCCGCCTTTCGTATTTTTGTTCATTAAGACTTATGTACTAGTTTCGAGTTTAGCATTTAATGGTTCTGCTTCTCTTGCACTATTTTATCTTTATTTCTATTATATTACTCGACATGAAGACGTTGGGCAATAACAAATAGGCTAAAGCAGCCAACTCAAAATGCTAAAAAACAAAGCCATATCGTTTCTATCGGCTGTTTGTTGTATTTATAAACATTTTTTAAGGAATTTTTAAGTTGACGTTTAGAAATTTGTCAAAACAAGCACGCTGCTAGTTTCATAGTTCTATTCTACATGACAAATTTTTCTGTATCAAATGACTTTTTACTTAATTGGCTGTTTTTTCTCCGCAAATAAAAAAGCATCCTTCCAAATGAAGAATGCAGTGTTCGTTTTTATTTTCTTATTTCCGGATCTTTTACGGTAAGCGGATAAAGCACGCCTTCTTTCGCAAACGACATTTTTCCCGTTTCTTCTGATACGACAAGAACAAGTGCATCTGTCATACCAGATAGTCCGATCGCTGCCCTGTGCCTTGTGCCAAGCGAAGGACTCACTTTTTTTGATGTAAGCGGCAGCACATTTGCAGCAGAAACAAGTGTATTTTCTTTGACTAAAAGAGCACCATCATGAAGTGGATTTCCCGGGTAAAAAATGCTTTCTATTAAGGAAGCACTAATTTTCGCATGAAGGTTTGTCCCTTTTTGAATAAAATCTTCAACCTCATCCCTTCTTTGGATCACAATGAGTGCGCCATGCTTTTGTTTTGATAAATGCTCAATGGCTAAAGAAAATTGAGCAAATCCTGGTGTGAATTCTTCCATATACGCTTGTAAATAAAACGACGAAGCCTCTGCATGCATTTCATTAAACTGCTCATGCAATGATTCGAGATCACAAAGTAAGCACTGCTCTGTTTCATCAAGAGAATCAATGATGTCACTTGCATCCTTCATAATGTTCATCAAATGTGTTCTCATTCCGGCTTTAAATATGACTTCTTCGTTCGTCCGATGGATCATCTGACCTTTTCCCTCCTTCTTTCGCTTGTTGTTATAAAATAGCAAATTGTGCACATTCTATTTGTATGGAGGTGAGCTTAATATGACCATTCAGAAAATCATCCAATATGCTTGCAGCATTTTAGGTGTTGTCAGTCTTTCATTTATTTATGCCCAAATGTTTAAAAAAACGAAGCCATCTAAGAAAAATAATCCGACGGAGAATTGATTTTTTTACATAGCATGATATAATTCCTCTCGTTATTTCTGTTCAGAGAGGAACTTATAATGAGAGAAACGAATAGCATTCGAGCAAAGCTGACACTATTTTTAACCATTTTGATCCCGATTTTAATCACCCAAGCAGGTCTTTCACTTATTACCTTTTTAGATACGGTGATGTCTGGAAAAGTGAGTGCAGAAGACCTTGCGGGTGTTGCGATCGGTTCTAGTATTTGGACACCTGTTTATACAGGACTTGCCGGTATTTTGATGGCCGTTACACCAATTGTGGCTCAGCTGATGGGCGCTGGGCATAAAGAAGATGTTCCCCGGGCTGTCTTTCAGGCGATCTATTTGTCCTTTCTTTTAAGTATCGCTGTGATTGTCATTGGTACGATCAGCGTTCCTTATATACTCGGAGGACTTGGACTCGAGCAATCTGTAGAGGATATTGCCCGGCATTTTCTCAGCTTTCTTGCGTTTGGCATCATCCCGCTGTTTGGTTATTCGGTGCTAAGGTCATTTATTGATGCGCTAGGAAAAACACGTGTGACGATGTTCATCACGCTTACAGCACTTCCTATTAACTTTGTTTTAAATTACGTATTTATTTTTGGGAATTTTGGCTTTCCAAAGCTTGGCGGTGCGGGTGCCGGTCTTGCATCTGCAATGACGTATTGGGCGATTTTCATCATGAGTATTTGTATCGTCATTAAAGCAGAACCATTTGCCTCTTTTCGTTTGTTTCAAAAACTGCCTCGAATGAATATTTCCCGTATAGGGCAAATACTGAAAATTGGCCTTCCTATCGGGTTTGCGATCTTTTTTGAAACGAGTATCTTTGCAGCAGTGACGCTTTTAATGGGTCACTTTGATACCATTACAATCGCCAGTCACCAAGCAGCGATGAACTTTGCTTCTATTCTTTATATTTTACCGCTTAGTATCTCTATGGCTTTAACGATCGTTGTTGGGTTTGAAGCGGGGGCTAAGAGATATAAAGACGCGCAAAGCTACAGCTATATCGGCATTGGTACGGCGGTATTATTCTCATTATGTACGGCCGCACTTATTTTGTTATTCAGACCAGAGATCGCTGGTTTATATACAGCTGAATCAGCTGTTTTACAAATGACACAGCACTTTTTGATTTACGCGATCTTCTTCCAGCTGTCAGATGCGATTGCTGCACCCATTCAAGGGGCTCTGCGCGGCTATAAAGACGTGAATTATACGCTGATTGCTGCTTTTGTCTCTTACTGGGTCATCGGTCTTCCTGCCGGTTACCTCATTGGCACATATACCTCCTTTGGTGCGTTTGGTTATTGGATTGGGCTGATTGCCGGGCTTGCCGCAGGTGCCATCGTCCTCTTTATCCGTCTTAGATTGATTCAAAAACGTCAACTTCGATATGTATCGAACCACTAAATACAACACAAAAGCAGCTGATTTATGTCAGCTGCTTTTGTGTTTAATCATTCCATTGGTACGTCCAGAAAATTTCTTCATCAAACCATTTTTGGACGACTGGTTCTTTATTTTTTAGTTTTTGTTCAAGTTCTCTCAGCATGCCTTCTGTTTGCGTTCTATGCGCTCTCAGTGCATTTAATTTGATATCTGCAACATCTGTAATATCAATCACAATATCCGCATTTCCAAGCACTTCTTCTCTATTTTTGGTAATGGCCATGCAGTATGTGACAGGGCGGTCTTCTTTTTTCTTGCGGTATAGAGCACGAATCACAGCTTCGCCTGTCGCATCATGATCAGGGTGCACACCGTGTCCTGGATAAAACGTCACAATGAGCGTCGGTTTGACTTCATCAATGATGGATTCCATCACATCTGCCAAATACTCGTCGTCTTCAAATTCCAATGTTTTATCACGCAAGCCAAGCATACGTAAGTCTGTGATATCCATTTCTTTGCAGGCATTGATTAATTCCTGTTTTCTTAATTCAGGAAGAGTTTCACGGTTAGCATATGTTGGGCTGCCCATATTTCTGCCCATTTCTCCAAGTGTCCCGCATGCATACGTGACGGGAATTCCGCGTTTTCTGCTGTGTGCAATGAGACCTGCAACCCCAAAGGATTCATCATCGGGGTGAGGCAGCATCACTAGTACATGTTCGTTCATGACTCGTCACCCTTTCTTCTACACCTGAAATGGTGTTTCACTAATTTGTAATGAGATCGCTAGTTTCCCGTCTGGCAAGTGCCCAGCTAAAAGCAGGCGGCCTTGGTCATCAAACACATAATCGGTTAATCCTTCTGCGTAAATCCAGCCATCTTCTGTTTTCATTCCAACACGGTATGGACCTTGTCCTTTTATTTTCGCCTGTGAATAGACGACTTTCGCGTTGCGGATATACGCCACAACCGTCATATTTTGTTCGTTTACATGAGCTGAATAAGAACCAGTTGTCGTTTCAAGATGAACGAAGACTGGACGATTTAAAAACGATTCAAGATGTGCTGTGACATCTTCCGTTTGAATTGGTTTCATGAGTGGTTCCTTCCTTCATTTTGAATTAATTCTCGCAGCTTTTTTGTATGTAAGCTGATCAGTTGTAGCTGATGATCATGCTTAAGCTCACTTTCTAAAATTCTCTCCACAGCAAGCACATACTTTTGATGTAATGATTTCCTCGCCCGCGGATGAGTTCGTGCATCAAGTAAATCATCACATATGGACTCGTGTAAAGAAGGCATATCATCAACATCAAGCTGACGATTTTTCCATAAAGATTGATAGGCGGCTGCAAGCTCATGAGCTGACGACATATGATCACCTCTACAGTTTTGGTAACAACTTATTATGACATGATCCGCCTGCAAAAAAAAGCAAACTGCTCGTTTGGCTTAATGAGAATTCGCTGTTTTTTTCATGCGTAATTGAGAGGTGGTAAACAGTAAAATCGCCACCCAAATACAAAGAAACGTCACAATTTTAGCTGCAGATAAGTGTTCGTGATAAACAAACAGCCCTAAAAACAGCGTGATTGTCGGTGCAATGTATTGCAAAATGCCCACTTGATAAAGAGGAATTCTTTTTGCGCCTTCTGAGAATAAAAGAAGCGGCACGGCTGTAAATACCCCTGCAAAAAATAAGAGACCGAGCGACCCGAAGCTGTTAGGATTCATAGTCACAACAGGTTCTTTTAAGAAAAATAATAAGTACACGAGTGCAGCCGGTGCGAGAAGCAGCGTTTCAATTGTCAAACCAATCGCGCTCGTGAAGCTCATCCTTTTTTTAATCAGACCATAAAAACCGAAGCTAAAGGCTAATAAGAAAGCAACGACAGGAAATGACCCGTATTGAACTGTTGAAAGGATCACCCCAAATGCGGCAATAAGGATGGCAATGGTTTGCCATTTATTTAGTCGTTCTTTTAAGAAAATAATCCCTAATAGAACGGATACAAGCGGATTAATATAGTACCCTAAACTTGCTTCTAGCATAAGACCATGATTGACTGCCCAAATATATACATACCAGTTGACCGAAATTAAAATAGCAGATAAAAGTAATGAAAAAAATGCTTTACCATCTAGTATGAGACCTTTTACTGTCTGCATCGCTGGGCGGACTTGTTTTAAATACAAAAGAATACCGCACATAAACACAAATGACCATACAATTCTGTGCGCTAAAATTTCGCCTGACGAAATATGCTCCATCAGCTTCCAATATAACGGGAATAAACCCCAGAGTGTAAAAGATGCTGCCGTGTAGAGAACACCTTTTGAATGCTGTTCGTTCAATGTAACCATCCCTTTCTAAATCTAACGTATATTATAGCACGCACGCTGGCGAATGGGCATATACTAATTCAGGGCATTTAGAAAGGATGATTCGCATGTTCGACTGGAACCGATTATTCCCTTTTCAAAAGCAGTTCTCAAAAGAAGCCTTAAAGAATTCAGATCCTAAAGACGTTGAGCAGTATGTCAATCAAGTCATGGAAAGTGTATTCGGCTCCAATTATCCTGCTCAGTTCCCATTTCAGGACCCCCTTTCTCAAAATCAAAAAACGAGAGAAACTGACGTCCAAAAGGAAAAAGAGCCAGAAGTCGAAGTGTTCGAGACGACTGATCATGTGTTTGTCAAAATTGAACTTGCTCGTCCAAACACAGAAAAAGTCAAAATCAAACATACAGCCAATCTGCTGTTTATTGATCATTTTCCTGAAGAAGGGGCGCAGAAGAAAGTCGTCCTCCCTGCTGCTGTGAAGCGAAAAGGAACGAAGGCGTCGTATCAAGATGGTATATTGGAAATTATGTTTTTAAAGCATGATGATCCAGGAATTTCTGAAATTGATATTCCATTATAAAAAGCCTGCTTTGGAATGGAAGCAGGCTTACTCTTTTCTCTTAATAATATGGTGGATATCCGCCGCCATAAGGTGGTGGAGCAGGCGGTGGTGGCGGGGGGTAATATGGGCGGGGATAATTAAAAATCGCACTTCCTAGAAATCCGCCAAGCAGTCCGCCGACCAAAGGAGCGCCAAAACCAAAAAACAAAGGGACTCTGGATTCATATGGCGGAATGCCAGGGGCGCCGCCTCGAAAATACGGAGTATGAGGGTACATGCATTTCTCCTCCTTTGTCATGTGCCTAACATCAGCATATTCATCAGGAGTTAAAATGTTTGGGCAAACCTGAAACTAGGCTTGCTCCTTTTTGTCGTGAGTGTCTGTATACTCCCCTGCCCACCGAGATACCTCATGAAACACATCATGTAACGCATTCCCTTTTTCAGTTAAACTGTAAATGACTTTGACAGGCGTCTCAGGCAGGACAGTCCTCTCTATAATTCCTTCTTGCTCGAGCTCTTTTAAACGCTCTGCAAGCATTTTTTGACTAATAGACGGTATCGTGTCTGTGAGGTCTTTAAAACGCTTTGGACCATCAAGCAATACATGTATAATAAGCCCATTCCACCTTTTGCCTAGGAGTAAAAAAGCTTGCTGAATGTGTGGACATAATTGGAATTCCATAAATTTCAGCCTTTCTTTTCATGATTGTTTGACAAACTAACGGTGTACAATTTAAAATATGTCTAGTTACAATAAGTAAGTTTCTCACTTTTTAGTTATTGTACCATACTATTTGCAAAAACGGGAGGAAATATCCATATGGCGACCGATCAAAAAACGATTGACATCTTAAAACAAAGAGCTTCAGTAAAAGAGTATGATACTACTCATGAAATGACAAAAGAAGAGTTAACAGAGCTACTTGAAATCACAACAAAAGCACCATCTGCTTGGAACCTTCAACATTGGCACTTCACTGTGTTCCATAGTGCTGAAGCAAAAGCGAAGTTACTTCCAATTGCGTACAACCAAAAGCAAGTATCACAAGCATCAGCTGTTATTGCAGTTCTAGGTGACCTTGAAGCTAACCAAAATGGCGAAAAAATCTACAGTGAGCTGGCTGAACAAGGCTTTATTACTGAAGACATTAAAGAAACATTGATGACTCAAATCAATGGCGCATACCAAAGCGAGCAATATGCACGAGAAGCAGCGTATTCAAATGCTTCATTAGCTGCTATGCAATTAATGATTGCGGCAAAAGCAATGGGCTATGATACGTGTGCAATGGGTGGCTTCAGTAAAGAAGCATACATCAAGGAATTCAATGTCAGCGGCCGCTACGACCCAGTGATGCTGATTTCAGTTGGTAAAGCAGCAAAAGAAGCTCATAAAAGCAATCGTTTCGACATCGAAGAAGTATCTGATTTCCTTTAAAAATTGGCAAGGTCTCAGCTTTTATGCTGAGGCTTTTTTATTTGCTTTAAATATTATTTTTACATACTTTCTTTCACCTTCCTCCCTCTTTACATCTTCACTCTTTCTCCTTTTTAAGAATGAAAGCGTTATATTAGTATGATATTCACCAATATGATTGTTTTTTCTGAAAATGGTCTTGTGATCTAATCTGACAACTGCTATTATTATGAAATTACAAAATATTCAGGAGGAAATCATGAACAAAAAATTGATGCTGGCACTACTTATCGCGATTCCATTCATTGGACAGCTCGCATTACTGCCATTTGCGAATCGCATTCATCCATTTGTCATCGGCCTGCCCTTTTTCCACTTCTGGCTCTTACTATGGATTGTACTCACACCAATTTGCACATTTATCATTTATAAGATGCAACATTCAAATGGAGG
This sequence comes from Bacillus sp. DC4300-2b2, assembly GCF_049895685.1. NCBI lineage: Bacteria > Bacillati > Bacillota > Bacilli > Caryophanales > Bacillaceae > Bacillus > Bacillus sp. DC4300-2b2. The sequence continues at coordinate 135,239 of NZ_JAFCSW010000003.1, forward strand.
AACTGACTAATGCAAGGAAATTTAACAGCTTTATTGATTACTGCAAGTATTATTTTCATCGTCGTGGTCATCGGTTTTGCCGCTGGTCGTGACAAATCATCAAGACAGTCAGTAGAAGAATGGTCTGTCGGCGGGAGAAAATTTGGCGGACTGCTTGTCTGGTTCCTCGTTGGCGCAGACTTATATACAGCTTATACCTTTTTAGGGCTTACAAGTACAGCTTATACAGCTGGAAGCGTCGCTTTTTTCGCTATTCCGTATTCAGTCCTAGCTTATTTTATTGCTTATTTCTTTTTACCGAAACTATGGACGGTAGCGAAAAGTCACAACCTTACAACACTTGCCGATTATGCACGTGAGCGGTTTGACAGCAAGCTGTTATCTAGTTTGATTGCGATTGTTGGGGTACTTATGCTGATTCCTTATATTTGTCTTCAGCTGAGCGGGATTCAAGATACGTTAACTGTCGCTGGAACGAATTATATTAATGTCAATGCAGTTGTTATCATTTCATTTATTTTAGTCGCACTTTATACATTTTTCAGTGGTATTAAAGGTCCTACATATACAGCCATTATTAAGGATATTCTCGTTTGGGTGATCATGCTGTTTATGGTGGTTTCACTGCCAATTATTCATTTTAACGGCTGGACACCGATGATGAACACGTTAGCCAAAGAAGCGCCTCAGCTTCTCACGATCCCTGAAGGCGGCCCTAAGGGGATTTTATGGTTCATTACTGCTTCAGGCGTTTCTGCCCTTGCTTTGTTTATGTGGGCACACGCGGCAACTGGGGTTTTTACAGCCAAAAGCGCAGATGCCATCCGTAAAAACAGCATGTTTTTGCCTCTTTATAATATTGTATTGATTTTGGTCATCTTCCTTGGATTTATTGCCTTTTTAGTCTTACCAGAAGATACAAATCCAAGATTTGCTCTTCTTCATTTAATTCAAACATCATATGGCGGCGTGATGCAGGGGCTCGCTTATTCAACGATTGCACTGGCTTCCCTCATTCCATGCTCCATCATGGCAATTGGCGCATCGAATTTATTTGCCAATAATTTATACCGTGACTTAATTCATCCGAATGTGTCACCTAAAAGATTGACCATCATTACACGTTCGATGGTGTTTATCGTCATCGGGCTCGCTCTTTTATTCGGGATGCTGTTCCCAACTGCACTTGTCACACTTCAGCTCATTGGTGTTTCAGGAATGGTCCAAATATTCCCAGCTATTGCCATCAGCTTGTTCTGGAAAAAACAATCGAGAGAAGCAACGATTGCCGGGTTAGTCATTGGAATCATCGTCACCTTTACAGCGAATATCTCACAAGTCACGTTCGGCCTTTATGAAGGTTTTCTTGGTTTACTAGCAAACGTCGTCGTCATCTTGATCTTGAATCCATTCTTCCAAAAGAAGGTCACATCCAATTCTGTCATGAATGATCTATTTGAAAAGGATGATGAAAAAACAGAAGCGATCACAAGATAAGAAAAAGCAGTCCCTCATGAGGACTGCTTTTTTTATTTCATTTCTTTTTTCAAGACTTCAATGGCTTTTTTCATTTGTGTATCGTTGTTCTTTAACTTATCTTGGATCTTTGTCATCAGAACGGTCGTTGTATCTCCAGTCAGAATACCGTCTGCCTTTAAATTGTTGTCTGTTTGGAAGCTTTTGACGATAGTCTGGAATGCTTGATCGTACTCACCGTTTGCTTTTGCTTTGTAGCCGAGCGCTTGGAACATTTTTTGAGCCGCTTTGACTTCATCTCCATTGTCATTTAGCTCATACGATTTTTTCGGGCTTAAGTACGGCAGCTTTGCATAACTTGGAAGAGCTGCTTTGATCTGTGGTTCAATTCCTTTTTTGTGAATCCAAGAACCGTCTGGAGTCAGCCATTTTGCAATGGTTAACTTGACACTAGAACCGTCATTATAGTTTTGCGCATTTTGAACAGTTCCTTTGCCGAACGTCTTTTCACCCACAATTTGAATGCCTGAAGATTGGTGCAGAGCCGCCGCCATGATTTCAGCAGCACTGGCTGAACCGCCATTTACAAGAACAACTGCCGGCTGATGGACTTTGCGTTCTTTTTCAGCCTTGTACACTTGTTTCTTCCCTTTTTCTTCAACCTGCATAATGACTTTCCCTTTATCGATAAAGTCATTGCTCATTTCAATGGCTTCTGTCATAATGCCGCCTGGATTATCTCTTAGGTCAATGACAAAACCTTTTGCCCCTTTTTTCTCGAGGTCATCAATCGCTTTATCCAGCTCTTTCGATGTAGTTTCAGCAAAGGACGTAATTTGGATTTCTCCTATTTTGTCTTTTGTGAGTTTGGCATACACCGTCTCAAGTGGAATCGTGTCTCTTGTGATGGTCACATCTACATTGCCAACTCCTTGACGGTTGAGATGCAGCTGGACATCCGTTCCTTTTTTTCCTCTGATGAGAGAGACGGCTTTATTGACCGACATTCCTTTGGTGCTTTTTCCATCCACTTTTAAAATATGATCATGAGGTTTCAAACCAGCTTTTTCAGCAGGAGAGCCTTTAATCGGCGCGACAATTAAAATTTGTCCATCCTTCTCTTCTACTTGTGCACCAATTCCTTCAAATGATGAAGAAATGGTGTTGTTAAATCCTTCGGCTTCCTCCTGATCCATGTATGTAGAGTATGGATCATCAAGTGATGCAATCATTCCTTGGATCGCACCATCTACTAGTTTTTGATCATCCGTTTTTTCGTAATACTCATCCTTTACCTTCGTATACGCAGCCATGAGTTTACTAAACTTCTCGTCTCCAGAGACGCTGACAGCACCTTGTTTTGTGATCACAAATGTAATCGCAGAGGACAGTGCAGCAGTCACCAGAATGGCTACCACGAACTTCATTTGTTTTTTCAAAAAAACACCACCTTTATCTCCTTTCATTATTATCAAGGACGATGCCTCATCCGTCAACCAAAGGATCAACTTCTATTTGAAAAGATAAGCCATTTGCTCCTTTATTGCATAATCTTTAGAGAGGAACAGGATAAGGAAAGAAGGGATGATATGAGTGATTATGTAGAAATGCTTGCCTATTTTGGCGTATCAGGTGCCCATCCTGGCGGAATTGAGTTAACAAAAACGATGATTGAGCATATAAAACTGCCGCCTCATGCACGTATACTGGATGCCGGATGCGGTACAGGACAGACGGCCGCCTACTTAGGAAATATAGGTTATCAGGTGGAGGCCATTGATACGCATCCATTGATGATTGAAAAGGCGAACCTGCGATTCAAGCGGGAGGAACTGCCAACCCGCGCCTTAGAGGCATCCATTGAGCAGCTGCCCTTTCCAGATCAAGCGTTCTCTCTACTCATCAGTGAATCTGTTTTAAGCTTTACCAAGCTGCCTGCTGCACTTGCTGAGATCAAACGCGTCCTTGCTCCTGGCAGTCAATTGATTGCAAATGAAGCTGTGTTAAAAGCTCCTCTTACATGTGAAGAGATGGCAATTGTTCGAGATTTTTACGGTTTTCACTCGCTCTTGTCGCTTGAAGAATGGAAGGAGCAGTTAACAGCAGCAGGCTTCCGTGACATTCAGATTCTCTCATTCGATGAACATATGGTGCAGGAGGAACCGACAGAAATGGAATTATCTGAACACATACCGCCTTCTCTTTACGAGACACTGCAAACACACTACGATCTCATTCAAGCACACCGAAAGCAACTAAGTCACATTCTATTTGAATGTACCGTATAAAATGAGCGAATCTCCTATATGTTTTGTCCAAACTCTATGAAGTCTCTCGCATAGGATAAGAGTGAAAAGAGTTTGTCATAAGGAGGAAAAACATGGAGCGCTACTACAAGCTTTGTCAGCAGCACATGGGGAAAGTCGCTAGAATCACTGATCGTAATGGCAGAGTACATGTCGGACGCATTGAGCGTGTGACAAACCGCAAAGTTTATATTCGTCCAGTCGGCGGGTCTCGCGGGGGCTTTGGCTTTGGCTATTGGGGCGGATATTATGGCTGGGGTGCAGCGTATGGCATCGGCCTTGGGTTCATTACCGGCTTCGCACTAGCAGGATTGTTCTTTTTTTAAAAGAAGAATAAGAGAAGGCCTCCCGAATAGCTGGGAGGCCTTTTACTTGTTTAGATTTTCTTTACTTTGTTCATGTATTCTTCAAATGTTAAATCGTGATCATGCATCGCTTTTGCAGCTTCTTTTCCCACATAGCGCAAATGCCACGGCTCATATTCGTATTTGGTAATGTCTTCTTTTCCTTTTGGATAACGGATGATAAAACCATATTTGTAGGCGTTTTTAGCCACCCATTTGCCATCTGGTGTTTCACCAAACTTTTCAGAGATCTCAAAGCCGGCACTTTTTGAGGAAATGTCCATGGCTAAACCTGTTTGATGTTCACTTTCGCCTGGTAAAGCGACTGCTTCTTGTGCTTTTTCTTTGCCTTTTAATTTGACCTCACTATCAAAAATGACTTTTTGACGGTCATAAGAGCGATAGCCAGATACTGCAGCAAGCTCAAAGTTTTCCTTTTTTGCACCTTTGAATAACTTTTCAAGCGCTTCCGCTGCTTCTTTGCGGATATATCGCTTTTCAATATCTTCCGAAAAAGAGAATTCTACTTTTGGTACAACGAGATCAGAAGGTTTATAGGTTCCTGGTAATGCATATTCTTTGTTGACAAGTGCTAGCACATTTTCAGGATTTTGAATGGTTTTCAGACCGCTCACAACCTTGATGTCATTGAAATATTCACTCTTTAACGTCAGCTCTTGATTCGAGGAATCTGCCGTATCGTTTGAGTTGTGCTGGGGAGATGAACTTGCTGCGTTTTTTTGTTCGTTTGTTTTGTTTGATTCAGATGTACCGCTTTTTTGATCCAGCAACTGGCAGCCTGATAGTGCGGCTGTCAAACCAAGAATCGATGCGATTGAGAGTATTTTGTAGCTTTTCTTCATGACATACCTTCCTTTTGCTCTTCTAAAAAAATAAAGATGCGCTACGTTGTAGCACACCCTTTATACTATTATAAAACGGAGTCTAGCGCAATTAAGATCATTTCATCAAACGTTGTTTGACGCTCTTCAGCCGTTGTTTCTTCTCCTGTTAGAACATGATCACTCACTGTCAAAATGGATAACGCTTTTCGATCAAATTTTGCTGCAAGAGAATAAAGAGCGGTTGTCTCCATTTCGATCGCTAAGATACCATATTGAGCCATGAGCTCAAGTGGTTTTTCATTGTAAAATTGGTCAGCTGTAAATACATTTCCAACACGTACAGCGACATTTTTTGCTTCAGCAGTGTCGTACGCTTTCTTGAGCAGACCAAAATCAGCGCATGGCGCATAATCAATCGGTCCAAATGCCACACGATTCATTTGTGAATCTGTTGATGATGTCTGGGCTAAAATGACGTCACGTACATTGACATCCCTTTTGATAGCTCCGCAAGATCCAACGCGAATTAAGTTTTGAACATCATAGCTTTGAATGAGTTCATTCACATAAATTGAAATAGATGGTACGCCCATCCCAGTGCCCTGTACAGAAACACGTTTTCCTTTATAGGTTCCAGTATAGCCATACATTCCGCGCACTTCGTTATAGCACTCAACATCTTCTAAATATGTATCTGCAATATATTTCGCACGAAGCGGATCACCTGGTAGCAATACCGTTTCTGCAATTTGTCCTTTTTCAGCTCCAATATGTACACTCATTTTTTAGCCTCCACTTATGTTTACTATGTATTTTATCCTATTTATTATAAACGATCGAGCTTAAAAAAGAAAATACCAGCTGGATCTCAAGCTGGCATCATTCATCATCTATTTAGCCTATCGTCATTAGTCGTTCACTGCGTTTCCATCCTGCCGGAGAGAGCTGATAATAGCACTTCCCCTTTTTCCTATCATCAATCACAACAATATCACCTGTTGTGATAAACCGCGCATTGTAATCATTAGGGACTGTATCATGTACATTAAATGTCGAGAATGCTTTTTCCAGTACATCAAGGTGTGTCCTGCCGCCAATCTTTGTCCGGTACACAGGCTGATGCCCGCTTGCAGCGCCATATTCAGGTGTTTGATAAATGGTTAAGTGAAATGCTGAAGGTTTCTTTTGAAAAAATCTCAACGTCAATTGCATTCAAATCCCTCCTCTTTAATATAAAATTGGCTGGGATCTGTCAATTTCCTTCTTCTATTTTTGTCGAATGGCAGACAATCTTTCGTCAATCTTTTTACAAATGAGAAATAAAGCAAGTCCTATCGCAAAGCCTCCAGCGACATCTGTCAAATAATGCACGCCAATATACATCCGGCTGATGCCAATGACTAGGACGCCTAGTCCTGTGATCAAATAGACAATTCTATGTCTTTCTTTCAGCCCTGGAATCATCTTAACTAATAGATAAGCCATAAAAGGATAGATGGTGGCTGCATTCATCGAATGTCCACTCGGAAAACTGTAATACGTTTCACCTACAAGGTGATCAAAGGCCGGACGCTCTCTAGCAAACAACCCCTTTAATTCATGATTGATTGTTTTTTCTGTGAGATATAATAGAAAAAGCATCATGATAGAGTAGTAGCGCTTATACATAAACAATACCACACTAAAAATGAGCATGATTGGAACGAGCAGCGCGCTGATGCCAAAGTCCGTCAAAGCCAACATGACATCATTTAAAAAAGGGAGTCTGATGCTTTCAAACCATAAGATGATCTGGTTGTCCAAATCTTGACAAGCCCCAGATACCATGAGCGCAGCAATGGCGCCAAATAAAATGAAAAGAAATAGGATGTACACGCGAAGGATTCCCCTCCCTCTCTCTTCAGAATCTCTTCAAAGTATAGTGCCTACCACGCCTCTTCTTCAACTATCATTGCTTTTTTCAGCATATATTCAAATGTAATGTCAGCCAGCTCAAATGTTTCAAGCTCAGCAGGTATGTACCCTCTTTTGATCAGCTCCATGTAGAAGAACTCCGCAATTTCCTCTGTATCAATCACCAAATCTGCTTCTTTCATTGCATTCCGCCTCCTTTTTTATGATGTATGAACGCCGGCTGTTTTTTATTACAGTTTGTCATAATGGCTCATTCCATACATATAAATGCAGTAAACAAAAAGAAAAGGGGCTTGAGGCAATGAAATGGTTAAGCATATTAGATGGAGAAACATTTGATCAGGTGATGGGCCGTATCTTGAGGGGATGGTTTTATGTGATTGCATTTTTCTGTGTGCCTTATTTTTTATTCGTGTTAGGACAAGTCTTTCTTTAACCAAAATGTTCGTGTAAACTTTCCAAAATAAAATCCATCATATCCTTATATTCTGGATCTTTGAAAAATTCGTAGAGAATTTTATAATCGTTATAAATATCAAGAAGCTCATCCACTATAGATACAGCGAGAAATTCAAGTGAAGCTTCGCTTTCTTGTTTCTCTTCTAGCTGCAATAGAGCCGTTTGAACCATATCTTCTTCTAACTCTTTTGAGGTTTCTCCGACGTAATGCACAAACAGAAGCTGATGAACAAACTGATCCATCTCATATTTCCTTAAGACAAGCGTTAAATCTTCCTCTTCTGTTTCCAGCCACTCTCCGTCTTTCAGCCTCGTAAGTTCGTAAATGACATCCTCCCAGCCATCTTCAAGGTAGCGCCAAATTTCAGTCCGATGACCGATGATTTTAAATAGCTCTTTTCCGTAATCTTTTACATATACAACATCGCCAATGAGGAACTCATATTCAATGTCCAGCTTTTCTGTATCGACAATCACCCCGCTATACTCATCGTAAAGCTGAAGTGATGTTTCAAAATAAAGCACCTCATTATGATTGACCTCATATAAATAGTGCTGGTCAATTTGATGGACTTTTGTAATCGTTCCGACTGTGCCGTACATGACAACGACGACAATATCCCCTACTTGATATTTTGGTGCTTTCGCCTTCATTCTGTCTCCCCCTTGCCCGACTTTTGGTCTTAACGTATCGTATGCCGGCGCAAGGAATTCTGCATGGGCAACCACACCATGCAAAACGCCATTTTATTTCTTATAAAAAAACCGCTTCTCCCATATGGAACAAGCGGTTGTGTGTTATTTTTTTTTGACTTCTACTTCGTATTGCTCAAACGCTTCGTCAAATGTTGTCATTGAGCTTAGATAATCACCATTTAATTCTAAATAAGCACACAGCTCATGATAATCAGTGGAAGCTTTAGGAAAGCTGTGATCTTCATACGCAGCATTTGCAAAATGGCTGATTTCATCTTTCGGTTTTGGATGTCTGAACTTCATTAAATAATGGTAAAACGACTTCACCTGTTTTTCCCTCCGCGACACTCTATTTTGTTGTTATATTATACAGTAATTTGATGACTTGTATAGGCGGAGGTACAACTTATGAAGAAAAGTCAAAGTAATTTCGCTTTAATAACCGCTCCATGCTCATTAATTCTTCATAGGAGATTTTTTCTGGAAGTTTTGTCTGGTCCACTAAAATTAATTGATCTTCAATCTCTTTGACCGTCTCATCCTTTTGATATGTCATACCGCAGTGCGTGCAGGAGATGGACGGCGTTTCGATGATTTCAATTGATTGTGTGCCCGTGATCAGTTCCCAATAGACTGTTGTCTGCTTAGCATTTGCTTTGTTTTCCTCACACCAATCACATGTCAGCAAGGCTATTTCTCCTCCTTCACGGTTTGTTCTTTTTTGAGCTGAGCTTGATATTTCTTCTCTTTTAATTCATCCCGTTTTTCACGTTTGTTTTTAAGTGTGTCATGCTCAGGATTTGTCTCATATGCTTCTCTACGTTTCATTCGATTTAAATTCTCAGGCGTAAACGATCTTGCTTCATCCTCAAATAGTGCGGTAATACCAATTGCTGGTTCTTGTTTTTCTTCATAAATTTCATTGAAATACGCATCTGCCTGACCTGCGACGTAATGCTCTGGTTCTGGATAAGAGGTGATGACACCTTCAAAGTTACGAAGGACGACTTTGTCAGGGCTTTGCGATAATAAATAATTTGGCTGTAAGGCAATTTTCCCTCCGCCTCCTGGCGCATCTACAACAAAGCTTGGCACTGCATAACCGCTCGTATGCCCTCTTAAACCTTCAATGATTTCAAGCCCTTTTGATACCGGCGTTCTAAAATGGCCAATGCCCTCAGATAAATCACATTGATAAATATAATATGGTCTGACCCGAATCTTCACGAGGTCGTGCATCAGCTTCTTCATAATCGGCACACTGTCATTAATACCTGCAAGAATGACGGCCTGATTCCCTACAGGGACACCGGCATTCACGAGACGTTCGCATGCTTCTTTTGCTTCTTTTGTGATTTCAATACTTGTGTTGAAGTGAGTATTCAGCCAAACTGGGTGATATTTTTTCAAAATCTCGCACAGCTCATCTGTTATACGCTGCGGAAAGACAACCGGCGCGCGGGTTCCAATCCGAATGATCTCAACGTGCGGAATGTCACGTAAGTTTTTCAAAATGTATTCAAGCACTTGATCATTGATTAACAGCCCATCTCCGCCAGAAATTAACACGTCCCGCACCTCAGGTGTTTCTCTAATATATCCAATGGCAGCATCTAACTGCTTTTTCGGCACACCCATACCAATCTGACCGGAAAAACGTCTTCTCGTACAATAGCGGCAGTACATCGAGCACTGATTTGTCACAAGAAACAGCACGCGATCTGGATACCGGTGCGTGAGCCCCGGGACAGGTGAGTCCTCATCTTCATGCAGCGGGTCTTCCAGATCATATTTTGTTTTATGAAGCTCTTCTGCAATTGGCACAGATTGCATACGTATTGGACATCTTGGATCGTCTGGATTCATCAGTGAGGCATAGTAGGGTGTAATGTTGAGTGGAATGGTTTTGGTGGATATCTTCACCCCTTCTTTTTCCTCTTCTGTTAAGTTTACGATTTTTTCTAAATCCTCAAGCGTTTTCACGGTATGCGTCAGCTGCCAAATCCAGTCGTTCCACTTTTCCTCAGGTACATCTTTCCAAAGCTCAATGTCCTTCCAGTGACGTGCCGGTTCATACAATTTCTGATTCATTTCCATTCCCCCTATCAGCATTCACTTTATACTATGCAAGTTATGTGCCAACATGGGAAAATGCCCCTATTCTTTAGAAAAGGAGCTTTACCCTTCATATTCAATTGGATGCAGTGCCTACATTTCGGCATCTGCATATTTCTTTAGTTTATATTGCAGCGTTTGTCGAGGGATTTTTAAGGCGGCGGCGGTTTTTTTAATATTCCCATTATGCTGATGCAAAGCTTCTTGAATCAATGTTTGTTCAAATGAAGACACTTGATTTTTTAAGGAGGATTCAGATGTTTCCTTTTCCAGCTTTTGCTCACGTAAATGAGCCGGAAGGTATAGAGGGGTGATCTCTTCCGCTTCCTTTGGCATCATCAACACAGCATGCTCTATCGTATGTTTTAATTCTCTAACATTCCCAGGCCAGTGGTGCGCCATAAACAATCGTTCCGTTTCTTCAGAAAGCCGTGTGACGTTTTTTGAAAACTGCTGATGATAGGTTTGAATGAAGTGGCGGGATAGCAGCGTGATATCTTGCTTTCTCTCACGAAGCGGCGGAATATGAAAAGATGACACATGCAGTCTATAAAATAAATCTTCTCTTAAAATTTGCTTTTTCACTGCTTCGAATGGGTCCATATTGAGCGCAGTAATGAGCCGAACATCCACTTGAATGGACTTTGCATCACCGATGCGGCGGACAACGCCATCCTCTAACACACGTAATAATTTCGTCTGAAGCGTGAGCGGCATCGCTTGCAGCTCATCAAGAAAAAGCGTGCCTCCATCAGCTAACTCGAAAAGTCCCTTGCGATCAATTGCGCCCGTATAGCTCCCTTTGACAGATCCAAACAATAGACTTTCAAGTAATGATTCTGGCAGTGCTGCGCAGTTTTGCGGAATGAACACTTGGTTTTTTCGGTCAGATTCATGGACAATGGCTTGAACGAGCACTTCTTTTCCTGTCCCTGTTTCTCCGTAGACAACAACTGATGATGGATAAGCAGCTGCTTTTTTTGCCCTTTCAAGCATTTCTTTTAAAAGCGGGTCATTTGTTAAAAATGAAGCAAAATCATGCATTTGTTCGACCTCAGCCGCGTCATGTATCCGCTTTTTTTGACCTAGACGATTGGAAAGGGCTGACAGCTTTGATACATCTTTTGCGACTTCGACCGCACCTATTAACTCGTTATCTTCAATAATAGGCAATGTCGTGTTCACTGTTTCAATTTTTTCTCCGTTTTTATTCAAATAGGTTTGCAGTGAATGATAAATGGGCTTTCCTGTTCTCAACACATGCATGAGCGTACTTGTTTTTTCAGTTAAAGAGGGATACACATCAAGGATGTACTTACCAATCACCTCTTCTTTTTGTAAACAGTCAAACTTAGCGGCATTATGATTGTAAAAAATCGTCATCCCTCGATCATCTACAACGTGAATGGCTTCATCAATGGCTTCTAAAATTAATTCAAACCAATCTGCTCTTTCGACAACCTTCCCCATTCTTTCCCCCTCACTTTCAGTGCCAAAAAACTGGCATCAATTGCCGAGTTTTCAGCGGCTTGATCATTTTTAAATGGTTCTCTATCCTTTTCATGTTTCGCTTTATCCTTTCTACTTCCTGCAAAAATTTAAAAAAGCACCCCCCTTATGAGGAGTGCTTTCGCCCAGATGTTTGATAAAGTGACAGATCGAATTCTTGCAGCGATTCCCTATACAGCGGCACAATCGGCTTTCCTTCCTGAAATAACGTAAATTGGGACGGGTACAGCTTAATCGGCTGATGATAAAAAGCAAACCGCTTCACGACCTCAGGATCAATACGGCAAAAGGCATGATGCACAAGTAAATAAACATCTTGTTTCCATTTAAACAGCCGCCTGTTTGGCGGACTGAATACAGGAGAAACTTTGATGATATCGCCATCCTCAAATGCCTGAAGCTGGTCATTTGAAATCGTATAGATCTCCTTTGGGTGAAACTGAAAATATTGCACGTCACGTTTTGAAGCAAACCGTCTTTTTTTCTGATCTTCAATATAAAAGAACGTTTTCCCCTGATCTGCGGTGACGACCGTATAATTGGGGACTGCCAGCTTCTCTTTCATTTCATATTTCATCTCACATAATAGCGGAACACGGATCGCACGCCTGTTCTTTTCATTTATCCAGCGCTTTTCAATTCCATGAAGTTTTCCGCCTGCGATTTGATAATAATCCCCTTCTTTTTCAATGACCGTTCCGTCAATTAAATCATAGGGCATACTCGAAAACTGATGATGAAAGGAATGAGGCGTTTTATACGTTATATCCAGTACATCTTTTAATGGAAAAAACGCAGCGAAATGATTCAGCCTCATCCAAAAAACAGAATCTGCATGATGCCAGTGCTTTGGCTCATCATCCCAATATTGTCCGTATTTTTCATGAATCAGTGGAAGCAAGCGGCTTCTGTGCATGACCGAACAATGATCCACTTGAAAGGACGCATGCTCTAAGATTTGATCTGCTTCTCGAACAAAACTCATCGTTTCCACTAAATACTGATTAACATGCACGACCCGTTGCGAGGAATACACAATATCTATATGAGGCTTCGACCGAAAAACATCCACCATTTTAAGCAAACGATCTTTATGGTACACGGTATCATCGGTTAAATAACAAATGAGCTCACCTGTTATACGGGTTAATGCTTCATTAATAAGCGTCGCATATCGTGCGGTTAACAGCCGTTTTGCCGGATGAACCGTGTTCGAATACAGCTGAATGCGGTCATCACTTAAATAGGGCTGGATCTTTTGAATGGTGCCCTGTTCTGAGCCATCATCCATAATCAAAAGCTCCCAATGCGGGTACGTTTGTTCTACCATACTCTTTAGCACACGATCAATGAAATCTGGTTTATTGTAGCTTGTTAATATCACCGATACTTTCATGATCATTATCCTTTTTGATTAGATTAAAAAGCCCCCCAGCTGACAATGTTCACAAAAGGAACACTCACCCTTAGCTGATTTGTCGCGTTTTTAAAGACCGCAACCGTATCAAACAATTGCACAACAACCACGTTTTGAAGTACATCTCCATAGACTAAATGAACACGCGGCACTGGAATGCCAAGCTCAAGCCATGGACGAAGTAATTCTTTGATGTCTGACACATTCTCTTCCTCACTTTCTTCTAAAAGGCGAAGAAGAAGTAAAATCAAGATGAATTCAAGCACTCCTTCCGACTCTAGTAATTCTTCGTTCCAACCATCTAATAATTGTTCAAATTCCATTCATAATCCCTCTCTCTTCACATTTAATCTTTACTAGAGTATGAGCGTCACTTCATTTAGCCTCAGCATTTGAAAACATTTTTAAAAATGTGTGAAGTGATTAATTGAAAAAAAGAATCAGGAATCAGCGTTCTGCTTATGCCAAAAAAAATGAACGGCATATACATAGGGGTGAGTTTGAATTGATGAAGAAAGGATGGGGAAAAAATGAGCGAAAAGCGTGCTGAATTAAAAAAAGAATTATTGAAAGTGTTTTTCAAACCAATTACTCATGCATTAACAGCTAATCTCGAAGAAGGAGGAGTTCAAATGGAAGAAAAATTGAACGATTTATTAAGTGAAGTGGCAGCTGAGGCATCACCTTCAGATTCTGCTACAACACTCGATGTATCTCAGCCAGCAAGATGGATCTTTGCAAGACTTGCACCAGGAACAGTCATTAGCATTGTCACTGACTCAGGAGATTTAATTGGGCCAGTTCAATTTGTATCATTCGATGCTTCAACAGGTGTTGTATTTGTTACACAAGAAAGCTCTGTCACACCTACAGGCTCAGCAACGACTCTATTAGATGTAGATAAAGTTGAAAGTGTTACATTCACATCTTAATGTGAGAGGGTCATCATGAAGCTTCTTTATATCAGTTCTGGCTACGGCGGAATCTATCACATGTTTGATCAATGGGTAGAAGAAAGCTTCATTGATTCCCCCTTTTCTTGTGTAAAGATTGATAGAGAATCTCTACCCACTAACATGCACAAAATCCGGACATTTTCTCCGGATTTTGTTTTGATGATGATCGGTGATCATGTTCCGAAAGATGTACTTCATCAATTCAAACAAGAAAAAATCCCGATCGTTCTGTGGATGACAGAAGATCCCTTTTATGCAGATGTATCAGCTGCTTGCGCACGTGATGCTCAGCTTATCTTAACGATTGATGAAGGGATTTTGCCTTTTTACAAACAATTAGGCGCTGAAAATACACACTACTTTCCCATTCCGACAAATACACGTGTTTTTCAGAAAAATGAATCGCCACAAGAGATGTGTACGTATGACATTGCGCTCGTTGGTTACCCTTATCCCAACCGCATCAAAGCCATCGATACACTCTTAAAGCAAAACAAATGGCGCATTCTCGTTGCAGGTAAGGAATGGCACCGTCATTTAAATAAATCACGGAGACAATATCGTGATTTCACACTTATAACGAATTGGCTGAGTCCTCAGCAAATGGCGGACATCTATCAGCAAACAGCGATTGTCCTGAATCCGCATAGGCCCGCTCATTTTGTGTATAACAAAAACAAAGCCATGATTCAAAATATGAGCCTCAATAACAGAGCATTTGACATTGCTGCAACTGGAAGTTTTCAATTGACGGATCTGCATCCTCCGCCTACTTTTTCAAGCTTTGCTTTTTACAAAGACGAGGATGATTTGATCAAACAGGTGGAATACTATGGATCAAATGCAGGTGAAAGAAAGGCGGCCGCACTGAACAACTACGAGCAAGCCGTTCGCTGGAATACATTTGATACGATGCCGCAAAGGCTTTATGAAATCGTAAAAAGCGCCCTATAACTGGGCGCTTTTTCTCGTTGAATGCTAGCTTATGCATGATCTTCCGCATCTCGGCGAGCCAATAAGACGTTCTCAGCTTCTTTCCGGTCTCTTTCCTGTTTCACCACAAGCGACCGCGTGTGATCCATCATATATGCTCCGACAGATCCTTCTAAAAAGGAATGAATGCATTCTTTTGCATAATGAGCATGAAAAGCATATACCGCACCATTTAGCCGGCCATACGTATATGGCTGCTCATGCTTTGGCATAAAAAAGTAATGATTGTCCTTATATAAAGTAGCTTCATTGTTTTCATGAAGTGTCCAAGTTTCATTTGGGTTTTCTAACGCCTCTGTAAAAGATGCGGTGCAGTCATATCCCCCCTCCACTAAAAGCTGCAAGCACTTCTCGATATCTGCCGGCTGTCTTAGAGGAGACGATGGTTGCAGATACAGCACAATATCAAAGGTTTTCCCCTCCCGCTCTAAATAAGCAAGCGCATGCTTCACAGCTAACAGCGACGGCGTTTGTTCTGTTACATGTGTGCTTGGCAGTTCAATCACATTTGCTCCGTAGTGAGATGAAATGATTTGCGTATTGACATCCTCCGAAGAGACGATGACTTCATCTAACTCAATCATTTGCAAAAGCGGCTGAATGGTCCAAAAGATAAGCGGCCGCTCTGCCAATATGCGTATGTGTTCATCATGCTGGCCGTCGTGACTTCTAAATGCAGGTATCATGGCTAAAATACGATTTCCCCTATACATGTCTTCTCTTCTCCCCTCGCGCACAGCTCCCATACAATTTTCTTCACTGCCCGAGCTGACCGCAGTACTGAAGTATTCAGGTCTCTCGTTTTTCTAGTTGATCTCTTTTCTCTCCATATTCTATTAAGACGACAAGGAGATGGTTATAATTTGTTCACCTAATTTATACATGAAGTGGTTCTTTTCCTCAAACGAATGCCGCTCTTTCACATATGATGCAAAGTAGAGAAATGAGAGTTGGGGGATTAGATATGTCCAATCAGATAGAAACGACTTTGAAGACCTTTTTTCGCGACAAGACGATATTAGTTACAGGCGGTACAGGATCCATCGGCCGGCAAATCGTGAATAAATTAACAAGCTGCTCTCCAAAAAAGGTGATCGTCTTCAGTAAAGATGACAGCAAACAATACATGATGAAAAATGAGTACGCAGATCATCCAAATGTCGTATTCGCTTTAGGAGATGTCCGGGATGCAAGCCGCGTGAAACAGCTCGTCAAAGGTGTGGATATCATTTT
Organism: Bacillus sp. DC4300-2b2; assembly: GCF_049895685.1. Taxonomy (NCBI): domain Bacteria; kingdom Bacillati; phylum Bacillota; class Bacilli; order Caryophanales; family Bacillaceae; genus Bacillus; species Bacillus sp. DC4300-2b2. The sequence continues at coordinate 151,502 of NZ_JAFCSW010000003.1, forward strand.
CCATGCAGCAGCCTTAAAACAAGTACCCACTTGTGAAGATAATCCGTTCGAAGCCGTTCAAACGAATATCATCGGCGGGCAGCACGTCATTGAAGCAGCCCTCGAACATGAAGTGAGTCATGTTGTCAACATTTCAACTGACAAAGCAGTTTCTCCGACTAATGCCATGGGTGCAACAAAATTGATTTCAGAAAAACTATTTTCCCAAGCAAACGAAAGTATTCCGAATCAAAAAACCAGGTTTTGCTCTGTACGCTTTGGCAATGTGCTTGGATCTAGAGGTTCCGTCATTCCGATCATGCTCCAGCAGCTATTAAATGAAAAACCTTTGACCGTGACTGATCCTCATATGACACGTTTTTTTATGTCCATTGAAGAGGCTGTTTCCCTCACACTTCAAGCAGCAATCATGATGAAAGGCGGCGAAACCTTCATTCTCAAGATGGAGTCCTTACAGCTTGCCGATCTTTTAAAAGCGTTTCATGAATATGCCGCTCAAATCAATGCTAAATCTCCAGATGTTCTTGTAGTCGGAAAAAGACCTGGCGAAAAGCTTCACGAGGAGCTCACATTCCCGCACGAAGCAGATGCACTGTTTGAACATGAACAATTTTATGCCATTTTACCGAGACCACATTTGCACCCTGCCTTTCAAAAAGTCGACTTAACGAATTACACCTCAAAAGAAGCACCGCTCATTACAAAAGAAAAGCTGTTCCACATCATCGAACAATTACATCATACACATCATAAAAAATAAAAAATCGTCACACGGAAGCAGCTGCTTTCCATGTGACGATTTTTAAATGGATCAATCAAATAGATGTTTCAAATCCCCGTAGCCTTCTTTTTCAAGATCATCCTTTGGGATAAACTTTAAAGCGGCTGAGTTTATACAATACCTAAGACCGTTTGGCCCTGGTCCATCAGGAAAAACATGACCTAGATGAGAATCAGCTGTTTTACTGCGAACCTCTGTCCGCACCATTCCATGACTCGTATCAACCTTCTCTGCTACTTCTTCCTCTTCAAGCGGTTTTGTAAAACTTGGCCATCCGCAGTGGGCATCAAACTTATCTAAAGAAGAAAAAAGCGGCTTTCCTGAAATGATATCCACATAAATACCTTCTTCTTTATGATCCCAAAATTCATTTTGAAATGGCGGCTCTGTACCATTATTTTGCGTGACTTCGTACTGTATGCGGTTTAATTCTTTTATACGCTTTTCTTTTTCATTTGCCATTATTTATCACTCCAATGGGACTCAATAAAACCGGCTCTGCCCGAACCGACATGGTATCGTTCGTAGTGCATTTTGTTTTTCTTATAATAATGCTGATGATATTCCTCTGCTGGATAAAAAGGACCTGCATCTAAAATTTCTGTCACGATTGGTTTTTTGAAAATCCCGCTTTGGCTCAGCTGCTCTTTCGATGCTTCAGCTAGCTTTCGCTGCTCGTCATGATGAACATAAATACCTGTACGGTAAGATTCCCCTCTATCGCCAAATTGCCCGCCATCGTCTGTTGGGTCTATTTGCTGCCAATACAGCTCTAGCAGCTTCTCATATGGAAACACGTCAGGATCAAACGTAATTTGAACCGCTTCTCTATGTCCCGTTGTATTTGTACATACTTCCTCATAGGTCGGATTCACTGTATGTCCGCCAGTATACCCTGATTCAACTTTGATAATGCCCGGCTGTTCATCAAAAGGTTTAACCATACACCAGAAGCAGCCTCCTGCAAATGTGGCTAATTCTTGTTTTTCAGACATATTAGTGCCCCCTTCATTTAAAAAATGGTATCATCATATTATAACATGATAAAAAATAATGAAAATGATACGACTTGTATACCAAAATAAAAGAAAGCATTACGTCGTATCTTTAAAATATAATGGGGGTTTAATGATTGGAACAAAGAAAACAAATGATGTACGAAATGGACACTTTACTGAGAACCGTATTTAAGCAGATCCGTTATGAAATTAACAGCCTGCTCGAAAACGAATTATCTCGGAATGAATTTCTTATTTTAAATCTGCTCCGAGAGCAAGGTGCAAAAAAAGTAACGGAATTCGCTTCCATTCTTGGAGTGTCAGCAAGTCATATTACCGCTGTGACTGACACACTCGTAGAAAAAGGCTGGATCACCCGTATCCGCTCAAAAGAGGACCGCCGCATCATCAAAATCCACTTAACCGATAAGGGTAAGGAAATTACTGAGCATTTTGAGAAAAAGAAAACGGAATACTTTATGGAGCGATTTGAATCATTTGATGACGAAGAACTAAAAACAATGATCAAATTATTTAAAAAACTGGATAAAAGTCAAAAGGATTAAGCATAGATTTTAGCGCTCAGGACATGCTACGGATAAAAAGAGGTGGAATGAACCATGACAAGCCCTTACCTGTGTCCAAACTGTAAAACAAACAGAACGCGCTTTAATCTCATTGAGCAGCTTTCAGAACCTGTCAAGCTAGATCCAGCAACAGGAGCAGTTGTCGAAAGATACGAAGGAGAACAGCTGTCTCCTTTTCACTTGAGCTATCAAGGTCCTCAAATGAAAGTCCAGTGCGGTGTTTGTGGTTTAATTGAGGATGAAAAAACGTTCATTAAACTAGCTGAATATCATCAATATTCTTCTCCTTCTTAACATGCCGGCCTGACGGAATACGTCAGGCTTTTTTCTTTGCTTCTTTTGCCTATACAGATCGTCTTTTTCATGCATACGCTACAAAAAACACCATTTGCATAAGAAAGAAGGGATTGATGACATGCAGCAGCTCTTTTATCATGACTTTCCATATCGGCCATTCACTGCCGCCTATGAGCATCTTCAAAGCAGCCCTTCATCAAAAGCCTTTATTCGATTATTTCACGCTGCACCAGATCTCAGTGAGCTCGCTGTTTATGTAAACCGGAAGCAGCTGATGAAAACAATGCCTTACAGCCATTTGACCGCTTATATGGAGTGGGATGAGGGAATGTATGAAATAGAAGTGTTCAAACTGGCTACAAATGAAAAAATTCTTCATTCTCGCATTCAATTTAAGAGCGGCGAGGTCTACACACTCTGTATCACAGGTGCTCGTTCAGGCTTTGCACTGCTGACTGAGCAGCAGACTACTTTGATCAAACAAGAAGACCTGTCAGCACTTACATTTGTACAGCTGTCTCCGGACCTTCCTTCTATAGATATATATGAACGAGACCAAGGGATCATATCGAAGGAGCTTGATTATGTAAACAGTACCCACATTCATCATTTCTCCCCGAATAAATATCATTTTGAATTGAAAGCCGCCGGCACTCAAAGTATACTGCTTGATATCCCAAAAGTTCATCTGCAAACAAAGCGTGCATACCTGATCCTGCTTCATGGTTTTGCTAACGGAGAACCTGAACTTATGGCAAAGGTGGTCTTGTCTCGGCAACTATAAAAAAGAGCCTTTCCTACAATGGAAAAGGCTCCTTACGAGACATCTTCAGCTTTTTCTTGCTTTTGAAAATCAAAAGCAAGAATCATCGTGCCAAGAAATAATGCACAGTAGGCAATATTTAAGTAAAACTGATCGATATTTTCTGCTTTTAAAGCATTGGCAGCTGTTATACCAAAGTACGCAGCAAATAAAAACGACAGTAAACTAAAATATTGATAGACTCGCTTCATGATAACACTCCTGACTCACACGTTCTATTGCTTTGGATGATAATATGAAAATTCAATTTCATCGTTCTGTAGATCAATTTTGTTTGCTTTCACATACATATCATTCGTCAGCGGCATTTCTGAAAGACGCACTTCAACCGTTTTTTGATCCGGTTTTACATGAACGAACTCTGGCAGCTCATAGAACTGACCCATGTAGCTTAAAACAAAACTAATCGGAATGCTCAATTGTCCAATTGAAAAGTCATCCACTTTCAAAAGCACATCACCATTATCTTCAACAGTTGGCGTAAATGAGACGTTTGCATCAATCGTTGAAGAGAAAGCTTTAATTGCGCCTGTTACTTTCACATCTTGATCGATCGCTACATGAAAGTCTGGCATATCATTTGATCCTTGATTTTTTAAATAATCATTCACAAAGCTGGTGAGCGATTCTTTTGAGCTGGATATATTAAAAGCATATTCGCTTTTCACTTCTTTGGTTGAAGCGGATTGACCGCCTGGCAGCAGCATTAAAATACCGCAGGCAATCACGATCAATAGATTGATTGCAAGTAAAATAAAAAATAAGCTTTTCCATTTTTTCATCTATTTCACCCTATTCCTTCGGCAGTCCTTCTTTTTTCACTTCGGAGAATAAACGATTTGCCATAAGAGAGTACCCCTTTTGGTTTGGGTGGAAATCATCTTCTGCCAGTAATTTTTCATCAGAACCTTCTTCAAATAAATCTGCTACATTGACCATATCCGCATTGCCGTCTTTTTTGAGTTCCTTTTTGGCAGCGGCATTCCAGTCTTGAACGACTTCATCAATATCTCGCAGCTCAGACAAACTGAATTTAAAAGGATTGTACATGCTGACATACATGATTTTCGCATGATCATTCTGTTCTCTCAGTTGAGCAAGAATGGTTTTAAAGCGCTCTTCAAAAGGACCCTGCTCTTTTTGAAAAGGAGCAAACGTCAAATTAAGCACATTTTGACGGACAACATGCATGAGATCATTCCCGCCGATCGTAAAGAAAATATAGTCAGCGTCTTTCAGTCCGTCCTGCACCTTTTTTTCTTTTAATCTTTTTAATAAATCTACTGTTCTACTGCCTTTAATGGCATAGTTTTTTAATGTGACAGAACTCACGCCGTCCACTGCTTCTATCTTGTCACGGGTCATGCCTGCATAGCCTTTTTTATCTTGATCTCCGATTCCTTCTGTTAAGGAATCTCCAACCGCTGCGATGGTAATATGTTCTTTTATTTTTGGTGTGTCTTCTAGTTTATCCTTTATGCCAGCCTCTTGCGCGGAACATGCAGAAAGAACAAAAGCTAGAGACATCACAATCAAAATCAAACGAGCCTTCAAACGATGATGTCCCTCCTTTTTCTGATTAAAAAAGTGTATCATGTTTTCGCCCATTTGAACATCCTTATGCTAGCTTCGGTTCAGCGTTTTGATGTCCTTGATGATGTCATCATATGGTGTGTTTTGCACCCCATCATAGTTTTTCATCACTTTCCCATCTTGATTGACAAGAAAAAACAGGGACTGATGAATCACTTGGTCTTCATCTTCAGGTTTTTTGACAATGGTTTTAAAGCTTTTCATTGCGAATTTTTCAATTTCTGACTGTGAATACCCAGTGAGAAAATCCCAATTTTTAAAGGACAATGGATAGGCTTTTGCAAACTTCTTTAGCTTTTTCGGTGAATCGACCTCTGGGTCCACGCTAAAGGAAATGATATGCGCATCCAACTTGTCTTCTTTTAACCGTTTTTGCAGCTCTGTCATATGAGCGGTCATCGGCGGACAGATCGTTTCACAGCTTGTGAAAATAAAATCTGCTACCCATACTTTCCCCTTCAAATCATCCAATGACACCTTTTGACCATCTTGGTTTTCAAACTCAAACGGTTCTATTTGATAATTTAACGCATCCTTGATTTGTCCATTTGAACATGAGACTAAAAGAAGCACGCTTATCATCATAAGCGCACCAAGTAAGGCTCCCCTTTTTCTATACATGATATGTCCATCCCCTTTTTCTATCAATCGGTATAAAAAGTAAAGCCTATTGCGCCCTTTCCAGTATGACACGAAATAATCGGTGTTGTGTAGGCGATGTCAATCAGTGCTTCAGGTGTGTGATCAAGCAGCGCTTTTTTTAGCTTTTCAGCGAGTTCTAATGCATCTGCGTGTGCTATCCCAATGGCTTGAACTGTTTTTCCCTTCACCGCCTGTACATACTGTTTTGTCAGATGGCGGACAAGCGCAGAGTAGCTTCTCACATTCGCTTCTGGCGTATATACCCCGTCTGTTAAGCTGGCAATTGGTTTGATGTGAAGAAGTGAGCCGATGAGCGCCTTTCCTCTTCCAATTCTGCCGCCTTTGACAAGATTTTCTAATGTATCGATCGTGACATATAGCTTTGTTTGATGACGGATTTTATCTAATTCTGTGATAATCTCTTCACGGCTTGCACCCTTTTTGGCTAGTTCTGCTGCTTTGATGACTTGAAATCCTAATCCATAGGAAATAAAATTCGAATCAATCACCGTGATATTTCCATCCACCATTTTCGAAGCGCTTTCAGCAGTTTGAACAGTACCACTCATTCCACCAGTTAAATGGATACTGATCACTTCGCTTCCATCTGCCGTCAGCTTTTCATATAATTCGACGAATTGACCGATCGCAGGTTGAGACGTTTTCGGCAGTTCCTCAGCGGCCTCCATTTTTTCAATAAATTCATCTGGCTGTATATTCACTCGGTCAATATAATCAACTCCAGAAATGGAGATATTGAGCGGAATCACGTGAATGGAAAGATCATTGATTTTTTCTTGCGGAAGGTCCACAGTTGAATCTGTTACAATTTTAATTTGTTTCACTATCGTCTCATCCTTGCTGTCTTAGTCTTTACTTATGATATTACCTTATTTCCTGCACACTTGAAAACAACTGACCTAACGTTTTTGAAATTGTCACATTTTCTTCTTGTCACGAAAAAAATCCTTGCCAAACTGAGCAGCAGCCGTTTCAAAATGGCTACTTACCCCCTTTGACAAAGATTCCTGCTTACGCATTGTGTTTCAGTGTAGGCTCCTGATAGATCTGTTCATATGTGCTCCACTTGACGTTACGTTTCACATCCTCTCTGAAAGAGTACACAGCTCTCTTTCCTTTAGATACATAGACTTTTTTCAAGAAAGCTTCAAGTCTAAAGGTGAGCATGAAACGATACGTCTCATCTCCCTTTAGAACAGGGACTTCTGTTACCTTGATCTGAGCTCCATCCATCCGTCTAAAACATATTGTTTTGAGCAGCACAAACGATCAATCCTCTTTTCCAATTATCTGTTAAGCCTAAATAAATAGGTGGAATAAATCTTGATCTTTATTCACTTCAACATAGTGGAAGCCTTTTTTATCCATCCGCTCAATCAGCGCGGCATAGTCATCTCTTTCTTTCAATTCGATGCCAACTAGCGCAGGACCTTTGCTTCGATTGTTCTTTTTCGTATATTCAAAGCGTGAGATATCGTCATTTGGTCCTAACACTTCATCTAAAAATTCTCGAAGTGCTCCTGCTCTTTGCGGAAAATTGACAATAAAGTAATGTTGAAGCCCTTCATAGATCATCGAGCGTTCTTTGATTTCCTGCATTCTGCCGATGTCATTATTTCCTCCACTGACAATGCAGACAACATTTTTGCCTTTAATCTCCTCGCGATGGGCATCTAATGCTGCGATCGGCAATGCGCCTGCCGGTTCTGCTACAATCGCACATTGATTATACAGCTCCAAAATTGTTGTACATACTTTCCCTTCTGGTACTAGACTGATTTTATCAACAACAGACTGAAGCGATGTAAACGTCTTTTCGCCAATCCGCTGAACCGCTGCTCCGTCCACAAACTTATCAATCGAATCAAGTGTCACAACCTCGCCCTTCTCATGTGACGCATGCAGTGAAGCTGCGCCAAGCGGTTCGACTGCAATGATTTCGGTTTCTGGTGAGATATTTTTGATATATGTACCAACACCAGATAACAGACCTCCACCTCCGACACTTGCAAATAAAAAGTGAGGCTCCACTTCGATATCATTTAATATTTCGACAGCAGTCGTTCCTTGTCCTGCCATCACATCCAAATCATCAAACGGATGGATAAATTCGCGCTTTTCTTCATCTCCGCATTTTACGGCTTCATGATACGAATCATCAAACGTATCTCCGGTTAAGATAATTTCAACATATTCTTTTCCGAACAGCTCCACTTGTGATACTTTTTGCCTTGGAGTCGTAGCAGGCATAAAAATTTTCCCGTGGATGCCTAAATATTTACAAGAATAGGCAACACCCTGCGCGTGATTTCCAGCACTTGCACAGACAATGCCATTTTCTAGTTTATCTTTTGGAAGCTGGCTCATTTTATTAAAAGCGCCTCTTAATTTAAAGGAACGAACTACTTGAAGATCCTCTCTTTTTAAGTAGACATTACATTCATATCGTTCAGAAAGTCGCTCATTTTTTTGAAGTGGTGTATGAATGACTACATCCTTCAAATTTTGATGGGCTTTTAAGATGTCTTTCACTTGAATTAGCGTATTTTCTTTGAGCAACGGTTTCATGTACAAGATCCTTTCTCTTTAACCTTATTTAATTTGTCATTATAACATGAATATTCAAAAAATAAACCAATAGATCATGTATCCATCATAAATTTTAAAAACTTTTTCGTTTTCCTGTACATTTGTTTTAATTGGGTGTTACAATTGAACCAATTAGAACCACAAAGAAAGGAATCACCCTATGGCTACACATTCGTTCACGTCTATATATGGAGATCATCAAGACATCAAACATGCAATTCATCTGGCAAAACAATTCTCGAAAAACGAGCAGCCGGTCTTGATAACAGGAGACACCGGCACAGGCAAAACACTATTTGCCCAAGAAATGGCGAACGCATCTATTCCACACGCAGCAATGACACACATGTATTGCCCCATCTTGAATGAAGAAATCTTACAGAAAGCCTTCACAGAAAAAAACAATCAAATTCTTTATTTAGATGAGGTCGCCGCATTAAGTATTCCTATGCAGCACAAGGTCATTCACTTTCTAGAAACGTCTGCAACAAAAGTTATCGCTTCTTCGTCTTTATCAATAGAGGCACTCAGGGTTTCTTCTACCTTTTTACCCGAGCTGTTTTATCGTCTGAATGTTCTTCATTTGGCTCTTCCGGCTTTAGCTGAACGAAAAACAGACATTCCTGTGTTAACAAATGCTTTCTTTCAAGAGCTGAACATGGCTCCTGACATTGATCCAAGCGTTTGGGAAGCCTTGCAGCAGTATCCATTTGAAGGAAATGTGCAAGAGCTCAAAAATATCGTTCATTACGCTGCGTCCATACTCGAGGGCCACACGGTATTTTTACATCATTTACCTCCCTTTGTATTAGCACCTCTTCCCTCAGCCGTGAAAGGTAAAAAGGAAGAACACCAGCTTACACTAATGGAAAAACAAGAGTTTGTTTTCTTGCTGGAAGCCATTAAATCCCTCAATGAAAAAGGAGAAGCGGCCAGCAGACGCATCTTATCTGAATTAAGCAAACAAGGAGACATTCCGCTCACCCCTCAGCAGGTGAGAAACCGCTTAGATGATCTTGAGAAAAAAGCATACGTGACGAAAGGAAAAGGCAGGGCCGGAACGAAAATTACACTTGAAGGTCTTTCATTCCTGAAGTCGCTTGATGGTTATATACCTGTTCAATAAAAGGAGGACATCCATTGTTTACTGTAAAAGAAGAAATTGCAAACGCCATTACACATGGCATTGGTGTTATTTTATCCATACCAGCTATTGTGTTTCTCGTCTTATTCGCTGTTCAATACGGCACCGTCACAGACATTATCAGCTTTTCGATATTTGGTGCATCCATGCTGCTGCTCTATTTAAGTTCAACCTTGCTTCATAGCATTCGGCACAAAAAAACAAAAGATATTTTTGAAATCCTCGACCACTCGGCTATTTATGTATTGATTGCTGGTACATATACACCCTTTTTACTTGGACCACTAAAAGGTGCACTCGGCTATACGCTTCTTGCGATTGTATGGGCGCTTGCTGCTGGTGGGATTGTCTTTAAAATCTTTTTCGTCAAACGTTTTATTATCGTATCTACTCTCGTCTATTTATTAATGGGCTGGATGATTATCATTGCCATCAAACCGCTTTATATCCAATTAACAGGTGCAGGATTTGGACTCTTACTGTTAGGCGGCATATTATATTCAGTCGGAACCATCTTTTATATTTGGCGGAAAATCCCCTATCACCATGCGATTTGGCACAGCTTTGTTCTCGGCGGCAGTGCATCGATGTTCTTCTGTATTTTATTCTATTGCGTAAACATTCCTGCTGCATGAAAAAAACCAGCATCCACTATCCGGGTGCTGGTTTTTTCTATGCACGTTTTTGTGCGTAATCACTGATCATGACAGGTGCTTTAATATGAATATCGACATTGACAGGACGCAGTCTTTTCACGATCTTCCCAGTTAAAAGACGATCCGTTCCGCTCGTTTGAATCGGTACAAGCGGACAATCGAATTCTGCAGCAAGTGCCTCTGCAATATGACGATACTCTTCTGAAAGCAGTAGACTCTGCCCAGACATGATTCTTTCCTTTGCTTCTTCTAATAAGACCTCATCCGTTTGATTCTGATGAATGACCGCCATTTTTTTAAGCCATTGTTTTAAAATCGGATACCGAAAGAGCTTCGGCTTTGCCATGAAAGCAAATGGCTGCTCAAGGTGGCCAGTCAATAATGTCGTCGTGACTGGATTCAGCTCTTTTGTGACATAGATAACCGGGCCATCTGGTAGCTTCTTTTGCTGATGAATGGTCATGACTGATCCTGATTGATCAATACATCCCCGGGCAAACCTTTTTGCATGCTCATGAATGAGATGCATTCGTTTCGTATAAGAAATGCGTGGATCTGTTAATTCATGATCGTACAAATGCCTCATACTTTTTAAAAAGGATACAACAACATAAATCGTTAAAAACCAATAACGAAACAACCGGACTCCTCCTACTCACTTATCCTTTTTTGTCATAGACGATAAATTCATAATTGTAGGGGTTCTTTTCGTCACGATGGCCTTTTTCGCGTGATACAATCGTCCATTCATCTTCATTGTAATACGGGAAATAGCGGTCTCCTTCAAACGCATGATGAATGTGAGTGATATAGAGACGATCCGCATATGGCATCATTTCTTCATACAGCTTAGACCCGCCAATGATAAATAACTCTGTCTCCCTTTCCCCAATTGCCAAAATATCAGCAATTGAATGAACAACCTCGCATCCTTCTGCTTTAAAAGAAGAACTTGTGGTCAGCACAATGTTTCGGCGATTAGGCAGCGCTCGTCCAATGGATTCAAAGGTTTTTCTGCCCATGACAATCGTATGACCGCCTGTGACTTTTTTAAAATACGCTAAATCTGCTGGTAGATGCCAAGGCATTTGATTATCTTGACCTATGACTCTGTCTTCTCCTGTCGCCACAATCATGGAAATCATACACTGACTTCTCCTTTAATATGCGGATGCGGATCATAGTTCTCAAGCACAAAATCATCAAACGTAAAATCAAAAATGCTCTTTACATCCCTTGTGATGCGAAGCTTAGGAAGGGTGCGTTCCTCGCGCTCTAGCTGCATTTTCACCTGTGGAAGATGATTTTGGTAAATATGAGCATCTCCAAGTGTATGAATAAACTCGCCTGGCTCAAGATTTGTGACTTTAGCAATCATCATCGTTAGAAGAGCATATGAAGCGATATTAAATGGCACGCCTAAAAAGATATCTGCCGATCTTTGATATAGCTGGCAGGAAAGCTTCCCGTTTGATACGTAAAATTGAAACAGACAATGACAAGGAGGCAGCGCCATTTGATCAATTTCCCCCGGATTCCAAGCACTGACGATCAGTCGTCTTGAATTCGGGTTGTGCTCAATATCATGAATCAGCTTTGTGATCTGATCCACGGTCTCGCCGTCTCCACTCGCCCATGATCTCCACTGTGCACCGTACACACGGCCCAGCTCTCCATTTTCATCTGCCCATTCGTTCCAAATCCGGACACCATTTTCTTGAAGATATTTGACATTTGTATCACCTTTTAAAAACCAAAGCAACTCATGAATGATTGATTTCAGGTGTAATTTCTTTGTTGTTAAAAGAGGAAATCCTTCCTGTAAATCAAATCTCATCTGGTAACCGAACGTGCTGATTGTACCTGTACCCGTTCTGTCACCTTTTTCATCCCCGTGCTGTAATACATGACGGCATAACTCTTTGTATTGTTTCATTTTTTTCATCCTTTATTTATGTTCTTGTTGTAGTTTACCTTATTTCTGCTTTTCTTGAAACCAAAAAAACATGCCTGCATGATGAGCAGACATGTTTTTCTTTTACACTTGATTCACTCGTTCCTGCTCTTCATCCTTAATATCTTGGTGTGAGTGAGCAATGCGGCTTGCAGCTGCTGCGGCAAGTGCAGCGACTAGGTCATCAAGGAAAGTATGCACTTCACCTGGACGGCCTTCATCTAATTCACGAATAATACCAAATTTCTCTTTATCTAAATAACCGAAGTTGGTCAAACCGATTGATCCATATACATTGACAATGGAAAGCGGAATAATCTCATCAATTCCATATAGCGGCTCATCTGTTTCAACTAAGTGCTGTAAAGGTTCTGGCAAAAGCTTTTTTTCTGCCAGCTGATCAAGGGCAAGTCCTGTTAAAACTGCATGCACAATTTCCCTTTTATTCAGCACTTTTTCTACATTTTCAATACAGACACTAAGTGGAAGGTTTGGATGATATTTTTCTTGGAGTTTCAGCACAATGTGTGCGATATCTTCAATTTTCACTCCGCGATCGTTTAACATTTGTTTTGTAATCTGCACCATTTCGTTCATTGTATATTTTTTCAATTGGCATGACATCTCCTTCTAGTGGCTCATCCAGCTCGGTGGGGTGTTTTTATCCCAGTAAATATTACCGAGTTCATGATGCGTCTGGAATCCATCTTCTGCTGTATGGTAATGAAAGTTAAACCAATATCCGCTGTGAGGCGGCTGATCTCTTCTGACATGGAAACGGAGCAAATCTTCTCCGGTCTTGCGGTTGTAAATGTGGAAGATTTTTTCGCCATTTCCGCTTGAAGGCTGATCAGTTAAAACAACATCTTGAAATTTTTCGTCATCTTTGAAATTTGTTAAATAGTCGGTTAACACTTGTTCAATCTTCGGCTGAATCTCTTCTCTGTACTCGTCCTCAATGACAGGTGTGATTTTACGGCCAAATTTGAGAAAGGATTGATTTTCTGCATTTGAAAGCACCTCTTGCTTATATTGCTCAAAGGGATCTGTCTGCTCTTTGCTTTCCTCTTGCGTTAGTTCCCAGCTGCGCATTTCATCTGATTTATCATAAACAGCTGTATAAGGCGTTTTATCAGATGAAGAAAGTTCAGAGGGCTTGTCTGTCATCAAAGCCGACGGAGGAGAGACTAAACCAAAAGTTGCAATCGTAAAGAGCGCAACAAGCGTTTTTCTCATCCACATCTTCATGATATCTAATTCCTTCCATAAGTTATCATACTGCTATTCTAGCATATAATGAATTTTCAGTCATTCAATTTGGCCACCAATTTGAGACTTTCTTTTTCATAATAAAACGTTTACAATGGTAGCAAAGGCGACTAAAATTTGGGAGGAATGGGTATGCTTGAAGGGTTTTTCATTACGGCTTCCTTGCTGACGTTATTTTATTTTGTCTATATGGAGATTACAGATTAAAAGCCCTGAATAAGGGCTTTTTTAGATGGCTGCTAAGGAATTCAAGGGTTTGTTTAAAGGACTGAACCTTAGCGAGGGCTTTTTTCTTTCTCAATATATCCATAATGAAATTGGGCTGTTTTTCGTTTTAAAACGTGAAATTGATAGGAGTCTGCTAGAAATCGGGTGCTTTTCCAATGATCTTTTAAAACTACCCTTTTTCTCGCCACTCTCAGTGCTTCTTGGACGGCTATTTCGTGGTCAAAGTGGTGCTCTGCTGCATGACGAAGCGGGGCGATACTTGCAGATTCTTGAATTGTCTCCTCAAACATCGGATCAAAATAGACGACATCAAATGAACCATCAGAGAGCTTCTTTAGCTGCTCGATACTGTCTCCACTTACAACAGATATACGTTTCATCGCTTCATCTGCCTCTCTTATCCCTGTCTCCCATGTGTTTAGTCCTTCTCGCACCAGCAATGCTGTCATGGGATTCTTCTCGATACCAACGATCCTTCCATTCGTACCTACTCGCATGCTTGCTGTAATGGCATCTGATCCTAGGCCAAGCGTACAATCTAAAAAGGAATCGCCAGGCTGAAGCTGCGTGGCTTCGATTAAAGGATCCTTTTCCCCGCGCATGAGCCGCTTCACCCTGAACATTGCTGAGCTTGGATGGAAGAAAAACTTTTCACCATTTGGCTGATACCATTCGAATCTTTCTTTCCCCACAACAAGGACGTCTCCTTGTTTCATCGCAAGCTGCTTGACGGATTGTTTGCGCCTTTCTACATACTCGCCATGTAAATCCTCTGCAAGTGCCTTTGCTGTTTCAATTGTTTGTTCATTTGCTCTAAAGCTTGTTGTGATAAGCATGCGGTTCCTCCATTATGATCAAGAAAAAATGCCCTGATTTGATCACAGGACATTTCAACAGGTGTATTAGCAATGTTTTTCAAATGCAGACAAGACATTGTTCATGATGTCTTCCATTTCATGACCTTCAATTTCGTCACGCGGAATAAAATGAACGAGTTCATTTCCTTTTAAAAGTGCCATAGATGGAGACGATGGCTCTTCGCCTGTGAAGTATTCTCTCATTTTTGCTGTTGCTTCCCTGTCCTGGCCAGCAAAAACTGTTACAATTCGATCTGGTGTTTTTTCAGCCTTCATCACAGCTTGAGTAGCAGCTGGACGTGCTAAGCCGGCAGCGCACCCGCATACAGAATTGACAACCACAAATGTCGTTCCTTCTCTTTCTTGCATCGTTTGTTCTACTTCTTCTTCCGTTGTTAGTTCTTGAAATCCTGCACTTGTCAGCTCTTGACGCATCGGTACAACGAGCTGGCGCATGTATTCTTCATATGCCATTGACATAAAAAAGCCCCCTCTATAATCCTTATGTTGTGAATAAAGGATACTATAGAGAGAGCCAATTTTCAAATGTTCGATATCAGATTAAATTTTCATGATTCCGCCTGTATTGGCTGATGTCACAAGTTTGGAATATCTAGCAAGATAACCCGTTTTTACTTTTGGCTCAAAGCCTTTCCAGTTTGCTTTTCTTCTTTCCCATTCTTCCTCTGGAACATCTACGCTTAAAATGCGCTGCTCGATATCGACAACGACATGGTCACCATTTTCAACAAAGGCAAGCGGGCCGCCCTCAGCTGCCTCTGGAGAGACGTGTCCAATAGACAATCCGCGAGAAGCGCCGGAAAAACGTCCGTCTGTAATTAAAGCAACCTTTGGTCCAAGTCCCATGCCGACGATTTGTGAAGTAGGTGCAAGCATTTCAGGCATGCCAGGTCCGCCTTTAGGTCCTTCGTAGCGAATGATGACAACATGTCCTGCTTCTACTTTTCTATTAATGATGCCTTCAAGGGCTTCTTCTTGGGATTCAAATACGATCGCAGGTCCCTCATGGCGTGTGATCCCGTCTTGTACCCCGCCCGTTTTAATGATGGCTCCATCTGGCGCAAGGTTTCCAAATAAAACGGCTAAGCCGCCTTTTTCAGTAAACGGCTTGTCAATTGGATAAATGACGTTATAATCTTTTACCTCATGCCCTGCAATGTTCTCACCAAGCGTTTTCGCAGTGACGGTCATTGTATCTAAATGAAGAGCTCCCTCTTTTTTAGACAATTCATTTAATGCCGCTGTAACGCCGCCTGCTTCATGTAAATCCTCAATATAAACATCTGAAGCTGGAGCAAGTTTCGATAAATGAGGCACACGTTCTGCTACTTCATTGATGCGTTCAAGTGAATATTCAACACCTGCTTCATTCGCAATCGCCAATGTGTGAAGAACGGTATTGGTTGAACCACCAAGTGCCATATCTAATGCAAATGCATTATCAATTGCTTTTTCAGTGACAATATCCCTTGGTTTAATATCTTTTTTGATGAGCTCCATGAGTTGTTTTGCAGACTTCTTCGCAAATTCTCTTCGCTCTGGTGATGTCGCCAAAATTGTTCCATTTCCAGGAAGAGCAATCCCGAGTGCTTCGGCTAAACAGTTCATTGAGTTAGCTGTAAACATACCTGAACAAGATCCGCAGGTTGGACAGCCAAACTGCTCTAATTCATTTAATTCCTCTTCATTGATTTTACCTGACTGGTATGCACCAACGCCTTCAAATACAGAAGAAAGAGAAATTTTTCTGCCATCACTTGTTCTACCCGCTTCCATCGGTCCCCCGCTCACAAAGACAGTCGGGATATTCACGCGCATCGCTGCCATCATCATTCCTGGTGTGATTTTATCGCAGTTAGGAATACAAACCATTCCATCAAACCAATGAGCAGATACAACGGTCTCTACAGAGTCAGCAATGATTTCACGGCTTGGCAATGAATATCTCATCCCGATATGACCCATGGCAATTCCATCATCGACGCCAATCGTATTGAATTCAAATGGAACGCCGCCAGCTTCACGAATAGCTTCTTTCACAATCTTCCCGAATTCCTGAAGATGGACATGTCCCGGGACAATATCAATATAGGAATTACATACGGCAATAAATGGCTTGCCGAAATCCTCATCCTTTACCCCCGCTGCTCTTAGTAAGCTTCGGTGAGGTGCTCTGTCGATTCCTTGTTTAATCATATTACTGCGTAGTTCTGCCATCTGTTTAAAAAGCCTCCTATACTACAAGTCTTGTTGACTGCATGATTTTGAGTTGATTTTATTTTACAAATTTTCTGTTTATTTAGCCACCTATGAATGACTGATGACTAACATGGCTGCTGAAGCAAGCGCTCAGCAAGGTTCGTGTCATAAAATCTGACCTCCAATATTCTATATTGGTACTACTATATAGAGTTTTTTCACATATTTCAACAATATTCAAAATAATTTTTCTAAAAAAATTTTTCTGTCTATCTTTTTTAGAAAAACAAGCTGCTTTTCATTGGCAGCTTGTTCATTTTTCTCATCATTCTGATGCATTTTTTCTACTTTCTGTCATTTGCTTCCACACAGAGCCTTTCGCTTCTTCTCCATGCTCAATGCGTTCAATCGCCATTTTGACTTGAAGACTGACTTCAAACTCAGGGTCTTGTTCTGCTTCTTTTAATGCTTCAAGTGCCGTTTCGTCCCCTTCTTCATAAAGGAACATAGCTGCACGCCAGCGGACGAGCTTACTCGGGTCCTTTAATGCTGCGATCATAGCCTCTATAGCACTTGGGTCACCAAGGTCAGAAATACAGTCGCCAGCTGTTCTGCGGACCGTCACTGTTTTGTCTTCGAGCCCCTTATATAAAATAGGCAGAATGGCAGGATCTTCAATCATGCCAGCATTCACAACGGCTTGCCTGCGAATAGACGTTTTTGGATCCTCCATTGCTTTCATTAAAACAGGTATATCCTTTTGCTCTGGCTGCATTTGCTCTAAATGGGCAAAACGTTTTTTCCAATCTTCCTCTTGCAGCATTTCTTCTGTTACATCATATGCTTTTCGGTTCACCTGTCTATCTACAGCTTCCTGCCCTTCTTTAACTGCCTCTGTTAATCGGGCTAAACGCTCATCATCATATGCTGCTTGTAGCTCCTCTGTGACTTCCTGACCGATATCAGCAAATTCCCCAAAACGAACGCCGTGTTCTTTCCACACACGTTCAAACACGACATTGTCTGAGCTGCTTCTAAGCTTTAAAATGGCTGCTTGAAAACGTTCAGGCATGCCAAACCGCTCTTCTCTTTCACCGTCTGACAGTTTGACCTGCATCGGAATCCCATTAAACATTTGGACAAATACTTTCACTTCACCAAATGTGTCATCGCCTGACTGCGATCCTTCTTGAAGGCCTTCTGTTTCTTGTCCAAAGGCTTCTCTGACCTGCTGTAAAATACCCTGCCAGTCAAACTTTGCATTTCGCTCGACTGCTAAGAAATCTGCGACATGATAAACCCCTTTTACACCTTCAATGCTTAAAATACGCTTGATCATTTCTGGGGCTTCGTCTTTTTGATCCTTTTTGTAGTTGTTGCTTTTACCGCCGGCAAGTGCTTCTGTCAAAATAACCTTCATGGTATTCGGACTTGGCGTCGGTTCTATGGCTGTTATTTTCATTGACTATCTCCTCCTTACACACATAAAGACCCTACTCATCTGTAAGGCCGCATTCTTCTTTCCATTTCTTGATAAATAAACTCATCAATTCATGCCGCTCATCAGCAAGCTGCTTCCCTAAACGAGTGTTCATCAAGTCTTTTAATTTGAGCAGTTTTTCTTCCATATGCTTTAGCACAGAGCCCTGCTGCGTGTCCTTTGTATAATGGGGCTCACCTGTTGCGCCAGCATACGTAAACACTCTAGCGATACCGCTTGCTCCTATCGCATCCAGCCTATCCGCATCTTGAACAATAGCCCCTTCTAACGTCATCGGCCTAAACTGCTTATGCCGGTGACGAAAAGACATCGTTGTAATGATGTCCATGATATAGCGGATATCCCGCATGTCCAATTCCCACAAAAGAAGCTGGTGCTCAAGCTGCTCCTTAGTGACTTTCCATTCACTTGACAGCTTTTCATCAATGACATCATGTACAATTGCCGCCATTTCGATGATAAATAAAGAGCCGCCTTCCTGACGTGCAATACGGACGGCAAGCTGGCGCACACGAGCAACATGAGCCGCATCGTGTCCAGTTGGTTCATCCTTCAGCCTGTCTGAAACAAAGGAGGCAGCTGCCTCCAATTGTTTTCGCTGCATGACTGTCAGCATCTTATTTGTCCAACAGAGCGATGATTGAGCTTTCTAATTCTTTTGGTGGCGTTTTTGGAGAGAACCGTTCAGTGACTTCTCCGTTTTGGTCCACGATAAATTTTGTGAAATTCCATTTCACTGTTTTTGTCCCAAGCACACCTTTCGCTTCACTTGTTAAATGCTTGAACAGCGGGTGCGCCTCTTCGCCATTGACATCTACTTTCGCAAACATAGGGAAGGTCACTCCATAATTCAAAGAACAAAATTCTTGAATGGCTTCTTCTCCTTCTGGCTCTTGGTTCATAAATTGGTTACACGGAAATCCTAAAATTTCAAGGCCCTTTTCATGATATTGATCATATAGCTCTTGTAATTGTTTAAATTGAGGAGTCAGTCCGCATTTGCTTGCTGTGTTTACAATAATGAGCACTTTTCCTTTGTAATCTGCCATCGATTTTTCCTGACCGTTAATGGTCTTGACCTGAATATCATAAATTGACATCTCATAGCCTCCTAGGATTCACTTTTTCCTATCGTAACATGCTTCTTTTAGAAAATCGCTTTTTATGCTCCCGTTTAAAAGAGTCCTGTCACACTGCCGTCTTCTAATAAATCCATTTCGAGAGCCGCAGGTTTTTTAGGTAATCCAGGCATTGTCAAAATGCTTCCGGTTAAGGCCACAATAAATCCTGCTCCTACAGATGGCTTTAACTCTCGAATCGTAATGGTAAAGCCTTTAGGTCTGCCGATTAAAGCTGGATCATCTGAAAGAGAATATTGTGTTTTTGCCATACATACCGGCAAATGAGCCCAGCCGTTTTCCTCAATGGCAGCCAGCTGCTTTCTTGCTTTAGTTGTGAGCGTGATCCCATCTGCCCCGTAAACCACTTTGGCCACTTTAGATAACTTTTCTTCGATGGAATCGTTCTCTTCATACAAATAGGTAAAGTTGTTCTTTTTCTTTTCAATGAGTGCCGCTAGTTCCTCGGCAAGAGCTGTACCGCCTTCTCCTCCTTCTTCCCATACATTCACGGCTTTAACTGGATGGCCATGTTTGCCGCACCAATCTTCTATCGCTTGAATCTCTTCTTTTGTATCCGTAATAAAACGGTTTACCGCGACAATATATGGAAGACCAACAGCTTGAACGGTTTCAATATGCTTTTCTAAATTATGTATACCTTCTAATACGGCGTGTGCATTCTCTTCTTTGAGTTCGGTTTTCTTCATTCCACCATGCATCTTTAATGCTCTCACTGTCGCCACAATAACAACTGCACCAGGTTTGAAATCACCAGCTCTTGTTTTAATGTGAAGGAACTTTTCTGCTCCAAGATCTGCTCCAAATCCAGCTTCTGTTACGACATAATCAGCTAATTTTGCTGCCATTTTGGTTGCAATTAAACTATTGCATCCATGTGCAATATTGGCAAAAGGACCGCCATGGACAAGGGCTGGGGTTCCTTCAATCGTTTGAACAAGGTTCGGCTTGAGTGCGTCTTTTAAAAGTAACGTCAAGACACCTTCATATCCAAGTGCTCCCACTGTGACTGGCTCGCCTTCTTGATTATAGGCAACAACAATAGAAGAAAGACGTTTTTTTAAGTCAGATAAGTCTTCTGCTAAACAGAGGATCGCCATCATTTCGGAAGCAACTGTAATGTCAAATCCGTCTTCTCTAGGATACCCATTTAACTGACCGCCAAGTCCGACAACGACTTGTCTTAATGCACGATCGTTTAAATCAAGCACCCGCTTCCATACAATGCGGCGCGTGTCGATGCCGAGTTCATTTCCGTGATGGATATGGTTATCAATAAAAGCAGATAAGGCGTTATGTGCAGATGTAATGGCATGAAAATCTCCTGTGAAATGAAGATTGATTTCTTCCATTGGCAGCACCTGTGAATATCCTCCGCCCGCTGCCCCGCCTTTAATCCCCATTGTAGGACCTAATGATGGTTCACGCATCGCAATGATCGCTTTTTTGCCAATTTTTTCAAAGGCTTGACCAAGGCCGACTGTTACCGTGGATTTCCCCTCACCTGCTGGCGTTGGGTTGATGGAAGTGACAAGAATCACGTGTCCTTCTTTTTGTTCCTTTAAACGGTCAAAAATAGTCAAAGATATTTTCGCTTTTGTGAAACCATAGCATTCTAATTCTTCGTCATGTAGTTGCAGCTTTGCTGCGATGTCTTGAATTGGTCTCAGCTTAGCCTTTTGGGCAATGTCAATATCTGATAAATGCTTTGTGATCATAACAAAACGGCCTCCTTTTTTTACAGAAACAGCATTCTTTTTTGCTCTATTTTTCATTGTAACATAATTGAAACATTGAAATATCGCCAGAAAGTTCCTATAATGAAGTGAAATTAGCTTTGGTTCAGGGGGTGGCGAGTTGCCTATTAACATACCAGTTCATCTGCCGGCAAAACAAATACTAGAGAGCGAAAATATTTTCGTCATGGATGAGACAAGGGCATTCAAGCAAGATATCCGTCCTTTGAATATCGTGATCTTAAATTTAATGCCAAAAAAAATACAAACTGAAACGCAGCTGCTGAGAATGCTCGGAAATTCTCCTTTGCAAGTGTACTTTACGTTTTTGATTCCAAGTACACATACACCGAAGAATACGTCGAGAGAGCATCTAGATGAATTTTATACGACCTTTGAATCGATTCGCCATAAAAAATTTGATGGAATGATCATTACTGGCGCACCAATTGAGCACTTACCTTTCGAAGAAGTTTCTTATTGGAAAGAGCTGCAGGACATTTTGGACTGGAGTAAAACCAATGTGACGTCTACCCTTCATATTTGCTGGGGTGCACAGGCAGGTTTATATCACCATTACGGGATTGAAAAAATCAAGCTTCCCGAGAAAAAATTTGGCGTATTTGAGCATATTGTGAAAGAGAAAAAAGAAAGATTAGTCAGAGGTTTTGATGAAGTATACTATGTCCCACATTCTAGGCATACAGATATTAATACAGAACAATTAAAAAACACGCCGAATTTGAAAGTCTTGAGTATGTCTGAAGAAGCAGGTGTTTGTTTAATTGTTTCAGATGATGATAAACAAGTATTTTTAACTGGACATCCTGAATATGATACAGATACATTGATGCAGGAATATGAAAGAGATTTGTTGAAACATGATACAGTCCAAAAACCTGTCCACTATTTTATAGAAGATGGTGACACATTAATCCCAGTAAATCGCTGGAAAGCCCATGCAACCTTATTGTTTATGAATTGGCTGAATTATTATGTTTATCAAGAAACACCATACGTTTGGGAATAAAATAGACTGTGGTCTGATGATAAATCGTCAAAATGTGTTAAAATACAAATGGCTCTGTCTTCCATTATCAATTGAATCTGTTTGTTTTTTAAAATTAGCTTAATTCTTTCGTAATGAATGATATGCTCTAACTGTTTATATGTTATCTTTATGTATATGTAGACCTATGAGATTAATAGTTTTCGTACGAAGTTTTGTTGTTGTTGATTACATTTGAGGTGAATATTCTTGAATACCAATAAAAAAATATTAATCTTGACCGCAAATTATGGAAATGGACATATGCAGGTAGCAAAAACACTGTATGATGAATGCAAATCCCAAGGGTTTGAACATGTTGTAGTTTCTAATTTGTATCAAGAATCGAATCCCATTGTGTCAGAAGTGACTCAATATTTATACTTGAAGAGCTTTTCCATTGGGAAACAATTTTATCGCTTGTTTTATTACGGTGTAGATAAAATTTACAATAAACGTAAATTTAACATTTATTTAAAGATGGGAAATAAGCGTCTCGATGAATTAATTCAGTTACACAATCCGGACATCATCATTATTACATTCCCGATGATTGTTGTACCAGAATACCGAAACAAAACAGGTAAAGTGATTCCGACTTTTAATGTCATGACCGATTTTTGTCTCCATAAGATTTGGGTACACGAAAACATCGACCGATACTATGTTGCAACCGATTATGTGAAACAAAAATTAGTGGAAATCGGCACACATCCAAGCGATGTCAAGGTGACAGGTATTCCTATTAGACCACAGTTTGAAGCAGACGTGCCAAAATCGATGATCTATAAGAAATATGGATTATCATCAGACAAAAAAGTTCTTCTTATCATGGCCGGTGCTCATGGTGTACTAAAAAATGTGAAGGAATTATGTGAGGCGCTGCTTCTCGACAGTGAAGTACAAATTGTTGTTGTATGCGGAAAGAACGCCGCACTGAAACAATCGCTTAGCGTTCTTGAGCAGGCACACCCAGATCAATTGAAGGCGCTTGGATATGTGGAACAAATTGATGAGTTGTTCAGAGTAACAGATTGTATGATTACAAAACCAGGCGGCATTACTTTAACAGAAGCAACTGCAATCGGTGTCCCGGTCATTCTTTACAAGCCTGTCCCTGGTCAAGAAAAAGAGAATGCTCTTTTCTTTGAGGATTATGGCGCTGCCATTGTCATTAACAGACATGAAGACATTTTAGAATCTGTGACCAACTTGATGCAGGACGAAGAAAAATTAGAAACAATGAAACAAAACATGAAAAAACTGCACTTAAAACAATCTTCTCAAACCATTTTGGAAGATATCGTCGAGCAGTCAGATCTCATCATGAATAACAAAACATATGCTCGCGCATTATCATAAAAAGGTGTCCGTCATTGACGGACACCTTTTTCTTTATCCTTGATTTCCATTTGTTGTGTATACTTCTTCAAACGGCTGAACGACAACAAAGCCACTTCCGCTAAACTTCATTTGAATGGACTCTCCGCTTCCCCTGCCAATAAAGGTTTTAAAGGAAACATCTGTCACAAATTCAGTTTTTAAATCACCTGACCACGCAACAGTCGCATTCGGATCTGTATAAACAGAGTCACCCGGCTGAACAATGAGCGTCAGCGGCTCATAATGACTTGTGATTGCAACTAAGCCCGGCCCTTCTAATTTGACATTAAATAATCCACCTGCAAGCATGCCAGACACTTTTTTCATCAATTTGATATCCCAGCGGACAGACGGTTCAAATGCGAGCAGGTCGTTTCCATTAACAAAAATAGATTCCCCTTGGGCCAAACGGAGAATTGAGATTTTTTTGCCTTGATCTGCCACATATAACTTTCCATCACCTGTTGCCTTCATTAGTGAGGTGCCTTCTCCTGAGAGCATTTTTTTGAACATCTTTGAGACGCCGTGCTCAAAAACACCCTCACGTTCAAATTTGATTTTCCCTCGATAGGAAACCATGGAACCAGTTTTTGCCCAAATGGTGTCAGTCAAATTAATTTCTAGAAGTCTTGATGTTTCAAGTTCAAAGACCCCTTCTCCCTTATCTTCTTGCTGCGTATTCTGAACAAATTCTTCAAGTGTATAACGATTCATGATTGCACCTCTTTCTGTATTTTTTTTATATACGGACAGGCTGCACGTTAGGTTCCGAAAAGGACGTTTTATTTTTCATTGTTATTCACCAAAAAAACAAAAAAATCAAACATTCTGCTCAAAATTTGGCTCGCCTGCTTGACGCCTTACTTTTGATGGTGTATAGTGGAACCATCATTTAACAACTGTAAAGTCGTTAGGTGATGAAAATTTTTTTTAGTATGCCAAAAGGTGTGCTACAGTACTAGGAGGAAAAAGCAATATGCAAAACGGTAAAGTAAAATGGTTCAATAATGAAAAAGGTTTCGGCTTCATTGAAGTTGAAGGCGGAGACGATGTATTCGTTCACTTCACAGCTATCGAAGGTGACGGCTACAAGTCTTTAGAAGAAGGACAAGAAGTTTCTTTTGAAATCGTTGAAGGTAATCGTGGACCTCAAGCTGCAAACGTAACAAAACTTTAATCAACTAAATCAATGATGAAACGACAAAATAAAGAGAGGCTTATGCCTCTCTTATTTGATTTTCAGCTGAATTTCAATTGCTAAAATATTTTGCTTCAGTCGTTGTTCAATTTCAGAAATATCTTTTTCGAGAAAAGGTCTTCCCTTCTTTGCTACATCTACTAGCTGCTCTAGATCGCTGTATACCTCTTGAAATGTTCGATGTAATACGTTTTCGAAATCCTTATTATCCATGCCGGCCTTCCCCTTTTCCTCTATTATCCGTCACTTAGTCAAAAAGTAACTCAACCAAAACTTTCTATAGTTATATCGGCTCATTTTTCAGAATATGTTCTTTTTTTACACATTCTATCCGTTTTTTTTCACGAGCGGATGTTTGAGTAAGGAAAACCGGGGCAGCCGGCCGCTCACTTTTTAAGTAGCGTCTGTCCGTATTCTTTTATTTTCTCTCCTACTGTGCATTGCTGAATACAAAAGGAGTGGGCATATTTTTTGCCATATTCTTTTCGAAAGTGCTTCTTAATCAAGCAATCTGAACAATACGTGTCTTGGAGATCCGTCAATTCTTGTACTGCTGTTTTTTTATCCACATTATTCAGCTCCGTCTGCTTCTAATTTCAATTTACTTTCAATTGGGACATCTGCAAGTATCTGCCTTGCAAGCTGATCCGCTTCTGCATTTTGTTTACGATCGATGACTTCATATGTTGGCGTAAGCCTCAGCTCCTTTAAAGCCGCTTCAATCCGGTCGAGCCATTTGTTATGTATATCATCATAACAAGGCCATTCTCCTTTTAATTGATTCATGACAACTAATGAATCGCCTCTAATCGTGACAGAATTTCTGCTTGCCCCAAGGTCTTTCAAAGCTTTTACTGCCTCAAATAAAGCTGCATACTCCGCTTCATTATTGGTGATTCCTTGGAAGGGCTGATTTTTTCTCAAACGATAAGCATCTTCTCCGAGCTTATAGTAGACGACAACCCCAAGGCCAGAGTCGCCTGTTTCTTTGTGAAAACTTGCATCAAAATAGACCTGAAGCTGATCAGGTTCAAGCCTTAGTTCTTCATTTAGCTTTTCAAGTTCTTTAATAGACCACATCGCCCCTTTTTCATCTTCAAATGATAGGAGTGACTGTGGTTCTTTTTTATCGATATGTTTTGCTAAAATCAAGGCCTCTTTTAGCTCCATCCAATCTTCTTGGAAAAAAGCAATGGACCCAATCGATTTCACTTTCATTGTATAGTGCGCTCTTAATTTCATTGATCACATCGCCTTCCCGTGCTTTTAAGGTAAACGTTCGTTATGCTATAATCAAAAAGTTACATTTTACAATGAGAAAGGAAGTTCATGTCACTTGTTTAATGAAGGTATTTGGATCTTATTTGCGATCATTAATTTTATCATTGTTCTTCTATTTTATAAAGGATTTGGCAAGATGGGCCTTTTCGTCTGGATTGGCTTTGCGACGGTTGCTGCAAATTTACAAGTGGTCAAAACCGTTGAATTGTTTGGCTTAACGGCAACACTTGGAAACATTTTATATGGCAGTGTGTTCTTTGCAACGGACGTATTGAATGAAAAATATGGACAAAATGAAGCGAGGAAAGCTGTCTGGATTGGCTTTGTCACCCTTTTAACGCTAACCGTTGTCATGCAGGAGGCTTTGCTTTTCCATCCCGCTCCATCTGACATTTCTCAAACATCGCTCGAAACGATATTTGGCTTTATGCCAAGGGTCGCACTTGGCAGTCTTGCTGCTTATATCATCAGTCAAATGTTAGATGTTTATGTATATTCGTTTATTCGCCGGATATTTCCTTCCGATGGTGCGCTCTGGGTGCGCAACGCTGGAAGTACGATGATCAGCCAGCTGCTTGATACACTGATCTTCACAACCATTGCCTTTCTTGGCACCTATCCATTTCACGTCTGGATCGAAATCTTCATCACGACTTATGTGATTAAATTTATCGTCGCCGCGATTGGGACACCATATGCGTATGCAGCGAAAAGAATGGTTCCGCTTGATGAAAGGGTGAAATAAATTGCCAGCTGAAATATACATTGATGGTGCTAGCGCAGGAAATCCAGGTCCTTCTGGTATCGGCATTTTCATTAAATATGATGGAAAGGCAGAATCTTTCTCGATTCCTCTCGGATCAATGAGCAATCACGAAGCAGAATTTTCCGCTCTCATTGAAGGAATGAAAATCTGCGTAGAAAAAGGACTGCGTTCCGTTTCGTTTCGAACAGATTCACAGGTAGTTGACCGTGCGGCCAATGCAGCATTTGCTAAAAATCCAGCCTTTCAGCCTTTTATAAAAGAGATGATCGAGCTTCAACGGCAGTTTGATTTATTTTTCATTAAGTGGATTCCAAGCAAAGAAAATCAAGTAGCTGATCAGCTCGCTAGAAAAGCGATTCACCTTTCTAAAGGATGAATCGCTTTTTTTCGGTTATGCTAATGTATGAGGTGATACTGATTGGATAAAGAGAATAAAGGTCGTGTCACAAATGGGACAACCCCTCAAGGTGATGCGCAAACAAAAGATAAACAGCCACTATCTCAGCTCGAAAATAGAGCGAAGAAAAGCAATACAAAAAGATGAACCTTAGAGATCGGCTTTAGCTGATCTCTATTTTACTTAATCGGTTCACCATCGGTTCAATTCCTTTGATTTGATGGTATCGCAGCATGGCAGCAGCCCGTTCTTGATTGATATTCACCTTCGTCTCATCAATTGGACAGCTCAGCGGGACATCACATTTGATCTCTGCCAATAGACGGGAGAGCTTCAAATCTTCTAATCCTGCTTGCATTTTCTTTTGCTGTGCGGCCGTTAGTTCATGAACATTTTCTAATAATCCATCAATGGTTTGATATGTTTGAATAAATTTTAATGCTGTTTTTTCTCCGATTCCTTTCACGCCTGGGTAATTGTCACTTGAATCCCCCATAAGTGCTTTCATATCGATCAGCGCCTTTGGAGAGATGCCCATTTCCTCTTCAAATAAGGCTTTTGTATAATGTTTATAGTTCCCGATCCCTTTTTGCATCAAAGCAACAGTCACTTGTTCATTCAATATCTGCAGCAAATCTCTGTCGCCGGTTAGAACCGTCACACGTGCTTCATTCTGATAGACTGCCGCCAGCGTGCCGATACAATCATCTGCCTCAAAGCCCTTTAAACCAACGTTTACAATTCCTAGCTCTTCTGTCGCTTCTTTTGCTAAATCGAATTGCGGAATGAGCTCGACAGGTGCCTCTCCTCGATTTGCTTTATAATCTTGAAACAATTCATTTCGGTATGTTTGGCTTCCCATATCCCAGCAGCAAACAATATGAGTTGGCTCAAATGTCTGAACAGCGGTTAATAAATGCTTCAAATAACCATTTACTCCATTCGTCGGGACGCCGTGATCATTTATCATAAAATTCCGATGGACAGCCGTTGCATAGAACGATCTGAACAGAAGCGCCATGCCATCAACAAGCAGTACGTGTTTATTCATTCTTATAAACTCCCTTTTTCAAAACAATACTCCTATTCTATCACAGAACATAGAATTCGACATAAAAAAGGCGCCCTCTTCTTTTGGAAAAGAAGTGGCACCTTTGGATTATTTTTGACCGTATTGCATTTTTTTCGATTCTGCTTCTGCGTAGGACGGCATCTCTTTTTGTTTTGGGTGACGCTCATCCTGCTTTTTTGCATGCTGCTTTTTTTCCATCATCATTCCCCTTTCTCGGTTCACTTGTTAAGATGACCAAAAAAGAGAAAGTTACTCTTACTTCTGTTTTCGTTCGACATACTCTCTGACCATATCAATCGTGACATGCTTACGCAGCGGAACAATTCCGCCTCGTGCAAGCTCATTCATCTTCGAAGTAATCGCATTGATATCGTCAGTTGTAAATGGTTCGTTTTGCTCACACTTGAAAACAGCAGTCTCTATTGCCTGCTCTCTTTTCTGCTCAAGCGCAAGAAACGACTTGATATGAGCATTCTGTTTTTGTGAATGTGCGGAAATCTCTTCGTGTACGCTCGTCATTTTTTATCAACTGCTTTCTTTTTTATATAGTCTATCATGAATCAAATGGTTTTCAACTGGTTCTTCCATTCATTTGTCTGCTTGTATACTTGTTCTATCATCGCCTGCTCTTTCGCATCTGTCGTCAAGCTCATGATAAATGTTTGTTTTTGTTCATTCAGCTGCTTGAGCGCTTCTGTCTCATATCTTTCAGTAAAGGTCTTCACCATCATATCGTATCTGCTCTGTAATTCTTCTTTTTCTTTATCTGCCCATTTCGTCGTTAACTGGAAAAGAGCATCTCGAATCGCTTCAATAAACGCTGCCTTCCCGTTCTGTTCAAAGAAAGCTTTCGCTGATTTTTGCTTCTTTAAGAGCGGCTCAAACGGCGTCAGGTCCGCTTCCACTTCAATTTGTTTCAGCTCTGCATTTTTCTCATCTGGCGGCGACAGCCGGAGAGAAAAGTAAGGATCTTCTGCACACGCAGCCTGTAATCCTTTCTCCCACTCCTCTTTGAAATATTGAGTGATAAACGATTCCATTCGAATATCAAGCGCCTTTATCTCCTGTACAAATTCAAATGCATAATCCTTTAGCGCCTGTTCAAGCGCTTTTTTCAGCTCCTGCCTGAAGTCCCCTTGAGATATTCCAGGATAAAAGGCTGTCTTTAACAGATCATTTGCATAAAGTGACAAGCGCTGAACAATGTGGTAAAGCTGTTCGTGCAAGTCCTTTTTCACACTTTCTGTCACTAGCTTAGATCGTTTGATATGGCTCATTTGATCAACGATCGCTTCATAGGATGTGTCTATCTTTTTCTTTTCCGCTTGCTTTTCATCTTCTGACTGATGCAGCGTCTCATGCAGCTTGTCGACTGTTTTACATAATGTACTCGCTTCAAAATACAGCAGCTCAATCGCATCTTTCGTTAATTCTTCCTCAATAAAATAGTCGAGCTGTGTTCTAAGCTGTGCATACTGGTTATAAGGCGACTGACCCTTTCCTTCAATCTCTTCCTTACTGGATACATGATGAAGGTTTGGATGCCGGATGCCTTCTTTTGTGAGCTCATTTTTTACATAGTCAAAGACGGTTTCAAGCTCTGTTTGATCCTTTGCGAGGTCAGCTGCATTGATAATAAAAAACATTTTATCCATGCTAAATGAATCTTTTACAAGCCCGAGTTTACGTAAAAATGACCGGTCTGCTTTTGAGAAAGAATGCTGGTAGTAAGTTAAATAAAGAAGGGCATCAGCATCCTTCATATATTGAAAGGCAATCTCTGTATGACGTTTATTCATACTGCTGGCGCCTGGTGTATCAACAATTGTCAGTCCTTTATCTGTTAAAGGTGTACTTAAATACACCGTCACTTCCTTCACCACACAAGAAACAGCCTCTTCTGCCACATATGGTTTTAGTTCTTGAAGGGTGACATTGAGCGGCGTTTGTTTTTGAATGGAATCACGGAACTTTTCATGAGCGTTTAAAAAATGTTCAACAATGATGCGGTGATCCTGTTCAAGCTCTCTTTTTTTCAGCGTTCGTTCGAGTTTCGCTTGAAACGTATCTCCCTTTTCTTCCGTTATAGAAAAACCAAGAATTTGATCGAGCTCTTCTAATATTTCCTGCTCGGTTTTGAACACCACTTTCACACTTTCATGCGGATGGTCTTCTGTCGGCCGCGTCAGCTTATTGATTGTGGCCGTCGTTGGTGTAGGAGATGATGGCAGCACCTTTCTCCCAACTAGGGCATTGGCAAACGAAGATTTCCCCGAACTAAAAGCACCGAATAAGGCGAGTGTAAATTCCTTCGCTTGCAGCCGTTTTGTTCGTTGTTCAAAGGACTTTCTTTGAGACTGAAGCGCGTTTAATGGCATTAAAATTTGAGAAAGCTGCTCAAACTGGTCAATTGACTGAGCTGTCGTAATATGCTGTGATTGACGCATTTGATCAAGCTCTGTCTGCTGCTGATTTTCTTTCTCGCTTTCTTCCGCATGAGTGGACGTATGATTCTGATTTAGCTCGTCATGCTGCATCCGATGTTTTTTCACATAAAACCAATCATCTGTGATCTGCTCATTTGTTCCGTTTTGCCATATATCCCATATATGCTCAATATCTCTTCTGATTTGATCATTTTTTTCCATGCTTTGCTCGAGCGCTAGGAGCTCCTGTGCTGCCTGGGCCCATTTATCTTGCTGCTTTCCCTTTTCATTCATAAGCTGGGTTTTCAGCGTCTCAGTCATTTGTTCAATCAATGGTATTGCTTTCTGTTTGGTCTGTCTTTTCAGTGCTTCACCAGCATCTTTTGCATATTGCAAAACGTATTCATTTGAAAATGTCGCACCATGATGGATGACGTTTTCAAGCAGTGATTCTTCCACAGGTGTTTCAAATGCCATCACTTGATTTAATAGCTCTTCACCAAGCTGATGTTTCTTGACTTCTCTTTTGAGCAGCTCAGCAATATGCCAGTCCACTTCAGCTTTCATTCTTGCTTTGACATCTGCTAAGAAATCGTTCGCCCGCTTTTCTTTTTCCTGCTCGGTTTTATTTTTAGCGAACAGTAGTCCTACCTTAAAGCCAGGAGCTTTCGATTCAATATAGTCACTTGCGAGCTCTCTCATTTTAAATGGGGTTAGGTTTGCATTTTTTAAAATGTTCTCGACTTCAGAAGACACTTCATCTTCTAACTGTTTTGCTCCATTTTCAATAAAGCTGCTTTTCGCTTCAAGCTCCTTGACTTCTTTTCTTTTTTCTTGAAGCAGTGAATCAAGATCCTCTTCTTGCAGCTCTTCTTTTAATGAGTCAATATGTTCTTTTAAAACATTCTCTATTTTCTGCTCGGTATAGGCGCGAAGTGATGCTTTCGGCAATGTTTGTAATTCTTGCAGTTTCTCGATTAAACGAATCATTTCGTTTCTTGGATGCGACTCATCGGTTACAGATGTAAAGTATAGATGTTCTTCTTCAATGCCCTCTTTAAGAAGCATATCAACCACTTGATTTTTGTAGTCTTCAAACGCTGTCTCATGCTCATCATGTCGATCGACTTGATTTACGATGAAATAAAGATTTGGCACTTTCTCTTTAATGGAGCGAATGAAACGAATGTTTTCTTCCGAATGAACATGGTTGTAGTGCACGACATAAAAAAGAGCATCTGCTTGATGTAGAATAGACGCGGCAGATAAAAAATGGGTATGATCCGTTGAATCAATTCCAGGCGTATCAATCAGTGCCACCTTTTCTTCCAATCCTCTATAGTCCCCGCTAATTTCCACCATTTCAATCTGTTCTCCGTCCTTACAAAAACGCTGAACTGCTTCTTTATCATAAGAACCGCTCATTTTTGCAAAACGGCCATCTGAGGTGTGAAGCTTTACTTCACTCTCCCCTTTCCTCACGACGACCAAGTTTGCACTTGTTGGAATTGGACTCGTTGGCAGGATGTGATCATGAAGCAGATGATTCACAAGTGATGACTTTCCAGCTGAATAGTGGCCGGTAAATGCGATATACACTTCTTCTTCTGCTTCCTTTTTGATAATCGATGCAAGTTTGGCTGCGCGTTCATGATCATCCCTTTTGAGAAGGCTTTGATATAAAGCACCTGTAGTTTGAACGAGCGATTCTCGAATAGACAAGTCTTCCATGACGATAAACCCCTTTGTTTTTAGAAAAGTCAGTTATGTATGTGATACCATTTTACACAAAATGAAGAGATTTTTCTTCTGATCTGAAGAAATTAAAAAAATCTGCTGCCCGATCAGTCGCAATTGACTGCGATCAGGAAGCAGATTTTTTAGAAACACCTTTTAATACGAAGCCAATTAATAGGCTGTATACACAGACCGTACCGAGTAAGAAAACCATTGTCATGTGATCACCGTCCATCCTTCGTGATTGAGAATGCTTATCATTAATGAAAGTGTATCACAATTGATAATGATTTTCAATATTAATTTAACAAATACTGATTGAGCGCTTTCTCTTCTGTTTGAATTCTCACAGCCATCATCCATGCATTTAAACATGTGAACAAAATGGCGGTAAAATAGGCATTAAATAAAAGCGGGATCAGCATAAGCTCAATCGCCACCACGACATAGTTAGGATGCTTTAACCAGCGATAAGGTCCTTTTTTCACCATCATCGCATTTGGTACAACTAAAATCTTTGTATTCCAATACGTTCCAAGAGAGCATAATGCCCAATATCGAATCACCTGTGTAGCCAGCAGGAAAACGAGCAGCACAAGAAAATAGCGTGACGGCGGCCTGTTTAATCCCCATACCTCAACCATGAGTGAGAGAAAAAAACCCGCATGCATAGCGACCATATAAGGATAATGACTTGCACCAAATTCAATGGCACCGATCGCTTTCACTTTCTTTTCATTTCTTTTAGCCACAAGCATTTCAATAAGCCGCTGACACACGAAGAAACCAATGACGAGCCAAATGATCATGATATGACCTCCTCCCATTTCATGAGCAGCAGCTCTGAGGAAAATCCTGGTCCAAGCGCTCCGCAAAGACCCATATCTCCCGCTTCAGCGGATTGATGTTCAAGATAATGCTTGATCACATACAAAACTGTGGCAGAGGACATATTTCCGTGTTGTCTGAGTACTTCTTTTGATGAAAAAAGCTGATCTTCTTGTAAGGATAGACTTTTAATATAGGCATCAATCACTTTTTTTCCTCCAGGATGGGCAAGAAAAACCGATAGGTCTTCTGCCGAATACCCTTGCTGCTCTAAAAATTGATCGACTTGCTCTTTTAACCAGCCGGAAATAATGGAAGGAATGTCACGGGAGAAAATAACTCGAAAGCCGTCACTTGTAAATTCCCAGCCCATCACATCCTCAGACTCTTTCATTGTGACGGATTGTGTACCAATCACTTTAGGAACTGTTTTTAGATAGGTATATTCAGATACGCCTTTTTCTCCAGTTAATAAAAGAGCTGCTGTCCCGTCTCCAAACAAAGATGTACCGATTAAATTGCTTTTTGATTGATCTTGCGGCTGAAAGGTTAAACTGCACAGTTCACAGGCGACAACCAGCACCTTTGCTTTTGGAAATGCTCTTATGTATTCGTAAGCCCGGGACAACCCCGCCGCTCCGCCCCCGCATCCTAAGCCCCAGATCGGCACTCGTTTCGTATAAGGCGAAAAAGGGAGAACGTTCATCAGTT
Organism: Bacillus sp. DC4300-2b2; assembly: GCF_049895685.1. Classification (NCBI taxonomy): domain Bacteria; kingdom Bacillati; phylum Bacillota; class Bacilli; order Caryophanales; family Bacillaceae; genus Bacillus; species Bacillus sp. DC4300-2b2. The sequence goes on from NZ_JAFCSW010000003.1 coordinate 185,384, forward strand.
TTGCATCAAGGCTTGGTGTCGAAAGTCCGGTGCTTGAAATAAAAAACAATGCATCGATCTCTTCAAACGGAATCGGCTTTTTCAGGAACGCCTTCTCATGAAGACAGTGTATGACCGCTTCTTTTGCATGAGCCAATGCTTTTTCCAAATAGAGATTGTTTTTCTCCTCAAAAGAGTGGTGCGTCTGATACCATTCAATTGGCTGCACAAACTGTCTGCTCTCGATTTCTCCGTTTTGAAAAGCTCTGAGCAGCCGGTCGATATCTTTAAACGATCGTTTAAATTGGGATCTAGCAAAATCAGCCGCCTTTTTCTGATCCACATGATGTTGTGGCAGACTCGTTCCAACAGAAAGAATGTACGCCATCGGCTTCACCTCTTTTTTCGATTAATATCCCCTATCGAAAAAAGGATATACATGCCAAAATGTCACAATTCAGTCAAAATATTTTCCTCCGTCTAACTTTTTGTCTTGACGTCAATTGATAAATATTGGATAATATAGGTGAAAACATGATGTAGTTTTCCTCCTTCACAGGTTCGTTCTAAGCCAAGCGAACCTGCTTTTTTTATGCAAAAAAACACCTCTCAAAAAGAAGTGTTCAGACCGTAGCCCCCCTTTACTTTAAATAAAAGCATGAGCACCCTTTTTTCAATGAAATCGTCATTATACAACACTTTCATAAGGAATCTCCCTTTCGCTTCGAATTAATGGTCAAATCTGCTGCTATCTTAGCGTATAAATATTAACGGTTCAATCATTATTCAGAATGATTTTATTTAAACATGAACGGATCACCTTTTTTTGCTGATCAACACAAAGTAACAACCATAAATTTCTAATTCATTTGAATTTTCTATATAAAAAGGATTTTTTCCACTATATACATAATCAATATGTGTACCAAGAAAAACAGTGAAAAAAGAAAGAATCTACAACATGGTTCGGCTCAAAATTTAATTGACTGGAGTGATTGTATTGAAAAAGGTTTCCAAAAAAAAGACACCCTACAACACGATACTTCTCTCAAAGGTAATTGGTTTAGTGCTTCTTACACTGTTTCTCTTTTTTATCTGGGATATGTCTAAACCCCATTTGCAGGCGACAAATGGGCAAGCAAAAAATGTTGCCAGCAGTGACTTCCGTGACACAAGCATCAGTCTGAAAGCAAAAGATCAGTCTACAAGAACATTGGATACACATTTTAAGACCAATCCAAATCAACAGGCAACGAATAAAACGGTCTTTTTAACATTTGATGATGGTCCTTCTGCTACATCAAATCAGCTGTTAAATGTATTAAAAGCACATCACGTGAAGGCGACGTTCTTCATGCTTGGACCGCAAATCCAAGCACACCAATCAGCTGTGAAAAGACTTTATCAAGAAGGACATCAATTAGGTCTTCATGGCATGACGCATGATATAAACCTCTTTTATCAGAACAGCGAGTCTCCCGCAAATGAAATGAGAGAAGCTCAGCGTATTCTTGCCTCTGTTACAGGCGTCTACAGCCGTCTTGTAAGAACCCCCTATGGCAGTGTTCCAAATTTAACATATCATCAAAAAGTACGTTTAAACCAAAATGGCTTTATTTACTGGGACTGGACGATTGATAGCCTTGACTGGAGATATAAAAACTCACAATATGTTCCAGAGGTATTGAATCAATTGCAAATGTTTGAGAAAAATAAACCATGGGAACCAAAAGTTATATTAATGCATGATCAACCCTCTACCACAAACTATTTAGATAGCCTGATTATACAGCTAAAAGCAAGGGGCTATACATTTGCAGTCATTAACGAAACAATGCCGCCGGTACAACATTAATAGTGCTAATCACAAAAAGCCCGTATCCAAAAGATGCGGGCTTTCAGCTTGTAGACAAACCCTCACAGGCTCCTTCCTAGGATTCTAGGACTTCAAAGGTTTTTTATCAAGCTAAAAAGAAGACAAAGAGCTAAAATAAAAGGTCATTTTAGCTCTTTGTCCATAATCTGAACCCCTCTCCAAGATAGGAGTTTACATAACAGATTGCTTAGGTTCTTCTACCAGGTCATGCCCGGCTTCTTTTTTAAAAGGAATCATGTGATAAATAATATGAAGCAAAATAGCGGTAAAGCTTCCGGCCACAATGCCGTTACTTGTTAATAATTTAATCGATTCTGGCAGATGCTCAAACATTTGCGGTACGACGGTAACACCTAAGCCGATACCCACGGAGCAAGCAACAATCAGCAAGTTCTCCTGCTTTGCAAAATCCACGCGCGAGAGCATTTTAATACCGTATGCGATGACCATACCAAACATGGCAACCATTGCACCGCCAAGAACGGACTTTGGAATAATCGTTGTAAAGGCAGCGATTTTAGGAAAAAGACCAAATAACATGAGCAATGCGCCTGTTACGACAATGACTTGGTTTTTCTTGACGCCTGTTAGCTGGATCAATCCAACGTTTTGTGAGTAGGCTGTGTACGGAAAAGCATTGAAGATTCCGCCTAATAAAACAGCAATCCCCTCTGCCCGATAGCCTTTAGCCAAATCTTTTTCTTTTAATGAACGGTTTGTTAAATCACCTAGTGCGAAATAAACGCCTGTTGATTCAACTAATGACACAATCGCAACTAACGTCATGGTCATGATCGGTGCAAATTCAAAGGTCGGCATCCCAAAATAAAATGGCTCAATCATGCGGAAAACCTGAGCGTTTGCCACCTCAGCTGTTTCCACTTTCCCCATAAACGCAGCAACTGCTGTCCCAAGGAGAATACCGATTAAAATGGCGATCGCCTTCATAAACCCTTTCGTGAATCGATAGAGCAGTACAATGATAAACAGTACAAGGAAAGCGAGCCCTAGATTTTCAAAAGAACCATAGTCCGCACTTCCTTCTCCTCCTGCCATATTGTTCATCGCTACAGGAATGAGGGTGATACCAATAATGGTGACGACAGAGCCTGTGACAACAGGCGGGAAAAATTTCACAAGCTTCCCAAAGAAAAAAGAAAGAAGAATAACAATACACCCAGAAGCGATAATACTGCCATAGATAGACGAAATTCCATACTTAGAGCCAATCGCAATCATCGGCGAAACCGCAGTAAATGTACAGCCTAATACAACAGGCAGACCGATTCCAAAGAAGCGGTTTTTCCATACTTGAAGCAATGTAGCAGCCCCGCACATGAAAATATCCGCAGAGATTAGGTAAGTCAGCTGTGCAGGCGTGAGCCCGAGCGCACCTCCAACAATAAGCGGTACAAGAACAGCACCTGCATACATTGCCAGTACATGCTGAATGCCCAGCGAGAGCGTTTTGACTTTTTTAGCGGTACTCATGATTGTACCTCCCGTACAAACGTGACTTTCCCTTTCTCAAGTGATTCAATACGTGCGAGGGACTCGACGCGGTAGCCCATTTGCACAAGCGCATTTCTTCCAGGCTGGAATGATTTTTCAATGACAATGCCAAATCCGGCTACTTTCGCCTTTGCCTGCTTTACAATCGCTGCAAGTCCTTTCGCAGCTTCACCATTTGCTAAAAAGTCATCGATGATTAACACACAATCGTTTTCACTAAGATGCGTATTTGAGACAGCAATCGTGCTTTCTACTTTTTTCGTAAAAGAGTACACACTGGCTGTTAACAGGTTATCCGTTAATGTGAGTGATTGACGTTTTCTTGCAAACACAACAGGGACTTGAAGAGCAAGCCCAGCCATCACAGCAGGTGCGATGCCTGAAGATTCGATTGTGATGATTTTTGTTATGCCATCATGCTTAAATAATCTAGCAAACTCTTGCCCAATCTCATGCATTAACACAGGATCAATTTGATGATTTAAAAAAGCATCTACCTTTAACACTTGATTTGACAGAACGATTCCTTCGTTCTCAATTTTTTGACGTAACAATTCCATCATTCTTCCCCCTAGCATATTGGCAAACATTTTAATTTTTTGCATAAAAAAAGCATTGCTGTCCATGAGGAGCAAGCAATGCGAAAACGATCCACGGATCTTCAGCTCAAACGAGAGCTGTTTCATTTGCTCACTCATAGTCGGACCGTATCGGTGTCCGGTAGAAACTTGCGTGCCATCATCACGCGATTATATGAGTGTTATAGTGTTCAAATTATAACAAGATTTCAGACGCTTGGAAAGCACTTTTCTAGAAAAATACCGAACTTAAATAATAGATCAGAACAAAATGTTCGTTTTTAGAATATTCAAGCATCAAAATAGCACCCTTCTTATGAAAGGGTGCCCTTCTTTTATGATAAATACAGTTTCGTGTATTTATCCGTTAAGTAGTCGATTAAATATTGAACATTTAATTCTTCACCTGTTGCATCTTGAATGATTTCAGACGGCTTTTTCCGTTTTCCGTGCTGATGAACATGTTCCGTCAGCCATTCTTTTATCGGTGCAAAAGACCCATTTTGAATCAGCTCATCAAAATTTGGTAAATCTTTGATCATTTGTTGTTTTAATTGCGCTGCATACATGTAACCAAGAGCATATGAAGGGAAATAGCCAAAGCTTCCATCAGACCAGTGAACATCCTGCAAGATACCGAGTGCATCATTAGGAGGCGTAATGCCAAGATACGCTTGATATTTTTCATTCCAAAGTGCAGGTAGATCTTCAACTGCTACTTCTTCATTGAAAATCGCTTTCTCAATTTCATAGCGGATGATAATGTGAAGCGGATACGTCAGTTCATCAGCTTCAATTCGAATGTAAGTCGGCTTCGATTCATTCACTGCATGCACAAAGTCTTCTAAAGAAACATCTTTAAATTGCTCAGGAGATGCTTCTTGCAGCTTTTGATAATACGTTTTCCAGAAATCTTCGTGTCTGCCGATAAAGTTCTCAAAGAAAAGAGACTGTGATTCATGGATACCCATTGAAGTACCATCACATAAAAGCGTTCCGCTCAGTGCTTCATCAATGTTTTGCTCATAAATCGCATGACCACATTCATGAATCGTGCCAAAGATCGCCATTCGAAAATCATGCTCATCATAACGGGTCGTCACACGCACGTCACCTCTGCTTAATGTCACTGCAAATGGATGGACTGTTGTATCAAGGCGGCCTGCGTCAAAGTCATATCCTAATTCTTTTAAGAAAAAGAGGCTCAATTCCTTTTGTTTATCGATTGGAAAGCTTTTCGATAAAAATGAAGTATCCGGCTTATTTGGTGAAGCTTCGATTTTTTTCACAAGAGGAACAATGGCGTCACGAAGTGCACCAAATTTTTGATCAAGCTGTTCAACCGTCATATCTGGCTCATAGTTATTGAGCAGCACATCATAAGGCGTTTTTTTCACGCCCCAATATTGGATGAAACGCTTATTAAAGTCAATTAGCTGTTTTAAGTATGGTGCAAAGAGTGAAAAGTCTGACTTCTCCCTTGCTTCAACCCAAACATGCTCTGCTTTTGATTGCAAAATCGAGTATTCTTTAAATTCTTCTTTCGGAATTTTACTGTTTTCATCATACTCTTTTTGTGATAATTCGAGCGCCTTCTGTGTATCTTTTGACAGCTCATCTCGATGTTTGTTTAATTCGTGAAGAAGATCTCTCATTTCGTCAGAAGTCTTCATATTAAAAATATCACTTGATAATTGACCGATCGTTTCCGCTCTAAAATCCGCACTTTTTTTAGGCGCTTGTGTTCTAGAATCCCAATAAAGTAAATGGAGCGCCTCTGTATAATGGGCGATTTTCCCTAGTAATTGATAAAACGCTTTCTCAGTTGCTTCAAGACTCATGCGTTTGTTCCCCCAATCAATAATATGTATGTACGTTTCAAGGCTACTTCAATGAATGTTCTTTTGTCAATGAAAAAGGAGGATACACAGCGGTATCCTCCTCCTTTACAAGTTTTCAGCTATTTACGATGTAATGATGGGCTTCACTGGCAGGACGGATTCAATTTTACTTTGAAGCGCTGTATCTTCCTTACGATCAAAATAAATATGAATGCTTCCTGCGTCTTGGCTTGTCCGGATCAGTCTTCCAATCCCTTGGCGTAAGCGAAGCAGCATATACGGAAGGTCAACTTCAGCATGTGCATCCTTTGCTTCATTTCGTTTCGCTTCAAATACCGGATCATGCGGCGGATAAGGAAGTCCCCAAATGATCACATTCGTTAATGATTCACCTGGAATATCAAGCCCTTCCCACAGATGAACAGAGCATAACACAGACGTCTCATCAGCTTGGAACTTTTGAACAATTGTGCTGATTTCCTCGTCTCCCTCAAAATATACGTCAAACGGCAGTGATTCATTTGCTGCTTCAAGCTGTTTTCTAAAGAAATGGAGTTCATCAAATGAAGGGAATAGAATCAGAGATCGTCCTCCATTTTCTTTCAGCTGAGTGATCACTTGCTGTGCTTTTGCCTCTTGCTCAGTGAGCTGCTGAATTCCATGGAAATAAATCTTCATTTGTTCATCGTAATCATACGGCGAAGCGACACTCATTGATAAGTAATCTTTAATCCCAAGACTTTCAGCTAAATAATCAAAGGATTGATTCTCAGACAATGTAGCGGAAGAGAAAATATATGGTCTTTTTTGCGAGAAGACTTTTTCGCCAAGTACCTCTGCAACCGTCTTCGGCATCACAACAAATGTTGTATCTAATTCTTGTTTTTCCAGCCAGCTAATGGCATTTTTTTGATAAAGCGATAGAGAATACGCCATTTGTTCAATGTATTCTTCCACAACAGATAATTCGTATTGATCGATCGTATACATTTCAGATTCAAACACGAGCGCTTCTCCGATTTTTTCAAGCAAGTCACACAATTCGCTTGCAGAACGCTTTACCTCATCGACACGCCCAATTTCAAGCCGGTGCGAGCCTTTGACTTCTTTGGCATGTGTTTTTAAGAGATAAAAGAACTCATCGTTTGTTGCAAGTGCATCTTCAACAAGCTCTGCAAATTCTTCGCGTATGTCGTTTTGCAAAAGACGCTCCAAAAATGTTTCGAGCGTTGATTGCTTCACTCGGTACGTTAACGCTTTTTGTGCGGCAAACTCGAGAAGATGTCCTTCATCAAATACGACGGAGCTATGCTCAGGAAGCAGCGGAAGCTGTCCCTCACGTTTTCGGGATTCCTTCGTCCACACATGCTCCATGTAAAAATCATGTGAACAGATGATGAGATCTGTCGCTTTCCGGTAATGATCTCTTGATAAATTCAGACCGCAGCGATGGCGCATATCGCACGTCAGGCAGTCCTGAAATGAGTCATAGCCAATTCGTGACCATTCATCATTTGATAACTCTGGATACTCTTTTCGATCGCCATACGGATAAAAGGTTTGCATACCATGTGATTCATGAACAAATGAAGGCAGTGATTCATAAATATCGAGCCACTTTTCATCATCTTCACGCTGCATCGTTTTCTCTAGCTTCTTTAAGCATAAATATTGATCATGCGATTTACTTAATCTCGCATCTATTTGAATATCAAGGTGATTGGCAATTTTATAGATATCACCTTCTTGTTTAACGAGCTGTTCAATTAACGTTTCGTCTGCACATGCAATAATCGCAGGCTTCCCTGTATACCTTGCATATGTGACGGCAAATAATAGATAGACGATGGTTTTGCCTGTGCCTACCCCAGCTTCGGCAAACATCACACTTTTTTCTTTAAAGGCTCTTTCTAGCTGAAAAGCCATGAATATTTGTTCATCTCGAAGATCAAAGCCCTTTTCTGGCAAAATGTCATAAAACACATCACCAATCCAGTTGCCCAGTTCTTCGTAAAAATTGTGTTCTTTTGATAATGAAAAAGGCAAACGAGATGCTGTCACCTGCTTCAACCCCCAACTTTTGAATCATTCAGACATTCAATAGTACCATTTACGCTGGGGAAAAACAATCTTTTTTTATGAGCGCAGGCGATGTTGATAGCTTTCCTTCATTAAAAATGCATGCTCAGAACGTTCTATGTATGCCTGAGCCAGTGCCAAATCTTCGATGGCTGCCGTAAGCTGAGCAGATTGTCCACCTTCATGCCCTTCTATTTCTTGAGCAGTCGAAGCGAGTGCTTTTTGGATTAACTGAATTTGATCATAATGAATCATGAAGACACCTCTTTTTTTAAAATCAAGTTCAGTTTATTCCGTCTAGCTGAGAGTTATACCTTTTCAGCACAAAAAAGCCGCACCTTCTTTCGGTGCGGCCATTTATTACGATTCGGTTGTTTGTTTTCTAGGCGGGCGTTTTCCCCAATATTGATAATAGTCTGTTTTGATAAAACCGTTAAACAGCTTTCTCTTTTTCGTCGCTTTTCTTCCGAAGCATTCTTCGAATTTTTCGTGTGACGTCAAGATGTAAATGGACCAGGTATCTAGGTTCTTAAATGCTTCACCCATTCCTTGATACATTTTTTCAACTGCTGGTTTATCACTCAGTCGTTCACCGTAAGGAGGATTTCCGACAATCACACCGTACTCTTCTTTTGTTTGAAAGTCTTTTACTTGCATTTGTTTAAACTCAATCAGTTCACTTAGCCCTGCTTCTTCTGCATTGATTTTTGCAATGTCTACCATACGATGGTCGATATCACTTGCAATAATGCGGAGCGGCTGATCATAGTTTGCTTTTTCTTCTACTTCTACTCGCGCTTTGTTCCATACGTCTTCACCGATCCATTCCCATGATTCAGACGCAAAATCCCGGTTGAATCCCGGGGCAATGTTTTGTCCTATCATCGCTGCTTCAATGGCAATTGTTCCTGATCCGCAGAAAGGATCAACAAACGGACGGTCAGGTGTCCAGTTCGTTAATAGGACGAGCGCAGCTGCAAGCGTTTCTTTAATAGGTGCTCCGCCTTGATCCATGCGGTATCCACGTTTATGAAGACCTACACCAGATGTATCAAGCGTAAGCACAGCTTTATCTTTTAAAAGAGCGATTTCGATTTTATATTCAGGTCCCGTCTCTTCAAGCCATTCAGACTGAATGTTGTAGGAGGATTTAAGCTTTTGCGCGATGGCTTTTTTGACGATGCGCTGGCAGTCCGGCACACTGGCAAGCTGAGATTTTACAGATTTCCCGATGACAGGAAACGTACTGTTTTTTGGTAAAAAAGCGGCCCAGTCAATCGCTTTCGTCCGTTCAAAAAGCTCATCAAATGTTTTTGCCGAAAATTCAGCAACTTGTACCTTGATCCGGTCTGCTGTACGCAGCCAAAGGTTTGCACGACAAATCGCAAGCGCATCCCCTTTGAAAATCACTTTTCCATTGTCGACTGTGCACTCATAGCCAAGGTCTCTTACTTCTTTTGCAACAATTGCTTCAATTCCCATTGGAGCTGTTGCGATGAGTGTATAGGTTTTCATTGATTTATCACCTGTTTTCTCGTCCTTTTATGTATTCAAGATAAAAGCTCTCCATATGTTGAAATAGGAGAGCTTTGTACATCATGTTTATTATAACGGATTTAACGTTCTGTAAGCCATGTTTTGTTCCATCGTACTGCAAACGGCAAATGCCTCGTACTCAGGTGGTAATCATCTATCTACAGAATTCTCTGTCCTTCTCTCCGTTTGGTTCCTTTGAGAAAGTTCCCCTACCAAGTTTGGGTTTCTCGCTCGAGGGGTTTACCGCGTTCCACTCTCACCATTTCTAGTGAGACTTCGTCACTGTGGCACTTTCAAGGATACTTTGCCATATCCTAAAAAGGACGTAGGCATTTTTCCTGCCGTCAGCCTTTCCCAGGCTGCCCTGGCTTATTTTTTCGCCAGGCACGAACACTACGGGCATCTCAGCACCGTGCGAGCATGGACTTTCCTCTGCAATGCCTTAAATAGCATTACAGCGATTACCCGAACGTTAATCAATAACCGTTATTATAAACGACAATGACATCTGACACAAGCTTTTTCAGCAAGACTCAATCATAAAGTTTGCTGCCGAAAACGTGTTTCTCAAGGTTCGATAGTCTTTTTAAAATATCAAAGTTTGTTGTATTAGACTGTGCAGGCTGTCTTTTCCCTTGTTCAACAGCTTCTTCAAGCTGTTTTGACAAGTGGAGGTTTTCTTGTTGAAGTTTTTCGATTTCTTGGTTGAAGGTCTCATAGTCTTTAATGACCATATCTAAAAATTTATCGACTTCTTCTTGTTTGTACCCTCTGACACCTGTTTTAAATTCTTTTTCTAAAATTTCTTTCGCAGAAAGCTTTACTTTATCAGCAAGCATCTTTTTCACCTCATATCGTGAATTCATAGTATATTTTTTCAGAAATACGTGACGTTGTCAAATTTTCTCTTGCTTTTAATCAAAAAACGGATCTTCCGCCTCAACCTGCGCTCTTAGATCATCCATTGTGATGTACATAATGGGGTAATCGGTATAGGCTTCTGCTTCTCTGATCATATACTTCGGCGATCCCTCATGCTCGGGATCATATAAGACGAGAAGACCATCTGTTTTTTCAATAAAAAAGCGGTTCTTTTGTTTAAATTGTGCCGGACTTTCATACGGTCTATGCGTGACACTTTCTACAAAATCGGCCTGTGCAAGAATTCCTTCATACAATTCTTTGTTTTGCTCATTCCAGCGCTCTTCCTGTTCATAAAATGGCGTAATGACTGCAAGTTTTAACGCTGGATATTCCTCCTGAAGCTCAAACACCACTTCGGCTGTCCAAATTTCTGCCCCAAGCTGGCCTGATATGAGCACCCATTCCAGACCTTCTTCGATAAGGGCTGTCAGCCTTTTTTGAAGCTCCGCTTTTATGTATTGAAGTGCAGGCTCGTCTTGCTTGAATATCCCAAGCTCAAACGGCTTGTACCCTGTGACAGCAATAATTTTCATTTTTTCACCTGCTTTTAAAAAATGGGACTTATAAAAGTCCCATTCACTTTATCTGTTACAGCAAGGTCCACCGCAGTTAAAGTGTTGATGTGTTGCCGGGTCCACCTGAGAAAACGTATGCGGGAAGTAGTGAACATGTTTGAAATTCTGGTGGTGAACATTTGTCACATGCTGCGGGTGGATATGCGGCACAATTGTTGTTGACTCGCTGTGTGTACAGCAATGATTCGTCGGATGAACAATTGGCTGTGTAACATTCGGATGGCAATGATGATGATGGTACATGTAGCATTCCCCTCTCCTTTATTTTCTTACATTAACAATGTATGAATCAAGAGGTGTACATGTACTAATGCATTAACCTATTTTAAAAGTTGGCAAGAAAAATATCTTTATAGTTTGAAAACACAAAGGCGACCAAAATGACCACAAGAAAAAACAAGTAGAAAAGACCTTTATACATGCTATACGCTCCTCATTCAATATCTAACGTTATTTTACAGGATTCGCGGCCTTTCTACAATAAAAGTGCTAAACATTTTTTATTTTCGGCCGAGAGCCGAACGTTGTCATTTTTTGCGCTTTCCCGGGTAATAATATTTCATTGCCCAGCTTTTCTCAATAGCCGTTTTTTTCGTTTCTCAAGCTCTTCCGTGTCTCGCTCGCTTAACGATGAGAAAGATAATAAAGATTTGGTGATGGAAAGAGCTGACCTTGCATCTTTTTGACGATGCTCTTTACACTTCGCAAGCTCTATACCTGCTTTTAATGCTAAATGGACATCACTTGATTCAAATAATGTTTCCCAAATTCGAACTGCTTCATCCCACTCGTTTAGCCGTTTATATTGTAAGGAGAGATCATAAGCCGCCTGATTGGCATGTTCAAAATCAGCACCTGTTAATTCCCGCAAATGCTTCGTAGCTTCCTGTACATCTCGATGCGCAAGATGCCACCTAGCCAGCGCGTATTTCTCATCGTGCTCCTTTACTGCATCCATAGATAGAATTTTTTTGGATAGATGGATGTAGAGGCTGATTAACGAAAGGACGTCTAATTCATTATGAGTCAAAATCCCTTCGATGAGCTTCGGATTTTGTTCCTTTAAAAAATGAAAATAGATCATCGGTGCCAAAAAACCTGGTGTGTCGCCTTCCCGGTGAACGTGCAGCTCTTCTTTTTCAACCACAGACAGCGCCATTCGTTCATATTTATGCTTCCACAATCGTCTTGACCCATGCAGAAGATCAAAGTGGCCAAACTCTGGAAGCGCAGGGATTTGATCTCGCAACAAAGTATGTCTCGTTTTCACTTGCGGCCAATCGAATGATTTTCCATTATATGTAACGAGCGATTCTACGTTCACTTCATCGAGAAAGCTTTTATAAAGAGCCGCTTCATTTCCCGGATTTGTGAGCAGGTGCTGTTTCACCACTACTTTGTCAGCAAAAACCCGCGCATGCCCAAGCAAGAAGATCATATTTCCCGTCCCGCCAGATAATCCAGTTGTTTCTGTATCAAAGAAAAACAGTTCATGCGGCTTGTAACCTTTAGCCGATAGTGAATGCTGGATGCCGCTTTTGTTCCAAGCCTCGATGATCTTTGGCAGTTCCGCAAACGAATAGAGTCCATGCTTGTCATCTAATGAATAGGTGACTTCTCGAATGAGACAAAAGGAATCCTCAAAGTGATATGGAGCTGCACCCAGTTGCTCCCATTCCTTTAAAAATGGGATGTTATCAGCTGTGACAGACTGAGGTTGTCCTTCCACTGCTTTTTGCCGTTTTTCGTTTGGCTGGTTGTGCGATAGGTGCTTCTTCATTCTATTTAATTTCCCTTTTAATGACATGAGTAGCTCTCTTCCTCCTTCCCCTTAAAATACAGACATCAATTCAACAATGCTGCTTTTTCCGCTCACCTCTTTCATTTCCATGCCAATGCAGGATGGACAGCCGTTCTCACAGCGGCACCGCTCTATCAGTTGAATGGCTGCACCGGCTATTTCATCGAAACGAGCTTGGACCTCTTTGCTTAAGCCGATTCCGCCAGGGTAGTGGTCATATAAAAAGACTGTCGGTTTACCTGTATGTGCCGCTTTAATTTGTGAAACAACATGAATATCTGAGCGGTCACACATCACAAAGGCTGGTACAATGTGCTGAAGAACATTTGCGACGCCGAGCAGCAGCTGTTCAAGTGTTTTCTCTTCAAATCTTCGCTCTGCTTCATGTAATTCAAACCAGGCTGCACTCGTATGAATTTCTTCTTCAGGTAAGTGAATCGGGCCAGAGCCGATATTTTCACCAGTGCTGAGCCGAATTTTTTTAAAAATTGTTGGCATTGCGTTGACAGTGACATCACCGTAGTGAACAGATACCGCTTCTTTCTCGGTTGTCTGATCGATTTCAAGCACCTTGAGCTGAACAGCTAAATTAGCATCTGTATAGTATTCTACATCCACTTGTTTCACATAAGCCTTCAGATGCTCGTAATCTAGCTTTTCTACTTGATATTGAACCCCTTCATGTAAATAAATCGCTTCATCATGCAACAGTGTCATCGCACTGAATCGATCCATCTCTCCAATAATTCGGACATTCGCTACATCTGTTTGATCCACAATCACTACATTTTCCTGGCTTGCAGACCGCAGGCTGATGCCATGCGCTGGGAACGATTGATCTGACCAATAATACCGGTTACCGCTAAAATGAAGAACTCCTTCTTCGTGTAAGTATTGCAAAATATCTTCTACTTCCATGTCGCCAAACTGTTCATCCATCCGAAATGGCAGCTCGTAGGAAGCACATTTTAGATGATCCACTAAAATAATGAGATTTTCAGGATTAATTCTGGCTGCTTCAGGCGGTCTATTAAAGAAATATTCAGGGTGTCTGACAATATATTGATCAAGGGGTGAGGAGCTTGCCACCATGATAATAAGTGCCTCCTCATGACGCCTTCCAGCACGTCCTGCCTGCTGCCATGTACTCGCTACACTGCCAGGATACCCCGTCATAATGCATACCTTTAGCTGACCTATATCTACCCCTAATTCTAGGGCGTTCGTGCTGACGACACCTAGAATTTCTCCTTCTCTTAACCCTTTTTCAATCACGCGCCGCTCTTTTGGCAAATAGCCTCCACGATACCCGCGAATCGATTTTGGACCGATTTCCTTTTTCACAAGCTCTTGAATGTGACTTAGAATCACTTCTACTCGTACTCTACTTCTAGCAAAAACGATCGTTTGAATTTTTTCTTTTAAAAATGTTTTAGCCAATTGGTTGACGACAGTGGCAGCGCTTTGTCTAATATTTAATGGTTTATTCACCACTGGCGGGTTATAAAACACAAAATTCTTTTTACCGCTAGGCGCTCCGTTTCGTTCAATAAGATGCACCTTGCTCCCTGTGAGCTGTTGCGCCAGCTCTTTTGGATTCGCAATCGTTGCTGAAGTGCAAATAAACACCGGATCACTTCCGTAAAATGCACAAATTCGCTTTAGCCTGCGAATCACATTGGCCACATGACTGCCAAACACACCTCGATATGTATGAAGCTCATCAATGACAATATACTTCAAATTCTCAAACAAGCTGACCCATTTCGTATGATGAGGCAAAATGGCTGAATGCAGCATATCTGGGTTTGTGATGACAATATGTCCTGCTTGTCTCACTCGCTGCCGAATGGCTGGTGAGGTGTCCCCGTCATATGTTTCACTATGAATCGGAACATCCATCTCGTGGATGATCTCGTTAAGTTCACTCTTTTGATCCTGAGCGAGCGCTTTTGTTGGGAATAAATAAAGAGAGCGGTTTGTCTGGTCTTCTGCAATCGACTGAAGAACAGGCAGATTGTAGCAAAGCGTTTTACCTGAAGCTGTTGGTGTAACCGTTACTACATGTTCACCAGCCATTACTCGTTCAAAGGCTTCTTTTTGATGAATGTACAGTTCTTTCACGCCTCGTTTTTCAAGCGCCTTTTTTAGCCTGTCATCCACTCTTTCAGGAACGGGAGAGGTCTGTGCAGGCTTCGCCTCAATTTCATGCCAATGCTCTACCTGTTCGTCTTTCTTTAATTCTTCTATCAGTTCGTTCATTGTTTTCTTTTTCATATTGCGTCCACCTCTCATTCTAGTGTACCGAATATTTGTTTGCATGACTAGGCGGCAATTTTTTAATGCTGGGCTTATGAGCAAATACTTTGAACTGTTGTAACAGTATCTATTACACTTCTATAGTGAAATGATTTTATCAAGGAAGAAGATGATCAGAGTGAAAAACGAATTTAAGCCTTTATTTGAACCATTTACGTTTCCTGGTGGCGCCTCTATTGATGGTAGGTTAGTGGTTGCTCCAATGACACACTTTGGTTCTCATGACGATGGCACCATTTCAAAAGACGAAATTGATTTCATTACAGCTAGATCAAGTGAAATGGGTATGGTGATTACAGCATGTGCGAACGTGACTCCAGATGGGAAGGCATTTGAAGGACAGCCTTCTATCGCAAGAGATGAAGATATCCCAGGTCTGAAGAAATTAGCTTCAGCAATCCAAGCAAAAGGAACAAAAGCCATTATCCAAATTCATCACGGCGGCTCTCAGGCTCTCCCTCATTTAGTTCCAAACGGTGATGTGGTTGCGCCTAGTGATGTGTTCAAAGATGGAA
Source organism: Bacillus sp. DC4300-2b2 (assembly GCF_049895685.1). Taxonomy (NCBI): domain Bacteria; kingdom Bacillati; phylum Bacillota; class Bacilli; order Caryophanales; family Bacillaceae; genus Bacillus; species Bacillus sp. DC4300-2b2. The sequence goes on from NZ_JAFCSW010000003.1 coordinate 200,919, forward strand.
AACAAATTGCACGCGCTTTAAAAGAAGAGGAAATTACTCATATTATCGACTCCTTTAAAGAAGCGGCAAGACGAGCGGTTCAAGCAGGGTTTGATGGCGTGGAAATCCACGGAGCAAACGGTTATTTATTACAGCAATTTTACTCACCGCATAGCAATCAGCGTACAGATCAATGGGGAGGAAATGAAGAAAAACGTCTAGCTTTCCCTATTGCTGTTGTAGATGCAGTCAAAGAGGCCATCAAAGAACATGCGGCTAAACCGTTTATCTTTGGATACCGGTTATCTCCTGAAGAACCTGAAACACCTGGTTTAACAATGACAGAGACGTTTACATTAGTGGATGTTCTCAAAACAAAAAAACTCGATTATTTGCATATCTCTTTAATGGAGATTGGCTCTAAAGCAAGACGAGGCGCAGATTCTAATAAAACACGTATGGAACTGCTAAAAGAACGATGCGGCGATACTCTTCCACTTATTGGAGTAGGCAGCGTCATTACAGCTGAAGATGCTCTCCATGCTTACAATCAAGGGATTCCTCTGATTGCTGTCGCACGAGAGCTGATCGTCGACCCAGATTGGGCTAAAAAGATTAAAGAAGGCAGAGAACAAGAGATTGAAACCGTCATTAAACGCAGCCAAAAAGACAAGTATCTCATTCCAGAAGGATTGTGGTCTGTCATGGAAGCGAGTCAAGGCTGGGTTCCAATGGAGGATTAATATCCTCAATAAAAAAACTACCCTATTAACGGGTAGTTTTTTCTATTCATGAATTATTTCATTTTCACTGTAAAGAGCTTGGACATCTGCTTTTCTACAGAGCCTTTTGGTTCTTTATCAAGTCGTTCGACTAGGTCACCATTCATAATCACAATCGGTGTCACTGTACTTGATGCTTTCTCTTCAATCAGTTCTAAATCACACGTAATGAGAGGGTCACCGATTTTCACTTTATCCCCTTCTTTAATGTGCGCTTCAAATCCTTCACCATTTAACCCAACTGTTTCAAGTCCGATATGAATCAGAAGCTCAAGCCCCGAGAGTGTTCGAATGCCAATTGCATGTTTTGTATGGAAGAGCTGAATGATTTCACCCTCTACTGGTGACACAATCGTCCCACTTTTTGGTTTTACTGCTACGCCGTCTCCCATCATCTTTTGAGAAAAGACGGGATCTGGTACATCAGTCATATCCATTAACTCTCCATCAACTGGAGAATAAATGACTTCTTCCTTTACATCATCTTGGTTTTTTCCGAAACCGAATAATTTTTTCAGCAATGTCAATTTGCTCCCTTCAAGCTTTGCTTCCTAAATCTATTTAGTGTAAGAAACTTTACGCCTATACACCTTGCTTCATTCAACACTATTTAATCATAATTTTTTCCTCTCATCAATTGATAACCGCCTGAGCCCTTTCTGCATAGGCTGTAGATGAGAGGTGATTCAAATGAAACAAGATGGCGAAAACAAACATGAATTGCTGGCAAATGAAGATATTCTATATGAAGCGATTGAACAATTTTTTGCATCCTCCCCGTTTCACGAGATATTAAATAGTGCGGAGGCACTCATGACCACATCGCAATCACTTGCATCAATTACGACTGATGTGACAGAGGATGAACAGAATGTCTATATCGAGATTCAATTTCCAGACCATTTTGTCGAAGGAGACATTGCGCTAGAAGTAAAAGCCCAATATTTACACTTATCAGTGCAGGAAAAAATCAAAACGGATACGAGTTCCTCGTATTCAAGCTTTACCAAAACCATTTTAATGCCGGCAAAAATAGATGAAACGAAAATGAAAAGTGTGTGGAAAGATCAATCGCTTCGTGTATCTGCGCCAAAGCAAACAACCCAATAGATCAATCTATTGGGTTTTAACTATGCTTTAAAAATGCTTGTAAATCCTTTCGCCAATGAGCCTACTTGATTCATTGTACTCATCATTTGGCCAGCTGTATCAAACATTTTGTTAAAATCGTATTGCCCATTCGTCTTTTTGAATTGCGACAGCACACTTTTAAACTGAGAAGGCTGCTGTTTTTGCGGTCTTGGCAAAGGATATGGGTTCATAGGCTGTTGCATGGGCATCATGCCTGGCGGCTGCATAGGCGGCACATTTTCTTGGTATCCATAAGGCGGCTGATAAACAGTAGATGGTGCCTGGTTCATTCCACCTTGATATGGCGGCATGAAATAGTCTGGAGGCTGCGGAGGCTGCTGCTGCATCTCTGAATACGGAAAAGGCCTTTGCTTGAATTGATTGAATTCATAAGGCTGCTGGTTTGAATAAGGGAACATCTATCTCGCTCCTCTCGCTCTCAACACATATTGATGTCACTCATATATTATGAACAAAAGCAGAAGATGTGCCTAAAGAAGTCATAAGAAAAACGCAGCATTATGTCTTTAGCTGCGCTGTTTGATTTCTTCTATTAAAAGGTTCAGCGTGTAAACCACTGACTCAACTAAATTTTTTACACGGGGTGCGTGCTGTTTGCCAAAATAAGATTGCAGGACAACCTCTTTACCATTTTCTTTTACGGCTTCAAGCTGTTCTTGGTGTAAATATCTAGGTTTGACCTGTTGAACAAAGGAGATAGCTGCGGTGAGCCACTCTTCCATTTTCTGATCAAATGTATCAACGGCTGGCTGAATATCCGTATAAAAATCATACGATGGGTACTCCTCTTCAGCCTTTCCCTTTTGGTACTGCTCATACGCTTTTTCGATCCATATTCTCAAGTTTTGTGTATGTTCAAGTAATGTTTGATTATCCAAAGTGTTCACCTCTATGAACCATCCTATCAAACGTTTACCTATTGCTCAAATAGAAAAGCTATCCGGCGTGATATGCCGGTCTTGCCGCCAGTTTATACTCGGCTGCATGAAGCTTCACTTCACAGTCCTTTACTTCTGATTCAAGCCGGTCAATTATTTGTTCTTGCTCTTCTATTGCTGCACGTTTTGTCTGATTCACAGCAAGAGACAGCTCTGCTTCCACCGCATCAATTTTTCGCTCGATTTCCTCTAACAACTGCATAATGGATTCTTTTGATACAAATTCGCTCATCATCAGATTCCTCCTTTATCGTCTCTCGTTACATTCTCTTTTCTTTCTCACCCTCCTTCACACATGACAAAACTAGAAGCAAATCGCCAATCTAAGTGTAGATAAGCGCTATTTCTTCCTTTTCGACAGATGCTTGTCCTTCTTTGTATGATTGCGTCCGATTGTGTAAATTCTAAGGACAAAAGGAGGTAGATTTCATGAAAAAGAAGCCAGCACCAAAAGAGCAAAATCCAAAAGGGAAAGAAAACAGTACAGATCAACTTGATAAAAAGCTCGGCGGTCCTAATCGTCCATCTACGTAAAAAAAAAGCAGGCACCCCCTGCTTTTTATTTATGCAAAAAATAGTGCTCTAATGAGAAAAGAAAACGAAGCTGTCTTTTTTTATGAAAATACCAGTCAGTCAGCTCAATCTGCTTTGGCAGCGCCTCTGCCTCAAATAAAGATGGACTCAATTTCTTTTGAAACCAATCTTCCCTTTGATCGTCTAATGAATGTGTCATCACCGGATAAACCGTCCGAAGAAAAGGTGTTGACCTTCTAGCGATCCCTAAAAACGGCTCAAAATCAAACCGAGACCCAGTATGCGGAACGGTATGCAAAAAATGATAAAAATCCGAAAACAAATCGGCTCGAAATAGTAGTTTCGCTAGCTTTTTACCTAATGTAATGCGTTCCTTTACATTGGAAAACTTCCGTATGGTTAAGCCGTACAAATGCCCGTCCACCGTTGGAAAAACAACGGTTTGGAAATGTCCCCACTCGCTGAAAAGATATTGAATCGAGTGAAAAACATTCTTTTTCAGAAGAGGATTTTGTATAATAGGAGATTGTATAGTATATTGTTCATTTATGATGAGTGCATAAAGCAGACGCTCTGTGTCACGCTTTAGCCAAAAATGTTCCCACTCAGCGCTCATAAACCGAGACACGGAGAAATAAGGCAGCAGATGAAACAAAGGTTGACTGCATCTCTTAGACCATTCATACAAAAGAAGCTGAGGATAAGCATCCGAAAAGATCAGCCAATTCGCTCTTTCATATGCTGTGAAAAAAAGGTGCCCCTGCTGATCCGTTAAACCTGGATGGAAGAGTTCGCCCTTTAAATCTGTCATGGACCACCCTGCATTTCTTGAGACAAAGGAAGCGAGCAGCGACCATTTCATCTCTGGATGCCGGTCATAAAACCGCTTGTAAGCATTTGTCCTCGTCAGGTTGTCTTTATTTTTTGCTTTCGTTTCACGCAAAATTTGCTGAGTGATGATGTGCTCTTCTTGGGACAACATGGTGATCTCTCCAATACAAAATGCATTAAAAGGAGGCTGAAACTTGATGATTCGGTATCCAAACGGAAAATCGTATCAGCCCATTCAACAAATTGGGACAAAAAAAAGAATCAGCGGCGAATCCTCTTATAGTAACCGCGGGATGACGCTTGAGGCTGATTTAAATGAAACGAACCAATACTATTTGGTCAACGGGATCGCAGTCATTCATAAAAAGCCTACCCCAGTTCAAATTGTGAATGTGGATTATCCAAAAAGAAGTGCTGCTGTCATTAAAGAAGCCTATTTTAAACAATCCTCCACAACGGACTATAACGGGGTGTACAAAGGCCGCTATATCGATTTTGAAGCAAAGGAAACCAAAAGCTCTACCTCGTTTCCGCTCAAAAATTTCCACGACCATCAAATTGAGCATATGAAACAGGTTGAAAAGCAAGGCGGCATTTGTTTCGTTATTATATCCGCATTTGGCTCCGTTTATTATTTGCCTGCTTCAGATCTCTTTTTCTTCTGGGAGCGGCAGAAGAAAAACGGCCGTAAATCCATTAGCAAAGAAGAATTAATGGAAGCTGGCCACATAATGACACTTGGATATTCGCCAAGAATTGATTATATTAAAGTAGTGGAGACACTTCATTTTTCGGATGAAAGCAAGCAGCAATTACGTTCGAAAAAGGTTTAACACGAAAGGTTGAGATGTGATGTCTGATCAATTTACAAGTCGTGAGCAGCGACGTAAAGCAAGTCAAGAAAACAATAAGAAGCAAAAGAACAAAAAAGGCAAAAAGAAAGCAGGTCTATTTAAAAAAATATTTTTATCTTTACTCGTGATCGGTCTACTTTGTTTAGTTGCCGGAATCACAACTTTTGCCGTTTTTGCATCAAGCGCTCCTTCTATTGATGATAGTAAGCTTAAAACACCATACTCTTCAAAACTTTATGATAAAGACAAGAAAGTGTTTGCAGAAGTTGGTGCAGAAAAAAGAACGTATGTCTCGATAAAAGATATACCCGATGTGGTAAAAGACGCATTTATTGCGACTGAAGATGCACGTTTTTATAAGCACCACGGGATTGACCCAATCCGTATTGGCGGTGCCCTTGTCGCAAACGTTGAGGACGGGTTTGGCGCTGAAGGCGGAAGTACAATTACACAGCAGGTTGTTAAAAACACCCTTTTAAGCAAGCAAAAGACGTTAAAACGGAAAGTACAGGAAATATGGCTCTCGATTCAGCTTGAGCAAAAATACTCTAAAGATGAAATTTTAGAAATGTATTTAAACCGTATTTTCTTCTCTCCTTATGCTTATGGTGTGGGGAAAGCAGCTGAACAATTTTTTGGAGTGACAGATTTAAATAAACTAACCGTTGCACAGGCAGCCACACTTGCAGGTATGCCACAAAGTCCTACTGTCTATAATCCAGTTAAAAATCCCGAGGCAGCGGAAAAACGCCGAAATATCGTTTTAAGCCTTATGAAAAAACAAGGCTACATTTCAGAAAAAGACTATGACGTTGCAAAAGCAACCCCTATCAGCAAGACAGTCGTTCCTGCTGATAAATATAAGAGCCAAAACTCTAGTAAGTATTCTGCCTACATTGAAGAAGTGATGGAAGAAGTACAGAAAAAAGCTAAAGTTGATCCGTCAACTGATGGATTAAAAATCTATACATCACTTGATCGAAAAGCACAGGATCACCTAGATGATATCATCAATGGAGATTCAGTTGGATTTACGAAAGGTATGCAGGCGGGTGTCACCCTGCTAGATACGAAAAATGGTGAAATACGCGCCATTGGCGGTGGACGTGATGTACCAGCCGGCGGCTTTAACTATGCGACAGATGCAAAACGCCAGCCAGGGTCCACAATTAAACCGATCTTAGATTACGGCCCAGTCATTGAAAACAAAAAATGGTCAACATATCAGCAAATCAATGATGCACCATATACGTACTCAGATGGGACACCAATTAACAACTTTGATAGAAGACACTTAGGGAAAATGTCGATGAGAAGTGCTTTGGCACAATCACGTAACATCCCTGCACTCAAAGCATTCCAAGAAGCTGGTTCAGCGAATGCCGCGCAATTTGCGAATAATTTAGGCATGGACTTACCTTCTGATATTCCAGAATCTTATTCAATCGGTGGATTTGAAGATGGTGTGTCTTCATTAAAAATGGCAGGTGCATTTAGTGCGTTCGGCAATAACGGATACTATAATGAACCGCACGCTGTCACATCTGTTGAATTTAATGACGGGACAAAGCTTGACCTTACGCCGGATTCAAAAGCAGCGATGAGTGATTACACAGCATTTATGATCACAGATATGCTGAAAACTGCTGTCCAATCTGGAACTGGTACACTTGCACAAGTACCGAACGTTCAAGTAGCTGGTAAAACCGGTACAACGAACTTCACACAAGATGATATTAATAAATACAATATCCCTTCTGGCGGTGCGAAAGATTCGTGGTTTGTCGGTTATACGCCGCAATATACAGCAGCCGTTTGGACTGGAATCGGTAACTCAAAAGATGCAGACGGTAAGATGTGGCTGACTGATTACGAGCAGCGTGTTGCCAAAATCGTCTTCCAGCGATTAATTTCTCAAATTGATGATGGAAGCGGCTCATTTGAAAAACCAGACAGTGTCGTCGAAGCTACGGTTGAAAAAGGTTCAGATCCAGCAAAATTAGCCGGACCGAATACACCAAGTGACAAAAAGACAACAGAATACTTTGTTAAAGGAACAGTTCCAACAAAAGTGTCTGACACTTATGAGAAAAAAGAAGCCGATAAGCCTTCTGACTTAAAAGCGGTGTATGATGAAGAGAAAAAATCCATTACACTGACTTGGGGCTATTCTGACGACGCTGATGCTACATTTAAGGTCAAGCAAGCGGTTGATAATGGCGGCTATAAAGAGATTCAAAACAGCTCTGCTAAAGAAGCGGTCATCTCTGATGTGAAGCCTGGCTCCACATATAAATTCCAAGTGACTGCCACTGTAGAGGATGTCACAAGTAAAGCGGCTTCTACCTTCCTCACCATTAAGGATGACGCTGATGAAGAAGAAAAAGCGGATGATGAGAATAAAGAAGAAGAAGAACCGCAGCAGCCTGACGACGAGCAAACAGACCAAACAGACGATAACAAAAATCAGCCCCCTGGCACTGATGAGCAAAAGCCTGATGACAAAAAAGATCAAGATAAGGATAAGGATCAGGACCAAGGCGCAAATACCGAAAACGGAAATAATGGTTCTTCAGGTGATGGCTCAGACAGTACAAATGGGAACAGCAACTCACAAACTGATCATAAAGATAAAAAGAAAGATGATGCGAAAGCCAACTCTCAAAGTTCCAATTCGCAATCAAATTCTACTTCTCGTAAAGAAGATGAATAATGAAAAAGCACTTGCCTCCTTGGCAAGTGCTTTAAGATTGTTGACAAAGGGCTAAAATGATCTTGATTTTAGCCCTTTGTCTTCTTTTCATCGTGATAGAAAACCTTTGCAGTCTAGGAAGGACGAGCACTGGAGCGGAGTGAATTTGACATTCGTGAGCACCGGAGCGCAGACCTGACAAAGAATGCGAGGGTTTGTCTACACGCTTGAAAGCACTTGCCTCCTTGGCAAGTGCTTTTTTTAACGCTGCTGTCTGATTTTCTTAAGTGCTTCATATTTTCCATACTGCTTTTTTAATTCCGTGTATAGCTCGTCCAATTGAATAAAGCAGTGATATTGAGTAGGTTTTAACAAAATGAACTCTAAACGTTCCGTCCAATTAATCGGAGCAACAGGAAATGTCTCTTGCTTGATAAGTTCCCATTCAAGCTTTTGGACACTCTCCCCCTTGATCCAGTAAAACATCGCGATCATACCGATGATTCCTTGCAGCATATCATCTTCTTCACAGCGGGATTTCCTTGTTTGGAAACGTGGGAGCATTTTTTCTTTTAATTCGTTCCACAGTTCGAACATGACAGGAACAAATTCTTCTGTTCCCTGCCATGGAAGCTCGTCTGTTAAAGGTTCCGAAGATAGATCATATGCGAGCGGGTTGGCTCTCAGTATATCTACTCGATCACCTTTAATCTCTACCTTTTTCTCTTTTAGCTTTTCGACATATGAGGTGAAAACAGCTGCCCCGCTCATGCCAGCTTCACCAGTCCTTTTTTCAGCCTCTTCTGCCCTTCCCTGCACATATCAAGAAGCGGACACGATTCGCACTGCGGCCGCTGCGCCTTACAATGATATCTCCCAAAAAAGATTAGGCGGTGATGCGTCACAGACCAATCTTCTTTTGGCACCTTTTTCATCAAGGTTTGCTCTACTTCAAGCACAGAATCCTTCCAGCGGCAGATGCCTAGACGCTTACTGACTCGTTCTACATGTGTATCTACTGCTATAGCCGGTACCCCAAAAGCGACCGAAACGACGACATTTGCTGTTTTCCGGCCAACCCCAGGAAGCTTGACAAGCTCATCCCGGTCCTTTGGTACTTCACCGCCATATTCTTCAATCAGCATTTTGCTCAACTTTTGAATGTTTTTAGCCTTATTTCGATAAAGACCAATCGAGCGAATATCTTGCTGCAGTTCTTCAAGCGGTACACTTAAATAGTCTTCTGGTGTTTTATATTTTTGAAATAACGTTTTGGTGACTTTGTTTACAAGCACGTCTGTACACTGAGCGGAGAGCGCAACAGCAATCACAAGCTCAAATGGATTGGCATGAACAAGCTCACACTCCGCCTCTGGAAACATATCTCCTATAATATCTAAACACTCATTGATTTGTTTTTTTGATAACATGCCTTCTCCTTTATTGGTTATTGTTCCAGCCAATTATAAAAAGGAACTTGTCGTTTATAAGTACCCGTCTCTTCTTTTGAAGGTGGCGTTTTCTGCTGAGAACGGAAATGCTGGCTATGCTCTTTTGCTTCTTCCGCTGTTTTCAGCCCTTTCTTTTTCCACTCAAATAAAATTCGATCAATATAACGGAAATTTAATTTCCCTGATAAAACAGCTTCTCTTAGCGCTAGCCGAATCATCTCAGCATCATGATGGTCTTGATCCATCCAGATCGAAAGGGTTTCTCCTTCAAGAGGAGACAGCGGTCTTCCGAATTCATCTTCAAATAAAGCATATAAAGATTTTTCTGCCTGCACATGTTGTTTTTGAGCTTCTTTCGCCTGTTTTGTTTCTAAAAAGTCATACAGTACGCCCCATAAAGGTTCTACTGAGTAACGGTCATGCTGAATACCAGACCTGTCCTCAAATGGCTGAATTGAGATAAATCCTTTTTGAATCAGATGCTGTACCATATACGCGCACTCTTCCGCTGATATGGTCATTCCATGAGAAAGCTCTTCAAATGTTTGAAAGAAAACACCTTGTTCTTCATTCATTTTAATCTTGAGCATGACCATCATCTGTGATTCATTCAGTCCTAACTGCTCATAATGAGCAATCAGCAAATTAGGCAAACTTGTCGCCCCCATTTGCTGCATATTAATAAATTGCTGCCTATTCATCGGATACACCTCTTCATTTTAAGTATATCACGTTTTATTTCACGTGCCTCCCTAAAAAGGCGTTTGAAAAAGCCTCCATTTATTGGAGGCTTTCACGTCTTAAGGGTATAAACGGTTTAATAATCTTGGGAAAGGAATGGTTTCACGCACATGCGGCGCTCCACTAATCCAAGCAACTGTACGTTCAAGTCCAAGACCAAAACCTGAATGCGGTACAGAACCGTATTGTCTTAATTCTGTATACCATTTGTAAGTTTCCTGATCAAGCCCATGTTCTTTCAATCTTGCTTCAAGAAGCTCTAAATCATGAACACGCTCAGAACCGCCAATAATCTCTCCGTAGCCTTCTGGTGCAATCAAGTCTGCACAAAGGACAACATCTTCACGATCCGGTGCTGGCTGCATATAGAACGGTTTTAATGATGTTGGGTAATGAGTGATAAACACTGGTTTATCATAGCTTTCGGCAATCGCTGTTTCGTGAGGCGCTCCGAAATCATCTCCCCATTCGATATCATCAAAGCCTTTTTCCTGCAAGAATTTAATCGCTTCATCGTAAGTGATGCGCGGGAATGGTGCTTTGATGTTTTCTAATTTCGCTGTATCACGACCTAGTGTATGCAGCTCCACTTTACAGTTTTCAAGTACACTTTGAACAACATGAGACACATAATTTTCTTGATACTCAAGGTTTTCATTGAATTCGACAAAAGCCATCTCAGGCTCGATCATCCAAAACTCAATTAAATGACGTTTTGTTTTAGATTTTTCAGCTCTAAATGTTGGGCCAAATGAGAATACTTTTCCGAGTGCCATTGCTGCAGCTTCCATGTAAAGCTGACCACTTTGAGAAAGGTACGCATCTTCATCAAAATATTTCGTAGCAAACAGTTCCGTTGTGCCCTCAGGTGCACTTCCAGTTAAAATTGGCGGATCTACTTTCACGAAACCTTCTTGATGGAAATATTCATATGTAGCACGAATAATTTCGTTACGGATTTTCATAATGGCATGCTGTTTTTTAGAACGAAGCCATAAATGACGGTGATCCATTAAGAATTCTGTTCCATGCTCTTTCGGTGTAATTGGGTAATCTGTCGCTTCATGAATCACTTCAATGGATTTCACTTGTAATTCAAAACCTAGTGGTGAACGCTCATCTTTTGTCACTTGACCTGTCACATAGACAGATGTTTCTTGTGTGACTGATTTCGCAAGCTTAAAGACTTCCTCTTCCACTTCTGCTTTTACTACGACTCCTTGAATAAAGCCTGTCCCGTCACGCAACTGCAAAAATGCAATTTTTCCGCTTGAACGTTTATTGGCAATCCATGCGCCGATGGTTACTTCTTGATCGACGTGTTTGAACACTTGATTAATTGTTGTTTTCAACATAATTCCCTCCAAAGCCAGAAAGAAACTCACCTATTTGGCAGGTGTGAATCTTTTTTCATACATTTTATTATAACCGTTCTAAATCAGCATGGTCAACGCAAGACAGGAGAAACTACGGTGTTAAATTTTTTTCCACGCGTCCTGTCGAAAAGTCGACATAGCTGAAGCTATATTGATTGTTCTCATTTAAGTACGTCACTTCCCAAAGGAGTACGTCACCTTCTCTCGCTAATTTGACTTCTTTTAGCTTAGAGACCGTGTTCTCCTTTTGAACGGCTTGTACTGCTTGATTCGAGGTAATGCCATCTTTTGCTTTTTTTGCGATCACTTTTTCTTTTTTGCTTGCAGGAACCCAAACGTAGGTCGTTTCATTCTGTTTGTTTTTCCCTTCAACAATAAATTGCTTTTCTTTCCCGACAAAGGTTTCCACTTGCTCCACTTGTACGATGTTTGCTTGTTCTTTTGCTCGTTCGATCGCTGCTTCATGCCCTTGTTCTCTTTGTCCCATAGCAATTTGATAAATCCACGTAAAGCTGATGATGCCAATGAGCAGAACGAGAGCCACTACAGATGAAATAATCCAGACTATTTTTTTCATGTCAAGCTTCCCCTATGTGCGATATATCGTAAATACCGCTTGATTTTGGTCTTCTTGATCTAATGCTAATCCAAACATGAGATCTTCTCTTTTAAGCGTTCTGTTCAATACATCAACGATTTTGTATAGGTCTTCTGAATGCTTAATTTGAACAGTTGAAAGTACCTCTATTTTACTTTCCACTTCTAATTCCTCCTCGGTACGTAAATATTGTTAGTCATACTTTTCTGCACGGAAACCGATACTATTTTTACAACGGAACAAGCCGTTACGATAAATTAACTCCAAACCCACACCAGCTAAAGGCCGCTTATGACAGCGGCTTTTCGTTGTTAAGGTTTTCTATATACGCCTCAAGTGACTCTTTTGACATCTCGTGAACTGGCGCATGAGGGAGTGATTCTAAAAATAGTTTTCCATATGAAGCGGTTTTCACTCGGCGGTCTAAAATTAGCAATGTGCCTATGTCTTTTTCAGAACGCAGCAAGCGTCCAGCTCCTTGCTTAAAGGTTAACACAGCTTCTGGTAAAGCGACGGCTTTAAATGGATTCTTCCCTTGTTTTTTAGCTGCATCACATTTTGCTTCAATGAGCGGAGAATCAGGCGGCCGGAACGGAAGACGTGCCATGATGACTGTTGTCAGCTCTGAGCCTGGAAAATCAACACCTTCCCAAAAGCTACCCGTACCAAGTAAAATGGCTTGTTTTGCCAATTTGAACATTTTCGTTAATTTCACGGGGCTTCCGCCTGTCAAACCTTGAGCAAAAAGGGCGGACTGCATCCCTTCTGTTTTTAGCTCTTCATAGACTGCTTTTAACATCTCATGTGAATTAAACAAAACCAATATTTTTGCATGCTGCTGTTTTTCCATGACCTTAATATATTGCGCAGCTTGCTTTACATAATCTCGTTCATCACGGTTCGTAATCGGCGGCATATCTGCCGGAACAATGACCTTGAGCTGTTTTTCAAGTTCGAAAGGTGAATCAATTTGTACAAGATGAGGGTAAAAATCTTGCAGGCCAAACCGTTCCAAGCAATAATCAAAGCGGTGATTGATGGTGAGCGTCCCTGATGTGAGGACGACACTCTTTTTGTTCATAAAGAAACGATCAGCCAAAAGCTCTCCAGTATCTAACGGCTGTGCATGCATAAAGACTGCGTTTTTGGCACCCTTTGCATCAATTTCAATCCAAACCGTTTCACCGTTTTTCGGTTTAAAGATAAACCGGTAAAGCGTACTGCAAAAAGTATGCATAAACGACATGACCTGGTCGTATTCCTCTGCTTCAAAGGCAAAGTGTTCTGTCAGCTGATCACTTTTTTGAAGAAGCTCGTTTTTTTGCTGCTCATACAACTTCTCACAAGCAATTAACAAAGAACACAGCTTACTTGCCGTTTCTTTAATCCGTTTCCACTGAGCATGCTTTGAATGATGACGGACTCTATGTATGAGACGATTGATGTCGGCTTTTGGTTTTGTCCTTTTCACAAATGAATGAACGCTGCTAAAGAAAGCATCACTTTCCATTTGAAGCTGATTGAGATACTCATCCATTTCGATAAAAGTGTCCGTCTGTAACCCTGCATGATGAAATCTTTTTTTCAGTTTCTTTAACAGTCCGCCTTGCAAGGAGCCAAGCTGCGTTAATTTCGCATGAAGCTGGATATAAGACGCACTATCCCCTAGTGTTTCATTGGCTGTTTTCTCAAATTGATGGGCTTCGTCTATCACATATACGTCAGCATGCTGAAAGATAGACGATGCCTCTGTTTGTGATAAGAGCAGACGATGATTCGTTAAAATTAAATCAGCTGTTTTTGCCCTTTTTTTGGCGCGCTCATAAAAGCAATACTCTTTAAAACGGCGCTTTTTTGATGTAAACGGCATATGTACACAGGAAATTCGGTCTTTTATATTGGCAGCTCCTGACGGTAAATTCAGTTCAGATAAATCACCTGTTTCTGTAACAAGGAGCCACATTAAAATTTGCGCCTTCGTTAAGACCACATCATAGTTATCATCTTCCTCATGAAGCACATGCTCAAACTTATCTAAACAAATATAATGCGCCCGGCCTTTAAAGACACAGGCAGCAGGCTCAAACGGGAGCAGTTGATTCAACATCGGCACATCGCGCTGAAGCATTTGCTGCTGCAACAGGATGGAATAAGTACTAATAATGACAGGTTTTCCTGATTTCCTCGCTTCTAGAGCGGCTGGGATGAGGTAAGCGAGCGTTTTCCCAATACCCGGTGCCGCTTCAATTAATGCATAGGCTCGTTCATGAAACACGTCTCTGACTTTATTCATCATCGTAAGCTGGCCTTCTCTTACCTCATAGCCTTCTACCGTTTGCGGAAGCTTCTTTTTGATCTCCTCAAACAGTTTTTCATCTTCTTCACCTACTGAATGTGTCGCCCTACTGATAGGATTGGTGACATCTTTTACAGCAAAAGAGCCGACTTCCACCAAAGAATCTTCCAGGCTAGCATGGCTCGTTTCAAGCTGCTTAATTAAGAGTCCTATATCACTTAGGAGATAAGAAGATAATCTACGTAGCTGCTTCAGCACATTTTGTGGTGTATGTTTTAATTGATGTAATAAAGTTAAAAATAACATGGCAGTAACTTCCGCATCACTATCCGCCCTATGCGGGTGGTCATGTGGAAGCATGAGCTCTTCACTTAATTCAGTGAGCTTATAACCTTCAAGCTCAGGATAAAGAATTCTAGAAATCTCAACTGTATCAATTGCTAGCACATCCAGCTCATTTTTCCCGCATGCTTTTAGTTCATCATTTAAAAAATTCAAATCAAAATGAACATTGTGCGCAACAAAATAAGCACCCTGTATGAGATCATACACCTCTTGGGCAATGTCCTCAAAAAACACCGCATCGTCAACCATGTGCTGCTGAATGCCTGTCAGCTGTTCAATAAATCCAGGGATTGTTTTTCCCGGGTTCACATATTTTGAATACCGTTCGACAATTTGTCCATTTTCAATGACCACCGCAGCTATTTGAATGATTTTATCACCCTTTTTAGGTGAATTCCCGGTGGTTTCAATATCAACGACAACAAACCTTTGATCGGTCATAAAATGGACACCTCAATTCCTCGTTTCACCCTGAAGCGAAACACACTCTGGACAAAATAGATGAAACAGAACAGCTTCTCTTCCTGAAACTGTTCTGTTTCTACGGAGCTTGCGTTATAAAATCGTTCTCGCAGGCTCTTGCCCAATCATTTGTTCAATTTGATTTTGTTTATTTAACACGACCACTTTTGGTGTATGAGTCTTTGCTTCTTCTTCTGACAGCATCCCATAAGCAATAATAATGACTTCATCCCCTGGCTGAACCAATCTCGCCGCCGCACCATTTAGACAAATGACACCGCTCTTTCTTTCGCCAGGAATAATATATGTTTCAAGTCTTGCGCCATTATGATTATTGACAATTTGTACTTTCTCATTTGCCATCATACCTGCCGCATCAAGTAAATCTTCGTCAATTGTAATACTTCCCACATAATGTAAGTTTGCTTCTGTTACCGTCGCTTTATGAAGCTTAGATGTCATAAAGGTTCTATACATGTTTTTCACCGCTTTCAGGAACATGGAAAATCACATTATCAATCAGTCTTGCCCGTGAAAATTTCACCGCAATCGCCATAATGACTTGACCTGCCAACTGCTCAAGTGGCTCAAGTTCTGGATATGAGTAGATCTCAATATAATCAATTTCTCCGCTCGTCTGAACAAGTTCCTCTTCAATCAGCTGATACACACGACTGACATCACGCTCACCTTTTTCAACAGCTAACCGTCCTTTTTTTAATGCGCGGTATAAAGCGGGTGCTTCTTGTCTTTCTTTTTCTGACAAGTACACATTCCTTGAACTTTTCGCTAAACCATCTTCTTCTCTGACTGTTGGTACAGATACAAGGTGAAGATCAAAGAAGAAATCCTTGATCATCGCATCGATCACAGCGACTTGCTGTGCATCCTTTAGACCAAAATAGACATTTGTTGGTGACACAAGATGAAACAGCTTTGTAAGCACAGTGACAACGCCGTCAAAATGTCCTGGACGTTTTTTTCCGCATAAGACATCCGTCCGCTTTTGAACCGTCATCGTAATAGATGGATCATTTTGGTACATTTCTTTCACATCAGGTGTAAATAAAATGTCCACTCCTGCTGCTTCTGCAAGACGCTGGTCTCTTTCCATATCCCTTGGATAGGATTCAAAGTCTTCATTTGGTCCAAATTGCAAAGGATTGACAAAAATACTCATCACGACAATATCATTTTGACCTCTTGCCTCTTTCGCAAGCGTCAGATGTCCTTCATGAAGAAAGCCCATCGTCGGAACAAAGCCGATTGTATGCTGCTTTTTTTGATGCTGCTTGATTAATTCTTTTAGCTCGTGAATATGGGTGACAACGTTCATTTTTTGATTCCCCCATATAAACCATCAAGGACTTCTTCTTTGATATGAAACGTGTGCATGTCCTCTGGAAATGTGCGTGCTTTTACTTCTTTCGTATATTGAATGAGCGCTTCTTCTAAAACAGTATCAATTTGCGCGTATTGTTTCACAAACTTAGGTGTTCTAGACACCCCGTAACCTACCACATCATGGTAAACAAGAACTTGTCCGTCTGCCTCAGCTCCTGCACCAATTCCGATCACAGGAATCTTCAGCATGTCGGTAATTCGTTTTGTCAGTTCGCCAGGTACGCATTCCAACACAAGCGCGATTGCACCAGCTTCCTCACATTTCAAGCTGTCTTCAATCAATTTTTGAGCACTTTCGTGGTCTTTTCCTTGCACCTTATACCCGCCAAGTACACCAACTGATTGAGGTGTGAGGCCTAAATGACTGACGACAGGAATGCCGCCTCTTGTTAGAGCTTGAATGGATTCAAACACTCCATCTCCGCCTTCTAGCTTTAAGGCATCGGCACCGCTTTCTTGCATGATGCGTGCTGCATTTTTCATTGTTTCTTCTAACGAATAATGGTAAGACATAAATGGCATATCAGTCACAACAAATGTGTCTTTTGCGCCTCTTTTCACTGCTTTTGTGTGATGGATCATATCATCCATCGTGACTTGAACTGTGGAATCTAGTCCAAGTACAACCATCCCAAGTGAATCACCAACTAAGATCATGTCGACTTCCGCTTTTTCCGCTTGCTTTGCAGCTGGATAGTCGTATGCGGTCAGCATCACAATAGGTTCATTTTGTTCTTTCATTTTGAAAAAATCTAGCTTTGTCTTCATTTGTTCCTCCTCATTCTGGAGAGGAGATGGCTTGCCTCACATCACATGCTTTGATTTCTCATGTGCGGCGAATCATCCCTCTGTCCAAGTCCCTTAGGATCAAGGCAGAAATTTATCAAATTTTTCTTCCTAACAGGTACAGTTCTTTGCAGATACTGCCCACACGAAGTATATCAAAAATGTGCCGGGTGTTCCACTCAAGTTGACTTGATCTCAATGTCTGCGGAGTAGATTTTTTGGATACCGTCCTCCGTTTCAAGCAATAAAACACCTTCTTCATTGATTCCAAGCGCCTTCCCCGAATATTGCCCATTGACGGTGCGGGCAACAATACGTTGACCGATCGTCATCGCAAACGATTCCCATAGTTGTTTAATCGGCGCAAATCCTTGCTGCATATAATCATCATACCTTTTTTCAAAGGTGGACATGATCTGTTGTATGAGTGCAGCCCGATCCACTTTTTCGTTCAGTTCCATTCGCAGACTTGTGGCGACGTCCTTTAGTTCATCTGGGAAGTCATCAGCTGTTTGGTTCACATTTATGCCCGGTCCAATAATGACCGCATGAACCTGGTCAGCTTCTGCTTTTAATTCAGTCAGAATACCAACGACCTTTTTTCCATTCAACAAAATATCATTTGGCCATTTAATAGATGGAGTGAGTCCTGTTTGCTGCGCAATCGCTTCAGCGATGGCTACAGATGCCAAAAGCGTCATTTGCGGCGCTTTATAGAGCGGGATCTCAGGCCGGAGAATGAGACTCATCCAAATGCCTGTCCCATTTGGTGAATGCCACGTTCTTTGAAGACGCCCTTTTCCGTCTGTCTGGTGATCGCTGACAACGATCGTGCCGTGGGGCGCACCTTCATTTACAAGATCATGGGCAATCAGCTGAGTTGAAGCGACTTCTTTCTGAAAGTAAATATGCCTGCCAAAGCTCTCTGTTTCAAGACCAAACAGAATTTCGTCCTCACTAATTTTGTCCGGTTTACGAAGCAGACGGTATCCTTTTCTTCTGACCGCTTCTACCTCATACCCCTCTTTTCGCAAATCCTCCATATGCTTCCATACAGCCGTTCGGGAGCAGCCAAGCTCATCACAAATTTGCTGACTTGAGACAAAATCCTGGCTGGATGCTGTAAATAGTTCAATTAATCGTTTTCTAATTGCGGATCGCATGCTTTAAGCCACTCCTCTATGGCTTCTTTTCGGTTTTCTAAACGGTTTTGCAAAACAGCTTTTTTCACAAAATGAAGCTCTTCTGCAATCCATTTCCCAGACGTCTTTTGCCGAAAGGCCATTAAATCTTTTCCTGAAACAGCGAGGTCTTGGAGCTTTTTAATCGGCAGTGCATCATAAGAACGCTTCGCTGCCTCCAGCTCATCAAAGAAAATGCGGCGTTCATGTTTTAGCTGCGTGATCTTCAAACTAGATAAGAGCACGTGTTCACCAGCTTCAAACATGTTTTCCGCATCCCAGTCACAATCAACGTATTTACTAATAGCTATTGCGCCTTTCAAAAGCTTCGTTGACAGCTTCCATTCTTTTAAGAAGACCGCAGCCTCCGCTTCATCTAGGCCAAGCAAATGGATACAAGCCCCCCATACCTCTTCTAGTCCATCCAGCAAGTAATATGGAAAGGTTTGAAAGGATTCGTGAAGACGATCCTCTTTGAGACCTGGTAATTCTTCATATAACCTAGTTGAGATGAGCACTTGAATGGCCTGCTCACAATGACGGCCTTTTAAAAGCTTCTCCATTTCAATCTTTTTGCGCTCAACCGATATGTTGGCAAGCAGATGCTTATCTTTTTTCATAGCTTCAGCCGTCTCATCAGCGAGCTCAAAGCCAAGCTGGCTTAAAAAACGGACAGCTCTCATCATGCGAAGCGCATCTTCTTGAAAGCGGCACGCAGGATCTCCTACGGTTTGAATTCGTTTCCGCTTAATATCCTGTTTACCACCTACATAATCAATGATTTCCCCGTTTATATCCATGGCCATCGCATTAATCGTTAAATCTCTTCTTAAAAGATCTTCCTTAAGCGACTTGATAAACGCCACTTCTTTCGGTCTGCGAAAATCTTCATATTCTGATTCCGTTCGAAATGTCGTGACCTCATAGCTAACACCCTCATGTAAAACAATGACAGTGCCATGCTCCTTACCGACATCTACTGTTTTTTCAAATAAGGACTCAACCTTATCAGGTATTGCATCTGTCGCAATATCGATATCGCCGATTTCCCGTCCTAATAGAACATCTCTCACCGCTCCGCCGACAAAGTAAGCCTGATGCCCATGTTCGTGCAGTGTATGTAATATAGGGATCGCATGTGTGAATGGTTCATTCATCTTCAACATCACCTTCGATCAATTCTAGGTAAAGCTTTTCATATTCACTCACAATCTTTTCAGAGGAGAATTGAGCCTGAACACTAGACTGAGCTGCCGCTGACACTTTTTCATGAAGCGCTTCGTCTTTTAGCAGAGACACTGCGTGCTTTGCTGCTCCGTCTATATCGCCGAGTGGGACAAGAAACCCTGTTTCTCCATGTGTAATGACCTCTGGAATACCTCCGACATCCGTTCCGATACAAGGGACACCGCATGCCATTGCTTCAAGAAGCACAAGCCCAAAGCTCTCCTTCTCTGAAAGAAGCAGCTTCAGATCACTTATTGAATAAAGCTCCTCAACCTTCTCTTGCTTGCCTAAAAACAACACGCGGTCTGTCAATCCCAATTTTTTCACAAGTTCGCATACGACCGATTTTTCAGGACCATCACCAATGAGCAGCAGCTTTGCCTGCACCTGTTCAGAAATCTTTTGAAACACATGAATCACATCATGCACCCGTTTCACTTTTCGAAAGTTTGATACATGGATGATGACCTTTTCGTTCGGTAAAAGACCATAATGTGTCTTTAACAAATCGTGATCTTCACGCAAATACACCCGTTCATCAACAAAATTATGAATCGTATCAATCTTTTTATCTGGTTTGATGAGATCGTACGTCTGCGCAGCTAATGAATGCGACACAGCCGTCACACGATCCGATGATTCGATGGCGAACCGAATGACTTCCTTTAATGATGGATCATAGCCTAAAACCGTAATATCCGTTCCGTGAAGCGTCGTAACGACTTTCACAGAGTGTCCAGTCATTTGTTTGGCTAAAAACGCACAGACAGCGTGCGGGACCGCATAATGCGCGTGAATAATATCAAGCTTTTCTCGTTTTGCAACTTCTGCCAATTTACTTGCCAGCGCAAGGTCATAAGGCGGATATTGAAAAACAGCATATTGATTCACATCCACCTCATGAAAATAAATATTCGGATATACTTTATTAAGCCTAAACGGAATGCTAGAGGTAATGAAATGAACATCGTGCCCTTTTTCAGCTAAACGTTTTCCAAGCTCCGTGGCTATAATGCCCGATCCGCCGACACTTGGATAACATGTAATTCCGACCTTCAGTTTTTTCATAATTACCCCCCAAGTAAGTCATCGTCCATCAAAAGTGGTTTCTTTGTGATAAACCCTTCTGCATAAGCTTTGTTGACTTCTCTTCCATACATAGACTCTCTCATTTTGACAAAATCAATATAACCGTTCACAAGAGGTGTCTCTACTGAATTTGCCGATTTAACAAATTGACTTTTATACGCATGCAAGCTATCAATTTTTTGGTGCATTTCCTCAGAAATATCGATCACAAAATCTGGACGATGGTGCCCATTAATCATGTAATAATACATTTGGCTTATTTTATGCGCTGGCTGCTTGTATGAATCTTCAAATTTATGTATACCTGCAGAAAAAGCGGCCTCTTCTACAAGTGAGCCCGCATGACCATGATCTGGATGCCGATCTTGGTGGTGCGGAGCGAAAATCAGTTTCGGTTTGTATGTTCGAATCACGCCCGCAATTTCCTTCATCGCTTCGTCATTTAGATACAGCCCTCTATCTGGCAGTGTAAGCTGAATTCTCGCTCTGACACCTAAAATAGCGGCGGCGGCTTTTGCTTCTTCTTTGCGGCTCTCTACTGTTCCATTTGAAGATAATTCGGCCTGGGTCAAGTCGCAAATCCCGACGCGCGCCCCTTTTTTTACGTATTTTGCAATCGTTCCGCCCATTCCGATCTCTACATCATCGCTATGGGCACCGAATGCAAGGATATCAAGTCGTTTCATTTGTTCCTCCGTTTTTTGCTACATCTCGAAAATCAAACGTACCTTTATTTAAATTTCTGACTAAAATTTCAGCAGTTCCCATATTGGTGGCTAATGGAATGGTATACACATCGCAAAGCCGGATGAGTGCAGATACATCCGGTTCATGCGGCTGCGCAGTTAGCGGGTCTCTAAAAAAGAGCACAAGATCCATTGCATTATCAGCAATTAAAGCACCGATCTGCTGATCTCCCCCAAGTGGTCCTGACTGGAAACGATGAATGGGAAGCCCCGTCGCTTCTTTCACTCTCAAACCTGTTGTCCCTGTTGCGTAAAGTGTATGATCTGCCAAAATATCACGGTACGCAGTGGTAAACTGAATCATGTCACTTTTTTTCTTATCATGAGCGATTAAAGCAATGTTCATCAGGAATCCACTCCTTATTAGTCGATGATATTTTCTAAACCATAAACGAGCTGATCAATGTGCATGACCTGCTCTACTGAAAGCTTCACGCCTGACATAAAGGATGCACGGTTATAAGAATCATGACGAATGGTGAGCGTCTGTCCGTCCATTCCAAACAGCACTTCTTGATGTGCAATCATGCCAGGAAGTCTCACGCTGTGCAGACGGATACCATCATAATCTGCTCCTCGTGCACCTTCGATCAATTCTTTCTCTTCTGGATGTCCCTGTTTTTTGCTTTCTCTTACTTCTGAAATCATTTCAGCCGTTTTTAAGCCCGTACCGCTTGGGGCATCTAGTTTTTTATCATGGTGAAGCTCAATGATTTCAACGTCAGGAAAATAATTCGCTGCCATTTTGGCAAATTTCATCATTAAGACCGCACCGACAGCAAAGTTTGGTGCAATAATACAGCCTATGCCCTTTTCTTCTGTTAATTGCTGAAGCTCTTTTAGGTCATCTTCTGAAAATCCAGTTGTTCCGACGACTGGACGCACGCCATGTTCAAGTGCTTTTTTTGTATGTACTTTCCCGATTTCTGGTGTTGTTAAATCAATTAATACATCTGGTGCTGTTTCTGAAAGACACACATCAATATCCGTATAAATTGGCGCATGAGATGTCGTATGAATCACATCAGATAATTTTTTTCCTTCATGCGCGTGATCAAGTGCTGCCACCAGCTCAAAATGGCCTGTTTCTTCCGCCAGCTTCACAGCCTCTATCCCCATTCTTCCTCTTGCTCCAGCGATTACTACTTTGATGGTTTCGTTCGTCATCGTCTCTACTTCCCTTCTTTTTTCGTCCAGCGGTCTTTATCTCTTGTGTTGAATTTATGCATCACACGATCATGTGCTTCTTCTAGTGAAATATCAAGTGAATTAGCGAGGCATGTTAACACAAACAAAACATCACCAATTTCTTCTTCCATGCTTTTTTCTGTTTCCGTTGTTTTTTTCGGCTTTTCTCCATAGTAATGGTTAACCTCTCTTGCCAGCTCTCCCAATTCTTCTGTCAGACGGGCCATCATGGCAAGCGGGCTGAAATAGCCTTCTTTAAATTGTCCTATGTAATCATCTACTTCTTGCTGCACGTGACGCAGCGTTTTTTCTTTCGTCATGAAGCTCATCCTCCTATCCATCTCTTACATGTTAGCGAAATCATAAATATTTGACAAATGTTTAAGACTCAGTTTGCTTGTTTCTCTCCCATACCATATAATATTATCGCTGTCTAAGCAAAAAAAGGAGTGATCTCTTGCTAAAAGAAATTCGTCTTAAAAATATCGTATTTATTTTAATAGGATCTGCGATTTTTTCTTTCGGTCTTGTTCATTTTAATATGCAGAACAATTTGGCGGAAGGCGGATTTACAGGTATTACACTGCTTTTATATTTTCTATTTCACATTGACCCATCTATTTCAAACCTTGTCTTAAACATTCCGATCTTTTTTATTGGCTGGAAAATGCTCGGCAGAACGATGTTTACTTATACAATTGTAGGCACAGTCAGTCTTTCTGTCTTTCTTGCCATCTTCCAGCGCTTTCAAATACATATGCCTCTCCAGCACGATTTAGCCTTAGCCGCCCTCTTTGCAGGTGTGTTTATCGGAACAGGCCTCGGGATCATCTTTAAATTCGGCGGTACAACAGGCGGTGTGGACATCATTGCAAGACTGATCAACAAGCATTATCAGGTGGCCATGGGACGAACAATGTTCATCTTCGACGCATGCGTCATTACCATTTCTCTTACCTACTTAAATTATAAAGAAGCGATGTATACACTTGTCGCAGTATTTGTAGCTGCGAAGGTCATTGACTTCATGCAAGAAGGCGCTTACGCTGCCAAAGGCGCCATGATTATCTCTGAAAAAGATGACATCATTCAAAAGAAAATCACGGATGAAATGGAGCGCGGTGTCACCATCTTAAAAGGGGTCGGTTCCTATACGAAGCAGGAGCGCAACGTCCTTTATTGCGTCGTTCCAAAAAACGAGCTTGTCCACCTCAAAAGCGTCGTGACCTCAGTCGATCCTCATGCGTTCGTATCAGTCAGTGACGTGCATGATGTACTCGGTGAAGGCTTTACATTAGATGAACACAAAAAGCCGCTCAACCCGCATTAAAAAAGAAGCACCAGTTTTGGGCTTCTTTTTTATGATTTAGGATAATCCGCCTGACGTTTTTGCTTCTTTTCTTTTTCAGCACGATATTTCCGAAATCCAACATACGTTAACGTTAGTAAAATGATACTCCCGGTTGTTAAGATGACCCATAAAAGCGATGGATCAGCTTCATCTTCATCGACGTGAGCAAACACACTCGATAAATCCTCTTCCAGCTTCGTGAGACGTTCAAGCTTTGTCCCACTTGATGCTTTTAAAAATTCACCTTGCTCAATCACTTCCATGTGCTGCTTAATCGTCTGGAGCTTTTCAGGCGAAATATCAATGGTTAAACTCGGATAGATCATATCGTATAAAGAAACCAGCTCATTCCAAGTTTCATAAAATGTCGTTGATTCTGGATCTTTCACTTCTTTTTTCAAAGTAGGAAAAGACCCCATAATGGGCTTCTCGAGCGAACCCCAAAGAGGCTCAGAATCCGACTGAATCGCATCAAGCAGCATTCTAAATTGAGAAGCATAACGAAGCTTTTCGCGCTCATTCAATTCTTCCTGCGGCAGCCCTTTTATCATATCTTGATAGCCAAGTGTAATTTGCCGAATCTGCGTATTCGTCAAAGTTCCACGCCAATTCTCAGCTTTAAATGTCTTTTCAACATACAATGCGACTTGTAATGCCTCATCATATTTAGCTTGTCTCGTTAATTGAAAGATGGAATCTGATAGTTCCGTTAATTCTTGCAGCGTGTTAGCAGCTGTTTCCTCACCTTTGGCAACAGCCGGATGTAATACGAGAAAAAATAATAGAATCATCGCGATTGGCTTTCGTTTCATGCAAGTCCCTCCTAGCCCTTCTCCATACAGCGTATGAAGAAAAGGACAAGGTTAGACCAACATTGTTAAGGGAGTTCCAGCTTGACCGATTTTTTCGATAGAACGAGATAATACGAAACAAGAAGAACCGCGATACTTAACCAAAACGTCGCATAGCCGATCTCGTTTGAATAGGCAGACAGCATAGAATAACGCGGCATCATACCAAATACATAATCAATCACATCGTTATGTAAAATCCAAATTCCCGCTACCACGAGGTGACGCATTTGAAAACGATAATACGGCGCAAACAATACAGCCTGAACCGCCATCGCAAAGTGAGACCCAATCAGCATGTAGCCTTCCCACGGAAAATCATCAACAGATAAAAGCACAAAGATATTCATTCCTACCGCCCATAGCCCATATTTAATCAAGGTCACAAGAGCAAGTGCTTCAAAATAAGGAGCATTTCGTTTCATCAAAAACGCAAGTAATACAAATAAAAAGAAAAAGCTGGCCGTTGGACTGTCTGGTACAAAAGCTAAAAAGACAGCCGGCGTCTCTACGAGCTGCGGAATATACCAATAGTATCCATAAACAGTGCCAAGGAAATTGATCATAAGCACCAGCACAAGTATGTAGCGCGTCGCTAGCAAATATTGAATCCATCTCATATGTCTCTTCACTCACGATCTGTTAAAATCAGAAAAAAGCTGACAGCGCCAGCTTTTTCTCTTTTGAGTATATCCTTGTACTTGCATTTAAACAACTGAATTATTTTGATTTGACCTCAGATAAATATTTAGAGAGCTTCTCGAGTTCTTCATCACTACCTTTAAAGACACCCTTAGGCATGTTGCCTTTTCCTTCTACAGCGATTTTAGCAATCTCCTCAGGCGAAAGGCCGTTGTCAACGAGTGACGGTCCGGCTGCTCCGCCCTGCATGTTATCCCCGTGGCAGGAGATACATGTTTGCTCTTGATAAATTTTATACTCTTCAGCCGAAGTATCAATCTCTGCTTCTTTCTTAATCTCGCCTTGTTTTGCCGCTGCTTCCCAATCATGGGTTGCAACAGACTCCCACGTTAAATATGTTGCTGCGCCGACTGCAAGGATCATCATCCCGACTGCAATTGGTCTTCTATACGGTCTGCGTTCTGGACCTGAATCAAGAAATGGCGCTAGCAAAAGTGCACCAAACGCGATTCCAGGCATAATCATCGCGCCAACGACAGTGAAGCTACCTGCAGCAAATTCATATTTTAATAACTGGTACAAAAATAGGAAATACCAGTCTGGCAGCGGAATATAGCCAGTATCTGTCGGATCAGCCATCCGCTCAAGCGGAGGCGCATGAACAACAGTTAGGACAAGAAATCCAATTAAAAAAACGGCACCTACAAGCCATTCCTTTAAAAGAAAGTTCGGCCAAAAGGCTTCTGTTTTTCCCGGATATTCGGAATAGTCTTTAGGTATGTTAGGTTTTCTTTCTGCCGGTATCCTGGAATCTCCGACAAACTTCATCCCTTTTCCCCTATGCAAAGTCATCCCCTCCTCATTGAACATTCATCAAACGCAACATTTTATAGCGGTCCAGAAATTCCTTGCTTACGAATCATAATAAAGTGGGCAGCCATCAGCCCAAATAATGCCGCTGGCAAGAAAAAGACGTGGATAGCGAAAAATCTCGTCAGCGTTTGTGCCCCTACAATGTCAGGATGACCTGCAAGCAGCGTTTTGATCTCTTTACCAATGAAAGGTGTTGCTTCTGCTATTTGAAGACCAACCTTCGTCGCAAACAGCGCCTTCATATCCCATGGTAAAAGATAACCTGTAAAACCAAGTCCAAGCATCACAAAGAAAATGAGCACTCCAACAATCCAGTTCAGCTCTCTAGGCTTTTTATACGCCCCTTGGAAAAAGACCCTTAGCGTATGTAAAAACATCATCACAATGACTAAACTCGCACCCCAGTGGTGCATTCCTCTGACAATCTGGCCAAATGCCACTTCATTTTGCAAATAGTAGACAGATTCCCAGGCATTTTTAATATCCGGCACGTAATACATCGTTAAAAACATGCCCGAAAGGACTTGAATGACTGTCACAAAAAACGTTAAACCGCCAAAACAATACACAAAAGCGGAGAAATGATGTGCTGGATTGACGTGCTCTGGCACCTCGTGATCCGCAATATCTCTCCATATCGGTGTAATGTCGAGCCGCTCATCTACCCAATCGTAAATCTTGTTAAGCATCGTTACCCTTCCCCTTTCGGCACAGCTTTTCCAAGATAGAGGTATCCGTCCTTCACTTGCTGCTTATAATGGTCAAGCGGTGCAAGCGGTGGAGTTCCGGGTACGTTTGTACCATCCTTGTCGTACAGCCCATAATGGCACGGGCAGAAAAATTTGTTTGGATTTTTCGGATCACTGTTCCAGTTCACTGTACATCCTAAATGTTTACAGATTGGCGATAAAGCGACAATTTCATCCCCTTCTTTGTACACCCATGCTGACCTAGATTCCTTTGACTCATACCATGCATCTACTTGATCAATTTTAAAGTCAAAGCGCTTCGGTTCCTTTGTCAGTTCATCTACACTGACAACTTGAACCATATCCTGATCCTCTGTTCCTTTAAGCACAGGGTCAAGCGCAAAGCGAACCATAGGCATGAGCATTCCAGCGGCCATAAATCCCCCCACGCCGGTCAACGTGTAATTCAAAAATTGACGCCTGGACACTCCATGTCTCTTCTCGCTCATTTTTTTCTCCCCCCCTCAGGTCGTCAGCTACTTTATAACTGAATTAGAAAAAATTTCATAAAACTAGGACACCCTCATAATATATCAATCTATTCACAAGGTCAACATCCTAAAAAGCTATGTACAATGCAAATGTAAGGGTTTTTATGAAGGGTTCCATTTTTGTAACAAAAAGTTCAAAATTTGTTCTACACTGTCTTGAATGACTTTTTGCTTTAATTCAACCTTCAAATGCTCCAGCGGAACCGGCTTGAGCAAAAATAGCGATTCGCTAATCTCAGCATGCTCTTTCCACTGGTGATCAGATGTGATCAGTGCGACATGCTGAAAATGATCTTTGAGCGACTGCTTCATTGTGAGTATGTCTTCTTGTTTCCGGTCACTCACTTCTAAATATGTATGTGGTGGAAAAAGAAAAACCCGTCCTTTTAATTGTCTTTCAAGTTCCTCTGCTACAAGAATAGTAAACTCTCCTAAAGACACGGTTTGTTTCATTTGATCTGCGTTAACCCCAACTAATGGAATGATAGCGGTATCAATGTAAGCTTTAGATTGCAAAAAGCGATCCGCGTCCTCTGCTTGAAACTTCATCAATTTCCCCTCTTTCATGACATAAGCCCTGCCTGTATAGGGCAAGGCTTATTCGTTCAGTTTATGACAATAGGCTTAATTCTTTTGCCAGCTTATTAAATGTTTCTTGATCATGGCGGTCAAGTGCTTCATCTATCTCTTTCATGAGCCGTTCTTTTTGGAAAGTTGCGATTGAGTGCTCAAGCACTTTCTCAGCAAGATCCTTATCTTTTTCGTTCTCATAAAGATCCTTCGGAATATGGGGATTTGTTTCAAGAACAGCTGCATATTCCGGCGAACGATAAGCAGAACGGAAATTCAATTGAATAAACAAATCCTGCTGTTTATTCAAACGAATATCATGAAATGACTTTTCAGCATCTGTCGTCATGATGTTTTCTTTATAAAATCTAAAGGGAACTTCATCCACACAGTGTGTTGACATGATGATTCCCCTTGGGCAAAATTCTGCTTGCTCTACAAAATGAACCTTTTCCATCAAAGAGTCGTGACTCATTAAATAATTTAATATCCAAACACACTCTCTTCGCTTTAGCTGATAATGGTTTAAGAACCACCGGATAAATTCCTTTTTTTCATTGACAGAAACAGGGGTCTGCATGTTATTCCCTCCTCTATCGTAAATTAAATTGCTATACATGAATTATTCAACAAACCAGTTCTTCATTCCTGCAAACTATAAGGAAATTTCGTCTTCAATTCTTAAAATTGTTTCTTCAATTTCTTCATTCGTGCCATCTTTCTCTAGAACTTTGCGTAATAACGGTAATGCTTCTTTTTGTCTGCCCTCTTCTAAAAGGAACGAAGCGTATTCATATAAAAAGTCACGTTCCTCATCAAAATCAGGCAGGGCAAGCTTGAAATACTCGGCAGCTTCTTTGTATTCTTCTCGCCCGACAGAAGCAGATGCTGCATACCAATTCCATTTTGGATCATCTTCCCCAAAGCTTTTAACCTCTTTAATAACATCTAGAATTTCATCAAACAGCTCTTCATTTAAATAGATCGCCAGCAATGTTTGAACTGCTTCAATATAACCCGGATCGAGAGCAAGTGCTTCTTGAAGCAGTTTTTTCGCATCTACTGAATCCCCATTTTTCAAATCAATCTTGGCACCATATAAATATAATTCTTTGTTATACTCATCAACTTTAATACCCTCTTTTACTACCTCTAAAGCCTCGTGATATAGTCCTTCTTCCTCATAACTTTTCGCTAAAGGCATATAAAGTGACGAATAGGACGGATCAATATCTTTCAGTTCTGTAAGCTGCTGAATGGCTGTTTTTGTTCTGCCAGCCCTCATCGCTGTAAATCCGTAGCCAAAAAGAGTGTTCGGGTCTGCTTGATCTTTTACTGCCTTTTCGTACCATTCAAGTGCATCCTCAAATTCTCCAGCTGTACTGAGCGATTCAGCGAGCCGCTGATACACATTGACACCGCCAACCTCATGCTGTTGATCTGCCACTTTGTAGAAAAAATCAGCCGCTTTCTTTGAAAGACCTTGAGAAAAATACAACTCACCTAATGCAAAATCGATGATAGCTTCATTCGGAAGTAGTTCTTTCGCTTTTAAAAGCTTTTGTTCACTGACTTCAAATAGTCCTTGCATCTGATACAAATCTGCCATTAACAATAAACTCTCTGGGTACGCATCATCATCTTCAGGAATCGTTTCTAATACTGCAATCGCCTTCTCTTCTTCATCAGAGTCAATCAGCAGCTCTGCATAAAAACACGTTAAACCTGTTTCCTCTGGATATAAATCATGTAAATCACTGATGAGATTCCGTGCTTTATCGATATCTCCCCAATCATAATATAATTGAGCCGCTTGCGCCTTTTCTTCATCATGCAAATGCTTCTCTGCTTGAGCAAGTGTTTGGAGTCCTTTTTCAGTCTCACCTGCCTCAACTAATTTTATCGCTTCTTGTAATGAACTATTCAAATCAAACCGTTCCTTTCTGTTTCCAAAAACCTAAACTATTGTTACTTCATATCATAATCGACAGGTGCACATCCAGCAAATATGTTGCTCTTTTAAAATGAACCCATTTTTGTGTTTTAAAGACTGTTTTTCATTTCATCCTATACGAAACTGATGATTTGTAAACTGCAGACACTATTTTTATCGGACAAAATGTTTTTTTTCAAGGTTTCACCTTGAGACAAGCTATGCTATATTTCTGTCAAATATGCAGAAGGAAAGAAAAAGCCTGAGGACATCCTCAGACTGTTTTCGTTAAATATTCAATGTGTTCAAAGAAATTCGGGTATGAGACACGAACAGCTTCTGTATCTTCAATCTCAATTGCTTGCTTTGTCACACATGCGGCAATTCCCAGCATCATACCGATACGGTGATCTCCGTAGCTTGAGACGACTGCACCGCCTTGAAGCGTAGTTTTACCATGAATCTTCATACCATCATCTGTTGCTTCAATATCAGCACCGAGTTTTTTAAGTTCTGATACGACTGTATCAATTCGATTGGTTTCTTTTACTTTTAACTCAGCAGCATCTTTAATGATTGTTGTTCCTTCTGCTTGGGTCGCAAGAAGCGCAATAATCGGAATTTCATCAATGAGTCTTGAAATCATGTCACCAGAAATTTCAATCCCTTTTAGTGATGAAGTAGAAATGGTTAAATCACCATATGGTTCTCCGCCTTTGGCATCTACTTCATTGATCTCAAGATTTGCACCCATAAGTTTCAGTACATCAATAATACCTGTTCTTGTTTTGTTTAGCCCGACATTTTTTAAGACAATCCGGCTATTAGGAACGATTGATCCAGCTACAAGGAAAAATGCAGCTGAAGAGATGTCTCCAGGAACAAATATATCTGTTGCTGTTAATGTTTGGCCGCCTTCAATGGAAACACTTTGTTCATCTTCATCTAGCTTTACACCAAACATAGAGAGCATTCTTTCTGTATGATCTCTTGATTTATGTGGTTCAATTAATGTCGTTGTGCCCTCTGCTTGCAGCCCAGCTAAAAGGACAGCCGACTTAATTTGTGCACTTGCCACCGGAGACTCATAAGTTATACCTTTTAAATGACCGCCACGAATAGACAGGGGTGTATACTCGCCATTTGCTCTGCCGTCTATTTTGGCTCCTAGTTGTTTAAGCGGAACCGTCACACGTTTCATTGGTCTTTTGGCAATACTCTCATCACCGATTAGTGTACTGTGAAACTCACAACCAGCTAATATCCCCATCATTAATCGGATGGTTGTACCAGAATTGCCAACATCGAGAATGTCAGACGGCTCCTTGAGCTCTTTCAGCCCCTTACCATGAATGACAACATCTGTCCCTTTTTGTTGAATTTCAACGCCCATCTTTCTAAAGCAATCAATCGTACTTAAACAATCAGCTCCAGGAAGAAAGTTTTTTACTACTGTGGTTCCATCAGCAATTGCACCAAACATCACTGATCTATGTGAAATAGATTTATCACCTGGGATATGAATTTCTCCATTCATAGGAGCATTTTTATGAATTTTCATGTTTGTCACCTCAGTCAGCATAAAATGTATCGTAATTCGCTCTATTTTTTATACAGATTTCTGCACGCTTGCGGTCGTCATCTGTTTGAAAACTAATGCGTAAAATCCCATTAATGTCTTCCCGCGTCTCAATAATACGGATATTTGTAATACTAATGTTTTCACTTGCAAGATGCCCTGTAATCTCCGAAATGACCCCAGGGTGATCCGGAACATCGACATACAGATCATAAAAAGCAGGAATAGCTCCTTTTTTCCTTAGAGGAAGTCCATCGCGATATTCCTTTGCATCTTGAAAATAAGAGAACAATCCTTCAGCATCTTCATGCTGTACGAAGGTCTCAATGCGGTTAATCTCTTTTTTCCATTCATGAAAACGGTCTAAAATCTTGTGTTTATTGTGCAGCAGGATATCCCGCCACATTGCAGGATTGCTTGAAGCAATTCGTGTGATATCACGAAAGCCTCCAGCAGCAAACCGTTTAACAAGTGGGAATTGTTCTTCAAAATGATGCGCTTGATGCACAAGACTGGCTGCAACAATATGAGGAAAATGGCTAATGACACTTGTCACAGCATCATGTTCTTCTGGTGTCATCTCGATGAAATGAGCATTTGTCCCCTTTAACAAATCCATCAACCGATCAACAGCTTGACGGTTTGTTTCCTTTGCAGGCGTTAAAATGTAGAACGCATTTTCAAATAAAAAGTCTTTTGCTGCAATAACACCTGACTTATGAGAGCCTGCCATTGGATGGCCACCAATAAATTGGTAATGTTCAGGCAGCGCTTTTTCAGCAAAATGGACGACCTTTTGCTTTGTGCTGCCGACATCAGTGATTGTTAGCTCTCTTTCAATTCCAGAGTCTGCAATATCACTAAGCATCTTTACTGTTTGCTGGACAGGTGTTGCCAAAATAATGGTCGAAGATTCTTCTAATCCAGCCAGAAACGAATCAGCTGTTGCATCAATAATTCCCAGCTTTGTTGCAGCAACCATTTGCTCTTTGGAAACATCAAATCCTACAATTTTTTTATGAGGATACTCTTTTTTAATCGAGAGTGCAATGGACCCACCGATTAAACCGAGTCCAGCGATTAATATTGTTTCGTTTGCATCATTCATATTCATCACCTGATTTTTCGCGAAAATTAAACAACCTATTTCAACAGCTTATATGTATAGGAGGTTGGTACAATGAAAGCCATATCCTGCATTAGGATATGACTTTATGGTTATGCTACGCACGAATGCCTTGCAGTAAATCGGCAAGTGTACTTAGAATTTCTTCATTTTGCTCTTTTGTTCCGACGGTAATACGTAAAGAAGTCGGAAAACCAAGTGCTTTACCGGAACGAACAATGTAACCTTTTTTCAATAATGCATTGAACAATTCATCTGCATCTCGTTTAAAATCAATCAGCACAAAGTTTGTTTGAGATGGATAGATATATAGTCCAAAACGGTCAGCGAAATCTTGGTATTGCTTGAGACCTGCTTCATTTTTTTGTCTGCATGATTGAATAAAGTCTTGATCTTTTATCGCTGCACGCGCAGCTGCCTGAGCGATACGGCTAGTATTAAACGGTTCTCTCGCTGGTTCAATGGCAGTAATCAGCTCTTCTGACGCAATCCCGTAGCCTACTCGAAGCGCTGCAAGTCCATACGCTTTAGAAAACGTTCGAAGTACAATGACGTTTTGATAGGATTGTAATAAAGATAAACTGTCTGGAAAATCTTCCGCACGAACGTATTCAACATACGCTTCATCTAGTACAACAAGCACGTGAGCCGGCACTTCGTCTAAAAACGCCACAAGCTCAGATTCTGACAAATAATTTCCCGTCGGGTTATTTGGATTACATACCCAGACAACCTTCGTGTTTTCATCGATCGCATCCAGCATGCCCTTCAGATCGTGAGCTCCTCCGTCTAAAAGAGGCACTTCTCGAATTTCAGCATGTTCAATCACTGCATTGTGACGGTATTGCGGAAAAGATGGAGTTGGGATGACGGTATTTGTATGTTGATCAAGGAATGCTCTTGCAATAATTTGCACAAGTTCATCTGAGCCATTCCCGAAAATTAATTGTTTTTCACTTACTTGAAGAAATTCAGCCAGCTCCGTTCTTAAACTTGCGCTGTATCCATCTGGATAAATCGCTAAATGTTCGAGCTCGGCCTGTATCGCCTCTCTTGCATGTACGGAACATCCAAAAGGGTTTTCATTTGAAGCCAATTTCACAATTTTGTCTAATTGATATTCTTTTTTGACCTCTTCAATTGGTTTCCCAGGTTGATACGGTTTAAGCTGTTTTAATTGATCTTTGATTTGCAAAATGTTTCACCTCATTTGAATGAATAGAGGGGACTAAATGTTTTTGCATATGCTTCAAATTCTCTTAAAGCCTCTTGACGTGTATCACTTGCCAGCAATTGTTCTTGAAGCTCTTCAATTCTTTTCACAAGTGCACTGCCGACAACGACGCCGTCACTCAGTTTATTCATTGAGTCTACCTGCTCTCTTGTTGAGATGCCAAAACCGACCGCAACCGGTATGTGACTCAGCTGTTTCACTTGTTGAATAAAATCTGTAATTGACGCGTCAAAGGATTGTCTGACACCTGTTACACCAAGAGATGAAACACAATACACAAAACCTTCTGCCTGCTCTACAATGTTTACTAATCGTTCCTTGCTTGTTGGTGCAACGAGTGAAATATATGAAATGTCATGGGTTTGACAGTTCTTTTGCAGCTCGCTGCTCTCTTCAAACGGCAAGTCGGGTGTTAAGAGTCCCGAAATATGATTTTTGCGCAGTAAAGCGAAAAAGTATTCTGTGTCTAATTGTAACACAGGATTATAATACGTAAATAGAATTACAGGAATTTTTACACCGTTTTTTTTCATCTTCCCTGCTAATTCTATCGCTTTTACGATATTCATGCCATGATTTAGAGCTCTTTTGGAGGCTCTTTGAATGACAGGACCGTCCGCTAGTGGATCGGAATAAGGAACTCCGAGTTCAATCGCATGTGCACCGGCTGCTTGAAGGGAGATAGCTAAATCAATCGTGATGTCTTCTGACGGATCTCCTGCTGTGATAAATGGGATGAATAATTTTTCGCCTTGCTCTAATTGAAATCTAATCATTTTGTTTTCCCTCACTTTCAAGCACGTTCATTAATGTATGCACATCCTTATCGCCTCTTCCTGACAGGCAGACAAGAACGATTTCATCTTCATTCATCGTCTTGCTTACCTCAAACGCCTTGGCGAGCGCATGTGCAGATTCAATTGCTGGAAGTATACCTTCTTTTTCAGTCAGCAGTTTTAGGGCATCTAGTGCTTCTTGATCTGTCGCACTCACATATTGAACCCGTCCGCTCGCATGTAAATAGGCGTGCTCTGGTCCAATTCCCGGATAATCTAAACCAGCGGAAATCGAATATGGCTCAATAATCTGGCCAAATTCGTCTTGGATTAAATAGGTCAAAGACCCATGGATCACACCTTTGGTTCCTTTCGTGATGGTTGCAGCATGGAGCGGCGTATCGATTCCTTTTCCAGCTGCCTCTACCCCAATGATATCTACCTCTTCATCTAAAAATGCCCGGTACATTCCAATGGCATTACTTCCGCCTCCAACACAGGCAATGACTTTATGTGGAAGTCTTCCCTCTTTTTCAAGCAGCTGCTCTTTTGCTTCATCACCAATCATGCGCTGGAATTCGCTGACGATTTGAGGATACGGATGAGGGCCTACGACAGAGCCGATCATATAAAAATGATCACTGCAGTGCTGAACCCAATAGCGAATGGCTTCGTTCGTAGCATCTTTTAATGTGCCATTTCCGCTTGTGACAGGTATGACTTCAGCGCCAAGCAGTTTCATTCGGAAGACATTGAGTGATTGTCTTTCTACATCTTCTTTTCCCATAAATACCGTGCAGGATAACCCAAACTTTGCGGCTACCGTTGCAGCAGCTACTCCGTGCTGGCCTGCGCCTGTTTCCGCGATGATGTTTGATTTCCCCATTTTTTTCGCAAGTAAAGCCTGCCCAAGCGCATTGTTAATTTTATGAGCACCTGTGTGGTTTAAATCTTCTCTTTTTAAATAGATCTTTGCGCCGCCGAGATATGCTGATATTTGGTCAGCATATGTAAGCGCAGTTGGTCTGCCTGAATAGTTTCGAAGTAGTGATACATATTCTGCTTGAAAAGCAGGATCTTCTTTTAATTCACGAAATGCCTGTTCGATTTCTGCAAGTGGCTGCATGAGCGTTTCCGGGACAAATTTCCCTCCGAATTCTCCGTATCTGCCAATCTCATTTGGATATGCGTACATCATTTAACATCCTTTCTTCGAGCGCTTCGATCTTAGCGCTGCTTTTCTTTCCGTTTTCTTCTATTCCGCTTGAAAGATCGATCGCTTCTGGACCATAGGCGAGCAGACCTGCTATCGTTTCTGGTGTGATGCCGCCTGCAATTATGCAAGTTTTCTCCAGCCGCTTTGCATGCTTAACGTATAGAGGCACTGCCTCCCAAGCAAAAGCTGTTCCAGAGCCGCCCCTCATCCCTATTACTTTCGCATCAATGAGGAAGCCATCGACAACAGGTGCAAATGCCGTCATTTTTTCAAGCGTGCTTGTGACATCGGGCTCGTGGTGGAACACTTTCCAAACGACAGCCCCTGTTTGTTGTTTGATTTCTTTTGCGTCATCCTGCGTTTCATCTCCATGAAGCTGCACAATATCTAAAGGTACATGTTTTGTGATCTCGCACATTTTTTGGATCTTTTCATTTACAAATACACCAGCAATCTTTTTCTTACACTTTGTTTGGATGAGCCACTGTTTCACTTGATCTGGCTGGACTTGTCTTTTACTTGGAGCAAAAATAAATCCGATGGCATCTGCGTGAGATTTCGCAATACATTCCACATCTTCTTGTGATACTGCTCCGCAATATTTTACATAAGGCTTCATCCTGTTCATTCTCCAAACAATGTCTGAACGGCTTTTTCTTGTGATTGTTCTCTCATTAATGATTCTCCTACAAGGACTGCACCCGCTCCATGTTTCTTCACAAAGGTTAGATCATCAAATGTTTGAATACCGCTCTCACTCACTAGTAAAACCTCTTTTGGGACGAGGGGGGCAATCTCTTTTGTTTGTTCAACTGTTGTTGTAAATGTATTTAAATTCCGGTTATTTACTCCAATGATCTCAGGAGTGAACAACTTCAAAATATTTTCCAGTGTATCTGCTGCATGTACTTCGACAAGGACATCAAGGCCTTTCTCCTTTGCTTCAGCATAGAGCTCGTGCAGCTTTTGCGGCTCAAGTACTTCTCCAATTAATAAAATGGCATCTGCCCCTATACGTCTTGACTCTTCTACCTGTATGGAGTCAATGATGAAATCTTTTCTTAAAATTGGCCGATCTACGTGTTTTTTAATGAGGGATAAGTATTCGTTTTTTCCTTGAAAGAATGGTTCATCCGTTAAAACAGATAAGCAATCAGCGTTGGATTTTTCGTAAGCTTTTGCTGTTTGTAAAGGATCAAAATTTGGTTGAATGATTCCTTTGGAAGGAGACGCCTTTTTCACCTCAGCAATTAGACCAATTGAGCGATGAGGATTCATGAGTGCTTCTTTAAATGATCGTCTTTCAAAGTGCTCATCTACTGGTAACTGCAATGTTTGGATATGTTCTTTTTTGCGGGCAATGATTTGATTAAGCATAGATCTCTTCCTCTCTCGTTTTTTGTTTTAAACGAGCCAATTGCTCTTTGGCTGCGCCGTTTTTGATCGTTTCAATCGCTTTTAATGTTCCTGCCATGAGGTTTTCTGATTTCCCTGCGACATATAAAGCCGCTCCAGCATTCAGGGCTGTAATATGAAGCGGCGCCCCTACTGTTTGATGATTCAATATATTCTGAATCAATTTAGCACTCTCTTCCGGTGATTGGACCTGAATATCTGATAAATATCCTTTTTGCAGCCCAAAGTCTTCTGGATTGAGTGTATATTCTGTCATGACATCTTTTTTGAGTTCAATCACATATGAATTTGCTGTAATCGTTAATTCATCCAGCCCATCTTCTCCGCAAACAAACAGCACATGTTCTGGCTCTAATGGCGCAAGGGCTTTTGCCATTAATTTTGCCTTTTCCTTTGAGTAGACGCCGATGATTTGCTTTTTGGCTTGCATTGGATGGCAAAGCGGGCCTAATAGATTAAATACCGTCCGGAAGCCGAGCTGTTTGCGGACTGTGGCTACTTGTTTCATAGATGAATGATACAATGGTGCAAATAAAAAGCCCATGTTTTTCTCTTGTATTTGTCTTCTTGTTTCTTCTGGTGTGGATTGAATGTGAATTCCAAGACACTCTAGTACATCGGCACTCCCGCTTTTAGAAGAAACTGATCGATTTCCGTGTTTGGCGATTTTGGCTCCAGCAGCGGAAGCGACAATCGCAGCGGCAGTTGATATATTAAAGGTGGAGAGTCCATCGCCTCCTGTGCCGCAAGTATCAACAACATCAAGCGATCGTTCCATTGGTGCTGCATTTTGCCGCATGGCTTTCACAAAACCCGTCATTTCTTCAGCGGTTTCTCCTCTATGCGCTAAAATCGAGAGACTAGCAGCGACTTCAGCATCTGTTAAAAAGCCGCTCATCATATCATGCATGAGTTTATTTGCTTCATTTTCTGATAGAAATCCTCCATTAACAAGAGCTGATAGTCGGTGATTCATCCTGCACACTCTCCTTTTCTGAGAAAATATGTTCTGCAAGCTGAATGGCTTTCAGAAGTGCTCCTGCCTTGTTACAAGTCTCTTCCCATTCATTTTCTGGGACAGAATCAGCCACAATGCCGGCGCCTGCTTGTATAGAAGCGGTCTTATTTTTGACGCTCATCGTACGAATGGTAATACAGGAGTCGATATTGCCGTCGAATCCAATATAGGCAATACAGCCGCCATACGTTTCCCTTGGCTCAGGCTCCATTTCATTTAATAATTGCATCGCTCTTATTTTCGGGGCACCTGTTAATGTGCCTGCTGGGAATGCGGACATGAGCGCATCAACTGGATGTGTATCCCGCTTTAGCTTTCCTGTCACAATGGAGATGATGTGCATGACATGTGAAAAATTCACTACTTTTGTAAAGGTCGGTACGGATACACTGCCGTATTCTGCCACACGGCCTACATCATTTCTTGCAAGGTCCACTAACATGTAATGCTCCGCTTTTTCCTTTTCATCTTCAAGCAGCTCTCTTGCAAGCTCAGCATCCTCTTCTCTTGTTGTTCCTCGTTTTCTTGTGCCTGCAATAGGATGAATTTCTAGATGCCCGTTTTTGGCATGGATTAATCGTTCTGGCGAGCTGCCGACTAAATCACGATCTTTTAATTTCATAAAATACATATAAGGAGATGGATTCACAATCCGAAGCACTCGGTATAACTCAAATGAACTCACTGATACAGGGATATCAAATCGCTGCGAGAGTACGCCTTGGAAAATGTCACCCGCTCGAATGTATTCTTTGATTTTTTCTACGTCTTTTAAGAATTGCGCTTTTTCATAGGTTGACGTCACATGTTCAAAGGATGGCGGCTCATTTATATTCCCTGATAAAATCAGTTCTTTCATATCAATTTTTGTATGGAGCTTGTGAATCATCTGTTCAAGCTGTTTTTGTTTTTCTTTGTAAGCACGTATTTTTTCGTCTTCTGTTTCATTACCGGCAAGCTGGGTGTACTGGATAAAATGAACATGATTTGTTTCATGATCAAAGGCGATCATCGTTTGGCAGACAAATAATGTGCAATTTTCTGCCAGCGATGCGCTACGGTGAGGCCTGACAGAAGGTTCAATGTTTGGGATCAGATCGTAGCTTAAGTACCCAACAGCCCCGCCTGTAAATGGGATATCAATATCTGGCGTTTTGATTTGATATTGCTCTTTCATCCAATCCAGCAGTTCTTTCAGCTCTTGCTTTTGCATGACTTCTTGCCCCGCAGCGTCACGTGCAACGTATTTGTTTTGGTCATCATGTAAGGTTAAAAACGGGTGCAATCCAATGAAGGAATATCTCGACCAGCTGGAAGACTCATCTTTGCTTTCTAGCAAATACACAATATCTTGTTTGAGTTTTTCAACAATTTGAATCGGTGAAAGCGTATCGACTGTAATGGTTTCAACAATTGGAATCGTTTTGTAGGACTCACTGTCCTTTAAAAATTGGGTCAAGTTTGATTGGGAATTCATAAGCACACTCCTTAAATGGGATTAAGGAGAATGAGGGTACATATAGAGGGTTTGTATGAGTATACGAAATAAGCCTAAAAGAGGGTTGCTCTTTTAGGCAGTATGATTAAATAGAAGTATCGTATCTCTGCTCAACTCTACTCATCTCAACTACCCTAGTCTCATTCTCATCTTCTCTAAGCTTGCAATGCCGTTTACACCTGTGTGTAAACTTCGGCTGTTCATATCGTATTATAATTCCTTGTTTTTTGTCAACTGTAAATCAGGGCGAAGCGTCACAGCTTCTTCCAAGTACACATGCTGTATGTCTTCCTGCTTTGTATCTGTCTGGACAGTCATTAAGACACGAATACATTGCTTTAAACCGCCATCAATGTCCAGTTCTTGCATGCAAGTAACCGGTACATATGTCCATCCTTCAAACTGACGAAGTGCTTTTGCCGGAAAAACGGAGTGAATATCTTGTGTAGCTGAAATCAAGATCTGCACGACACGTTCTGGATCTACTTGGTTTCTTGAAATAATCGCTTCTAACAGCTGTTTTGTTTTGTTTAACACTTCAGTTTCTGTATCTTCTATCACAGTTGTAGCCCCACGTATCCCGCGAAACATCATAGACATCCCTCCTCCCGTTTCCATTCTTCGAGCCAGTAGTGCAGCTCATCTTTTGTGAAAGACTGCAAGGTGACGTCTCCAACCTGTTTTAATAAAACAAATTGAACACTGCCGCCTCTTGCTTTCTTATCACCAATCATCCGGTCAACAAATGTTTTCGTTGAAATCTCTTGTGTGACTTGTACAGGGAATCCAAGTTCTTCCATCCACTCTTTTAGTTCCAAACGATTAAGGCTGAGCCCCAGCTCTTTTTCGCTCACATACAGCGCAAACTGCATGCCTATTGCAATGGCATCTCCATGCGTGATGGCGCCGTATCCATACTCTGCTTCAATGGCATGCCCCAATGTATGGCCTAAATTCAAAAATGCACGCACGCCTTGTTCTTTTTCATCTTCTTGAACAATTGACGCTTTGACTTGAATGCCTTGATACAGCATATGTGCCAGCTCGCTCTTTGACAAATCCGTCAAAGAACGAATGGACATTAGTTCTGATAAAAAGTCTTCACTTGAAATCAGTGCATGTTTGATGACTTCTGCAAAGCCTGATCTTCGTTCAATTTGCGATAGGGTCTCAAGCATACTAGTATCATAGATCACAGCTTTCGGCTGATGAAACGCACCGATTAAATTT
This sequence comes from Bacillus sp. DC4300-2b2, assembly GCF_049895685.1. Lineage (NCBI taxonomy): Bacteria > Bacillati > Bacillota > Bacilli > Caryophanales > Bacillaceae > Bacillus > Bacillus sp. DC4300-2b2. Next base: position 242,124 of record NZ_JAFCSW010000003.1, read on the forward strand.
TTACCGAGCGGATGGTTGATCCCTGTTTTCCCGCCAACTGCACTATCATGTGCCAGCAGCGTCGTTGGAATTTGGATAAAGTCAATACCTCTCATATAAGTGGCAGCAGCAAATCCAGCCAAATCTCCAATCACGCCGCCTCCCAGCGCAATGATGCAGGAGGAACGATCAAGCTGAAATTGAATGGCTTTTGTATGAATATGTTCAAATTCGGCAAAGGATTTTGATTGCTCTCCGCTTGGCACAACCACTTTGTTCACAGGCCACTTCTGCTGAAGTAAACGAACCATCTCATCACCATAAATGGCATCAACAGCTGTATCTGTGACGATTAAGAGCTTCGTATAGGAATGCCCAGTGGAAGTTATCAAGTCGACGATATTGCGTTTAATCCCATCACCGATAAATACAGGATAAGTGGCTGAAGACGTCTTAACTTCCAGTGTTTTCATTAAAATTCCCTCTGAAGCTGGCGCATTTTTTCAACATTTTCTTTAATGCGGTCGATTTGGTCAAGACCAAACTGCTCCACAACTGCATTGGCAATTTCCCATGCCACAACTGCTTCTGCAACAACACTTGCGGCAGGAACAGCGCAGCTGTCAGAACGTTCAATACTTGCAGAGAAAGGTTCTTTTGTTTCAATGTCAACGCTTTGAAGCGGCTTATAAAGCGTTGGAATTGGTTTCATAACCCCTCTTACAACAATTGGCATACCAGTTGACATTCCGCCTTCAAGACCGCCTAGGCGGTTTGTTTTTCTCGTATAGCCCTTTTCTTCATCCCAGATGATTTCATCATGGACCTCACTGCCATTTTTAGAGGCTGCCTCGAAGCCAATACCGAATTCAACCCCTTTAAAAGCGTTGATACTAAGTACAGCGCCTGCAAGCTTGCTGTCCAATTTACGGTCGTAATGAACATAGCTGCCAACCCCAACCGGCATCCCTTCAACAATAACTTCAACAATTCCGCCAATTGAATCGCCGTTTTTCTTCGCTTCATCAATTGCATCCATCATTTTCTGACCTGCTTCACTGTCATAGCAGCGAACAGGTGATTCTTCTGTTACCTTTTGCAAATCTTCAATAGACTCGTATGCTGTATGAGCTGCTTTCACTCCGCCAATTTCAAGAACGTGGCCAGCTACTTTAATCCCTAGATGCGCCAAGATTTGTTTGGCAACTGCGCCTGCTGCTACGCGAACAGTTGTCTCGCGGGCTGATGAGCGCTCTAATACGTTTCTCATATCACGGTGTCCATATTTAATCGCACCATTTAAATCCGCATGTCCTGGTCTTGGACGAGAGATTTGACGCTTCATTTCACTTTCTTCTTCTTCCGTGATTGGCTCTGCCCCCATCACCTTTGTCCAATGCTTCCAGTCGTTATTTTCAACAACAAGTGCGATTGGAGAACCTAATGTTCTCCCGTGGCGAACGCCACTTAACACTTTTGCCTGGTCTTTTTCAATCTGCATTCTTCTTCCGCGGCCATGACCTTTCTGTCTTCTAGCCAATTCATAATTGATGTCATCCTGCTCTATGTAAAGTCCCGCTGGAACTCCTTCAATAATTGTGGTCAATTGTGGACCATGTGACTCACCTGCTGTTAAGTACCTCATAACTCAATCTCCCTTCATCGCATTAACGCTTTTAAGTAAAAATATAATAACACACTTGCTACTAAAAAGTCAGCTACATACCCTTCTTTTGATAAAAGAAAGTATCAGCAGATGTCAGTCCAAACTTTTCTGGGTGAAAAATTTGCTCTGTAGAACCAACAAATAATACGCCATTTTGTTTTAAACTACTGCTCATTTTCAAGTAAATTTCTTCTTTCGCCTCTTCAGTAAAATAAATCAGTACATTTCGGCAAACGATAAGGTCAAGCTGTTTTTCATATGGATCTGCTAAAAGGTTGTGCTTCTTAAATTGAATATGCTTTCGAACCTCATCCTTCACAGTGTAAAATGAGGAATCTTCTTTTGTGAAATATTTTTGCTTGATATGATCTGGTACCTCTTGCAGAGAGCGTTCATGATATCTGCCTTTTTGAGCTGACTGCAGAACTTTATCATCAATGTCAGTTGCAATAATTTGAAAGTCTTTCACAAGAGGATGGCTTGACAGCAGCATGGAGAGTGTATATGGCTCCTCTCCTGTCGAACATGCTGCACTCCAAATCTTTAAGGTGCCGCCATTTTTCGAGAGCAGCGGCAGGATTTTTTGATCAAGTACTTCCCAGCGCTGATAGTTTCGGTAAAATTCTGACACATTAATCGTCATGCGGTCCATCGTCTCATCTAATAGTGCTCTGTCCTTTTCAAGCGCGGCCGCGAATGCTTCGAAATCTTTAAATCCTTTTTTATCATAAAGTGATGTTAATCTTCGTTTCATTTGTGCTTCTTTATATAAATTCAGATCAACCCCGGTTAGTTTTTTCCATTTTCCAACAAATACTTGATATGAATCCATCAATGTCCTCTCCTGTCTCATCTATCTTTGTCCTAGTATAGCTGTTTTTATCGAAAATTTGTATCTTCTCATACGAAATTTCGTGTAGAAAGTTCAATATAAAAAAAGCCAAAGTGCTCATTGAATGAACACCTTGGCTTGAACCTTAATAAATCCAGCTTGAGATGGTTTGATCCCAGCTTGTGAGTTCTTCTTGTTTGAAGAATAAGTTAATTTCTCTTTCAGCACTTTCTGGTGAGTCTGACCCATGAATAATGTTTTTCCCAACAGTCAATCCATAGTCTCCTCTTATTGTTCCTGGAAGCGCTTCCTTTGGATTTGTTTTGCCGATAATTTGTCTTGTTACGTCTACTACCTGTTCACCTTGCCATACCATTGCAAATACAGGTCCTGACGTAATAAAGTCAACCAATTCCCCGAAAAATGGTTTTTCTTTATGCTCTCCGTAATGTGTTTCTGCTACTTCCTTTGGTATACTCATTAGTTTTGCACCAACAAGCTGAAGCCCCTTTTTTTCGAATCTTGACACAATGTCACCGATTAATTGTCTTTCCACACCATCAGGTTTGACCATAAGAAATGTTTTGTCCATATACGTTTTCCACCCCGTCGTTATGTATGTATAGGCTTACATTGTTACAAAGTGATCGTATCATTTTTTTTTATAATAATCAATTTTTGACAAAAAATTTCACAAAAAAACCAATCAACGTAACGTTGATTAGAATTTTCGTTTCCCAATATATTTTGCAATGGAGGCGAGTGACGTTCTCGCTCGTCCTCGAGGAAGCTTGTCGAGCTGTTCAAAAGCTTTTTTCAAATACATTTCACTCACTCGAATCGAGCGGTCGATCGCATCTGTTTGTTTGAGGCTTTCAATGACAGGCTTCAGCTGCTTCTCCGTCGTTTCACTATTGATCAGCTTCAATTGACCTTCTAGTGTCGGATTTTTCAGTGCATATAAAACTGGGAGTGTGACATTTCCTTGTAAAAGGTCTCCTCCAACAGGCTTGCCCAGCTCTTCTTCTGTTGATGTGAAATCAAGGACATCATCAATGATCTGATAAGACATGCCGACATAGTATCCAAACCAATAGAGGGCTTTATGTGTTTTTTCATCTGTACCTGCTGCAATAGCGCCTAATTGACAGCTGCCAGCAATAAGCAAGGCTGTTTTTCGTTTGATTCTTCTTAAATATGTACGCAGGTTCTGTTCCATATTATATTTATCTTTCACTTGCTCTATTTCACCAAGACAGAGCTCAACGACCATTTTTGACAAAATTTCATGTGCCATTGGGTGATTGATTTTTGTCATGTATTCAAGTGATCTCGCAAACATATAATCCCCTGTGTACATGGCAATTCTGTTATCCCATTTTGCCTTTATCGTTGGTTTGCCTCTTCTCAGCTCTGCATCATCAATGACATCATCGTGAACAAGTGATGCCATATGAATTAGCTCGAGGGCAACGGCAACATATTTTATTTTATTAATGTCATAGTCACCAAACATGCCTGAAAGGAGAACAAAAACGGGGCGGATTCGTTTTCCGCCCGCTTGCAGCAAATGAAGACCTGCTTCACTTAATAATGCATAATCAGAGCGAACTGTTTGTTCAAGCTCTTTTTCAATTATATCGATATCATGATTTAAAAAAGAGATCATTGCTTTTAGTTTCATTATCTTCACCCAAATATCGTTTATTCAAAGCTTCTTTCCGATATGTGTTGCTGCTACACCGCCTGTAAATGGATGATACGAGACATCAGACAACCCGGCCTCTTCGAACAGAGCCGCCAGCTCTTTCATGCCAGGGAATGTTTTGGCCGATTCTTGAAGCCATGAATACTCCTGATAACTTTTGGCAAACAGTTTACCAAAGAGCGGCATAATGTATTTGAAATAGATGTAGTAGCCCTGCTTAAAGCCGATCATCTCAGGCTGTGATGTCTCAAGACAGACAACCATTCCGCCAGGCTTCACTACTCTTGTCATTTCCTTTAGCACCGTTAAATAATCAGGGACGTTTCGAAGTCCAAAACCGATGGTGACATAATCAAATGAGTTGTCTTCAAAAGGGAGCTCCATCGCATTGCCGTGAAGCAATTCAATCTGTTTGTAGCCCCCAGTCTTCACCTTCGTTTCTCCAACACTCAGCATGTTTTTACTGAAATCAAGACCTTTGACCTCGCCTTTTTCTCCAACAGCATCTGCAAGCGCAATTGTCCAATCGGCTGTCCCGCAGCATACATCTAATGCTTTAGAGCCTTTTTGCACATTCATGAGCTTCATTGTTTTATCACGCCATTTTTTATGCTGTTTAAAGCTGATGACAGAGTTCATTTGATCATAGTTTTTATAAATTTTTTCAAATACACCGTGTACTCGCTGTTCTTTTGATTGCTGCATGACTTACCCTTCTTCCACTTTCTGATGGTACGCAGGCTCATTTTTCATATGATCCAAGCGATTTAATAGCTCTTTTTGAACGACCGGAGATGAAACAAGATGCTCCTTGATCGGCCGTTTGGCCTTTTCATAGCCTTCATTCTCAAAGTTGTCAAAACATGAATAGGCGTCCGTATAACTATCGTTCAAAAAAAGTTTTAAATGTTTGTCATTTTCTGCTTGTTTCATGAAACGTTTATAAACAAGAAAACGACTTGCAATCTCATTCCAATGCGTTAATTGAAAATGCTCAGAAATCCTTTGGAAAAGCGCAGATTCAACTGTAGCTACACTTTTGTAAAAGTGCGCTGCATCTTGAATGGACCGGTCATACAGTCTAATTTTATGTTCATTGATCTCTTTGATCGCCGTAGCAAGCGTGCGGATCATATATATGTCTTTCATGTCAGAGAGAAGAGAATAATAGAGACCGCTGAAATAGTCTCCTGCCAGGATGGTCAGCTGACGATTTTTGAATTCGTCTTGCTTGATGGCTGCAGCAGTTGTGACTTCGTCATGGGTATCAAGGGCAATTTGCACAAGCATCGCCGTTAAAATATAATTTTCTTTTTTCTCTGCATCAATTTGGGCTTCATCAAACATTGCATGAAAAAGAAGGAGCTTATCTTCATCGATGAGTGGTGCACGTAAATGCTTCGCCAAATAAGGATGAGAAAGCTTTTTATTTAATTTTATATTTAGATTAGATAAAATTCCGTAGATGTCTTGCAAAGATATCACCCTTGTCCCAAAAATTACAGTTTCATATGTAGACCTGCACATTGTATAGAGATTTATTATACCATATCAGCTCTCACTTTTATGCTATCAAGTGCATACAAGTTCTTTATTTCTTTGCTTCGCTTTGAATTTCGCCGAAGCTTGTTTGAATGACAGCATCGCCTCTTACTTTGATCGCTGACGTATGCTCAGTAAATTGCGCAATGATCACTTCACCTTTATCGAGCTTCTCGGAATGGTGAAATCTTGTATCAGAACCTCTTGTTAGGCCGATGACATTTACACCATTATCAATGGCTTTAATCACCACAAAATCAGATGCTTTATTTTCACTCATTTTGTTCACCGTCCATCTATTGAATTAGTCGTTTTTAATAAAGGAAAGCACTTCTGCTCTTGCTGCTGCATCATTTGCAAATGTGCCGCGGACTGCTGAGGTCACTGTTTTAGCACCTGGCTTTTTCACTCCGCGCATCGTCATACACATATGCTCTGCTTCAACAACAATCATCACGCCATGCGGATTAAGTGTTTCCACCATACTATCTGCAATGGTTGATGTAATGCGTTCCTGAAGCTGCGGGCGTTTTGCCACGGCTTCGACTGCTCTTGCCAGCTTGCTAAGTCCCGTTACTTTTCCGCCGCGCGGAATATAAGCAACGTGGGCTTTCCCATAGAAAGGCACGAGGTGGTGTTCACACATTGAATGGAAAGCAATATCTTTTACAAGGACGAGTTCTTCGTGGTCTTCGCCAAAAATGGTTTTAAAATGTTCTTTTGGATCTTCATTTAATCCTGAAAACACTTCTTCATACATTTTTGCGACTCGTTTTGGGGTATCGAGAAGTCCTTCACGATCTGGATCTTCTCCGATTGCTTTTAATATATCGCGTACTGCGTGTTCGATTAATTCTTTATTTATTTCACTCATGTATTATATCCTCCAAAGGCGATTACATTTCATTCAGATTCTAGCACACTTCAGATCCTAAAAGCAAAGGAGAGCGTTCTAAACGAACCTTTTGATTCAAAAGGAAAAGCCCCTTATGAAAGGGGCTTTTCTAGACCAGTGTGAAACTGTATATGTATAACTCCTTCAACAGGATCATTACACATAACGATTATTTACCTGCCACCGCGTCTTTAAGTGCTTTACCTGGTTTGAAAGCAGGTACTTTGCTTGCAGGGATTTCAATCTCTGCACCAGTTTGTGGGTTACGTCCTTTACGAGCTGAACGCTCACGTACTTCAAAGTTACCAAAACCAATAAGTTGGATTTTGTCACCATTTTTAAGTGCATCTAAAATTGTATCAAAAACAGAATCAACTGCTTTTGTCGCGTCTTTTTTAGATAACTCGCTTGCTTCAGCAACCGCGTTAATAAGTTCTGTCTTGTTCATGCCTTTCACCTCCTCCCAAAAATATGAATTCAGTAGATTGTTATCATTTCTTCACAATTCATCTTCTTTCTATACCCTTTTTCAGAAAAAAAGAGCGTCCTAGAAAGCGTTATACATGGCTTTTCATTAGAAAACATCTCTTTGAAGGAATGTTTGTCCAACAAAGTGAAGATTTTCTGTAAGTAGATTAACACATATGAAATACCATATCAAGCATTTTAAAGGGAAGAATCCTTATTCGTCAAGGATTAAGGGCACTTTTGCGAACGAATATTCCTAATTTCAGCCTGAATCTGACTAATCTTTATACAATTGTCTTTTTATGACTCATTCCACACGCAAAAAAAAGACCCCTATCAATGAGAGGTCTCACTTGCTATAAAATAATCGCGATCAAACCGCCTGATCCTTCGTTGATGATTCTTTCAAGCGTTTCCTTCAGCTTATATCTTGCATTTTCCGGCATGAGAGAAAGCTTTGCTTGAATGCCTTCTCTGACAAGGGAGCTGAGGGAGCGGCCAAATATATCTGAATTCCAGATAGAAAGCGGATCATCTTCAAAGTCTTGCATTAAGTAGCGGACGAGCTCTTCACTTTGTTTTTCTGTTCCGATAATCGGTGCAAATTCACTCTCTACATCTACTTTGATCATGTGAATAGATGGAGCTACTGCTTTTAATCTCACGCCAAATCTAGATCCCTGCCTAATGATTTCTGGCTCATCTAAACTCATATCTGACAACGCTGGCGCTGCAATTCCGTAACCAGTCTGCTTCACCATTTTTAACGCGTCTGACACTTGATCATATTCTGTCTTAGCATGAGCAAAATCTTGCATGAGCTCTAGTAGATGGTCTTTCCCCCTAATTTCTACACCAACGACTTCTTTTAGTATATGATCATATAGATCATCTGGCGCATACAGATCAATCTCCGCAATCCCCTGACCCATTTCAATTCCAGCTAAACCCGCTCTTTCGATAAAATCAAATTCACTGAATTGACCAACGACACGGTCGACATCTCTTAATCTTTTAATATCCTTTACGGTTTCCTTCACTGAATCCTGATAGCTCTCTCTCAGCCAGTGATCTTCTTTCAGCACCATCACCCAGCTTGGCAGGTTCACATTCACCTCTAGAACTGGGAATTCATATAATGCTTCACGAAGTACACTGAGTACGTCTTGCTCTCTCATACTTTCTACACTCATGGCGAGTACTGGAATATCATACTTTTGGCTAAGTTCCTGCCGGAGCGCTTCTGTTTCAGGATGATATGGCCTCACAGAGTTGATGACCATAATAAACGGCTTACCAACCTCTTTGAGTTCATCAATCACACGTTCTTCAGATTCAATATAATCATGTCTTGGGATTTCTCCAATAGATCCATCTGTTGTAATCACAACACCTATTGTTGAATGCTCTTGAATGACCTTGCGTGTACCAATTTCCGCTGCTTCATGAAACGGGATTGGCTCTTCATACCACGGCGTATTGATCATTCTTGGGCCATTTTCATCTTCATACCCGCGCGCACCAGGGACAGTGTATCCCACACAATCGACAAGCCTGATGTTGACATCAAGACCGTCACTCACGTGAATAGATGCTGCTTGATTCGGTACAAATTTTGGCTCTGTGGTCATAATGGTTTTTCCTGCTGCGCTTTGCGGCAATTCATCCTGTGCTCTTGCACGATCTGCCTCATTATTGATATTCGGGAGCACCACGAGCTCCATAAACTTTTTAATAAACGTAGATTTCCCTGTACGAACAGCGCCAACGACTCCTAAATATATATCGCCTCCTGTTCGTTCAGCGATATCCTTGAAAATATCGACTTTTTCCAAGTGATCCCCTCCCGGACTTGCTATCCTCGTTTTCAAATTAAATACTCTATACTTCAATCAAACTGTGCTTGAAAGGTGTCTGGACAATATATGTGTATGACGTTGTCCTATTTGAATATGACACCTTTTTGTTTTGAGAGTAAGTTTAGCCATAAAAAAACCTTTCTCCTCATTTATATGCAGAGGAAAAAGGTTCATTCTTGTTTATGACGTCTTTTTTTCTAAAAAGGCAGGCTCACCTTTTTTGTTGATGGTATATGGGACAGAAAACGCGGGTACAAACGGGGTTTCCTGCCAATATACATCTTGAATGTTTTCACCTGGTTTCAGCTTTTGCTTCGTATTCTTCAAAATATGAGCAAAATCACTGCGATAGTCCACATAGATGTCACCGTTTGATGAAATCAGTAATGGGAGGGAATTCCCTGTCACAGGACTCATGACCGCAGGCGGCGATTTTAATCCTAATTTTTTCTCATTTAACGTATATAAATTGTCTGATACGACTTTGCCGTATGGCGGATATGTATGTTCATCTTGATACATCTTGATCCTAAGACGTAATTCATTGATGGTCTGCGTCATTTTGACATCAAGCAGTTTCACAGTTGGTTTCTTTTCGACGTCTGTGAGGACATAAATATATTCGCCCCCGCCTTCATAAGATGTAGACGGTACATCGTGTAAATATCTTGGTGACAAGCGCTTAAAGTCGATGACATATTTCTGATAAACCGGCGTGTCTGCTTCTTTCGTTTCTATAGGCAAAAGACCATTTGTTGCTTTTTGAAATTCCTCAATCGCTGTCTGTACACTTTGCAGCTGCTCTTCGTATGGCACCCGGTTCTCAGCTTTGCGATTTTCTGGATACAGACATCCTGTTAATAACATAAGTGCTAACAGCGTGACACTGACTTTTGCTTTGATCATCACATTCTTCCTTTTTCTTTATTCATTAACCGGCCCGCTAAAGACAACTAAAAACACAATGATACCCGATATAAGCATCAAGCTGTATGCGACGGTTGAGGCCATTATTTTAAGAAATTTGCTTTTCAGCTTAAACCTGCTGAAATAAATGGTTACTACGGCTAAAAACATGAGCCCCATTGAACCAAGCGCAAACCACATCTTGATTAAAGCAAAACTCATCGTGCCTGTCCCCCTTTAAAACGAACGAATTGTAAGCGTTTATATTTCATTCTAAACCAAAAATAAGGTAAATATCAATCATTTTTCCATTCATTTAGAAAAAAGCGCATAAAAAAACTGAAGCAAAGAGGGGGACTCTGCTTCAGTCATTGGATCGACTATTTTCCTCATTCTGTAGAGGCAAAGCTCTATTCAAACTTCATTGCTATGTTATGCAAGTCTTCCCCTTCTTGCATCCTCTACATGCCTAAGTTCAGTCTTTCCATTTATTTTGTTTGGTTTTCAAACATGTTCACAAGGTCTTCCATCTCATGTGTTTTCACACGTGCCATTAAAGATTCTACAGCATCGTCAACCTTTTTCCCTTCAAACAGGACACCGTAAAGAGCCTCTGTAATCGGCATGCTGACCTTGTATTCTTTGGAGAGCTGATAAGCGCCTTTTGTTGTGCGGACGCCTTCGACAACCATCCCCATTTTTTCAAGCACTTCTTCAAGCTTATATCCTTTACCAAGTAAATTCCCGCAGCGCCAGTTACGCGAATGAACACTTGTACATGTCACGATCAAATCGCCAACACCTGTTAATCCGGCAAATGTAAGGGGATTCCCTCCCATTTTTGTGCCAAGACGTGCGATTTCAGCAAGTCCTCTAGTGATAAGCGCCGCTTTTGCATTGTCACCATATCCAAGTCCGTCTGTGATACCAGCCGCAAGAGCAATGATATTTTTCAATGCGCCGCCAATTTCCACCCCAATCACATCAGGGTTTGTGTACACTCTAAAATGATTGTTCATGAACAAATCTTGAACAAATTGAGCTGCTTCAATATTTTCTGACGAGACAGTAACAGTTGTCGGATGACGCAGACCTACTTCTTCTGCATGACTTGGCCCTGATAGGACAACGACAGCTTCTCTTTTCTCAGATGGGACTTCTTGTTCAATCATTTGAGAAATTCTAAGAAGTGTATCTGGTTCGATTCCCTTACTGACATGGACAAACGGCACCTTCGATGAAATCAGCTCATTTGCCTGCTTCAATACCTCACGAATGGCCTTTGTTGGCACAGCGACAATAATCGCCTCTGTCCCTTCTAAAGCCTGCTTCATATCGGTTGTCGCCTGAATAGACGCTGGCAGTTCGACATTTGGCAAGTAATCATGATTTTCATGTTTCTCATTGATTTGATCAATGAGCTCTTGTCTATGTCCCCACATGTGTACATCATGATGATTATCAGCTAATACAAGCGCAAGAGCTGTTCCCCAGCTGCCTGCTCCAAGTACGGAAATTTTCTTCATCCTGCTCACCCTTTTTATTTTCTCGCTCTCGCAAATATTTTAATCGGTGTTCCTTCAAAACCAAATGCATCTCGAATGCGGTTTTCTAGGAAACGCTCATAAGAAAAGTGCATAAGCTCTGGATCGTTTACAAACACAACGAAGGACGGAGGCTTAATGGCCACCTGTGTTGCATAGTAAATTTTGAGGCGCTGTCCGTTATGGGTCGGCGTTGGATTCATCGCCACCGCATCCATGATGATATCATTTAAAATATTGGTTTGAACGCGCATTGCATGGTTTTCGCTCGCTGTGATTATGGACGGCATTAATGTATGAATTCTCTTTTTCGTAAGAGCAGACATAAACAAGACAGGTGCATAATCAAGGAATTGAAAGTGCTCACGGATGTTTTGCTCAAATTCCTTCATCGTACGCTCATCTTTTTCAACAGCATCCCATTTGTTCACAATGATGACAACAGCTTTACCAGCTTCGTGTGCATAGCCCGCAATTCGTTTATCCTGCTCAATAATGCCTTCCTCGCCATCAAGTACAACAGCGACAACATCAGAGCGATCAATGGCTTTTAATGCACGAAGCACACTGTATTTCTCTGTTGTTTCATATACTTTCCCTTTTTTCCTCATACCTGCTGTATCAACAATAACAAAGTCACGCTGATTGTACGTAAACATCGTATCGACAGCATCTCTTGTTGTACCAGCGATGTTGCTGACAATGACGCGGTCTTCTCCCAGCATAGCATTCACTAAAGAAGATTTCCCTACATTGGGGCGGCCAATTAAGCAGAACTGGACAACTTCTTCATCATATTGCGTATCCGGTAAATTCTTAAAATGTTCTGCAACTGCATCAAGCAGATCACCAAGACCTAATCCATGCGTTCCAGAAATCGGAAACGGCTCGCCAAATCCGAGCGCATAAAAGTCATACACGTCGCTTCTCATTTCAGGGTTGTCCAGTTTATTGACAGCAAGTACAACTGGCTTTTTCGTGCGATATAAAATTTTTGCGACTTCTTCATCCGCAGATGTCACGCCATCTCGGCCATTCACCATAAAGATAATGACATCTGCTTCGTCCATTGCGATTTCTGCCTGATGGCGAATTTGCGCCAAGAATGGCTCATCTCCAATATCAATTCCACCAGTATCTATTAAATTAAAGTCATAATTTAACCATTCAGCAGAGCTATAGATTCGATCTCTTGTTACACCAGGTGTGTCTTCTACAATCGATATTCTTTCGCCTGCGATTCGATTAAAAATTGTAGATTTTCCAACGTTGGGCCTTCCAACAATGGCTACGACAGGTTTACCCATAGTACCCTTCCTTTCAATCCAGCCGCGATTCAATATGTTCATCATCATGTTTCAACCGGGATTTAAAATTTTCATTCAGTTTTATGAAATAAACCCTTCAAACATGAAGGGTTCAACTTATATATTATATCAATTTTTAATCAGACCACAATGAATAACTTAAAAATGTTTGACAATCAAGTAAAGATCTTCTCCAATGCCGTGTGCAATTCCATCTAAAATGGCCTCTAAATTCATGGCATACATGTCGAGCTCTTCTTTATTTTCACAGAAAAAAACGGCTGTTCCGCCAATGACCCGCTCTTTATTTGTTGTTGCCACAGCCAATATAAATTGTTCAATGGTGTTCGCCATGCCCTATTACCTCACTTTCTTTTTAATGAAATCTGTTGGCATTCTAATGGCATTTTCTAAAATAGGCACCTCTTCTAATACACGGACAGCCAAATCTTCACGATACCATTGCGGTAAAATGAATACGCCAAGTGTACCGGTATTCAGATCACGTTTTGCGAGCGGACAGAGCGATGGCTCACCAGAATCGCGGTATACGCCAAGCACGTTCGATAAATCAAATAAAATGGCTTGCCGCTGACCAAGGTTGGCAATCGTTGTAGCAGAGTTGAAATTTTTCGGTGTCAAAATAAAGCCCATCCCATGCTCTAAAATGAGTTTTTGCTTTTCAGGCAGCCCGATGTTCATAATGTATATATCATTTACATAAAGCCCTGCCCCATCAAAGCGAAGCTCCCCTTTTTGAATGCTGACGATATCCTTTAATTGACTGCCTGACATTAATAGCTTTGCCATGAAAAAACAAAGAATACCGACCACTGTTCCAATAACAAGCGAAAAGAAAATACAGGCTGTTGTTGTAATGAGTGCAGTGAGAATGGCAATATAATTTCGACTTTCAAAAGCAATGGCAATGCCTTCTATATATGTACTGCCTCTTGAGACAAGCTCATACGAATCCATTTGGGTTAACGTATTTCTTTCCATATTTCGGACATCCCGAAATTGCGTGGCTGCCAAAGTGAGAAAGGTTATCGCCGTAAATTCCTCCTGAATTAGTGCAGGCATAATGATTGCACCTAATCCTGAAGCAATAAAACCAAGCGCAATGTGAATCACTTGTCCATGAATATACGTAGGGTATTGCCGGTAATCAGTTCTTAACATGTAAAGTCTGGCCGCCATCCCAAAGATGACACCAATAATCACAGGAAACGTATAGTCTGTCATGTTGATTTTGCAGCCCCTTTTACTGATTTTCTTGATGAACGGGCGTTCAAGAGCTTTTCAAGCTGATCGACACCTAATAGGAAGACCGCTCCTTGAACAACGAAGGAAAGAAAAGAGAGATCCCCTATGACAATTGATGATGTAAGGCGGTGAATCGTGAGCGCATAAAGGGCTTCGCCAAGACATACTGACATCATCCATAGGGTGATTTTTTGCGCTAACGAATGTCCATATGTCATACACATTAAGATCAGCAAGGTAAATACGACCCAATCCACCTTTATTATCGTGAACCAAACGGGGTCATATAATGCAAACATCATAAAAAAGGCATATGCGCTCACCATTGAGCCCAATTGCATAATTCTCATGATTCGATAACCAGGCCTGAATATCACGAAAGCGGCACATGCATATAAAAAAGTCATCAAGAACCCCGCATTGATGCTCATATCTAAAACGGATATCATGAAATGACTGAATATAATATGGACAAGTACACAGATGCCCAGCACACTGCGCCACAAACTTTTTTCCATAATAAATGTCACCATAATCCAAACGAACCATATAGACCAATAATAGTACAAAGCCTCCAACGCCTGATCACCTCAATTACATTATGGGAAAATCTCCAATTTTTAAACATGAGGATCGTTACCGGCTCTGTATGAAATAAATAAGAGGTGACACCCTAATGATTGAGGAGGGGTGTATGATGGGAAAAGATAGACAGGAAAAGCGTTTAAAGGCATCAAAAAGAGTGGAATCTGACCGTAATCAATCCATTCATCATAAGGGTGCAACAGCATTAGAAGGTCCAGAAAGCGCTCGAAAAAGAAATCAATAAAAAAAGGCATGTGATGATCACATGCCTTTCTTACTATAGTACGTTGTGTCAACGCCTCTTTCTTTGAGCCAATGACTTGTTTCCCCTGAGATCACAATTGGAGCTTGTCTCAGTTCTTCAATCGTCTTTACGCCAAGCGCTGTCATCATCATCTTGATATCTTCTTGAAGTTCCATGATATCTGCGATGAGGCCGCTTTCTCCTCCACTGGTCAATGATTTCAAGAAAAATCCAGCTAGACCAGCAGCAGATGCGCCAAGAGCCATTGATTTGGTTACATCAAGAGCATCTTGAATACCTCCGGAGGCTAAAATCGTTTGATTCTGAAAGGCTGTATGTACTTCAGCAAGACTCGCTGCAGTTGGAATCCCCCATTGATCAAAATAACGAAGTGCTTTTTGGCGGCGGAGATTTTCAATCTTAGAAAAGTTCGTCCCACCAAATCCGCCTACATCAACGGCTGCAACCCCAGCATGGAATAACTTTCTTGCCGTCTCCTTGCTCATGCCAAATCCGACTTCCTTCACGACAACAGGCACACCAACAGATTCAACGATAGCTGCAATCCGCTCAAGCGCCCCCCTGAAATCGCGATCCCCTTCAGGCATGACAATCTCTTGGATGACATTCAGGTGAATCTGGAGCATATTTGCCTCGAGCATGCTGACTGCTTCTTGAGCTTGCTTCATTGTCGCTTCACTGCCTAAATTCGCAAATACAATACCATCTGGATTGACTTCACGAACGACTTCATATGTTCGTCTTTCTTCTTTATCTTTCAGTGCAGCCATTTGTGACCCTACTGCTACCGGGATATTGGTCTCCTTCGCTGCGATCGATAAAGAGCGGTTGATCTCATAGGTAGATTCTCCGCCCCCGCCAGTCATTGCATTGATAAAAATTGGCGAACCGAAAGTCAGTCCGCCAATTGTCGTATGTGTATCAATTTGTGATGTTGCAAGATCTGGTAAACTGGCGTGAACGAAGGAAACATCTTCTAAACCTGTTGCTGCATGCTGGCCAGTGGACAACGCATGCTCAATATGCTGTTTCTTTCTTTCTGCTCGCGTCAATTTTGATCACCAAATTATTTTAGTTTATTGAGTTTATCGCCGATCAGGTCACCAAGCTGGAATCCGCTTGTGTTTTCTTCTTTCGCCTGATATTGACGATAATCCTCTTCGATTTGTTTTTCAGGATTTTCTTCTAAATCACGAATGCTTAGTGAGATGCGCTCTTCGTCTTCATTCACATCAAGCACTTTCACTTTGACAGTCTGCCCTTCTTCAAGGACTTCTTGCGGCGTGCCGATATGTTTATGAGAGATTTGGGAAATATGCACAAGCCCTTCTACACCTGGCAGAATTTCAACAAATGCACCAAAGCTCACAAGACGTTGAACAGTTCCTTCAAGCACATCACCTTGTTTTACCTTTTCACCAATTTGGCTCCAAGGTCCTGGTAATGTTTCTTTGATAGATAGTGAGATACGCTCGTTATCACGATCAACAGCAAGTACTTTGACCTGGACTTCCTGTCCTTCTTCTACTACGTCAGATGGCTTTTCAACATGCGCATGGGATAGTTGAGAAATGTGAACTAATCCATCAATGCCGCCAATGTCAACAAATGCACCAAAATCAGTAAGCCTCTGCACTTTACCATCAATCACACTGCCTACTTCAAGCTTTTGCAGGAAGTCTTGCTTTTTGTCTAACTGCTCTTGCTCAACGACTGCACGGTGCGAGAGAATCACGCGATTTTTTTCGCGGTCAAGTTCTACCACGACAAGTGAGAGTGTTTTCCCTTTGTAATCTGTGAAGTCTTCTACATAGTGTGCTTCTACTAAAGATGCAGGAATAAATCCGCGCACACCAATGTCAACGACAAGACCACCTTTTACAACGTCTTTTACTTCAGCTTCAAATACTTCTTTTGTTTCAAACTTTTTCTCTAGGTCTTCCCAAGCGCGGTCTGCATCAACAGCACGTTTAGATAAAATCAAAGCATCGTCTTCGACCTTTGTTACTTTAAGCTCTAACTCGTCGCCATCTTTCACGACATCTGATGCTTTTTCAACGTGAAGACTTGATAATTCACTGATTGGGATGATACCAGGTTGTTTCACATTGACGATATCTACATTGACATGCTTGTCCTCAACTTTAGAAACAATCCCTTTCACTACATCTCCAACCTCTGGTACCTGAACATCGATTTGATTCATTTCCTCTGTCATTTCGATAACCTCCTTGGTCCAAACCTACACAGCTTAGTTAAAACGACTGGGCGAATATGTGTCTTAAGCATGATGAATGCCAGCCGAATATGTATTATAGAAACATTCAAATCAATATAATTGCTTGAATGATCAATAAAAATAGTATTAGTATAAACTTCTAATAAAAGACCTTGTTTGTCAAGAGATAAACCTCTAACTTATTAAAGTTTTCTAAAATTTCTTACTGTTTCTCTACGCGGTCTGCTGCATCTAAAATTTTCCCTGCCACCTCTTGAATAGAAAGGGAAGTGGTGTCAATTTCAATGGCGTCATCTGCTTTCTTCAAAGGTGAAACTTCGCGCTCAGAATCAAGCTTATCGCGTCTTGCAATCTCTTCGATCAGCTGATCGTAATTGACATCGTAGCCTTTTTTCTGATTCTCTTCAAAGCGGCGCTTTGCTCTTTCTTCTACTGATGCAAGTAAGAAAATTTTCACTTCGGCATCTGGAAGTACGTGAGTGCCTATGTCTCTTCCGTCCATAACGACGCCGCCTCTTTTGCCAAGCTCTTGCTGCCTGCGGACCATTTCTTCCCGAACAGCTCTGTGCTTTGCAACAACCGATACTTGGTTGCTTACGCGGTCTGTGCGAATATCCTCTGTGACATCCGTATTGTTTAGATGGACTTTTTGACCCTCGCCTGTTGTTACAAGTTCAATGACTGTTTTTTTCAGTAATGAATCAAGTGCCTGTTCATCTTCAAGGTCTATACCTTGATTAAGTGCCGCAAGTGTAATCGCGCGGTACATGGCACCTGTATCAATATAAATATATGATTTTTTTGCTGCGACAATTTTTGCCACAGTGCTTTTGCCTGCTGCTGCAGGACCATCAATTGCAATAGATAATTTCTTTTTCATAATACCTCTCCTTGATTGAATCTCCCTTATGAATTGTAACACGATCACCGCTCAAACGGGGGAATTTTCTATCAATCCTTCTGCTTAAACGTCTCAATCCATTCTTCAATGCTCATGTTATTCACACCCTCATACTGCACGACTTTTGACAAAAAAAGTTCTCCTTTCGTCAAATGAAGTGTGATCTGAACAGTTAGCAATAAAACAAGCTGAATGAGCACCACTTTCAATAACCATCTTTCCATTGTCTTCATACAAAAAGCCTCCACGCTAGATTCTTTCCTCTCTAGTATGGAAGCTTTTTACACCCTTTATTCTTATGCTTTTTTCACACGTGTTAAAAGCTGCTGCTGGAAGCAGTATTTCATAATGTGCTGCTGGTGGTCATTTGTGATCTCTGAAAACTCCATGATCGCTCTTGTTTTGCCAGACTGTTCATCTTGATATACTCGATTCATCTCTGCAACCGCTTTAATTTTCACGGGCTCTTTTAAGGGAAGTTCAAACTCTGTGACCACTTCTCCATAATCTTTCAATGACAAGCCCTCAGGAACAGCAATCGCCACGCCGCCAGCACTTATATTCACAATAAACGTGTCAAAGGGCTCATCATCCGTTTGCATGATGGTGGCTTTGATCATCGTATCCACTCTCAAATATTCTCTTCGCTGAAGCCGGACCATTTCTTCTTTTGGCGGAATGGAAATAACAATCATCGGAATATCTTCTTTTCTTTTTCCAATGACTTCGCTTTTACATTTGTATGGAATTTGATTTTCGTCAAAAAAGAAGACGGTGATTTCTGTTTGCTGGTTTAAGTAGATGGTGCGGCCCGTTTCTTTATCAGCTGGATAATTAATGCAAATATCATCGTTATTATTTTCCAAAACCTTCGATTTTGCCGTTTTCACTTCTTTGTTCTCATTGACATATTCAATTGTGATTGCATCCCCTATTTGTAACATTCCTCATCACTCTTTTCATCTGTGAAATCGTATCCTCTCTTATATTAAACCATGTCTAAAACAAAAGGAAAAGACTTATTAGCCTTTTCCTCGTTTCCTTTTCTATAGGTCTTTATATATAGGTTCTGCGTTTTTTAGTTTATCTACTCGTTCTTCTTTTCCAGTATCTGCATTAATGAACATGCGGTACGTATCGTTTTTTATCGTACCGAGGAACTCATAGCACAGAACTTCCTCTGACATATCATTTTGTACAATCGCTAAATGAGTATCTTCGATCTTCACATGCTGATTCAATGTTTTCTGCGCTTCTTTTTGAGAGATTTTCGGTGCTTTGATGTCTCGAGTTTTATGATTCGTTAAGTAGTCCTTCGCTGAAAACCCAACAACCTCGCCATCGTCCAATGCGACTTTCATGCGTATACTATCTGGATAAAGCAGAACATTTTTTTGAAGAGGCACATAGGTAAATACACCGATATTATCAAATTGTGCACTTTCATCTAAATGGAACGATTCCGTGTCAAATCCTTGTTTCTTTAAGAAGCTAAGGGCTTTTTCTGATGCTTCATTTAAACTGATTTTTTGTTTTTTCACGTCTCGATTCTGAAGAAGATAGACTGGGTGTCCTCCTTTTTCAGTTAAGTCTAAGTAAAAGTTTGCATGGCTGTCTGGATCAGACATCGATAAGCTGTACACGTCGCGATTGGTTTTGCTGCCGCTTTTTCTCACTTTAAAATGTTGGTTATGGTCGGGTGTGAATTGCTGTGCAATGCGGATCGCTTCTTTTTTTGAAATCTTGTCACCTTTTAAATGATTGTAGCCTTGTGTTTCTTTTTCTGTCGACACATTTGTAGGCCCCAGATCGACATCTGCAAATGCATCTGCATTTCTCTCGACTGTTTTCAACCCGTCAATGATGGTGTTGTCGTTCTTTCGATCGCCGTCAGCCAGCGCCATTTCAACATCCATCCATTTTAAGTTTTTATTAAGGACGAGGTGCTGCACTTGTCTAAGTTCGTTTTGGATATCTGATGCCTGATTATATAGGGCTGTAATGGTTTTGTGTGTATCCTTATTTAATGGTTCGTCTGATAAAGTTTTGACTGATGATTTGTAGCTAAAGTCTCCGACATTTGCCAGAAATTCTTCCGTTTTATTAAAAGGCATCAATGTGAGCGGGAGCTGGCTGACATTGTTATGCGCTTCTGATGACATTCTCCATACATCTGCAAGTGCTGGTGAGATGGATGATTGGCTGTTCATCGCAAGAGTTGCGCCCAGTTTGTCATGCAGCTGATCCACCTGATACGTTAAATCGTGGAAGGCTCTTTGGTAGTTGTTCTCAGCATGAAGCAGCACGGCGTCTTTTTCTTGATGTTCTTTATAGCCCCAGTAACCTGTTGAGATGACAGCAATTCCTAAAATAGCAATCAATATTCCTCTGATCATTTATTTACACCTCTTTTTATTCGCAGAATATATGTTTCCCGATTCGTTTAATTTGTGGTCTTCCCCAAATCCATGGACTTGTTGCTGTATCAGGATTAAAGTAATAAATGGCGCTCTCAGATGGGTCCCAGCCATTGATTGCATCAAACACAGCTTTTTTTGCCGTTTCATCTGGCGTCATATAAAATTGCCCATCTGCAACAGCGGTAAACGCCAGCGGTTCAAAAATGACCCCTGCGATCGTATTTGGAAAGGTCGGATTGTTCAAACGGTTTAAGATAACGGCAGCGATGGCCACCTGTCCTTCATACGGCTCACCTCTGGCTTCACTGTAAACAGCTTGCGACAAGAGCTGAATGTCATTACTAGAAAAACCACCAGGCATGTTGGCTGCTGTTTGTTTCGGTGTTTGATTTCCCTGCTGGCTACCTGACTGATTGCCAGACTTCCCAGATGATCCACTTTGACTTTTTTGATTTTCTTTTGTACCTTGGGCTGTCTTTTTTTGCGAGCTTCTTTGCGGAGCCTTTGTTTGCTGATCAAGAGGCTTCCCGCCATAATGAGTAAACTGGTTCCCTTGCTGCAGCTGCTTTTGAACAAACTCTTTGTAGTATTTCGTCTTTTGAACTAATAAGCTTTTTGTTTTCTCACCTACAAGTCCATCGACCTTCTTTACACCAAATTGGCTTTGAAAGTTGCGAACGGCCCAGTATGTCCCCCAGCCATAGACGCCATCGATTTTGCCATTGTAAAAACCATTGTATTGGAGACGTGCTTGCAGCTCGACTACATCTTCTCCTGTTGCCCCGCGCTGGATGACTTGGCTGGTGAAGGCTTCACTTTTACTGTCTGTCAAAAGTGAAGACGCAAGAAGAACGATTGAGAAGATAAGAACGATTTGTTTCATGAAACGAGCTTTATCCATATTTGATCCTCCTGTACTTTTGATGTTTGAATATATGTTTCTTCCGATCCCTATTTTTATACATTCAACACAGGAGAGAATTGGATGGAAAAGACAAAAAAACGCCCTATATATAAAAAGGACGTTTTCCAAATTAAATTTGCACCATTTTTACCGCACGGGCTTTTTTTGCTTTCCTTAAACCAAACCACCATAAAAAAATCATGAACGGCACCATGATATATCCCCAGTTTTTCATCCCTAATAGAATGAAATCATACAGGCCGTGAAACAGCACAGGGAGCGTTAAAGAAAGGAGCAGCCATTTGCGCTGCTCTTTTTTATCAGAGAAGCGCGCTTTTCCGATATAAAATCCCATCACAACACCAAATAATGCGTGACTTGATACAGGTAATAAAGCACGGGTAAACGCATATTCGACCCCGTGACCGACTAAGTAAAGTATATTTTCAAGTGTTGCAAAACCAAGTGAGACACTTGTTCCATACACAATCCCGTCATAGTGTTCGTCAAACTGGGCATGTGCATAAACGCTGACCATTAAAATAAACCATTTTAATGATTCCTCTAAAAAACCCGACGTCACAAATGAAATCAAGATAGGGTTTGTTGCGATTTTTTCCTCTTGAAGGACATATTGAATAAACATGGTTGGAAACACAAGTATGACACCTAGCATAAAAGATCTGATGACCATGTGAACCGGCTCATTGTCGTACTGATCTTTCAGATAAAAATAACTTAAAAGTGCGATGCCGGGAGCTAAACCTGCTGAGATGATTGCGATCATAACCAGACCTCTTTCCCTACATTATCCTTCATTATCGTACCATGATTTACCCTTTTTTTATATGACTCGGGCCCATTTTTCTAAAAATAAATTTCTATATAATCCCAATTTGTATAAAAAAGAACCGAACCCCTTTGAAGGATCCAGTTCTTTTTTTATCTGTTGATTCTTTTATTGATTTCTTCTGCAATGAGTCCGCCATGAAATCTTCCATTCTCGATGAAAATTTCATTGGCATTATTTCCAGCAGCAATGACTCCTGCAATGAAAATACCTTCAACATTCGTTTCCATCGTCTGTTCATCAAATGCTGGACGGCCTGATTCTTGATCTATCGTGACACCCATTTTTTCTAAGAAAGAATGGTCTGGATGATAGCCAGTCATAGCAAATACATAGTCACTTTTCACTCGATCCGTTTGATCTTGCTGGTTTGTAAAGATTACATCTTCCTCTGTGATTTCTTTCACCTGCGCGCCAAACTCCATGCGAATCGTTCCATTACGAACCAGCGCTTCAAACTCTGGTAAAATCCAAGGTTTGATGCTGGATGAATATTCAGTTCCTCTATAAAGTACAGTGACTCTGCTTCCGCATTTCACAAGTTCTAGCGCAGCATCCACACTGGAGTTCTTCCCGCCGATCACCGTCACATCTTTATCAAAATATGGGTGCCCTTCTTTAAAATAGTGATACACGTGGGGAAGGTCTTCTCCTTTGACGTTCATATAATTTGGATGATCATAATAGCCAGTCGCAATGACGACGTAATCACATGAATAATCGTCTTTTGATGTATTCACCGTAAAACGGCCATCTTGTTTCTTCACGGCGTTTACTTTTTCAAAAGCATGCACACGCAGGTTTTTTCGTCTGACGACCTCTCGGTAATAGGAAAGTGCCTGAATACGAACGGGCTTACGATTTTCAGTAATAAAAGCGACATCACCGATTTCAAGCTTTTCACTTGTACTAAAAAAGGTTTGATGTGTTGGGTAATGATAAATACTGTTCACGACATTCCCCTTTTCAATCACAAGTGCATCAATCCCAATTTGCTTGAATGCGATGGCAGCTGATAGCCCGCATGGGCCGCCTCCTATTATGATCGCTTTTTCTTGTTTCATTTGTTCCACTCCTGTCATTTCACTGCAATAACAATTGCTGGGCTGTTGATTCTTTGTTCCATTCCATAAAAAAATCTCCTATTTAAGGATAGGAGATTTTAAGGCGTGATGCAAATCAGCCGCTTAAATCCAGCCTCTGAATCGAGAAGCTTCAGCCATTTTACGTACACCGACCATATATGCAGCAAGACGCATATCGATCCGGCGGTTTTGCGCCATTTCATAAATATTATTAAATGATTTCACCATCATATCTTCTAAACGAGTTTCAACTTCTTCTTCAGTCCAATAGAACCCTTGGTTATTCTGAACCCATTCGAAGTAAGAAACAGTTACACCACCCGCACTCGCAAGTACGTCTGGAACAAGCAGTACACCACGATCTGAAAGAATTTTGGTTCCTTCCAGTGTCGTTGGGCCATTTGCTGCTTCTACGACAATTTTTGCTTTAATGTTTGCCGCGTTATCTTCTGTGATTTGGTTTTCAATGGCTGCAGGTACTAGGATATCACAATCCAGCTCAAGCAGCTCTTGGTTTGTAATTGTATCGTTAAATAATTTAGTGACGGTTCCAAAGCTGTCACGTCGGTCAAGCAAGTAGTCAATATCTAGACCATCTTCATCGTATAATCCGCCGTACGCATCTGAAATCCCTACGATTTTCGCTCCAGCATCATACATGAATTTAGCTAAGTAGCTTCCTGCATTTCCGAATCCCTGTACGACAACACGAGCTCCGTTAATGTCAATTCCTTTTTTCTTCGCCGCTTCTTTGATGCAGATCGTCACACCTTTTGCTGTTGCAGTATCACGTCCGTGTGATCCTCCAAGAACAATTGGTTTTCCTGTAATAAATCCTGGCGAGTTAAACTCATCAATTCTAGAATATTCATCCATCATCCATGCCATAATTTGAGAGTTCGTAAACACGTCTGGTGCCGGAACATCTTTTGTTGGTCCAACAATTTGACTGATGGCGCGAACATAGCCGCGGCTTAGTTTTTCAAGCTCTCTGAATGACATTTCTCTTGGATCACAGATAATACCGCCTTTTCCTCCGCCATAAGGAAGATCCACAATTCCACATTTTAAACTCATCCAAATTGAAAGCGCTTTTACTTCTTTTTCCGTAACGTTCGGGTGGAAACGAATTCCGCCTTTTGTTGGACCGACAGCATCATTGTGCTGTGCGCGGTAACCAGTGAAAATTTTCACAGATCCATCATCCATACGTACTGGAATTTTGACCGTTAATAGACGAATTGGCTCCTTCAGCAATTCATACACTTCCTGCGGATACCCTAATTTGTCTAGCGCTTTATGTATGACGGTTTGAGTTGACTTTAAAACATCTAGCTTATCTTCTGCGTTATGAGCGGCGTTTTGATCGGCTGCCATTAAAATAAACCCCCTAGAAATCTTTCATGATCTACTGCTCCCTTTCAAGCAATAGTATACACCTTCGTACTGGTAAAGCAAAGGTAAAAAGCGTTTTTTATCAAAATAAAATATCAGCGTTTATAAATATAAAAAAGGATATAAAAAAATACTGTTGTTTCATCACAACAGTATTAAATATAATAGAAAAAAGTGATTAAAAATACATTTGAATCGTTTTCACAGCATCTTCTTGCATGATCACTTTTCCATACTCTTTTAGCCGGTGAATGGTGAGTGTCGTAGGTGAACCAAACTCTGCTAAAATTGAAATGACTGTATCAGCAGATAGTTCTCCAACATCATCCAGGCTGAGATAATATTGACCTTCATAATGGTAAACTGTACCCCCTAAAAGTCCAATACGACTTAAACTATGGGACAGTTGAATCACATCTTCAAACGAGGCAAATTGATAGAGCACATGCTTGCTCTCGTCGAGCTTGACTTGCATCTCAATGTAATCTTCATCAAACTCATCATCAGCATCTTCCTGCTGACTCTTTGTGACAATGACGACCATCCCCTGCGCCTGAAGAGAAAATACTTCAACAGCAATCGGTCCATTCGCTTCAAAACCGAGCTCCTGATTCGCCTCGTTCATCATGTCTTTAAACAGCTGATGGACTTTGAACGAATCTTTCCAAAGGTCTTCTTTCGTAAGACCTCGGTCTGTCAGGTCATCTAGTGTGAGAAAAATTTTGATTTTATTATAATTCAGACGCTCCAGTCGCATAACGTTCCCTCCTGCCTCTTCTAAACACACATCATACTGTAGTATATGAGATGATGAGTCATAGGTTCTTAATTTTGTATTCAGTTTACACTGTGTCAAGACGGAAGACAAGCATGAAGCTATGCTTACGGTGACTTTTATGGAAAATATTGAGGGTGCCGCAAGTTAACGCGTTTTTAGAGGCATTAAATAGATCAGATGGGTTTCTGGTTCTGCTCCGAGACGCATGGGAATTTTTGTTGTTCCGTAGCCATTACTAATGAGAAAGAACGCACCTTTGACCTGGCCTGTTCTTCCTTTTTCATACGGTCCAAATTTCCCAATTCGGATCTGTCCCCCATGCGTATGACCGCTCAGGACAAGATCGATTCCCTCTTCTTCACTCATCAAATGATGTACATCTGGATTGTGTGATAAAAGAATATTGACATCTTCTTTCACAAACTCTGGCCGTATCGCTTCATAATCTGCTTTTTCAAGCCGAATATCATCAATTCCTCCAATTTTAATTCGCTGGCCTTCGAAATTCCATACAGCCGTTTCATTTTGCAAAGTCGTGACATCGTATGCATGAAGAATCTCTTTCAACCTTTGCTGATGCAGCTCATGATCATTATTTCCCCAAACAAAATAAACCGGCGCAATTTTTGATAAACGTTTCACATTTTCTTCAATCCTTGCGTAGGGCACACCTTTTTCTGCTAAATCTCCGCCAATCATAATCACATCTGGCTCTTCTTGACTGATTTCTGCTAATAAAGTGTCACTTATGAGACGTCTGTGTGTATCAGAAATAAAGAAAATGACAGCAGGCCGGTCTGATTGAAGTGCTTCTATTGTAAAGTAATGCTTTTTGATGTTGTTTTGTTTTGCCGTTTTCACCATTTTTGCCGTTACACACACACCTGTTGTAACAGCCGCAATGGCGGCAGTAAATCCGATGGCATATTTCATCACAAATGGCTCCCTTACATATCTTTCTTTCATAAGACGCTTGAATGAAAAAAGACGTTTCAACTGTTAAACGTCTTTTTTTCTCATTTATTTACTTTCATAATAGAGATTAATGTCATATTGCTTCTGCATATAGTGAAAAACCGCCTCGCGCTCTTTCCACTGATTTGATTGCGGCCATAAGTCTGTACTCTTTTGTATAATTTCACATCGAAGCCGATGATATTCATCTTCGGCCTTTTCTTCTTTTTTCTTATAGTAATAAGAGGCATAAAAAGCAAAGACCTCAGCCATGATCCAAAACAGAAATACTTCATGACCAAGCAGTGTGGCAATCATGGCTTCCGGCTGAAGTGAGCCGCCTCCCGCATTTGCCGTGATCACAAAATAAAACAAAAGAATGGCCAGCGATAGAAGGGCTGTCCATTGCCATCTTTTACACTGCTTGGCAAAGCCCTCATATTTGTACTTTCTTTTAATTAATGTTTCCATCATTTTCTGTGTGGGCTGATCCATATAGCGGCTGATTGCGTGCAATGTCATCACATACACCCTGTCCCTTTTTTCTACATATGTATGTGCGTGCTTCTTCATTCATGTCAGGTGATTACAGGTGATTAGTTTTCTAGTGGAATATTCAACACTTGACCGCTATACACGCTGTTGCCTTTCAAGTGATTATAGGCTCTAATTTTCTCTTCACCCGAACGGTTTTTGTAATACTTCATGGAGATTCGGTACAGGTTTTCCTCTGGGCCAACCGTGTGCTGCACGACACGAACTGGTTTTTCTTCCTGCTTCTTTTTCTCTTCCGCTTCTTTTCGTTTTTTCTCTTCTTGTTGCTTTTGCAGGGCTAGCTGCTGCTGTTCACGTTTTTTGGCAGCTTCGACTCTCGCGCGTTCTTTTTCTTTCGCTGCTTGTTCACGCTTTTCTTTCTCTTTAGCAGCTTTTTCTTTTTTCTTCTGTTCAGCTTTTTCTTTCGATCGCTGTTTTTCTTCATCTTTCTTTTGCTTCTCATCATCAGACGCATCCGCTTTATCAGCGCTTGAGTCATTTTTCGTTTCGGCAAGTGCTGACGGGACTGGGTCTGTGTCAGCACTTGATGTAGAATCAATATTATATACATCTTGATTATTATTATGGTTAATTTCCTTTGACGTGTAGTAGATCAAAAGGAAGAACACCGTGACGACGATAATAGGAAAGATAATAGCCAATGTTGTAAATAATGGATTGCGCACCTTTTTCGTGCGCTGCTTTTTATATTCATGGAAATCTTCTCGTGTAGGAAAGTGAGAGTCATCTGAAGGCTGTACTTCTTCTTCTTCAAAAATTTCCTCTACATCATCGTCATGGATGTTTGTCAGCTGCTCCTTCTTTCTCTTCATTCTCGACATTTCTTCCATGTTCATCCCTCCCCCTATATTTCAAACGAATTTGACAAGCAAAGACTAAGTCAATGACAAAATGGGTCATGACAGGAACAAATAAATTCCCCGTCCACTCGTATAAAAGTCCTAAAAAAATACTAATGGAAACCACAAGGATAAACAAGAGTATTTTTGATAAGTAGCGAAAGTGAAGGAGTGCAAACACGATACTAGCAATCTCCAATCCAAATTGCTGCTGGACGATCCCTCGGAATAGAATTTCCTCTGAAAAGGCGATGAGCAGTGTTAACCAAACAATATGCGGGATGCTGCGGTTTTTGAACATTTTTTCATTTAATCCGCCATCATCATACATATGAGCAGGAAAAACCTTCATGACAATCGCATCCACAATGATTACAAGCACAGCGCCGCCAATTCCATAAGTCAGTATCCGCGCATCTTGGATCTCCCACAGGGATGTGAAATCTGTCCAATGATCGAACATAAATATACCTAGTAAAAAAGAAATAACCAGCATCAGCAGCTGCGTAAAATACAGCTGTTCTACGACTTGGCGATCGGTTAATTTTTCAATGATTCGGTGATGTTGTTCGATCAATGGTGCGCCTCTTTTGTCAGATGAAACATACGATCCAGCACGGTCTTCCAGTGTTTCATTTCATTCAGCTCCAATGATTGTTCTTTTTTTTCATAATCAGACAGGTCAAGTCCGCAAGAAGAGCAGCAATTGCCACAGGATGCCGTCTCCGTTTGATCAAGCTGTTCGTAAAAGTATGATAACAGAGATTGTCTAAAGCAGCTATGACCTGTGATCCGCTCCTTAAATTGCCACACTTTTCTCAGTTTTTCTGTTTGTCTGTCCTGCAATTTCTCTTTCAGTTTCATCAGGAGCACACGAGGCTCGTCAGACTGATACATCCTGTAATAATGGATTAACATTCTTGCCCGTGTCTCCTGAAGCCCTGATTCCATCAATTGTTCACGTAATTTTTTTTCATCATTTGTCTGCATTTGTGTCAATCTGGCTAAGAAAAAATCAATTTCTGGATCATCAAAGCCCTCGGCTTGTATTAAATGCTGTTGAATGTCCGCATCCTCTTCTGTATATAAAAGAATGCTCACACTGTTTTTCCCGTCCCGTCCTGCTCTTCCAATTTCCTGCATAAATGCTTCAATTGACTGCGGCGGGCTCATATGAATAACAAATCGTATATCTGCTTTATCAATTCCCATTCCAAAAGCACTTGTACAACAAATGAGATCAAGCTGTCCGCTGATAAATTGCTGCTGAATAAGCATGCGATCTCCTGCATCCATTCCGCCATGGTAATACTCTACACGCTGGTGGGTTTTTTGTTTCATAAATAGCGCCATATCTTCTGTCATTTGCCGAGTCGGGCAATAAATCAGACCGGGGCCTTGCAGGAATTCCACAAGCTCAATGGCCCGTTTCTCTTTTGCTTCTTTCGTTTCGTGCGCTTCTTTAACTAAAGCGATGTTTGGCCGGTTGACAGAATGAATATGAAAGTCTGGATGCTGCAACCTTAACGTTTGCACGGTATCTTTTAGCGTTTGTTTTGTTGCTGTTGCCGTCAGTGCTAAAGCGACAGGATGACCTAACGCTTCTCTCCATTCCCCCAGCTTTGAATATTCCGGACGGAAATCATGCCCCCATTCCGATATACAATGGGCTTCATCGACGACGAACAGACCAATATGCATCGATTTGAGCTGTTCTAGCAGCACCTCTGACATTAATGCCTCAGGCGCGACAAATAGAAACTTATATGATGGCAAATGCCGAATGATATGCCGTCTCTCCTGAAAAGACAATGTGCTGTTCAGCGCCGCCACTCGTTTTTCTCCGCGCATTTTCATTCGTTCGACTTGGTCCTCCATAAGCGATAACAGCGGCGAAATAATGAGAACTAATCCATCTGTCATATAGCCGGGAATTTGATAGCAGATGGATTTCCCGCCGCCAGTAGGCAGCATGGCAACCGTATCTTTTTGATTCAGTACACTTTGAATAATGTCCTCTTGACCTGTTTTAAATGAGTCGTAACCAAAATATCGCATGAGCGTCTGATGAAGCTTATCCATTTGCTTTCACCATCCTTGTCAGAGCCAATCGTATTTGAAAATAAGTAAATGAATGTTCGAGTTTTTCTTTAATCAGCTTCATTTTATTTGTTTGAAGCTCCCTGGCTACTGTATGAATGGCCTGCTGCGCTTCTACGCTCACATACGGCTCTATTGAGAAGTTCGGTTCATGTATGGAAAGTTCGACAATATGGTCTTCGATCGTTGCTTTTTTTAATGAACGAATGTGAGCAATCTGATCAATATTAAAGCCTTTTTGCACAAGTTCAAGCGTTTTGTGAGTAGAGGTTGTTAATACGCGTTTGAATTCAAGGTCACCTACGAGCTTTTGCATGAGCTGCGTCTCACCTTTTTGGGCAGCATGAATAAAATAATGGAGGACATTCCAAAAAAGCAGGTACACATACCACACATCTTCTTTTAGCCACTCTGCCATTTGCTGATACGTACGCCCGATTCTTTCATTTGACGTCAATGAATAAACAAAAATCAGCGCTTCTTGATCACTTATACGGCTAAGGAGCGTTTCTAGTTCATGATGCAGCTCTTCTGAAAGCTTATTCTTCTCATGATGCTGTTTTAAGAAGGATTTCGTCCAGCTTTGTACAGATACATCTCTTTGTATTGGGACATATTGATACGATCCAGCCATATGGTGAGAAAGCACTTGTACAAGTAAAGAGAGCCTCATCCATAGCACCTTTGCTTTATCATGATATTTCGCACCATGAAAATAAACGGGCATCGGTTTTTCTAAAAAATACTGGTTTAGCATACGCTGTCCTGCAACTGTAACAGTGAATGTCTCCCCTGTTTTTTTGATGTAGTGCTCTTCGTCAAGTTTTATAGTAGAGCGATTCAGCTGATCCCTCGTAAACCCCGGGTAACAACCGAAGTACTTTGAAAGCTGAAACAAACTGGCATCCTGTATGGTTTGTGATGATTTTTTTCCTTTAAAAAGATGGTAGACAGCACTTATGGAGCGTTCGCCGTTCAATTTATATACGCTGTCCATTAACATGACATCCAAATAATGAAGAGTCATTCGCCAAAGCACCTGTCTTCCTGACAAAATTCGAATATTTTCTCCCTTTATTTTAACAGATTTCATAGAAGAAGAAATGTTTAAACTCAATTTGTGGGGGAAAGTTATGAACAAACCCTTATGTGATAAGCATTCTCAATCACTTTACAGTTGAAATGTGAAATTAAAATCATTACAATAAGGTTTGAGGAAATTGTTTTTTATCGGTGAAACTAAAAAGGTTAGACCATTTGTTCCATCGAACAATCTGGGAGGTATTTTTTTAACATGGCAAAATATACAATTGTAGACAAAGACACATGTATTGCTTGCGGCGCATGCGGTGCAGCTGCTCCAGACATTTATGATTATGATGATGAAGGCATTGCATTTGTTACGCTTGATGACAACCAAGGAACTGTAGAAGTTCCAGAAGTACTTGAAGAAGATATGCTTGATGCATTTGAAGGATGTCCAACGGATTCAATCAAAGTTGCGGACGAATCTTTCGAGGGCGACCCACTTAAGCATGAATAGTATAAAAGCCCCTTATGCAGGGGCTTTTTTTATATTAACTATTTTGAAGTCGGCGTTTATTTTCAAACCATGGACGCATTTTCACAAAAATGAGGCTAAACACGATGGTAATGATGATGCCTTTAATAAGATTAAAAGGCAATATCCCTGCTGTTATCGTCGCCTTGAGCATATTATCCGAAAGTTGAGGTGCATTTAAAAACCATGTGTAAGCCGGCAGAAACAGGAAGTAATTTAAAATACTCATCATCACAGTCATAAGCACTGTGCCCAAGAACATAGACCATACAATTCCCTTTGCCGATTTGATTTTTTTGAAAATGAAGGCCACTGGTAAAATGAACAATACGCCTGCTGTAAAGTTCGCTACTTGATCAACAGGAACACCAGACATACTACCATGAATGAGATAATGCAGTACATTTTTTAACGCCTCAACAGCAATACCTGCACCCGGCCCATAAATTAAAATCGCAATAATCGCTGGAATATCGCTGAAATCAATTTTCAAATATCCTGGAAGCCCAGGGAACGGGAAGTTTAATAACATTAAAACAAATGAAATACTGCTAAGCATACTGATTACGACTAAACGCTTTACTTTACTTTGATTCAATATTCTCTCTCCTTTTCGATCAAATCTTTCGAAAAGAGGATTGTTCCATTTTAGCCACAAAAAAACCGCCCTTGAAAACAGGAGCGGGGAAATTGGGCTAGACAAATAAACGTGTAAACATCAATGTTTTCAACGTTTATGAACCTCCATCTTCTCCCATCCAGACTATACTGTCGGCTTCGGAATCACACCGAATCCTGCCAAAAAGGCTCGCGGGCTTAGAGACTATGCTCATCACCGCCGGTAGGGAATTACACCCTGCCCCGAAGATTGATCATTATTCAATTCGACATCATTATATATGATATATGAGCATTTGTACAGATAAAAATCCTGAGCAAATTCATCAGTTTTAAGAAATCGTAAAAAACACAAAAATTCTAATGACAAATGCGCAAAAATTGGTTATCTTTTGTTTAAAGGTGTTCATTCTTTATAAAGACACAAAGAAATGTTCGTGTTTTCTTTTTCACTTTACTGCTTTAATTTGATTGACACAGTGAAAAGGAATATGGTAAATTATCAGATATTTATGACGTTTATTTTAGGAGGAAATCTTACGATGTTTCGAGTATTAGTCTCAGATAAGATGAGCAATGATGGTCTTCTACCACTTTTAGAATCAGATTTTGTTGAAATTGTCCAAAAAAATGTAGCAGAAGCAGAAGATGAATTACACACGTTTGATGCCTTACTTGTCAGAAGTGCCACGAAAGTAACGAAAGAGCTTTATGAAAAAATGACTTCATTAAAAATTGTCGGCCGTGCCGGTGTGGGAGTAGACAATATTGACATTGATGAAGCGACCAAGCATGGCGTCATTGTGATCAATGCACCCAACGGTAATACGATCTCGACAGCTGAGCATACGTTCGCTATGATTTCATCACTCATGCGTCATATTCCGCAAGCCAATATTTCTGTCAAATCAAAAGAATGGAACAGAGGTGCATATGTTGGTGCTGAGCTTTACGGAAAATCTCTTGGGATTGTCGGCTTAGGCAGAATCGGAAGTGAAATCGCCCAGCGTGCAAGAGCATTTGGCATGACAGTCAACGTGTTTGACCCATTTCTCACAAAGGAACGTGCAGAAAAAATTGGCGTCAATGCGAAATCACTGGATGAAGTACTCGAAGTATCAGATATTATTACTGTACATACGCCATTAACAAAAGAAACAAGAGGACTTCTCAATAAAGAAACGATTGCAAAAACGAAAAAAGGTGTTCGCCTAGTAAACTGTGCACGCGGCGGCATTATTGACGAAGCTGACCTTCTTGAGGCACTTGAAAGCGGCCATGTCGCAGGAGCTGCACTCGATGTATTCGAGGTAGAACCTCCAACTGATAATCCGCTTGTGGATCATCCACACGTCATTGCAACTCCGCATCTTGGTGCCTCTACAAAAGAAGCACAATTAAATGTAGCAGCGCAAGTATCTGAAGAAGTCCTTCAATTTGCGAAAGGCCTTCCTGTCATGTCATCTATTAATCTACCAGCGATGACAAAAGACGAATTCAAAAAGATTCAGCCTTATCATCAATTTGCAGGAAAACTTGGACGTCTTGTCTCTCAATCCATGAGAGAACCTGTAAAAGAAGTAGGCATTTCTTATGAAGGCTCTATTTCAAAACTCGAAACATCCTTTATCACAAAAAGTCTCCTCTCAGGCTTTTTAAAAGAGCGCGTTGATTCAACTGTGAATGAAGTAAATGCTGGAATGGTCGCAAAGGAACGCGGCATTAGTTTTAGTGAGAAAATTTCCTCCAGCGAATCTGGTTACGAAAACAGTATTTCCATTGAAGTCAAAGGTGATCTTTCAACCTTTACTCTAAAAGCGACTTACATCCCGCATCTAGGGGAACGCGTTGTTTCTATTAATGGATTTAATATTGATTTTTATCCAGATGGACACCTAGTCTATATCCAGCATACAGATGCACCTGGTGTGATTGGAAAGGTTGGACAGATTTTAGGCGACCATGATGTCAACATCGCAACAATGCAGGTAGGACGTAAAGAAAAAGGCGGCGAAGCCATTATGATGCTTTCTTTCGATAAGCATCTAGAGGATGAAATTGTGAAAAAATTAACGGAAGTACAGGATATTCTTTCTGTCCGCCTGATTGACCTTTAAAAAACAGTGATAAACCTCATGCAAAAGCATGAGGTTTATTTTGTTGAAACCATTAAACGGTCTCCTGTTCGAATGAGGTGAGTGGTCAGCTCATTGATCTTTTTCAATTGTTCCACAGTCATTTCATGCGCCTTTGCTATCGACCAAAGGGTATCCCCTTTTTTAATGACATATGTATTTTTTTCATGTCCATTTACATGAAGAGCTGGCTCTTTGAAACGTTCCACTGCAATCATTTTGAGCGGATCTATCGCATCCTTTTTGCTGACTGACCAATTTCCACGATGTACCTCAAAATGCAAATGAGTACCTCTAGAAGCTCCTGTGTTGCCAATGATGCCAATCGGCTGCCCTGCTTGTACATGGTCACCCTTTTTCACAAAACGCTCGTGTAAATGAGCATAGACGGTTTCGTATCCGTTTGGATGCTGAATAAACACGACTTCTCCATATGTAGCCGATACATACGAACGCGCGACCACACCTTCACTTGCAGCAAAAATGGATTCTCCTTCTGGTGCAGCTATATCTAATCCCTTATGCGAGCCGCCCCTTGTCCCAAACAAGTCAGTGACTTCTCCTTTCACTGGTTCCACCCATTCGTTTGTCTGCTGCGCATGGGCAAATGGTGCTAAGATGAAGAACAAAAAACAGCTTGCACCTATGAAACAATACCTTTTCATCAGTGACTCCCCTTCTTTGAGGTTCTTTTCATGACAGCTTAGTATACAGCAAGAAGGGCATTTTCTATACATTAAAAAAGAACGCAATGACTTACTTGCGTCCTTTAACGATCTTTGATGACAACTGGATTCGGCAGAGCCGGTACCTCTATTGGCTCGTTTAATTCATATGGTCCTACTTGATCTGTTCCTGCATATTGAATGGTGATATCTGTGAAACCAAAATCTTTCGCTGTAAGCAGCAGACCTTCAATGAGTAGAATATGATCAATTGAGTCCGATAATTTCGCTGATGCTCCAAACGTGATGGTCACATGCTTACCTTTTGATGTCACTTCTTTAATGGATTCTTCTTTAATTAATGGTTCGAGCCCAGAATCACTCGTCCGTTTCATGGCCTCTACCGCATCTTCATAAGAAGAATAATGGGTTTTTGAGGGTACCAAAAAAGTCCCGCTCTTATTTTTTAACACGTAATAAGCTTTCTTCGTTTGTTTATCAATTGATATCGTGCCAAAGCTGCTAGTCCCTAATTGAAGATGAGAACCTTCGACTGACCTGATCTCCACTTGTTTATACCTGCTCCATTTGAGCGTTTCTTTTACCATATCTTTAAATCGATTGGCTTCCTTTATCGTATCAAGGGATAAATCATTTTTTAACTGAAAAACAAGTGTATTCCCTTTTTCCCGAAGGTCCACCATCTCAAGATAAGATTGAAGCGGCTTTGTCATTTCAGGCAGCTGCACCTGTTCATATGTGTTCATCATTTCCTGCAAATGGTCATGTTCATTTTCTTTTTCAATACTAATGGGAATCACTTGAGATGTTGATTCATCTATGTATGCAACCGTCATATACTTTTGCTTGTCTTCATGAGAAACAACGTGCGCGGTACCATTTTCCTGTTTCACCGGCTCTAATGTGGCATTCGCCTGTCCTTTGTCAGCACTTGAGTCCATTTTCATCTGTTGATGCTGTTCTTGAGCAGCCGGCTGAAATAAATGAGGAGAAATTAAAAACGCCATAAATAAAACCACAACGGTTGCCACCGCTGGACCGATCCATCTGACACTTTTCTTTTTCTTCCCGCTTGCCATCAGCATCTGCTGGTATATCTGCTTAGATGAACGGTTGTCCTCCACTTTTGGAAGCTGACTTAGTAACACCTTGATTCGTTCTTCGCTCCAATCGGACCTGTTCGTTTTCATTCACTAGCTCCTCCTTCAAAAGCTCCATATGTTTTCGGAGCACTTTCAGGCCTCGGTGCTGCGTTGTTTTGACTTTGCTTTCCGAGAACTTTAGCGCCTTTGCCGTCTCCATGATTGAGTAGCCCTGGATAAACCTTAAAATGATGACAGCTCTTTGATCAATCGTACAGTGATCAAGTGCGGCATAAATTTCTTTCGTATTTTCATCCTGTACAGCTAGTTCGTCTGGGAGCAAGTCTGGGTCTTTTACATCCTGCTTATCCCAATCAAACGTGCCGAGTACCCGTTGTCTAATGGTTTGCTGCTTGCGAAACCAGTCAATCGCCACATGCCTTGCAATTGAAAACAGCCATGTTTTCTCGCTGCTTCTTCCTTCAAAAGTTTTATATGAGTGAAGTACCCGAATGTAAACCTCCTGCACGAGATCCTCTGCCTGATTTTTATCTTTAACCATATAAAATAAAAACTGGTACAAATCTTGATGGTACGAATCATATATTTTTTGAAAGGTTTCATGCATAGGAAACCCCTCCGTTCACTTATTTTTGTCGAGTGACTCTTATAAAACGTTACATTACAACTTTATGACAAATATATTACAAGTTCGACAGTTTGGAAAGGGCTTTTTGTTTAACTTCTCCTTAAAAATTTCAAAATAGAAAAAACACTTCATTTTCTTTCGAAAAGAAGTGTTTCTCATGTAACAAGATTCTTCGTCAAGATTAGACGAGTTCCTGCTTTTTTCTCGGAATATAGAAGGTGAAGTGTGTACCTGCACCCGTTTTGCTGTGAGCATGTATAGAGCCTTGATGCGCTTCGACGATGTTCTTCACAATCGCAAGGCCAAGCCCAGTACCAGAACGTCCTCTTGTTCTTGCTTTATCAGCTTTATAGAAGCGCTCGAAAATAAAGGGCAGATCCTCTTCTGGAATTCCGCTTCCCGAATCTTTCACATCCATTTTCAGCCCGTTTTCCACCGATTGAACCGAAAAGTGAACCTCTCCACCCTCTGGTGTATGACGAATGGCATTATCAATGAGATTCGTAAACACTTGCTCAATCTTATCTGGATCGAATACAAAGTGCGGTTCATCCACTAGAATGTCATACGTAAGGTCGATTTGTTTTTCTTTCGCAATCCCTAGAAACTTGCGGTAGATCTTCTCAGTCAGCTCTTCCGTATCTGTTGATTCAAGATTCAGTGTAATATGACCTGCTTCCATTCTCGCTAGATCTAGAAGATCATTTACAAGTCGTCCCATTCGAAGTGATTCATCGTAGATAATTTGCGCAATCTCTTTCTTTTCCTCTTCTGATCCTGCAATATCATCTACAATCGCCTCACTGTACCCTTGCAGCATGGCGATTGGTGTACGAAGTTCATGACTGACATTGGCAATGAAGTCTTTTCTCAGCTTATCAAGTCTTCGTTCCTCCGTCATATCACGAAGGACTGCAACTGCTCCTCTGACATCCTGCTGATTATAAAGCGGAGACATGAGAAGAACCCACGTACGCCCTTGCAGCGTAACTTCGATCATTTGCTCCTTTTCTGTACTGACAGCTGTATGAAATAGCTCGCGCGCTTCTGGCGGCAGTTCATCTCCATCTTTGATCTTCATATTTTGCTCATAATACCATGCCTGCAAAAATCGTTCTGCAGGAGGATTTGTCATCAAGATCGTTCCATCAATATTGATGGTGATGACGCCATCGGCCATACTGCTTAAAATATTAGACAAATGTTCTTTTTCTTGATTTAAAGCTGTGATATGGAATTTAAGCTGCTTCCCCATTTGATTAAAAGCGATCGCCAGTTCTCCAATCTCATCTTGCGTTAAAATAGGAATCTTTGTATCAAATTTCCCCTTCGCCAAATCTTGTGCACCCTCTCTCATCTTTCTGAGAGGATAGGTGACACGGGTTGACAAGAAGAAAGCGAATATAGTGGTCAGTACAATCGCAATTCCGGCTGCTAAAAAGATGTATCGCGTCGTATGTTTCGTTGTTTGTTCTACAGCGAGGAGTGACTGAGAAAGAAAGACCATGCCTTTTTTTCCGTTCACCTCATATGGAACACCGACTACAATTCGTTCATCTTTTTGATTGCCTGCATCAGGTTCTGCACGTTTACTGATTTTTTTACGATCTTTCAGTGCTTGGTTTAAATCGCTGTCCGCTTCAATTTGTTTCTTTGTAATCGCAGGAAGCTTCCCGCCTTTTTCAGACGAATACCACTCTAGCCCGTCCTCTTGTATGATCGCAATACTCGTCAATTTGTCAGCGAGTTCTGATGTTATCGATCTTGCAAGAGATTGATCCTCATGGCTTTCTAAAATGACTGCTACTTTGTTGGCCATTTGTGTTAAATCAGATTTTGCTTCTTCTACATGATAATTCTCAATGAACTCTAAAAGAAGCACAGTTAAAATAGATAAAACGATCAGGACGAGGAAAAGAATGGTTAACCATAGCTTTCCTACAACACTTTTCCACAGTTTCATTCAGCGCCGACCTCAAATTTGTACCCGACTCCCCATACAGTTACGATTTTTTTCGCTGCTTCTGGCGACACTTTATTCAGTTTTTCACGAAGTCGTTTGACATGGGTATCGACTGTTCGTAAGTCTCCAAAGAATTCATATTGCCATACTTCTTTTAACAGCTTTTCTCTGTCATAAACCTTATCCGGTGTTTTTGCAAGGAAATATAAAAGCTCATATTCCTTCGGCGTGAGGCTGACTTCTTTGCCATCAGCCGTCACTCTATGTGCATCATGGTCAATAGAAAGATGAGAAAACACAAGAACGTCCTTTGTTGTTGTCCCAGTATTCAGATAAGACGTTTGAGACGATCTTCTGAGCAATGCCTTCACACGTAAAACAACTTCACGTGGGCTGAAAGGTTTGACGATGTAGTCATCCGTTCCTGCCTCAAATCCTTGAACGCGGTTGGCTTCTTCTCCTTTTGCCGTCAGCATAATGATTGGAGTCGCTTTTTTGTCTCGAATTTGATTACACACTTCAATTCCATCTGTACCAGGCATCATTAAATCGAGCAAAATGAGGTCATAATCGGTTTGAAGCCCTTTTTGAATCGCCTCATCTCCGTTTTCTGCTTCATCGATTTCATAATTTTCACGTTCTAAATACATTTTTAAAAGGCGGCGAATTCGTGCCTCATCATCTACGACTAATATTTTCGTTTGAGTTGTGTGTTCCATTAGACAGTCCTCCTGCTTTCTCCGTTGTTACATTCATTTTAACAAAAAGCCGAATTGAATCATAAAAGTTGGCCTTTTCCTTGTGATTATGCGTAGGAATGAAGCCCCGCAATGACAAGATTGACAAAGATGAGATTAAACATAATAATGGCGAAGCCGATCACAGCAAGCCAAGCGGACTTTTCACCATGCCAGCCTCGCGACAAGCGAAGATGAAGATAGGCTGCATAAAAGAGAAACGTAATCAATGCCCATACTTCCTTCGGATCCCAGCCCCAAAACCTAGTCCATGCAATTTGTGCCCAGATCATGGCAAAAATCAGCCCACCTAATGCAAATACAGGGAAACCAATCGAAACAGCCCTATACCCAATTTCATCGACTAAATCTAGGTTCACCTGTTTCACTAGCGGTTGAAGCAGTGCGCTCAGTCGTTTGCGAATGATCAATCGAATGAGTCCGTATATAATCAGCCCTACGCTAAATGACCATAACACTGTATTGACCTTTCTGCCTGAAAAAACAGGCGGCAGCTCAACAAACGGCTCCAAACGATCTTCCGTCACAAGCTCCCCTTTATGAGGGCCGACAAGAGCTGGCAGCTCATAGACCATCACACTTTTTTCTTTATTTTTATCGATCCAATTAAATGTCGCTTCATACCCTGTCATTCTAAAAATAGACGTGACAGCGATAAATGCAAGTGTCACCACAATCATAAACATGACAAGCTCTAAACCAAACGTCTTCTTCCCTGGCTTTGTTTGATCCACATGCTTTAATAGAAAGATGACGCCTGCCACAAAGCTGATGGCTAGAATGGCTTGACCAAGTGCTGCTGTTGTCACGTGAATATAAAGCCAATTACTTTGAAGTGAAGGAATCAGCGGTGAAATATCTGATGGGAACATACTTGCATAGGCAATAATCAATAAAGCGATTGGAAGTGTGAATAAACCAAGTACAGACACTTGATACACAAAATATAAAATGATGAATGCAAGCACCAGCATCATGCCAAAAGCGGTAGTGAACTCAAACAAATTACTGACTGGTGCATGACCAGATGCAATCCATCTTGAAATAAAATAGCCCAACTGGCTCAAAAAACCGATGATAGTAAGCGTAATGCCAATGAGTGCCGCCTTATTCCTTCGCGGTCCATCTTCTTTCTTTTTTCCCTTAATGGCACCACCAAAAAAAGGAACTGCTGCTAAATAAAATAGAAAAGCTGCAAATAACAGATTTTCACTGACTGCCGCCATCTAATCCTTCCCCCTTGCTTTTGCTGATACTTGTTGTATCAGGCAGCTCTTTTTGATCAACTGGCTGTTTGATGCCACTGCCGCTCAGTAACACGTTAAGATCGGACTTTAAGCCGAACCAGTTTTTGTTTGTATGTCCTGCCACCAATACTTTTCCATCCTTTGCCGACAGCCAGATTCTTCTATGCTGCCAATACATCCCCTGCACGACACCAATCATGAAAATGATTCCGCCTACAATGAGCACCCCTAGTGTTAAATCTTTTCTAACAGTTAAGCCTGTGACGTTTTTCGTTTCAACCCGATCAAACTTCATTTTATATAGATTGTTATCAGAGCCCTCTACTGTCTCTTGAATGGCGACAAAGCTTTTTTCACCTTTAGGTTTTTCAGGAGAAATCA
Source organism: Bacillus sp. DC4300-2b2 (assembly GCF_049895685.1). Taxonomy (NCBI): domain Bacteria; kingdom Bacillati; phylum Bacillota; class Bacilli; order Caryophanales; family Bacillaceae; genus Bacillus; species Bacillus sp. DC4300-2b2. The sequence continues at coordinate 283,046 of NZ_JAFCSW010000003.1, forward strand.
TTTCAAACACGAAAGCAGGATTATTCGGATTCCTTGTTTTCGTACTCGGCGTTCCATCATCGTCAAAATAAAAATCAGGCAGATAGCTCATCACTTTGACTTTGTAACCGCTACCAAGATCATATTCCGACTTAGGCTCCAGCAGATTAATCTTCACTGTACCGAAAGATTTTTCTGTATCTTTACGAATCAGTTGAAAGACCATTTGATCGAGTTCATTTTGTTTAAAATCCACTTGATATAATGAGAAATTGTCAAACTTAAGCGGTTCATTCACTTTGATATCGTGTTCTGTTACCTGCTTCAGCTTGGGCTTTTCACCAAATACAACTTCTCCTTCACGTTTGTATAAGATGGCATCCGTTTTATAGCTTTTCACCACTTGACCGTCGCCAGCTTTTTCAATGGCATTCTCAAACACTTCTTTTTCATTTCCAGTTTCATAACGATCAATTGAAAACGCGTTATTTTTCAAGAAGTATTGACCATCCGTACCTGGAATCGGTGCAGTTTCACCTTCTCTGACCCACAGCGTTTCATCCACGTACATGCCCGGGACGAACCGGAGCATCGATCCAATGAGAAAGATGATTAATCCAATGTGATTGACGTAAGGTCCCCAGCGTGAAAAACGTCCTTTTTCGGCTAAAATATGCCCATTTTCTTCTCGCACGCGGTAACGCTTTTGTTTCATTGCTCTTATGATGCCTTCATATGTATGCTCATCTAATGTTTTGTCTGTCTCACTAAACAGACGCTGTCTTCTCATAAATCCTTCTTTTTTGATAACCCCTTGGTTTTTGAGTGCTCGATAAAGAGGAATAACGCGATCGAGACTACAAATAACAAGGGAGATTCCGATTGATGCGATAAGAGCTAAAAACCACCAAGAATTATAAAGATCATGGAATCCAAGTGTATAATACAGCTTGCCAAAGGATCCATATTGCTCTTCATAATACGTGGAAGCAGACGCTCCTGGCGGAATAAATCGCTCCTGCGGGAAAATCGTTCCAAGCGAAGATGCAAGCAGTGTAATGACAATCAGCCACACACCTACTTTAACGGAAGAAAAAAAGTTCCATACTTTATCAACAATCGTTTTGTTATATGTTTGCGAGCGTCTTGCACTGCCGTCATATCTCATATCAAGCAGCTTTGAAGAGTTCTTCTCTTTAGCCGCAATGGGATTCCCGCATGATTCACATAGAACAGTACCGATTGGATTAATATGTCCACACTCGCACTTTACCTCTTTCATTCTATGACCCCTTTGGTTTAATCAAATTCATATATTCATAGACATTACGTTCTGTCATCGTTCCCTTTATGACTTTGATTACCTTGCCTTCAGGATTAATTAAAAATGTGGTTGGCAGCGGCGTAATATCATATGCCTCTGTCACTTGACGATCTTTGTCCATGGCAACAGGAAAATTCACGCCATAGGATTCCATAAAATTTTTCACGGCAATCTTGGACTCCGCAACATTGACTGCGACAATTTCCACACCGCGATCCTTGAACACTTCATATTGATTCGCCATATAAGGAAATTCTTGTTTACACGGACCACACCATGTACCCCAAAAATTAAGAAAGACACCTTTGCCTTTTAAATCCTTTAATTCAATCCGATCCCCATCCACAGATTGAAGGACAAAGTTTGGCGCAATAGATCCTTCTTTGACTCGATCCTGTTTGGCAAATACTGAGTTATACATTGTATAACATAGTGCAGCAAGCATCACGAGGAGAATGCCCGTCCGTATGAAAAACCGTCTTTTTTTCATCTGAAGTACCCCTTCCCCATAGACATTCAGGTAAATTATAGCATTCTCCTTCTTTTGATGCTTCTTCATTTTTTGAAGTTTATGTGAAAATTAAAAAGCGCTTTTCCCATGATCGGCAATTGCTCTCAGGCGCTTTACTTCATGTGGAGACAATTCTCTGCGGTCTCCTGGTCTCATACCTTCAATATGAAGGAACGAATATTGCTCCCTCTTTAGCTTTAAGACATCATGGCCGATCGCTTCAAACATGCGGCGTACTTGTCTATTTCTGCCTTCATGAATGGTTAATTGGACAATACAAGTTTGCTTTCGTTTATCAATAGAAAGCATTTTCGCACGAGCAGGTGCTGTTTTTTTATGATCTAACATGATCCCTTTTTCTAGCTTTCTAAGCAGTTCCTTTGATGGTATGCCTTTTAGCTTCGCTGCATACGTTTTATCAATTTCGTATTTCGGATGCATGAGCTTATGGGCAAATTCCCCATCATTTGTAATCAAAATCAAACCGCTCGTATCATAATCTAACCGGCCGATTGGATAAAGGCGTTGCGGGACATCATCAAAGAAGTCTGTGACGACCTTACGTCCTTTATCATCCTCGGCAGCAGAAATGACGCCGCGCGGTTTATAAAGCATAAAGTAAACCGGTTCTTCTCTTTCAAGCTTTAAGCCATTGACTTCAATTTTATCTGAAGAGCCCACCTTCACTCCGAGCTCTGTCACTGTTTGACCATTAACGGTAACTCGTCCTTCTTTAATTAATTCTTCAGCCTTTCGTCTTGAAGCGACGCCGGCATGTGCAATTACTTTCTGTAAACGTTCCATTTGTCTTTCACCTCATGTACTATCTTACTTGCTTGACCTAAAACAAACAAGCATTCGTGGAAAAATAAGCGTTTCGTCTATCTAATTTCAGCTAAAAAGCGATTTTCCATCCATGAAATACAAAAAAGCGCCTGATTAGGCGCCGCTAAATAACAAACTGACGATAATCACAGATGCAATGACACCAATGAGATCTGCTAACAAACCTACTTTTAGCGCATCTCCCATTTTTTTAATACCGACTGCTCCAAAATAAACCGTCAAAATGTAAAGGGTGGTGTCTGTTGACCCTTGCATGACAGCCGCGAGCTGGCCAATAAAAGAATCTGGGCCATACGTCGCTATCAAATCTGATGTCATTCCAAGTGCAGCCGTTCCAGATATCGGGCGAATAAACGCAAGCGGAACGACTTCTGCTGGGAAACCAATCGCTGTAAAGACTGGTTTTAAAAGTCCCATAACAAAATCAAGCGCACCTGACGCACGGAATATCGTAATAGCTACAAGCATGCCGACTAAATAGGGAATGATGGAAAAGGCAATTTGAATGCCCTCTTTTCCTCCCTCCACAAATGTTTCATAGGTTGGTACCTTTTTAATGGTTCCAGCAATCAAAATCCCTGCGATGATCAGTGGAATCAAAGCAAGTGACAGCCAGTTAATAAATGCCACAAGATCACCCCCGCCTGCTTCTGCGATAGTGGAAATAACGATCGATGAGAATTGCACCGATTCCTGAAATGAGTGTTGCTAAAATGGTTGGTCCTACAATGTCTGTTGGCTGATCTGCCCCATAGGTCATTCTTATAGCAATGACGGTTGTTGGCACAAGTGTGATAGAGGATGTGTTGACCGCTAGAAATGTAATCATAGAACGGCTTGCCTCATTTTTTCCGCCGTTTAATGCTTTCATCTGCTCCATCGCCTTAATCCCAAGCGGTGTAGCGGCATTCCCAAGACCAAAGAAATTTGCCATGAGATTGGACAAAATATAACCCATTGCAGGATGATGAGGCGGAATATCCGGGAATAGCTTTGAAATAAAGGGCCGGCACAATTTACTAAAGAAATTTAACAGCCCTGCCTCTTCGGCAATCTTCATGAGCCCGAGCCAAAAAACGAGGACACTAATCAGACCAATTGAAATAGTAACCGCTTCTTTTGATCCCTTAAATACAGCCTCGTTCACTTCCTGCATCGTTCCATTAAACATCGCATAGACAAGACCGATGACAGTGAGAAATACCCAAATTAGATTGACCATGAAGATCCGCCTATAGAGGTCTGAAAGACAGACTTAAACATTTCTTGAAAGCTTTTTTGAGGCATGCGGTTTCGTTTATTTTCATAAAAAATCGGTAATTGCTCGATCACCTGTCCATCTAATAAAATCGTCATTTTTCCTACAACATCTGGGATGGCTTCGGCGTTTTTTTTCCACTTCTTTTTAGGGGTGAGCATTTCCGTTTCAATTTTGACAAGTTTTTTCTCATCTTCATTCAAAAAATAGTCCACATCACGCTTGATAAACGCTTTTTTTTCGTAAAAGGTCCCTTTTAACGAAGCAAGTCTTCCTTTTTCAGCAAGCACATACGTTTTATAGTGATCAAATGCATATTCAAACATAGAGATATGATCCTTCCAGTCATCCGGCGCATTAATGGTCACAGCGATCAGCTCAGCATCCCCTTTTGCAGCGGTGGAGACGAGTGTACGTTTTGCAAGTTTTGTATATCCTGTTTTCCCTCCAGTGGAATATTCGTATAAACCGGTGAGCAGCTTGTTTTTATTTTTCCAATAGCCTTCCATTGTTTTCGCTTTATAGAAAGTCGTACCAGCAATTTTTTGATATTGTTTATGCTTCATCGCGTATTTTGTTAGGATCGCCATGTCATAGGCCGATGAATAATGATTTTTATGATCATCGAGCCCGTGCGGATTTTGAAAATTCGTATTCTCCATTCCTAGTTCAGCCGCCTTTTGATTCATCATAAAAATAAAGCCTTCTAAGCTGCCGCCAACATGCTCTGCAATGGCAACAGCTGCATCATTTCCAGAACGCAGCATGAGCCCGTATGTCAAATCTTCTAAGCTCACCTTCTGCCCTTCCTTTAAATAAATGGATGAGCCCTCCGCTTGAATCGCACGTTTTGATACTTTGACGGTATCTTTCATTTTTCCTGATTCAATGGCTAATACAGCCGTCATGATTTTTGTAATACTGGCGATTCTTCTTTTTTCGTGCTCGTCCTTTCCAAATAGGACTCTGCCTGACTGTCCATCTATTAAAATGGCACTTCTTGCACTCACTGATAACGAAATGTCTGCTTTGGCATGTGAGGAAAAAGGCAGTAAGAGTGTAAATAGAAGAAGGACTGCTGTTCCAATTTTTAAATAGGGCATGTTCATTCACGTCCTTGTCCGTTTTGTACAAGTGTATGCTCAGCTGAAAAAGTTATGATGCCTCGTCCATAAAAAAAAGCGCCTCTACATGTAGAGGCGCTTCTTCGACTTACTTATACCATTTTCACTTGCTGATGAGAAGTCGTATATTCCAGCTCTTCTCTCATCGCTAAAAAGTCTTTTTCTAATGAAGAAAATAATTGTTTCATATCAGCGGATACTTCATGGTGAAAAACAATGCTGCTTTTTCCTGTATAGGCTGAACGGCTGTCTTCATACCATGTATCCTTTTTCGGCGTGAAAAATTCTTCAATACATTGATGATAAATACGGTGAAGCATCTGCTGTGCGGCTTGCTGCGGAAATGTCTGCTGCTGCCCCATTTTCCTGCAAACTGCTGCTGCATCCTCGCTGTACACTGCAAGCTTCCGTAATGTACTCAATATGTCACAATAATAGGCTTCCGCTTCGGGGTTTAATCGTTTCAAGCTTGATAAGGTGGCTTCGTTCAAAAAACCATTCATTTCAATTGCAACCTTTGATAAAAAGACGCCTGCTTGATCAACTTGAGCCTTTACATTCATATGTGCCATTTGTTTCGTGTTTACCTTCCCCTCATGGCTTTGTCACCATTTTATCTGTCATCAAAAGATTTTAGACCTAAAATCTTTTTTATATTTTATCATACATTTTTCCTTCTTTTGAACTATTTTATGTCTTCAAATGTTTGATTGAAGTTTTCAAAAAATAGATCAGCCTCTTCTTGTACTCCATCGGCTTCCACATTCTCTGGAAGCGGAGGTAATTCATCTAAGGCTTTTAAGCCAAATTGCTCTAAAAAGGTAGGGGTTGTCCCATAGAGAATCGCTCTTCCCGGACCATCGGCACGTCCTACTTCACAGAGCAGCGCTTTGGCTACTAAGCTATGAAGCACACGCTCTGATTTGACTCCTCTGATTTCCTCTACCTCACTGCGTGTAATCGGCTGTTTATAAGAAACAATGGCAAGCACCTCCAGCGCTGCCTGCGACAAACCTTTGGATGGTGTCTCGACTAATTTTTTTAAATACATGCTGTATTCTTTTTTCGTCAGCAGCATATATGAATCTGCATATTCAATGAGCTCAATCCCTCGTTCTTGTTTTTGATACTCTTCCTTTACGGAAGACATAATGTCGAGTAATACCGACTCATCTACTTCAAGAACAGACATGAGCTGTTTTCTTGTTAAGCCTTCGTCACCTGCTGCATACAGCAGCGCTTCTAAGATGGCTTTCCAATTCACGATATCAAGCGTCATGAATCGTTTCACTCCCTATGATATAAATGTCTTCAAAGTTCCCTTCCTGCTCTAGCATGATTTGATGACTTTTCATTAATTCGAGAACAGCAAGAAACGTCACGACAAGGTGTTCCTTTTGATCATGTTGAAATAGAGTCATGAAATTGGTCCGCTTTTTTGTTTTTCTTAAATGGTTCATAATCTCATTCATTTTGTCTTCAATCGGGATTTCTTGTCTTGTAATCTTTGATGGTGCTGGTTTCGTTATTTTCTTCCGGTTTAATACCTTTTGGAACGCACCTAACATATCATACACCGTTACGTGTAAATTTGTGTCCTTCGCTTCTGATTCTTTTGCAAATTCGCTTAAATCACTCGGTGGTTTTGTAAAGGCATTTTGCCTTTCTTCTTCGCGTTCCTTTAGTTCTTGTGCTGCATTTTTATACTTGCGGTATTCAATCAATTTGCCAATCAGCTCTTCTCGAGGATCCTCTTCCTCTTCAAGCAGGTCTTCATCAAACAGCTCTTCCTCTTGTTTCGGAAGAAGCATTCTGCTTTTAATACTGAGGAGGGTTGCAGCCATGACCAAATATTCACTCGCAACATCGAGCTCAAGCTCCCTCATCGTGTGGACATATAATAAATACTGCTCCGTAATTTTAGCGACGGGAATATCATAAATATCAATTTCCAACCGGTTAATTAAATGTAAAAGCAAGTCCAAAGGACCCTCGAACGAATCTATTTTCACCTGATATTCCAGCATCTTTTTCTCACCATTTCTACTGTCTTCTAAGTACCGTTTCACCGGCTAACCTTTAGTATAAGACAGGATAAAGCTCTCGTCCAATATAATTTCGGCCATGATGCCTTAGGCAAATCAAGAAAAACAGTGGATCCGCCCATACCAATAAGGGCATTTATACATAGAATACCATTGTAATCAGAACTGATGAAAAAGGAGGCCGTATCATTATGGGAGATGGCTATAACTTTGGCGGAGGATTCGCGCTTATTGTCGTGCTTTTCATCTTGCTGATCATCGTTGGCGCGGCTTGGGTTTATTAAAGAAACAGAGCGTCCTTTTCACTAAAGGGACGCTCTTTCTTCTTTTCTTTTCAATATGTTAGACTGAAAGTGGAAAAGGAGATGACCGCTGTGTATCCTGAAGCGTACGTGGCTTTTTTACACGAATTTCATACGACAAGAGATTATTTTGAGTGTCATGAAATTCTAGAGGAATATTGGAAGGAAGATCCCCCTGAGCAGCGCAAAGAATATTGGGTCGGGCTCATTCAGCTCGCTGTTGCCTTGTATCATCAAAGACGGGGAAATGGAAAAGGAGCAAAACGGCTCATTTCTAACAGTCTTCATTTGTTAGAAGCAAACCGTTCAGTATTATCGGATCTCGGTCTGGATGATGAGGCATTTCTGATGCTTCTGAGAACGCTGAAAAAGAAAATGGATGAAGATATGCCCTATGAAAGTGTGATGCTGCCGATCAAAGATGAAGCACTTCTTTCTTTATGCCAAGAAATGGCCCAAAAAGAAGGACTGCTCTTTGGACAGGAAAGCAACTTATCCCATACATTTTTGATCGAAAAACATAGACTCCGTGACCGGACAGATGTATTGCTGGAGCGAAAAAAGCAGATTGAACGTAAAAAAAGCAGAGGACTATAGCCTCTGCTTTTACATGTGTGATATTTAATTTGATTCGCTGTGACACTTATGAAAGAAGCCTTGCGTTAATTCATTTGGAATGAGTGTTTTGGTTTTAAATATGTCTTCCACGGCTAAAACCATTTCCTTGCCGATTCCTTGATCACGATGGGATGGATTCACACTAATATGTTCGATTTGTACTTGGTCGTCTGTTTTCAACACACCAATAGCACCTACAATATCCTCGCCATCTTTCCATAGGAACAGCTGCCGATCTTCATCCATTTCATATGACTTCATCGTCTGCTGAAGCTGTTTGACGTCTTTCTCACCCGGCATAAAGGACAGGAGTCCCATGGCAATTTTTTCAAAAGACCTCTTGTAACGAATTAACATATATACCCCTCAATATTCAAATTATCCTAATTTCCAGCAAATGTCTTATGATTCATTTGCTCATCACACATTATAAACATTTTTATACCGTTTTTAAACTCTTTTTCACTAAATTAAGAGAACGTTCGATTAAGATTCGCCATTTCAATAGCAGCTGCAGCCGATTCGCTGCCTTTATTTCCAGCTTTTGTACCAGCTCTTTCAATGGCTTGTTCAATCGATTCTGTTGTCAGTACACCAAAGATAATCGGTACCCCTGTTGACATTGCACTTTGAGCAATTCCTTTAGCAGCTTCATTACACACGTAATCATAGTGAGTCGTTGCGCCTCTGATCACGGTTCCAAGTGTGATGACTGCATCATATTTTTTGGTTTCAGCTAATTTTTTTGCCATGTACGGGATTTCAAAAGCGCCTGGTACCCACACAACATCGATATCATCACCATTTGCTCCGTGTCTGAGCAATGTGTCTTCTGCTCCATCTAACAGTTTACTTGTAATAAAATCATTGAATCTCGCTACAACGATTGCAAATTTTAGTCCTTCTGCTACTACATGACCTTGTATTGTATTCATATGTTGATCATCCTTTTTTGTGATTTTTATTTTGTTTCGATAGTCGCTGCTTGATTATTGTTTAAATATGTCTGTAATGCTTCTATTGTCAGCATCTTTAAATCATGCTGTTTTTGAATCTCCTTTAGTTCAGGGACGCGAGCCATTGATCCGTCTGCATTCATAATTTCACATATGACACCCGCTGGCTCTGAGCCTGCCAGTTTAGCAAGGTCAACCGCCGCCTCTGTATGACCTGGTCTTTCTAGTACGCCGCCTTCTTTTGCAATAAGCGGAAAAACATGGCCTGGACGGGCAAATTCGTCTGGTTTTGCGTCTTTATTTAACATGGCCAGCATGGTCGTGGAGCGCTCAAAAGCACTGATACCAGTCGTCGTTGTCACATGGTCGATGCTTACTGTAAATGCTGTATGGTGTGCATCTGTATTATGTTCAACCATTGGATGCAGCTTCAGGTGTTTGGCGATCGACTCATCGACTGGCGTACAAATGAGGCCTCTTCCATGTAAAGCCATGAAGTTAATCACTTCAGGTGTGGCATGCTCAGCAAGTGCCACAAAGTCTCCTTCATTTTCTCTGTCTTCATCATCCACTACGATAATGATTTCTCCTTGTTTAAGGGCATTTACTGCCTCATCAACAGAATGATACATACAATCGCCTCCTAGAATCCGTGCTCTTTTAGAAATGATGGGGTCAATCGAGATGGCTGTTTATCGCCTTGCTCTTTTGTTAAAAAACGATAAATGTATTTACCGATCATGTCACACTCTATATTTACGATATCCCCCATAGATTTAGTCGGGAAAATAGTTCCTTCAAGCGTATGAGGAATAATAGAGACTGTGACATATGAATCTCGCAAATCGAAAATGGTCAAGCTGACACCATCTATTGCGATCGAACCCTTTTGGGTGAGCATATCTGTGAGGGTCTTGTCCATCTTTAAATCATAGTAAATGGCATTACTCTTCTTTTCTATTCGGGTAATGACAGCCGTTCCATCAACATGGCCAGAGACAAAATGACCGCCAAATCGTCCATTTGAGGACATGGCTCGCTCTAAATTCACTGGACTGCCTTTTGTCAGCTGATCCAGTGATGTCGATTTGACCGTCTCTGGCATCACATCTGCGGCGAACTGTCCTTTTGTGAAGCTTGTGACTGTCAGACATACTCCATTAATGGCGATACTGTCTCCGAGGTGAACATCTTCCAGCACACGGCTGCATGTAATGACTATTTCCATGGCATCTGCTGACTTTTTACTTAATGACTGAACGGTGCCAATTTCTTCAATAATCCCCGTAAACATGTGATCCTCCCTTTCTTTTCATTTGTATTTCTCACTTTTTAAAAAAGCGATGTTAGGGACATGTGATCGATTGAGCACCTTCGTCGCTTTTTATGGTCCATACAAGTTAGATGAGGGATCACCTAATAAACACTGCATGTGTGTATTAACAACAAAAACATACAGAAAGCCCCGGAAAAAATTCCGGGGCTGTGGTTTTTTTGCATCAGAAATAAGACTATGATCAACAAATATTTTTCGTTCATAGCTTTCTTTTATCCTTCTCCCATCCAGACTTTCACTGTCGGCTTCAGCTTTTCACTGAATCAACCGTTAATAAATTAACGGGTCACGGGCTGTAAAGCATTTGCTTTATTACCGTCGGTCGGGATTTTCACCCTGCCCCGAAGGATACAATCGATATTCAGCTGTCCTTAGGAGCTATTATAACGATACTTGTTTTCAAATGCAACAATCATGATTCTTCACAAAAAAAAGCCTCCTTACAGGAAAGGAGACATGTTAATTAACGACTTTTACTACTTTTATCAGACCATCTATTCTTTTTTCATTACTAAAGTAGGCTTTAATACGATCGCCTTTTTTCAGATCGGCCACATCATCTTCAAATTTCTTTCCATTAAAAATGATTTTGGTGCCATTCTTTGCTTGACCGTAATATTCATCTCCATCAATTTTCGTAATAGTATATTCATAGATGGTGTAATCTTTATCATTATTTGTTAAGCTCTCGCCAATGGCTGTTGGCACATCTTCAATTTTCATGCCATTCATGTATAAATAACCTGCGCCTAAACAAAGCAGTAAAACAAATAAGATCGCAATTTTTAATTTAATTTTCCCCATATTTAGAACCTCCATCATCTGCGCTTCGCCTATTTGTATGTTTTATTCCTTCTTTTATTGAAATAAAACCAAAAAAGCTGATTTTCATTAATGGTTACTTATATAACGATTCAGATGGCCCTTTGGTTCCACCTCTTAATCATTACATATGATACGAATGTGCGTTCTTTATTAAGGGGGTCTTTTTCTTATTTATCAGTTCGTAACACAACATACTGCAAGCTTTTCGTTTATATTCTTTTTTCGAGTGCGAATAAGTCTTCCTCTAACAATTGTGACCGCTGAACAGCGATACTGCGGCTGTCGCGAACCCCTTGATTATAATAGTAGCTTCCAAGGTTTTTTGTGATAAATTCTAGTATATTAATGGCTGCCAATTCACCAATCTCTTCTTCTCGTTCTTCGGCAAAGTAACGCTGAATGGCCATCATCATTTGATTTTTTTCTTCTTTAGTGAGTGGTTTCAAAGTCTCCCCTTCTTTCTATTTTCTTCATTTGCAGCTGGTTGTGCTAGCATTTCATAAATACGAATGTTTGTTCTCTTATCATATCATAAAAAAAGATTCTGTGCATGACTGCCCTAAAAGAAAAAGCGTATTTTGATGTAATGGATCAAAATACGCTTCACTATTTTGTATGATTTTTTCACAGAAACTGTCATAGCGTGTTGTCCATTTTATTTTAAAATGGATAGGATCGTCGCTATAGAATGATCTACAAATGAACGCTCTGGACGTGACTTCATTAGGACGGTAAGCCCGATGAAAGAAACGACCAGTGTCTGTGCTAAGGCTTTAGCATTCAAGCCGCTTTCGAGCTCACCTGAGCGAATACCTTGCACTATCTTTTCTTCAAAAATAACCGAAAGATACATTTGATGTTCTCTTGTCAGAATTTCAAATTTCTCTTCGTGTGGAGCAAGCTCCACTATTGTATTAATGCAAAAACAGCCTTTACTTGGGCCATCTCCATATTCCTCTTCCACTACATCTGTAAATAATAGATGAAATGCTTCCTTTACAGATCGATTGTTTTGAAGTTTTGTTCGAATACGAGCTGCATGCTGCTTTGTATATGTGCGTAATGCAGCCTCAAATAATTCCTCTTTATCTCCAAAAGCTGAGTATAAACTTGGCCGCTGTATTCCCATTTTTGCAGTCAAATCGCTTAACGTTGTAGCTCTATACCCCTTTTCCCAAAAAAGCATCATTGCATCATTCAACGCTTTTTCCTCATCAAACTCACGCTGTCGAACCATCATCAATTCCTCTTTTCAACAATAAAATCCTTTCACGATAACAATTGTCTATTTCTTTATTTATCAGGATATCATTTTCTTTTTATTACTAATCAGTACATTATGATTGTATTTTTTTCAGGTGAAATTGTCAAACTGTCTTTCTGCTTTCAAGATTAACATAGAATAAACTCTTGACTTTAAAACATTTTGCTGGTTATCCTTAACAGGAATCATTTTGTACCTATTAGTACATTATTCTTTTCAGTATAAAAAGAGGGGATGCAATGAATGGTTAAAGATAAAATGACTCACTATATGGCACTACTTTTTGCAGCAGCCTGCGGGATGGCTGTTGCAAACATATACTTCGCACAACCGTTACTAGATTCACTGGCAGCCGAGTTTGGTATCACATATTCATCCATCGGTATTGTCATTACGTTACTCAGCTTTGTTATGCGGCGGGGCTGCTACTGATCGTACCACTTGGTGATCTGTTGAATCGACGCCGGCTCATCATTGGTCAGATGCTTTTATCTGTGCTTGCCCTCATTCTAGTCGGCTTCGCTCCTGTCGTCACCGTCCTATTTATTGGATTAGCAGTGGTCGGACTGCTCGCTGTAGTCACTCAGGTACTCGTTGCGTTTGCAGCAAGTTGGGCTGCTCCAGAAGAGCGCGGCCGTATCGTCGGCTTGGTGCAAAGTGGAATCGTCATCGGTATTCTTCTCGCCCGAACCTTTGCTGGTGTATTAACCGATTTAGCTGGCTGGAGGTCTGTATATCTTGTTTCTGCCGTCATCATGCTTATCCTAACTGGCGTATTGTTCCGAGTGCTCCCGCGTGATGACAGCAAAGGAGAGTCATTATCCTATGCTCATCTGCTTCGTTCAATGTTTGTATTGTTCGTACAAGAACGAATCCTGCGCATCCGTGGGATTCTAGCTCTTCTGATTTTTATCGTCTTTGGTACGTTATGGACTTCACTCGTGCTGCCTCTCAGTACTGCGCCATACTTTCTTTCACATACTGCTATTGGCGCATTTGGTCTTGCTGGAGCAGCCGGAGCATTAGGCGCTGCTCGGGCTGGCAGCCTTGCTGATCGAGGTTTTGGACAGTTCACAAGCGGTATAGCCCTTGTCCTATTATTCATTTCATGGTTTTTCATCAGTTTGACTGAACATTCACTTATTGCTTTAGTCATTGGCATTATCATTCTTGACCTATCTGTGCAGGCAGTACACGTAACGAATCAGACTATGATTTTCACAGTGCGGCCTGAGGCGAGAAGCCGGCTTACTGCAGCTTACATGATTTTTTACTCCATCGGCAGTGCGACCGGTTCAATTGTTTCAACCAGCATATACGCAGCCTATGGCTGGAGCGGAGTATGTCTTTTTGGTGCTTCCGTCAGCGCTTTAGCCATTTTGTATTGGATCATCACCTATCGCTTAACGAAACAAATCACATTAGTCTCAGAAACAAAATAAAAAACACCGCGATTAAGCGGTGTTTTGGATTACGCATCTACAACTTCAACTTTTTCCATGCCTTGGCCTTGCTCCATATCAAGTACAGCCTCGATACCAGATGTTACCTTGCCAAAAACAGTGTGAACGCCGTTTAAGTGCGGCTGCGGGTCATGTACGATAAAGAATTGGCTGCCGCCTGTGTCTTTACCAGCATGTGCCATTGATAATGAACCTCTTTCGTGCTGATGTGGATTTCCTTCTGTTTCACATTTAATTGTGTAACCAGGACCACCCGTTCCATTACCGTTTGGGTCGCCGCCTTGGCTGACGAAACCTGGAATCACGCGGTGGAATTTCAATCCATCGTAGAAGCCTTCATTCGCTAATTTTTCAAAGTTTGCTACTGTACCTGGAGCAGCCTCTGGGTAAAGTTCAAACTCAATTTTCTTTCCATTCGTTAATTGTATGTATCCTTTTTTCGCCATTTTTCACATTCTCCTTTCAGGTTAAACAACGCTCATTATAGCACATTTTCGGTAATGTTAAACATCCCCTGCTCTTCGATTGTCATTTACCTCTTAACTGATGATTGATAAAATAGGGTTGCTTGATTCTTTTTTCCTAATAAAATGATATGTGACGAAATGACATGTCTTCATTTATTGGAAAAGGAAAACATCTTAAAAAGAAAATTGAAACGTCGAGTCAATTTGTTACGTCTATATGATGGAGTGCATTTCTTTACGTGTACTCAAAAGCTGAGTTTCTCTTGAAAGAGGAACGCTTTCGACTTGAAGGAGGTCAACATGTTTAAAAAAATGATGCTTGGTATGATGGCAGCGCTCCTTTTCCTAATTGGTGCGCCAAAAGTCAGCTTAGCGGATGCAGCTGTCGGCGATGTCATCGTCACACTCGGGCAAGACTTAACACCGGCTGATCGACAAAAGGTGCTTGAGGAGTTGAATCCACCTGAAAATGCGACAAAAATTGAAGTAACCAATAAAGAAGAGCACGAATATTTAGGAAAGTATATCCCTCGTTCTTCTATCGGGACGAGAGCATTATCATCTTCATCTATCACCATTGAAAAATCAGGTACTGGTCTGACTGTGGATACACACAACATCAAGACCATTACAGATGAGATGTATTTAAATGCTTTAATGACAGCAGGTGTCAAGGATGCCAAGGTTGTCGTGACTGCTCCATTTGAAGTATCTGGTACAGCCGCACTGACGGGTTTACTAAAAGCGTATGAGGTGTCAAGTGACAAAGCCATTCCAGAAGATGTGAAGCAGGTGGCAAACGAAGAGCTTGTGACAACTTCAAAACTGGGTGACTCTATCGGGAAAGACAACGCTTCTGCTCTTATTGCAAAAATCAAAGATGACATTGCAAAAAACGGTGTCCCTAAAACCACAAAAGAAGTAGAAGAAAAAGTCGATCAGGCGGCTTCTGATTTGAACTTAAATCTGACGCAGGATCAAAAAGATCAGCTTGTCTCGCTATTTGATAAAATGAAAAACATCAATATCGATTGGAATCAAGTAGGGTCTCAAATTGATAAAGCAAAAGACAAGATTACAAAATTCATAGAATCGGATGAAGGAAAAAACCTCCTTCAAAAGATTTGGGATTTCTTTGTCTCCATTTGGAACGCGATCGTCTCTGTATTCACTGGAGGAAAATAATTCATGAAAAAAAGCCGCCTGTACACCAGGCGGCTTTTTTAAGTAGATGATTTCACTTTTGATTGATACGGTAAATCAAGTTTGACAATGTCCTCATATGTTTCACGCTCAACCACAAGCTGCGCTTCTCCGTCTTCTACAAACACAACAGCTGGGCGCGGGATGCGGTTATAGTTGTTTGACATACTATAACCGTAAGCTCCGGTACAAAAGACAGCTAATAAATCCCCTTGTGATAATTCTGGCAGATCAATATCCCAAATAAGCATATCTCCGCTTTCACAGCATTTACCAGCAATTGAAACCGTTTGATCATGCGTTTGGCTCATTTTATTGGCACTTGCCGCTTCATATTTCGCTTGATATAAAGCTGGACGAATGTTATCACTCATTCCGCCGTCTATCGCAACATAATCACGGATGCCAGGTACATGTTTTGTTGATCCGATCGTATAAAGAGTCGTCCCTGCATCACCTACAAGAGAACGGCCTGGTTCTATCCAAATTTCCGGCATTTCGAACTCATAGCGGGCCACATTCTCTTTCACAGCTTGGATAATTTTCTCGACATATTCTGTCGCAGGAAGTGGTTCATCCTCTTCTGTATAACGAATCCCAAAGCCGCCGCCTAAGTTTAACACTGTTGAAATAAAACCAAATGATTCTCTCCATTCATCCAGTTTCAAAAAGATTTTATCTGCTGCAAGGACAAAACCAGCCGTATCAAAAATTTGTGAACCGATATGACAATGAACACCTAAAAGCTCGATCACTTCTGAACCAAGCACTTGTTTCACCGCTTCATCTGCTTGTCCATTGTGAAGATCAAAGCCAAATTTTGAATCCTCTTGACCTGTCGTAATGTAATCATGCGTATGCGCTTCGACACCAGGCGTGATGCGGAGCAATACTTTCACTTTTTTTGACAGCTCTTGACCAAGCTGTTCAATGAGCTTCATTTCATAGAAATTATCTACAACAATACAGCCGATCCCATGCTCTAAAGCCATTTTTAATTCTTCTCTGCTTTTATTATTGCCATGGAAATGAATTTTTTCTACTGGGAATCCAGCGCAAATGGCTGTGTGAAGCTCACCGCCTGATACAACATCAAGAGATAATCCTTCTTCTTTAGCAAGCTGAAACATGGCGATGGAAGAAAATGCTTTACTCGCGTATGCTACCTGCGCTGTTAATTCTTCTTCTATAAATGCTTTTTGAAAGCTTTTTGCGCGCTCCCGTATTAAAGCCACATCATATACATAAAGTGGTGTCCCATACGTTTCAGCTAAAGAAACGGCATCAACACCACCAATTTCTAAATGACCGAGTTCATTTTGTCTGCAAGTGCCGTGTAAATACAATGTCATTCCCTCTTTCTCCGCTTCGGCTGAAAAAAGGCAGCTGCGTGAGCTGCCTTTTGCCTTGTCTCAAAGTTAAAAATACAATATCACAATCTTCAGCCACTTTCAATGAGCCTTAAGAATTTGGCGGAATTTTTGATCTGTTTTGAGGGTGAACAATGCTCGGCCTTACTTTTGAGCCAGGAACAGACGTCCGAATCAGCACTTGCCACAAAGCTTTTCCATTAAAAGGAATGAACGGCCACATATAAGGCGTCTGCAATGAACGGATGGAAGTTAAATAAATGAGTAACAACGTAAAACCAATGATGAGTCCATTCAGCTTGAAGATCGCCACTAGTGCTAGGATGATGAGCCTTACAATCTTATTGGCGACACTCAGCTCATAGCTTGGCGTTGTAAAGGTACCGATCGCCGCCAGTGAAACGTATAAGATGACCTCTGGTGTAAACAAACCGACATCAATAGCGATTTGTCCAATTAAAACAGCCGCGATCAGTCCCATGGCGGTCGACAATGCGGTTGGCGTATGAATTGCTGCCATCCTTAAAAATTCCACCCCGAAATCAGCAAGGAACACTTGGAGAATCACAGGGATATGAGAAGGTTTGTTAAACCCAATATAGCTTAAATTGTCAGGCAGAAGATTTGGTTCAAGGATAAAAAGAAACCAAATCGGCAAAAGAAAGGTAGAACATAAAATACCTAAAAAGCGTACCCATCTTAGGAATGTACCAACGGCAGGTGCCTGGCGATATTCTTCTGCATGCTGAACGTGGTGAAAAATAGTGGTTGGTGTAATGATGACACTAGGGGATGTATCCGTAATGATGATGACATGCCCTTCTAATATGTGGTTAGCGGCTACATCTGGACGTTCGGTGTAACGCACTAGCGGAAAGGGATTATATCCTTGCTTAATCATAAATTCTTCAATCGTTTTATCAGACATCGTCAGCCCATCGACTTTGATTCCTGATACTTCTTTTTCTATAATATCTACAAGATCGGGGTCTGCAATATCTTCAATATAGCAAACACAAACATCGGCTTTGGAACGTTCGCCTACTTTGAGCATTTTGTATCGCAGCTTTTCATCCCGCACTCTTCTTCGAATAAGCGCTGTATTTACAATAATGTTTTCAACAAAGCCGTCCCTTGCTCCCCTGACAACCTTTTCTGTATCCGGCTCCTCAGGCATTCTGCCAGGATAGCTTCTCACATCAATGATAAATGCGTAGTTTTCACCTTCTACAACGACTGCTACAAGCCCAGACAATACTTGATCCACTGCTTCATCCAGCGTTTTTACTTTGGAGACCTGCTGATTGACAAGGCGGTTCTCGACTACATGTGCAAGATCATCTGATTCTGGTTCGTTATCATTGATTTCGATTAGTTCTTTTAATAAGTAAATGACATACTGCGTATCACACAATCCGTTTACATAGTAAAGCTGGATTTCCTGATCGTGTATATAAATTTTCCGAACACCAAGGTCAAAGCTGAGACCCATTCCGACATTTTCTTTGAAGTAATCTTCATTTTTCTTCGGGTCTCGATACACATTTACCTTGTCTTTCTTCATGGAAACCACTCCTTTCTAATATTAATTCCACTGCTTTCATCGTGATTGGAGATCCTTTGCTCAGATCATCTTTTCGTCCCATCTTGCCAATATCTCCAATCCCGACAACTAGCGGAAGGTTGAGGGAGTCAAGGCAATACACTGTATCCCCGCTCATTTTATGGGGCTCCATTTCGGGAAGACCGTGTTTGTCGACACCGTATTCTGTCAGTTCACCTTCCCGGTCAATAGAGACATGGACCTTTGTCCATTCGGCTTGGTGCGTCTTGGATGCAACTGCAATCGCTCCAATGACTTCGATTTCAGGATGGCGTGCTACATGTTTCATCGCCGTCTCCCCTGTTCCTTCACCTGTCAGACCAGAATCATCAAACATCACAAAGACTGGATCATACGGCGTTTTTAAAATCATCTGAACAAGTTCAGGTCCTGTCCGTTTGCTTGGATTTCCTTTTGAGCTGGAAATACATCGTCCGCCGACGTTTTTAGCGGCAAGCTCAATGGTTTTGGCAGCATATATATCTCCGTCTGTCACTAAAATGACTTTCCGTCTTTGCCCCATATTCGGTTATCCTTTCGGTTTAAAGATAAGTGCGATAATAAATGAGAATAAAATCGCAGCTGATATTCCAGCAGAGGTTAATTCAAAAATACCGATACCGATGCCGATGAATCCATGTACATCTGCCTGGTGCATTGCCCCATGAAGCAAGCTATGACCAAAGCTGACGATTGGTACGGTTGCGCCTGCACCTGCAAATTCAATAAACTTATCATAAATACCGAATCCGTCTAAAATGGTACCTGCCACAACAAAAGTAGTCATGACATGTGCAGGCGTGAGTTTAAGTACGTCTAGCAAAAGCTGGCCAATGACGCAAATTAGTCCGCCTGCAACAAAAGCGATTAGATAATCCATTAGCTCTCTCCTCCTGCACGCTCAAATACGACACCGTGCGCAATGGTTGGAATGGTCTCTTTTTGCTGAACCATCGTTGGGCTGAGTAACGCCCCGGTTGCCACGACCAGTACTCTTTGCAAATTCCCTGCTTTCATTTCTTGAAAAATATGACTAAATGTCACAACAGCTGAACAAGCACAGCCGCTGCCTCCAGCGAATACGTTTTGGTCGGGTGTATAAATGATTAAACCGCAATCATCGTGCTTTCGCCCAAGTTGAATGCCTTCTTCTTTCAGGAGATCCTTTAAGATCGGTGAACCAATACCTGATAAATCTCCAGTTAAAATCAAATCGTAATCATCTACTGTTCTTCCTAAGTCTTCTAAATGCTGCTTGATAGTGTCTGCCGCTGCCGGTGCCATGGCCGATCCCATATCAAATGGATCTGTAATGCCAAGATCCATGACCCTGCCTACCGTTGCGCTTGTAATTTGAATTTGAGAGGGCTCTTGGCTGATAATAACGGCTCCGCTCCCAGTTACGGTGCTTGTTGCTGTATCTGGCTTTTGTCCACCGTATTCTGTCGGATTTCGAAATTGGCGTTCTGCGGTCGCATTGTGACTGCTTGTTGCTGCGATGGCTCTATTTGCAAAGCCGCCATCAATGAGTGCTGACGCAATGGCGACCGATTCCATTGCGGTCGAGCATGCTCCAAACAAGCAGAGAAACGGGATCTTCAGCTCTCTTGCCACATAGTTTGCTGTGACGTTCTGGTTGAGTAAATCTCCAGCCAGCAACAGATCAATATCGCTTTTTTGCAAATTTGCTTTTGATAAAGCGGTTGATATCGCATCATCCATGAGCTTTCTTTCAGCCATTTCCCAATTCTTTTGATCACAGTGCATTTCATCGTATGTTTTATCAATTAAATGTCCAATCGGACCTTCTTTTTCCTTAGGTCCTGCAGCGGTTCCTTCTGCATTAACATAAAGCTTGTGCTCAAATACCCAAGATTGTTTACCTGTTAGTTTCACCTTTCATTCCTCCTAAGAAAACACCTTTTCCAAGATGTATCGAATGATCCCTACGATATATGCCGAGACGACACCGAACACAATGACGTTCCCAGCCAGTTTAAACATATTTGTGGCAACACCTAAAACAAGCCCTTCACTTTTATGCTCAAGGGCAGCACTTGTCATACTGTTAGCAAAACCTGTTACCGGTACGGCCGATCCCGCACCAGCAAACTGGCCGATTCTATCGTAAATACCGATACCCGTTAATAGAGAAGAAATTAAAATGAGGGTTGCCACTGTTGGGTTCCCTGCTGTCTTTTCATTAAAATCAAAAAAGTGGATATAGAAATTTTGCAGCCCCTCACCTATCAGACAGATCAAGCCGCCTACTAAAAACGCCTTGATACAGTTCACGACATATGGTGGTTTGGGCTGATACGTTTTCACCTTAGATGGATAGTTCTCTTTTAAACTCGACACGTGTTGTTCCCTCCAATTTCTTAAATATAAATAAGCCAATGAAATAGTGAACCAAATACCTTTCCTAAGACGATGGCCATGAGCAGCAAAACAATTTTCCCGTCCATTCCAATTCTTTTCGTTAATATAGGAAGTACATTTAATACTTCAGTGAGTGCAGCTGCAAGCATGCCGACAAAGATGCCTGATAAAAGACCGACCGGCAGCGCCAGCCATTTGGTTAAATGCAGATGTATTTGACTTAAGGTGGCCCAGCCGCCAACAACCGCCCCGCTAATGACAGCCGCCTCGTACCCTTGTATGAAGCGCTGCGTTTTGGTTAATTGCATTAAGCGGGGAATGATGCCAAGCACTGTAAGAAATGCCACAAATCCTGCTCCGACTGTTAAACCGCCGCCTAGTCCAACGAGTACGACAAAAAGCCACTTACCGATCATGGATATCCTTCAATGTTTCTTTATTTTCATTGAGTGCGACATAATGATCGAGATCGAGCTGATATTTAAACATTTCCACTTCGAGCGGACTTGGTTCTTCATTTAAACGCTTTTTAAATACATGATTGAAAAACAAAATCATGCCAAAACCGAGCCCAAAGCTATATGGAATTTGTAATAAATACGGATGCTCAACCGTTTTCCCTGTGATCATTTCATATAGGCGGATATGAACGAGCCGCATACTGACATCCTCGTGGAAATTCATAATGGCAAGCGCCGCTCCGACAAATAATAGGAGCCATACAAACACAAATAAAACGGGCGAAAGCTGGCGTTTGCCTGTATCAATTTCAACAATGGCCTCAGAGCCGCCAACGGTTTGAATATCGATATCTGGCCACGTCTTTTTGATCGTTTTGACAACATGCATAATATCAAGAACGACGATGTGACGATCCTTTTTGCTGACATGATACACGGGCATTTTGCTAAGCTTATGCACAGCAAACTCATCACCAGTGATTTGAGCGATATCCTCTAAATAAATGAGCTGATCAATACCGGTCTTGATTCGATGGCGCAGCCGAATAAAGATTTGTCCGTCCATCCAAGTCACTTCCTATACGAGGGGTTAAAAATAGTATGTGGTGAAAAATGGTTCTCATACTGATAGAACTGGATTTACCGGTAATTACCACACAAAAAAAGCCAGCCGAATTGGCTAGCTGTCTTTTTGATCCATTTGCATTTGGATTTGTTTTAAAATTTTCTTTTCAAGTCGTGAGACTTGCACCTGTGAAATGCCAAGTCTTTCTGCAACCTCAGATTGTGTCTGATCTTTATAATACCTTAAATACACAATGAGTTTTTCCCTTTCTTCTAATTCCTTGATCGCTTCTTTCAGTGCGATTTTGTCAAACCAGCTTTCTTCAGAATGATCGGCAATTTGATCAAGCAATGTTATCGGATCCCCATCATTTTCATACACCGTTTCATGAATGGATGATGGGGAGCGGACCGCTTCTTGGGCGAGGACGACATCCTCTGGTGTGATATCAAGGTATTCGGCAATTTCTTGAACGGTCGGCATTCTTCCATGAGACTTAGACAATTCATCCCTTGCCCGCCGAATTTTATTTCCGAGTTCCTTTAATGACCGGCTGACTTTGACCGTTCCATCATCCCGAATAAATCGCTGGATTTCACCAATGATCATTGGGACGGCGTACGTTGAAAACTTTACATCGTATGACAAATCAAATTTATCAACAGATTTCAACAGCCCAATACAGCCAATCTGAAATAGATCATCTGGTTCATATCCCCTATTTAAAAAGCGCTGAACAACGGACCAAACAAGACGCATGTTTTTTTCTACGAGGAGGTCTCTTGCTTGCTGATCACCGTCTTGGCTTTTTTTGATGAGCTCTTTGACTTCATCATTTGACAGCTGGGCTTTTTTAGCTTGCTTTTTTACCTCCACATCCATATGAGCAGCTCCTTTAATTACAAAGCGCTTTGCTTTTTGATAGATGCTTTGTTAAACGGATGGTCGTGCCCATTTCTGGAGATGAGTCCACCATGACATCATCCATAAAATTCTCCATGATGGTAAAGCCCATTCCAGAGCGCTCTAAGTCTGGTTTTGTTGTAAAAAGCGGCTGTCTTGCTTCCTCAAGATCGGTAATACCCATGCCTTCGTCACGGATGGTGAGGTAAACGACATGGTCATCTAATGTGACATGGATATGCACCTTGCCATCTGGATTCCCATCATAGCCATGGATGATCGAGTTTGTCACTGCCTCTGATACGACGGTCTTGATTTCTGTTAATTCATCTAAAGTCGGATCAAGCTGAGCGATAAACGCCGCGACTGTCACCCTCGCAAACGATTCATTTTGGCTTAATGCCGAAAAAGTCAGATTCATTTCATTTCTCATGACGCCACCCCCAATGTTTGCAAAGCCGTTTGCTCTGAAGGCTCCATACGAATGATTTTAAACAAACCAGACATATCAAATAACCGATTCACTGCTGGCGAGATGGCACAGACGACCATTTCTCCGCCAAGCTGCTTAATTTCTTTATATCTTCCCAAAATCACTCCGAGTCCAGAGCTGTCCATAAACGATAAATCAGCCAGATTCAGCACAATGTGGCGAATGTCCTCTGTTTCCAAATAATTCGTCACCTTTTGTCTCAATGTTTCTGCGGAGTGATGATCGAGCTCTCCTGTTAACCGAATGCAAAGTACGCTCTCTTTTACTTGAAAATCAATACCAAGGCTCATCTTTTTATTCCTCCTTGCTCTAATTTCGGATAAAGAGTGTTTCTCTTTTATATGAAGTAAATCCTTCACCATGACAAAACTAGTGACCATTCGTCACATTTAGATGTTCTTTTCTTTTTCCTCATAGCAAAAAGACTGCCCATTACAGCAGTCTTCTCCTTTTATTTCCATTTCACAAAATCAGCCATCGCTCGTTTGAAGAAAGTCCAAATGCCTGCCTTTTCCATTCCTTCTTTTGCTTCTACAGGGCTTTCATGTAGCACTTTTCCGTCTTTTTTCAAGACGATCGTACCAAGTTCCGTTCCTTTTGAAAATGGAGCCTTGACATCATGAGACAATTTGATTTCTTTTTTGATCTGATCCACATTTTCGCCTTTTTTCGTTAGAAGGGAGATCGGTTCAGAAGTAACGAGCTGAATATTTTTCTTTTTCCCTTTGCTTACTTTGACCTCCGCCACATCTTGCCCTCGTTTGTAAAGCGGATGAGTCGTATATTGACTAAATGCGTAGTCCAGCATTTTGACTACCTGAGCGTTTCTGTCTTTCGGGGTGCTTGCGCCGAAGACAACCGCAATGACGCGCATGTTACCTTTTTTAGCAGATGCAGTTAAACAGTATTTCGCTTCACCTGTAAAACCTGTTTTCACCCCATCAACACCTGGATAAAATTTAATCAGACGGTTTGTGTTTACAAGCCAGAATTTTTTATCTGTGTTTTGCCGTAGATAGTCTTCGTAGACACCTGTGAATTTGGTGATTTGTTCATATTTCAACAGCTCCTTTGCCATTATTGCCATATCGTGAGCTGTGCTGTAATGGTCTTTTTCAGGAAGTCCTGTTGGGTTTTGAAAGACTGTTGAGTTGAGACCAAGCTCTTTCGCCCTTTTGTTCATCTGCTCTACGAACTGTTCTTCAGATCCTGCAATATGCTCTGCCATGGCAACTGAAGCATCATTTCCTGACGCAATCGCAATGCCTTTCAGCATTTCTTTCACGGTCATTTCTTCTCCTGGTTCAAGGAAGATTTGCGACCCTCCCATGGACGCTGCATAGTCGCTCGTTCTGACCTTGTCTTTCATTTTCAGTTTACCTTGATCAATAGCTTCCATGATGAGAAGCATCGTCATGATTTTGGTCATACTTGCGGGTGCAAGCTTTTCATCGCTGTTTTTATTGTAAAGCACCTTTCCCGTGTCACGTTCTATTAAGATCGCTGATTTGGCTTCGTGTGCCAATTCTGATGTTTGTTTTTCTCCTGGTTTTTCAATCTTTTCTTTTGCTGTCGCTGATGGTGAAACCATTGAGATAAGGATCATTAAAATAAACAATGCACATATATGACGTTTCAAGTGGCAGACCTCCATAATCGTAATCCTTTCTATTTTTTCCTCATACAGGCTGTTTTATTCAGGATTGCAAATAAAAAAAGCCTTCTGCTTGGGTAGCAGAAGGCTTTTGGACACATGCTATGAGAGTTGTTTGACAATGTCTTTTACTAAATCAAGAAAACTTGCTTTCACTTTTTCCGTTACTTCGATCACTTCATCATGAGACAGCGGCTGATCCAAAATACCAGATGCCGCATTGGAAATGCATGAAATGCCAAGTACTTTGATTCCTGCATGACGCGCAACAATGACTTCTGGAACAGTCGACATTCCTACCGCATCTGCTCCAAGTGTTCTTAGGAAACGAACTTCAGCAGGTGTTTCATATGAAGGGCCTGTCATCCCTGCATAAACCCCTTGCTGTACAGAGATACCTATACGATGGGCTGTTTCTGCTGCAAGTGCCAGCAATTCTTTATCGTACGGTGCAGACATATCAGGGAAACGAACGCCTTGACTGTCATTTGGGCCAATTAATGGATTTGTTCCCATCATATTGATATGATCTGTGATCAGCATGAGATCTCCTGGACGGAATGACGTATTCACTCCGCCAGCTGCATTTGTGACAATGCATGTTTCAATACCAATTTCTTTCATCACACGGACAGGAAACGTCACTTGCTTCATATCATATCCTTCATAGAAATGAAAACGTCCTTGCATCGCGCAAACGACAGTGCCTTTCAGCGTTCCGATCACGAGCTGCCCTGCATGTCCCTCTACTGTTGAAACAGGGAATCCGGGAATATCTTCATATTTTATTTTGATTGGATTTTCAATCTCATCTGCTAAAATGCCAAGCCCTGATCCTAAAATCAATCCAACTGTTGGTACATATGTCGATGCTTGTTTAATGTATGCCGCCGCTTCTGAAAACTGTGCTCCCACGAGATTTCCCCCTATTTGAGTTTAGATAAAAAGCTTGTTCCGTATTTTGGCATCGCTATCTTGAAATTATCGGCAACGGTTGCCCCAAGATCAGCAAACGTTTTTGCTGTTGGCAGTTCATTTGCTTCCTGATGCTTTTTGCTGTAAGCAATGAGCGGAACGTATTCTCTTGTATGATCTGTTCCGTGATGAACCGGGTCATTTCCATGATCTGCTGTGATCACAAGAAGATCATCCTCTTTCAACAGGTCAAACACTTCAGGAAGACGTGCGTCAAATTCCTCTAATGCTTTTCCATAACCCTCTGGATCTCTTCTATGCCCATAAAGAGCGTCAAAATCAACAAGGTTTAAAAAGCTGAGTCCTGTAAAGTCTGTTTTTAGTGTATCGACCAGCTTGTCCATTCCATCCATGTTCGATTTCGTTCTAAGAGATGATGTGATCCCCTCGCCGTCATAAATATCAGAGATTTTTCCAATCGCAATGACATCGAGCCCATCATCTTTCAGTTCATTCATGACTGTACGGTCAAATGGTTTTAGCGCATAGTCATGACGGTTTGGCGTTCTAACAAAAGCACCGGGCTCTCCGACAAACGGACGAGCGATAATCCGTCCAACCATATATTTTTCATCTAATGTGAGTTCACGGGCAATTTCACAAATACGGTAAAGCTCATCTAATGGTACAACTTCTTCGTGCGCAGCAATTTGCAGCACAGAATCCGCAGAAGTGTAAACAATTAAATCGCCTGTTTTCATGTGCTCTTCGCCAAGCTCATCTAAAATTTCCGTACCAGACGCAGGTTTATTTCCAATAATACCTCGGCCTGTTTTTTCTTTTAGTTCATTTAATAGTTCATCTGGGAATCCTTCTGGAAAGACTTTGAACGGTGTGTCTATGTAAAGACCCATAATTTCCCAGTGTCCCGTCATTGTGTCTTTACCATTTGATGCTTCTTGCATTTTTCCATAATACGCAAGCGGTTTTTCATCCGCTGGAATTCCTTTGATTTCTTTAATATGACTCAGCCCAAGCTTCGCCATATTCGGCATATGAAGCCCGTTCATTTTTTCAGCAATATGTCCAAGTGTATCTGCACCTACATCATTAAAATCAGCAGCATCTGGTGCTTCCCCAATCCCTACTGAATCCATTACGACGAGGAAAATGCGTTTATACTGATAATCAGGCATTAAAAAGCGCCTCCTTCAATATTCTTGTCTTTTGACCTTACAAACAGTAAGAGGTCAGACATCTCAAGTATAAACCGTTTACAAGCCAGTTGACAACCATAAACGGTGTAAAGATGAAAAAGCATGACACCCGTTCACCGTGTCATGCTTTACTTATGCCCTTGGATGGAATTTGTGATACACATCTTTCAGTCTTGTTTTCGTCACATGTGTATAAATTTGTGTTGTTGAGATATCGGCATGTCCGAGCATCTCCTGTACAGCTCTTAAGTCCGCACCGTTTTCAAGCAGGTGTGTAGCAAATGAATGTCTGAGCGTATGAGGCGTCAGTTCCTTTTGAATCCCTGCTTCAATGGCTCGTTTTTTTAAGTTCTTCCAGAAGCCCTGCCGCGACATTTTTTTCCCGTGATGATTGAGAAATAGGGCATCTGACGGCTGTTTTTTTAACAGCTTGCTTCTTCCCTTTTCGATATATTCTTCAATTGCGCTTGCAGCAGCTTCACCGATTGGCACAATTCGTTCTTTTCTTCCTTTTCCAAAACAGCGGATAAAGCCCATTGTGAGGTGCACATCGGCAAGGGTCAGATCCAGCATTTCACTGACGCGAATACCTGTTGCATATAAGAGCTCAAGCATTGCTTTATCTCGGTAGTCAAAAGGAGTGTGCTGATTTGGTGTATCAAGCAGCTTTTCGACCTCCCCTAATGATAAAACTTTCGGTAATGTCCGCTCTGTTTTTTGCGTTTCAATGTTCCATGACGGGTCATCCGTTGTCACTTTTTCCCGAAGCAGAAATTGATGAAAGGAACGGATCGATGATAGATGCCGTACAGACGTTTTACTCGATTTCCCTTCCTCTTTTAGCTGCTTTAAATAATGAATGATATGCAGGCGCGTGACATCGCTAATATCCGTCAGCTGTTCATGTGTCATTAAAAAAGACAAGTAGTTCTGTAAATCTCTTTTATAAGAAACAATGGTATTTTCAGAGAGTCCTCTCTCTACGGTCATAAAATGAATAAAGTCGGATAATTGATCGTTCAATGATTTCTACTCCCCGTTTTGATAAAAATAAATCAATCGATCTTGCCAATTGTCTTGATTCGGCTGATCCATTTCCATCACTTTAATTGCTGCACCCTCTGGTTTATCATAACGATGGTAGCTTTCATATTCTGAATTTATCCATATCATAGCATAATAGAACAGGACGGTAAAACCTGTGAACAAGATAAATACTTTGATCACTTCGCCTGTTGTTTTGAGCCATTTTCGCATGATCTTCAAGTCCTTTCTCACCTTCTCATTACTTCAGCATATGCCAGGTAGGACAAGGAATATACAGCGAAAATGCAAAAAACCTCTTCATCTTAAATGAAAAGGTTCCAATTCGGATTATTTGCCGGATTCATCATCATGACACCGGTGGCAAATACCATGGAATGTCAATCTATGATCCTTAATTTTAAATTTCCAGTCACGTTCAATAATCTCTTCGACATCTTCTAATAAATCATCTTCTATCTCATCGACTGTTCCGCATTCCATGCAGACAAGATGGTGATGGAAGTGAGCGGCTCCTTCTTTGCGAAGATCATAACGCGAAACGCCGTCTCCAAAGTTAATTTTATCAACAACTTTCAATTCAGTGAGCAATTCTAACGTCCGATAAACAGTAGCAAGACCAATTTCAGGAGACTTCTCTTTTACGAGGAGGTATACATCTTCTGCACTTAAATGGTCTTCTTCATTCTCAAGCAGTACTCTTACTGTGGCTTCACGCTGTGGCGTGAGCTTGTAGCTGGAAGAATGAAGCTGTTTCTTAATTCGATCAATCCTATTTTCCATTGACTTTCCCTCCTACGCCACATTACTTGATCATTATATCAAATGATGTGCTGAGAGCCAACTATAATCATTTTAAATTGATAAATAAATTGATTATTAATTAATAACAATTATAAAAGAATGCCTGCAAGCTTTTTCATCAGCATGAATGATATGTACGATTCAAAAAAGGACGAAAGTGCAGCAAGCGCTAAAATCATCAGCAGAACCGATGCATACCGGCCAAACCACTGGACGGGTGCTTGACTGATGGTTTTTTTCATGAAGAGCTGTCCAATGAGACGGATGGAAAATGCAATGGCACAGGTGCCAATCACTAAATAGGCTGGAATGAGCAAAATGTTTTGCGGAAGCACCGATACAAACGAGAGAAAAAATCCACTCAGCCCCATTTGATTCACGAGAAAACCAACAGTAAATCCAACAACAATTCCTTTTAAAAAGATCATAAGAAAGATAAGAGGCAGACCAACGATGGATATTCCCAGTATCCACATAAGGCCTAAATATTTCATATGATGCAGGAAGCTTTGTAAAAACATTTCTTTTGATTCTGCTGCTTTCTCATTCGTCAGCTGACCAAAAAATTGATTTAAATAATAGAATAAATCCTCTTTCTGGCTGAATGTCATGCTATTGACAATGATGGCCCCGAAGATCACACCCATTAAAAAGAGTACAGAGACAAATAAATAAATCGAGAGATGATCTTTTACGTGCTGAAGAAGATGCTCCTTCCAAGACTTTTTCCGCATGTGTCTTCCTCCCAAATAGTAAGGTTACTAGATTCTATGAGAGAGATTACGAAACATGACAGTTTTATTGAAAGAAAAAAGAGAAAGCAGCCTGCTCACTGCTTTCTCTTTTTCATTTATCGTGCGGCTTTTTGTACGTTCACAAGCCCGGCACCGTAATAAAAAGGTTCTCCAAGTTTTGTCGCCGTTTTTGACAGCCTCTCACGCACTTCATCGTTTGTCAGATTCGGATGTTTTGATAGAATGACAGCCGCAGCGCCCGTTACATGCGGTGATGCCATTGACGTTCCGCTCATGTAGTCATATTCGTTATGAGGAAGGGTGCTCAGCGTTGAAACGCCTGGTGCTGAGATTTCCAGTTCTTCGCCAACAGAGGAATCAAAAGCTCTTTGTTTTTTTTGGTCAACAGAGGCAACAGCCATCACGGAGCTGTATTTAGCCGGATAGTCAATCGTATTGAGAGAGCCATAACTTCCTTCATTCCCTGCAGAAGCCACAATGAGAATCCCTTTATCATACGCTCGATCTACCGCTTCTTTCAGCGCCTCAGATTCACTTGCTCCCCCCATACTGATATTGATGACATCCATGTCATTCTCAATGGCCCATTCAATCCCTTTTATGATCCAGCTATAGTAGCCGTCACCATTTTCATCTGCCACCTTGACAGCATAGATAGAGGCTTTTGGCGCAACACCAACGACACCTACCTTATTATCTAAAGCGGCAATTGTCCCTGCCACATGCGTCCCATGTTTATGCGGATCTACAAGCGGATCTGACTCTGCCGGTACAAAGCTCACCCCGCCGGTGACATGTAAATCCTCATGTTTTCCGTCGATACCGCTGTCAAGAACTGCTACTTTGACATTCTGTCCAGCGTATCCTTGTTTATGTACCTTTTGTGCTTTGATGCTTTTGATGCCATATGGAACAGTTTGACTGCTTGTTTTTGCTTTTTGGTCTTCCTCAATGAAGGTCACTTCTTTTGCTTCATTCAGTTTCTTTTTTGATGTCTCATTCAACGACACTTTCATCATATCTATTTGCTCTATGGATTCTTTCACATGCCCGCCAGCTTCTTCTACAAGCTGTTTTTGTATTTTGTCTTGAACGGAAGAAGAAAAGCCGATCATGTACTCTTTTTTTACTTGCTCCTTTGCAGAAATATCTGACGTGCCAAACATGACCGATGCCACAAGCACACTTGCCATACAAAGCCCTGCTCCAAATGACTTGACGTTCATGATACCCACTCTCCCTTTCGTTTCTTTTTGTCATTTAACTACATTTTTAGACAAAAAGAAACGACCGTTTGTCCTATTTTTTAAATTTTTCCATTTATTTGATCTAGTTGTCACAAAAAAGCAAAATAAAAATGCTTATGATCCTCTTGATAGTGATCATAAGCATTTCGTCCTTTATGTTTTTTCATCATGTGCTGCAAGACTTCTTGTTTTGTTTTTGTCTTCCTTTCGTGTGTGCTAAAATGCGGCATGTTTCCTCTCGACAGTTCTGGATTTCGGCTGTGCTGTCTTTGGATATGCTCTCGTTTTTTCTTTGCTTTGCTTTTTCCCATTAGGCAAAACCCCTTTCGTTGACGTTATGATACACGATGTTACATAAAAAAGATAGACGTAAATACGTCTATCTTTCTGTTTTTACCATATCAAGATGCGGAATCCCATCTTCATCATAAACATCTGAGACGGCCTTGAAACCAAATGATTCGTAAAATGACTTCAGGTAGGCCTGCGCCTGTATTTTGACACTTGTTTCACCTAGTTCACTAAGCTTTTCCAAAGCCTTGATGAGTAGCATCTTTCCATACCCTTTTTTCCGGCCGGCCTGCGTCACAAGAACGCGGCCGATGGACGCCTCTTTGTACACGATCCCGTTTTGAAAAATTCGGCAATAAGCCACAATGGTGCCGTTCTCTTTTGCGATGAGATGAATTGCTTCTTGGTCCCTGTGATCAATTTCAGGATAAGGGCATGTTTGTTCTACAACAAACACGTTGACTCTTTCCATTAGAATCAAGTAAAGATCCTCTTTTGACAATTGTTCAAACGTTTGACATGTCCATTTAATGTGACTCATGATTGATATCCACCTTACCGTACACTCCGCCTCCACCAGCGATTAGTTCGACTTCACCCTTTCTTGCTTTGATGATGTAGCCCGCTGTCTTTTCTGGCAGAACGGCTTTTAGTTCTTGTTCTGTTGCTTGATGCAGAATATTCATCTCTGTGTGAAACACGGCTTTTAGCTTCTCCAGCGTTTTGGGCCCAACTCCCGGAATAAACTGAAGCGGAAGCTGATGAACATAAGGAGGTCTCGTTCTTTTTTCACTTTCTTGGTCAGCAAGCTCTTTTAAACGCTCACTTACTCCTTTTGTCATCCGGGTATGTCCGCATACGTGGCACCCTTCTTGATCTGGTGCGTGAGGTCTTCCCCCGCATTTCTCGCAGGTCGTATGATAATACTTGCCAAGCCGCGGAGCAAGTCCATAATTTCCTGTGACAGCTCTGCCATCTTTTTCTTCAAGGGCTAGCTTGAATTCGGCAAAAGAGGCATGATCCATTCTGATTTTTGTATATTCTCGCGCGATTTTCCCTAAAGAATGAGCATCTGAATTCGTTAAAAAGGGATACCGGTTCAGCTCACTCAGCTGGGACGCCATAGACGTATCACAGCTAAGACCAAGCTCAACAGCATCAATAAGTTCCGGATCAAATACTTCCGTTAAAGAAGTGTTGACCCCTTTGCCGTATAGACTTTTATGCGGCGTAAAAATATGAGCAGGAATAAACAATCCTCCTAGCTCCTTAACCTTGCGCTGAAGTGTTTTCCCATCAACATAGAGGCGCTGTGAACTCAAATGCACATTTTTCATATGAAGCGAAAGCCATGCGGAGAACTCAGACATTTTGTGTAGTGTGGGCATAAATGCCAGCACATGAATCGGTCCCTTTGAATGATCATCATTGATTTCTAATTCACTGCCTAAAAGCAGCACTGTCGGTCCAAATGATAGACCGCCGTCATTTAGTTCCGTGTACCGGCCTTCCTCTACACCCTCTATTAGCTCTTCTAAGACTTCTGGAGATTGTGCATCTATCACACCAATCATCCCCATCCCTTTACTTTCTGCTGCTTCAATGAGAATTTGGTCAATTGTCAATGACCTTGCACCTGTAATTTTGACAGCTCTGCCTGTTCTTGTTCTGCCAATATGAATATGGATGTCTGCAAAAAATTCCTTCATTTTGTTGACTCAAGTACCTCTTGCAGTTGTAAGTATTGAATGGCATAGGCTGTTTTTGCATCGTAAATATGCTGATCTTCAATGAGGTGCAAGGCTTCTTCTAATGAAACTTCCATTACTTCGACAAATTCATCTTCATCCAGCTCTCTTTTTTCTTCAAGCGGAGCTAGCTGATCTGCTAGATAAATGTGAACAATTTCATCTGCAAAACCAGGTGATGTATAAAAGGCCGTCAGCTTTTGAAGCTGCTGAGTTGTATATCCTGTTTCTTCTTCTAATTCTCTTAATGCTGTATGTGCCGGCTCTTCCCCTTTTTCTAGTTTTCCAGCCGGAATTTCAACGATGGCTCTCTCTAGTGCTTTACGGTATTGTTTGACCAAGATGATTTTATTTTCGTCTGTACGTGCAATGACAGCTACTGCACCAGGATGTTTAATGATTTCGCGTTTGCCTTGTTTTCCGTTAGGCAATTCTACATCTTCAAGTACCAAATCAATGATTTTTCCGTTGTATAATTCTTTCGACGATAATGTTTTTTCTTCAAAGTCCTTCAATTTTGTCAGCTCCTCGTTCTACTTTCACTTTTTACTTCATTTATTTTAACATAGATGATTTAAGAGAAGCGAAAAGCGAAACGCTTGCTTCAATGCGCCATTTGAAATCACCTAGCTTGAATTCCTGATTTTTTTCACTTACTGTGAAAGAATAGGAGTGTGATGGAATTGAAAAAAAGACGTATTGGCACCTCAGATCTTTTAGTGAGCGAGGCGGCACTAGGATGCATGTCTCTTGGGACTGATAAAGAAAAAGCGCTCTCTTTATTAGATGAGGCCATTGATCTCGGAATTAACTATTTGGATACAGCCGATTTATATGATTTTGGGACAAATGAGGAAATTGTTGGGGAAGCCATTAAAAACAGACGGCAGGATTTGATTTTGGCGACAAAAGGCGGCAACCGCTTTGAAAAAGGCAAACCAGGCTGGGACTGGGACCCTTCAAAGGCGTACATAAAGGAAGCCGTAAAACAAAGCCTCAAGCGGCTTCAAACAGATTATATTGATTTATATCAATTGCATGGAGGCACGATTGATGACCCCATTGATGAAACCATTGAGGCTTTTGAAGAATTAGTAGAGGAAGGCGTTATTCGCTATTATGGCATTTCATCTATCCGCCCAAATGTCATTAAAGAATATGCCAAAAAGTCCAATATCGTAAGCGTGATGATGCAATATAGCTTACTCGACCGCCGCCCGGAAGAATGGTTCTCTCTTCTTGAAGAACAAAGCATTAGCGTCGTCGCAAGAGGTCCTTTAGCGAAAGGATTATTAACTGAAAAGCCACTTTCTCAAGCAAGTGCAGCGATTCAAAAAAACGGCTATCTTCAATATTCATTTGAAGAGCTCCAGCAGATCATTACTTCTTTAAAGAAAGTCGCTTATGACCTGTCCCTCACCGAACTGTCCATTCAATATGTACTGAAACATTCTGCGGTCAGTTCCGTTGTATTTGGCGCGAGCTCGGTGGATCAGTTAAAAGAAAACATAGCAGCAGCAAATGCACGTTCTTTAAGTGACCAAGAAGTCAAAGCAGTAACTTACTATACAAAACCGTTTGTGTATGAAGCGCACCGATCCTAATAAGAAAAAATCACATCATTTGATCTCGTCAAAATGTAGAAAAACTCATGTTTTTCTACATTTTTTATGTTTTTCTCTATATAAAATAAGGAGGGGCTTAAAGCCCCGTTGTCTTATCTTGCACTTTCGTAATATGCATAATTTCCAGATTTGCCTTTAAGATAAAATGTGATACCAAAACGACTGAAACTATTTGCAAAAGAACCATTATCTGAATACATACATAATCGATTACTTGCACCTTTAAAAGGAGCTACAGAACAATCTACAATTGAAGTAGCCTTTGTGCAAGAGTTTGTCCAGAAACAGGTAAAAGCAATCCTAAAGATAAAGCGACTCCAGCCATTGTTTTTCTCAATTTCACGTGAATCATCCTCATTACCAATTTTTGTAATTCATCTTCATTATAAGGAGAATGACTCTCTACCAAAAGGGGTTTAATGGTCATATTTTCGATACACCTTTTTACTTCTATTTCAAACATAAGTTATGGAATTTCGTTTCGTTTGACTGTAAAAATCATACTGTCACGATTCTAAAATGAAGTGATATGAAGGGGGCAAAAATGCTTTTCTCTTTATGGACCTATGTTTATTCTGTGGATCTATCTCAAGATGATCACATGAAAAAAGGAGCATCATTGCTCCCTTTTTAGCTTTTATACTTTCTCCAGTCTAAATGGCTTTCATCTAGCAGCTCTGAAAAGCTTTTGTTTTTTTCTTTTTCTTTCTGCTGCCGAAGGAGGTCTTGTCGTTTTTGTTCTTCTCTTTTTTCTGTTTCGACGGCGAGGTTCTGTTTCATTTGAAGAAGCTGCTGTTTGACATCGTCCTTTATGCCGTCCTTTAATTTCGCTTGATCCTGCTTGGTCTTTTTCATTGTGCCTCTCTCCTTTTGACTTAGTGTATCATCCGTTTTATTTTCTGAGCAAGAGGCACGTCAATCTACCCACATGTGGTATGATCGTCATAGAAAAAACTCCGGAAAGGAAGAATCGGCTAGATGAAGAAATGGATTGCTATATTTGCCTTCATATTATGTCCACTCGCTGTAATCGGCATTTTTTTCACCAATAAAATGATGTATATTCGAAAATTAACGGATGAAGAGCTCATCAAACGAGAATCAGATGGAGGCCATTATCATCACGAGGAATTTCAACAGCTGAAGAAAGAGAAAGTGTGTATTCCTTCAGCATTTGGTTATAATCTACATGGCTATTTTGTGCCTTATCCTCATACAACACGCACAATCGTACTTTGCCACGGTGTGACAGTCAGTTTGATTAATTCCGTTAAGTATATGAAATTATTCCAAAAGCTCGGATGGAATGTGCTGCTTTATGATCATAGAAGACATGGGATGAGCGGCGGGAAAACCACGAGTTATGGATATTATGAAAAAGAAGATCTAGCAAAGATCGTAAAGTGGCTCAGACAAAGACTCGGAGAAAGTGCCATCATTGGGATACACGGAGAATCAATGGGTGCAGTCACGACCTTGTTATATGCCGCAAAGCCGGAAACAAACGCCAATTTTTACATAGCAGACTGCCCTTTTGCTTCTTTTGAGGACCAGCTTCTTTATCGATTAAAAACAGATTTTCGCCTTTCAGGGCAATGGATTCTTTCACTAAGTGATCAAGTATTAAAATGGCGGGACGGATACCGCATCCGGCAAGTTTCTCCTCTTGATGTGATCGATGAGGTGAAAGAACCTGTACTTTTTATTCATAGCCGCCATGACGACTATATCCCCTGTGAGCAAAGTCAGCAGTTATATGCACGAAAAAAGGGTGACAAACAGTTATTTATTGCGCCACACGGTGCGCATGCAATG
This sequence comes from Bacillus sp. DC4300-2b2, assembly GCF_049895685.1. Lineage (NCBI taxonomy): Bacteria > Bacillati > Bacillota > Bacilli > Caryophanales > Bacillaceae > Bacillus > Bacillus sp. DC4300-2b2. The sequence goes on from NZ_JAFCSW010000003.1 coordinate 319,459, forward strand.
TCTTTTAGCGAAAATAAGGAAGCTTATGAGCAAGAAATTCAAGCATTTCTTCAAAGATTTGAATTGAATGAAAATAAAAGAGGAGAATGAACAGCAGTTCGTCCCCTCTTTTTGAGCTAACTTATGCGATAGTCACCACTGTTGTATGGTGTCTGCCCGCAAGCTCCATATGGCTCTCTTCCGATTGCTGCTGACTCATGACCGATAATCCTGCAGTTGCTGCCAATAAAAGAACTATCAAACTCGTTTTCATATAAATGACCCCCATTTTGAATTTTTGATATGGCTTGAATTTTCCTTTCGTAAAACCGGGTAGATACTTCAAACAGTCCAAGCTCATTGTAATAATGAGCCGCATCAAGTGCCAATTCCTCAATATCTGGGTATAAGCGCTTGTCCTCGAGCAGGTCTAATGTATCGTCTATGATTGTTATGTCTGCATCAACGTATAATGCTTTTAAGAACTGAAATTTGCAGATGTAAATTTCATCTTCTAATTCACAGGCCTTCATAATACCTTGTTGATAGAGGGTTAACGACTCTTCTATTTGTTTTTGTTTAAACAGGATTTGTGTCAGCATAAATAGTGGGTCTAGAGAGCGATTAAGATGGGTTAAATTCTCCTTTTCAAACACTTCAATAGAGTCTTTCAGATAACGGCTTGCTTCCGCAAGATCGTTCATTTGATAATAACAGTTACCTAAGTTGAAAAGGGCCGAACCTATGACTCGAGGGTTTCCAATTGAGCGTGCTCGCTTTAGAGCATTTTTAAAGTAGGGCAATGCATGTTCATAGCATTTCAAATCATCATAGTTTGCACCGATGACAAATTCACAGTGGATGATTCTCAGCGTGTACGTTCTGTAGGCAGAATACGTATCTAACGCTTGCAAGGCATAGTGCATCGAAAAGTGGGTTTGTTTCATGTGGTAGTAAATTTCTGCTAATTTAAAGTAAAATTCTGCTCTTTCTATATCATCTGATATAAGATTGAGCTTTTTTTCTGCTGAGCGGTAATAAGCAATAGCACTTAAATAGTTTCGCTGTTCAAATTCAAACATTCCTGTGAAAAAATGAACATAGTATTCAAGCATATCCGTTAATTTCGTTTGTGAATGTTCGATCGTTTCTAGCAAATTCTTAATTTCTTCATCATTTGAGGCTTTCTTTGCCGGTTCAAAATATTCAAGCATCACCTTGTGGCGAAAATCCATCAGCTGGTAAAACAATAACAAGTTTTGATCCTGCTCCATTTCGAGGATTTCCTGCTCGATCTCCGCCTTCAGCTTCTCTGCTTTCATCACATGAAATCCGCAAATCTGCCTATACCATTCGTTTATTTTGATTCCAACCTGAGGCGATGACAGCTTGAGCTTCAATTCACTTTAGCACCTCCCTTCTCATATACGATACATGTTGTATTCTATCACATTTCCTCGAATGGAAGAAATATGAAATGTCATTTTTCGCAAAGTTTTCGGTATCCCGCAATAAACGCTGCGAATGCCTATTTTTCGGCATTTACAGCCATTATTTTTTTATTTCCAGCTTGCTCATTTTGTCGAATTGTTTGTTGAAAAACTGCTTTTTTCGCTTCAAAAGATCATTTTTCAGATTAGACAACCGTGCGGTTTGATGAGATGATGAACGCACGAAAAAAACCCTTTCGAAAAAGGGCTCTTATAATACATCTGTTACTTGGTCCATATTCTCTTTGATCCAATTGACAGCTAATTCGAGCGTTGGAAATTCTTCCGTTTCAAATGTGACTTCATCTTGAAGAAGCCAAACGTCCTTTTTCACCGAATCCATTCCACCTATTGACCAGTGCAAAAGGCTATAGGGATGATTGTTATTTAAAAACGACACCCATGTTTTATTTTGTGCCGTATTTTGTATCACTTTTAGCTTTTGATCCACTACATTTCCACCTTACTTTACAAGTATACCCATTCTCGGGCTGAGTATTTGTTGAGGACTTTTCAACATGAGTGTGTTGGCTTTTTCATTAAAATCAATCGTCATTTCCTCGTCAAAAAAGACCTTTTGTGCTGTGTGTATGTACAGCTTAAAGAGCTGATTATGCTTGAGCTCTTCCCATTCGCCTGTTCTTTCACCTATGAGCCAAATCATTGGAACACCGCTTACCGCACAGCCGCACCCATCTGAATCATATCGAAGGAGCAGTTCTTTTGTTTCATGCGCTGCTTGTTGTTTTGTAAGGAACGCTGCTGCTGGTTCTGTTATATGAATATACATGCCGAACATCCTTTTTTCGTTGATTGTTACATTGTAACATATCAGTCATTAATTAAACATGTTCACGTCCTGCCAGCTCTTATGTCTGATCGTTTGTCTTTAACTGCTCTGACCAATTGTACGCTTCTTGTTCAATTTCTTTAATGAGCCCATCTTTTCCTTTCATATAACTTGCCATATCTTCAGGATAGGCTTTTGCCAATTGACGCTTTTTATCGGAATAGGCTTTGGCACGATCAGGTGCAGCTTTTAAATAATCTCGGAACACCAAATGCCTTTTTACATCATCATGTCCGGCTTCATAGGCGTGAACGTGATGTGTTCGGTTCAAGCCGCCTTTTCTAAAAAAACGTCTTCCCTTGAGTCCATTTTCTCCGAGCGGTTCATAACCAAGCTGGTGAAAAAGGTGGTTACACTCATCTAAGCTGCTGATATGCTTCACCTCTAGCAAGATATCAATAATTGGCTTAGCCGCCATTCCTATGACTGACGTACTGCCAATATGGTGGCCATATACCCAGTTGTCGCCAACTATCTTTTTCAGCTTGTCATGCTCATCTTGAAATTGTTTTGGCCAGCTCGATTGGTATTCAATCACTTCCACTTTTCGAAGCATCAAACGTTCCATCTTTGTTAACATCAGATTGTTTTCCACCTGCAAACGGTCCTTCTGTTTAAACCCTAGTTTTTCATAAAGCTTGATTGCTGGTATATTTGCTTCCGCTGTTGTGAGCTCAATTGTTTTTTGATGCTGGATTATGGATTGCAGGAGCGCTGTCCCGATTCCTTGTTTGACATGATGAGGGTGCACAGCTAACCGGCTGAGGATGATCCGATCGTCATGCAGTTCATATGAAGCGATCCCTAACAAATGCCCCTCTTTTTCAAATCCTATGAAAATTTCATTTGTTTCTATTATGTCTTTAACTGTTTCTTTTAAGGGCGGTAAATCTTGATAGCCAATTTGCTCTGCCTCCCGCTGATATGCAGCCAATTGGATATGTAACAGCTCTTTTGCTTGTTCTTTATTTTTTTGATCCAGTCTAATGATCATGCTTTCGCCTCCAGCTTTTTCACAAATAGCACCCTGTCTTCATGAATGCCGTCGTAATCTGAAAAAACTGAAATGCCATCAACCGTTTTATCTCCCTTTTCTATCTGAAAACCGAGCTTTGTATGGTAAGCAATCGAGACTTTATTGATAGGAGCTGTGATCGCCTTAATCGTTGTTCTTCCTTCCTTTTCAGCCGCTTCATAAAATGCTTGATAGAGAATTTTGCCAATCTTTAATTTTCTGTGGTCTGGATGTACCCCCACAAAGTGAATATACGCTTCATCTGAATGCGATTGCGATAAAAAACCGACTAAAAAGCCGATCAGTTCACCTTCTTCAACAACGACAAAACTTGTTTGCTGAAAATGTTCGAAAAATAGCTTTGGCAATTTTGCGCGCAAATCTCTGCCTCCCCACCAGCTTTGAATGACGGATGTGACCGCATAAAAATCTGACGGCTTCACTTGACGTATCATGATGGCCTCGCCCCTTTCCATTTTTAGCTGTACCGTTTCACAAAAAATCAACTGTTTCAATAGTCTACCTGTCTGATCGATTGTTTGTAAAGATGATGTATCAGCCTTTTTTCCTTTCAGCTTTGTTGGTTCTTCGTTCTTTCGCTGTCATCTCCTTTTAAATCTTCACACTTATTTCAAAAAGTTCACTTTTTGTGTGAAAGCTTTATTCTTTTGTTATGTTAAGATGGTTCATATAGGAAATGGAACAAATGTTTATTGGAGATGATGATATTGGTTTGGATTGTTACTTCACTTGTTGTGTTTAGTCTTTTAAAGCTGCTTGTCACTTCGCTGCCTTCCGGTGTTGTTGAACGCCTTTTTAGTCGTTATGCGGTGCATGCAAAAGTAACAAGTGATCAAACAACGATGACGTTTCAAGGACGTCCACTCGATGATCAGCAAACATCTGAAATTATTCAACATTTTAATGATGCGATCTTTATTGAACGCTATTATATTTATCCTGGTGACGAAGAGCGTTTTCTTCATCCACAGGAAGGACCGACGCCGCTTACCATGCAAACAAAGCTTGGCAAGCATGATGTGACCCTTTATCTGTATCATTACGATGACCACGTGGATGTGGTGCGGCAGTTTACCCATAAGCCTAAGAAAAAGCTAACGGCCTATCGTTTGCGTTCTGAGCCTCTCCAAACATCCAATAACTTGGCACATGCTTAAAATGACTCATTTTACACAGATGAGACGAAGTGGAGACACTTCGTCTTTTTTGTATGGATTTACACTCTTCTCTTTGAATGATTTACCAGTATCAATTTCACCTTCTGGCGGTTAAAATATATACAGAACATATGTTCTAAGAGGTGAAAATGATGAATGAACGAGCCATTCTGCTTGTGGATATGCAGTCGTTTTATGCGTCGGTCGAAAAAGTGGAGGCTCCCCATTTGAAGGATGTACCGCTCATCGTTTCAGGAGATCCCAAGCGGCGGAGCGGGGTCGTACTTGCGGCCTGCCCGCTCGCTAAAAAACGGGGCGTACAAAATGCATCAAGATTATGGGAAGCACAGGAAAAATGCCCTGAAGCCGTCGTTGTACGTCCACGTATGCAGCGTTATCTTGATGTTTCTGTCATGATGACAGAACTACTTGAACAATACACAGATCTTGTCGAACCCTATTCAATTGATGAACAGTTTCTTGATATTACGGGGAGTGTGACACTACTCGGTTCACCCCGCGAGATCGCCCAAAATATACAAACGACCATTATGAACCAAACGGGCATTTACGCACGTGTTGGCATTGGTCCTAATAAAGTACTTGCTAAAATGGCCTGTGACCATTTTGCTAAAAAAAACACATCTGGCATCTATGAGCTTCGTGCAGACCGAGTTGCGGCTGATTTATGGCCGCTTCCGGTCGGAAAACTATTTGGCGTCGGCAAACGAATGGAGCAACATTTAAAACGAATGGGCATCAGTACCATTGGGACGCTTGCTACTTATCCGTTAGACCGGCTAAAAAAGCGCTGGGGAATCAATGGGGAGCTTCTACAGCGAACAGCTTTAGGACACGACCCTTCCCCGGTCACTCTTCACACACATGATCAGCAAAAAGCGGTTGGTCATCATATGACCCTTCCCCATGATTATGCGTCCTTTGAGGACATTAAAGTCGCCATTCTTGAATTGAGTGAAGAAGTGGCAAGACGGGCGCGCTTTAAGCATTATGTTGGGCAAACGGTGTCTGTTGGCGTAAGAGGCGCTGATTTTTCTCATCCGACTGGATTTCATAGACAAATCAAGCTCCATTCACCCACACAGTACGGGACAGATATTGCAGACGCAGCCATTCAGCTATGCCAGCAGCACTGGGACGGCCAGCCCATTCGCAGTGTAGGTATTACTCTCTCACAGCTGCAGCCTGACAGCCAATATCAGCTGAGTTTATTTGATCACCATTTAAAAAAAGACAGACTCAGCAAAGTATTTGATGCCATCCATATGAAGTATGGACCTGCTGCACTCTTGCACGCTTCGTCACTAACAAGTGCAGGGCAGGCGTATCACCGCGCCGAAAAAATTGGTGGACATTACAAATAACGGAGGCGAACATCCATGAATCCCAATAAATTAACACCTGGATACAACATCATGTGGGAATCAAGCCGAATGATGCTCCCAGAGCACCGTGAACAGCTGCTTGCTCAAAAACGAAAGAAAAAAGAATACACGCCTCCTCCGCTGAGCACTGATCAGCTAGAGGAAATGAATTTTTTGATCACACAGTCGATTACAGAAGACCAAGCGATTTGCGTGACATATGCTGCAGCAGGTATGAAACAGCAGTTTTGGGGCTGGGTGAAAGCCATTCATTATGAAACGCAGCGCATAAAAATCGTCAATGATGAAGATGTTCTCCACCTGTCCTTACAGCAAATTGTCGCGATTGATCTTGATTAAATGGTCTTTAAGTGATCGTACGAATCAGCAGATTTAAAAGACATAGAAGCATCAGCAGAAAAAACATGCTCTCCAAATTTGCGAGCTATTCGGAGCTCCTCTGTCATATGGCGGATGTCTCCTCCATCAAATTGTGTATTTAATTTGCACAATTTTTCATGTATGATTGGAACATCTTAACACTCAGGGGAGAAACAGCATGAAAAATAACTTACGTACTTTACATCCACTTAGTTGGACGATCATCATCGGCACCATATTCGGCCGAATGGCGACGTCCATGAGCATTCCTTTTTTGGCCGTTTATTTGACACAAGTCAAAGGGGCTTCAGCTTCTTCAGCTGGGTTAATCATTGCCGTCAGCTCCCTTATTGGGATCGTGGCGAGTTTTTACGGCGGCTATGTTTCTGACCGAATCGGCAGGAAAAAGGTCATGCTTCTATCCATCTTCGGCTGGACACTTGTCTTTGTTGGCTTTGCGTTTGCAGATGCCATATGGGTCTTCTTTCTCATGAACGCTTTAAATGGACTGTGCCGGGCACTGTTTGAACCGACGTCTAAGGCACTCTTATCTGATGTCACCCCATCAAGTATTCGGTTGTTTGTTTTTAATTTACGGTATACGGCCATTAATATTGGTGTGATCTTCGGCCCGCTGCTTGGCTTATATCTCGGGTCATCGAAAACAACGTTTCCATTTCTTGTCGCTGCCTTCATTTATTTGTTATACGGTTTAACACTGGCCTGGCAATTTCAGAAACATCCAGTTGCTGCTCCAGAAAGCATGAAACAAATCAGCGTCAAAAAAGCCCTTTCCATTATCCAAAAAGATACGGTCTTTAGCATCATCCTTATCGGCGTTACCTTATGTTCGTTCGGGTATTCGCATTTAAGCTCAACACTGCCTCAATACTTATCCGCGTCACCTATGATTGAGGATGGTCCTAAACTGTTTGGATATCTTTTATCTCTAAATGCAGTCGTTGTCATTGTCGTACAATACCCCCTCATCATGATTGCGAAGCGTTACTCCACCATTTTGTCGCTGACCACTGGGAATATTCTTCTTGCCGGCAGTTTGTTTGCCATTGCTTTTTCACAGAGTCTCGGCATGCTTGCTTTCATCATTGTCGTGTTTACGATTGGGGAGGTTCTGCTGTTTGCGATGATGGATCTTTTTGTAGACAATATTGCAAAGCCTGAAGTGAAGGGGTCGTACTTTGGGGCGATGGGATTTTCTCAGCTCGGCAGCGTCATCGGACCATTTGTCGGCGGACTGTGCATTGACTATTTTGGCGCAGCCCATCCCCTCTCCATTTTTACGGTCTTGTCAATGATCACCATCGCAGGCGTTCCATTCTTACTCATAGGATATTACCGTTTAAAAAAGCGATCGGCGGCAGACGTAGCTATTAAAGTAAGTGGAGATCATTAAAAAAACCGCTCTCTCGTTTGAGCGGTTTTTTCTTTATACCCGGCGGATGGCGATCTCTTCCACCTTGTGCTGATCACCTTTTTTCAAAATGAGATCAGCTCGATATTTTGTCGGTAAAATATTTTGATATAAATTAGGGCGGTTCACAGTATTCCAAATGGTGCTTGCCATTTGATCTGCCTCTTCATCCGTCAAATCTTTATATTGATGAAAGAAGGATTCAGGGTCTTGGAAGGCTGTTTCCCTTAGCAAACGAAATCGTTCTTTATACCATGATTGAATTTGCGTTTCAGCGGCGTCTACATAAATCGAAAAATCAAAGAAATCTGATACAAACACACGCGGTTCATCCTTCAGATCATCCAGCGCTGGTGATTGAAGTACATTGATTCCTTCAATAATGACAATATCCGCATCCTCTACCGTTTCATACACCCCTTCTAGCCGATCATAGGTCAGATGAGAATATACCGGGGCATGCACAGTTTGTTTACCTGATTTTAATTCATTTAAAAAAGACAGCAGGGCTTTGACATCATAGCTTTCCGGGAAGCCCTTCTTTTCCATCAGCCCTCGATCCTTTAATTCTTTTTGAGGATATAAAAAGCCATCTGTTGTCACAAGACTCACCTTCAGCCCATCTCCAAGCCTTGATAAAAGCGTTTCAATGATACGAGCCGTTGTGCTTTTCCCGACAGCTACACTTCCAGCAATTCCAATTAAAAAGGGAATTTTGGCATGATGCGGGTAGTTTAAAAAGGCATTCACATGCTGATTTTTTTGTTTTTCTGCAAAGACATGTAATGTTAGAAAACGAATAAGCGGTATGTAAATATCTCGAACTTCTTCAAGCGATAAATAGTCATTTAACCCTTGCAGCGCTCTCGCTTCCTCTTCTGAAACTGATACCGGCATATATTCTCCAAGAGCGGCCCAGGCCTCTCTCGTATGGCGCGTGTATAGCGTATTAAAATCTAGTCGCGTGTCACTCAAAGTCTTTCCCACCAATCTTCACTAAACTCGTAACCCAAAAAGACGATAATCCGATTGTAGCTTAAAATGAAGGCGCTGTCTTTATTTTTCAACTAAAGTTTGCTTCTTTTGCAAAAAAAAGCATTAAAAAAAGGAATATGAGGGTAAATAAGAGTATTCAGTACGATAGATAGAAGGGAGCACACCAAATGAAATATGTGATGATTGGCGGAGATGCAGCTGGAATGAGCTGCGCTATGCAAATATATAGAGAGGATCCAGATGCACACATTGTTGCTTTTGAGAAAGGAGAGATTTTCTCATATGGACAGTGCGGACTTCCCTACTTGATCGGCGGTCTCATTGATCATCACAGTAAGCTGATCGCACGCAGTGCTGAAACCTTTCGTGAGAAATATGGAATTGACGCCAGATGCTTACACGAAGTGACCTCCATTGACCCAGAGCAAAAAACAGTGTCGGGTCATCATACAAAAACAAAAGAACCTTTTACAGAAAGCTATGACCGTCTTTTAATTGCAACAGGAGCAAGCCCTGTCACACTGGATTTAGACACTCAGCCATTAGAAGGCGTACACGTATTAAAAACCATCCCGCATGCGCTGTCCATTTTGAACCATTTAAAAAAGGACATCACACATGTCACCATCATTGGCGGTGGATATATCGGCCTTGAAATGGCTGAAAATTTAAAAGCGCTCGAAAAAAACGTACATATCATTCAGCGGGGAGCAGCACTCGGCCCGGGCTTTGACTCCGATATGGCAAAATACCTTAAAGAAGAGGCTGACGCCAAGGGTATTCACGTGTCGCTTGGAGAAACAGTGCAGCAATTAGAAGGCAAGTCACATGTCACAGCTGTTATCACAGACAAACAAACCATTCAAACAGATATGGTCATCATAGCCATCGGCGTTACTCCGCAAACCTCCTTTTTACATCATACCGGAATCAAGCGTCTTCAAAATGGCGCTATTGCAGTAAATCAATACATGCAAACCAATATAAAAGACATTTATGCTGCTGGTGATTGCGCGGCGACCTATCACCGCATCAAAAAATCACTGGATTATATTCCGCTTGGCACAACTGCGAATAAACAAGGGAGAATCGCAGGCTTTCATATGACAGGAACAAACCGGGCGTTTCAAGGCGTGACTGGAACAGCCATCATGAAATTTATGGAAGTGACAGCGGGAAGAACAGGCTTATCAGAAAAAGAAGCAAAAGCAGCGGACATTCCTTTCTCCGTGATCACGATTGATAGTACAGATCACGCGAAGTATTACCCAGAAGCGCAGAAAATGAAAGTGAAACTGATCTACAGAAGCGATGACCATACCTTGCTTGGTGCCCAAATCATCGGCAGAAACGGTGTAGATAAACGGATCGATATCGTGGCGGCTGCCCTTTACCAAGAGCTGACCATAACAGACCTTGAAGATTTAGATATTAGCTATGCACCGCCCTTTAACAGTGTATGGGACCCGCTTCAGCAAGCGGCAAGACGGATATAGAAAGACTTCTGCAATGAAGCCTTATCAAAAAAAGAAACCAGTTCAAAACCGGTTTCTTTTTTGTTACTTTTTCATCAACGCTTTGCGTGCTGCTTTTTCAAATAAAAATGGGAATAACTGATACAATTTGCTGCCAGCGTTCATCCACCCGGGCAGATTAATCTCTCTCTTTTTCGTCATCATGGCAGATACGACTTTGCCTGCCACCTTGTCCGCACTGAGCATCATAAAATCAACGTTCTTCACATATTCACCGCTGCGGTCAGCGATGGTAAAGAAATCTGTTGCAATCGGTCCTGGATTGACCGTTGTTACGTGAATACCTGAGTCTGCCAGCTCCATTCTGAGGCTGTTTGAAAATCCAAGAACAGCATGCTTTGATGCAGAATAAATGGCTGATTTGGGCGTCGCAACCTTTCCTGCCTGGGATGCGATATTGATAATATGTCCCTGCCCTCTTTGCTTCATCTCAGGGATGACCTTTTTCGTGCAGGCGATTAAGCCAAACACATTCACCTCAAACATCGACACCATTTCTTCGATGGACGCATCTTCGACGAGATCGAATACACCAAAGCCGGCATTGTTGACCAAAATATCGACCGGCCCCACTTCTTCATACGCGCGATCAATGTCCTCGAGCTGACTGACATCAAGCTGAGCGATGTGACACACCCCGCCAGCGCTCACAATTTTTTCTTTCACATCTGTAAGCTTTTCTGTTCGTCTTGCTGAAATAATGATCTCTGCGCCTTCTTCTGCTGCCAAGTACGCCATTTTTTCACCAATGCCCCCAGATGCGCCTGTAATCCAAATTCTTTTTCCTGTCAATCGCCCCATACGTTTCACTCCTTAGTTTGCCCTGTAATAGACGATTCCGTCTTTTTCAACTTCTTCAATTTGCCCAGCCGCTAAGAGCACATCAAGCTGACCGACTGTCTCTGACATCGTTAAAAATAAGGCCTCTTCATATAGCACTGGAAATAGCTTACGGCAAAGATGAAAGGCTGTCATTTCTTTTTGTTTGAGCAGCTGATACATTGTGTTTGCCCGTTTTTCTTGTTTCTTAAATCTTTCTTCGATCAATTCATGGTGAGCCGTGATGAGCTGACCGTGTCCCGGATAAATCGTCTTGATTGGCAGACGCAATAACCGATTGAGTGATGCTTTATATTGAAGCAGTGATTTTTGACGTTCCTCGCCTTCATCCGGTGCTTCCATTAACGGATTTGAGGAAATGGTCGTCAAAAGCAGGTCGCCGCCAATAAAATTCCCCGTTCTTTCGTCTAGAAAGGAAAGGTGAGACTGTGCGTGTCCGGGTGTTTCCATCACAAAGAAGTGTTCATGCCCACTTAAACGATCACCTTCTTTTATGACCTCATCTACATGTGAAGTACAAGAATATGTATAAGATTGCTTCACCATTTTTTCACACTCATTTTGTCGAAGCGGCACACCTAACTGCTGAAAAAAAAGAGTCATAAAGTCCACTTGACGCTGCTTAAACACTGGATCCTGACTAATATACGGCTCATTTAGCTGGTGCCCGATCACACGGACATGAGGTTTCATCAAATTCAATAGACCGACATGATCTGCATGATGATGGGTCAGCACCACTTGATCAATATCGTCTATCGATAAACGATGTTCCTTTAGTTGCGTGACAAAGGCATACTCTGCCTCTTCTGTCATCGGCCCGCAATCTACTAAGGTTACGGCCTCTCCTTTTAATACATATGCATGCACATCCCCAACGGCAAACGGCGTCGGGATGGATAATTGAATGATGTCTTCTTTCACTTTTATATGTCATCTCCTGCTTTTTGACTCATGATTGTGGGACTCAGTCTTCTTACTTCATTGTATCTTGCAAAAGGCAGACTGTCATGCGGTTTAGATGGGCAATTTTTTTAACTGCCCCTATTGACATAAACTTGTCCATCGTTGCATAATGAACAACAAATATATGATGCGCGATGACAAGGATTAGTAAGCAAAATAATGATGCAAGAGAGTGAGGTCCGCCGGCTGTAAGACTTCACCATCCTCTTATTTGCTGAACCTGCCCTTTGAGCTGTTAGGCAAACCTAAACGTTTCCCGCGTTAAGGGACTAGAGCTGAGTATGCATGTTTGCATGCTAATTGAGGGTGGTACCGCGAAAAACCTTTCGTCCTTTTCAGGCGAGAGGTTTTTTTATTTTCTACAAGGAGGAGCAGCTTATGAGTAAAATTGGATTTATCGGTGCAGGCTCGATGGCAGAGTCTATGATCAAAGGTTTATTAAAAAGCGGAATGATGTCGAATGAAGATATCATTGTCACAAACAAAACGAATGAAAAACGATTAGAGGAATTACAGGTACGTTATGGAGTTAAAACGGATTTCGCTCGCTCCTTTATTTATGAAGAAGCAGATATTCTCGTTTTTGCCTTAAAACCGAAGGATGCAGAAAGCGGAATTTCTGAAGTTCAGCCTCATTTACATGGCCAGCTGATCATTTCTATTTTAGCGGGTATTTCCATTGAAACGATTCAACACTATGCTGGAGGAAAGAGTGCAGTCGTTCGTGCGATGCCAAATACATCAGCGGCGATTCAGCAGTCAGCAACAGGTATTGCCGTAAGTCAAGAAGTGACTGAGGAGCAAAAGAAAAAGGCCGTCGAGCTGTTTGAAACAATCGGGCATGTCACCGTATTAGATGAATCGCAGCTAAATGCGGTAACAGCCATCGCAGGCAGCGGCCCTGCCTTCATTTATCATTTGATTGAAGGAATGGAGCGAGGTGCTTCGGAACTTGGAATGGACCAAGCAACTGCGAAATTACTCATTTGCCAAATGATTGCAGGCGCCGCCAATATGCTTCAAGACAGCGGAAAAGAACCTGCCGAACTGCGCAAAGAAATCACAAGTGAAGGCGGAACAACAGAAGCCGGCCTGAACACACTGGCTGCCTATCAATTTGAAGAAGCTGTTGTCGATTGTGTCAAAACAGCCACTAAACGCGCAGCAGAATTAAACGAAATGTTTTCAGCAAGCACGTATAAATGAATTTGAAAAGCACCTGTTTTGATGCAGGTGCTTTTTCACATATACCCCTCTATTTTTTTTCGCTGGCCACTGGGTGTGAATTTCGTGATTCACACTTCGGTTCTTTCTGTTCTTTACTAGAAATGGCTTGTTGTAATAAAGAATCACGTGCCTGATAAAAATTCACATCAACTAACAATTCTTGATGCTTCACTATTAGCACCTCCTCATGTAGATGATTCACTCATTGACATGATGGCTTTGATTTGATCCAGATGATGTTGTTCATGTAAAGCGATGGTTTCAGCTAATATTTGAACGGTCATCAGTCCTTCTTCCGGATGCAGGCCTGATTGTTCCCATATATCTTTTTCTAATAGCCGAAGCGTGTTGTATCTTCTCTCTTTCATCCGTTTGATCAATGCTTTGATCTCCTCTGCGTTATACCATTCATACGCTCTTTCTTTCACATACATTTCAGGATCATACGATTGAAAGGACGTTTGATCATCTGATATCGCCTGCTCTATCCGCTCTGACCAGACTTCTTCTGTGTCATACAAATGCCCGGCGAGCTGCTTGATTGACCACTTCCCCTCCCCCAAAGATTGATCCAGTGTGTTATCATTACAAGCCTCCACTAGCTTCTCAAGTTCACGCATACTTTCCTGAAGCGATGTGATGATGTCTGTTTTTGTTAATTTCCCAGTTTCCATTACGCAATCAACGTCCCCTTTACAGTGAATGCATTTCTACTTTTGATTTATCTTGATGCTTTCCTTTTAGTAGCAGGAAGCTGTTCATTAAACCTGCTACTATCACAAGCCCGGCCATCCCTATAGCGATGACATGTATAGGAATCAAATCTCCGATAAATGCCATGAGGATAAACCCACTAATATAAAATATGCGTGATAATGCAAGACCTACTGAAAAAACACGGGCTCTTAAATGACTGCTTGCATAGGTCATAATATTAGTAGAATACAAAACTTCGACTGGACTATATAAAAGATTGGCTAATAAAACAACAATCAAAAATCCAATAAAAGTCGTTTGTTGATACGACAATGCATGTAATATCGCAAGCAATATAACCGCTAACGTGGACCACCTTTTATAAAATTGAAAGGAGAATTTCGCTTTTTTGAAGTACGCTGCAAGTGTAAGTCCACCGATAATTTGCCCTAGTCCACTAATTGTATGACCAAGGCCCAAGCCAAAATTCCCTTCTCTGGCCACTTCTAAAATATACAGACTAAATAAAACATAAACGATGCTTAAAGCAAACTCTCTTGACATCAATATCCATATGGCGCTTTGAATTTTGGGTGATCCTTTGATTTCTTTAATCCCTTCTTTAAAACTTTGAACATATGACACATACTCTTTTTTTTCAGATGCTTCTTTCGCTTTAATAGGAATTAACAGCATAGCTGATAATAAAAATGTCAGCGCATCTACTAAATAAATTGTAGAAATTGACCAAATTTCTGTCACCAACCCGCCTAATCCTGTCGCGATGAGCATCGATGCGCTAAAAGATGTGGCCAGTATACTATTCCCCTTAGAAAGCTGCTCCTTAGCAATGATTTCAGGTATCATAGATGAACGAGCTGGCAGATAAATACCAGAGAAAGCACCATTTAACGCCAATAATAAATAAAGGATAAACGGTGTAACATTCATTGTGACAACTAAAACAAACCCCAGTCCAATGATAAAACGTGCCACATCTGCGAATATCACAACTTTTTTGTAAGAAAACTTATCTATAATTGGGCTCAAAAGCATAGATGTTAAAATGAGAGGGAGCATGGAACAAATAAATAGAATGCTTAGATGAGTCGCTTTCCCAGTAAGTTCATAAATTAAACCAATCGTCGCTATCGTTCTAAACCAATCTCCAAAAGCTGATAAGTTTTGCCCAATAAAGAAACAGACAAAATTTTGATCTTTGAATAGCGATGTCGTTTCTTTCTTTGAAACCATTAGAGGAGCACCTCAGTCGACTCGTACCAACCTAACTCTTTTTGCATAAACTCCACGGCTTGATCATAATTTTCTCTCTCTTTTTCTGGTATAAGATCAACTAAGATCGCCGGATACCATGGCTTCGCTTCTTCTTTGATTAAAAAATATTGCTCCGCTTCTTCAACTACTCCTTTCATTATGAGCAGGTGTAGTTTACGATAGATTTCTTCACGTTTTGGCATTCGATTCAGATGCGTTTTTTCTATTTTCATTGTTTTAGGGAAGAAGACGAGTCTTCTATCAAAAGCATGATATTCTCTAGATTTAACAATAGGTAATTCTTGATTCGTTAGGCTTTCGATATACTTTTGCGTATTTCCTTCATTTGACCATATCATGCCTTGCATATAGGAGATCGCTCCTGTTCCCAAACCAATATATTGATCTTCATATCCTCCGTAAATCACTTCGCCATATTGAAAACGTTTATTCTGATGCTCTGGAGCCATAAACGTATACACATAATTTTGATGCCAGCCATTCGTTTTTAAATGACGATATAATGTATCACTAAACTCAAATTTTTCTTTAGGATTTGGCGGCATTGGCACCTTGCCTTTGTTAATTTTTGATAACCATCCCTTTGAACAAGCAATATATTCTAGTGGATACGTATCAATACTTGTGCTTCCTAATGCCATCACTCCATTTATGTCCTCAATCATCTCTTCTTTCGTTTGTCCAGGCAGCTGATAAAGCAAATCAATATTATAAGATTGGAAATGACGTCTCATTAAGTCCACAGTCTGAGAGATTTGATCAAAACTAGCCGTTAAGTTGAACATTTTCCGATAGTGTTCATTTAATGTTTGGACACCAAAGCTCCCTCTGTTGGCTCCACCTTCAGCCATAGCAGCCACTCTTTCTGGCGTAGCTGTTTTTGCTTCACATTCAAATGTCCATTCATAATCAGCAGATAATGAGAAATTTTCTTTTATAGCGGTCGAAAGTCGATAGATTAGCTCTGGGGGCATTATGGAAGGAGTCCCTCCACCAACGAACACCACATCAAACGTCATTTTTTGGATATTAGGAGATTGGGATAAGATACGCATCTCATTGATTAAAGCATCTATATATTTTCCGATAATGGGCTCATATTTCGTAGATTTAATAAAAGGACAAAACGAACAAATCGTATCGCAGAAAGGGATATGTAAATATAAAGCGTTTTTCCCTTTTTGAAATGTTCGCTCTTTCTGAATGAATTCTGTCACACGAGATTGTGCTCCTTCTTGGCTCGCTTGGCCAAAAAACGGATAAAGAAAATTCCACAAAGACGGATGCTCATCATAATAACTTTTCATATTTGACAATTATCTCACCCAACTCTCGTCTATTTTTATCCTACATACAAATTCACAGAGAAGCTAAATAAAGCACTTCTCTGCGAAAAACTCTTTTCAGTAAGTATTGATTCTATTCATTAGATTGCAATCCACTCGTTACGCTTCATTTTTATCACCTCCTTTTAATTAGAATAATTGTAACTTAATTACATAATTGATTATAATAGACTTTTCTGAATATTTCAATCATTTTCACTATTTTTTGTAAGGACTATTGTTTTAAATACAATTTACGTATGAAACTTTTGGTATAACCATGAAAATATAGACTGAACATTCACAACCAAAAGCCCTATCATCAAGATAGGGCTCTTCATCACATCTACTTACTTTTTCTCTAATAAAGCATGAATCGTTGATTCTAGTAATTCTGGCAAAATGCCAAAAGAGAACGGGACGTGCAGCCGCTCTGTCCATTTGTGCGGGTCCTTTCCTAATGGACCCACGTTGATGACTGGAACGTAAAGGGCTTCCTTTTCTCCTTGTGGTAAAGAATAGCCTTTTTGGTAAAGTGGCATATTGGTCGTGTAATGACCTACCTCCTGCTTTTCGAGCTGTAAGTAACTTAAATCAGACAATCCCGGGAAATATTTCACTTCCTCCACTTCAAGTCCGTACGCCTCTTTTGCCTCTTCTTGAATCTTCTTTAATGTCGTCTGAATATGCGGATCTTCTGTTGAGGACACAGAAGGGTAAAATGGCGGACTATAAAATAGAACAATCAGCGGTCCTTCTTCCTTACAAAGCGTCGTCAGCTCCGAGACAATTTTCGTTGAAAAATCACGATCTCCAAGCTCACCTCGGTTGGCGAATGCATAGTTGACAATGCGCTCGACTTCCTGTTCACCAGAGCGTTCTGCGGCTTTTTGATACAGCTCGTGATACGTGAGAACCGTAACCCTCGCATCGATGGGTGTAAAGTGTTTGAAGCGCTGAAAGTCAGCTGTTTTTTGCTGAAGATTGGCCTCGATTTGGTCTGCGGCTTGTTTCGCAGTATCATAGAGAAGGCAATGCAGTTCTTCACTTGAACGTTTCATCATGAGCACATTAAATAAAGATACGGCTGTGTGAGGTGTTTGAACGGAATAGGCTTCTTTTAAGTCTTTTTGCATTAAGTTCGTAGGGGGAGGTGTTACTTCACCATCTACTTCCTCACAATAATCACTATTGAGCTCTAACAGCCGGTTTAGTTCAGATACCATAAAATTCGCATTTAAGCCTGAGAATGGCTCTCCTACATGCGTTTCAATCCCTTTACAGAAAAATCCAGCTAATACCTTTCCTATACTGCCTGTATACATATAATGATGTTCATCCCCTGGATACTTTTCAAACATGGGCTCACTGTTTAAACACGCGGTATAGTCAAGGTCATGCTTTTCTTTAAGCTCCTTTAGTTTCGGGACAGCCTCAAGCATTCCTTGTGAATTCACTTCTTCATCAGGGACTGTGACGAGCAGGACATTTCCATCAAATGTTTCTGTCATCGCTCTTTCCAGCATAGAAAGCTGCACGGTGAGACCTGCTTTCATATCCATGGCCCCTCTCCCAAACAGCCAGTCGCCTGAAGCAAGGTCCTCTTTTGCCCTCTTTGGAAGAAGCGCACTTTTTTGCGAAAAGGATGCCATTAACTCTTCAGGCTTGCATGCCATGTTTTGGAATTCGCCGTAATCTTCTGTATCAACTACATCAAAGTGACTAAGAAGCAGCACGGTACACCGCAGCGTACTGCGCTTCACAAGTGCCGTTAAATAATACCGGCCATCTTTCATCGGATGCAAAGCCAAATGATCAGGGTTCTGCTCAAAATAAGGCCGTTCCCTTAGCAAATAATATAAGTATTCCGCTAACGCGACTTCTCCTGTTGTACCTGATATGCTTTCATATTGCATAAGAGCTGTCAGGAGCTCCTTTAGTTCACTCTCTGTTTGCCATTTCATCCGTTCTCCCCCTTTGATGTCTCTATCTCTCCATTATACAAAAACGTGTATAAAAGCTATATTCTTTGAGCACCTTTTATGACGAAAGTTTGAATGGCTGTTATAATCGGCTATACAATTCCATGAGGAGGCGAAGGTATTTGGAAACAAAACTCTTTTCACCTTGGACATTAAAAGGTGTTACACTGAAAAACCGCATCGTGATGTCCCCGATGTGTATGTATTCATCCTATGACTGTGATGGGAAATTACAGCCTTTCCACTTCACACATTATATTTCCCGTGCACAAGGTCAGGCTGGCCTCATCATGGTGGAAGCAAGTGCTGTATCTCCTGAGGGAAGAATTAGTGATCAAGACCTCGGTATTTGGAGCGATGAGCACATTGAAGGATTTGCTTCATTAAACGAACAAATCAAAGCATACGGAACGAAGACAGCCATCCAGCTAGCCCATGCAGGACGTAAAGCTGAACTTGATGGGGACATCCTTGCACCATCAAGCATTCCATTTGATGAAACATCTAAAACCCCTGTCGAGATGTCTGTTGATCAAATCAAAGATACCGTTCAGGCGTTTCAGGATGCAGCTGTACGGGCAAAAAAAGCGGGCTTTGACATCATTGAAATTCATGGTGCACATGGCTATTTGATCAATGAATTTCTTTCACCGCTGGCGAACCACCGAACAGACGACTATGGCGGTTCACCAGAAAACCGCTATCGTTTCTTAAGAGAAGTCGTAGACGCAGTCAACGCCGTATGGGACGGACCTTTATTTGTCCGTGTGTCGGCTTCTGATTACACAACAAAAGGACTTGATATTGCAGAT
Organism: Bacillus sp. DC4300-2b2; assembly: GCF_049895685.1. NCBI lineage: Bacteria > Bacillati > Bacillota > Bacilli > Caryophanales > Bacillaceae > Bacillus > Bacillus sp. DC4300-2b2. Next base: position 338,844 of record NZ_JAFCSW010000003.1, read on the forward strand.
TATATTGGCATTGCCACTTGGCTCAAAGAGCAAGGTGTCGACTTAATCGATGTCAGCTCAGGTGCTGTCGTACAGGCGAAAATCAACACATTCCCCGGCTATCAAGTAACATTCGCTGAGAAAATAAAAGAAGGTGCCGGCATTCAAACAGCAGCTGTCGGTCTGATCACATCTGGTGTACAGGCAGAGGAGATTTTACGAAATCAGCGTGCAGATTTGATCTTTATTGGCAGAGAATTTTTACGCGATCCATACTTTCCAAAAACAGCTGCTCAAGAGCTCCGTACATCCATTGAAAGCCCGCGTCAATATGATCGCGCTTGGTAAAAGCTCTTAGGAAAAAGGGTGTCTATTTTTCGAAATAGGCATCTTTTTTGTTTTTAAGAGAAACATATCTGCCTTTTGTGCCGTCTTTTAGCTAAAGAACCACTTAGAGGAGATGGAAGAATGAATTCGGCAATGATTGAAAAAATGTATCATATAGATGGACACCATTTTTATACAAAACATCGTCAAGGCAAAAGGCAAGCCACGATTATCTTTGAAGCCGGCTACGGCATTTCTAGTGATACGTGGTCGAATATGGCCCGTGATATTGACCCAGAGCTTGGGGTTTTCTTATACGACCGTTTAGGAAATGGAAAGAGCAGTGAGAGCTGTGAAGGAAGAACCTTGCATGACCTCGCTGATGATTTAGATGCGCTACTGAAAGAAGCCAATATTCAGCCGCCATTTCTCATCGTCGCTCACTCATTCGGCTCTCTTGTCAGCCGGCTATGGGCAAGCCGAAGAGGAGATGATGTCATTGGCATGGTGCTGCTAGACCCAGCAAGCGAGGAACAAGAGCAGGTGATCTTGCCGCTTTTATCAAAGGAAGAACGCACTTCATATATGACGCAATTTACAGCAGAATGTACGCATGAGGACTTTCAGCAAATGTTAAGCACAATCAAAGAGGAGCAAAACCATTATGGGATGATGCCGCTTCTTGTCATTTCATCAGGTAAGAGCCGATTGTTTCATCCAGCGCATGAAGCTTGGCTCAGACTTCATAAACGCATGCTGTCTTTGTCATCCCAAAGCGGATGGATTCAGGCGCAGAACAGCTCGCACTATATTCATCAAGATGAACCGCATATTGTACAGCTTGCCATCTATGATGTATGGTGCGCAGCCAAACAACCTGTCTCCTATTATCAAACTGCCAATTAAAACGAAAAACTCCTTGACCTGTTATGAGTCAAGGAGTTTCTTTAATTTATGCCATTGGAGCAGATTGACTTTTTTCAGAAAGCAGCTTTTCAATGCTGACAAGCTGAACACATAATGTAAAGATGTCAATCGCTTGCTCTAGTTCTTCAAGAGCCGGGAATGTTGGTGCAATGCGAATGTTACGATCAAGCGGATCTTTTCCATATGGATATGTTGCACCTGCACCTGTCATTGTGACACCTGCTTCTTTAGCTTTTTGCACAACAGCTTTTGCACAATGATCAAGTGTATTTAAACTAATAAAATATCCGCCATTTGGCTTGTGCCATTCAGCGATGTCTTTCCCGCCAAGTTTCTCATCAAGAATAGAAAGAACGAGGTCAAATTTCGGCTTAATGATCGCTGCATGCTTTTTCATATGTTCCTTCAAACCTTCTGGATTTTGGAAGAAACGAAGATGTCTTAGTTGATTGATTTTGTCCGGTCCGATCGTTTGAATCGATAATTGCTTTTGAGTAAAGCTCACATTGTCCGGGCTAGACGCCATCAGAGCAACACCTGAGCCTGGGAATGTAATTTTAGACGTAGACGCAAACATAAACACACGGTTCGGGTATCCTGCCTCTTCGACTGCTTGAAAAATATCTTTTAACGTATCAGGTGTATCCGTTAGATGGTGGACTGCATATGCATCATCCCAAAAAATTCGGAAGTCGTCTGCTTTTGTTTTCATTGAAGCTAGGCGGTCAACGACTTCATCTGAATACGTAATGCCGTCTGGATTGCTATATTTCGGTACACACCAAATGCCTTTAATCGCTTCATCTTCTGCGACCAATTTTTCTACCTGATCCATATCAGGTCCATCAGCCTTCATATCGACCGTGATCATCTCTATGTTAAATAGCTCACAAATGGCAAAATGACGGTCATACCCTGGGCTTGGTGCAAGGAATTTTACCTTTGGCAATTCTCCCCAAGGTGTTTTGCTGTCACATACGCCGTGAGTCATCGCACGTGCAATGGTATCATGCATCATATTCAGACTTGAGTTACCGCCGATGATGATTTGTTCTGGCTTTAAATTCAGAACTTCTGCAAAAAATTTCTTCGTTTCAGGAAGGCCTGTCAAGCCGCCATAGTTTCGCACATCTGTGCCATCTTCAGCTGTCATTGCATCCTTTGATGTCACAACATCGAGCATGCCCATAGACAAATCGAGCTGTTTTGGTGAAGGCTTCCCTCTAGACATGTCTAAGTGCAAGTTTTTACTTTTGTAAGTTTCATACTCATTTTGTAGTGCCACATATAGGTCATTCAATTCTGCTTCACTTAATGCTGTAAAACCGCTCATCTTTGATTGTGCCTCCCGTATTCTTCATAGTTTGATTCGTCATTTGTTTTTTCTTCACCATTTTACCACTACCTGAAAAAGAGCGTCATCATAAATATCAAAAAAATCACACAACTTTTTTTGACGATTCATCCAATTTTTACAGGGTGCGTTCAATGGGGAAAGAAGAGAAATCATGTGCAGCTTCTGTCAGCGGAAATATATCGCGGGCTTCTTTCAACAGTTGTTTCAGTGCCTCTTCTCCTTGGTAACGTGCACTTATATGGGTCAAAATAAGCCTTTTTGCGCCTGCTTCCTGTGCTGTTTTCGCTGCTTGTTCTGTTGTGCTGTGATAATAATTGTAGGCTAAATCTGCATCTTCTTTACCGAATGTTGCTTCATGGACTAACACATCCGCATTTTTGGCAAGCCTTGTTATATTCTCGCACAAACGGGTATCTCCTGAAAATGCAACGATTCTCCCTTTTTTAGGGGGTTCCAAATAATCGGTTCCATCGATGGTTCTTCCATCTTCGAGTGTCACGGTTTCCCCATTTTTCAACTTCTGATACAAAGGTCCAGGTTTTACACCGATTTCTTTTAGGTCTTCGGCTTTTAATGCACCAGGCATATCTCTTTCCACAACCCGGTAGCCGTAAGCTGGAATCCCGTGAGAGACTCTTCTTGCTTCTACTTGAAAGGTATCATCTTCAAATACGATCCCTTCATCTATTTCTATGATATGCAGCGGATATGTCAAATGCGTTTGCGAGGCTGAAAGTGCTGCGTTTACAAAGGCCTTGATGCCCTTTGGTCCATAGATCGTCAATTCATCCTCCCCGCCTTGAAAGGACCTGCTGCCAAGAAGTCCCGGAAGGCCATATACATGATCTCCGTGCATATGTGTGATAAATATTTTCTCGATTTTTCTCGGTTTAATCGTTGTATGTAAGATTTGGTGCTGCGTTGCTTCTCCGCAATCAAAAAGCCACACTGCATTTCTTTCTTCTAAAAGCTTTAGCGCTGTGCAAGTGACGTTTCTTGTTTTTGCAGGAATGCCTGCACCTGTTCCTAAAAAGAGCAGTTCCATTACTTTTCCTCCTAAAGCCGGTATACAATATCTTCATTCATATAGAATACATGAAGACAAGGTAAATGTGAATTCAGCGGAATTTTTGAAAAAAGTGAAACGAGAGCAGAAAAAGTCGAATCAAATGTTTGCTTTACGAACAATGAACCTTTAAAATAAAGAAAATGTACATACATTCTCGGTTTTTACAACAATGCTACGAATAAAGTGAGGTACTTCTCGTGAATACAGAAACTAATAACCCTAAAGCAGTCATTGTCATTTTTGGCGCAACAGGAGACCTTGCCAAACGCAAGCTCTACCCTTCTATACATAGACTTTATCATAGCGGAAAGCTCGGTGATCAATTCGCTGTTGTCGGAGTTGGACGCCGTCCGTGGTCTCATGAGGACCTCAGAGCTGTGGTAAAAGAATCTGTTTCTTCTGATGATGCAGAAGCGAAAACAGAGGAATTCATTTCACATTTCTATTATCACGATTTTGACGTATCAAGCCCTGCTTCCTATCAATCACTTAACACGCTTCTAACAGGCCTTGAAGATACGTACAGTATTCCAAATAACCGCATGTTCTATTTAGCTATGGCACCGGAATTCTTCGGAACGATTGCGAAGTTCCTAAAGAGTGAGGGCGTATCAGAAACAACCGGCTGGTCACGACTTGTCATTGAAAAGCCATTTGGGCATGATCTGCCAAGTGCGAAAACATTAAATGAAGAAATTCGTGATGCATTCACAGAAGATCAAATTTATCGTATTGACCACTATCTTGGTAAACAAATGGTTCAAAACATTGAGGTTATCCGTTTTGCGAATGCCATCTTTGAACCACTTTGGACAAACCGTTATATCTCAAACATTCAAATTACATCCAGTGAATCATTAGGGGTTGAAGACCGGGCTCGATATTACGAAAATTCTGGTGCACTAAGAGATATGGTCCAAAACCATATGCTTCAAATGGTTGCCCTTTTAGCAATGGAGCCGCCAATTAAACTGAATACAGAGGAAATCCGCAGCGAAAAACGGAAAGTATTGCGCGCTCTTCGTCCTTTCTCTAAAGATGAGGTCGATCAATTCTTTGTCCGCGGACAGTATGATACGGGTACGATTGATGGCAGCGAGGTTCCTTCTTATTTGGAAGAGCAAAATGTTGACCCGAACTCAAACACAGAAACATTTGTGGCAGGGAAACTGCTCATTGATAACTTTAGATGGGCCGGGGTGCCATTTTACATTCGGACAGGAAAACGGTTAGAAAAGAAATCTACTCAAATCGTGGTTCAATTTAAAGACATTCCAATGAACCTGTACTATGGTAACGGAAATGCCATGCATCCAAACCTACTTGTCATTCATATTCAGCCAGATGAAGGCATCACCCTTCACCTGAATGCTCGCAAGCTGGATGGCGGCACGTATGCGAAACCGATTAAACTCGACTACCAAACAAACTATAACGACATCATGAATACACCAGAAGCATATGAAAAACTGATTCATGACTGCTTACTAGGCGATGCAACAAACTTTGCTCACTGGGATGAAGTAGCACTTTCTTGGAACTTTGTTGATCCGATTTCTGAGAAATGGGCAGAAAACAAAACATTAAAACCAAACTATCCTGCTGGTTCTATGGGACCGAAAGAAGCGGATGAGCTTCTAGAAAAAGATGGATATCATTGGTGGAATATATAAAACCATATAAAAAAGAGCAGTCTCCCTCGGGGGTTCTGCTCTTTTTTTAACGTCCTGTTTTCGTGATTTCAACCGTTGAAAAGTCAAATTTATCATAGCGGTGATGACTAAATGAGTATTCAAACGGCCGCCCGGTGTTTAAATAAGCAACCTGCTCGACTTCAAGCACGGGATCCGTTGGGTCACAGCCCAAATACTGCTGATCCAGCTGATCTGATTTAGCCGCTCTGATTTTCTTGTGCGCTCCTGCTACTTTTAAATGAAGATCATTTGAAATGTAGCTATAGATAGAACCAAGTAGAACCTCTTCATCTATGCCCTTAATGAGATTGACAGGCATAAACGTTTTTTCTAATACATAAGGCTCTTCATCCACTAGACGGAGCCGGATGATATCATAAACAGGTGTGGTTGAGTCAATAGATAGATGGGCTGCCACCTCTTCGCTTGGAAAATGGACATCAAAGTGAATGATTTGAGTCGTGACGTTTTTATCCGCCATGACTTTTGTGAACCCTTTATTTTCATGGCCTGAGACATTGATGGCCCCTTGATTGAGCGCTGCCTTTACAATAAATGTACCGTGGCCTCTTTTTCTAAAGAGCAGACCTTCTGCAACGAGAAGATCAAGCGCACGCTTCATCGTCATTCTGCTGCATTGAAATTCAGCGGCAAGCGAGTTTTCATCTGGAATGGGTTGATCTTCTGGATAATATGCTGTTCCTATTCGTTTTCTGATTTCTTCTGAAATGAGTTCGTACTTCTTCATCTCACACCACCAACTGACTTGTTTTTTCATAGCGCCTTATTTCTAGAAGGAATATGGCGTTTTTGTAGCCTTCCTCTCATTCTACACTAAGGGATGTGAGCTTAAAAGGTGCCAGCCATTTTTGTTTCATCCACTTACCGTCACATAAGAAAAATACTTGCCCTTTTCAAGGAAAGAGCAAGTATTTTGATTAAAAACCGTTATTCTTTGAAACTGATTGAAACCAGTATCCACTCTTCTTAATCGTTCGTTTCCCGTCTTTTTGAAGATCAACTGAGACAAATCCATAACGATTTTTATATGCATTCGACCAGGACCAGTTGTCCATAAATGTCCACAGATGATAACCTTTCACATTGCTTCCTTCTTGAATGGCTTGATGCACCCATTTGAGATGCTCAGATATAAAGTCAATGCGGTAATCGTCATGAATCATTCCTTCTTCATCCTTAAACCGCTCTTCTCCTTCGACACCCATTCCATTTTCAGAAATAAAGCATTCGATATTATTATAGTCTGTCTGGACTTTTTTCAATATATCGTAAATGCCCTTTTCATAGATTTCCCAGCCTCGATACACATTCATTTTTCTTCCCGGCATCTCAAAAGAATCAAAGTAATGGTTCGGCATAAATGGTGCTTGAGGATGCGGCATATACTCTTTCGCTTTCACTCTTCTTGGTTGATAATAGTTGATGCCAAGAAGATCAATCGTATTCTCTTGAATCAGCTCAAGGTCCCCTTCTTCCATACTTGGCATAAAGCCTTCTTTCTTTAAGACTTCTACTAGTTTTTCCGGGAAATGTCCTTTCACCGCAGGATCTAAGAAGGAGCGGTTAAAGAAAGCATCGGCCATCTCTGCTGCTTCTACATCGCGCGGATTCTGACTTCGCGGATACGAAGGGGTCAGGTTTAAGATGATGCCAATCTTACCGTCTTGCTGCATCTCTTTATAAGCCGCAATCGCCTTCGCATTTGATAACAGTTCATGAAAACCGACCTGCACAGCCTTTTGGAAATCGACTTCGTTTGGATAATGAAAGCTATACATATATCCGCCTTCTACAGGGACAATCGGTTCGTTATGGGTAAACCATTTTTTCACCCGGTCACCAAATAATTGGAAGCATAATGTCGCATAGCTGACATAATCGTCGACCACCTGTCTGTTCACCCAGCCGCCTTTCTCCTGCAGCGCCATTGGCATATCGAAATGGTATAGGTTCACAAATGGCTCGATATCATGTGCAATCAGTTCGTTGATTACATCATTATAAAAGGACACAGCTTCTTCATTGACGGCACCTGTTCCTTCAGGTAAAAGACGTGACCATGAAATCGACAACCGAAATGAATTGTGGCCAATTTCTTTCATTAGACGGATATCTTCATTATATTTTCGATAAAATTGAGATGTCACGTTCGGCCCTACGCCATCAAAAAAACGAGTAGGCTCTTGTTCAAACCAATGATCCCAAATGTTCGGTCCCTTTCCATCTCCGGGGACACTCCCTTCTGTTTGCGTCGCCGAAGCAGAAGATCCCCACCAGAAACCTTCTGGGAATGTATATGATTGCTTGTTAGTTTCCATCGACATGTATTGAGTCTCCTTCACCTTTGATGTTTGCTGTCTTCGTATTTTCTGTTGTCGTTATTTTTTCATTTTTCACATTCATCCGGTCAATAAATTTCAGGAACGGGAACCAAATGACAAACACAATCATCAGGTTAAATAACTGAAGCAGACCGCCAGCTAGTGAATTAGTCGCCATCATTCCGCTAATAAAGATCGGTACTGTCCACGGGATATTCACGCCTGTAGGCGGCGGTACAATGCCTGATGCCATCGCAAAATAAGTAATACATGTAATGACCATTGGCGCCAAAATCCACGGAATCAGAATAAGCGGATTCATAACAATTGGTAAACCGAAGATAATCGGTTCATTGACGTTAAATAATCCTGGTCCTAAGCCGAGCTTGGCTACTTGTTTTAATTGCTTACTTTTCAGGAAAATTAAAATGGTAAATACAACAGCAAGCGTCATACCGGTTCCACCCATTCCAACCGTATAGATTTCAATAAACTGCTTGCTGATGATATTAGGAACCTCACCTGTTTTTGTATAGCTCTCTAGGTTTTGAATGGATAATGTATTCCAAATCGGATCCATGACAGAGTTGATAATAATTTGGCCGTGGAGCCCAAAGAACCAAAGAATTTGTATAAAGAAAACAGCGATCAACGTCGGAATGATACCGCTTCCAAGACCGACAAGCGGCGCCTGAATTGCATGATAAATCAGATCATGCATATTTGTTTTGAAGCCTTGTGTAATGATGATATTAATTAATAAAAAGGTTGTAAGTGTCAAAGTAGCCGGGATCAGTGCAGCAAAAGACTTGGAAACAGCTGGCGGAACCCCTTGCGGCATATTGATCACAAATTTCTTCTGGACAAAATAACGATAAATTTCAGCAGATAAAAAGCCTGTGATCATTCCTAGGAACATCCCCTTTGCACCTAAACGATCGACTGGGATGACGCCTGCAATCGTTGCACCGCCTTCTTGTTCTAGTAAAAACGGAGTTAGAAGCAAGAAAGAGGCTAAAGCAATCACGCCGCCAAAGACAGCTTCTACATCATAGCTTTTTGATAAATAGTAGCCGATCCCAAATACAACAAACACACTCATAATGCTGATGGTCGCACTCGGTGCGATATTCAGTGCAGACTGGACGCCTTCCAGTACGGTTTTACTCATGATTTTATCTAAAAATGGCAAATTCATCAGCACAACCATAATGGAACCAAAGATGGTGAGCGGGAACGCAAGCATAAAGGCATCCCGTAATACGCCTAAATAGCGGTTGTTGTTCAATCTCCCAGCAATCGGAACCAAAATGGCACTTATTTTATCAAACATTGGTTTCCCCCCTTGTTTACACCCTTTATTGTTTCAGCGATTGGAATATCGGCAGGAGCTCTCCCACAAGCTCCTTGATGGTAATGGTCGACATTAAGTGATCTTCGGCGTGCATGAGCAGTAAGGAAAAGGATGTTGTTTCTCCTCCTGCCTCCTTCTGTACGAGTTGAAAATGGATGTCATGTGCATGCCGTAAATCTTCTTCCGCTTCTTTCATGAGACCAAAAGCCTGTTCTTCTAGACCTTCTCGATATTGTTTCAGAGTCTCGAGCAATTTGCTGCGTGCATTCCCACTGTGTAAAATCAATTGAAAGCTGACCTGTTCCTCCGTGAGCCCTTCGAGTGTTTTCTTTTCCATCCTTTAAGATTCCCCCATCAGTGTAAGTGCCTGTTCATACGCTTTTTGTCCATCAGCAAGCCCGTACGCCTGCATATCAATGACTTCTACCTCAATTCCGTATTTTTTTGCTTCTTTTTGCAGGTCTCCTTTTAAAAAGCTCATTTGCGGTCCGATTAACACAACATCCGCATTCGCCATTTCTTTTCTCGCTTGATCTTGCCCAACTGCCCAAATTTCTGCTTCGTCCCCAATTGAATCGGCATGTGCTTTCATCTTTGTCACTAGTAAACTCGTAGACATTCCTGAACTGCATGCTAATAAAATACGTTTCATTTCTCTCACCCCATTGTTGTAATAAAAGCGCTTCCAATTAATATTATATATTTTTATTTTTAAATGTCTAGACATTTAATTTTATTTGTCTGTATTTAATATAAAAAAGAGCGTATTTTACGCTCTTTTTTTATATTATCCTTTTCCTGCCTGAAACCCAGGATACTTTGTCATGCCGCCGTCTACATATAACGTTAGGCCCGTAACATAGCTTGCTTCTTTTGATGCCAGCCAGACAGCGCATGCTGCCACTTCTTCCGGCTTTCCAATATAGCCAATTGGAATCAGCTCAATCACGCCTTTTTTCAAGGCTGGATCATCGAATTTCTCCGCATTAATCGGGGTATCAATGGCGCCTGGTGCAATGCTGTTCACACGGATCTTTTTAGGGGCATATTCAAGCGCCAATGTTTCTGTCAAAAGCTTGGCGCCTCCTTTACTAGCTGCATAATGCACAAAATGAGGCCAAGGAATTTGCTGATGAACCGACGACATATTAATGATCGAGCCTTCTATCCCATGATCTGTCATATACCTCAGTGCATCACGGCATCCTAGAAACATACCTGTTAAATTGGTAGACATCACTTTGTTCCAATTATCCAGTGTCATTTCGGTGGAAGGCACTTCATTTTCAATGCCTGCGTTATTGATCATCACATCAAGACTGCCGAATGTATCAACAGCTTTATTAATCATCGCCTGCATATCCTCTTCCTTTGATACATCTCCCTTGATTTTCACAGCCTGTCCGCCATGTTTTTGAATTTCTGCAATGGTGTCATCCGGATTTTCTTTATCGGAGAAGTAATTGATCACCACATTGGCTTTTTCTTGTCCAAATCGGCGTGCCATCGCTTGGCCAATTCCTGTACCTGCGCCTGTAATTACAACTGTTTTTCCTTCTAAATCTGGATACATTCGTGTAACCTCCTATTTTGTAAAGCCTAGCAGCACACCGCCTGCAATAATCATCAAGCAGCCTGCAATGACAAAGCTTGTTCTCGATGCTTTCTCTTTTAATAAGTAAATGCCGCCTAGCGTTGAGATAACAATCCCTGTTTGTGACATCGAAAAGCTTACGGCTACGCCAATTAATGGAATGGCCAAAAGCAGACCAAGATTTCCTGTTGACCAAACAAGACCGGCAATGATATTTCTAAACGTATATTTACTAAATGGATCCTGCTTTAAACTAATCGCTAAGGATGAAAGCAGCATGCCGACAGATTGCGGGACGAGTGCAGACCAGCCATCAATATCAAACCATCTTAAAATGACAACATATCCGACGTAGCCGACGGTGGATATGAGTAGAATAATGATCCCTTTTTTAAAATTGCCTCTGCCATTCTCGCCGCCGTTCTTTTTTTGACCGAGCGATGTCATGACAACACCTGCAATGATCAGTAAAATGGCGCAGGAACCAATGAGTATGACCGTCATTGTCTGCCATTCTTTGAAGACCATGACGCCAAATAGGGTCGTGCTCACAAGCTGCATGCCCGTTGATAAAGGAACCGCTTTAGACACGCCGAGAAAAGCGACACTTGAAAGCTGATTCATTTGTCCAATACTCCAAAAAATGCCTGAAATGACGGAAACCGCAAATATAAGCGGTGTCAGCTCTGGCATCTTGATGAAAAAAGCTACAATCGAAAATAAAAACGCGCCGAGCGTAATGCCGAGGGTTTGCTGATACGCATTCCCGCCTAGTTTGACACTGATGAGAACAATACTTCCCCAAAATATCGCTGGGAGAAGTGCATATAAGATGCCCACTTCTATCCCTACTTTCTTGTCTTTTTTACATAGCATCCCTCTTTTTCTCATTTTTAGCCGAAAATATGCAAACAAAAAAACCTTACCAAAGGTAAGGTTTTTCAGTCGTTCTGTTTATTTCATCCATTCAGTATGGAATACGCCTTCTTTATCTGTGCGCTCATACGTATGTGCACCGAAATAGTCACGCTGTGCTTGAATTAAATTCGCTGGAAGGACAGCTGTGCGATAGCTATCAAAGTAAGCAAGTGCACTTGAGAATGAAGGAACAGGAACTCCTTGTTCAACTGCAAGTGAAATGACTTTACGAAGTGATGATTGATAGTTTTGAGCAATATCCTTAAAGTATGGATCAAGCAATAGGTTTTTCAGTTCAGGATTACGGTCATATGCTTCTTTAATTTGTTGTAAGAAGGCTGCACGAATGATACATCCGCCGCGGAAGATCATCGCAATTTCACCGTATTTTAAATCCCAGTTATATTCATCAGACGCTGCTTTCATTTGCGCAAAGCCTTGTGCGTAAGAACAGATTTTACTCATGAATAGGGCTTTTCTAACCGCTTCAATCAGCTCTTGTTTATTCTCAGCTGATTGCGCAGGCTCAGGACCTTGGATCAATTGACTTGCTTCCACACGCTCATCTTTCATTGCTGAAATGTAGCGCGCAAAAACAGACTCAGTAATGATTGGAAGCGGGACACCTAGATCAAGTGAGCTTTTGCTTGTCCATTTTCCAGTTCCTTTTTGACCAGCTTTATCTAAGATCACATCCACAAGCGGCTGGTTTGTCTCTTCATCCACTTTTGTGAAAATGTCAGCTGTAATTTCGATTAAATAGCTGTCAAGCTCGCCTTTATTCCACTCTGAGAATACTTCATGAAGCTCCCCTGCTGACAATCCAGCAACATGCTTCAAGATAAAGTATGATTCAGAGATCAATTGCATATCTCCGTACTCGATACCGTTATGAACCATTTTGACATAATGTCCTGCTCCATCTGGGCCGATATACGTTGTACAAGGCTCGCCATCTACTTTCGCAGAGATCGCTTCTAAAATTGGTTTCACTAGCTCATGCGCTTCTTTTTGACCGCCTGGCATGATGGAAGGACCTTTTAGCGCGCCTTCTTCACCGCCGGAAACACCTGTACCAATAAAGTGAATGCCACTTTCTGCAAGCTCTTGATTACGTCTTTGTGTATCCTTGTAATATGTATTTCCACCATCAATTAAAATGTCACCTTTCTCTAGGTGAGGAAGTAATGATTGAATGGTTGCATCTGTTGCTGCACCAGCTTTTACCATTAAAAGAATTTTACGCGGTGTTTCAAGCGACTGAACAAATTCTTCGATGCTGTATGTGCCAACAACGTTTTTTCCTTCTGCTTCTTGAAGAAACTCTTCTGTTTTGCTGCTAGATCTGTTATAAACGGATACGGAGAAACCGCGGCTTTCAATATTGAGGGCAAGGTTTTTCCCCATAACGGCTAGTCCAACCACACCGATTTGTTGTTTTGACATAATTCTGACGTCCCTTCTAACACACTATATTGATTACTGCTGAAATGATGTACCCTTTGAAATTACCACAACATCACCTCTTTTATCAAGTTTTCAGGCTAGTCATTTCCTCTTTCGTCCTGAAAAAAATCTTTATTAAAACTTGTCCCGCTTGTTTTACTCTCTTTTTCCTTAATGGTGATCCCTCTTTGCACCAATGGTTTTCCATATTTTTCTTTCAGTCCATCTAAAATGGTTTGGAGGGGCTCTTCTTTTGCATCTTCTGTATATGAAAATAAATCAAGCTGTTTAACGGCTGCTTTTCGTTCGACTAGGTCTGTCCCCGTTACACCTAAGAGCCTCACTGGCTGATCATTCCAATGTTTCAGGAATAACTGTTTTGCCGCTTCAAATATGTCTTCCTTTCGATCCGTTGGATTTGTGAGCATGATACTTCGCGTGATATTTTTCCAGCTTGCATACCGAATCATGATGAGCAGCCGATTCGCCATCACTTCTTTTCTCTTTAACCTTGCACTCACAGATTGTGACAGCTTATCAATTAACGTGACAAGTTCATCTGAATCATCCGAATCATGAGGCAGAGTGGATGAATTGCCGACGGATTTAAATTCGTATATTCTTTCTGGGTCCACGATGCCGTCATGTTCACCATTCGCCTTTTGCTTTAATCTCGGTCCATTAATGCCAAGCAATTCTTTTAGCGTATACTCATTCGCTTTCGCTAAGTCTTCTATAGTATGAATTCCGATGGTTTTCAATTTATCTGCCGTTTTTTGTCCAACCCCGTGCATGTCACCAGCAGGTAGCGGCCAAAGCATGTTCGGAACATCTCGTTTACGCAATATGGTGATTCCCATTGGCTTTTTCCAATTAGACGCCATTTTCGCTAAAAATTTATTCGGTGCAATGCCGATACTTGAAGGAAGCATCAGCTCCTCTACTAGCCTTGTTTGAATATCATGAGCCGTTTTTACCGCATGTTCGGCATATGGCGTATGCGTTAAATCAATGTAGCCCTCATCAATCGATACAGGTTCGACTAAATCACTGTATTCTCTTAGTATTGTAAACATCTCTTGTGAGGAGCTGCGGTACCGGTCAAAGTTCGGTGTGCGGACAATGAGTCCCGGACATAGCCGCTTCGCCTCCCACAAGGGCATCGGGGGCTTCACACCTAATGCTCTCGCCTCGTAGCTGCACGTCACAACAATCCCTTTACGCTCTTTTGCATTTCCGCTGATAGCTAAAGGTTTCCCTCGCAAAGAAGGATCATACGCCATTTCTACATTGGCATAAAAAGCATTCATGTCTATATGAAAAATAATATTTGACATTGGCATAACCCCATTTTCTTATCTACCTGAATTTTGATCAGCTATTTTTGATTATACATTGATTTATTTCATCTTTCCTCAAAAAAACCTTCTCTAAAAAAGAGAAGGTTTCACGTTCATTTACACTTTTTCTTCAAGTATACCATGTTGATATTGAATGTCCTCATATGTGAATACTTCATTTTTTTGAGGATATAATTGTTTCACAACCGGAGTAGGCTGTTGATTAAAATTCATACTCAAACTTTGATTGGAGTAGTGTCCAGCCGGATCAATATAATACTTGTAATCAATGACTCTTTCTACATCAATGTCAGCGTAAGCAATTCCCTCTGTTTCAGCTGGAACCATATCACTGATCGGCTCCCCATCCGGCCCGTAAATGCACGTATGCCCGCTCTTAAATGTTTCAAAGTAATCTCTTTGCTCCTGCGTTAAACAAATCATCTCTTTCATTTCTTCCGTATATATAGATGATGTCATCAGCACAAATGTCTGTGTCGCGATGGCATAATATCTGCTTGATATTTCATCATCAAAATAACCTGGCCAAGAGGCTACATGTACCTGCTCATTTTGGGCATTCATCGCCATAAGATCTAGCGGGACTTGATGCTCCCAGCACATCAATCCGCCCAGGTTTCCAATTTCAGTTTGAAACACTGGCATCATACTGCCACTTCCATCCCCCCAAATGAGTCTTTCTGCTACAGAAGCTCTCATTTTCCGATGTTTTCCTATTAAATCCCCATTTGGATTAAACCAAAGCTGAGCTAAATAGAGAGAGCCGCCATCTTTTTCACTGCATGATATACAAACGTACGTTTCATTTCTTTTTGCTGCTTCACTGATTTTTTGAATGGCTAAGCTAGGGATTTCAACTGCATTTTTATATAATTCATGATAGAACTTTCTTGTATATTCTGGATGACCAATAAAAGCAAACCAAGGATAACCTGGTAAAAATGCTTCTGGGAATGCCACAAGCTTTGCACCATTTGAAGCTGCCTCGTCAATCAGGTCACATGATTTCTCAACGGTTGCTTCCAAATTTAAATAGACTGGTGCTGCTTGTACCGCAGCTGCTCGAAACTTTGGGTAAATACTTGTCATATTCAAAACCTCCATTTCTTTTCATCCCCCTCATTATAGGATAGGAAATATGAAGTTTGGATGACATTTACTATTTTATACAGAATAAGGAGTTTTATTTAATGGAGAAAACACGCGGTTCTGTTAGACATTTAACCATGTGTATAGTACACTGTGAGTAATGAAATGGATGTGATAATCATGATTATTGATACATTCAATGAAGTCTTTTTCCTTGTTGAATTCTTTACGATTATTCTTCCAGCGCTGACGGCCATCGGCATTGCGTTTTTACTAAAAGACTGCCGTATGAACGAACACCTTGGTGGGCATCGTTTGGAAGAGTTGGACGCATCTTGCTTGAATCGAACAGACTTTCTGTTTATCATATATGATCGCATTACAACTTGGATTAGTAAAGTCATTCGAATGAAAAGATCATCTAATGATGATGAAGACCATTCGCTTCCTCTCGCTAATTAAATTTTTTTAATCATGAGGAGGAAACGAATTGAAACGTTTATTGACTGTTTTTACGACTTTATGTTTGATGATGATTGCGTCACCTGCATTTGCAGCGAGTGCGCAAACGAATACGAGCTCTGATGGGTTTTTCCATCATTATTTTGTTCAGCCTTTTTCTGAGCTGATCATTTGGCTTGCGAACTTCTTTCATGATGATTATGGTTTATCGATTATGTTCGTCACCTTGATTGTTCGCCTGCTGATTTTCCCGCTTTTTGCGAATCAATTTAAGAAGCAAAGAGTCATGCAGGAAAAAATGGCACTGGTGAAGCCTCAGATTGACCAAATACAAAACAAATTGAAGAAAACGAAAGAACCTGAAAAACAAAAAGAACTGCAAATGGAAATGATGAAAGTATATAAAGAGAACAATGTGAACCCGCTTGCCATGGGCTGTCTGCCGATGCTGATTCAAATTCCAATTGTTCTTGGCTTTTACTCAGCAATCCGCTCAACACCTGAGATCGCAACTCATACGTTCTTATGGTTTAATTTAGGACAAACCGATTTATTGGTGGCGATATTTGCAGGGGCTATGTATTTCTTACAATTTTATGTCACGCAAAAATATGCGAAGCAATCAGGCACCCAGACAGAGGCTGCGCTGAAGCAGGCGAAAGTGATGGGCATGATTTTCCCGATCATGATGCTGTTTCTTTCAATTAATGCACCCGCTGCTCTTCCTTTATACTGGATGACAAGCGGACTACTACTCACGATTCAAACGATTATTTTAAATGTCATGTACCAAAAATCAAAAACGAAAGCTGCGGCTAACGAACAAGTCAAACCAGCTGCTGAATAAAAATAAACCCCTTATCTAAAGATAAGGGGCTTTTCATTATGCCAATTCTTCTTTCAACCGGTCTGGCAATTGATCGAGGTCCTCAATTTTCCCAAGGAACTTATTTGGGTCCACTTGTAAAATCATTTTGTTTTCTCTCTCCACAACGCCGAAGAAATATTCAGAGGCCTTCGTGTTCATATGAAATGGCTTGATCTCGCTTTGCTCGATATCGATAATATCTTTTGCATCTGAGACAAGACAGCCAATCATTTGATCGTTTACTTCAAATAGCAGCACCTTTGACTGCTCGTTTACATCAAGAGGCTTTCCGTGAAGCATCACACCTGTGTCACTGACAGGAATGACCTCTCCTCTTAATGACATCAGCCCTTTAATTTCTTTTGGAAGGTTCGATACTTCTTGTAAGTAAGGGACCTTCTCAATCGAACGAATATGCTCTACACTAATGCCAAACTCCTCTTGCCCCACCTGAAAAATAATAATCTTTTGCGCGCTCACAGAGTCTCCTGCCTTTACGATGGATTTGTCGTTTCTTCGATAATGGCGAGAACCATTTCAGCTGTTTTGACTAATTCTTCAATCGGCATTTTCTCATTTTTCGTATGAATATCTTCATATCCAACAGCTAGGTTGACAGTTGGGACGCCGTTGCCTGCAATGACGTTTGCATCACTGCCGCCGCCGCTCGTCTGCAGTTCTGAAGGACGGCCAATTTTTGCTGCCGCTTTTTTCGCCACTTCTACGACTTGATCGCCGTGTGAGAATTTGAAGCCTGGATACATGATGTCAATTTGTACATCGGCACTTCCGCCCATTTCTTTAGCGGTTTTTTCAAAGGCTTCTTTCATCTTCGCTACTTGAGCTTCCATTTTTGCTGGTTCTAAAGAGCGTGCTTCCGCCAAAATATCGACTTGATCGCACACAATATTCGTTTGTGTTCCGCCTTCAAAACGGCCGATATTCGCCGTTGTTTCTTCATCGATCCGGCCAAGCGGCATGCTGGCAATTGCTTTTGATGCAATAGTAATCGCAGACACGCCTTTTTCAGGTGCGACACCTGCGTGAGCGGTTTTTCCGTAAATCGTTGCGCGTACTTTTGCCTGTGTTGGTGCAGCTACGATAATCGTACCGACCTTGCCATCTGAATCAAGGGCATAGCCGTATTTCGCTGTCATCAAATTTGGGTCTAACGCTTTTGCTCCAACAAGTCCTGATTCTTCGCCTGCCGTGATCACAAATTCAATCTTCCCGTGCGGTAAATTTTTCTCTTTCAGCACACGGATCGCTTCAAACATAGCAGCAAGTCCTGTTTTATCGTCAGCACCAAGAATGGTTGTTCCATCTGTTTTCACATAGCCGTCCTCAATGACTGGTTTTACGCCATTTCCCGGTACAACTGTATCCATATGAGAAGTGAAATAAATCGTATCTGCCTCTTGGTTCCCTTCTAATGTGCAGACAAGGTTGCCTGCACCGTGGCCTGTTGCCGCTTTTGAATCGTCTTCAACCACTTTAAGACCAAGCTGCGAGAATTTTTCTTTTAATACTTCAACAATTTTCTCTTCGTGTTTTGTTTCTGAATCAACCTGAACTAATTCTAAAAATTCGTCTAGTAAGCGTTTTTCATTGATCATGATGATGCTCCTCCTCTTATAGCGGCATGTTGCCATGCTTTTTTAACGGTCTATCTTCTTCCTTACTGCGAAGCAAATCAAATGAGCGGATCAATCGCTCTCTCGTTTCAGCTGGCATAAAAATATCGTCTATCAGACCTGCCTGAGCCGCTTTCCATACACTTGGTTTGTTTTCAGACTCGCGCGAAGCAGGATGAACGATTTCGTCTGCGAACGTTTTCCCCATGACATCAATTTCGGCCTCTGGCCATGCATAAACAAAGTCAGCGCCTAAGCCCTTGCTATTCATCGCGACATAAGCACCGCCAAACGCCTTTCTTAAAATCACAGTGATTTTGGGAACGGTTGCTTCAGCATACGCATATAAAAGCTTTGCACCGTGGCGGATAATTCCTGCATGCTCAGCTTTCTCCCCTGGTAAAAAACCTGGAACGTCTACAAGGGTTAAGATCGGAATATGAAACGCATCGCAAAATCGAATAAACCTGGCCGCTTTATCGGCAGCGTCAAGATCAAGGCTGCCTGCCAGCACCTTTGGCTGATTGGCAACAACACCAATAGAGGCTCCTTGTAATCTGGCAAAACCTGTGACAATATTTTTTGAGAAACAAGGCTGCGTTTCAAAGAATGAGTCTGGATCGGTTATCGCTGTCACCACTTGTTTGACATCATAGGTGCGTGATGGATCCTTTGGCAGAATTCTGCCTGGATCGGCGGAATCGTGCTTTCGTGCCCCAGCATGCATGACAGCCTGTTGTTTCGTTTGTATGTACGTTAAAAGAGTTCGAACCGCTTTTAACACGTCCTTCTCATCTTTCCCAGTATAGTGCACATTCCCGCTTGTCTGATGCTGAACACTTGCACCGCCAAGACGGTCAGGACAGACCGTTTCTCCTGTTGCCTTTTCTATTACTTTCGGACCGGTTAAAAACATATGAGCTGTTTGCTCTGTCATGAAGACAAAATCAGTCAATGCAGGAGAATAGACTGCACCTCCAGCACATGAACCTAAAATAACAGATATTTGCGGGATTCGACCAGAGTACAGCACATTCCGTTTAAAAATCTGTCCGTATCCTTCTAATGATACCACACCCTCTTGAATTCTCGCACCACCTGAGTCTTTTAGACCGATGACTGGTATCTGATTTTTAGCGGCCAGATCCATTAAAGAGGCTATTTTTTTCGCATGCATTTCGCCTAAAGAGCCCCCATATACTGTTGCATCTTGTGCATAAACACAGACAGGGTTTCCATGAATGAGTCCCGTTCCAATGACGACACCGTCACCAACATGCTCTGACAGATTGCCTGTTGCAAATGACTGAATTTCCATCAAGCTGCCCTCGTCAAGAAGTTCATGAAGCCGCTCTCGAACCGTCAGCTTTCCTTTGTTCTTGTGAGCCGCTGCTCTTTTTTCGCCGCCGCCCATTAACGCTTTCTTTCGCCATTCAGACAAGTCATTGAACGATTCATTCATCACTATGTTTCTCTCCTTTCAAGGACTCGCACAATTCAAATAACACACCTGACGTTTCTTTAGGTGAAATAAATGCAATTTGCTTTCCACTGGCGCCCGTCTGTGCTTTTTTTTGGAGAAGCTGCACGCCAAGGTGATCGAGACGGCTAAGATCAGCTTGAATGTCACCCGACTTTAGCGCAATATGATGAAGCCCCTCTCCTCTTTTTGTTAAGAAATTATGTAGTTTGCTGCGTGCTGACATCGGCTCAATTAATTCAATGTACAGATCATCAAGTGAAGCGAAGGATGCTTTAATCTCCTGCTCAGGAATCTCTTGTATGTCTGAAAAATGCCAGTTAAATAGCTGATGAAGCGTTTGAGATGTTTCTTTAATAGAAAAGACGGCAATGGCAATATGATCGATTTGTGTCATCCGTTCACTTCCTTTGCTGATCACTTGTCGCATATGAAAAAACCAGATAAAATAAAGACAACTGCGCTTGTCGCAAAAATCTTCGGTTATAGGGGTGCGATATGTCTCAAAAATTCATGAAATTTATGGTATTGCTTATGATTAGCCTGCTGTTAGTTTCTTCACTTTTAGCAGGAGCAGCAGCCTTTTTATAAGGATTGAATAAAAGCAGACAAGCAGGTGATTCGCGATATCAACGAATGGCCTGTTTGTCTTTGGCAAGCGTTTCAAAGGAAGCACTTGATTTTGTAATCCATACCTTTGTTCCAATTGGAAGCTGATCAAACAGCAGCTCTACATCTTGATTATGAAGTCTCACACAGCCTGCCGTGATAAATTTCCCAATCGAAGTTTCATCACTTGTTCCATGAATTCCATAGGTTCTACCATCTGTTCCTCGTGCATCAAATCCAATCCATCTTCGTCCAAGAGGATTATTCTTCGCACCGCCTTCAATATTTTTTCTTCTGTAATAGGGATCTTTCGCTTTGATCATAATGGTAAATTCACCTTCTGGCGTTAAATCTGCTGTTTTTCCTGTAGAGGCAGGATATACTTTTTGAATTTTCCCTTGATCAATAAAGGCAAGTTCATTTGTTTGTTTATTAATAATGATAAATGGGTCTCCTGGCAGTGGGTTTTGTCCAAGCGGCCAGATTGGTGAAAGGGACATGGTCAGTACGGTATAAAATAAAAGACGCATAGGCTCCTCCTTTTTCATTAGATTGACCAATGAAGGAGGAACTCATGCGTCTCTATTCTTTCATCCCTTTAAAATAGCTTTTCAGTACTAAATATTGTTCCATTTCACCGAGGAAATGAAAGAGTGCCGCTCTTGCCTCAAATTCTTCTCGTGTTTGCGGGAGCGGAAGTGCGTCGAACTCTTCTTTCATATCAATGAGACGTCTTAAAAACTTATGCGCTGTGTTCCCTGGGTGAATATGTTCGCGTAAGTCTCTAATGTATTCTGCAATGATTTGTCCATGCTCCGTTGTGACGGAAATCGACGTAATTTTGGGCAGCACACGCTCAATGATTTCAAATTGCTTTTGTCTCATGTTGAAATAATGATAGTACAGGTTTTCATGTCTTAATACATGGTTTTCAACATCACGATATGCGAGAGCTTTTGCTTCTTTAATCAATTGATGTGTCTCTGGTATTTCTTTTCCTGTCCAGTCTTGCTTCCCTGTCATTAAGTATTGCTCGATTTCCTCAAAGATTTTAGCAAAGTTGGCTTCAATCTGTTCGCTGTAGCGTTTGAGCTTTTTATCAACACTAGGCATATACAGGTTCATAATCAGCGCTACCCCAACACCAATGGTAATCAGCAGCAGTTCATTCCAAATGAGATGCAGGGTAATCCCGCCAGACATGTATAAATGGAGGATGATGACTGAACTTGTGACAATCCCTTCTTTAATTCGAAGCAGAACCGTTGTCGGAATAAAGACAAGCAGCATCAAACCGATCACAAAAGGATGATACCCAATCAGATCGAAAAATAAATAAGAAAATAAAATAGCGAGACTGCATGCTGCAAAGCGGGCTCCCGATGCTAAGAGGGATCTTTTCTTTGTCACCTGAATACACAGGATCGTAATAATCCCGGCAGCTGAATAATTTTGCAAGCCAAGCAATTGTGCAATATAAATAGCGATCGCTGTTCCTAATGCTGTTTTCAGCGTTCGGTAGCCGATTTTAAACATGATGTGATTCACTCTTTTCTGTCTTGTTTCCATTCACTTTTGTGAAATGATGAACTTTTTTTACTTTCCCCATTATAATCAAAAAAAGAAGGAGATGTTAAGTCTCCTTCTCTTTTTTCTTTATAATATTTTTTGTAAGAAGTCTTGCGCACGCTGTGAAGATGGTGATTCAAAAAATTGTACTGGGTTTGCATCCTCTACAATTTTCCCGTCATCCATAAAAATTACACGGTCAGCCACTTCTTTTGCAAAGCCCATTTCATGTGTGACGATGACGAGTGTCATTCCAGATTGAGCCAGCTCTTTCATGACCTCTAATACTTCCTTGACCATTTCTGGATCTAGGGCAGACGTTGGTTCGTCAAACAGCATAATGTCTGGTGTCATTGCAAGCGCACGTGCAATCGCCACACGCTGCTTTTGACCGCCGGACAAACGGTTCGGGAAATCATCTTTTTTCTCTAAAAGCCCTACCTTTTTGAGCAGGTCTTCAGCTTGCTTGATGCTGTCTTCCTTCGATTGATTCTTCACATTCATTGGCGCATATGTGATATTTTCCAGCACCGTTTTATGCGGGAACAGATGGAAATGCTGAAATACCATTCCGATGTTCTCACGCACTTTTAGTGCATTCGTTTTTGGATTAGTGATTTCGGTGTCCTGAATCGTAATGACACCAGAAGTCGGCTTTTCAAGTAAATTCATGCAGCGGAGGAAGGTCGATTTTCCTGAACCAGATGGTCCAATAACCGCAACAACTTCCCCTTCTTTAATGGTCGTGTCGATCCCTTTTAAAACTTCGTTTTTACCAAAAGATTTTGTGAGTTTCTCTATTTTAATCATTTGATTTTAACTTCCTTTCCACCGACTTGCCGACAAAGGTGAGAACAAGCACGATGACATAATAGATAAGACCCGCAAAAATAAGCGGTTCAAGATAATTATACGTGACGGCCCCTGCTTGATAGGCTCGTCTCATGACATCACCCAGTCCGATGACTGTTACAATCGCTGATTCTTTTGTCAGTGTAATCGTTTCATTCACAAGTGCAGGTGAAATATTTTTAAACGCCTGCGGAAGCAATAAGTCCTTCATCATTTTAGCATAAGGGATGCCTAAAGCAACGGCCGCTTCTTTTTGACCTTTATCAATGGCATTAATACCCGCACGAATAATTTCAGATACGTATGCCGCCGAGTTGAGTGAAAATGCCGCTACAGCAGCCCAGTATTGATCGATTTGGAACCCAAGAAGCTGCGGCAGACCAAAATAAATAATGAGCAATTGAAGCACAAGCGGTGTGCCTCGGAAAATTGACGTATAAAAGTCTGCAAGCCAAATGAGCGGTTTAAACACACTAATTTTACAAAGCGTTAATAAAATCCCTAAGATAAATCCAAGGAAAAGGGATACCACTACAATAGAAAGCGTGACCTTAAGCCCTTCTAGAATAAAGGGCATCTGAGGTATTACATCTTTAAAATCAAACATGACATTCTCCTTTTTTTTGCCTTCATACAAAACAGGAAAAAAGTTCAACACGAGTTGAACTTTTCAGCGCTTTTCTACTTGATTTTCTTGAATGACGCTGATCCTTTTCCTGACTTACTTTTCATCAGCAAACCATTTTTTAATTAATTTATCAAGTTCACCATTATCTTTCATTTCATTTAATGATTTATTAAACTTCGCTGTTAAGTCGCTATTTTTCTTGAATGCAATGGCTGAACCTTCGTTTGAGCTGTTCAATCCAAATGCTTGGAAGTCTTTTTCCTTTTTCAAGTAACCAGCAGCTACTTTATCTTCAATAATTGCTGCATCAAAACGGCCTGCTTTGATCTCTTGAATGATATCAGAAATTTTATTACGGTCTTCGACTGTTAGGTTATATTTCTTTTGCAGTCCATTTGCTTCATCCTGTTGAATAGAACCTAATTGAACGCCGACTGTTTTGTCTTTTAAATCTTTCTCTGCCTTAATACCGCTAGATTTCTTTGATACAACCAAGTTTTTAGCATTGTAATAAACATCAGAGAAATCAACTTGCTTTTTACGTTTTTCTGTAGGTGTCATTCCTGCAAGAACAATATCAGCTTTGTTTGTTTTAAGGGCTGATACAAGGCTAGCAAAGTCCATATCTTGAATTTCTAGCTTGTAGCCGTTCTTTTTCGCTAGTGCTGTTGCAAGATCTACATCAAAACCGACAATTTTATCTCCGTCTTTTGATTCAAATGGCGGATAATCTGCTGATGTCGCCATCACGAGTGTTTTGTCATCTCCTGATGCGTTTGAATTATTAGAAGAAGTTCCGCATGCTGCGAGTGCAGCTGCAAGACCAGCTGTCATAAGTAATAATAACCACTTTTTCATATGATGATGCCTCCCAGTATTTAAAATCATGTATTAATTTGAATATTTATTCACTATAATGTATTTTAAACACTTTCTTTTTAAGATGCAATAGTATTTTGCTAAAATTATTTTGATTCTATTGTCTTATAAAACAAAAAGCAGACCGATCTAAAGACCGGACTGCTTTATATTTATTCATTCAAAAGTCATATGTTAGATTTCTTCGCAATGCTCATCAAAAGCGGCTTGTAGTTTTGACACGACTTCCATTGGCTCATGCCCTTCAATTTCATGACGCTCAACCATTTTAATGATTTTTCCATCTTTTAATAAGGCAAAGGATGGTGAAGATGGCGGGAATCCTTCAAAATACTCACGAGCTCTTGCTGTTGCTTCTTTGTCCTGCCCAGCAAACACTGTCAGTAATTGATCTGGACGCTTATCATAATGAACAGAATAGCCGGCAGCTGGTCTTGCAATACCGCCTGCACAGCCGCATACTGAATTCACCATAACAAGTGCCGTTCCTTTTTTAGTCAGTGCTTCGTCTACCTCTTCAGCTGACGTAAGCTCAGTGTAACCTGCCTGCTTAATTTCTTCTCTCGCTTGTTTTACAATATCATTCATAAATAAATTAAAATCAATATTCATGTCCGTCCACTCCTTTTGCGTACCATAACCATTTTAACTCCATCATATCAAGGAAAACGCCTGCGGGCAAATGTGTTGTCTTATCCGTCGGCTCTTTTTCCGAACATCGTTTATGAGCTGTCAAATTGGGGAAAAGTGATGATAAAGAGATGAAAGGGAGAACTGCGTGATGGCACAATTCAAAAAAGCGATGCTCATTTATAATGGAAATGCTGGACAAAAAAACATGGAAAAAACACTCGGTCAAACAGTGCCTCTTCTTTCTCTACATATTGATGAACTCATTCTAAAAGCAACAAAGCAGCCAAATGATGCTTATGATTTTTGCCGTCATATTGATGAGACGGTGGAATTGCTCATCATATTAGGCGGAGATGGTACCGTGCATGAATGCATAAACGGTATTGGCGGTTTAGAAAAAAGGCCTGCGGTAGCGATATTACCAGGCGGGACATGCAATGATTTTTCTAGAACGCTTGGTATTCCCCAACAGATGCAAAAAGCCGCTCAAATGATTGTAGACGGCATAGAAAAAAAGGTTGATTTAATCAAGGCTGAAGATCGATACTTGTTAAACTTTTGGGGCATTGGGCTGATTGCAGACACGTCCACCAATATTAATGACAAGGAAAAAGCCGTACTCGGCAAAATCAGCTATTTCACAAGTGCCCTGCGCACTCTGCAGCAAACAGATCCTTTTCACGTACGTATTGAGACCGAGAAGGAAAGCTGGGAAGAGGAAGCTGTCATCGTTCTTGTCATGAATGGACATTTTATCGGCACAAATAAAATCGATTTGCCAAATGCATCCATTGATGATGGAAAAGCGGAAATCTTAATTTGTAGAAATACGAGTTTCTCCGCTTTAAAGGAAATCTTTTCGATGAACCGTGAAGAGTTGGAGGATTTCACTGGCGATCTATCTCTCATTCAAGCGTCCAGTATTCGTATCCAGACGGAAGAAGAAATGGATGCCGATACGGATGGTGAGGTTTATATGAAGGCCCCCGCATCTTTAGAGGTGTTAAAACAGCATTTGACCTTTATTGTTCCAGCAGCAGAATAAAAAACGCCCAGCATCATTTTGATTCGGGCGTTTTTTTGATATAGCGTCTGTATAAATATTCAAGCGCATATCCGAGCAGTGTCCCGGCGAGAAGTGATATTCCTAAAAAGCTATTGGCTACTCCTTTAAACCCGCCGATAATCAGCAAGCAATACACAATTTGAATGATTGAAACGATCGATATGATGAGTAGTAATCTTTCAGGATGATTGCGTGATTTAGATATGTACCTCAGAAAAGCAAACGCAATCGCTGTGATAAACATGAGACCAATCGTTAGAAAAGCAAAAAAATCTAGTCCAGACATATCATCGCTCCTTTCTCCTAGATGTGGAAATCCCCCTCTCATGCCGGGAGGGGGGAACATAATGATTAATAAACAGATGTCTGCTCGTCGATGCCTTCAAGGATTTGTTTAATTCGTTGAAGGAATCTGCCGCATACAAGACCATCTAGTACTCTGTGATCTAATGAAAGACAAAGATTGACCATGTCTCTAGCCGCAATCATGCCATTTACAATCATCGGACGCTTCACGATCGATTCTACTTGTAAAATCGCCGCTTGCGGGTAATTAATGATTCCCATTGATTGTACCGAACCAAATGATCCGGTATTGTTGACAGTGAAAGTACCGCCCTCCATATCACTTTGCTTGAGTGTTCCTTGTCTCACTTTAGACGCAAGCTCATGAATTTCTTTGGCGATGCCCTTAATGGTCTTTTCATCCGCATCCTTAATGACTGGAACAAAAAGCGCGTCATCTGTAGCGACAGCAATCGAAACATTGATCGCTTTCTTCTGCACAATTTTATCTCCAGCCCACATGCTGTTCATTTCAGGGAATTCCTTTAAGGCCTGAGCCACTGCTTTGACAAAGAACGCAAAGAACGTCAAGTTAAAGCCTTCTTTTGCTTTAAACTGATCCTTCAGCTGATTTCTTCTTGTCACTAGATTTGTCACATCGACTTCCATCATCGTCCATGCATGCGGAATTTCATGTTTGCTTCTCAGCATATTTGCCGCAATTGCCTGCCGGACAGGCGTGACTGGCAGCTCAACATCACCAGGCATGGAAGGGACGGGAGGCACCGCTTTTGCTTTAGATGGAGATGGCTGCGCAGGCTCCGATTGAACAGCACGTTCATTGACAGTTACTGTCTTCTCTTTGACGCCGCCGTTTTCAATGAGCTGCAGCAAATCTTTTCTAGTAATTCGGCCGCCTGCTCCCGTACCTTGAACAGCTGTTAAATCAATGCCATGCTCATCTGCTAAACGAAGAACGGCTGGAGAGTAACGTTTCTTTTGACTTTGATTCTCATTTGTTTGATCTGCTTCAGGCGCTTCGCTTTGCTCAGGTGCTGCTGCTTCTGTCTCGCTCTGCTGCTCGCTTCCTTCAACTTCAATCTCACAGAATACTTCTCCTACTTGCAGCGTTTCGCCTTCCTCAGCCGATAGCTTTGTAATCGTTCCTGTAAAAGAAGACGGGACTTCTGCGTTCACTTTATCCGTCATGACTTCCGCAATCGGATCGTATTTATTCACATGATCGCCAGGTGAAACGAGCCATTTGCTAATGGTTCCTTCTGTTACACTTTCACCTAGCTGAGGCATTTTCATTTGTTCAATTGCCACTTTGAAACCCTCCTCTTTCTTAAAACGCCGCTAGCTCTCTCATTTCAGCTTCTACCTTATCCGGGTTGACCATGAAGAATTTCTCCATTGTCGGCGCATAAGGCATTGCCGGAATATCTGGTCCTGCCAGGCGTTTGATTGGTGCGTCTAAATCGAATAAGCAATGCTCAGAAATGATCGCCGCAACCTCACTCATGATGCTGCCTTCTTTTGTATCTTCCGTTAACAGAAGCACTTTCCCTGTTTTAGAAGCCGCTTCTATAATCGCTTCCTGATCAAGCGGGTACACTGTTCTCAAATCGAGAATATGAGCGGAAATGCCGTCTTTTGCAAGGCGGTCTGCTGCTTGCAGCGCAAAATGGACACAAAGGCCATATGTAATGACCGTAATATCATCGCCTTCTCGTTTCACATCTGCTTTTCCAATCGGAAGAGTGTAATCCTCTTCAGGCACTTCTCCTTTAATAAGGCGGTATGCACGTTTATGTTCAAAGAACAATACAGGATCTGGATCACGCACTGCAGCCTTCAAAAGACCTTTGACATCATAAGGTGTAGAAGGCATCACAATCTTCAAACCAGGCTGGTTAGCAAAAATCGCTTCGACCGATTGTGAATGATAAAGTGCCCCGTGTACTCCGCCCCCGTAAGGTGCGCGGATGACCATTGGACAGCTCCAATCATTATTTGATCGGTATCTAATTTTTGCAGCCTCTGAAATGATTTGGTTGATTGCAGGCATAATGAAATCCGCAAATTGCATTTCTGCAATTGGACGCATTCCATACATCGCTGCCCCAATACCTACACCAGCAATGGCTGATTCTGCAAGAGGTGTATCCATGACGCGCGCTTCTCCAAATTGCTCGTAAAGACCCGCTGTCGCTTTAAATACGCCGCCTTTTTTCCCGACATCCTCTCCGAGCACAAACACTTTCGGATCTCGTTCCATTTCTTCTTTCATCGCCAGTGTAATGGCGTCTATATATGACATAACAGGCATTTTTCTTCCCCCTTACTCCGCATACACGTAACGAAGTGCGCTTTCTGCCTCAGCATAAGCTGCGTTTTCCGCTTCATCAGTAGCTTCGTTTACGATTTGCATGATTTCTTTTGTCATCTCTTCTTTCATTTCAGAAGTCATGACGTTTCCTTCGATTAAATACGTTTCATATTGGATGAGCGGATCTTTCTTTCTTGCTTCGAGCACTTCTTCTTTTTCTCGATAGCTTGAATCATCGTCATCACTTGAATGCGCAGTTAAACGGTAAGAGATTGTTTCAATTAATGTCGGGCCTTCGCCTCTAGCCGCACGGTCTCTCGCTTCTTTGACAGCGGCATATACTTCAAGCGGATCATTTCCATCTACAGTTACGCCAGGCATCCCATATCCAATCGCACGATCTGAAATGCGTTCACAGGCCACTTGTTTGTCATATGGCACGGAAATCGCGTACTTATTGTTTTCACACATGAAAATCACAGGCAGTTTATGCACAGCAGCGAAGTTAGCGCCTTCGTGAAAATCTCCTTGGTTTGATGAGCCTTCACCGAACGTGACAAAGCTGACAAAGTTTTTCTGCTCTAATCGTCCAGCAAGGGCAATTCCCACCGCGTGAGGAACCTGCGTTGTTACAGGTGAAGATCCGGTCACAATTCGATTTGCTTTTTGTCCAAAATGCCCCGGCATTTGTCTTCCGCCTGAGTTTGGATCGTCTTGTTTTGCGAAACCAGACATCATTAAATCTTTTGCTGTCATCCCAAAAGCAAGGACAACCCCCATATCACGGTAGTAAGGTAAGACGTAATCTTCTTGTCTATTAAGGGCAAATGCAGCACCGACTTGCTGCGCTTCCTGTCCTTGACAAGAAATGACGAATGGAATTTTTCCTGAACGGTTTAAAAGCCACATCCGTTCATCGATTTTTCTTGCTAGAAGCATTGTTCTATATATGTCAATTGCTTGTTCATCTGATAATCCTAATTCCTGATGACGCATGTTACTCATCATGTTTCCCTCCTTGATTAAAAATGGATCGCCTTCCCGTCAACAGCAAGGGCTGCCTCGCCAATCGCCTCTGATAAGGTCGGGTGCGGATGTATCGTTTGCCCCACTTCCCACGGCGTTGCATCAAGTACTTTGGCTAATCCAGCTTCAGATATCATATCTGTTACATGAGGACCAATCATATGAATTCCTAAAATATCATCTGTCTTTTGATCGGCGATGATTTTGACGAATCCATCAGACTCCCCATACACAAGCGCTTTTCCAATCGCCATAAATGGAAATTTCCCTATTTTGACTTCAAAGCCCTGCTCTTTTGCCGCCTGTTCAGTGAGTCCAACACTAGCGGTTTCTGGGTGAGAGTAAACACATTTAGATACGAGCGTTTCATCGAGCGGCTTTGGATCTTTCCCAGCCATATGTTCAACAGCAATCATACCTTCGTGTGAAGCCACATGTGCCAGCTGAAGCCCACCAATGACATCTCCTATTGCGTAAATATGCGATTCTTTCGTTTGATAATGTTCATTCACGACAATGCCTTGCTTTTCGGTTTGGATGTCCGTGTTTTCAAGACCTATGCCCTCGATATTAGGTACTCTGCCGACTGAAAGAAGGAGTTTTTCCGCTTCAAATGTCTGAATGTCTCCATCCTTTTCCGCTTGAATTGTCACGAGATTTTCCTGCTTTTCTACGCTATCTGGCAGTACCTTCGCATTTGTCACAAAAGTGATGCCTTTTTTAGATAATAGCTTTTCCATTTCTTTAGAAATGTCATGATCCTCTGTTGGCAAAATGCGGTCTGCAAACTCAATCACAGTGACATTCACACCAAAATCATTGAGCATAGATGCCCACTCGATTCCGATCACTCCGCCTCCGACAATGAGCATCGACTGCGGAAGCTCTGGCAGTTCAAGTGCATCATCTGATGTGAGGATGTGTGTTCCATCTGCTTCAAGCCCTGGCAACACCCGCGGTCTTGAGCCTGTTGCAATGATGACCTGCTTTGGAATAAGCATTTCATTTTCCTCTCCATTTGCCATTTCTACGGAGATCGTTCCTGGCATTGGCGAAAAGATAGATGGGCCAAGAATACGGCCGATCCCTTCATATACATCAATTTTTCCTTGTTTCATTAAGTGTTTGACGCCGCCTGCTAGTTTTTCGACAATCTCTGTTTTTCTTTTCTGCACATTAGCAAAGTGCAAAGCAATGCCGCCTGCCTCAACACCAAAGTCAGCTGCGCGTTTGACGGTTTGATAAACTTCTGCACTTCTGAGCAGCGCTTTAGACGGAATGCAGCCTTTATGAAGACATGTTCCGCCGAGCTTTTCTTTTTCTACAACTGCTGTTTTCAATCCAAGCTGTGAGGCACGGATGGCTGCTACATAGCCGCCTGTGCCTCCACCAAGAATGACGAGGTCATATTCAGTTGCCATGACTTGTCACTCCTTTCTTTTCCTGTTGATCATTTGGGTATTCTTTCGGTGATTCTTCGTCTTTTAAAACACGAAGCGCACCTTCCGCTAACGATTGCAGCTCATTTTCACCTGGATACACGACAACATCTGAAATCCAGTCAATATAGCCGCGAATACTTGATGTAATTTGTTTGCTGTACGCAAGTCCGCCTGTTAATACAATGACGTCAACTGCTCCTTTTAAAACAGCGCTAGCCGCACCAATTTCCTTGGCAATTTGATAGCACATTGCTTCATAAATGAGCGCCGCACGCTCATCACCTGCTTCAATCATGCGTTCCACTTTTACAGCGTCTGTCGTGCCAAGATAGCCCGCAAGTCCGCCTTCGCCAATAATGCGTTTGAGCATTTCCTCTTGGGTATACTCTCCCGAAAAACAAAGATTTACAAGATCACCTGTCGGCAAGGTTCCCGCACGCTCAGGACTGAAAGGACCTTCGCCATGCAAACCATTATTCACATCGATGACTTTCCCTTTTTCATGAACACCAATGGTGATACCGCCGCCCATATGAGTAATAATCATGTTCAAATCTTCATAACTTTTTCCAAAAGAAGCCGCTGTTTTTCTTGCGACCGCTTTTTGATTTAATGCATGAAAGATGCTTTTTCTTTTGATCGTTGGCAGCCCTGAAATACGAGCAATTGGCTTTAGTTCATCCACCACAACTGGATCGACAATAAAAGCTGGGATATTCAGGCCAAGTGCGATTTCTCTCGCAATGATTCCGCCGAGATTGGATGCATGCTGGCCGGCATATCCTTCTTTTAGATCTTTCACCATTTGCTCATTGACTTCATATGTGCCTCCTTCAATCGGACGAAGGAGACCGCCACGCGCGCACACTGCATCAAACTTTGAGATATTCATCCCCTGTTCATGCAGTGTTTTCAAAATGGTTTCTTTGCGGAAAGAAAATTGATCAATGATATGAGGAAACGACTTTAATTCCTCATCTGTATGTCTAAGTGTCGTTTCAAAAATAGAACGTTCATTATGAAACACACCAATTTTTGTTGAAGTAGAGCCAGGATTAATCGTGAGAATACGCCATTCTTTTGTCAGCAAAAACAAAACCTCCGTTTCAACTCATTCTTCCAATTAGCGACGACTTAAAATATGTTGACCATTTTGCAAGAATTGACTTCTTGATTTGCGCATTCTTTCAATTCGCTCTTCAGCCAATCGGTCTGCCGCTTTATAAGTTGGAATGGCATCACGGTTTGAAATTTCAATCACACGTTCAATATTTTGATAAATGCCTTCGACTTTTTTCATCGCACGATCTGCATTATAGCCATAAAGCTCATCAGCCACGTTAATCACACCGCCTGCATTGATCACATAGTCAGGAGCATATACAATCCCCATTTCATGGATAAGGTCTCCGTGATGCGTTTCTCTTAGCTGGTTATTTGCAGCACCTGCAATCACTTTTGCTTTTAACTTTGGAATGGTTACATCGTTAATGGTTGCACCAAGTGCGCACGGTGCATAAATATCACATGCTTGATCATAAATATCGTCAGGATCGACTGCTTTTGCGCCGAAGTCTTCAACAGCTCGCTTGACAGAGTCTTTGTTGATATCTGTGACAATAATCTGTGCGCCTTCTTCGTGCAGATGTTTACACAGATTGTAGGCCACATTTCCAACACCTTGGACAGCAATTGTTTTTCCTTCTAATGAATCTGTACCGAAAGCAGCTTTGGCAGCGGCTTTCATTCCTTTATATACACCGTAAGCTGTGACTGGAGACGGATTTCCGGATGAACCAAATGCAGGAGAGATCCCTGTGACAAAATCGGTTTCTTCATGAATGAGGTCCATGTCTTCTACCGTTGTACCGACATCTTCCGCTGTAATATAGCGGCCATTCAGCCCTTGAATGTAACGTCCAAATGCACGGAACATTTCTTCGTTTTTGTCTTTTCTCGGGTCACCGATGATCACTGTTTTTCCGCCGCCAAGATTAAGTCCTGCTGCCGCGTTTTTATAAGTCATTCCTCTTGCTAGACGCAGTGCATCCTCAATGGCTGCTTCTTCGTTTTCATACGTCCACATTCTCGTTCCGCCTAGTGCAGGCCCAAGTGTTGTATCATGAATCGCAATAATCGCTTTTAAGCCAGACTGCTCATCCTGACAAAATACAAGCTGTTCATAATCGTAACGTTCCATATATTTAAAAAGTTCCATTGTGTTATTCCTCCTATTACTTCCGCTTAATTTGATGTACAGATGGCAAGCGCAATTGAATAAAGCTTACTTTCAGCTGAATCAGACCGGCTTGTTAAAGCAATCGGCGCCTTCGCTCCTGCCACCACAGCTCCCACCTTCGCATGTGCAAAGTAGATGAGAGATTTATAAAGAATGTTTCCTGACTCAATTGTTGGCACAAGCAAAATATCTGCATGGCCGGCTACATCACTCGTAATATTTTTATGAGAAGCTGCCGTTTGAGAAATGGCATTATCTAAAGCAAGAGGCCCATCAATCAGGCATCCAGAAATTTGCCCCCGCCGATTCATTTGCGCAAGACTTGCCGCAGTTAAAGTTGAATCCATTGCCGGATTCACGACCTCGACCGCAGAGAGCACTGCAACCTTTGGCATGTCGTTTCCGACAGCTTGTGCTACTTGAACAGAATTGATCGTAATCTCTTTCAGCATATTTAAATCGGGCGCGATGTTCATCGCAGAATCTGTAACATAAATAAAGCGGTCAAAGCCCGGTACTTCGAATGCTGCGACATGTGATAGGACACTTGCTGTCCTGAGCCCATATTCTTTATTCAGTACCGCTTTTAAAAGAACGGCTGTCGGGACATGCCCCTTCATCAAAATATCTGCATGCTTCTCGCTCACTGCCTGCACGGCTATTTTGGCAGATTCTTCTGGAGAATCTGAATGAATAATATCTATCCAATCCTCATCGATATCATGCTGTTTCACTAGCTCCTTCAGGTTGCGTTTGTTCCCAACCAGGAGAAAGCGAGCGACCTTTCGCTTAATTGCCATCTTGATGGCATGAAGCACTTCTTCGTCTTCTGCATGAGCCACAGCCGCCGTTTTATTCTGCAGCTGGGCGGCTTTCATAATCAGATCGTCAAGCTTCATATATGCCCACCTTTCCTTGTGCTCGGTTCATGTTTTATATGCAAGTTCCGTGCCAGTTTGAAATGCAGTAAAATGAGGCAGTTTGCATGACATTCGTGCAATCTATTGCAGGTTACATGCATTTTATTGCATGCTATCTTTTGCAAGTTGATATTTATCCATTTTATAGTAAAGGTTCCGAATGCTGATCCCTAACGTTTTCGCTGTTTTCGTGCGATTGAATTGATGCTTTTCAAGGGTTTGTTTAATCAGCTGCGCCTCAAATGCCTCAACAGCATCCGAAAGCGTCTCTCCCTCAAATTGACTGACAGCCAGTTCCTGCTGCTCTTTTTCTTCCTGATCTTCAGACTCCATGAACGAAATATGCCCCTCATCAATCCATTCTTCTTGCGGGTTTAAAAAGATCATGGCTCGTCCAAGTACATTTTCAAGCTCTCTTACGTTTCCAGGCCACTTATATGATCGCAGTCTATGAAGTGCCTGTTCTGTTAACCCGCGCACGTTTCGTCCATAGTCTAAATTAATCTTTTGGATGAGACGTTTGCTTAACGAGTCAATATCCTCAAGGCGCTGCCTTAGCGGCGGGATGGAAATCGGGTATCTGTTCATGCGATAATATAAGTCCTCTCTGAACTTTCCTTCTGCCATCGCTTTTTCAATATTGACATTTGTCGCCGTGATCACACGAACATCGACCGGTATGGCCTTTGTTCCGCCTACTCTTACAATTTCTTTCTCCTGCATGACGCGCAGCAGCTTCGCCTGTGTACTTGGCGTCATTTCACCAATTTCATCTAAAAAAATGCTGCCTTGATTTGCCTCTTCAAACAGCCCTTTTTTCCCGCCGCGCCTTGCACCAGAGAACGCCCCTTCTTCATAACCAAAAAGCTCTGACTCTAAAAGGGTCTCTGATAAGGCTGCACAGTTGACCCGTACAAAGCGATTATATTTCCGGTCACTTTCATTGTGAATGGCGTGCGCAAACAGCTCTTTTCCAGTACCTGATTCCCCCCGGAGTAAAATGGTGGCTGGCGTTTTTGCGCCTAGCTTTGCCTGCTCAAGTGCCACAAGCATTTGCTCACTTTCTCCAATGATGTCTTCAAATGTGTACTTTGCTTCAAGTGTCCGGATAAGCTGCCTTGCTTTATTTAGTTCATTCGTGAGTGATTGAATTTCTGATACGTCATGAATGACGCCGACACTACCTTTTAAGATGCCATCAACGATAACTGGCGCTACGTTGACGATCACATCTTTTTTATTCGGCCCGACTTTCATTCTGACACCTCGGACCGGCCTTCTTGTTTCAAGTACCTTCAAATGCATGCTTTCTCCTTCAGAAATATCTGCACCTGCTGGTTTCCCCACAACTTCTTTATCTGTTAATCCAGTCATTTTCGTATAAGCTCGGTTGATCAAGATCCCTTTTCCCTGCTCATCAACAACCGATATGGCTTCATCTGACGATTGAATGATTGCCTCCAGCATTGTTCGCACTTCTTTAAGGTTGGTTACTTCCTCCGCAAGCTCAACGGCATCTGTAATATCTTTAAAGATGGATAAAGCACCTAGCATTCTCCCCGCGTCATCAATAATCGGCAAACGCGTTGTGACAATTTGTATTTGCTGGTTCAGAAATTGTTTTTGATTAAATTCTGGCTCTCTCGATCTTAAAATGTCGGGAAGTTTTGTGTTTGGAATCACTTCTCGTATGTGGCGGCCAATCGCATCTTTTTGCGAGCATCCAACCATTTTGGCCGCTGATCGATTAAACAGGACGACTTCTTCGTCCATGTTTATAAAAATCATCCCATCGTTCGTTGCATTAAAAATGCGGTCATGCTTATAGGTTTGTTCCTTTAATATTTGAATTAGCTGCTGTTTTTCTGACATTAATTCTGATATGACATAAGCCATTGAACTTGGAACAATGACTGCGTGCTCTGGCTTTTTTTCCATCAGTTCTTTCAGCACTGCTGAACTGCCTGTTGTTTCAATGATGATATCAATGTCATCTTTTATGTATTCTTTCCAATCCGTTGTTGTATCAATTCCATTCTTTTTCGCTT
Source organism: Bacillus sp. DC4300-2b2 (assembly GCF_049895685.1). Lineage (NCBI taxonomy): Bacteria > Bacillati > Bacillota > Bacilli > Caryophanales > Bacillaceae > Bacillus > Bacillus sp. DC4300-2b2. Next base: position 375,273 of record NZ_JAFCSW010000003.1, read on the forward strand.
CTGCCATCCCCGGTGCCTCAAGATCAAGGTCGGCGATCGCAATGATTTGAATCATATTTGTTTTCAGCAATGTTTCTAGTAATGCTGATCCACCCTGTCCTGCACCGACAATCAAGACTCTCTGCATCCCGTTACCCCTTTATATGAAAAAATTTGCACACCATATTTTTCCGTTGCAAAAAATTGCACAACTCTTATATTACCACGTTTTCCTTTCTTGACAAAATATTTTTTGAATTAGACAATGGAAGTAAATGACGTTTAAGGGGACATTTGATGGGGAGAATACTTGCACTAGTGATTATTTTAATACCTGGCGCGCTTGCTGCACTTGGGATTAAGCTGCTGCGTGACACTGTTTTCGGCATCATCATTGCACCATTTCCATTTTTATGGCTGCAAGGAATTGCAGGGTTGTTATTTTTAGGGGGAGGGCTTTATGTAGTGGCTGGCTTTATTTTATATAGAGACCGTAAACGAAATAAAGTGACTGCTCGCTTTAAGCAGAGATAAAACGTGAAAAAAAGACCCGCTGATGATAGCAGGTCTTTATTTCATTTCTTCTCTTATTTTCACGGCTCGGTCAGGAAAATCAGTGAAAATGCCATCGACACCTAAGGAAAACATGTTTTTCATTTGCTTTTCACTATTTACTGTAAACGGCCTGATCACTTGCTGAGATGCATGGAGAGCTGACACGACCTCTTTAGTCACGCCTGCACCCTTAATATTTGGATGATAGCCTCTTGCTGGTACTGTTTTTATATACTTCTCCGGCTGATGAATCACATCCATTGTGAGTACAGCAAGTTCAACATGCGGCATCAGTTTGTGAAAAAGAGCTAAACTGCCGTGATGAAACGATGAAACAAGTACACGGTCTTCTATTTGAAAATGCTCGATTTGCTTTTTTACTTTCTCCTCGATACCTGGATATCGATAAATGGAGTTTTTCAGTTCAATATTAATGATCAATGATGATTGCTGCGTCACTAGCTCTAATACTTCCTCTAAAAGAGGAATGGATACAGCACCGGTTTCTTCATAAAAAGAATGACTCGCATCTCCCGCTTTTAATTCTTCATATGTATGATCTTTCACTAAACCTTTCATATTCGTTGTTCTGTTCAGTTTCTCATCATGAATGACAGCAAGTCTACCGTCTTTCGTCAGCTGAACATCCAGCTCAATTCCGTCAGCTCCGGAATGGAGTGCATGCTCGAAGGCTATCATGGTGTTTTCTGGATAAATGCCTTTAAAGCCTCTGTGTGCAAAAATTTTCGTCATAGGTCACCTCTAAATATGATGCTTCCTTTCATTATGACGTGTCTTTTTTCGTTTTTCCAGTTTTGAGCGCATAAAAAAAACCTCTTCTGATTCGCATGAAGAGGTTGACAGATAAATTCGATCACGTAATCGCTCTGATGGCTTGCTCTGTCGTCTCTGCGTCAAGAGCAAAAAGGGAAGAAACAACTGCGACTGCTGTAACAACGGTTACACCTAACAACAACTTTTTCATAAGATAACCTCCACTTTCTTTTGAAGTATTTGTGCATCGAATTTCTTTTCAAGAAAACGAATGGCATTTTGATAATCATTTCGTTCCTTGAAGTATTTCGATATTTGTTCAGACAAATCCTCAAGCTCCACATATAATCTATTTTTTTCTATGTAGTCTAATTTTTCAGAGAATACGTCTGCTGCCCCACTATTCTCGCACATCAAATCTAAAATTTCAAATTTTACTATATATTCATTATTTTGGATATCGCAACTATACAAAATCCCCTCTTTAATATATTCCCTCGCCTCTTGATCTCCTAGATGTACTAAGGCATTTGCCAGAACATATAAAGATTGGATGTAATAATGACTATTGTCACGGTGAATTTGAATGCCCATTCCTTTTTTTGCATAATGTGCGCTTTTATCATAATCATGCTTTGCATAATAAAGAACAGCTAAATTGTGATAACATTTCCCAATCAGCACTTCATTGTTAATGCGCTCACTTTTCTCAAGTGCTTCTTTATACTTTTTCTCTGCTTCATCGAATTGGAACAAATCAATACAATTACTTGCATGTAAAATCAAGCTGTCAATTGCCTGTGCTGTGTACTCTTCATGCGCTTTGAATGTATCGATAGCTTTTTTAATATGATTAATGGATATGAAATTTTGTTTCAGTTCGTAATAGATCGAAGCGACCTTATGGTGAAAAGTTCCTACTTCCAGATCTTCATTCACACGTTTTAGCCGCTGTTCTGCAATTTTGTAAAAGCTAATGGCTTCATCATACTTTTTCACATATGCAGCATATTGGCCTTTGTAAAAGTAAAAATAAAAATTAATAATGTCATCTGCCTTCTCATCGAGCGTTCCGACACTTTTCATAATTTGATTGGCTTTTTCAATATTTCCAAGTAACATTTCATGTCTGCCGTCAACAAGCTGATAATAAAGGAGAACTTCACGGTCTTCATCTGTATTTTTTAGCAAATTCTGAATTTTCGCTTTATAGACAGCAGATTTTTCTAAGTCATTCTGAGAAATGACCCTCGTCCACTTGCTAATTTCGTTCGCTACCTCAGCAGAGTGGATTTTCAGCTTTCCCATAACCTCACCCTCTTCTTTTCATTATTATAGCATAGTAAAAGAATGTGAAAATTATTAAATTCGACAATGGGAATATTCAGTTCAAATGGCACAATCTCTAAGAAGCCAGTGACTTTAAAACGCCAACCAATCAGGTCAATAGAAATAGAACTTTCGATCTCGTTTGCTTTAATTACCAAATCCATAAGACCTTTTCCTCTCATCCTTTTTCTTACGAATGAGCGTTTTCTTCTTCTATTTTGAAGACTTCATGATCGATTGGCGCAGCTGATTACCACTACTCTATGTCTTTTTTATTTTTTTCATGCTTTATTTTTCATTTTATTCTGAAAATAAAGCAGCCCGTTTGTCCAATTTAAACATTAAAATGATTTTATCAACCTAACCAATTTTTGACAACATGTTTCAAAATAAAAAAACGTCTCAATGAAGAAACGTTTTTTCATGAAAAATAAACTAGCTAGCTCTATGCTCTAAGCGCAGACGATCAGCTACCATGGCAATAAATTCTGAATTGGTTGGTTTCGCTTTTGACATGCTGACAGTATAACCAAAGAGTGAGGAAATGGAATCAATGTTTCCTCTGCTCCAAGCGACTTCAATGGCATGACGAATCGCTCGTTCTACCCTGCTGGCAGTCGTGTTAAATTTCTTTGCAATGTCTGGGTACAACACTTTAGTAATGCTTCCGAGAAGCTCAATGTCATTGTACACCATAGAAATCGCTTCTCTTAAGTATAAATAGCCTTTAATATGAGCAGGCACGCCAATCTCATGAATAATGGTTGTAATGCTCGCATCTAAGTTTTTACGTTTCGGTTCAGGTTTGTTACGAAGAACACTGTTTTGGATTGATGAAGAGCGATGGGTAACTTGTGTGCCGTTTCCACTGACTTGACGAATATGACCTACTAGGTTTTCCATATCAAATGGCTTTAAAATGAAATAGGATGCGCCCAAATCAACTGCTTTTTTCGTGACATCTTCTTGTCCAAATGCCGTTAGCATAATCACACTTGGCTGTTTTGACATTTCATTGTTTTCACGGAGGCGTTCTAGTACAGCAAGACCGTCTAAATGAGGCATAATAATGTCTAAGAGGAGAACGTCGGGCTCTTTATCTTTAAATAATGTCAGGCATTCCTGACCATTATACGCCACACCAAGTACTTCCATATCTTCCTGTCCCTCAATGTACTCTGTCAAAAGGCCAACAAGCTCTCGATTGTCATCAGCTACACACACTTTAATTTTCTCCACGTTCTTTCCTCCCCAATGTCGATTCCTTTAGTCTTTTGCATTTCTCTTCTGAGTGTTCAATTCGACAAAACCATGCTATCCCCTTTAAAAAACTTTAATTTTCCGAATAATAGAGCATTATCTAGCTTTTTCTACGTTTTTCTTAACGAATCGACGATTATTGCAATTTGACAACATGCTTTTTTCCATTTTGTCGAAAAATCTCTTTTTCCTTATTTTATAACATGATGGAAGAGAAAGAAAGGGTAGAAAAAAACTGCCGGAAGATTCGCGGCAGTTTGATGATCAGCTATGATCAGCTTGCTTTTTTGTTTTTTTGATAAAGGTCGATGCCTGCTTCTGACAGCATCCATTCAATGTGTACGCCGTACCCGCTAGTCGGATCATTGACGAATACGTGTGTGACAGCTCCAATGACTTTGCCATTTTGGATGATAGGGCTTCCGCTCATTCCTTGGACGATTCCGCCCGTTTTGCTTAAGAGCCGCTCATCTGTTACCTTCAATACCATTCCTTTAGTTGCTGGGAATTTCTGCGGTGTTGTGCTGACGATTTTAATATCAAACTTCTCCACTTTATCATGATCCACAACGGTTAAAATTTCTGCTGGGCCTTCTTTTACTTCATTTGATAAAGCGACTGGAAGTGGCTTATCTGCTACATGATTTTCAAGCTTTTCCGTTAACGTACCAAAGATACCAAAAGGGCTGTTGCGGGAGATATCTCCTATTGTTTTTCTTTCGGAAGAAAATCTCGCCAATTTTTCTCCAGGATTGCCTCCTGTGCCTTTTTCAATCGATGTCACGGTTGATCTGACAATTTCACCATTGTCGACAACAATTGGTTTTTTTGTATCCATGTCAGAAATCACATGCCCAAGGGCACCATATTTTTTAGATGAAGGTTCAAAAAAGGTCATCGTGCCGATTCCTGCTGCAGAATCACGAATGTAAAGACCAATTCGATAGATGCCTTCACTTGCATCTTTTGCCGGTGTTAATGTTGTTTGAAAGGTTTTATGATCTCTCTTTATGAGCAAACGAAGCGTTTCACCCGTTTTCCCTGCTTTCTGAATAAATGGGGTGAGGTCATTCATTTTCTCCATTTTTTGACCATTTATTTCAATGATCATATCCCCTGATTGAATGCCTGCGGCTTCACCTGGTGATTTTTTGCCGTCTGCTGTTGTGATTTGATGAAAACCTACAACGAGAACTCCTACAGAGTGGAGCTTGACGCCAATGGATTGTCCTCCAGGAACGACTTTTAATTCAGGGAGAACGTCAACTTTTGTTTTCTTAATAGGAAATCCTTTAAAATCATAAACAATTTCGGCTTTTCCCGCCTTTTGTCCTGTAATATCCAGCTGATTCTTTTTCTCTGAAAGGCTAAAGGCTGGTGAAGAAGCATTGGCTGACGCTTCAATCGATGTGTCAATTGAGTGCTTCTGTTTTTCAAATACAGCAACATTTGTTGGAATGCTGATGTATTCCTTCACTATGCTCATAAACCCTGTACTTATTAAAGAAACAAGGAGAATCACACCAATGGCTTTTCTCATCTTTTCGGGCATTCATTTTTCACTCTCCTCGCTCCTTACCCACACCAGAACACTCATGTTTTGGCTACATCTTTACTTTTGCCTTCTTCGAGAGGATTTATAACCGGCAGCTTTAGAAAATGATTGGATAAATTGATAAAAGAAAAAGACGATTTTATGGGTATATACGCCGGCTTTTACACAACATAAAAAAGGCAGCTGATGATTCAACTACCCTGTTGTTTTGACATCATTTGCTTGGTGCAATAGTTCTTTTGCGTGCTGTTTTGTCAGCTCAGTCACTTCCACACCGGCAATCATCCGGCCAATTTCACTCACTTTTTCTTCATGACTTAATGGTTTGACACTCGTCAGTGTTCTGCCCGCTTTCGAGCGTTTCGAAATGAAGAGATGTGTGTCAGCCATTGCGGCTACTTGAGGCAGATGTGTAATACAGAGCACTTGTGATCCAGACGCAACTTTGTAAATTTTCTCAGCAATGGCTTGTGCGACTCTGCCGCTCACGCCTGTATCAACTTCATCGAAAATAATGGATGTGACGTCTTGTTTGGCTGAGAAAATACTCTTCACAGCGAGCATGACACGTGAGATTTCTCCACCTGAGGCTACTTTCGATAAAGATTTCATCGGTTCGCCTGTATTTGTAGAAATGACAAATTGTGCTTGGTCGATTCCATTTTTCCCGAGCTGGACCGGTTTTCCGTCTAATAGCGGACAATCGGTGCTGCCAAAAGGCGCATATCGAACAGAAAAAGCTGTGTCAAATGATGACTTCTCCATATACAAATCCTTGAGCTCCGTTTGAATTTGCTTCGCTAGCTTTTTGGCCCATTTTTTACGTAACTCCGAAACGTTAAGTGCTTCCAGCAGGGCATCACGGCTCATCGCATCCAATTTATTTTTGAGCGTCTGCAGATGGCTGTCTCGATTTTGGATTTGATCTATTTCTTCTTCAATCTTCGCCGCATACTCCAAAATTTCCTCAACGGTTGTGCCGTATTTTCGTTTTAACTGCTTCATTTCATTCAGCCTGGATTCAATAAAATCAAGACGAGCCGGATCGAATTCTAATTGATCCAGCATGCTTCGCATTTGAAAAGTTGAATCCTCTAATAAGTAGTAGGAATTCGATACTTGTTCAGATAGCTTTTTCAAATCATCATTGATCTCAGACACTTGCTCAAGCTCGCTTGAGGACATGCCAACCCAATCTAGTCCTCCTTGCTCATTACGCAAAGCGTTATACGCGTTTTGGAGTGAGGAATAGATTTTCTCGTAGTTGCTGATTTGATGACGCTCTTCCTGAAGCCGCTCATCTTCTCCCGGCTCTAACTGCGCTGCCTCAATCTCCTCTAGCTGAAATTGCAGTAAATCTAAGCGGTGCACCATTTCCTGCTCATTCTCGGACAGCTGTCTTAGCTTTTGAGCCGTCTTCATATATTGATCATATGCTTCTTGATACTGCAAGAGAGCTGGTGCAATTTCTTCTGCTCCAAATTGATCGAGCAAATGCAGATGATTTTCATCTTCCATAAGCAGCTGGTTATCGTGCTGACCATGTATATCAAGCAAAAGCCGTCCTACTTCACGTAAAAGTGAGATGGTGACAAGCTTTCCATTAATGCGGCAAATGCTTTTCCCGCTGTTGTTAATATCACGGCGGAGGATCATCATTTCATCTGATGCGTCAATTCCCTGCTCTTCGCATAGAGCAAATACAGGATGATCGGCTGGTACAAGAAAAAGCCCTTCCAGCTCTGCTTTTTTTTCACCGTAGCGGACAAATTCAGAGGACCCTCTTCCTCCCACGAGAAGTGAGACAGCATCAATCATGATGGATTTTCCGGCACCTGTTTCCCCTGTTAGGACCGTGAGTCCTTTTTCAAATGAAACCGTTAACTCTTCAATGATTGCAAAGTTTTTAATGGTTAGTTCTGCTAACACTCATTTGACACCTCTTTTAGTAAACCTGATTCTTTATAGAAGCTCTAAAATTTTGCTCGAAACTGTCTCTGTATCATCTGGGGTGCGGCAAATGATTAAAATGGTATCATCTCCGCAAATCGTTCCCATAATTTCTTCCCAATCTAAATTATCCATTAAAGCACCAATCGCCTGAGCATTACCCGGCATTGTTTTCAGAACAATTAAATGACTGGCAGCATCCATTTTGATAAATGCATCCATTAGGGATCGCTTCAGCTTTGACAGCGGGTTAAACCGCTGATCCGCAGGAAGACTGTATTTATATGTTCCATTGTTCGTCGGAACTTTCACTAAATGTAATTCTTTAATATCTCTAGAAACGGTCGCTTGTGTGATGTTATATCCATCGGCTTTCAAAATATCGACCAATTCATCTTGTGTTTCGATCTCTTGGCTTGCAATGATTTCTCTAATTTTAATATGCCTTTGACCTTTATTCATATTTGACCCCCCTAGGCGTTTTATTCTCAGTTTGTCTTTATGTTCTATGTTATATGATGCTCACTTCAAAAAACAAGCATTACGTGAGATCCTGTCGATTCTCGTCTTTTGACCATGTAAAAAGGAATAATAGCGAGCTATTATTCCTTTCAGCGTGTAGACAAACCCTCGCATTCGGTGTCAGTCCTGCGCGCTGGTGCTCACGAATGTCAAATTCGCTCCGCTCTAGTGCTCGAACTTCCTAGACTTCAAAGGTTTTCTATCACGCTGAAAAGAAGACAAAGGGCTAAAATAAAGATCATTTTAACCCTTTGTCAACAATCTGAAAAGGAATAATAGCGAGCTATTATTCCTTTTGTTTCAATGATTTCATGTGTCAGCCGGCTCAGGGCTGTTTTTCTTTTCTTTCAATACAGAATGGGCTTCCTTAACGACTTTCTCAAGTTCTGAAGCAGGAAGTGCCACATTTTCTTCTTGATCAGGATGAAGCACTAAATGAAGCAGAAATTCAATATTTCCGTCTCCACCAGTGATAGGCGAAAATGAAACATCCTTTACATCATAGCCTTCTTTAGCAGCAAATTGATTCATTTCCTCTAGTACACCGAGGTGAACAGACGGCTCGCGCACGATGCCTTTTTTCCCAACAAGCTCTCTGCCCGCTTCAAATTGAGGCTTGACGAGTGCAATACAGTCCCCACCCGGAACAAGAATATGCTTTAAAGCTGGCAGAATGAGTTTAAGTGAAATAAAAGATACATCAATTGAAGCCACTTCTGGTAATCCTTCAGTAAAATCAGCTGGAACGGAATGGCGGAAATTGGTGCGCTCCATGACGATGACCCTGTCATCCTGCCTTAATTTCCACGCAAGCTGATTGTAGCCAACGTCTACAGCATATGATTTGACCGCTCCATTTTGAAGTGCACAATCAGTAAATCCACCTGTTGATGAGCCAATATCAATCAGCAATTTCCCTTCAACTGTCAGGTCAAATTCTTTGAGCGCTTTTTCGAGCTTTAACCCGCCGCGGCTTACGTATTTGAGAGGATTCCCCTTCACTGTGAGCGGAGTATCACGAGCAATTTTCTCTCCTGGTTTATCCAAACGGTTTTCATTTGAGTAAACGATTCCTGCCATGATGGCACGCTTTGCTTTCTCTCTTGTTTCCATTAGTCCTTGTTCGACTAATAAAACGTCAAGTCGTTCTTTCTTTGATGTCATGATCCAATTCCTTTTCTTGGTGCTGCGGGAAGCAGGTCACGTAAAGTCTCAGCAACCTGTGCTTTCGTCAGACCAATTTCTTCAAGCAGGGCATCAACACTTCCATGCTCAATAAATTGATCTGGGATACCCATACGTTCTACTTTGATATGTGATGCTTTTTTGTCGTGTAGATATTCTAATACGCTGCTGCCAAATCCGCCTTGGAGCACAGCTTCTTCAATTGTTAAAATCGGAATCCCTTCTGAAAGAATGTCATTTAGCATCGCTTCATCAAGCGGCTTAATAAATCGAGCATTGACGACACGAATTGATTTTCCTTCTTTTTGAAGTTCCTCAGCTGCTTGCAGCGCCATTTTAATCGTCGTACCAAATGTTAAGATGACGGCATCCTTCCCTGGACGAAGAACCTCCCAAGACCCAATCAGAATGGTTTTCAGCTGTTCATCCATTTTCACGCCCAGCCCATTTCCACGCGGGAAACGCATGGCAATAGGACCGTCATCATACTGAATGGCTGTATTGACCATGTGCTGACCTTCATTTTCATCCTTCGGCATCATGAGCACCATATTCGGCATATGACGCATAAAGGCAATATCAAACACACCTTGATGCGTTTCTCCATCTGCGCCGACAAGACCCGCACGGTCAATCCCGATAAAGACATTGAGGTTCTGACGGCAAATATCATGCAGCACTTGATCATAGGCTCTTTGCAGGAACGTTGAATAAATCGCTAAAAATGGCTTCATATCCTGCGTCGCAAGCCCAGCTGCCATTGTGGCTGCATGCTGCTCAGCAATTCCTACATCAAACATTCGCTCTGGAAATTCCTTTGCAAAGCCTTCAAGTTTTGAGCCAACAGGCATCGCAGGCGTGATGGCCACAATTCGCTCATCTTTCCGCGCCAGCTTTCTGACAGTTTCACTGACAAGACCACTCCATGACGGTGCAGCTGCTGCCGGTTTTACAAAATCACCAGTATCAATTTTGTATGGACCTGTGCCGTGCCATGTCCCAATTTTATCGGATTCTGCCGGCTGATAGCCTTTTCCTTTTTTCGTGATGACATGCAGCAGGACAGGGCCTTTTGTTTTCTTTGCATATTCAAGGTTTTCAAAAAGATCGTCATAAGAATGTCCATCGACAGGACCTAAGTAAGTGAATCCCATTTCCTCAAAGAACATGCCAGACACAAGTAAATACTTGAGACTGTCTTTAATACGCTCTGCTGTAGCAGCAAGCTTTCCGCCTACGGCTGGGATCCGCTTGAATAAATATTCAAGCTCGTCCTTTACCCATTGGTATTTGCCTGCTGTGCGTAGTCTGCCAAGCATTGTGTGAATTGCACCGACGTTTGGTGCAATACTCATTTCATTATCGTTTAAGATAACGATCATATCTTTCTTTTCATCACCGATATGATTCAAGGCTTCCAGCGCCATACCTCCGGTTAATGCACCATCTCCGATAATCGGCAGGATATATTCATCTGTCCCTTTAATATCCCGCGCCGCTGCCATACCCATCGCGCCAGATAATGAGGTTGAGCTGTGGCCTGTTTCCCAAACATCATGCTCACTTTCATTTCGTTTAGGAAAACCGCAAAGTCCTTTATATTGACGAAGTGTATCAAACTCCGCCCCTCTTCCAGTTAACAGTTTGTGAACATAAGACTGATGTCCAACATCCCAAAGGAATTTATCTTTCGGGCTGTCAAATACTTTATGAAGGGCAACCGTAAGTTCAACGACACCCAGGTTCGGACCGATATGCCCGCCAGAGTTAGCCAAGGACTCAATTAAAAACATGCGAATGTCAGCACTAAGCTCCTCTAATTCTGCATTTGACATTCCTTTTAGAAACGTTGGATTTTTTATTGATAAAAGATCCAATCAGGATCAACTCGCTTTCAACAAAATTTCTATCTACATATATAATGCCTTATTCCTTTGAAAACCAAGCGGGAATAAGAGTTGTCTCATCATGATAAACTGTTTACAGTTTACCACAATTGCTCGAAGACCCTCAAATCTAGGCTGTTTTTAATGATCTCTTGAGGCGATTAGATCACATAACTCATGCAGCAATTGCTGCTCTAATTCAAGATTTGAGACAATTTCTTTTGCACGTGTGATGTGTTCATGCAGTTTTTCTTTTGCTCCTGAAAGCGTTAATAAAGAAGGATATGTCGACTTTTCATTCGCTGTATCAGAGCCGACCCGTTTTCCTATTTTTTCTTCGCTTCCTTCGAGGTCTAAAATGTCATCACGGATTTGAAAAGCAATGCCAATATGATAGCTGAATTCTCTTAGTTTTTCGATATCGTCATCTGATGCTCCTGCCAGCATGGCACCTGCTGTGACGCTGAATGTGAGAAGCTTTCCTGTTTTCCGGGCGTGAATGGATTCTAGTTCTGCAAGCGGGACTTGTTTTTGCTCTGCTTCCATGTCATCAAATTGACCGCCAACCATTCCTAGTGCACCTGCTGACCTCACAAGCTCATCTACGATTCTGAGCTTTTGGTCAGCAGAGACGCTGCTAGATAACTCCGATGTAATCAGACGGAAGCTTTCTGTTAAAAGTGCATCACCTGCGAGAACCGCTGTTGCTTCCCCGTATACTTTATGGTTGGTCGGCTTTCCTCTGCGAAGGTCATCATCGTCCATGCAAGGAAGATCGTCATGTATCAATGAATACGTATGAATCATCTCTACAGCACAGCCAACCGGTATGCCGTCTTCTTCGTTTTTTCCGTAGGCATGTAATAAAGCAAGAACGAGAACAGGACGAAGTCTTTTCCCTCCAGCTTTAAGAGAGTAAAGCATCGAAGATTTTAGATCTTCTGGAATCTCCAATTCCTGAACATATGTAAATAAATAATCTTCAATGGCCTGTTTTCGTGTTGTTAAAAAAACCTGCAAATTACTTGTCACCAGCATCTGCCTCCTTCACTGAGAAAGGAGCCAGCTCACCGTCCTCTTTTAAAATGAAATCCATCTGCTTTTCAACGTGCTGTAATTTTTCATGACAAAGCTTTGAAAGTGTCATTCCTTCTTGGAAATAATGAATGGCTTGCTCAAGTGGTACATCTCCTTCTTCGAGCTTCCCAACGATCTCCTCAAGACCTTTCATCGCTTCCTCAAATGTCATTTGTTCTTCTTTTTGTTTATTTGATTCTGTCATGATGATTGCCCCTCCTTCTCAATAACCTCACAAATCAGACGTCCATCCTTCATGGTAATAGCCAGCTGATCCTTCGTATCAACTTGGTTCACACTTTTAATCAGTTCATCATCTTTATAGGCTAAACTGTAGCCTCTTTCCATCACCTGAAGTGGATTTAATGCATTTAGTTTACCAAGAACAGATTGGAACTGCGAATGAATTGTTTTCATTTGCACATTCATGCTGCGGATGAGCTGTTCTGTTTCATTGGCATGGCGTTTTTTCGCCTGAAGCAGCTGCTCTTTTGGATGAAGCGGCTTCAGCCTGTATGTCTGGCGATCTAGTTGACTGCGTTTTTGTTCAATTTGTCTCGTCAGCTGTTTTTGAAAACGGTCAAATACCAAATCGAATTGCTGCTCTTTTTGCTCCTGCAATCGTTTTGGAAATCGGAAAGCATAAGAGGATTGCAGCGCCACAAGACGATCTTTCGCTTGTGAAGTTCGATTCTTCACGGCCCTTGTCAGCTGAATGTCGATGGATTTGATTCGTTCTATTAAATCGGCTGTGCTTGGAACAGCGAGCTCGGCTGCTCCTGTTGGTGTGGGTGCTCTCATGTCTGCAGTGAAATCACTGATCGTAAAGTCCGTTTCGTGCCCCACTGCAGAAATGATTGGAATGTCTGATGCGAAGATCGCTCTTGCGACAGCTTCTTCATTAAAGGCCCAAAGTTCTTCGATCGAACCGCCTCCTCTTCCGACAATCAAGACATCACAGAGCTGTTTTTCATTTGCTTCCTTGATCCGCTCTACGATTGAACGGATGGCATTTTCACCTTGGACAAGCGCCGGAAGCACAATGATTTTCGCCTGCTGATAGCGCCGGTTAATCGTTGTAATGACATCCCGGACAGCCGCTCCTGTTGGGGATGTAATGACACCAACAATCTCTGGATATTCAGGAATTGGTTTTTTATAGCGCACATCAAATAAGCCTTCACTTGCCAGCTTTTTCTTCAGCTCTTCATAAGCGAGATGAAGAGCACCAACACCATCAGGCTGCATTTCTTTTGCATATAATTGATAGTTGCCGCTTGGTTCATATACTTGAATCCCGCCGCGTACAAACACTTTCATTCCGCTTTTTGGTGTAAAAGGCAGCTTTGCTGCGGAACGCTGGAACATGACAGCTTGCATGCGTGCGTTTTCGTCTTTTAAGGTGAAGTACACATGACCTCTTGAATGAATCTTCACATTGGATAACTCACCTTTGATCCAAATATCTTCTAAATGCGGATCAACATCAAATTTTCTTTTTATGTATTTTGTAAGGGCTGTGACCGTCACAAAGGCTTTTTCACTCATGACGTATTCCTCCTCTTCAAAAACGCACATTCATCCACCGGCAACATGCAGGTGGATGAATGGATAAAGCTTATGCTAATGTACGTTTTGCTGATTTAACCGTATTGTGTGCAAGCATCGTAATCGTCATTGGACCAACTCCGCCAGGGACTGGTGTGATGTAAGAAGCTTTTTCTTTTGCTCCTTCAAAATCAACATCCCCAACAAGCTTCCCAGTATCCAAACGATTGACTCCTACATCGATGACAATTGCGCCTTCTTTGATTTGGTCAGCTTTAATAAAGTTTGCTCGACCGACGGCAACAACTAAAATGTCCGCTTTTAACGTGTGTTCTGAAATATTCGCTGTTCTTGAATGGCAGTAAGTAACCGTTGCGTTTTCATTTAACAGCAATTGTCCAACTGGTTTGCCGACAATATTGCTGCGCCCCACAACAACCACTTCTTTTCCAGAAAGATCGACACCCGTTTTGTTCAATAATTCAACAATGCCTGCTGGTGTACAAGGAAGGAATGTATCTTCCCCAAGCAGCATTTTCCCGATATTTAAAGGATGGAAACCATCTACATCTTTCTCAGGTGAAATACGTTCAATAACGGCTTTTTCAGAAATGTGTTTAGGCAGTGGAAGTTGAACAAGAATCCCGTGGAATTGATCGTTCGCATTGTACTGATCAATCAGCTGAAGCAATTCTTCTTCTGTTAAAGAAGCATCTAAATGATCAAGCTGGAAATGCATGCCCATTGCTTCTGCTGCTTTTTTCTTCCCGCGTACGTAAGAAAGTGAAGCCGGATCATCACCGATTAGAATAACGGCAAGACCAGGTGTGACTCCTTTTTGTTTTAGCTCTTCTACTTCTTTTGCTAATTGTTCACGCTTTTCTTTTGCTGTTTCTTTCCCATCGATGATTGTTGCTGTCATGTCGAATCCTCCTATTGCTGCTTTAGGTCGTTTTTAATGTTCGAAAGTACACCATTTACAAATTTCGGTGCTTTATCATCGCCGAATAATTTGGCGAGTTCAATCGCTTCATTCATTGAGACACTAACTGGGATGTCTTCTTGATACACCATCTCGTACACAGACAGCCTTAAAATGGCTCTGTCTACGTTTGCAATACGATCGAGTTTCCAATTCACTAGATGCTGGGAGATCATGTCATCAAGCTTGTCCTTTTGTTCAAGCACACCGAAAACCAGTTCCTCGAAAAAAGGATCTGATTCTTGTTCATCCAGCGCATGTGTAATGGCCTCTTTCGGATCAATATTGCTCACATCAATTTGAAATAATGTTTGTAGCGCCTTTTCTCTTGCAGTTCTTCTTTTCATTATTTACTCCTTTAACCACTTTATCCGCTTGTCGTTAAGCCATACAGAGATCATAACATATTTTGACCGTGGTCGCACCAAGATCCATGCGAGCTGTGACGAAAAACGAATCAATCAACGCGTGACGTTATCAATATTCGGAAATCACCCAAAATGGGCTTTAAAAAACCAAAGAGGCAATGCCTCCTTGGTTTCACTTGAACCCTTCTTTACATTTCTTGATCTACTTCAGCCTCAGGTGCTTTTGTATCAAATTGAATGCCAACAACATGAATGTTAATTTCATTAATCGTTAAGGCAGTCATGTTTAAAAGGGTTTGACGGATATTTTCTTGTACAGCAGTGGATACCTTTGGAATGGATAGGCCAAATTCAACCACACAATACACATCGATTGTGATGCCTTCATCAGAGACATCTACTTTTACACCTTTACGGTGATTTTTCTTACCAAAGCGTTCTGCTACATCAGCAGCGAAATTGCCTCGCATTTCGGCAATGCCTTCGACTTCTGAAGCGGCGATCCCAGCAATGACTTCAATCACTTCTGGTGCAATTTGCACTTTTCCCAATTGATCTTCATCAAGGTTCATTTCAAGCAAATTGTTTTCTGACACGATCATTCACCTCCGAAAGCTGTAATTATTTCATGATTTGGTATGTTTCTAAAAACTTCGTATTAAAATTACCGCTCACAAATGTTTCATGCTCGAGCAATCTAAGGTGGAATGGAATCGTTGTGTAGACTCCTTCAATGACGAATTCTTGAAGCGCACGTTTCATTTTCGCAATCGCTTCTTCTCTCGACTTACCATATGTGATCACTTTTGCAATCATGCTGTCATAATATGGCGGAATCACATAGCCCGGATAAGCGGCAGAATCAACACGTACTCCTAAACCGCCTGGCGGAAGATACATTTTAATTTCACCAGCTGAAGGCATGAAGTTTTTCTCTGGGTTCTCTGCATTGATACGGCATTCGATTGCCCAGCCTTCATATACGACATCCTCTTGTGTAAGAGAAAGCTTCTCACCTGATGCAACCTTGATCTGTTCTTTGATCAAGTCTACACCTGTGACCATTTCTGTCACAGGATGCTCTACTTGAATACGAGTATTCATTTCCATGAAGTAGAACTTCTCTTCATTATAATCATAAATGAATTCGACTGTTCCAGCACCTGTGTATTCAACAGCTTCTGCTGCTTTTACGGCTGCTTCCCCCATTTGTTCACGGATGTCTGCATTCAGTGCTGGTGATGGCGTTTCTTCAAGCAGCTTTTGCATTCTTCTTTGGATCGAGCAATCACGCTCTCCTAAGTGAATGGTATTGCCATGCTGATCTGCAAGCACTTGAATTTCCACATGTCTAAAGTCTTCAATGAACTTTTCTAAATAGACACCTGGGTTCCCAAAGTTTTGCGCCGCTTCCTGCTGCGTGATGGTGACTCCGTTAATAAGCTCTTCTTCTGTACGAGCCACACGGATTCCTTTACCGCCTCCGCCTGCAGTTGCTTTAATAATGACAGGATACCCAATACTAGCTGCTGTTGAAACAGCATCATCCAGATCTTTTACAATTCCTTGCGAACCAGGAACGATCGGGACGCCTGCACTCTTCATTGTTTCTCGCGCGACATCTTTCGTTCCCATTTTGGAAATCGCTGACGCGGTTGGTCCAACAAAGATCACATTACATTCCTCGCAAAGCTCTGCAAAGTCTGCATTTTCTGCTAAAAAGCCGTATCCTGGATGGATCGCATCTGTTCCTGTTAATTTTGCTACGCTGACAATATTCGTGACATTTAAATAACTATCTTTAGAAGCAGTCGGTCCGATGCAATATGCTTCATCAGCCATTTGTACATGCAGCGCATCGCGATCCGCTTCAGAAAATACCGCAACAGTTTCAATTCCAAGCTCTTTACAAGCGCGGATAATTCTAACTGCGATTTCTCCTCTGTTTGCAATTAATAGCTTTTTAATCATGATCGTACTCCTTACTCTGCTTTCACTAGAAAGAGGGGTTGTCCGAATTCTACAAGCTGACCGTTTTCAGCTAATACTTCGACGATTTCACCTTTTACTTCTGCTTCGATTTCATTAAACAGTTTCATCGCTTCAACGATACATACAACTGAATTTTCCTTCACCTTAGAACCTGTTGTCACGTATGGATCTGCTTCTGGTGAAGAGGAAGCATAAAATGTGCCAACCATTGGGGATGTGATTTTATGCAGATTTTCAGACGCAGTTGCCTCTTGTGCAGGGGCTTCAGTCTGAGCTGGAGCTTGTGCTGTAGGAGCTTGTTGAGCTGGAGCTGCTTGGACAGGAGCCACTGGTGCTTGTGCCGCAACTTGCTGAACGACTTCTTTATTTTTCTTCAGTTTGATTTTCGCACCTTCGTTTTCGTACGTAAATTCGTCGATTGTAGAGTCGTCAATTAATTTAATCAGTTCATGAATTTCTTCAATTTTTAACATGGATTTGCACCCCTATGTATGGATTTATCTTTTAATTATAGGCTAGTACTAAAAGTACGTACTATACACATCTTACAGGAGGATTTCAATGAATTCAACTACTATTGTGGCGAAGCGTCTCGCGAAAGCACCTTGGAAGGGGCGTCAAGCCGCATCAAAAAACGCCCTTTTCGGCAAAGGGCGCCAATTCATTTTTTATTGATTAGTGGGCTCAAAAGTGACAGCTACGTTATCAAGACCTCTCATTTCTTTTGTGACCATATCAATAATATCGGCCGCTTGAGACTTTGATTTTTTATCAGAACGAACCGTGATGCTCACTTTATCTCCTTCAGCACTTACGAGCGCATCTTTATAGCCTTTTGTTTTGATCAAGGTCTCGAGCTGACGCTCAGTTCCTTCTGCCTCACTAAGTGCTGTCATTTGATCGTATGCTTCACTTTTTTCTTGTGCCGTCGCATCGTCACTAGAAACGATTTCGTTGTATTCTTCGCGCTGCTTGCTTCGTTTATCTTCAAGCTCTAGTCTGTATGTTGTAAATAGCTCATCGTCTGTTTGCTCTGACACAGCCTTTCCTTCTTCACCGCTTGTTTCGATATCCTCTTGTTTGCCGTTTGTTTCTTTGTCAGTGGATTTCTTATCAGCGCCTTTTTCCATTCCCTTGTCCGTCCCTTTTTCGGTTTCAACCTTTTTCTCTTCAGTCCCTTTTGATTTCGTATCTTCTACTGTCACTGCATTTTCACCCTGTGGAGACATGATATAGTACACACTTAATACGACAACTAAACTTAGCATCGTTAATAGCCAAACCGTTTGTTTTTTTAACATCATTCCGAATCCTCCTTGATTTTTTTAGGGGCAACAGCCACTCTATGGCTCGGTACATCAAGCACTCGTGTAACCGCTTCAATGATGGTTTTCTTTATTTGAACGTTGTCTACTCCTTGAGCAACAACGAGGACACCTCGAATTTCTGGTTTTTTCGTTTGCACAACGACTGGTGTTTCTTCATTGCCATTTTTGATGATGACGACTTCTTCTTCTTTTGTTTGATCGGTGACACTTCGTACGCCGCCTTCTTTATCTGTTTCCTCGGTCGTTGTACTTTTATTGGATTTGTTTTTTTCAAACACTTTTAAAGACGTTGCATCTACATTGACCACGATGGATACATCCTCAACGCCGATGATGGTCTCTAAAATTTCTTTCAGCTGGTTTTCGTATTCTTGCTCCACGTCCTCAATTGAATTCTTTGGTTTACCTGAGGATGCCGGTTTGAATACCTCCTGCTCTTCTGAGGATGTTTTTGCAGCAGGAACCGCAGCTTGTTGTTTGCTTGATGGCGGTGACAAGATCTGACTGACTAACATGAAAGATACGCCGATAATGAATACAAGCAGCAAGTAATGGTGCTTCGTTAATTTGGGTTTCCCTTCACCTTTTTCAGGCGGCTGGAAGAATGATTTCAGCTTTTGTTTCCAGTCCTTGTTATTCATGATCTGCTGCGTCACCTCCCTCAATGTTCAGCGCGATGTGCTCAGGACTCGTATTCCAAACATCAGCCAGTGTCTCTTTCACCCTTGTGATCTCTTTGCTAGAAGATTCAGCGCTTTCCTCCTTTTGCCTGGAGAGATCAATGTCCACCTTTGCCACCGTTTCTACAGCATCACCTGTGAGCGGGGAAAGAACTGCTTTGATGCGAAATTGATCCGCCTCCATATTCTGATCCAGATGCTCCCCATCAGCCAGCACTTCTACGTGTTTCATTTCATAGCTCTCCTTCTCCAGTGGCTCCTTTGCGCTTTTTTCTAGTTGGACAGCCATTTGCTTTAAAATATATGCACGCTGAGAGGCTTGTATTTCTTTTTTTTCTAAATTCATCTGATTTTTTATTTCTTCTGACTGCGCTTCTTCCTTCCCTTTCATCAATTCTGCAAAAATTTGGTCAGGATCTGCTCGAAATAAAGCAAAAATCGGATTGAGCATTACCACGATGAGCAGCAGACTGACGACCATTTTTGCATACTTTTGCATGCTCGAATTGGGAAGCAGAAGATCAATGACAATCGCAAATAAGATAAAGAGAATAATACTTGTGATCCATTCCGTGAGAAAGCTCAAAAGGTGTCCCCTCCTTACTTCATCATCATGGTCAGGTTACCCGCAGTAATGATGACGGTAATGCTTAAAAAGAACATGAGCGACACAACAGCAAGTGCGGCAAATATATACAGCACACTTTTTGAAATGACATCAAGACAGCTAATGATGGGTCCGCCCCCTAACGGCTGAAGGATCGCTGCAGCAAGCTTATATATAAGGGCTAACGAAAGTACTTTAATCGCCGGGAAGGCGGCAATTGAAATCAAAATGGCGACCCCAACTAGTCCAACTGTATTTTTAAGTAAAACAGAGGCGCTGATCACGGTATCCGTCGCATCTGTAAACATTCTGCCTAGGACAGGGATGAAGTTTCCGGTAATGAATTTGGCTGTACGAAGAGCGATTCCATCAGTAACCGCTGCAGATGCACCCTGAACGGAAATGACGCCGAGAAAAACGGTTAAAAAAACGGCAAGCCCGCCAATTGCCACATTTCTTAACAGCTGCGCAAGCTGAGTGACCTTGTATTGTTCGGTCAGGGTACTGATAATGCTTAATATTGCTGATAAAAAGATGAGCGGGAGAACAACATATTGAATGAAAACACCGCTCGTGTTCATTAAAAATAAAATAACGGGATGAAAGAATCCGGCTGAGACAAGTCCGCCTGATGAAGCAATAAGCGCTAGTAAAAGAGGAATAAGAGCAAGAATAAAACTGGTCATCGTTTGAATGGCTTCTGTGGCATAGGAAATCGCCACATGAAAGCTGTTGAGTGCAATAATAATCAGTACCATATAAACAAGAGCATATGCGACTTTGCTGACAGTGCTTTGTTCAAAGGCATTTTGCAAAAGCTGCAAAAGCGAACAAAAGATGGTGAGTAAAATGAGAGTACCTAGGAGCTTTCCGTTTGCAATGACCTCGTGAAATAGATAATGTACAAAGGCTTTCAGCCATGTTTGGGGAGACAGCTCTTTATCGCCGTCAATCATTTCCTTCACTGTGCCCTTTTGGCTTTCTGGCAAAAAGCCGCCATACTCGTCCAAAATGGTTTCCCAAAAGTCACTGATGGAATGAAGCTCAAGTGCATCAGCCTGTCCATTCGCCACTTCCTCTGCTGCTGGCTGTTCATTAGATAAAGGTTCTTTTTCTTCTGCCCCTGCATGCGGAGCAATCAGCCAAAAGAAAAGCATCAATCCCATTACAGCGGTCACCCGTTTCATTGTCATCACCTCTTTTCATTTACGTCATGGACGGGATCATTCCTAAGATCGTCTCAATGATGACTGTTAAAATCGGGACTGCCATGACCAAGATGAGAATCTTACCGCCTAGCTCTATTTTTGATGCAATGGCGCCTTGCCCAGCATCTTTCGTCAGCTGAGCACCAAATTCCGCAATATAGGCAATGCCGATGATCTTCAATATGGTTTCAACATACTTCATATTGACGCCGGCACTTGCTGCAATTTTTTCAATCATTGAGATAATGGCATAGATTTGATCAATTAAATAAAGGAAAATCACACATCCAGTAAAAACGACAAGCATAAAGGCGAAGGTTGGCTTTTGTTCTTTGACGATTAATGCTAAAAAAGTAGCGATTAAACCAAGTCCAACAATTTGTATGATTTCGATTTGTAAGCCCTCCCCTATCCTTGAAATAGAAATACGGCTTTAATCTTTTTAAACAAATCGTCTACAATGGTTGCCACCATAAACAAAATGTAGATAAACCCAAGCAGCGTCACCCACTGAGCGTACTCTTTCTTCCCCATTTGGTCTAAAATCGTATGGAGAAAGGCCACGACGATGCCTACTCCGGCAATTTGAAAAATGACGTTTACATCAACGCCCATGCTCTCGACTCCCTTCCTCTCACATCAATAAAAGAATCAGTAACAATCCGCTTAAAAACCCGAGGCTTCTGACCATTTTTTCATTTTTCGCTTGGGCGATTTCTGCTTCTTTCTCCTCTGATTCCAAATGGCCTAAAGCAAGCTTGATGTACTTTTGCTGAGAAGTGACATCATGCTGGCCAAGAGTTTCCCCAAAGTGCTTCAGCGCCTCATATTCGCCTTTTTTCAATACAGTCTTTTTCCAAACATCTTCAAGACTTTCGTTCCATGCATGACGTGCAGAAAAAGTCCCCACTTTCAGCTTTTCTGCAAATTGTTCAAACAGCTGATTCACAGGAGGACCTACCTGTGCTGCAATTTGCTCTGCAGCCCGCGCTAAAGGGGTTTGGCCATACATAATTTCAGCTTCAAGAGACTGGAGAGCAAATCGCAGCTGCCGAATTTGTTTAGGTCTGTCGCTGTATCGTTTGGCAAACTCGAATCCTCCCCAAGTCGTGGCCGCGACAATGAAAATAGCGCCAATGAGCTTTAACATACGTCCACTCCCCGCCTCCATTTCATCTCTTGGCCGTCCCCGCCGTACATCCGCCCGATCGTACCCGGTCCATTGTTTCGATTTAATTCAACATATCGTTCAAAGACACGGAGCTCCCATAACGGCTTAAATGAAGGACGTTTATATACATCTTCAAGTGAGTAGCCATGAGCTGAAACGATGATGTTGACTCCAGCATGAATCGCTTCTAAAAGTGCCTCGACATCCTCACTTTTTCCGATTTCATCGACAATCATGACCTCTGGGCTCATTGACCGAATCATCATCATCAACCCTTCAGCCTTTGGACACGCATCGAGTACATCAATCCGGTGGCCAAAATGATGCTGCGGCACCCCTCTTATACAACCGGCGATTTCAGAACGCTCATCAATAATGCCTGTTTTTCTAGGAGGGATTGTCTTTGTGCCAGTACTAGCAAGACGTGCTATATCTCGGAGCAATGTGGTTTTTCCCGTTTGCGGGGGACCGATGATCAGTGTATTGTGCCAGTGCTCTTCATATAAATAAGGAAGAAAGGGAAGCGCAATCCCGATTTTTTCTTTCGCAATGCGGATATTAAATGAAGAAATATCTCTTAGCCCTTTGACAAATCCGTTTTCAACGACCACCTTTCCTGCAAGTCCTACTCGGTGTCCGCCAGATATGGTGATATAGCCCTGTTTTAGCTCTTCCTCAAGTGTGTACATGCTGTAATTGCTCAGCCTGCCTAATAGCTGAGACGCATCTTCCCAGGTTGTGTGATAAGAAAGGAAACGTGGTCTTCCTCCCTGCATCAATTCAATCGGACGATCCGTGCGAATGCGAATTTCTTCTATTTGCGCCCATTCCGCCTCATTCAGCAACCTGAGTTCTTGTCCAATCGAGTGAGGGAGAATATCCAACAAACTCCGCAACGAATTCCCCTCCTTTTTTTCTTCTCTAAAATGTATGATGTGAGCCGTTAATTATGCCAAGCCGTTTCACTTATAGATCCCAACAAGAATAAACACGACACCAATGAAAATGAACACGAGCTTTGCATAGGATAGCTGCCCTGCAATTTGATAGATTCCAATCGTCATCGTGATGATAAAAATGAGCGGCCCGATGATCGCCAATATACTATTGATGACCACCGCTTTCCGTACATCATTTGTGATTAAAATGAGGATGGCTGCCGTCAGTTCAATGGCGGCGGATAAGAATCTCATGCCTGCCATTGCAGCGACCGACGGGTGTATGCCTGGGAGAAATTGTTTCATATAGAACCTCCAGCTTTTTTTACACTATATGCTTGACCAGCTAGAAGTAGTCTTGTTTTTCAGGAAGGAAGAGAGATGAATGAGAGAATTGAGAGAAGACCAGTCTTGAGGAGTCATTTTTCAATAAAAAAAGACTGTAAACACGAGGTTTACAGTCTCAGCGTGTAGACAAACCCTCGCATTCGGTGTCAGGTCTGCGCGCTGGTGCTCACGAATAACAAATTCGCTCCGCGCCAGTGCTCACCCTTCCTAGACTGCAAAGGTTTTCTATCACGCTGAAAAGAAGACAAAGGCTGTAAACACGAGGTTTACAGCCTTTTTTCGTTCATTACGCTCTTGAAACGTATGAGCCGTCTGATGTATTAATTACTAGTTTATCTCCTTGGTTCACAAAGAAAGGAACGTTGACGATTAAACCAGTTTCAGTTTTTGCAGGTTTTGAACCGCCTGATGTTGTATCACCTTTAATACCAGGCTCTGTTTCTACTACTTCTAGTTCTACTGTGTTTGGAAGTTCTACTCCAAGTGTTTCAGCACCGTACATCACGATTTGAACAGACATATTTTCAAGCAAATATTTCAGCTCATCTTTAATTTGTGCTTCACTTAGTTCAAGCTGCTCATAAGAACTTGTATCCATGAAGACATGCTGATCGCCATTAGCATACAAGTATTGCATTGTTTTTGTTTCGATTTGAGCTTTCGCTACTTTTTCACCTGCGCGGAATGTTTTTTCTTGAATGGCACCAGTACGCAGGTTACGCAGTTTCGAACGAACAAACGCTGCGCCTTTCCCTGGTTTTACGTGCTGGAAATCCACTACTCGCCAAATACCGCCGTCCACTTCAATTGTCAGGCCAGTACGAAAATCGTTTACTGAAATCATTTTGTCATCCTCCTACATTTCACCATCATAATATGATAAGTTCTTTCGGTGAGTGGGTCAATCGTTTATTGCCGTCAGCTGTCAGGACAATATCATCCTCAATTCTCACGCCGCCGACATCTGGCAAGTAAATCCCCGGCTCAACTGTGACGACCATTCCCTCTTCTAAAACGACCTCTGATCGTGAGGAAAGGCCTGGCGCTTCATGTACTTCCATACCTAGGCCGTGTCCGGTTGAATGCCCGAAGTATTGACCATAGCCGTACTTTTCAATGATGTCTCGTGTGATGCGATCAGCTTCTTTTCCTGTTAAGCCTGGCTTGATTCTATCCACACCAGCGTTTTCTGCTTCTAATACGATATGATAAATTTCCTTTAGCTTGTCGCTTGGTGTTCCGACAGCTATTGTTCTTGTCATATCAGAACAATAGCCTTTATAGTAAGCACCGAAATCGAGTGTCACTAAATCACCAGATTCAATTACCTTTTCACTCGCTCTTCCGTGCGGCAGGCTTGAACGAACACCAGAGGCAACAATCATATCGAATGAAGATCCTTCAGCACCTTCTTTTCTCATGAAAAATTCAAGCTCGTTCATGACAGCAATTTCCGTCAGGCCCGGCTTGATGTAAGTGAGAATATGATCAAAGGCTTGATCTGCAATCTTCGCAGCTTCCTCTAATATCTTAATCTCTTCACTAGACTTAATCAAGCGCAACTTTTCAACTGATTCAGAGACTGGAACAAGCTCTATATCACCTGCTTTGGCTACGTACTGCTGATATGTGGCAAATGTCATATGGTTTTGTTCAAACCCAAGGCTTTTTACTCCAAATTCCTTCGCCGTTTGGGCAGCCGTTTCCACAATGTTTCCTTTATGTTCAATGATGTCATAACCTTTGACTTGGTCCTTCGCTTGCTCTGTATAACGGAAGTCCGTGATAAAAGCTGCCCGGTCCTTTGAAACAACTGCAAGGCCGGCAGATCCGGTAAAGCTGGTCATGTACTGTAAATTAAAGCTGCTCGTAATGACAAGGCCATCGATCTCTAATTCACTTAAAAGTGTTCTTAGTTTTTCAAGTTTCATGATACTGCTCCCCCTTCACTGACTAAATAACGAATCGCCAATTTATACCCTTCTAAGCCTAGTCCAACGATTTGCCCTTGGCATACTGGAGCAAGTACAGAATGATGGCGGAATTCCTCTCTCTTATGAACATTTGAGATATGTACTTCAATGACTGATAAAGAAATACTTGCAATGGCATCTCTCAGCGCATAGCTGTAGTGGGTAAATGCACCCGGGTTAAACACGACACCATCGTACTGATCTTCTGCTTCGTGGAGCGCATCAATCAAATCCCCTTCGTGATTTGATTGAAAGAACGTTAATTGGATGTTTGCTCGTTCTGCAAACTGGAACAAATCCGTCTCTAAATCTGTCAGCGTCTTACTTCCATAAACAGCAGGCTCTCTTTTGCCAAGCCTATTTAAATTGGGTCCATTCAGTACAAGAAAATGAGGCATATGACCACTCCTTCACCCTAATTCAATCTATATTGAGATCTGTTTCTTTTTCCTTAGAAACCTTTCGTTTCCAAAAATATTTTATCATATGAATAGGTGATTTACACTTTATTCTGTCTTTTTCCCGAGTGCCCTCGCAAGCTTTTGACTCGTCAATTCATTATATTCAAACGAAATGCTGTACCCGACAAACATGCCATATAAAATATATAGGCAAAATGTCGTAACAATGGTGCTTTGCTGCAAGTCTTGTACTTGCTTGACATCTGGGAAAATGGGATTAAATACGTAAAAAACAAGGAGCCATAAAAGCCCGCCATAAACCAAACCCATCCAAAAGCCTTTGATCCTTTTTAAAAGCCCATAATAAATAAAGGCGGCTCCAATCGATAAAATTCCTAACAGCACAATACTGATAAAAGTACCAAGTCCTCCCTTTTTCCATTCTCCAAGCACAAATGGCTGAAGCAGCATATTGGGACTCACCTCTGAAAAATGAAACACATGGGTCAGAAACCCAATAAAGCCCCAAAAAACACCGCCTACAAAGCCTGTAGCAGCTGCTCTTGCCACAAGTGATGTCGTTTGCACGGACTGATTTTTTTCTTCTTGGTTTTTCTTTTCATCACGTTTCATTTGTGAACACCTCCAGCAAGTAGTATGTCCAAAATGTCATGAAAAAAAAGGATTTCCATACGTGAGTGTAAAATTTTTAAAACAGGGTATACTGGCTAAAAAGAGGTAGATAGAATTCTAGTAGATAATCGACCTGTGCGCTAGTGATTTCCCCTCTTTTCCTGTACAATAAAGGTATAAGGAAATGCATGTAAATTACAGGAAACAGGCAGGTTGATGAAATATGTCCAATCAAACAAAACCTCCAGCTTATGGAGGGCAGGCAGTTGTCGAAGGTGTCATGTTTGGAGGTAAGAAGAACTATGTGACAGCGATTCGGCGAAAGGACCAGTCCATTGAGTTTTTGAAGCTTCCCCGGACCTCCAATAAACGAACCGCCTTTCTCAAGAAAATCCCCTTTGTCAGGGGTGTTGCTGCACTTGTTGAAGCAAGCGCAAACGGCAGTAAGCACTTAAACTTCTCCAGTGAGCGATATGACTTAGATCCTTCTGAAGATCATACTCTTGAAAAAGAACAAAAAGGCTCGAAATTATCCATGATTTTCGGCATTGCTGTGATCGGAGTTCTCTCTCTTCTCTTTAGTAAATTTGTCTTTACCCTGGTACCTGTCTTTTTAGCAGAGCTTGTGCGCCCCATCTTTTCAGGGAATTTCGCACAAATCGCAGTGGAAACATTCTTTAAATTGGTCCTTTTATTAGGCTATATTTACTTTATTTCTATGACCCCTTTAATTAAAAGAGTATTTCAATATCATGGGGCAGAACATAAAGTCATAAACTGCTATGAACAGAACCTTGACATCACAGTGGAAAATGTCCAAAAGCAATCCCGTCTGCATTATCGATGCGGCAGCAGCTTTATTTTATTCACTGTCATTGTTGGAATGTTCGTCTATTTACTCGTACCGACAGATCCTTTATGGGTGAGAGTTCTGAACCGCTTGGCGCTCATTCCGGTTGTTCTGGGCATTTCATTTGAAGTGCTTCAGCTCACGAACAAACTCCGAGAAGTGCCTGTGCTTAAAGTGCTTGGCTATCCTGGCCTTTGGCTGCAATTGCTTACAACAAAAGAACCTTCTGACGATCAAGTCGAGGTAGCCATTGCAAGTTTTAATGAACTTCTTCGTTTAGAGGAAGCGTCTTTGAAACAAGCGTCAGATTCTGCTCATCAAGTGATCTAACTTATAAATCCGGTAAATTCCTTCGGAGGTGGACAGTTATGAATCGCCGAGTACATCCTGCTTTTACCATTATTTTCGCTTTAGGTGTTTTGGGATTTGTGTACTTACTCACAACGAACCCAGGCAGACTTTTTACCATGCTGCTGTCTGTTGTGATCATTGGAGCGGCCCTATTTTTCCTATTTAGATGGCTGATGAATCGAAGAACTGGAACAGAAGGCAATCTTTATCGCAAAGCAGTCAAACAATCAAAACGTCGCTACCAGCAGCCTAAACCAAAAACGAAAAGCCAGATGAAAAATCGGGTCACTCATTTGCGAAGCGTGCCGACTGACCACAAGTCTAAGCCCGTCCTTCTCAAAAAGAAAAGCCAAACACATTTGACTGTCATTGAAGGCAAGAAAAACAAAAAGAAGAATCGCGCCTTATTTTAAAATGTCCAGCTTTTTAAAAATTGCTCGGCCTTCTGTCTGCCTAGATCGACGAGCGCCTTTTTCTTTTCTGTCATGAGTTGAAAATCAGTGGCAATGACGTGTTCTACAGGAATAAAAATAATATGACGTTCGTGTTTTGTGGCAATATGTCTTTCGTCATGAGCACCACGCATCGTTTCAAAAAGAGCGCCAAACAGTTCAAACGCATTGCGGATGGAGTGTTGAGGGCGTTCTTTTTCGTTTGGGGTTAATGTGACACCGACGAAAGGTCTTTTTTTCTCTTCAGCAAACAACCAAATTGGAAAATTGCTAAGCACTCCTCCATCTACAATGGTACAAATGCCTTTTGAAGACTTCAGTTTGACAGGTTCGAAAAAATACGGCAGACTGCAGCTCATTCGAATGGCCCTCGCCACGGAAAACCGCTCTGGATTCAAGCCATATGCAGGAAGGTCGTCTGGCAGCACGAGGATTTTTCCATTCGTTAAATCGGACGCAACGATTTTCAGAGAATCTTTTTTGAGGTCTCCAAACACGGTGACCCCTTTTCGTTTTAGCACATCAGTCAGCCATTTTTCCAGCCGGTCTCCTTTATAAAGACCAAGACGCCAGTAAATGGATACCCACCTGAGCATTTTGAACGGGATGAATTGACATCTTCTATCAAGCAATTGATGCTCATCCATTTCATCTAAAAGCTCCCGAATTTCCTGGCTTGTAAAACCTGCTGCGATGAGTGAAGCAATGATTGCTCCAGCACTTGTACCAGCAAGACGGACAAATTGAAATCCTCTCACTTCAAGCGCTTCATAGGCACCAGCAAGCGCTGCCCCCTTAATGCCTCCACCTGAGAACACACCATCTATCTTCATCAAGGAGCCCCCTTTGATTTCACGCTAATAATAGTGTAGGAGTATTTGCTTTCAATTAGAACTTTAATCAAAAAGGACACCCATGCTAAGGGTGTCCTTTTTGATTAAGATTCTTGATTTGTTTGTTCGTTTTTCTTTTGAATCGCTTTCAGCTGAACAGATCGCTCATCGTTTTCTTCAAAAAATTGAACGAGATCGCCGATGCGGTCAATGCTGTTCCAGCTGAGATGATGTTCAATGCCTTCTACATCATCATAAATTTTCTCTTCATCTACACCAATGATTCTTAAAAATTGCTCCAGCAGTTCATGTCTGTATACGAGACGTTTTCCAATTTTTTTGCCTTTCGGGGTTAAAATTAGACCACGATACTTCTCATAAATGAGGTATTCATCTTTATCTAGCTTCTGAACCATTTTTGTTACAGAGGAGGGATGGACAGCGAGTGCTTCTGCAATATCAGAGACTCTGGCATATCCTTTTTCTTCTATCAGCATATAAATTTGTTCAATGTAATCTTCCATACTAGGTGTAGTCATAAAACCCCTCCATAATGCACCTTTACTTAATAATCAACCCAATTCTACACCATCGTTCATTAAAAAACAAGGAGTGTCCATCGTCTTAACGCTTGTAATTCCAATCATCTGAGGCATATTTCGTTTTGGCGAGATGATGGACAAACGCTAATTCTTCATCTGTCAGCTCATAAGGTTCAAGCTCAATATTTAATCCTTTTTCAAATCCTCTTTTAAACGCAACACGCGCATCGTCTATCGTACAAGTTCGGTCTGAGATTTCATTGATGGCAACCGCTTTGTTTTTAAAGCTTCGCTGCATCCGCTCTCTTACCCGGTCGTTAGGATAAAGGAACAAATCGAATAATTTATCCTCATCAAGGTCAATTAAAATAGATCCATGCTGGAGGATGACACCTTTTTGTCTCGTCTGAGCACTGCCCGCTACCTTTCTGCCTTCTACAACAAGCTCGTACCAAGAAGGGGCATCAAAGCATACAGAAGATCTTGGATTCTTTAAGCTTTCCTTTTCTTTATCTGTACGAGGAATGGCAAAATATGCATCGAGTCCCAGCTCTTTAAAGCCCTCTAAAATACCTTCTGAAATGACGCGGTACGCTTCTGTCACCGTTGCAGGCATTTCTGGATGTTCCTCTGACACAATCACGCTGTAGGTCAGCTCCTGGTCATGTAGTACTCCTCGTCCTCCGGTTGGTCTGCGGACAAATCCAAGACCATAGCGCTTGACGGCTTCTAGGTTGATTTCTTTTTCAACGTTCTGAAAATACCCAACAGATAATGTCGCCGGATCCCATCCATAAAAGCGGATAACAGGCGGGATGAGCTTCTCACTATGCCAATAAAGCAAGGCTTCGTCCATTGCCATGTTAAAGGCAGGGTCTTGGTTTCCTGAATCAATGAAACACCATTTCTCTTTTTGCATATAAAATCCCTTCTCTTTTACGTAGTCAATGTTAGATGATGGTGGTCACCACCGATTTTCTCTCTTCATCAGTCTATCAAATAGGGACGGAATTGAAAATAATTCTTACCATTTATGATGACAAGTTTCTTATGCTTTACTATAATAGTATTTGTCTAAAACGTACCATCAGACAGGCTACTGTGCTGATGCTCAAGAAGGAGTCGAGTTGTATTGTCAATATTCAACTATATCGTCCTCTCACTTTGTGGACTTTTTGTTCTTTATTCCATCGGCAGCTACATTTATCAGCAGCGCATTATGAAAACGCTGACGGAAGCAGAATTTATTAAAGGTTACCGCAAAGCCCAGCTCATTGATGTGAGAGAGCCAAATGAGTTTGAAGGCGGACATATTTTAGGGGCAAGAAATATCCCCCTTTCCCAACTAAAGCAGCGCAAAAATGAAATACGTCCTGACAAGCCTGTTTATCTTTATTGTCAAAATAATTTCAGAAGCGGAAAAGCAGCCCAAACTTTACGTAAAAACGGCTGCCGTGAGATTTATAATTTAAAAGGCGGCTTTAAAAAATGGGGCGGCCGCATTAAAACGAAGAACTAACAAAAAAGACTCTGGGAGCATGATTCTCCCTGAGTCTTTTTTCTTTATTTTCTTT
This sequence comes from Bacillus sp. DC4300-2b2, assembly GCF_049895685.1. Taxonomy (NCBI): domain Bacteria; kingdom Bacillati; phylum Bacillota; class Bacilli; order Caryophanales; family Bacillaceae; genus Bacillus; species Bacillus sp. DC4300-2b2. The sequence goes on from NZ_JAFCSW010000003.1 coordinate 406,124, forward strand.
CAAAAACGAGAACTGGGTTCCGTGCGGCCTTTGTTTCGTCCATACGTTTGACGACCGTTGTATGCGGCGCTTCCTGCACCACTTCAGGATTCTCTTCTGCTTCTTTCGCAATTTGAATCATTGCTTCGATGAATGCATCAAGCGTTTCTTTTGATTCTGTTTCAGTCGGTTCAATCATGATACATTCCTCTACATTAAGCGGGAAGTAGATCGTTGGCGGATGGTAGCCAAAATCAAGTAATCGTTTGGCAATATCCAGTGTCCGCACACCTAATTTTTTCTGACGTTTACCTGAAAGGACAAATTCATGCTTACAGTGACGATCAAACGGCAAATCATAATGAGCACTTAAGCGTCGCATCATATAGTTCGCATTTAACACGGCATTATCGGTTACAGCCTTTAAGCCGTCTGGACCCATAGAGCGAATGTACGCATAGGCTCTGACGTTAATGCCAAAGTTTCCATAGAATGGCTTCACACGCCCAATTGATTCCGGACGGTCATATTCAAAGTAAAAACGACCTTCCTTCTTTACAAGCACCGGCTTTGGCAAATACGGAATTAAATCCTTTTTAACGCCAACAGGACCTGAACCAGGACCTCCGCCTCCGTGTGGGCCTGTGAAGGTTTTATGAAGATTTAAGTGGACAACATCAAATCCCATATCTCCTGGTCTTGCTCTACTTAAAACCGCATTCAAGTTGGCTCCGTCATAATAAAGTTTACCGCCAGCTCCATGAACGATTTCAGCCATTTCTAAAATATTTTCTTCAAAGAGGCCAAGTGTATTCGGGTTTGTAAGCATTAAAGCAGCTGTTTCTTCATTAACAACGCGGCGTAAATCTTCTAAATCAACAAGCCCGTTTTCATCAGATGCGACAGTAATGGTTTCAAATCCAGCGACTGTCGCAGATGCCGGGTTCGTTCCATGAGCAGAATCAGGCACAATGACTTTTGTACGCTGATGATCTCCTCTTGCTTCATGGTACGCACGGATCATCATGAGTCCCGTCCACTCGCCATGTGCTCCTGCCGCAGGCTGTAATGTCACAGCGTCCATCCCCGTAATTTCTTCAAGATGTTCACCTAGATCGTATAGTAATTCCAATGCACCTTGTATAGTGTCTGACTCCTGTAGCGGATGGACCTGCGAGAAACCTGCAAGGCGTGCAACCTTTTCATTAATCTTTGGATTATATTTCATCGTACAAGAGCCAAGAGGATAAAATCCGGAATCGACCCCATGATTGCGTCTTGATAATGCTGTATAATGACGCATAATATCAAGCTCAGATACTTCAGGAAGCTCAGCATCCTCATCACGGATGTACGTCTCATCAAATAAAGACGGGATCTCCTGTTCAGGTACATCTAAATCAGGCAGGCTGTACCCAATTCTTCCTTCTTTAGATAACTCAAAAATAAGCGGCTGATCTTGTTTATTCATGGCGATCCCCCAATTCCTTGATAAACGTATCAATTTCTTCTTTTGTTCTCAGCTCTGTCACGGCTACAAGCATGTGCTGCTCAAGCTCTGGGTAGTCTAGCCCTAAGTCGTAGCCGCCGATGATTCCTTTTTCAAGCAAGCGTTTATTGGCTTCTTTTACAGGCTCCTGTAACTTGATCACAAATTCATTAAAATGAGCCCCTTCTACATCCGCCTGCAGTCCATATTTTTCTGCCTGTGTTTTGGCATAATGGGCTTTTTGCACGTTTTGATAGGCGATGTCTTTTATGCCTGTTTTCCCTAGTGCCGTCATGGCAACAGAAGCAGCTAGCGCATTTAATGCTTGGTTTGAGCAAATATTTGACGTCGCTTTATCTCTTCGAATGTGCTGCTCACGCGCTTGAAGAGTCAGGACAAATCCACGAACACCATTTTCATCTTCTGTCTGCCCGACTAAACGACCTGGCACTTTTCTCATCAACTTTTTCGTCACGGCAAAATATCCGCAGTGAGGTCCGCCAAATGCAGCTGGGATACCGAACGGCTGCGCATCACCAACGACAATGTCTGCCCCAAGTTTTCCAGGCGGCGTCAATAGCCCGAGTGCGAGGGGATTGCTAGAGACAATGAACAGGCTTTTTCCTTTATGTGCAATGGGTTCAATGTCTTTTAACGGCTCGACGACACCAAAAAAGTTTGGATATTGCACAAGAACTGCTGCTGTATCATCGCAGACCGCCTTTTCCAATGCAGCTAAATCTGTCTGCCCTTTTTTCGCAGGCACTTCAACAACTTCAATGTTTTGTCCTTTGGCGTATGTTTTCAGCACTGCTCTTGATTCTGGGTGAACCGTTTCAGAAACCACCACTTTTTTCTTCTTTGTGTGTCCCGCAGCGAGCATTGCCGCTTCAGCTAGTGCCGTCCCGCCATCATACATCGAGGAGTTGGCAAGATCCATACCAGTCAGCTCAGCGATCATTGTTTGGAATTCAAAGATCGCTTGCAATTCACCTTGCGAAATCTCCGGCTGATAAGGTGTATATGCTGTATAAAATTCAGAGCGTGAGATGACATGATCGACAATGACAGGCTGGTAATGATCATATACACCTGCACCAAGAAACGATGCATAGGAAACTGTATCCTTATTCTTTGCAGCTAGCCGGGATAATTCCCTGACAAGTGCTGTTTCAGATGCGGCTTCTTTGATGTTGTATGCTCCTTTGAATCTCACCTTCTCTGGGATATCTGAAAAAAGCTCATCAATCGACTGAACGCCGATGACATCCAGCATTTCTTTTTGATCTTGCTCTGTTTGCGGCAAATACCTGTGCTTCATCCTCTATTCCCCCTCGTTATTTGGCTCTTTTATAAAATGGTGTTGCGACGATTTTGGCTTTTAGACGTTTTTTGCGAACTTGTACTTCCAGCTCTGCCCCAAGCTCCGCTTCTGAGGTTTCGATCAAAGCAAGCCCGACATTTTTCTTTAATGTTGGGGATTGAGTGCCCGTTGTGACAATCCCAACCTGCTTTTCTCCTGAAAAGACTGGATAATCTGTACGCGGAATGCCTTTATCAATCATTTCAATGCCGACAAGCTTTCGCTTCAGTCCCTCTTCTTTTTGTTTTTTTAGAGCTGCTTTTCCGATAAAATCAGCTTCTTTATCGGTTTTGACAGCAAAACCAATTCCGCCTTCTAATGGCGAAATATCCTTTGTCAGTTCCTGGCCATAAAGCGGAAGCCTTGCTTCAAATCTCAAGGTATCACGTGCACCAAGTCCGCACGGTATTAATCCTTTTGGCTGCCCTGCTTCTAATAAAGCTGACCAAAGGTGGACCGCATCTTCTGACTGGCAGTAGATTTCAAAGCCATCTTCCCCTGTGTAGCCTGTTCTGGAAACGAGCACTTCTTTATTTGCGACCTCAGCTTTTGATAAAAACGTAAATGGTTTAAGCGATGTCACCTCTTCATCCGCCACCTCTTTGATGATGTCAGCTGCAAGAGGTCCTTGAAGCGCTAGCAAGGCGATTTGATCAGACATATTTTTGATCAATACGTCATCCTTCTCTTGGTGCTTCAAAAGCCAATCCACGTCTTTATCGATATTTGATGCATTGATGACAAGTAAATAGTGGTTCTTTTCTTTTTGGTAGACGAGCAGGTCATCTACCGTTCCGCCATCTTCATAACACATGGCTGTATATAGTGCCTTACCGTCTGTCAGCTTAGACACATCATTGGTTAATAACCTTTGTAAAAAAGGAAGGGCATCTTGACCTTTGACGTCCACCTCACCCATGTGAGACACATCAAAAAGCCCTGCTTTTGTTCGAACAGCTTCATGTTCTTCTTTAATGGAAGAAAATTGGACAGGTAATTCCCAGCCCCCGAAGTCAATGGTTTTTGCGCCAAACGTTTCATACGCATGAAAAAGCGGTGTTCGTTTCAACATCAATCGTTTCCCCCTTTTTTTAGTGCAAATGCAAGCTGAATTTTCAGAAAAAAATCACAGCAAAAAAGGACAGAGCGCTCCCTTTTATCAAAAAGAAGTCTCTGTCCTTGCACCTGAAAGTTTACAGCACAACATCATTGTGCGTTTTCCCCTTTGGTGGTTTGCTAAAACGATCAGCAAACACTCTCCAGAGTTGCGTCCGGTAAGAGTACTTTTGCCTGAGAGATTCACTGAATCATACAGCTTGCTCCTTCGGCGCCTGCCAGTGCAAAATAACCGCCAAGTCTCTCCCCATACCATCATCCGCTCATATTTTTCACATTTATTGGACATACTATCAAAATGGGTGACTTATTTTCTAGATCACTTATCAACATCCTACCATTAGAAATGGATGGAGAGCAATAGAAAAATCATTAACATTTTTAAAATACCCTTTCGATATCGTTCGCTTTTATTCATATATCTAGTCTTTTAGAGACCTCTTAAAAAATGAAGCGTTTAAAAACAGAACAATTTATCAGACCCTACTAGAAAGGCAGGCGACCACATTGAATATTCAAACGATTTTTGATCAGGAATGGGCAAATGAATTTCAGCAGCGGCTTTCATCAGACGGCCCCTGGGCGAACTGGGATATGTATCGATTAGCGACGCAGGTTCAAAAAGTCACAGCCATTGATTCATTCGAGGGGCTGCAAGCTCCCGCGCACCTGCCTGCATTCACACCTTTACAGCACCAGCTCGAAGTAGCCAGAAGAGTCGTAGAAGAAATGAATGGGAAAGCCATTCTAGCAGATGAAGTGGGACTGGGAAAAACCGTAGAAGCAGGACTCATTATCAAAGAATACATGATTCGTGGACTTGCCAAAAAAATTCTTATTCTCGTCCCCGCCTCCCTTGTATCTCAGTGGGTACAGGAGTTGCGGACGAAATTTTATATTGATGCTGTTGAACAAAAAAAGAGCTATGTGTGGGAGCAGTGCGACGTTGTCGTTTCTTCCATTGACACAGCCAAAAGACAGCCGCATCGAGACACGATTTTATCGATTGCCTACGATATGGTCATTATCGATGAAGCACACAAACTGAAAAACAATAAAACGAAAAACTATGAATTTGTGAGAAACCTGAATAAGAAGTTCTGTCTGCTGCTGACAGCGACACCTATTCAAAACCGGATCGGGGAAATATTTAATCTCGTTTCCCTTCTGAAGCCGGGCCACCTAGGAAATGAACATCAATTTAAAGATATCTTTGCCAAAAAGGACTTGCAGCTTGAAGACCATGACCGATTAAAACAGCTCGTCAATAAAGTGATGATTCGAAACCGAAGACAAGACACAGGCATCGAGTGGACAAAACGGCATGTCAAAACGATTTCTATTGATTTTTCTCCGACAGAACAAGCATTGTATGATGAAATCTGCAAGCTGAAAGAGAATCCGTCTTATACAAAGCATATGTTTTCCATTATGACCTTGGAACGAGAATGCTGTTCAAGCCGTGAGGCAGTTTATATGACGATTAAAAAAATGCAGGAAGAAGAAAAGCATATTCTCGGCTCTTCTGCTATAGCGCAAATCATGGAGAAGATCAATCAAGTGGAGCAAAACTCAAAGGCGCTTGAAGTGGTCAAACTCATTCAACAGTTAAATGAAAAGGTTATTATTTTTACCGAATACCGCGCGACACAAATTTATTTACAATGGTTTCTACAGCAAAATGGCATTAGCTCCGTGCCATTTCGGGGCGGCTTTAAGCGGGGCAAAAAAGATTGGATGAAAGATTTATTTAGAGAACGGGCGCAAGTGTTAATTGCTACAGAAGCTGGCGGCGAAGGGATCAATCTTCAGTTTTGTAATCAAATCATCAACTACGACCTCCCGTGGAACCCGATGCGTTTAGAACAGAGAATCGGACGTATCCACCGCCTTGGCCAAGAACGAGATGTCCACATTTACAATATGGCAACGAACGGAACAGTTGAAGAGCATATTTTAAAGCTTTTATATGAAAAAATTCAGCTGTTCGAAAACGTCATAGGCGATTTAGATGATATTTTAACGAGAATTGATATTGAAGATGTCGAAACAGAGTTGCATCAAATTCTCTTCCAGCATGAATCCGATGGAGACATGAAAAAGAAATTAACCCAGTTTGCTTCTTACTTAACTGAAGCACAAACACCACTTTTAGAAAAGAGACAGCAGGGCTCATAAAGGAGAGTTGATCAATGGAGCAGCATGACATTCACACCTTTCTTCTCCGTTTTTTCAAGGCGAATCAATGCAGCATATTAGAAGAAAGTGCAGGACATATGACCGTACAGCTGACAATCGAAATGGATAAATTGATTATGAACCGTCCTTTTTATTGGCACTGGCTTGAAAAAACTGGCGGTGTACCTGAACCGAGGCAATTGACTTTCATCACAGATCAAAAAAAAGCGGGTGATACGGTCAGTGGTGAATTCATCCATTTCGGCTCCCCCCGGTTATTTCAAATATTTGAGGCGGTCAAACAACAGGGACGTTTTATCCGGCTCTATGAACGAGTCAGCCCGCTCACGAACAATCAGATCGCACTTGAGCCATGGCTTGGTCTCAATGTAAAAATTTCTTACCTTGCAGACCGGAAGAAGGATAAGCTTTTATCATTAGGACTTCATCTTATACGCGGAGAAGTCATTGAACAGTTTCAAGAAAAGCTGGAAGCTCGCGAGCTTTCTTCTCAAATTCCCGATTATTGTTTTACGATGAGTACAATGATTAAGCCAGAAAGCGGAATCAAACGGCTTTACAGCCTTATGGAGCGTTATGCCCATGAGGAACCGGACGACTGGGCAGTGCGGGCCGTTCAAAAGTGGAAGGAAGACTCCGAACTTTTAAACCAGTTTTATGAAGGGACTTCAGACACATCTGTAGAATATGAAATAGAAAGGCAAGCACTCAAAACTTTATACGAACCAAAAATCAGTCTTACGATTGAAAATGGCGGACTTTTTTACTTACAACAAAAAAGAGGAGGTTGACCCATAGTCCCCTCCCCTTTTATGTGACTTACAATTTTCGATCAGTCTAAAGCTAAGTTTGTCTGTTTGTATTGGGCGGAAACATGACGCAAGCAAACTATGAGGTCTTACCACCTATGTCTTTCCATTTCATGCGTTAAGTGCCTGAAATACATGATTCAGTATTTTAGGAGGGTATTTGTATGGAAAAGAAAACGAACAAATTAGACAGTGAATGGGTTCAATTATTACGTGAAGCTCGCAAGGCAGGACTAACAGTTGAAGAAGTCCGTCATTTCCTCAAATCAAATGAAAAGTCCTCTGAGTCTCCCCCTCTGGTAAGAAGTCATTCTATCAAACCTTTCTGAATGTGCTATAATATCGAAAGGAAGGTGATGACATTGATTGGCCAGCGTATTAAACAATACCGCAATGAAAAAGGCTACTCACTATCAGAACTGGCCGAAAAGGCTGGGGTAGCGAAGTCTTATTTAAGCTCAATAGAAAGAAACTTGCAAACAAACCCCTCCATTCAATTTCTTGAAAAAGTCTCCGCTGTTCTGGACGTCTCGGTTCATACACTTTTAAACGAAAAAGATGAAACCGAATACGATGGTCAATTAGATAGTGAATGGGAAAAACTAGTTCGAGATGCAATGACATCAGGGGTTTCGAAAAAGCAATTTCGTGAATTTTTAGATTATCAAATCTGGAGAAAAAAGCAAGAAGAGGAGTAAAGCGCACGTTTTAGCGCATACTCCTCCAATTGCTATGCAGATCTTGATATCAGCCTAAAGACTGGCTTTATTTTTTATCTTCGCTGTGTGCTTTTTCGTTTTCTTTCACGTAGCCTTTTTCATCCGTATGCTTTTTTGGATTGATCGTTAAACCATTCCACTGAGTCGCTTCGAAGGAAAGATCAATTTGAATCGCATCGCCTTGGTATTTATTTTGGATATAGTGACCAGCTTTATCCTTCGTCTGGTCATTGATAAATTCAATGGTCATTTCCACTTTATCGTAATCAAACGGATTCTTTGGAATGCCGTCATACTCTGGAGCCACTGTTCCATCAACAGTTGCTACATTAATTTTCCCACTTTCATGTAAAAACTTCTCATCGACGGCATGACGAAGCTTTTCAAATGCGGTCTGATCCTGTTTTGACGTTAATTGATGCAAGTCAAGCAGGTTTGCATGGTCTAAAATAATGTTTTTCGGATAACCATTTCCACCTTCGGCTCCAACCGTCAGAACACTCACCTGAAACTGGCTGAGAAATTCTTCAGCTGTATTTTTACCGCCATTCTTCGCGGAAGATCCATCTGTAAACTGGCTATAATCAAGACTCATCAGCACTTGGTTTATCGCTAGTGATCCCTTATTATCAAAATGAAATTCTTTCTTGATCCGATCACCAGGTTTTAAGTTGGAAAGATTGATGGCGCCGGAGTTCTCTTTAGCAGATAAATCCAGCTCTCCTGTCGAGTAGACCGCATTTGCCTTTTCAAAATCATTAAACGCCGCCCATGTTCCCCCGCCGATTAATGCAAGACCTAAAGCCCCTGATAATACACCTAAACGAATTGATTTCTTCATTGCCATGAATAATAAACCCCCTAATATTTTGTTTTATTGAAACCTAATTAGGTTACAAACGATTTAAGCTTGTTTCTCTGACATATGTACATCAGCCGTGTGTCTACGGTGTTTCGCTGCGCCCACAAAATGAATGGTTGAATAAACAAGCAGCATGACACCTGGTATAATAAGGAGCAAAGCAGTTCCAGCTGATGTCCCTGCATACGAAAGAAGCTTGCCTGCATAAGGAATGTTCACTCCCATATACTGCGCAGTCACCTGATCCGCTTTTACCAGCGTGCCGTCCTGATACATATTATTGTCACCCTTCGTCTCAAACGCTTTATTTGCATCCTTTCCCTTCACCCCAACAATTCGGTGGGTCACAAAGGACTGATCCTGCTTTGTTTGAAACGTAATAATATCTCCTTTTTTGAGCGTCTCAGGTGAGGCGACCTGCTTTACAACAATCAGTGACCCAGCTGAAAATTCTGGTTCCATCGAACCTGATAATACTTGCTTCAATTGATAACCGAAAATCTGAGGTTCTCCTCCTGTTGTTCTTGATGACAACACGACAATAATTGAGGCTATCATCACCGTGAACACCACCACATAAAGAATACTCCCAGACATCTTCATCCATTTTTTCATGACCCCTTCTCCCCTTCGCCTATCATTTTTTCACTTTAAAAGACAGCTCCATCTAGGACGCCTTTTCTTGACACTTTGAGAGCACCATCTGTTTAGACCAAAAGTACGCCTGATCAGATGCGCCAAATCCTTTAGGATAAAAGATTTTAAATGCATAGATTCCATTTGTTTTTGCTTTATCTGTCGTGACAGTCGCTGTTTCTTGCGACAATAGGGACTTTATGGAGCCCTTTTCAAGAATATGACCATCTTGTAATGGTTCTTGGCCATTTCCCACTTTATGTAGTTCCCAGTTCCATTCAGAGTACGCAATAGGCTGTCCACTATTTTTTAGTGTCATGCTCAGCTTTTGAGGTGCGCAGACTGTTCCTTCGATCATCGTTTGATCGACAAGCTCCAATTGACTTTGATCCCATTTTTTAGGCTGACAATGCTGATCTGTCTGTTCAAAGTTTTCACATGTTTTCATGACAAAATTTTTGTGCTCGACATCGTTAAAAGAGGCATTCGTTGGTGTCATGAGGTAAGACGTCAACATCAAACAAATGGCACAAAAAAGGACAAAGAGCGACTGTTTCATTAATCCCTTCAACTCCTTGAACGGTTGTTCTTTAAAAAGAACGATTATATACAGTATAAGGAAATACCTATAAAACCCAAAACGTCAAATTAGTTCATTTTGTTCTTAAACAAGAACCATTGCGAGAAAATTCTTCCATTTTCTCATTCTTTCGCCATATTCAATATTTTTTTGTGTGACATTTGTACTTCTTAAAACTTACATAAAAATGTAGGATTTGGTCAGGATATGAAGAGATGAGGTGATGTTAAGTGAAATATGGAAAAATCATAATCATGCTCAGTTTACTGCTGAGTCCTATGATGCTAGACGTCAAACCTGTTGATGCGAGAGATTTGACTGCTGCAGCAGATCAATGGGAAACGCGAGCAGTCAAAGAAGCCAAAAAAAGATACCCGCTAACGCAAGTCTTATTTAAACAAAAAGTATGGGACCGCCACCGTGATAAGGAATCTGTAAAACAGTATCATATTACGTTAAAAGACCATACAAAGGAATTTGGGGTGTTTGTCACCATTTCCTATAATCCTTACTCAAACAAGGTGAATAAAGTGATTGTTGTGGAGGAATACAACTAAAATGGCATAAAAAAAACCGCCTGCTGGCGGCTTTTTACTTTCGTCGATGTCGCTTACGTTTTTTAAGCATCATGGAGAAACCAAACGGTAGAACCCCGAATAATCGCTGTGAAAACGGCGGTTTTGTTTCCATTTTTTCTTGTTTGTGTTCCTTCCGTTCGTCTCGTGGCGTATTCATATATTTAATGATTTCCTGCGTCATATATTTTACATAGTCATTTGTTTTCAAGCAAATTCACCTCTTCTTCCTTCAAGTGTTACCAGAAAGAGGATGATTTTATACACTGGCTAATCAGGGTTTGCCCATCTCATGATTTCACCGGTCTTCCAATCCAGCATCAGCTCCCGCTCATCGGATAGGCCATCCTTTGTTTTCACCCTCACCAAAACGAGGACACGTTTATTCTTTTGATCGCATTTCATCTGCTTCAGTATCACATGGCCTTCTTCAGTATCAATAAGAACCTTCTGCTTTTCACAAATGCGTTTTACTGAGCTGGCAGCTTCACTCACACCCACCCTAAAAAGCTGCTGTTTTTTATAAAAAGAAATCGTGAGCTCTGCACTTCTCAGCTCTTTTTGAAAGCCCATCGTTATCGCTCCTAGGATCAAGAGAAAAAATAGAATCACAGCAAGCACATGCGGATAGATAAACCCTTCCTCTCTTTTCACGATGCAGGAACCACCCCTTTATATGTGAAAAAAACGGCTTCATGAACCTTACCAGATCCATCTGTGACTTTCAGGATGGCTCTATGCTGACTCGTTCTCACATGAAATTGTTTTACCTTGTGCAATAAAGGAAGATGTCCAGCTTGATCCGTTCGTTTTCGAAGCATATCTTGATATGGCTCAATCGTTACCACTCGCCCTTGATCAGATACATACTCTAACACTTTACCTCCTTGTACCGATCGAACTGCCGTTGCACGGCTTAATTCCTCATCTAATTGCAGGACAGTCTGTTTCCACTCCATTTGTGAAAATCGGTTAATTTCTTCAAAAGGAAGGGCTTTCTCAGCTGTTGAAAAGATCAGTACACAGCCAAAAGAGAGGAACAAAAATAGCTGCAATTGCCACAAAGCCTGGACAAGGGTAAAACCTTGTTCACCGTTCCGCAACCTGGTGAAAGCATATCGTCTGCTTTTCTTGCAATTTGTATGATACACATCCCTTCTCTTTACTCCAATTGAATACATATGTGTTGTCGCCTCGCTTCTTTTTGACAGAAGATTTTTTACCTTCTATGAACGCTTCATTCATCTGTTCATGCAAGATTTGGTAAGCATCAAGTTTGGCTCTTACTTCCTTTTTCCCCATCATGATTTTTTCATAGGCCGGCATAATCACAAGGGCTGCAAATAGGAAGATATGACAAGCAAACAGCGTTTCAATCGTACTAAACCCTCTATTGCTTTTGAACATGGATTCGCCCGCTTCCTAAATAAATCGTGAGTTTATACGTTTGACTGCCAAATTCGACAATGAGAGATCCACCGCTGCTTGGATGTCCGTTTTCATTAAAATAGATACCTTGCGAGAATGTAGAAGTCTTGATGCTGCCCTTTTTATGCTGATAAGAAGCAATGACTTCGTTACTCTTTTGATCTATTACCTGATAAGATACATGCGGCGGTTGGATCTCAACATGCACACGTGTTTTTTTGATAAATGCAGTATATGATGCCAATTGAAGATCTTGTTTCATGATATTCACTTGTCTTTTGGCTTCAGCGCTTACTATTAAATTTGGGATTTTCATTCCTATGATCGACAATAGAATCGATAGAACTAATAAGATCATTAGCTGCTCTATGAGGGTAAAACCCTTCTCATGTAAAAGTAATTTATTCATGCTTCACGTTGCCGTTTTGAATGACAATCGCTTTTCCATTAGGACAGGTTAATCCCTTTTTAACATAACCTTCTTTTTCTAACTCAGCTAAAGATGGCGTCTTCCCATCATGCTCCAATTCATATGCCATCACTTGTGTGCTGATCATTGATTTGAGCCCTTCACAGCCCTTTGCTTGAATTGCTTGGTGATGACGTGTGATATTCGGTATGGTAATGAGTAAAAGAATGGATATCACGAGCATGACAATTAACATTTCTAACAGGGTAAACCCTTTATCATTCATGTCTTTGTCCTCCTTCTTACACTTGCTCCATTAGTTGATACATTGGTAAAAGAATAGATAAATACACGATGAATATAAGAAGTGCCGTCACACCATAGATCACCGGCTGCAGCCAAGACATCCATTTTTCAATTTTCAGCTCTGCATTCTCTAATAGAAATTGGCTGTAAGTGTACATTTCTCTTGCAAGCATCCCGCTTGCTTCACCATGTTTGATGATGGCTGCAAAATGTTTTTCGAAAAAAGGACTCTCACTTACTTGATGTGCCATGCTTTCTCCTTTTCTTAACTCATCCATCATTTGTTCACCTATTTCTTGAAGAAAAGGTAAGTAGCTTTGCTGTTTAAAAGCTTGCAAACCCTCGTACATCGATAATCCAGCCTGAAGCAGTCCGCTTAGCTGAAGAGAAAAAAGGTACGTATGCATCAGCTGCATCCCTTTATATAAAAAAGGCAGCTTACTCATCACCCTCAATTTCTCAAGGGTCGACTTTTTCCTAAAAAACAAAGCATAATAGCCGGTAAGACAAATACACATACAACTGATGATGAGCAGAAAAGCATGAAGGAATTGAAACATTCCAAACATTCCTTGAATCAGCCAAGACATGCGGGTATCCATCGATGAGTACAAAACAGAAAATTGAGGAATGATCATTTGCTGAACGAGTATCAGCACGACCAAAACCGTGAAGATGAGGAAAAGCGGGTAACGTGACATGCGTTTAAACGTGTCTAACTGCTTGACTTTTTTCTCTAAAAAACGGGCGCTTTGTTCTAAAGCACGGGCTAGACTGCCATGCTTCTCAGAAAAACATAGTATGGCGATGACTTCCCGCTGAAAATGGAGTCGCTCGAGCACTACATAAAAAGGCTCGCCTTCGTGCAGCCACTGAATACCTAGTTTTAATTGCTGCCGCTGTTGTTTTGATAACTGAATATTCACCATCACTAATGCCTCAATCAATGTATATCCAGCCTGAATTAATTGAGCCAGTTTTGATAGGCATTCAGCTTGGTCCTTTTTAGACCATACTTTAGAGGCTCGCTTCTTCATAAACCCAGCGATGGTAAGTGTTTTTTGGTAGATAGCCAAGTGCCACTCCTTTACGAATTAATCTTTGCAGTGTTTCATATGACGAGTGAGCATATTCTCCTTTAGCCTCCTTGATACACTCACCAAGCTCTTTTCCGAACAGCAGTTCAAATACATTTGTTCGTCTGATTGATCGATTTAATTTACAGTAAAGCTGACATGTTTCTCCGCAAAAAGGACAGGTGAGCTCGATTAATCGCTGGGCAGCAATCGCAACCATCGTTTGCTCAAGTTCATTCATCGTGACACCAAATTCAAGCATACGATAAAGGGCTCCTTTTGCATTTTTTGCATGGAGCGTACTCAATACTAAATGGCCTGTCAGTGCTGCTCTAATCGCCGTTCTGGCCGTTTCAGCATCTCTTATTTCTCCTAGCACAATCATATCTGGATCATGTCTTAAAATAGCGCGTAATCCAGCGGCATATGTGATGCCGGCTTTTTCATTTACTTGAACCTGTAACACTTCTTCATTTCTTGTTTCCACAGGATCTTCAAGTGTAATAATATTTCGGTTGAAATTCTTTTTTGCAAACTGGATCAGTGAATAGAGGGTTGTTGTTTTCCCCGAATTGGTTGGACCGGTAAATAAAATGAGCCCATGCGAATGCTTCAAAAATGACAATAACCTGGCTGAAGCTTTCGGAAATAGTGACAGATGTTTTATTTTCGGAACATGATCCTGCGGCAATATTCTAATCACTAAACTCTCATCATTTACAGTTGGTAAGGTAGACATTCGAATAAACACCTGGCCGCTTCTTAGCATCACAGCTAATGACCCATTTTGCGGTCTCCGTTTTTCTCCGATATCCATGGATGATAAAAATTTAAAATGAGCAATGAGCCGCTCACCGGTTTTTTTATCAATGGTTCGCTGCTGGATTAAATCTGAGTCTACGCGGAAAGATACCAACGCTTCCTTTTCTTTTGGGACAATGTGCACATCAGATGCTCTCATGCGGCATGCTTCTTCTAGCAGCTCTTGCCTTAAATATTCAATTCCATACAAGTGGATCACTCCTTTCATTGATCACATTGTAGAATGGAGGAATCTGAATGACAAAAGAGCATTTTATGATTTTCATGGCTAATAAAGCATGAAAACCATCAACTCAAGATACATCACATCATTTTTTAGAAAAGAGCATATAAAAAAACCTGACTTTTACAAGTGCAGGTTTCTTCGTCATGATGTGGCTTCTTGCTGCTGCTCTTCAAAAATGCGAAATCCTCTTTTTTCTAAAGCTTTTGCAAGGCTGTGTTCTGTATTTACTTTTGAGAAATCAATGCCGAGTTTCACTACAGTTTGAGCGATCTCTGGGCGAATGCCTGATATAATCGTCTCAATTCCTAATAGCTTCGCACTATCGACCACTTTAAACAGCTGATAAGCAACCATCGTATCAACAACGGGAACGCCAGATATATCAATAAATAAGTGCGTTAGGCGCAGTCTTGAAGCCTGTTCTAGCACGGATTCCAAAATGATTTTAGCCCGGTACGTATCGATTTCTCCGATCAATGGCAAAATCCCGATTTCCTTTGATACCGGAATAACAGGGGCACTCAGTTCTTGAATCATCTCTCTTTGTGCATTCAGCTGACTGAGTGTCACGCGGTCATACTCTTCTGATAAACGCTCAATCATATCATCAAATGTGGCGTGAAAGTGCTGATTCCACTGACACACATCTTGCAGCGTCACTTCAAGCTCTGTTTCTTGGGTGAATGTCTCAATTCTCGAACAGAAAATGTGGCGGAAAATCTTAAATTGTCCAATGATCTCATATAACGGCACCTCGTGCACTGCTCGATCACGAGCAATATCAACAGACCACTTTTTCAAATGGTTTTCTACTTTGTCTGACAGTGTCACAAGTGTTGCTGCAATGGTTTGAATAAACGCTGTGTTCTGTTCCTTCAGCTTCTTTTCCGTTTCCTCTGAAGCATGTTTAGAATATAATGAGCCTTCTTCTGTTCTTGTCTTTAGCCATTCTTCGGTCATGACAGGGGCTTCTTTTAGGATAAATTCGTATAATTGCTTTGATTTTTCATTTCTCATTTATTTCTTTCGCTCCTTTTGCACTTAAAACTCGTGACATACAATTTTTATGTATAAATGACCGTAGATGGTGAACAATATCATTACACGTTTGATATTGGGCTATAGCCAAGTGGTAAGGCAATGGACTTTGACTCCGTGATCGTTGGTTCGAACCCAGCTAGCCCAGTTCAGCACAAAAACGAAGACGGCTGAAGCATGTTTCAGCTGATCTTCGTTTTTTATTAGGAAACTGATTGATGAATCGCTTTCTTTTTAGATATTTTCATAAGTTCTCCTGGATTATAACCAACTACTAATTTATTTCCATCAATGATGATTGGTCTTCGAAGCAGTTTTGGTTTTTCAATGAGAAGCTGCAAAACCTCGTTTACTTTTAAGTCATTAATATTTAAATTTAAGCTTTTAAAAGCTTGACTTCTTGTGGCTAAAATTTCATCCATTCCTTCTGTTGTTAAAGAAAGAATCTTTTTTAATTCATCTAGAGTTGGCGTTTCTCTGAAAAGGTGACGCTCTTTAAAATCAATTTGATTCGCCTTTAACCAATGTTTTGTTTTGCGGCAAGACGTGCAGCTCGGGTATGAATAAAAAGTAATGTCACTCATTAGTCTTCCTCCTTAGGTCGTTAACCTTTTCTCTTATGGAGTAAGTACCCTCATGTTTTTCAGCATAAACACATTTTCATCATTTTTTCAAAAAAATTTTTTCTACATTCAAAATAAATTGTTCACACGTTGTCAAAAATGTAAATGTTTACATAACAAGTGGTGATCAGCTATAATATGAATCAAAGGGGTTTTTTAAGGGGAGGGAAAGAAATGAATCGCATGTTCCGCGTGCTTGGCTTTTGGACGGGTATTTTTGCTGTCATGTTCTATTTAGGACATATGAAAGATGCATCGCTGCTGTTCTTCGGTCAAACCGTTCTTTTTGTATTTTTATCCTACTTGAATTTATCCGAAAGAATGTATATTTACATTTTCGGAGCGTACTTGACGATTTTCTTTGCCGGATTTACATATTATTCGATTTTCATCATGGTTCCCGGTACCGGACATTAATTGAAAAAAGCATCTCTTCTAAAGAGATGCTTTTTTCATGCCTGCGTTTAAAGAGAAAAACCATTAATAAACGGATTTTGCTCCTGCTCCGTCAGCACAGTGGTTTCCCCGCCATGCCCGCTTAATACAAGAGTTGATTCTGGCAATGACAATAATTTATGATGGATTGATTGAAGCAGCACTTCCTGACTGCCGCCTACTAAATCTGTTCTCCCGATGCCGCCTTCAAATAGCGTGTCACCAGAAATAACAAAGCCCTCTTCCGCCGAATAGTAAGACACACTGCCAGGTGAATGCCCGGGTGTATGGAACATTTCTAATGTAAACGACCCAATTTGAAGCGTTCCTTCTGACGTAATCAATTTTTCAGCTTCTTTGACCGTAATTCCATTTCCAATCAATCGAGCTGAACCATTTAATTCAGCGTTCGTGAGCCATTCTTTTTCATTTTCGTGTACATACAGCGGCACTCCCCACTCTTCGCGCACCTCATCTGCCGCACCAATATGATCAAAATGAGCATGTGTCAATAAGACAGCAAGCGGTGTGAGCTGTTTTTCTTTTACATAGGAAATCAGCTTTTGCGCTTCACCGCCTGGATCAAAAATTAAGCATTCTCCCTGCTCGTTTTTCCAAATATATGCGTTTGCTTGTACATAGCCTAGTGGCATTCTTCTCCAATTCATTTTCATCACCTACTTTATTCATTCTTTTTTATTATGAAGGCTATTCAATAAAAATTCAAACAATCGTCAACTGGAATCTACTCGACAAGCTTTATGAAAACGGTTAAAATGAAAAGAAAGGAAATCAAGGGGATTGATGACAAAGGGGGACTTTCACATGATGCTCGTCATTATTTTTGGTCTAGTCAC
Organism: Bacillus sp. DC4300-2b2; assembly: GCF_049895685.1. Classification (NCBI taxonomy): domain Bacteria; kingdom Bacillati; phylum Bacillota; class Bacilli; order Caryophanales; family Bacillaceae; genus Bacillus; species Bacillus sp. DC4300-2b2. The sequence goes on from NZ_JAFCSW010000003.1 coordinate 423,671, forward strand.
GATTTTAGCTGCGCTCGGTATCTATCGCTCACTAAAAAAAGTGAACGTACTTGCCATCGCTTTTGCTGGCGCTACATTTTTGGTTTTTGGATGGTTCACTGTCATGACCATCATCTATAGCGGTTATCCAACTGCACATTAAAAGCCTGCTTATAGCAGGCTTCAGATTGTTGACAAAGGGCTAAAATGATCTTGATTTTAGCCCTTTGTCTTCTTTTCAGCGTGATAGAGAACCTTTGCAATCTAGGAAGAACGAGCACCGGAGCGCAGACCTGACACCGAATGCGAGGGTTTGTCTACACGCTGAAAGCCTGCTTATAGCAGGCTTTTTTTATTGATTTAAATGCTTATTCACGCTTTCTATTTTGCTTGTAAGCGTTGTGGTTTGATCCCGCCTGTCATCGATGCGAATATTGGTCGCTACTCGGTGCAACCCCTTTTCAAAAGGGGCTTCATGAATGCGCTGAATGACCTCAAATAAAATGGATAATTCGCCTTCAATTAACGTATTCATCGGTGTTAATTGATATTTGATTTTCCCTTCTTGTTGAAAGCCTTCTAAAATTCTTTGTACATCTGCTACGTAAGCACTGACACTTGGTGTTTCAGTGCCTATCGGAATGATGGTGACGTCTGCTATAGCCATCGTTTTTCCCCTTTCAATCAAATTCTCATGTTTTCTCGTCCTCATTGTAACCTATCTTCAATCAATCATGCCATGCTCACGTTGCGTTTACGGCAGGTTTGTCTCGTTCTATCGTCAAATCCGCCCTCTCTACCTTTCCGATCTTTGTAAACAAAAGCAGGCATATACCTGAAACAGCTTCAATGATGCCGCCAGCCGCAATGACATACCCAGACCCAAACAGTGTTGCCATATAACCGCCAATGAGGGCGCCTAACGGAATCATCAAGAAGGAAATCATGTTGATAATCGCATACACTTGCGGCTGATCCTCTGCCTTTACTGACAATTGAATCATCGTATGTTCGGGTACGTTAACTGCACTAATGGCTGCTCCTAAAGCAAAAGCTGATATAAACACAAGTGGTAACAATGCGTTCATACCTGTGATAAAGAAAGCGATTCCATCAACAATCCCAGCACCTATAAACAGCAATCCATACCGATTCACTTTTATTTTTGTCAAAACAAACCCCATCAAAAATGCGCCTAGTGCGGTTGTGACTTTGATGAATGAATAGACGACCGGTCCACTATGTAAATCTTCAGTTAAATAAATAACAGACAATGCTTCCCATGGTGCCGCAGCAAAGTTTGAACAGACACAAAAAATGGCTAATGGAAACAAAATATGATGGCTTCTAACAAGTGAAAAACCTCGAATTAATCTTTTGCCATAAGATAATCCTTTTTTAGCTTTATCGATGATAGCTTCTGTTTGATATGAAATCATGAACACTAAAAAAGCGGACAAAAGATAGAGAGGAATGATCACAAGCATTGTATAGCCTACGCCTACAAATGCAATCATGACACCACAAATCGTTACCGTCACAAGTCTTACGACATGACTTGCTGATTGGATGGTTGCATTCGCCTTTTGTATGAGGTCCTCATGGACAAGCTTTGGAATAATCGATACAGATGCCGGTTCGTAGGAGCCTCCTGTCGCCGAATGAAGCAGCATGCAGCCAATGATGAGGACTAATGGTGTGAAACCATAAAAGTAACTAACCACGATCACAAGGATAATCGCTCCTCGTGTTAAATCAGCAAAGCACATCCAAAATTTCAATTGATGCGGCTTCATCATGGGCGTAATAAATGGTCCAACAATCGCTTGAGGGACAAAGCTGACCGCAATAAAAAAAGCTGTCCCTATTGCTCCTTTCCCTCCTAGTACCAAAAGCCACAAGATGGTGTTGAAAGATAAACTATCAGCTGTAATTTTGCACATTTTAGAAACAAATAGATAAGTAAAATTTCTTTTCCACAGGCTTTGAGCACTCAATAATCGACATCTCCCTAAATCATATCCTTTTTTTCACACCCATATCTTTCACAATAGCTTACAAGAAAGCCTTCGTCAATTACTTCAACATTGTTTTTATTGACCATAAGCAATTGATTGTTGCTCCAATATGAAAAAGCACCAGACAGGTGCTTTTAACACTTACACGCTTCCCACAAAAGCCGCTTTGTTTTTTCATAAATTGAATTAAATTGATCCATGGAAAGAGGATTTTTCCCTAGACCAAGCTCAACTGTATAGCCCTCATTATGAAATTGATAAATAAACCAATCGCGATAGCCTGCATAGCTGTCGAGATATTGGATCGGTTTGTAACCGCTCACTTGTTCGAATCGTTTGACCATTTCTTTTGAGATGGCTGGCTCATGGCCAAGAAAACCCCAATAAATCTCTTCTCCTTGTGTATGAAGGGCAATCAGCCGGTCAAATCGTTTTCGCAACGCAAGATTTGCCATCGCTTTCGCTTCTGGTTCTGTCAATGGCTCGCGCCCAGGATAATCCCGGTAGGACGGTGCCTTCGACTGATAACGATAGTACTCGATCTCCCAATAAGCAGGGAATTGATTGTTTAAATCCACCCCTCGAATATTTGCTTTCCATTCCCGGTAATCGGAATATCCACCGTTTAGCAGTGTGAATTCTTCACGATGAAGACCTAGTGACTCCGGTCCATTACGAACCAAATCCACTCCATCTGGATTGACCATTGGCACGATGGATAAAGCGGTGGTCTGCAGAATATGAACCGCTTCATAATGTCTTGCCTGCACCGGGTCAGACGCTGCTAAGCAAAGCGATTTCAACCATTTTAATAAAACAGACGTTGTGATCCATTCATTTGCATGAAATGAGGCATTGAGATGAATAGAATGTAAATGCTGAACAGGCTCTGTTCGGATTTCATAAATAGGTGTATCAAGCACTGAATGGCCAATAACGCTGATATGAAGAAAAGGAAATATGGCTTTCAAGCGGCTCAGCTCTTTTTCTAATTGAGCGCTATCATATTCAAATGTTCCATTGATCCAATCATCGGATTGCTGCAGTCTATAAGGCGCAATAAATCTCTGCACATCACCGATGGAATCAAATACATGGACTCCTTCTGGAAGTCTATATCCCGGTAAAAGAAGGTCATCAGTGCTTGTTTGATTAGATAAATGAAAAGCAGCTTTGCCAATACCTAGCTGCTTTGCCACAGCATCCCTCTCCGCTTCATCCAGCTGCCATTCAATTTTTCCAAACGACGTTGTCTTCATTTACATCCCTCCTCTCATACTATATGAACCGTCAGGCAAAAAAAGAAAACCTCTGCTTCTAAAAATAGCAGAGGTTTTTTCATCTATTAGGACGCCTTTTTCAGCTCCGTTTCACCTTCTTTTTTGGATGGTGAATGGTCCGGGCTGTTTCGATCATAAAATCTAAGGAGATCTCCATAGATGATTTGATCAGAGAATTGAAGCTCCTGCTTCGCCTTCTCTTCATAAGACTGACACACATTTTTATCATCTGCTGGCTCGCCTGTCTCTTTATTGTAGCAAACACCATCTGTAAAAATGCTGTCCTTCGTAATAAAGCTTCCATCACGGAGTACTGTAAAGTCATTCGTATCTTTCGATAAAAGGTCATGACCAAATTGAATTTGTTTACTTGTATCAATGCCTAGAAGATTGAGTACAGTTGGACGGATATCGACCTGACCGCCTACCGTATCAATTTCTTTTGGATGTTGATCCGTTACCCCTGGAATGTGTACAACAAACGGGACTTTTTGAAGCTGTACTTCTTCAAATGGCGTAATCTCTTTATTTAAGAATTGTCCCATGGCTTCGTTATGGTTTTCAGAAATTCCGTAGTGATCCCCATATAAAACAAAAATGGAGTTATCGTATAACCCAGCTTCCTTCATCTTTTTAAAGAAAAGCTTAAGGGCTTCATCTTGATAACGCACTGTAGGGAAGTACTTGTTCAGCGTTTTACTCTTTGAATCATATTCATCAATGAGCTTATCTTCTTCATCTAAATCAAAAGGGAAATGGTTCGTTAATGTAATCAATCTCGTATAGAAAGGCTGCGGGATCGATTTCATTAATTCAGCGGACTGCTCAAAGAACGGACCATCTTTCAGTCCCCAGCCAACTGAGTTTTCTTCATTCACATCAAATGATTTAATATCAAAGAACTTATCGTAGCCAAAGCTATCGTAGATAAGGTCACGGTTCCAGAAGCTTTTGTTATTCGCATGAATAACAGAAGAGTGGTAGCCCTCATCCTTTAACAGCTCAGGTGTCGCTGTAAACTCATTACTTGGATTTGTGAAGAACACAGCCCCTCTTCCAAGTGGATAAAGAGAATTATCTACAATAAACTCTGAGTCAGATGTTTTCCCTTGACCTGTTTGGTGATAAAAATTAGTAAAGTTATAGCTTTTCTTGATCAATTTGTTTAAAAACGGAGTAATTTCTTTCCCGTTTAATTTTTCATTGATCACGAAACTTTGTGTAGACTCAAGTGATACAAGAATGACATTTCGTCCTTTTGCTTGACCAAATGTCTTTTCATTACGGTCTGTTTGATTTGCGCTTACATAGTTTTCAATTTCAGTTAAGCTATTGCTGTCAGCAAGGGCTCGTTGAGCAGACTGCTTCGATTGCAATACCCCATCATAAATATGGAAGTTATATAAGCTGATATTTTTCACCAGCATCTCACGGTCAAATGAGCGAGTAAGCAGTTCTGGTCTTTCTGTTTCAGCTAAACCAAGGTTAAAGAAAAATGTAGCTGCCACAAATAAGTAATATGCTGCTCGTTCTTTTCGTGAAACTGTGACATCTGTTCTAAAGGAAGGCTGTTTTTTATAGAGCCAAATTAAAATGATGATATCAACAAACATCAGTAAATCGACTGGTTCAATTAAAGAGGTAATACTTGACCCGAGGTCACCCATATTGTTTGTTTGAAATAGGACGGGGATGGTTAGAAAGTCACTATAGAATCGATAAAACACAATGTTGGCTAACAAAATGAATGTCAGGATAAAGCTTGTCACGATGATATATCGATTTCGATTTTTCTCTTTGAAAAATAAACCGATACCGAAGATAAACAAGAGAAAGCTAAGCGGATTAATAAACAGGATAAACTCCTGCATGAAATTTTCAATTTTAATATTGAAGCTAGATTTATAGATAACATAGGTTTTGACCCACATCAGCAATGTCGCAATCAGTAAAAATGAAATCGCCTTTAATCTTTTCTTTCGCATTGTAACCTCCTTATGCTAAGCGCGCACCTAGGCTCTAGATACACCCTAATTATTGGTGCTTCTAGAAAAATAACTAAAGTATATCTTATCCTGTATATGATGGAAAATCAATGTCTTTTTCCTCATGACAAACTTATGAATATGCTAAACATCCAATTTCATGCCTATCTATCGCTTTTTTTAATAAAAATGACATCATTATGACTTTTTTGTTCAAGACAGCCATTTGGTTTTTGCCATCCATGCACCGCCGATGACACCCGCATCGTTTCCGAGAGATGCAATCACCACTTCAACATCGTCTGCGCAAGGCGGGAACGCATGTTGTTTCACAACGCGTTCTACTTTACTGCGAAGAAGCTCACCTGCTTTTGAAACACCCCCGCCAATCACAATTTTTGTTGGGTTTAGAGCACTGGCAAGATTCGCAAGGACAAGTCCAAGATGTGTCGTCACTTCTTCTACGACACGCATTGCAAGATCATCTCCGTTTTCTGCCGCTTCAAATACATTCTTTGCTGATAGCGAAGCGAGCGTGCCAAGTGAAGATGTATGCTGCTCGGTTTCTAATTTATCCTTTGCAATCCGGACGATGCCAGTTGCAGATGCGATCGTTTCAATACAGCCTGTTCTTCCGCAGTTACACTGTGCTCCTTGAAATGGAACGGCACAAATATGGCCAATTTCTCCGCCAGCTCCTGTCTCCCCTTGAACAACTTCACCGTTGACGATGATGCCGCCGCCAACCCCCGTTCCAAGTGTGACCATCAGGATATTTTTTGCGCCATCTCCTGCACCCTTCCACATTTCACCGAGTGCAGCAATATTCGCATCATTTTCAATGACAGATGGAAGTCCTGTCTCTGCCTCTAGGTGATCTTTCAACGGATAGTTTGTCCAGCCCAGATTCGTTGTTTTATAGACGATTCCAGATACTTTATCTACAGGTCCAGGTGCACCCATTCCGATCCCAATAAGTGCTGATTTTGGCATACTGATCTCAACCAGTTTATGGTCAATTGATTTGGCAATATCGACTGTGATCGTCTGCCCGGATTTATCCGTAGGAATCTCCCACTTATGCTGAATTTCACCATATAAATTAATGAACGCAAGCTTAATTGTCGTACCGCCAAGATCAATACCTACAAACCAATCCCCTGTCATATGCCCTCCACCTTCACATTGTTTTTCGATTTAATTTGGCTAGCTCCATTTGAAGAATCGTCATTGCGTTTGACCATTCAGTCCGGTCAATAATGCCCGATGTATACATTTCCTTCAATTCGTCTGCCATAAATTCTAATTCTACTTCACGATCTCCGAAATACACATAATTTCCAAATCTCATGAGCAGCTGCTGTACATCATATAACGTTTTCATTGTTTCCACCATTTCTTCTCATCAACAGATAGGATAAGCGTATTCATAAATGCGCTTTCAGTCAAGTCATTCAACGTGTTTGACTATTTTCGATATATTGTTTCAGCTTTAAAAATTGATCATTTTGAGGATCCTGTTTTAATGCTATCTCTAATAGTTCTTCTGCTTTCGTTGTCTCTCCTTTTTCTACGAATAACAACGATAAATGATACAGTTTATTTGGTTCATCTGGATCTTTTTCAAGCGACTTTTGTAAAAATTGAATGGCCTTATCAAGGCGGCCCTGCTGCGCTTCCGATAGTGCATAAATATGAAGTGCCTCAGCTGATGCATCTTTTTCGTGTACATATTCCTCTAGTCGTTCACTTGCTTCGCTATACTTTTTCTCATCAAATAAACTCGCTGCCTCACTTGTTGCCGCTGCTTCCTTTTGATTATCAGAATGAAACCCTGTATACAATCCAAAACCGCCAATCAAGAGCAAAGCAGCAGTTGCAAGAAGCATTTTGACAGGCTGCGTCTGTTTAGGCAGACGGACAGCTAATGCAGTGAAAAAACCGCCAACCAGGCCGCCAAGATGCCCTGCGTTATCAATACCTGATACAGTGAAGCCTATTCCTAGGTTAATGAGAATAATGACAATAATATTTGTCCCCATCGTCCGAAAGAAAAGCTTTCGGTTTGAGATAGCTAAATATAACAGTGCCCCTAAACAGCCAAAAATCGCGCCTGATGCACCGGCTGCAATTGCCGTATTAAACACAAAGCTCGCTATGGAGCCAAAAATGCCGGAAATCAAATAGATGAGCAAAAATCTTCCTGACCCATAAATTCTCTCAACAGCCGCTCCAACGGACCAAAGAGCAAAAGTATTAAAGAGTAAGTGCGTCAAGCCAATATGTAAAAACATTGGTGTTATCAGGCGCCACCATTCACCCTCTAAAATCAGCACATTATTTTTAGCACCAAATGCTGTTAAAGTTGCCGTATTGGTACTTCCACCAGACAGCTCAAGTAAAAGAAACATCACCACTTGGACAGCGATCAGCAAGTAGGTAAAAATGGGTCTGCCATTTTGAAACACGGCCCGTTCCCGTTCACGCTGTTTTTCCTGATCATCAAATGCCTGGAGCACGTTCCTTTTAAGCTGCATTGCATCCTCAGCTGTGTCTCTCTTCGCTTCTTCTACATCAACTGCAAGAGATGTATTCAGCCATTTTTGCAGTTCATTTACATCGTTTAGAAGCGTGTCTGCATTGAGTAACACAGGAGTAACTGTCACCTTATTCTCTTTCTGCGGCTGACCGTTTAAGTCTTCCCAATCATCTACTGGGACATCAGTTGTAAATTGCAGCTGCAAGAGATGAAGCGATCGTTTACGCATAGCTTCTCTCAGCTGATTGATCCGGTATGTTTGCTCCTCGATATCTCGAACGATCTCCTGTCTGAAATTCACATCTTTTCTATACAGACGGATGAGATCATAGCCTGAGTTTCGTGGTGCTTCAAAAAATATTTCATCTTCTGGGTACGGACTTTGAATCATCTCGTATCCTTTTTGTCTTAGTTCAACAACAACTCGCCAAAATAGACTATCTATGACATTCATACATTCGCGCTCCATTTTTTACATTATTATAGCAAGAATCGTTCTGATCCGCATTTCAAAACAAAAAAATCCCGGCATTTGCGGGATTAGAATGCTTGGCGAATAAATTTCGTCCGAAAATATGGGATTTTCATCAGCCATTTAATCAAAAAGTGACGTACTTGATTTTGGCCTAAAATCAAATTCATGAGCCGATAACGATTTTGCACGAGAACGAATGCAAACAGTGTGAACACAATGCTCCAAATCATTTTATTCATCATATTCCCTCCTATGTTCGTATCGTGGCTTAAATAGGATTTGTTTATGCATGAACCAACATTTTTATCGCTTAAAAGCAGGCCTTCACAATCTAATCCCTTGTTCTTTTGATTGAATATAATAAACCTCTCCCTCTGATTGATCATAAGAAACGTCAAATTGATGAAGGTCGATTAAATCCTTGAAAGTATGAGGCAGCTTACAATTCCGCTCTAACCCCTCCACCTTGTGCGGGAAGTAACTGTCGTATGGATTGGGTGTATGAACATATACAGCATCTAAACCAGGGTCATTTTCGTGAATACAAATCCAAGTTTGGTATGGCTTTTCAAAGCCTTCAAGCTGTTTTAGCAGCCTATGATATAAAGCGATATGAGCTTTAATATGCTCTCTTCTTATTTTTAAGCTATTTTCCCCGACTCCAAAACAAGGTGCGTATGCGAAAAAGAGAACCACGAATCGTGGTCGAGCGTTAATTGATGAGTATTCACTTCCTCCCACATATTACGGAAGTATCTTTTCTTTCCACGAAATTTTTTCAAAACATATCCCCCCGTCAGCTAAAATGCTTTTTAATGAAGAATGTTGATCGCTATCTTTCATGTGACTTTTGATCACAAACAAGACCTTCGCTCAACACAAAAAGCCCGTTCATACGTATAAGCAGCGGACTTTATTTTGAATATATGGTACCTTTCTCACTGACCATGATTGAGACCGGGATGTCGTGCGTTTCAGCCGGAATATGCTCGGTTTGCTGTACTGTCAAGCAAAGGGCAAGCGTTTCGCCGTGATAGTCAGCTAAGTAGCGGTCATAATAGCCGCCTCCATATCCGATACGGTAGCCTTGTCGATCAAAGCACACCCCAGGCACAATGATCAAATCGATTGATTTTTTAGATGCAGCGGCCGACGCCATAGGGTCGGGCTCCAATAGCCCAAAGTAGCGGGATATCATTTTCGTTTCCGGTGTATATTCATAAAACGTCATCTCTTTTGTTTCCGGAAAACAGGTGGGTACACATACTGTTTTTCCCTCCTGCCAGGCTTTTTCAATGAGAGGCATTGTCGGTACCTCTTTTCCTCTAGACATGGTGAGTGCAATCGTATTTGCTTCTTTCCATGCTGACAGCTGAAACAAGTGCTCATGAAGTAAAGCGGTGCTTCGCTCGAATTCCTCAGCACTCATCTGATCCAGATTGGCTAATGTTTGAAGGCGAAGTTCCTTTTTCACACAGATCATCTCCCATCATAAAAAAACAGCAGGAAAATTCCCTGCTGCTTACTTTGTTTCACGATGTAAAGTTTGTTTTTTATCACGTGAGCAATACTTTTTGAATTCAACGCGATCTGGATTGTTTCGCTTATTCTTTTTAGTAATATAGTTACGCTCACCGCATTCAGTGCAAGCTAGAGTAATATTTACGCGCATGTTTTTCCCTCCAAACTAAAATCAATTCACATTCAGACCTAACTATAATACCACTTCTAGCTTAGGAATGCTAGAATGTTTTTTCACCAATTTCAATTTCAGTGCAATCTGTCTGCGTTCTGATCTATATCGCACGGTCATTTCATGAAAAATGGCCTACTCCCCTATAAAACGTCAATCTTTGTCGTACTGTATACATGAGAAACCCTCTTTTATTTTGACAGCGAGCAAGATTTTCATACTCGTTTTTCATATAAAAAGAAAAAAGATGAAAAAAAGGTGATTTTTTCAGCAATTCCTTTTGAAACTAGCTTTTTTATGGTATAAAAAAGAAGGGTCGAAAACTGTCTGAAACAATCATGAAAGCCTTTTATGGTTTTCAGCATTAAAATACGAATAAAAGGTGATGAAACATGGAAATTGCAATTATCGGATTGCTTGTTGTCAGTATCGTACTGATCGCATTCTCATATTTTCAAAGAGAGCCGATTAAAGAAGTCGAGCAGGAACTTGAAACACTTCAACTATCTGCAATGCAAGAAATCTATAAACTGAAAAAGAAAATGAAGGTTCTTGAAGAAGAATTGCTTGAAACAAACATTGTCGTCCGCAAACATTCAGAAATTGATCCATCTATCGCAAGACAAATCATTTCAAAGCATCAAAATGGCATGTCTCCTGAGGCTATTGCGCGCGCTGAGCATGTATCTGTAGATGAGGTCAACATGATCATTAAAGACAACGAGAAGGTGCTTGTATGACGAAAAAAAGCATCCAAACGTTTGCGGCAGGTATGATTCTTGCAACTGGTGTTCTGGCAATCGTTTTTTTCCTCACTGGAAAAGATGAAGCGGCGGCTGATACAACCACAAAAGAAACGCTCGCAGCGAAAGTAACAGACACTGATGTGAAAAACTATTTAGACTCTAAAAAAGAAGTCTCCGTCAGCCGTGAAACATATCAGCAGCTTCTTGATTATAAAGAAAAAGCACTGAAAGCAAATGAAGACGGCGATTCTAAAAATGATAAAGAAACATCAGACAAGCCTAAAGGCAAATCGGTCAAATTCGTTATTAAAAACGGGATGAGCACAAGTGATGTTTCAGACATGCTTGAAAAGGACGGAATCATCAACTCGTCTAAAGATTTTAATGATTACGTGATTGACGCCGGCTACCATAAAGAAATTCGTGCAGGCAAGTTCAATTTAAAAACAGGGATGACGTTCAAACAAATCGTCAAAGCCTTAACAAAATAACAACAAAACCCCCTGGCGGCACTGACCTCCAGGGGGTTTTGTTATCCAAATCGACCAGATATATAATCATTTGTTCTTTGATCATTTGGCTCAGAGAACATCACATTCGTATCATTGATCTCAACAAGCTCCCCCATTAAAAAGAAGGCTGTTCTATCTGATACCCTGGCCGCTTGCTGCATGTTATGCGTCACAATGGCAATCGTGTATTTCTCTTTTAATTTCATAATCAATTCTTCAATCTTTAATGTGGAGACAGGATCAAGCGCTGATGTTGGTTCATCCATTAGTAAAATGTCTGGGCTTGTAGCAATAGCTCTTGCGATACAAAGACGCTGCTGCTGACCGCCAGAAAGACCTAATGCAGGCGCACTTAATCGATCTTTCACTTCATCCCAAAGGGCAACATCACGAAGCGCTTTTTCAGCGATTTCTTTCAATTGCTGCTTGCTCTTCACCCCGTGAATTCTTGGCCCGTAGACGACATTATCAAAGATAGATTGAGGGAATGGGTTCCCTTTTTGAAAGACCATGCCGACGTTTTTACGCAGTTCCACGAGATCGACGCGGCCTTTTAAAATATTGTCACCGTTATACATCATATCCCCGGTAATTTTCACACTTGGGACTGTTTTGACCATGAGATTTAAGGTCTTGATAAACGTTGACTTTCCGCAGCCGGACGGACCGATAATTGCTGTGACTTCATGCTCTCTTATGTCTAAATCAATATGCTTCAGTGCGTGATGTTGTCCGTACCAAAGGTTCATATCATTCACACGAAACACTTCTTTTTTTGCTGTTTCAGTTGCTACTGCATTCATCAAAATCCACCCGCCTTATCCAAATCGACCATTGATATAGTCTTCTGTTTTTTGCTGCGCAGGACGTGTAAAGATACGTTCAGTGGCATCATATTCTACTAAATCACCGTTTAGGAAAAAGGCCGTATGATCAGATACACGTAACGCTTGCTGCATGTTGTGTGTCACAATGACGATCGAATAATCATTTTTCAACTCTGATAATAACTCTTCAATTTTTGCATTTGAGATCGGGTCTAGGGCAGAAGCAGGTTCATCTAATAAAAGAACGCTAGGCTTCATCGCAAGTGTACGGGCAATACAAAGGCGCTGCTGCTGACCGCCGGATAATGACAAAGCTGAGCGGTGCAGACGATCTTTGACCTCATCCCACAGCGCCGCTTTTGTTAAGCTTTCCTCTACCGCATCATCAAGCACTGATTTTCTTTTTTCACCCGCATACTTTAACGCATGGGTAATGTTATTGTAGATTGATTTAGGAAATGGATTTGGTTTTTGGAAAACCATGCCGATTTCTCTTCGTAAATTGACCACGTTAATGCGGTCATCCAAAATATTGAGCCCTTCGTACATGATCGCCCCTTCACTTCTCGCACCTGGGATCAAGTCGTTCATGCGGTTAATGCTGCGTAAAAAGGTTGATTTCCCGCAGCCAGATGGGCCGATTAATGCGGTAATTGCGTTCTTCTCAATTTCAAATGAAATGTGATTGACTGCTCTTTTTTCACCATAATAAATGCTTAAATCCTGTACCTGTAAAATCTGTTCCGCTTGAAGTGGAGCCTTTTTTGCTGCAATCTCTTTTTTTTCTGCTAGCATTTGAACCATATCCCCTTCACACCTCTCTCACATTATTTTGACGTAAGCTTTTTATGAATAAATGAACCAAGCCATCTAGCTGCTAAGTTGAATACTAAAACTGAAAGCACAAGTACGGCTGATGCACCATTTGCAATGGCCTCTGCATCTGGAATGATTCCTTGTGTATTGACGTTCCATATATGAACGGCTAATGTTTCTGCCGGTCTAAAAATATTCAGCGGTGACGTATCAGAAAATGGACTCCAGTTTGTAAAGTCAAGACGCGGTGTGGTGAGACCTGCTGTGAAAAGAAGCGCTGCTGCCTCCCCGAAAACTCTTCCTGATGCTAAAATCGCACCGGTAATAATAGAAGGAATCGCACCAGGAATCAGGACCGTCTTCACTGTATGCCATTTCGTCACACCGAGCGCAAGTGATGCTTCCTTTTGATCCTTCGGTACAGAGCGAAGCGCGTCCTCTGTCACCCTGACCATCACTGGCAGGTTAAACACCGTGAGCGCAAGAGCTCCTCCGATGATCGTATAGCCCCAGCCTGTTAAATTGACAAACATGAGTAAACCAAACATACCAATGACAATAGAAGGAAGTGACGACAGCACTTCAATACATGTGCGAATAAAATCAGTGACTTTGTTTTGAGGCGCATATTCAGCCATGTACACTCCGCCGCCGACACCAAGTGGTACTGTGATCAGCATTGTAATAAACAAAATGTAAAACGAGTTAAACAGCTGATCCCTAATGCCGCCGCCAGAGCCAATCGCACTTGAGCGGGTTGTCAAAAAGTCAAAGTTTAATTCTTTTGCACCGTTGAAAATGATATAAGAAAACAAACCAACTAGGATCGCCGTAATAATGGCGGCACATAATCCAAAAACAAACGTGGCAAAACGATCGGTCATTTTGCTATTCATTAAATCTTCCTCCTAGACGACAAGTATCTGATAATGAGTATGAACATAAATGATACAACTAGAAGGACAAGCCCCATTGACCAAAGTGTATTGTTTTCAACACTTCCATACGTTGTGTGTCCCATGTTTAACGTAATAATGGTTGTTAATGTACCAGCTGTATCCATAATGCTCTCTGGTAAATTACGTGTGTTTCCAATGACCATTTGAACGGCAAGGGCCTCCCCAAATGCTCTTGCCATTCCAAGCACAACCGCTGTCATTAACGTCGGGAACGCTGCTGGCACAAGAACTCGTCGGATCGTTTGCCATCTTGTTGCGCCAAGTGCATACGATCCTTCGCGTAAGCTTTTTGGAAGTGAAGCCATTGCATCAGTTGCAATAGATGTAACGGTTGGCAAAATCATAATAGACAGAACGATCGTTCCCGCTAACAAACTGTGCCCTGAGCCGCTTGACTTGAATTGTCCAATAAACGGCACCAATACTGTAAGACCTATGAATCCGTAAACAACGGATGGAATCCCTACAAGCAATTCAATGACTGGCTGGAGAATTTTCCGGCCCCATGCAGGTGCAATTTCTGTCATAAAGATCGCTCCTGCGATGCCTAGCGGCGCTGCAATAAGTGCCGATAGAAGCGTGACGGCGATCGATCCAAAGATAAAAGGAAATGCGCCGTACTCCGGGTTTTCTGCTGTTGGGTTCCAATTGATACTGGTTAAGAACTCAATTGGGCTTACACCATTTACGATGAAAGATTGTAAACCCTTAATGCCAAGGAAGATGGTGATGGCGATGGATACTGCAATCATTAAGAATGCGCAGAATTTCACCAAAATACTTCCTCTTACTTCATCCATTTGCCTATTTTTTTTCGAGCTGATCAGCCGATCGCTCGCTTCTGTATGTTCTATCTGCTTCATCTTTTTCTACACTCCTATGAATGTCATAAAAGGAAAAGTGAAATGCTCCACTTTTCCTTCATCAGCAATTCAAGACCTCTTACTTATCTGATTGTTTGCCTGCTGCGTCTCTTTCTACTTTCATATTAGAGACTGAGATGTAGCCTTGGTCTTTAACGATTTCTTTTTGTACTTCGTCACTCATAAGGTAATCTAAGAATTGTTTTGCTAGACCTTCCGGCTCACCTTTTGTATAAGAGTGCTCGTATGCCCAAATTGTATATTTACCGCTTTCTACATTGCTTTCTTCTGGTTTCACACCATCAATGCTAAGCGGTGTAATTTTGTTATCTGTTAAATAAGAGAATGCTAGGTATCCAATCGCACCTGGTGTTTCTGCAATCAGTTTTTTCACTGTGTTTGAAGAATCTTCTGTGATTCCTTCTGCAGGTGTTGCACCATCAAGTGCATATTTCACAAATGTTGCACGAGTTCCTGAAGAATCAGGTCTGTTGACAAGCGTGATTTTTTGGTCTTTCCCGCCAAGCTCTTTCCAGTTTTTGATTTTACCAGTGAAGATTTTTTTCAATTCGTCCTTTGTGATGTCTTTGACACCCACTTCAGGGTTTACAGCTGCGGCCATTCCAACAACTGCTACTTTGTGGTCTTTTAAAGCTTTTGCGTCGATTCCGTCTTTCTCTTCAGCGAATACATCTGAGTTACCAATTTGTACAGATCCTTCTGAAACTTGAGAAAGTCCTGTTCCTGAACCGCCGGCTTGTACTTGAATATCGGCTTTTGGATGTTTATCCATGAATTTTTCTGCTGCCGCAAGAACTAAAGGCTGCATCGCAGATGATCCTGAGATGGTAATGGAACCTGATGCCTCATCTTTGTTTGAAGCATTTCCTTTACTGTCTTTTGAATCTCCGCTTGAGCTGCTGTTTCCGCATGCTGTGACGAATGCTAACAATGCGATAGTAAGGAAAGTAAGCAGCCATAATTTGTTCTTTTTCATTTCAAGAATACCCCCTGAATAATTTGTCCTACGAGTAATACATTAAAGGTTCTTTATTAATTTCGTTTAAATGGAATGTTAAGGTTTTGTAAATGTCGAAGTTTTGTAGAGAAATTGCGGCGTTTTTTATGAATTTTGTCAATTTATATCGGAATTTTTGAAGAAAACGTAAAAAAACGCCCACAAAAAGTGAGCGTTTTTACCTATGAATGGTCTAGTTATTTGTTTCTGCTTCATTTTCAATTTTGTTTTTGTTTTTCGCCTGTGTATCATTGCTTTCCTGTTTTGATTTCAGTTCAAAGTACTTGTCTAATACTTGTTCCCCAATATCGTTTGTAATTGGATAGCGCTGGTTGTAGTCTTGATACACCCATGGCACGACAACGGAAATGGCCACTTCAGGATTATCAGCAGGCGCGTATGCTACAAGAGTTGTGTTATATGTCGGTGTACCGCGCTTGCTCTTAATTGGACCGTCATAGAATGATTGAGCGGTTCCTGTTTTGCCAGCTGGATTATACTTTTTATTGCCAAAGTTTGAATAGGCTGTCCCTCTTGGGTTCTGCATCACAAGCTTGAAGCCTTGCTGGACACGCTTGATTTGATCACTTGTCATGTCTAGCTTATTCAATACATCTGGTTTGACGGATTCTGTCACAGCTCCAATGCCGCGCTGCGGATCTGGCTCTCTCACTTCTTTGACAAGCTGCGGACGTAAACGATACCCGCCATTTGCAATGGTTGAAACGTATTGCGCCATTTGCAGCGGTGTAAACGTATCATACTGTCCAATCGCATAGTCAAGTAAGAGACCTGATTGTGTAGACGTTCCTCTGTAGCCCGTTGCCTCGTTTGGCAGGTCAATACCAGTTTTGACGCCAAGACCAAATTTACTGAAATTGTAGCGGAACGTATCAAATGCTTTCGGATCAATTGGGAGCGGCTGATTCTTACGATATTCGCTTTTCCCAATGGCGATCGCTGTTTTGAACATATACACGTTTGATGAACGCTCTAATGCTGTTAAATCATTAATGAGTCCCATATTTTGATAGGATTTCTTTGGCGGTGACTGGGCGATATAGAGCGGTTCATCGTATTGGGTACTTCCAATATGAATAGCGCCTGTTTTATATCCGGTCAGTACCGTTGCCCCTTTTACAGCTGATCCCATCGCATATGAGGATGTCATCGTTCCTAATGAGTAGTCATCGAACTTGTATTTTCCGTTTTTGTTTGAAATCTGCTTACCCGCAACAGAGAGAACCTCTCCATTTCTCGGGTCCATCATGACAACAAATGCGCGGTCAAGAAGCTCAGTTCCCCCTCTTTGTTTCGCACTTCTCAAGTTCTTTTCAATAATTTTTTCAACCGCTTTTTGCAGCTGAATGTCAATTGTCAGCACAAGGTCTTTCCCGCTCTTACCTTCTGTTAACACTTTAGAGCTTGTGACATTGCCCTGTTTATCAGTTGTACTCTGTTCTTTTTCCTTTTGGCCCTGCAGGACATCTTCATATTGATATTCGAGATAGCTTTTTCCTACACGGTCATTTCGGCTGTAGCCGAGTGATAGATAATGCTCAAGAAGTGACTGCGGAAGACCTTCATCACTCGAAGACACACTGCCAAGCATACTGCGGAGCAGTCCTTTATACGGATAGCTGCGTGACCAGTCTGTCGTTACATCAACACCTGGCAGCTCGTCCAAATGCTCAGAAACGTAAGCAATTTCGCTTGGCTTTACATCTTCATTTTTAATAAATTGAGGCGTAAGTGCATAGCCTGCATCCATCTGCCTTTTAATGGCAAGCACTTGTAAATCTTTTTTCGTCAGTTGATTTAATTCCTTGTCTGTGATGCGTTTTAGCTGAAGCTCATATAGTTTATCATCAGAGACCTTATCGTCACCCTTTAATTCTGATTCCTTTTGAACAAGCTTTTTCGCTTCATTCGGATGCGTTAAGATCCAGAAATCTTTTTTGTCACGATCTGTGATTTTTTTCGTACTCACATGAATCATATCCGCTAATTTTGATGCCACTTTGAGCCGCTCTTCTTGTGAAGTCGTCGAGGTTCTCGTATATGTAATGGCATTTAGCGCTTTATTGCTGACAATCGTATTGTAGTTTCGATCGTAAATCTTTCCGCGCGGAGCAGATGAGCTGACATTCACATCCTCTTGTTTTTCTGCCTGCTTTTTATAATCTTCTCCATTGACAATTTGCACAAACCCGAGTCTAACGACAACACCGGTAAAAATAATAAACGCAGCTAAAAATAATAAATTCAGCCGGATCGGAAGTGTTTTGCGCCCTTCCTTCGCGTCTTTTTTGTTTTTCTTGTTTCTCATCACATCACCTTTTCTATCAAGAAAGAAATGGCACCCCTTTTTGTGTTTAAAAGGTGCCATCATCATTTTAGCGGTTTTTCTATCATTTATCTAGAAATTTGATGTTCCATTGGTAAGAAATTTTACCTTTCTCCCTTAATAAGGTTCGTGTGAGAAACTGGCTTTTGACCGTCAGCCTCTTTCATATCAGCTGTTTTTTCTTTCAAATGAATATCTTTTACAAAATAATAAATGAGGGTATGTCCCGCCCCGAGCACAACAAGTGATGCTGGGATTCCGAGCTCATCACCTAGTAAGGTGACAGACAACAGGAACAAAACGATCGAACAAATACGGCCGGCATTTAAAAATAGCTCTCTGACCACAATATATTCAATTCGGGCCTTTCTGGCGTACCTTGCATGGCCGATGACATCATATGTTAAGGATACATAAGGAACAAGCAGGAGCGGATATCCTATCGCAATGGCTACTGCATACATAAGAAGTGATACATAGGACAAGTGAAAGATGATTAAAAATAAGGCGCCGTATAAAATCAGCCCGCCAAGCATAATCGCCTTCTTCCGCCACTTTTTCTTAATCAAACGTGTTGCGAAGAAATAAGCAAAAAAGGCTACACCTGAATTCACTAAACCAAACGTCCCGAGAGCAAGCTCACTGTTTGTTGCAATAAACACGAAGACACTGATTAAGAAGACAAAGACCCCTTCACGAAGCCCTTGAAAAAAGTGAGCTGTTGTAATCCTGCGCCAATTCTCATCTGAATGACGCTCTTTCCAAATTTGTTTGATGATAAATTTGCCTTTTGATTGCCTTCTTTTGAGGAAAAAGCTCATCACAACAGCTAATGAAAACAAAAAAAGCGATAACGTGAAAATGACTGTGTAGCCTGTATCATCCGTTAACTGAGAAATGACAATACCTGCAATAAGCGGACCGATCATGCCGGCAGTTGAAGTAAGTACCCCGAGAAACCCATTAAAGAAGTCTCTTGTTTCAGGCTCGGTGATCTCAAAGGTGAGTACGTTAAAAGCAAGCCAGTAAAAACCATAGCCGATCCCAAGGACACTTCCCAATAAAACAAGCCGTGCGGCCGCTTGTTCTCCTGCCATTAAGACAATTAAATAAAAAGCGGCTAAAAAGATGACACCGAAACGAAGGACAAACGCCCGGTCTATTTTTTTAGCGAGCCGGCCAGCAAATAAAAACGTAATGGGCTGAAGCACCACAATGGCCAAGTTATAAATCGCAAGATCCGTGAATTTCCCAGACTGTTTCCATAAGTACACATTTACAAACGTATTAGAAAGCGCAATGGCAAGTGCGTATAACCCGCCAATCGTGAGGAGGAGCAATAAATCTCTTGTAACATCCATGTCCCCGAACATTTTCTTTAATCTGCTCATACCATTCATTCTCCTTTTCTACACAATAGTCTGTCTCATCAAAAGGCAGATATGTAAAAAAAGGAGGGAAAATATAAAAAGACCTGCTTCTCTTGAAAGCAGGTCTTTTAGAATCAAATCATTATTTTGCTTCGCTGTAAAGGCGAGCTACTTCATCCCAGTTCACAACATTCCAGAATGCTGAAATGTAATCAGGACGACGGTTTTGGTAGTTTAGGTAGTAAGCATGCTCCCAAACGTCTAGTCCTAGAATTGGCGTTTTTCCTTCAGTTAAAGGAGAATCTTGGTTTGGCGTGCTTGTGATTTCAAGTTTTCCATTGTTCACAACAAGCCAAGCCCAACCAGAACCAAAGCGTCCTGCAGCTGCTGCAGCGAAATCAGATTTGAATTTTTCAAATCCGCCTAATTCTTTTTCGATTGCATCTGCAAGTTCACCAGTTGGTGCGCCGCCACCGTTTGGTGAAAGAAGCGTCCAGAATAATGAGTGGTTCGCATGTCCTCCGCCATTGTTACGTACAGCTGTACGAATGTTTTCAGGCACTGAGTTTAAGTTAGCCACTAGCTCTTCAATTGATTGATCTTCAAGAGCTGATACACCTTCGATTGCTTTGTTTAAGTTTGTTACATATGTGTTGTGGTGTTTTGTGTGGTGAATCGTCATTGTTTCCTTGTCGATATGTGGTTCTAATGCATCGTAAGCATATGGTAATTCTGGAAGTTTAAAAGCCATGGTTAATTTCCTCCTTAAAATGTATGTACTGAAATGCTTCCTTTGTAAGTCAGCAATTCACCCTACTCAAAGAGTATCAAAAGAAACAGCTTGTTTCAACGTTATTGCTCATGTTCTGGAACATTTCAGTGTTTATTTTGTATTTAGCCCTTTAGATAAAGTTTTAAACACCCTTTTTTAACTTAGCGAAGGACATAAAATAAAAAGATGCCCAGCATCAGCGCCTGAATCAATCCTTTTGCAAAAACACCTGATACAAATCCAATTAATGAGCCTAATCCGACTTTCACACTCGTCTTCAAATCTTTCTGATGAACAAGGAGCTCTGCAATGACACTCCCGAGAAATGGACCAATAATAATTCCTGCAATGGGGATCACAAAAGGACCAGCCAATAACCCAATGGTGCTTCCCCAAATAGCCGCCTTGCTGCCGCCAAAGCGCTTGACCCCAATAAGGTTTGAGACATAATCTGCCGCAAATAAGACGGCAGTAAACATGGCTTGAATGAGCCAGAACGTCAGTGTAAGCGGCTCGAAGCTAAAGAAGAAACCATATAGAATAAATCCGAGTACCATAAAGACCACGCTCGGAATAATTGGATAAACCAGTCCAACAAACGCAATGATAAATGCACAGCCAATCAGTATCCAATAAAGCACGTCCAAGACCCTACCGCCTCCTTTTTATATGCTGTATACATTATGCCTCATTCCTTCTATCTTAACCAGTGATGAGGGCCATACTTGTACTTGATGGATAGACATTGATACAATATGAGAAATAGAAAAGAATGTAGGAAGTGAATGGGTATTGAACGTATTTAATCTATTGTTAAAAGGAATTTATTCACCGAAAGATATTGCTAAAGCAAGATTTACAGGAATCGGTAAAGCGATTTTATTCATTTTTATCCTCTCGATTATCGCAGCAGTTCCTCAGGGGTATCATATGAGCCAAGAAATCTCAAATGCGATGTCAGGATTTCAGCACGTGATCAAAAAAGATTTACCCGACTTTTCAATTGAAAAAGGAAAGCTTCAATCGGATCAAAGTGCACCAATAGAAAAAGAAGAAAACGGCATTACGATCATCTTTGATCCTGCTGAAAAAATAAAAGCAAGTGAACTTGAATCAAAGCAAACGGCCATCGCTTTATTAAAGGAAAAAGCAGTGATTGCCATTGATGGACAAATGACAGATATTCCATACCAGCTCCTTGGTGGAACTCTGACAAAAGATGAACTCGCTCGCGTCACAAATCAGAACCAAGCGATTATTATCCCTGTCATCTGTGTACTGCTATATTTATCAACTGCGGCTCTCATGTTTATTAGCGCAACATTCCTTGCGATGCTTGGTACATTTATTAAACGAATGCAGCAAAAAGAGCTGTCTTTCCAAATGCTTTGGAAGCTCTCCGCTTATTCACTCACATTAACAACGGTCTTTTTCGCCATCATGAGTGCATTAAACACGCCTGTTGCAAACTCATTTTTATTAAATTGGGTCATTAACTTTATCTTTTTATATCTTGTTGTAAAAGAAATACCTGCAAAAAAAAGCAAATGATCCATCCAACAAGGATTTGTCTACACGATGAAAGCTCCCCCGTCTCGGAGGAGCTTTTTATGTATGTTCATGCGCTAGGACTCATCTGGATGGATGATCGCAAATAAATAATGATCCTCCCACACTCCATTAATCTTTACTTTTTTACGATTTAGTCCCTCATTCTCAAAACCTGTCTTTTCAAGCACACGAATGGAACCCTTGTTACTCGGCTTTACTCCAGCCTCAATTCGATGGAGATTCAACTCAAAAAAGGCATGGTCAATGATTAAACGAATGGCTTCTGTCATATACCCTTTTCCGCCCTGCCTTTGATCGAGTACATACCCGAGCCAAGCTCCTTCTATCGGACCTCTTACGACAGAACTTAATGAAATCGTCCCAATTAAAGCACCTGTTTCATTTAAGAAAATACCATGCATATAAGATTCATCTTGTGCACTTCTTTGCCTACTCCGCTGAATTCGTTCAATTTGACGAGGTAACGTGAAGAAATCATCTTTGATCAAAGGTGTAAATTCCTGAAAATATGAGCGATTCTCAAGCTCTAATGTTAACAGTGATTCTGCATCATTTTCTGTTAGTGTTCTCACATATATATGCTGACTAACTTTCTTCATTAAATCTCCCCCTTTTTTATTTTATCATAATCGTCATATGAGATTGCTCTCCTATTTACACAAACGACCCAAGCAGTTTTATTACAAGACATACTAGAACTAACTAGAACCATCCTTTCCAGCTTTTCTCCTCTTTTTGGTTCTATCATTTCAGGACATGCATAGACTGAAGTAAACTCTTAAAAGCGGTGAGTAAAATGCGGCGAATTCTTTTTTTACTAATCAGTTTGTTTGTCCTCTTTATTATCTTTTTTGATTTAAAAAATGGAACCATTCCTGTTGAAGAAAATCCAGCCGTTCCAGCAAGTGCCCTTCAAACAGCTGAGAAAAAGAAATATAAGAACGTCACGGTAAAACAAGGTGAAACGGTCCTCTCCATCGTACATACAAGCAAGCCACTTGATGATGTCATTAAAGATTTCGAGGAGCTGAATCAAGGTGTTAAAGCGAACGAAATCAGAGCAGGCAGCACATATAAGTTTCCTGTCTATAAGAGATAAAACGTTAATTCCTTGTCATTCATACAAAGAGACTGTTACAATATGAACTGTAAAACACGACGTACACGGCAAAGAATTGCTTGTACACTAAGGAGCGATTGACAAGTGAGTGAAGTCACACATCGTACTAAAACGCGTCCCGTCAAAGTGGGACCTTTAACTATAGGTGGAAATAATGAGGTTGTCATTCAAAGTATGGCAACAACCAAAACACATGATGTCGAAGCGACAGTCGCTGAAATTAAACGTTTAGAAGAAGCAGGCTGTCAAATCGTGCGTGTCGCATGTCCAGATGAACGTGCAGCAAATGCAATTGCGGACATTAAAAAACAAATTAACATCCCGCTTGTTGTGGATATTCATTTTGACTACAAGCTTGCACTGAAAGCGATTGAAGCAGGCGCAGACAAAATCCGAATCAATCCAGGAAACATTGGAAGAAGAGAAAAAGTCGAAGCTGTTGTTAAAGCAGCAAAAGAAAAAGGCATTCCAATTCGTATTGGGGTAAACGCTGGTTCATTAGAGAAAAAGATTCTTGATAAATACGGCTACCCAACTGCAGATGGTATGGTCGAAAGTGCACTGCATCACATTAAAATTCTAGAAGACCTCGACTTTCATGACATCATCGTCAGTATGAAAGCATCTGATGTAAACCTTGCAATTGAGGCATACGAAAAAGCGGCTAAAGCCTTTGATTATCCTCTTCACCTTGGGATTACAGAATCAGGTACGTTATTTGCAGGTACAGTCAAAAGTGCAGCTGGACTAGGAGCTATTTTGAATATGGGGATTGGGAACACACTCCGAATCTCATTAAGTGCGGACCCAGTTGAGGAAGTAAAAGTAGCACGTGAATTGTTGAAATCATTTGGTCTTGCATCAAATGCAGCAACACTGATCTCCTGCCCAACTTGTGGACGAATTGAAATTGACCTTATCAGCATTGCAAATGAAGTCGAAGAATATATTTCTAAAATCAAAGCACCGATTAAAGTAGCTGTTCTCGGCTGCGCTGTAAACGGTCCAGGTGAAGCGCGTGAAGCGGACATCGGAATCGCAGGTGCTAGAGGCGAAGGCTTATTGTTCCGTAAAGGTGAAATTGTTCGTAAAGTACCTGAAGAAACAATGGTCGAAGAACTGAAAAAAGAAATCGATAAAATCGCCGAAGAACATTATGCGAAAATGGAAGCTGAAAAAGAAAAACAAGCGAATGCTTAACAAAAAACGCCTGACGTCATAGTCAGGCGTTTTTCTGTTCTTGTTAAAAGAACGGGGTGATAAATATGCCTAGGATGACGGAAACAATTCCGATCCCAATTGACCACGCGCCAAGCGCATGTGCTCCTTTTCTTCGTGCAATATAACCAACGACGATTGCCGCTACCCCTAATAGCACCGGCAAGACAAATAATGAGATAATCGCAATCGCGAGTGCTGTATAGCCTATCCCTTTACTGCCTGAATCGTCACCTGCTTGGTCACGTCCTCGTCTATCTTCTCGATCTCTTGAAGCTTGATATGGCTCTGCAATTTCAGCAGCTGTTTCCTCTAAATAGCCATCATCATTACTAAAGTGTGTGTCGATTTCACGATCATTTCTTCTGAAATCCTCGTCTCTTTCCATGATCAATTCCCCCTTTTGGTTAATAGAAAGGAGCTTTTTTAGTATGAGCAAAAATGTCTGTTTCATGTTTGCTAAAACTTGCTGGAATTGTGAATTGATTATGTTACACTTTAAGAGTATAAAAATGAGGAGTGTGGGCATGTTACGTTTAGGAATTGATATTGATGGTACAGTGACGGCGCAGGATACCTTTGTTCCCTACTTAAATGAGTCGTTCAAATGTGCCATGACACTAGATGATATGACAGAGTATGATTTGACGAAGCTTTTGAAGATTTCTCAAGAAGAGTTTTGGGGCTGGATGAATGAGCATGAGCCTCTTATTTATAAACAGGCAAAGCCTGCTGAGGGTGCAAAAGTGATCCTCGATCAATTGAAGCAGCAGCATAGGCTGATTTATATTACAGCAAGAAGGCAGCAGCATGCAGATATCACCTACAAATGGTTTCAAGAACACCACGTTCACTATGATGGCATTGAGCTCGTTGGCGGTCATCATAAGCTGGAAGCCGTTCAAAAGCACAAGATTGATGTATTTTTTGAGGACCATCATGGCAATGCCACAATGATTGCAAAAGAGGCTGACATCCCAGTTATCCTTTTTAACTCCCCTTATAACCAGATGCCAATCGACGACAGAATTATACGTGTAAACAACTGGCAGGAGGCATCTCAATGGATCCAACAATACGAGCAGCGTCTGCAAACTGCTTATTAATGTAACTGAGCGAGCACCGAAGCGGAACAAACACGAGGATTTGTCTACACGCTGAAGCCGATACATTTAATGTATCGGCTTTTTTGATGGAGCAAGCTGCCCTTCTTTCATGAGAAAATGGTACAGTGCCCCCTTCATTCCTGCCTGATTCAAGTAGTAGCAAGTTTCCAGCTTCACCTGAATGTTCTTCCACGCATGCAGTGTATGTAAATGTTTTTCAATGTTTTGTAATAAATCTGGTCTTGCACTTACGCCTCCGCCGATGAGGATTTTCTCTGGGTTAAGAACAGTCGCTACATTGTAAACGCCAATGGCTATTCGCTTGTACCATTGATCCACCAGCTTCTCAATGGCCGGATCATGCTTCGCCTTTTCAAAAATTTCTTGACCGTCTATTTGAGTACTTTGCGGAATTCCTTGCTTTTCCTTATAGCTCCGAATTAATCCAGCCGTTGAAGCGCTGCTGTTAAGAGTTGTAAACTGGCCATTTTCCGTCTCTGTCAGCATCATGCCAAATTCACCACCACGGAAGGATGCACCGCGCACAAGCTGACCATTAGCAAAAATACCCCCGCCGACACCCGTGCCAATTGTCATACAAATAAAGCTGTCACAATCTTTCGCATGACCGCTATATTTTTCTGCAAGAGCTGCACAGTTCGCATCATTTTCCACTTCTACACGAAGAGACGTTTTCTCTTCTAAAAGTGTTTTTACATTTTGACCATTTAAGGCGATGATGGCGCCTGCAAATTCTGTATAACCTGATTCACTATCCACAAAGCCAGGAAGACTGATGGCGATACCGCTGACGTCCGTCATCCTTTGATATTCCCTAACCACATCCGCCATGGCTTCTAAAAACGGTTCAAGCTGCCGGCAGTTCGTCTGATAGTTACCGCTAGAGACCAGCTTTCCATCCTGATCCATTAATCCATGTTTCGTTCTCGTCCCGCCTACATCAAACACGACGTAATAGGCCACTTTTAACCCTCCCTTTACTTCAAAATGTAGTACCTTGATCTCATTTTAATGAAACACCCTCCCTTTGTAAAACGTTTTCAAAAGACAAAACAAAAAAGCCAGCTCCATGGCTGGCTTTTTCATGAGTGAACTTCCTTCGGTTCACAAGAAGGACAAGTTCCGTATATTTCAAATTTATGTCCGCTAATATGATAATCCTCTAGATCGGCATCAAGCTTGTCCATAGGACAGGCATCGATCTCCTTTGTTTTACCGCATGCAAGACAAATAAAATGATGGTGATGATGAGAAAATGAACATTTAAAACGAAATAGTTTCTCCCCTGACAATTCCGTTGTTTCTAATATTCCAAGGTCTTCATATAGTGACAAGTTTCGATAAATCGTATCAAAGCTGAGTCCGGGATAGTCTTCACTCAGTGCCGTTAGCACATTTTTAGCGGTCAAGTATTTATCAGAATCAGAAAACAATTGAAGCATATCTTCACGTTTGCTTGTATATTTGTAGCCTTTTTCCTTTAATAAATCAAGCGCTTCTTGTACGTTCATGTTGATTCCCCCTTCTGAATTTCCCGATACTAATACACCCGATTAAAATCAAGATGGACAGTATCACAATCGTTCCGCCTGGCGCTAAATCAAGATAATAGCTCAAGATCAGTCCGGCTAATACAGACAATTCACCAAACAAGATCGAAAGGAAAATCGCCTGTTTGAATCCTTTGGCTATGCGGATACTTGCCGCAACAGGAAGCGTCATGAGCGCCGACACAAGCAGTGTACCGACGATACGCATCGATGCCGCAATCACAAGTGCGACGACTAAGATAAAAATAAAATGAATCCATTTTGCTGAAATACCAGAAGCCTTTGCATGCTCTTCATCAAAAGAAAGCAAAAACAATTCTTTATATAAAAGCACAACAACTAACACAACAACGAGTGAGATCCCTACAATAATCCAAAGATCGAGTCTTGACACCGCACTGACACTTCCGAATAAATAACTAAACAAATCTGTATTAAAGCCATTCGCTAGTGAAATGAAGATGACGGAGATCCCAATTCCCCCTGATAAAATAATGGGAATGGCAAGTTCCTGATAATGTTTATACACGGAGCGCAGGCGTTCAATAAACAATGAACCAGCAACAGAAAAAGCCATCCCTAAGTACAGCGGGCTTACCCCTGTCAAAAGGCCAAACTTTTTATCAAGAAATAGACTTGCGGCAATACCGGCAAGTGATACGTGACTGAGGGCATCTGCAATAAGCGAGAGCCTTCTTACGACAATAAATACACCAAGTAAGGGCGCAATAAAACCAATCAGTAACCCTGCGATAAACGC
This sequence comes from Bacillus sp. DC4300-2b2, assembly GCF_049895685.1. NCBI lineage: Bacteria > Bacillati > Bacillota > Bacilli > Caryophanales > Bacillaceae > Bacillus > Bacillus sp. DC4300-2b2. The sequence goes on from NZ_JAFCSW010000003.1 coordinate 451,217, forward strand.
ATTTTGTAAAAATTCATAATGAAAAAATGGAAATAGCATTATTCATGTCCCCCATGATGGTGATGGTCGTGATGAATCACTTGAATGTCATGCCCGTAAAATTGGGATAGCGCCTGATCATCCATTGAATCAAACGCTTCCGCATCCCCGTGGAAATGCAGTGTCTGATTTAAACAAGCCACATGGGTGACTTTATCGGAAACGGTGCCAACGTCGTGTGTGACGAGAATTAAAGACATTCCTCTTTCTTTGTTCAATGTTTCGAGCAGCTGATAAAAGCCTTCTACTGTCCGCTGGTCTACCCCAACTGTGGGCTCATCCAAAATGAGCAGCTTTGGCTGACTGACAAGCGCACGGGCAATAAATGCGCGCTGCTGCTGCCCTCCAGAAAGCTCCCCGATGTTTTGATGCTTTAAATCTTGTATACCGACTGAGCGAATGGCATCTTCCACTTGCCATTTATCCTGCTTGCTCATTCGTTTAAATAAACCAATTTTCGCAGTCAATCCGCTTGCGACGACCTCATATACAGAAGCAGGGAAACCCGTATTGAAGCTATTCGCCTTTTGAGAAACAAATCCAATTTGATCCCAGTCTCTAAATTTTGAAACAGGCGTGCCAAATAGCTTTAGTTCACCTTGCTGCGGTTTAATGAGCCCAAGCAGGCATTTTAATAAAGTTGTTTTACCAGAACCATTCGGTCCAACAAGTGCTAGAAAGTTTCCTTCCTCTACTGTTAAATGAATGTGATCAATGACATTTCGCTGTCCATATGAGTACGAAATGTCCTTCATTTCAATAATTGGCTTTGCCATGAATCTTTCCACCTTTAATCAATATAAAAAGAATGATTACGATTTATACAACAAAAAGAAAATGGCTTTTGCCATTTTCTCTGTCCATACATACATTTCATTATATAAAAGAAAGATAAAAAAGTAAAATAAAAGCTAATGAATGGCTGTTTTGAACTTACCGCCTTTTGTTTCATGCGTATCCATAATCGTGATAAATGCTTGGTCATCAATTTCAAATACGATGGATTTCAGCTTTGTAATTTCTAGCCTTGTGACAACGGCGTAGATGACATCTTTTTCTTCATCTGTATAGCCGCCTTTTCCTCTCAGCTTTGTCGTTCCCCTGCCGAGTCGATGCAGAATCGCATCTGAAATTTCATCATAATAATCTGATACGATAATCACAGCTTTTGTTTCATCAAGCCCTTGAATGACAGCATCAATTGTTTTCATTGCCAAATAATATGTCATGACAGAATACATAGCCTGCTCTGGTCCGAAAACAAAGCCCGCCCAAATAAAAATGAACACATTGACGATCATGACAAACTCACCGACGGAGAAAGGAATTTTTTTCGTCAGAAGAATTCCCAAGATCTCTGTTCCATCCATTGAACCTCCATTACGGATGACAAGTCCAACACCAAATCCAAGTAATAGCCCACCAAATACAGTGGCTAAAATCGGCTGTGTTGTAAATGCCTCCACATGATGAAGTGAAGATTCAATCACGGCTAAGCTGACAATCCCAATCACAGTGGAAATCAAAAAGGTTTTCCCAATATGCTTGTATCCTGATATCATAAATGGAATATTTAAAATGACAACAATCGTCGCAAAATTAATAAACGGGTTATCTGTAAAGAGATAATCCAAAATAAGCGAAATGCCGATGATGCCCCCATCAATAATATTGTTTGGCACTAAAAATAATTCAATGCTGACTGCTGCACATGCAGCTCCTACTAGAATCAGAAAAATTCTCAAAATAAAATGAGGCACTGATTCCTTTCTATGCTGTTTACTATTTGCCATACGTTCTCCCTTCTACACAAGTTAAATTTCCAATGAACATTTTATCCACTTTACTATTTTATCATTTCACAGAATAAAATAAAATTTTTTGCACATTTTCCGTTTTCGCCCATACATTGTTACAGAGGGGAGGAATGGAATTGATTTTAATTCAAAAAATTGTCCTGCAGCGGCTCAATCAGATCACAGCAAATGATCTGTTAAGGTATGCGAAACAGTATGGTGTCAGTTTAACGTCTCATCAAGCTGCTGAGGTTGCCAAACTCATGAACGGCAAAAACATCAATATTTTTAATGACTCAGAGCGTAACAGGCTTCTTAAGCAAGTGGAAGCGATTACTTCTAAACAGACAGCACAGACTGTGAATGATTTGTTTAACCAGTTTACAAGTTAAGCAAAAAAGGGCCGCATTTAGCGGCACCTCAACATGTTGCATCCTTTTTTACTGACCCGTAATTTTATCTAGTAAGCCTTCATCAAATTGCTTTTCTTTCAGCATCGCAATTTCGAATTTGTAAGGTGGTTTTTTGTTCTTTTTATCTTCACCTACATAAGGCGTTTCTAGAATTTTCGGCACATCTTGAAGCTGTGGATGATGCACAATATAGTTCAGTGCATCGAAACCAATTTCACCAAAACCGATATTTTCATGTCGGTCTTTTCTTGCGCCTTGTACGTTTTTACTATCATTAATATGAAGAACTTTGATTCGATCAATACCGACGATTCGATCAAATTCTTCTAATACACCATCAAAGTCACTCACAATCGGGTAACCAGCATCGTGCGTGTGACACGTATCAAAGCAGACAGAAAGAGCTTCGTTATGTGTCACGCCGTCGATAATTTGGGCAAGCTCTTCAAAGCTTCTTCCGCACTCTGATCCTTTTCCTGCCATTGTTTCAAGTGCAATTTGAACCTCTTGACCTTTCACAATGACTTCGTTTAAGCCTTCAATGATTTTTTGAATCCCTGCTTCTGCCCCTGCTCCAACATGCGCACCTGGGTGAAGGACAATTTGCCTTGCACCTAGCGCTTCCGTACGCTCGATCTCAGAGCGAAGGAAGTCTACCCCAAGCTCAAATGTCGCGGGATTCACTGTGTTTCCAATATTGATAATATACGGAGCATGTACGACGATATCTGTCATGCCGTGCTCTTTCATATGCGCTTGTCCAGCTTCAATATTGAGGTCTTCGATTTTTTTGCGGCGCGTATTTTGCGGTGCACCTGTATAAATCATAAACGTATTTGAACCATAAGAGGCAGCTTCTTCACTCGCTGCAAGAAGCATATGTTTTCCGCTCATGGATACATGTGAACCAATCTTTAACAATGTTTCCCCCTACTTTCCATTACGCTTTGACTTTCTACGTTCCTGTCTTTTGATTTTATCCATCTCACGTGTCATTTTCTTTTTATATCCAGGTTTGACGGCTTTCGGTTTTCTCACAAGACGTTTTGCTTTTTCTTCAATTTCATTTGGTGCTTTTTTACGTCTTTGACGCTTCAGACGGTCATCTGCATCTCGCCATTCGCCATGAACAATGGTTTTGTTTTCAAACACAACGCCCATTTTCTCAATTTGAATGAGTGCATCCTCATCAGCCAGTTCATAAATGGTCATGGCAATTCCAGATGAACCAGCACGAGCTGTTCTTCCAACGCGGTGCACATAAAAATCAAGATCAGATGGAAGTTCATAGTTAATCACGTGGCTGACGCCTTTAATGTCAATTCCGCGAGCTGCAAGATCAGATGCCACAATATAAGTGAACTCCAAATCTTCAATTTGTTTCATGACTTTTTTACGTTCGCGTGGCGTTAATCCGCCATGAAGCACACCGATTTTCATTCCTTTTTCTTGTAGGAACGATGCGATTTCATCAACAGTTGTTTTTGTATTGGCAAAAATGATCCCTAAATATGGCTGTACATTCGTCACCATTTCATGGAGCAATTTTAATTTATCACGCTGTTTAGATGGAACTAAAATATGCTGAATGTTTTCTGCTGTAATCCGTCTTGGTTCAACATGCGCATACTTTGGATTGTCCATATATTTTTTCAGGAAAGGCTTTAGTTTTTCTGGGATGGTTGCAGAGAACACAAGCATTTGCAGCTGTTCTGGCATTTGTGCACCAATACGGTCTACATCTTCTAAAAATCCCATATCAAGCATTAAATCCGCTTCATCAATGACAAGAGAGGTCGCTTTGTAAACATTCAGCGCCTGCTCATGAATGAGATCAGCAATACGTCCAGGTGTGCCGACCACCAAATGCGGCTGGTTTTTTAGCTTTTGAATTGATTTTTGCTTGTCCGTTCCGCCAATGTAAAGCTTTGCTTTGATCTCTTCTTCTGGAGAAGCATTCTTTAAAATCGTTTGAGCTTCTTTGAAAATTTGATTGGCTAATTCTCTTGTAGGCGCAGTAATCACGACTTGTACCTGCTCTTTGCTTGGATCAATTGAATGAATCAGCGGCAGTAAGTACGCATGAGTTTTTCCTGTTCCTGTTTGTGACTGGCCAATCACGCTTTCTCCTTTTAAAACAGCAGGGATGATTCTTTTTTGAATATCAGTCGGCTCATAAAAGCCTAGTTCATGAATAGCATCTATAATAAAAGGCTTTAATTCATATGTCGTAAATTTTGTTTCTTTCATGTTTTCACTCCTTAAGGCAAATGCCTTTTTGCTCATCTCCTCATTATAGCTGATTTTCAGTAAAAAAACCATGTCCGCTTTTCCTACAGGAAACCAATTGATGCTTCCTTGCATAACCTATGAAGAGAAAGAGAATGCAGTAAGGGAGGTACAAGTATGTTAGGGCAAAGGCCTATGGGCGATTTTCAGCCGCGCCGCCCCTCACGCCGGCACCTTGGAAATGGCGGACAGCCCCGAATGTTTCAAAGAGGGCAGCAGCCTCCTATCCAACAGCCTTTTCAAGGGCAAGGCAATCCATTTCAGCAAATGATGCCTCGCTCCCCGTCTGTACAGGGAGGCGGTTTACCCGGGATGGGCGGAATTCCAGGAGGTGAGAGCCGTGCACTAGGCGGCGGAGCAGGAATTAAAGGCATGCTCTCTAAATTTCTTCCTGGCGCAGGAGGAGCTGGAGTCTCTGGAGGTGGTGCGGGATTACAAGGAATCCAGAGCTTCACGAATCCTGCGACTCTCTCAAGCATGTTAGGAAATGTTCAAAAAGTGCTCGGGATGGCGCAGCAATTTACGCCAATGATTCAGCAATACGGTCCTTTAGTGAGAAATTTGCCTGCAATGATTAAACTGTACAGCCAGCTTGGCAGTGCGGACGATGATGAAGCAAGTACAAATGATGATGATGCAGAATCAACGGAGACCAGCGCAGAAACAGAAGTGCCCGAGGAAGAAGCACAAACTGATGAAATAGAAGAAAATGTTGAACCCGAAGACATCCTTGTCAAAAAAGCAGCACCACACACATCACCTGCTCCTGAAGCAAAACCGAAAAAAAGATCTGGCAGCTCTGTTCCAAAACTATATGTCTAGTGATCTTTTAACGGCGAAGTGTTCACTGCGTATAACAATCTTTGATATATACGCTTACTTTGGCTATAATGGAAGCAAGAGAATGATAAAAAGCCGTTTTTTACGGCTTTTTATATTGTTCTTCTCTAGCAGCACTTCCCTACAGGAGGACGAATAAATGAATGTAATTAAAATATCGCCGCGTGGCTATTGCTATGGCGTTGTGGATGCAATGGTCATTGCTAAAAATGCCGCACTTGATAAGAACTTGCCACGCCCAATTTATATATTAGGTATGATTGTGCACAACAAACATGTCACTGATGCCTTCGAGGAAGATGGAATCTACACACTGGACGGACCAAACCGCTTAGACATTTTAAAGCAGGTGGAAAGCGGAACAGTCATTTTCACGGCTCACGGCGTTTCTCCTGAGGTTCGTCAAATCGCAGAAGAAAAAGGCCTTGTCGCCATTGATGCGACCTGTCCTGATGTCACGAAAACCCACGAACTTATTTCAGAGAAAACAGCCGATGGCTATGACATTATTTATATTGGGAAAAAAGGGCATCCTGAGCCAGAAGGAGCTGTCGGAGTAGCCCCTGACAAGGTACATCTTGTCGAAACAGAAGCCGATATTGAGGCGCTCGATCTAACATCAGAAAAACTGCTCATCACGAACCAAACGACGATGTCTCAATGGGATGTCCACGATCTGATGGAGCTGATTAAGGAGAAATACCCTCACGTCGAGTATCATCAAGAAATTTGCCTTGCGACACAGGTGCGTCAGGAAGCTGTCTCGCAGCAAGCTGGTCAAGCCGATTTAACCATTGTTGTCGGCGATCCAAAAAGTAATAACTCCAACCGTCTCGCACAAGTGTCAATGGAGATAGCCGGAACGCAGGCTTACCGTATTGGCGACTTAAGTGAACTCAAGCTGGAGTGGCTGCAGGGCGTCAAAACCGTTGCTGTTACTGCTGGTGCTTCAACACCAACACCTATTACAAAGGAAGTCATTCGTTTCTTAGAAAACTATGAACCGGATGATGAAACGACTTGGAAGATTGAACGGACCGTTCCTCTTTCTAAAATTTTACCTCGCGTCAAAACAAAGAAATAAGAAAACGTCAGAGCATATCCGCTCTGACGTTTTTTGTTTACATAAATTGAAATGGGTTTGTGTTTGATTCAGAAACAAAGAGCTGCACGTCATATTTTTTATCTGCACATAGCGATTGAAGCTTCGCCTTTACGCCCTCTTTCATAATCTTTTCAGCATAATGTCCTGGGTCCACTACGTTCAGCCCAAGCATCATGGCATCATGCGCAACATGGAAATAAAGGTCTCCTGTCACATACACATCTGCACCCATTCTTTTCGCTTGATGGATGTATTTATTTCCGTCTCCGCCAAGCACCGCCACTTTTTTCACTACAGCGTCTTGATCTCCTACAAAACGAGCACCATTCACATCTAGCTTCGTTTTCACAAATTGTGTGAAATCTCTAAGTGTCATAGGCTCATTTAGCTCTCCAATACGGCCAAGGCCTTTTTGAATAGGAGGAAGATCTGTCGTGTGTACACTATAGGCGACTTCTTCGTAAGGATGTGCTTTGATCATGTCGCGAATCACTTGTTTTTCTATGCTTGCTGGGAAAATGGTTTCAATCCGCACTTCTTTCACAAATTCTAATTGACCCGACTCCCCAATAAACGGCTTAGCTTCTTCTGATGGCAGAAAGCTTCCTGTCCCTTCATTTGAAAACGCACAATGGCTGTAGTTGCCGATATGACCTGCGCCCGCATTTCCTAAAGCTGTCCTGATGGCCTCTTCAAACTCTTCAGGGACATACAAAGCAAGCTGTTTGATTGGATCCTCGTATGTCGGCACTAGCACACTTGTTTCTTCAAGCTCTAGAGCCTCAGCAAGCAGGTCATTGACTCCGCCATCAGCTACGTCTAAATTCGTATGTGCCACATATACCGCAATATCATGTTTGATGCATTTTTCAATGATCCGTCCAGCTGGCTGATCTGTCGCTACATGTTTTAATGGACGAAAAATCGGCGGATGGTGCGCAATAATGAGATCCACTTTTCGCTCGATCGCCTCATCTACTACATTCTCTAATACATCTAGGGTGATCATCACATTACTTACTTTTTTATTTAATGTTCCAATCTGGAGACCAATTTTATCACCTTCCATGGCATATGCCTTTGGTGAAAATTGTTCAAACAATTGGATGATTTCATGCCCGTTTACTGTTTTAGCCAACAGTCAAGACCTCCTTTAGCATCTTTATTTTCACATTCAGCTCTTCAAGGCGCTCTTTGTTTTCTTCTGTCCGTGCTGCCTGCTGAATTTGACTTTCTATCTTCTCCATATGCTGAAGCTCTTGCATCCACTTGCGCTGGAAGACGTCATTTTGCTCTTTCGCAAGAAACGGACCAACCAGCATGCCTGCTTCAAGTGACATTCCTTCATAAGCTTTATCTTTATCACCTTTTTCTGCGATGATGATTTCGTATATTTTGCCGTCCTCTTCTAAAATGACTTCATCCATCAATTCATACCCCTCTTGATAAAGCCATAAACGAATATGGTGGGCATGGATATTCGGCTGAAGAATGAGCCGCTCATGGCCTGCGAGCTTATGCTTGCCCTCATTTAAAATACTTGCAATGAGTGCACCGCCCATACCTGCAATCGTCACAGCATTCACTTCACCTTTTTCAATGACTTCAAGGCCATTTCCTTTTCTGACCGATATTTGTTCATCTAATTCAAGTCTATGTACTTGCTGCTGCGCCGATTGGAGCGGTCCATCGGTAATTTCACCAGCAATGGCTTTCACTGCTTTTTGATGCAGGATCGCATAGCATGGCAAATAGGCATGGTCTGAGCCGATATCAGCGAAGACTGCCTCATCTGGTAAAAAGTCTGCGACTTTTTTTAATCGTTTGGATAAATTCATTTCATTCATACGTATCACTACTTTTCTTTAATGTTCATACTTGTCTATCTTATATAAATTATGGACTTTTTAAAAGTCGTTTTCAAATGAAAAAAGCTCTTCTTTTGAAAAAGAGCTTTTTGTATAAGGTTATTTAATTTTAGATACCCATTCCGCCATTTCATCGAGCTTTTCATTCGGAATCAGCCCGCCTGGCATCCCGTTGCCGCCTTCTTGAATTTTCTTCTTGATGTCAGCGACTTCAAGCTTGTCTCCAACACCTTTTAAAGCAGGACCTGCGCCGCCTTCATAGTTTTCCCCGTGACAGCTTAGACAGTTCTGTTTATACAATTCTTCCGGCGTCGCATTTGCTGTCTCTTCTTGCTTTTGCTCTTTGCCCCCTGAGGCAATCTTTTCTTCATCTTTCAGCCCCTTCATTGATAAGAAAAAAGTGAGTCCAATACCTAAAATGGCAATCAATAAAAATGGTATAAGTGGATTCCGTTTCATTTCTTTCATCCTCCCCTTTGTGAAAACCCCTTTGAGACTATGCAAACAATTCTAATTCTACTTTAATTTTACAAAAAGTAAACGAATTATGATACAAAACTTTGGTCAAGTTCACAGATTAGACAAAAATGATTCAAGATGAGAAATGAAGCCTTCAGCACATTTAGATGTATTTTTTATACATCTTTTCTCTAAGAACGTTGCAAATTCATTTGTTATTCAGTAAAATATAATCAGATTGAAAAAAGCGTTTTCATTTTTGATAAGAAAGAACGGATCTCTTTCAAGATCCGTCCGGTTTCTACTCTAAGAAGTCTTTTAATCGTTTACTTCTGCTTGGGTGTCTTAATTTACGAAGAGCTTTCGCTTCAATTTGTCGGATACGCTCTCTTGTTACGCCGAACACCTTACCAACCTCTTCTAACGTGCGTGTTCTTCCGTCGTCTAGTCCGAAACGTAGTCTCAGCACATTTTCTTCACGGTCCGTCAGCGTGTCTAATACATCTTCAAGCTGCTCTTTTAAGAGTTCGTACGCAGCGTGGTCAGATGGAGATGTCGCCTCTTGGTCTTCGATAAAATCACCAAGATGCGAGTCATCTTCTTCACCAATAGGTGTTTCTAAAGATACAGGCTCTTGCGCAATTTTAAGAATCTCTCTTACCTTTTCTGGAGTTAAATCCATGTCTTCAGCAATTTCTTCAGGCGTTGGTTCTCTGCCTAGGTCTTGCAGAAGCTGTCTTTGAACACGGATCAATTTATTAATGGTTTCCACCATATGAACCGGGATCCGGATTGTTCTCGCCTGATCGGCAATCGCACGTGTGATCGCCTGTCTAATCCACCAAGTCGCATATGTTGAAAATTTATATCCTTTGCGGTAATCAAACTTCTCAACCGCCTTCATCAGACCCATGTTTCCTTCTTGAATCAAGTCAAGGAACAGCATGCCACGACCGACATACCGTTTCGCAATGCTGACAACGAGACGAAGGTTCGCTTCCGCTAATCTTCTTTTTGATTCCTCATCGCCCTCTTCGATCTTTTGAGCATACGTTATTTCTTCTTTAGCAGATAACAAATTGACGCGTCCGATTTCTTTTAAGTACATACGAACAGGATCATTAATTTTGACACCTGGTGGTACGCTTAAATCATTCAGGTCAAATTCTTCTTCCGCCTTAGCCAGCTGCTGAACATTTGGGTCTTCTGTCTCTTCGTTTTCACTAATGAGCTCTACACCCTGTTCGCCTAAGTATTCATAGTATTCATCCATTTGGTCTGATTCAATTTCAAAGCTAGACATACGCTCTGCAATTTCTTCGTATGTTAAAACGCCCCGTTTTTTACCCGTTTCAGTGAGCTTATCTCTCACCTGTTCAAAGGTTAATTCAGTTTCGGTTTCGTGGGCTTGTTTATCAGCCATTATGGATCCCTCCTTCCAAAGCTTGCAACGAATTCTAAAGTAACTTGCGATTTGCTTCCGCCCTGCTTTTCTCTCTCTATCAAACAGATGACGAAGCAAATAGGAAATAAAATAAATAATGATGAAGGCAAGATGCTTGCGGTCTTATGCTCCTCCCGTAAAGGATTCATTGCCAGCCGTAAGTCCTGTCATTAATATTAGACGTATTACTTCAGCGAACGGTTCAACTGAATAATTTCTTTTGCAAGTGTTGCCGCTTTGAAGAAATCTTTTTGCCTCTCCGCTTCTGCACGTTCTAGCTCTTTTTCCTTTATCATTGACAAATTCCGATGATTCAACACTTTTTTTACATAATCACTTAATTCAGCTTCACTTAGTTCGTCTCCGACTTGAATCATCAATATATCCGTCAACAGTTGATTCATGACATCATCTTCTATACGGTTCATCAGGTGCTGCGGCGTTGGTTCTTTGCCTTCTTCATACAAGGCATAAATGTATGTTGCCAGCGCCCTGTGCGAATCTATATTAAATTCAATCCCGATTCTGTCAAGTACTTTGCGGATCACGTCATCGCTTTTTAACATATGAGCAAGCAGCATTCGCTCTGCATTTTCATATGCCGGCCGCAGACGCTTTCTTCTCACTTGTGTTGACAGATGTGCACGCCGTTTTTCAAGCCCGTTTTCTTCCTGCGTGCTTTTGGTTTCTTGCCGCTGCTGCTTTTCAAACAGCTCCAGTTGTTCTTTTAATGAATCAAGTGAGATCGAAAACTCCCCAGCAAGCTGTTTCATGTAAATCTCTTGCTCCAAAGAGCCGTTTAACCGGCTGATTTCTCGGAGAACCTGCTTCATATAAGTAAGACGGTCTCCTTCGTCTGATAAGTTTTTTCCTCTTCGGAAAAAATTCATCTTAAACGTCATTAATGTCACACTTGCATCTATGATGTCATTCCTAAATTTCTCGCCGCCATATTTACGAATGTAATCATCTGGATCAAGTCCATCTGGTATCATGGCAACGCGAACTTTACATCCTCTTTTTCCAAGCAAATCTGATGCTTTCATGGTCGCTTCGTATCCGGCCGTATCAGAGTCATAGCAAAGGATGATCTCTTCTACATTCCGCCTGAGAAGCTTTACGTGCTCTTCTGTAAGAGACGTACCCATTGTTGCAACACTTTCACCGACACCTGATGTAACAGCTGAGATGACGTCTGCAAATCCTTCAAAAAGAACTGCCCGTTCGCGTTTGCGAATATGCATACGTGCGTCATGAAAGTGATAAAGCAGCTTACTTTTATGAAAAAGCGGCGTTTCAGGACTATTCATATATTTAGGCTGCTGATCACCAAGCGATCTTCCGGAAAAAGCGATGACCGTTCCATGATGATCATGAATGGGAAACATGACACGATCTCTAAAGCGGTCAAAAAAGCCTGTGCCGTTTTCACGTTGAATCAAAAGACCAGCCTTCTCCATCATCACAGGATCAAATCCTCGTTTTTCTAAAAACTTGGTCACGAAATCCCAAGAATCAAGAGCATACCCGATCTCAAACTTGGCAATTGTTTCATCCGTAAAGCCTCTGGACCGTAAATAATCGAGTGCGTTTTGACCTTCCTTTGTATTTACCAGCAAATGGTGGTAAAATTTCTTAAGAAGCTCATGGGCCTCAATCATTTTATGATCTGCTGTGTCCTCCTGCTGAGAGGAACTCATCTGAGCATTCGCCACCTGATCAGGCAGATCAATATGGTACTTATCAGCCACATGTGAAACGGCTTCAATAAATGAGTAGCCTTCCATTTGTCTGAGGAACGAAAACACATTGCCTCCTGCACCACAGCCAAAACAATGGAAGATTTGCTTATCTGCTGAAACAGAGAATGAAGGAGTATTTTCACCATGGAATGGACAAAGACCGAAGTAATTTCGACCTTGCTTTCTAAGCTGTACGTATTCTCCAATCACTTCGACAATGTCTGCGTTTTTTTGGATCTGCTCCAAAAGTTCATCTGGTATACGTTTGCTCATCCTAATAACACTCCGTCGTACATTATTCGCCTTTTAATTTAAAAATCCTTCATGATTCGACAGGATTTTTTGTAGTTGCGCCATAAATCGCTTCTTATCCTCTTCTAAAAGCTTTTTGGGACCTTTTCCGTATACACCTTTTCTTCGCTGTTTGCTGGAAACATGCCTGCGTTCCAATTCAAAATCAATTGTTTCGTTTGTGTACATTCGTCCTCTTTCAGACAGAACAATGACCTGTCTCGGAAGCAATAAGGAGGCAAGACCAATATCTTGGGTGACGACAATATCATGTGCGGCAGCTGAGTTGGCAATGACTAAGTCCGCTGCTTCCTTATGTGTATCTACAAACCGCCAATCTTCAAGTGGAGATCTTTTGGTTTGAAAATGCTCATATGAAGCAATAAATGTCACTGGTACTTGAAATTGAGATGCGACAGAAAGGATTTCGTCTTTTACAGGACAAGCATCTGCATCGACATAAATCGTCCTCTCTTTTTTACGTTCATTCAGGTGACTAATTCTCCATCCCTCCACCTTATTCCTGCTTTAGAGAAGCAAAAAGACCATACTTTTCCCCCATAAAGCAATCAACAGTACAACTCATTTTGTCGAAAAGTTATGTTCAGAATCACTTGACTTCTGCCAATATTAGTTTATTCGTTCTTGACTTAACTTAAACCTAAAATCAATCATTTTATCACAATTTTTTATTATAATACAAATGCAGCAAATATGCTATTGTTTTTGTTTACCCGTTTCCCACCATAGGAAAAACCCAGGAGGAGCATCCTGAGTTTATTCGGAACCTCTTTTGGTCAGCATTTGATGAATGACATTTGCCGTTTCCTCAACTGCTTTATTCGATACATCAACGACTTGACAGTTAATGCGGTCAACCACTTTTTCAAAATACTCTAGTTCCTCTTTAATCCGCTCAATGTTCGCATAAATAGCGCGATCATTTAAACCAAGAGATTTTAACCGCTCTTTGCGAATATGATTTAATTTGTCTGGACTAATTTTCAAACCGATACATTTCTTCGGATCAACTGAAAATAACTCTTCTGGCGGATCAACTTCAGGTACAATTGGAACGTTCGCTACCTTCAGCCGTTTATGCGCTAAATATTGAGATAATGGTGTTTTGGACGTGCGTGATACACCAATGAGCACAATATCAGCCTTTAGAATGCCTCTTGGGTCTCTGCCGTCATCGTATTTCACAGCGAACTCGATAGCTTCTACCTTTTTAAAATAGTCCTCATCTAATTGACGTACACGCCCCGGCTCATGTTTCGCTTCATTTCCATATGCCGTCTCCATTTTATCAATGAGTGGACCGATGATGTCATAATAAACAACACCGTTTGCTTCTGCTTCCTCAATTAAGAATTGGCGCATTTCTGGCACAACAAGAGTAAAGCAGACGATCCCATTATCTGCTTTCGCCAGTGAAATGACTTCTTTAATCGTACCAACATCCTCTACATACGGGATTCTTCTAATATTTGAATGGTCTGATGAGCCGCCATCAAATTGGCTAAGTGCCGCTTTGACCACGAGCTCTGCCGTTTCTCCTACTGAATCTGATACCACAAAAATTACGCGATTACTCATAACATCCCCTCGCAGTCTTCTGTCATTAAATTATTTCGTTCTCCGATAAGCTAACAAGTATTTTCGTCATGTTTGTTTTCGTAATTCTACCGACCACTTCAAAGCCTTTATCCGTATCTTTTATCACAGGAAGTGCATCTATTTGCTTTTCAATCAAGTGCTTCGCCACATCCATAATGAAATCTTCCTTGCGGCAAACGGTGATGTTCGGCATTCTTGTCATAATAATATGGACAGGGATAGATGGAAGCTCCTGTTTCCCTATACTTGCGCGAAGGAGGTCTTTTCTTGATAACACGCCTGTTAAAATAGAGTGATCGTCCACAACGAATAATGTGCCCACATCCTCTAAAAACATCGTACAAATCGCATCATAAACCGAAACATTCTCATGTATCACCACTGGAATGGATTGAAAATCTTTCACTTGAAGTTTTTTCAGCTTATCTGCGAGAAGCTGCGTGCCTGTTTTTCCTGTGAAAAAGTAGCCGACCCTTGGTCTTGCTTCTAAAAAGCCTGACATTGTTAAAATGGCTAAATCCGGTCTGAGGGTCGCCCTTGTTAAGTTCAGCCGATCGGCGATATGCTCTCCAGTGATCGGACCATTCTCTTTGACAATCTGTAAAATCTGCTCTTGCCGTTTATTTAACTCGATTGTACTCACCACCTTTAAATAGAGAGAGCGAAATCTTTATTTTATGTATATCATTTTCATAACTCATCATATTATAGCGCATCTTTGTCCGAATGAAACAAAAATCCACTCAAAAACCGTGAATTAAATGAGTAAAAAACGATTGCCCTTCGGAAAAGGCAACCGTTCTTAAGTATTTATTTTACAATTAAATTGTTCATATTCGCAAATGATTGAATCACTTTGGCTAGTTTGACCATTTGTGCCAAACGATTTCGCTTCAGTTTTTCATCATCCGCATGAACCATTGTGTGATCGAAATAATGAACGATCGGTGTTTTTAATGTATCTAGTGCCTCAAGTGCCAGGTTGTATTGTCCTGCTGCTACATGTTCCTTGACAGCTTTCTCTACTTGCTGATACGCCTCAAACAGCTTTTGCTCATGTTCATTTTCAAACAATTCAGGCTGAATCTCTGCGTCTTCCCCTTTTTTACTAATTGAAATGACGCGTCCCAATGCTTCAGCCGTTTCTTTGAAGCTTTCTTGTTTTACACTCTCTTCAAGAACAGCTGCTTTTTTGACGACTGCATATGGCTCAATATTTTCAACATCCAGCACTGCATCAACAACATCATGGCGAATATGCTCTGCTTGAAGAACATATTTTAAACGATGCGTTAAAAATTCAAATAGAGCAGCTTCATGTTCTGCCTTTACTTGAGCAAGTGCTAACAGCTCTTTAAATGAAATATTCCAATGACGGTCGAGCAGGATTTGAACGATACCGCTCGCTTGTCTTCTAAGTCCATAAGGGTCTTGAGAACCCGTTGGGATCACATCGATTGAGAAGAATGAACAAATAGAATCGAGCTTATCTGCTACGGCCACAATCGCACCAATCAAAGTGGATGGTGCCTCGTCACCAGCAAAGCGCGGCATATAGTGCTCGTTGATGCTTCTTGCCACTTCTTCATGTTCACCAAGAGCTCTTGCATATTTCTCACCCATGATTCCTTGTAATTCAGGGAATTCATAGACCATTTGAGTCACAAGGTCAAACTTCGAAATACTTGCTGCTCTCGCCACACGTTTAGTTGTTTCGTCATCTGCTCCGACATGAGCCGCTAGACGGGTTGCAATGTCTGTCACTCTCTTCAGCTTGTCGCCGATTGTTCCAAGTTTCTCATGGAATACCACTTTATCAAGCTTTTTAATATTGTCTTCAATCACTAGTTTTTCGTCTTCTTTATAGAAGAATGCAGCATCTGATAAACGTGCACGAAGTACTTTTTCATTCCCTCTTGCGACATTTTCCAGCGCATCACTGTTTCCGTTTCTGACTGTAATAAAGTGCGGTAATAATTCTCCTTGCTCATTTTTCACAGGGAAGTAGCGCTGATGCTCTTTCATTGTTGTCACCAATACTTCTTCCGGCAATGCAAGAAACTCTTCTTCAAAGGAACCAAACAGCACAGTTGGGTATTCTACAAGATCATTCACTTCTTCTAGAAGTTCAGGATCAACAGGAATGACCCAGCCTTTTTCTGAAGATAGCGCATTTAGCTGTTCAGTAATTAATTGTTTTCTTTTATCTGAGTCTGCAATCACAAATTGATCGCGCAATGTTTGTTCATAGGAAGCCGGTGTGTCAATGCTGGCTGTTGTTCCAAGGAAACGGTGTCCTCTTGTTTCACGGCCGCTTTTCACACCAGCAATTTCAACAGGTACAATCTCTTGTCCAAATAAACAAACAATCCATTTAATCGGACGGATATAGCGTAAATCTTCGCTTCCCCATCTCATGTTCTTTGGAAAGCTTAATGAAGCAGCGATCTCACCTAACGCTGGGAGAAGGTCTTTGACTTGCTTCCCTTCTTGAAACTTTTGGACATGGACATAATCCACTCCTTTGATCTCTTTGAAATAGAGATCATCTGTTGAAGCACCTTGGCCCCGGGCGAAGCCTTCAGCAGCTTTTGTCCAATTGCCTTCAGCATCTTGAGCAATCTTTTTAGCTGGACCTTTTGCTTCTTCTTTGATGTCTTCTTGTTTTTCTGCAACACCTTTCACAAGTACAGCAAGACGTCTTGGTGAGTTGAATAAAGCAGTCTCTTCGAATGAAATATTTTGCGTTTCAAACCATGCTTTTACTTTCTCACCTAGCTGTTTTGTGCTCTCTGGCATGAAACGAGCCGGCATCTCTTCTAAGCCGATTTCAAGTAATACATCTTGTTTATTCATGAGAAGCCGCCTCCTCTTTTAGCATAGGGAATCCCAATTTTTCGCGTTCTTCATAATAGGTTTTGGCTACTTTTCTTGCTAACTGACGCACTCTTCCGATATAACCAGTTCGCTCAGTCACAGAAATAGCGCCCTTTGCATCAAGCAGGTTAAACGTATGAGAGCATTTGAGGACATAATCGTATGCCGGGTGAACAAGCCCTTTGTCCATTTGACTATGTGCTTCTTTCTCATAGGTTGTAAATAGCTCGAACAGCATGTCAGTATTAGATGTTTCAAATGTATAAACAGAGTGCTCATATTCAGCCATTAAGAATAAATCTCTGACCGTAAATCCGTCTGTCCATTCAAGATCGAAGACATTTTCTTTGTCCTGGATGTAAGAAGCAAGACGTTCAATACCGTATGTGATTTCAACAGAAACCGGCTTACATTCTAAGCCGCCGACTTGTTGGAAATACGTGAATTGTGTAATTTCCATCCCATCAAGCCATACTTCCCATCCAAGTCCTGCACAGCCAAGAGATGGATTTTCCCAGTTGTCTTCCACAAAACGAATATCATGTTTCAGCGGGTCAATGCCAAGTGCCTTCAATGATTCAAGATATAGTTCTTGAATATTGTCAGGTGATGGCTTAATGATCACTTGAAATTGATGATGCTGATACAATCTATTTGGGTTTTCTCCATATCTGCCATCAGCCGGGCGTCTTGAAGGCTCTACATATGCTACCTTCCATGGCTCTGGGCCGATGCTTCTGAGGAACGTGTATGGACTCATCGTTCCGGCACCTTTTTCTGTGTCATACGCCTGCATTAATACGCAGCCTTCATTTGACCAATGCTTTTGCAGCGTCAAAATCATGTCTTGAATATTCAATGATCGCACCTCCATCTTTTCTACACCAACCGCTATGTATGGCGGGTGGGATTAGAACCTTGTAAGAGAACACAAAAACTCCCGTCTCTATGCTCGCAAGGTTCTTTGCAAACATAGGGACGAGAGTTTTTCCCGCGGTTCCACCCTATTTGCTGGTGTCGTAGCATCCAGCCGCTTTGTTTTACGCTGCTCAAGAATGCCTTTCGTTACGCCTCCATCCTTAGCTCACACCGCCCTAAGGTCGCTTTTATGGATTTTACGTAAGTACTTCTTTCTGTCAATGCAACATATTTTATCTTAGATGATCTTACAAAAAGTCATGGGAGATGTCAACTTTTGTTTTCGTCACCCATTAGCTTTTTCATGGATTCCATCTGATTCATGAATTTTTTTGATTTTAAATAGAGGCCAGAATATTCGTCATAGTAGTGATCAAGCACTTGACGAATTTCTTGTTTCGTCTGCGGCTTCACATCAACCTGACCAAGCCTTGATAAATCAAAATAGTGAAACAAACGGAGCAGCCTTGCAGCTGCGGGGGACAAGGGCAGTTTATATGGATCTTTCGAAAAACAATTTTGGCAAATGAAGCCGTTATCTCTTATCGAGAAATGGAACTGCCCTTCTTTTTGACCACAGTGAACACATTGATCAAGTTCAGGCTTCATCCCCATCACTGATAACATTTTAACCTCTACGATAAATAAAATAATATCAGCATCTGTGCCTTCGTTGAGATGACGCAGAGATTGAAGCAGAAGCTCAAACAAATAAGGGTTTGGCTTTTTTTCTTCTGTCCCTTTATCAATCAATTCCGTCATATATGCGGCATATGCGGTCAGAAATAAGTCTTCCCGAATGGCCCGCATACTTTCAATCATTTCGCCTTGCTGGAGCGTTCCAAGTCCTGTTGATGATTGGATAAGAAAGGTGCCGTATAAAAACGGCTGGCTTATGGCTGACAGGCGGCTGTTTGATTTTTTTGCGCCTCTTGCCATCACGCCAATTTTTCCATGTTCTCTTGTGAGCAGCGTGACAATTTTGTTTGTTTCGCCATAATCTGTTGTTCTAAGGACGATTCCTTCACTTTTAATGAGCATTTGTCTACACTCCGAGCGCTGGAGGGGGTCAAGAATTATAAGATTGGAAAATCAAATCGTGCTATTTCTTCTTCAAGTACATCGGGTCTTTCCAGGTTCTCCTTTTCTAACTCTTTGAAAAGCAGATACGTGTCAACGCTTCCTGTTTGTGAAAATACGTTCCATGTAAAATTCAACATAAAAACCCCACCTTTCTTTATTAGAAGCAGCAACGCTACATCCAACATATTAATTTTATCTTGACCAGGCTACCTCCATTTCATGATAAACAATTTTTACTAATCGAACCGCACCATTGTCAAATTTGCTGACAAATGCGCGATTTTTTAATATTCGTCTTCTCTAAATCCGAAGTCACGCAAGTGAGTGGATTTATTACGCCAGTCCTTCTGAACTTTGACCCAAAGCTCTAAATACACTTTTGAGCCTAGAAGTGCTTCAATATCTCTGCGCGCTTTTTGTCCCACTTCTTTTAACAAGCTACCTCGTTTACCAATGACGATCCCTTTTTGCGAATCACGTTCTACGACAATGGTTGCCGCGACATGGATCTTGCCATTTTCATCTGGCTTAATCGATTCAATCGCAACCGCAATACTGTGCGGAATCTCTTCTCTCGTTAAATGCAGCACTTTTTCACGAATTAATTCAGAAATAATAAACCGTTCTGGATGATCTGTTACTTGATCTGCCGGATAAAATTGAGGGCCCTCTGGAAGATAACCTTCAATCTGCTGAAGAAGCGTGTCGATATTGTTTCCTTCAAGAGCTGAAATTGGCACAATTTCCTTGAATGGATAACGTGTGCGGTATTCATCAATTAAAAGGAACAGTTCATCTGGATGAATTTGGTCAATTTTATTCACGACAAGGAACACCGGTGTAGATGTTTGCTTTAGTCGTTCAATGATGAATTCATCACCTTTGCCATAGCCTTCCTGTGCGTTGATCATAAATAAGATCAGGTCGACTTCCTTCAGTGTATTTTGAGCAACCCTCATCATAAAATCACCAAGCTTATGCTTAGGTTTATGAATCCCTGGTGTATCGATAAAGATCGTTTGTGATGTGTTCGTTGTCAGGACACCTTGCACTTTGTTTCGCGTCGTTTGGGGCTTATCGCTCATGATGGCGATCTTTTGTCCAATGACACGATTAAGAAAGGTTGATTTCCCTACATTTGGTCTTCCAATAATTGATACAAATCCTGATTTGAAGCTTTCGTTAGTCATTTAAATCCTCCGGTGAAAATGCGCCTGGCAATAGTTCGTTTACTGTTGTTTCGTATATATGTCCTTTTAAGTTCGTTAGAATCACTGGCATGTCAGGTGCACATAGCTCTGAAATGACCTGTCTGCATGCGCCGCACGGCGAAACAGGACGGTCTGTATCAGCCACCACTGCTAACATTTGAAAAGATGTAATGCCTTCTGAATAGGCTTTAAAAAGTGCTGTTCTTTCCGCACAATTACACATACCATATGCTGCATTTTCAATGTTGCAGCCGCCATACACTTTTCCATCATTCGACAGTAACGCTGCACCGACTTTGAATTTAGAATAGGGTACATATGCAAAATCTCTTGCTTTGATTGCTTCTGAAATCAACTCTTGTTTGTTCATTCCTAGTTCCCACTTTCAGAAGAAATGGTACCACTGTCACATTTATATTTTACATAATTCACGTGACATTTTCACGCCCATTTCTAAAAATGTTAATAAATAGTAATATTGTTCTATTGCATGATCTTCGGTAAGAAGATGATCAACCCAATCATAACCGAAATCGCGGCGTAAACGCAAACAGCGCCTGCCGCAGCGTCCTTCGCTCTCTCTGCAAGCGGGTGCCTTTCTTCTGTCATCAGATCCACTGTATGTTCAATGGCTGTATTGACAAGTTCAAGCGCAAACATCCCCCCACAAAGAAGAAGAACGATCAGCCATTCAAATGGGTCAATGCGGAACCAAAAGCCGCAGATCACCACGATGATGGCTGCGACTGTGTGAAATCGAAAATTCCGTTCATTCAAGAAAGTTCGCCATATTCCTCTAAATGCATAATAAAAACTCCGAAAAAAACGGGCGAGCGGCCTTCTTTTCTTACGATGATCTCGAAAGGCCATAATCATCCAAGATTTTTGTCTGTTTGGCGAACATTTCTTTTTCATCTTCCTCTGTCATATGATCATATCCGAGCAAATGGAGGAAGCCGTGAATCGTTAAGAATCCAAGCTCTCTCATAAAGGAATGTCCATATTCCTCCGCCTGCTCTTTCGTTCGATCCACACTAATGATAATGTCACCAAGTACAGGGGGGATATCATCCGCTCCAATGATTTCAATCTCCCCTTCTCCTTCTTCCTCAAGTGCAAAGGAGATTACATCCGTTGGCGCGTCTTTTCCTCGGTATTCTTTATTGATTTGATGAATTTCTTCATTCGAAACGATCGTCACTGATACTTCTGCTTGATCCTTAACCTCAAGTTCGTCTGCAGCAAACTGAAGAAGCTTTTCCACTTCTTCAAGCTGCTCTTTTGATACTTGTCCTGTTTCATCTATTAAATCGATTAACAATGTCATTTACTTCACCTTCTGCTTCGGGGCATCTGGATATTCAATCCGAGAATGGAAAATCCCCTTTAATGTTGTACAAATCGTTTGGCTAATAATATTTAATTCTTTAAATGTGAGGTCACATTCACTAAATTGCCCGTCCTGCATTTTATCTGAAATAATGCCTTTGACAAGCTTTTCAATCCGCTCTGGATTAGGATTATGCATGGAACGAACCGCCGCTTCAACGCTGTCAGCCACAGAAATAATCGCTGCTTCTTTTGATTGCGGCTTTGGACCAGGATAACGGAATTCTTCTTCTGTCACCTGATCATCACGCTCTTTTGCCTTATAGTAAAAGAACTTTAAAAGAGACTTTCCGTGATGCTGTTCTGCAATGTCGACAAGCTCTTCAGGAAACTTCTTTTCTCTCAGCATATCAGCGCCATCTGTCGTATGGGCAATAATAATATTTTTACTCAGCTGAGGAGAAAGCTTGTCATGCGGATTATCAATGTTCATTTGGTTTTCGATAAAGTATTGCGGTCTTTTCGTTTTCCCAATGTCATGATAATAAGCGCCGACCCTTGCTAAAAGACCGTTTGCGCCGACTGCTTCACATGCAGCATCCGCTAAATTTGCCACCATGACACTGTGATGATATGTACCTGGTGTCTCGGTTAAAATCTTTTTGAGCAGCGGATGATTAGGGTTGGATAATTCAATCAGTTTCATTGTTGAAAGAATGCCAAACATGCTCTCAAAAACAGGCATTAACCCAATGACCAAGATAGATGATGCAAACCCTGACACAATCGCCATCATGAGGTTTACACCGATTTCAAGCCCTGATGGTGAAGAGTTTTGGATCAGTGTAATGGATAAAACCACAAGCACATTCACCAAGGCCACCAAAAGCCCGGCCTGCAATATTTTTGATCTTGCATTATGTTTTCTTAAAAATAAAATACCCGCCATCCCGCTCATAAGGTAATAAGCGCAGATCACATAGTTAAAGACGCCGGTTACTCCTTGATTAAACATCATACTGCCGCAAAGAGCAAATACTAGACCGGAGAAGATCGCTAACCGCTCATTAATGAGCAGCTTAATCAGCATCGTGCCAAGTGCCACTGGCACAACATATCCTATCGTCGTATACTTCGTTTCCTGGAAGAGGCTGAACACTTCCATGATAATTAAAATAATCGTGAAAATAAGCGAGTAAAGCAGTAATGACTTATTCTTATGGACAAGCGATTTTTTCCTGGATTCAAGGGAATGAATAATCGCTGCTAAGAAAAGGCCAATTAATATGAAAAGACCAGTTACAGGCTTAAATAAATTTGAGCTGTTTAATAAGCCCGTCAGTTCTAATTTACGATAAACTTCTCGGTCGATGAGTTCTCCTTCTTCGACTAGAATTTGTCCTTGTTTGATTTGCACTGGCTGAATATTATCAGCGGCTTCCTGTCTTTTCTTCTCTGTTGCCACTGGGTCAAATACATAGTTTGGAATGATCGCAAATTCGCCGATCTCTTTCGCTGCATTTAAGTATTTTGACGGAATAGAATTATTTTTAAGCTCTGTTTTGACTTGTTTTTTCTCATCTTGTAATTTCGCGGCTGTGATTTCTTTACTCATCAGTGAATTCACCACTGTGATGATGGAATCCTTAGTAAATGAGAGATTTTCATCACTTGCCTGGAGCAGTGCTTTGATGGATTGATCCGAAACAGCCTCCTGCATATCTGTTGTGAGCTTTTCTTTGACACGCTTGACCATTTCTTGATCTGATGGCGCGTTCTCTTTATCATCAGCTGCTTTCTTCTCTTCTTTAATGGCTTCAAAGAGGGATGAGATGAGGTCTACGCGATTATCAGAATACGCTTTTTTGAGCGTATATTGATCCTCTACTTGATCTGTTGCTTCTTGTTTCTTTTCTTCTGTCGCTTCTTGATCATCAACGGTTGACGGAGAATAGATGGTCTGTTCGCTCACAGAAAACAAATCTAAGTCGAGCGATTCAGGCTTTACATGGAAGAAGAGCACTACGAATAAAATGGCTGCTAAACCAGCGTACAGCAAAACATTTAAATAACGTGAGCGCTCCATTTTCTGAGGTTCTTTTTTAGACAGCAGTCTTTTGCGCTTACTGCCTTTTTGATTCTTTCTCAAGGAAAGTACCTCCTTTTTTACTTTAAACCACGATCGAAACAAAATGACCCGATGAAGACGATCGGGTCACTCAGTTCATTTTTGCTTTTCGTATGCGCCAATGATCTTCGCCACAAGCGGGTGTCTGACCACATCTGTCTGGTCTAATTCAATAAATGAGATGCCCTTGATCTCTGCAAGCATGTCCTTTGCAGCCGCAAGACCTGACTGCATGCCCTTTGGCAGATCAATCTGTGTAATATCTCCTGTAATGACCATTTTAGAGCCAAACCCAAGTCTCGTCAAAAACATTTTCATTTGGGCAGGTGTTGTATTCTGCGCTTCATCTAAAATAACAAATGCATCATCAAGCGTCCGGCCTCTCATATACGCAAGAGGCGCTATTTCAATCACGCCGCGCTCGATTAAACGTTCCGTATGATCACTGCCAAGCACATCATGCAAGGCATCATATAGTGGTCTTAAATAAGGATCTACCTTTTCCTTTAGATCACCTGGTAAAAAGCCAAGGCTCTCCCCTGCTTCAACAGCTGGTCTTGTCAGGATAATTCGTTTCACATGTCCATTTTTCAGTGAATGTACCGCATTGACGACTGCCAAATATGTCTTCCCTGTACCAGCAGGTCCAATTCCAAAGACCAGGTCATCTTTTTTCATCGCCGCAGCATATTCCCGCTGGCCGATTGTTTTCACCCTGATCGACTTTCCTTTGGCATTTTTCGTAATTTCATCTTCATACATATTTTCAAAATAATTCAGCTTGTCTTTTTGCGCCATTTTTATGGCATAGACGACATCTCGTTCAGAAATCTCAATTCCTTTACGAATAAGATGTAAAAGAGATGTGATCAAACGGCTTACTGTCTCTCTTGATGTTTCCTCTCCAGAAACATACACTTTTTCTCCACGCGTAATAATGGAGACGTTCAGCTCGTTTTCCATCAGTTTCAGATAAGAATCTTGATTGCCAAATAAAGCGATCGCTTCGTTTGGACTATCCAATTTTTGTTGAATCTCAAGTAAATGTTCTGTCATTCTCTAGTCTCCCTGAACAATAGGTGTTGGTTGAACAATATCTTCTATTACTTGGTAAAGGATGATTAACTTAACTTTACCATTCCCTGTTGTCTCGTGCAAAACTTTTTCACTTTTCACCTCTCCTGTTTGACCTAGCTTCTCTTCTAATTCTTTTTTACCCATTTTAATCCCTGCTTGAACCGCTTCTTTATTTGTGTATTCTCGATTTATTTTCTCACTTTCGCGTGTGATTTCCTTTTCATAAGAGAATGGGAGCTGCATGTTTAAGAAATGAAGCGGATGAACTTCTGTTTCTGTTTTTGGCTGCTTGAAATCATCCTTTTTAAAAGAAAAGCCCCAAAATGGCAGTGAGCCTCCAAATGCGGAGAGCTTGTGCTTTGTCTTCATTTTACCCGTAAAGACGTCAAAAGATGTTCGAAGAGGGACAGAAACTTCAGAACGATACCACGTTTCACCATAGATTTTTGCTTTGGCTCCTACCGTTTTCTGCTGATCTTCGCTGCCAATGACTCCAGAGACAAGCATCTGTCCTTTCTTTACATGTTCATCAACCGCGGCGAGTGGCTCGCCTTTTTCTACATACATTCTTGTGATGACAGCCTTTTTCTTGGCGACGATATGCTGAGGACTCGTGTATTTTTCTTTTTCGGGTTCATTTTTTTCCACAACTTTCATTTGAAAGGTTGTGCCGTTTAGTTCAACACCGACCCATGTGATGCTTTGAATATTGGTTGTCAGGGATTTTTGAATTTTTTCAGGTGTTCCCATTAGAAACTGAAAACGTCCTTTTTGCACCCCAATGTCGTCTAAATGCTTTCTCATTTGATGTTCAGTTTCTGGGTTGGCTCCTTTAATATCAATTTTCCATACCATGTTTGAAAGTGCCAATATCGTCAATAGAAAGCATACAATCCCAAGGGTAAATCCGATATTCTTCCTTGACCAAAGGAGTAGAAACGGAAAGCCCTTCTTTTGATGAAATGAACATGTCACGTCATGATGTCTGCGTACCTTTCTGAAGGCATGTACATCTGATAAGCGAATAAATAAGCGCACGCTGTCTTGACGGCGGTTCACTTGAAACATTGTGATCCCCTGCCTCGTGCACTCATTGATGAGCCGCTCAATGCCGTTTCCTTTGATCTCCACTTCCACTCTGCCAATAAAATAGCCGAACCATTTATTCTTCACGCTTCTCCCCTCCGTCAGTTAAGAATCAATATAACGGACCTCATCGATTTTCCCTTCCAATAAAATCTCTTCTGGCAAAATCGTTTTTATCACAAAATCTTTCCCTGAAATAATGCATTGTCCCTGTTTGAGCATCAGCCTTACCTCTTGATCACTGAAAAGTAAAAGCCCTTTATGGTTCTCTATGTAAATGTGGAGTCTGCCAACCATCGTAATACGGGGAAGATCCATCATCACGTCTGGAGGGATTTCAAGCGTTCTTGTCAGCCATGCTTTAAGTCGATTTTTTCTTTTTCCCATTCAATAAGAACCCCTTCCCACCTCATGTGTATGAGATCAAACTGAAAGATGGTGAGACTGATGAGAAAGCCTCTATATCATCCTATTCCTCAGCGGTTCATATCATGCTAATGAATCCCGTAAAACAGCCTTTTCAACATTTTCTTTAAGAAAAATCGTTATCAGGCAAAAAAAGCCCCCTTTTTTCATAAAGGGGGCTTTCTTCTTTATCTTTTATATGGCCGTTTCATCGTTCTGTGCGGCTTTTTCGCGCGCGGCTCTCCAAATACTTCTCCAAGGATCATTCCTTGAACCATTGTATCTTGGTTCAGCTTCTCAATCATTTTTGGCCTCATTTCAGCAGATGCAGCCTTTGGCCTTGTCAGCTCTCTTTCAAGCGATTGGAACTCTTTGTTCAGCTCGTTTTTTCTTTCTTCCATTTCGGCAAGTGTAGCCGTATAGCGATCTTGTAAGGACTGAGATGTTTTTTTCTTCATCCCGCCATGATCATGTACATCGCCGAAATCGTCCAGCTGATCCGTCACGACTGGATCTGGACGTGTTTGCTTTGTTTGCTTCTGGGGCACCTGCTTACGCTGAGGAGCGGGCTTCTTTTGCTGATTCTGCTCTTCGTTCTCCTCTTGTTTGCCGATTTTCCCAAAGACGGCAGAGATGATACCGATGATAATCGCAATTAGTAGCGGATTTTCAAATAGAATGTCCAATGGGCTCCCTCCTTAAAGCGTGAGAGGATGCTTATTTGTTTTCATTATCAGATGGACCTTTTGTCATTTTACCAAATGAATCTCTCATATCCGTATCAGCATCGATATTTTTAATGTTCATGTAGTCCATGACACCAATATTGCCTTCACGTAATGCTTCAGCCATTGCAAGTGGTACTTCAGCCTCTGCTTCTACAACTTTCGCGCGCATTTCTTCAACTTTCGCGCGCATCTCTTGCTCTTGTGCAACAGCCATTGCGCGGCGTTCTTCTGCTTTCGCCTGTGCAATATTTTTGTCTGCTTCTGCTTGGTCTGTTTGCAGAATCGCCCCGATGTTCTTACCGATATCAACATCTGCGATATCAATCGAGAGAATTTCAAATGCAGTACCTGAATCTAATCCTTTACCAAGAACCGTTTGAGAAATCATATCAGGATTCTCAAGAACCTTTTTATGATTATCTGATGAACCGATTGTAGAGACAATCCCTTCACCTACACGGGCAATAATTGTTTCTTCCCCTGCACCACCGACAAGTCGGTCGATGTTTGCACGAACTGTAATACGTGCTTTTGCTTTGACTTCAATCCCGTCCATCGCAACACCAGAGATAAATGGTGTTTCAATGACTTTAGGGTTTACACTCATTTGAACTGCTTCTAGTACATCACGTCCTGCTAGGTCGATGGCTGCACAGCGAGCAAAGTTCAATTCGATATTCGCGCGTTGAGCTGCAATTAATGCGTTCACAACACGGTCCACGTTACCACCTGCAAGATAGTGGCTCTCCAGCTGGTTAATCGTCACATCAAGACCTGCTTTATGTGCTTTGATGAGTGGGTTGACCACTCGGTTTGGAATGACTCGGCGCAGTCTCATTCCTACAAGTGTAAAAATGCTCACTTTTACGCCAGCCGCTAGGGCAGAAATCCACAGCATCACCGGTACAAAGGTGAAAAAGATCGATAGAACAATCAAACCTGCTGCGATAATCACAAATAATAGTAAAGTAGATGGATCCATTTTATTCCTCCTCTAAAATCAGTATATCTATACTTTCCTCACGACAATGCGTGAGCCTTCCGCTTTCACAATTTTTACTTGCTCATCCTTATCGATAAAGGCACCTTCTGACACAACATCAATGCGCTCATCTCCGAATACGATCGTACCAGATGGACGAAGTGCAGTTGCTGTCACTGCGATTTGTCCAACAAGATCTTCTCTTGTTTCATTTGAGACATAACCGCTTTCCTTATTGGTTGAATCGGTTAAAATGAACTTTTTAAAGAATTTCATACGTTTCCCCAACACCTTTGTCAATAAAATAACTGCTATGATTGAAACAGCAGTGGCAATCAAGATGGAAATCGCCATTTCTGTAAAGCTTCCAGCTGCTAAAAATAAGCTGACAACGACACAGATCAGTCCAATGACACCTACGATTCCCCCTGGCAAAAACAATTCCAGAATGATGAGTGCAATCCCTGCCAAAAACAGGAACAACGTCTCATATCCTGCAAAACCTGCCACGAGATGACCATAAAAGAATAAAAGAAGCGCTGTCACTCCCATGGTGCCAGGGACCCCAAAGCCAGGAGAATAGAGCTCAACAATTAACCCTAAACTTGCAATGGATAAAAGGATCGGAATGACAATTGGGTGCGTAAGAAAACGCGCAACCTTTTCAGCAAAGCTCACTTCATCGTATTGAACAGAAGCATCTGTTAATTTCAGCTTCTGAAGCAAGTCATCCATATTTTTTGCTTCACCTTCTGCATACCCGAATTGAAGCGCCCGATCTGTGTTAAAGGTGAGCAATTCCCCTTTTGGTGCACCAGCTTCTTTTGCGTCTATATCTACATCCGCCATGGCAAGAGCATACTTTGGATCACGCCCCTGCTTTTCGGCAGCATCACTCATTTCAGCAAGCCATAGAGATTCAGATTTTTGATCGGCAGCATTGCCTTCTCCATCAATGATCGCAGCAGCCCCCATCTTTCCATTCGGGGTCATATAAATCTGATCGGCATTTAGCGCGATGAAGGCCCCGGCTGAAAGCGCTCTATGATTGACAAACGCTGTCACTGGGATATCGGAAGCGCGAATGGTATCTGCGATCTCAAGCGCTGCATCGACTGCACCACCTGGTGTATTGATGTCGAGAATAATATGCTTCGCTCGTTCCGCCTTTGCCTGCTCAAACGATCGTTCAATGAATTTAGAAAGTCCTTTTTCTACTGTATCTTCAATTGGGATAACATGAACTTTCTGATCTACTGATTTCGCGGTCAATTGAACCCCTAATAACAAGCATATTATAAAACAACTGAAGAGAGCAATAGAAATTTTTATTTTTTTCATCTATTTGATGATCCCTCCTCTCTTTCTTCCATTTTACTGTTCCTTTACATACGTTACAAATGTATCATAGGTTTCATTTTTATATGACAGAATCATGAGGGCATAAAAAAAGTACCCTTCTAACAATAGAAGGATACTTTTTTATTGAGACAGCTGCTCGCTGACAAGTCTGTTAATGACAGCTCCATCAGCTTTACCTTTTACTTTTGGCATAATAGCGCTCATAACTTTACCCATGTCAGCCTTTGAGGAAGCACCTGTTTCAGCAATCGTTTCTTTCACGATCGTTTGCAGTTCTTCTTCAGAAAGCTGTTCCGGTAAATAAACGTCTAAGATGTCAATCTCTTTTTGAACTTTATCTACTAAATCTAAGCGATTAGCTTTCGAAAATTCATGGAGGGAGTCTTTACGTTGCTTAATCTCGCGGGAAAGGACGGTTAGTTCCTCATCGCCGGTCAAACTGTCTTTCTTAAGCTTAATTGCTTCATTTTGCAGCGAAGCCTTTACCATACGAATGACAACAAGCTTGTCTTTCTCACGGTTTTTCATCATAAGCTTCATATCAGAATTTAATTGCTCAAGAAGACTCATAAAATCCACCCTCTTTAGAATTTACGTTTTCTAGCAGCTTCAGACTTTTTCTTACGCTTTACGCTAGGCTTTTCATAAAATTCACGCTTTCTTGCTTCTTGCAATGTTCCAGTTTTGGATACACTGCGTTTAAAGCGACGAAGAGCATCTTCAAGCGATTCGTTTTTTCTAACGACCGTTTTTGACATTCTCTTTCCCTCCCTCCGAATACACCAATCGACTGCATTAAAAAAAGATATACATGCAAAACATGTACCTAGACATTATAATATAAGCCTTGTGTGAGGTCAACTAAGTGATTTGGAAATATATTTTCGTCATGAGCAGGTAGACAAGTCCATATATTCATTGGTAAGAGGAGGACTTTCTTATGATGGCGATCATTTATTTTTGTGCACTTATTTTCATTTTTTTATGGTCAATGGGTTTGCTGAGAAAAGGATTAATGGCGCTTGCGTCGTCTCGTATTGAGAAATCACTTCTTCTCTTTACAGATCACCCAGTCAAAGCATTCTTGGTCAGCATTGTGTTTACAGGGGTTCTACAAAGCAGTTCGGCGTTTATGGTCATCGTCATCGGCTTTGTCAGTACAGGCATTCTCTCTTTTAAAAAATCGATCCCAATGATTCTTGGAACCAATATTGGCTCCACGTTTACGACAGAATTTATTGCTATTAAAATGGATGTCTTCATGTGGGTTTTGATCATAGCCGGTCTTGTATGCATCCTTTTTGGTAGGACATCTTTTAGACATGCAGGAAAAAGTTTATTTGGGCTCGGGATGATCTTTTTTTGCATTCAAGGCTTCTCAAAAATTGCGGGGATGATGACAAGTCAGCCTGAGACATTGCGTTTTCTTGAAATGATGCAGCATTCAGACTGGACAGCGCTGCTTTCAGGTACCATTTTCACAGCGATTGTTCATTCGAGCTCTGTCTGTATCGGCATTTTAATGGGATTTATGAACGAAGGAACTGTGGCACTTCAGGAAGGCATCAGCTTTGTGTTAGGGTCCAATATTGGGACATGTATTACAGCTGTGATGGCTGCCATATCTGGCGGCTACGCGGCACGTCAGACGGCTTATGCACACGTCGTGTTTAATGTACTGGGGGTTCTTTTATGCCTTCCGTTTCTCGCTCTGATTACAGAGGTTGTCGCCCTTCTCGCAAGCTCACCCGCCCAGCAGATTGCGCATTTCAGCCTGCTGTTTAATGTGGCAAGCTCTCTCCTCTTCTTCCCGTTCATACGCCCTTTTCACGCATTGATCTTGTGTCTCATGCCGAGTCAGACAAAATAAAAGAAACCGGCTTGCCCTTTTGGCTGCCGGTTTTTTTATCTATTATGAGGTCATTCTCACTTTTTCTGGTTGCACATCATCGCTGATACGAACGAATTGTCCTTCGTTATAAGGATAACCCGCTTTCGTAATTTTCACTTTGACCAATCGGCCGATCATGTCCTCTGTCCCTTCGAATACAACCTTCATATAGTTATCGGTATAACCAACATAAAGATTGTGGTTTCCTTCTTGTTCTTTGAAGGATTCTTCCGGAATAATTTCTAGCACATCACCTTCATATGCTGATGCATACTCTTTCGCAAGCTGGTCAGAAAGAGCGATCAAACGGTGAACACGTTCGTTTTTCACATTTTCATCCACTTGATCTTCCATTCTTGCAGCCGGTGTACCTGTACGTTTGCTGTAAGGGAAGACGTGCAGCTCAGAGAATTGATGGTCTTTGACAAAATTGTATGTTTCCAAGAACTCTTCTTCTGTTTCCCCAGGGAATCCTACGATTACATCAGAGGTGACAGCAAGTCCTGGTAATGCTTTTTTCAGCTTTGTTAAACGCTCTGCAAAGAATTCCATCGTATATTTACGGCGCATTCTTTTTAGCACAGTATTTGAGCCAGATTGAAGCGGGATGTGTAAGTGTCTGACAATTTTATCTGACTGATCAAGCACTTCAATCACTTCATCTGTAATTTGACTAGCTTCAATAGATGAAATACGGATTCGTTTTAAGCCAATAACACGTTCATCTAATTCTCTCAGAAGCTTCGCAAAGTTATAATCCTTTAAGTCTTCTCCGTATCCGCCTGTGTGAATACCTGTAAGCACAATTTCTTTATAGCCTGCATCAACAAGCTGCTGCGCTTGATTGATGACTTCTTCTGGATCGCGAGAACGAAGAAGGCCGCGCGCCCAAGGAATAATGCAGAATGTACAGAAGTTGTTACAGCCTTCTTGGATTTTTAATGAAGCGCGCGTTCTGTCTGTAAAGGCAGGAACATCAAGTTCTTCAAACACACGTGCTTTCATGATATTGCCAACACCGTTGATCGGCTGTCTTTCTCTGCGGTATTCTTCTATATAACCTAGTAGTTTATGTCTGTCCTGTGTTCCAACCACAATATCAACACCAGGAATCGCCATGATTTCTGCTGGAGATGTTTGCGCATAGCAGCCGGTTACACAAATGACACCATCCGGGTTATGACGAATGGCTCTTCTAATGACTTGGCGGCTTTTCTTATCGCCTGTATTCGTGACCGTACATGTATTAATGACATATACGTCTGCTTTTGATTCATACTCTTTTCTTTCATAGCCAGCTTCTTTAAACAGCTGCCAGATCGCCTCTGTTTCATAGTGGTTGACCTTACAGCCAAGTGTATGGAACGCTACTGTTCCCATCATGATTCACCTCTTAATAACTCTGTTTGATAAGATATAGCGGAAAGCGCGTATAAAGGAGCGGTTTCCGTTCTTAAAATGCGTGGTCCGAGCCCACAAATGACTGCACCAAGCGTTTCAAGCTCTTCAATCTCATTTTCTGCCAAACCACCTTCAGGGCCAAAAACCACTAGCAAGGTTTGTCCGCCTTTCATCTGTTGAAGAACAGTTTGAAAGCGGCTTTGCTCTCCTTCTTTCGATGATTCTTCGTATGCAACGACACATTTATCGAATTCACCAGCTAATTGCGTCAGCTCTTTAAACGTTGATACTGAATAAACACGCGGAATGATATTCCGGTAGGACTGCTCTGCTGCTTCTTTCGCGATTTTCTCCCAGCGCTCTCGTTTTTTATGTGACTTTTTTTGGTCAAGTTTTGTAATAGAACGAGCCGCTTGAAATGGGATAAAAGCACTTGCGCCAAGCTCTGTGCCTTTTTGGATAATGAGCTCAAGCTTATCTCCTTTTGGAAGACCGCTTGCGATCGTCACCCTAATCGGAAGTTCTCTGTCCTGATTTGTCCAGCTTTCAAGGTGACAAATCACTTCTTCCTTTGTTATTGTATCAATTTTACTAAGCGCTTCAAAGCCGTCTGTCGTTAAACAAAGGATTTCCTGCCCTGCTTTCATCCGCATGACATTGGAAAGATGATGTACATCTTCACCTTTTATAACTATGGCTCCCTTTGCAGTCACTTCTTCTTTCGTGAGGTCGATAAAATATCGTTGCATACGTGTCCTGACACCTACTCGCTTTATTTTTTCGCTATAATGCTGACCCAATCTTCCATTGACAGCACTTCAACAATATCAAAACCTGCTTCTTCTAATGCTGTTTTGACTTGTAATTTCTTTTGTCCAATGATGCCTGATGTAATGAAATAGCCATCTTTCTTCAATAGGTCATAGGCTTTATCTGTAAAGCGCAAAATTACTTCTGCCAGAATGTTGGCGACAATCACATCACGCTCACCTGAAATCCCATCAAGCAAGTTGTTTTGTTTGATCGCCACTTTTTCACTTACACCATTTAGTTCGATGTTTTGCTTCGCACTTTCTACCGCAACGGTGTCGAGATCAAAGGCTTGAATGTCCTTTGCACCAAGCATCGCTGCTGCCACACTTAAAATCCCAGAGCCTGTTCCAACATCAATCACCGTATCGTTTTCCTTTACATAGCGCTCAAGCGCCTGAATACAAAGGACGGTTGTGGGATGCGTACCTGTTCCAAATGCCATTCCAGGGTCCATTTCAATAATCAGTTCATCAGAATGAACCGGCGTATATTCTTCCCACGTTGGAACGATGGTGAATTTTTCAGAAATTTTCACAGGATGATAGTATTTCTTCCATGCGGTGGCCCATTCTTCTTCATTCACTTCACAAATTGACAGTGTATTGCGTCCAAGGTCAATATCGTATAGAAGAAGATTGTTGATGGCTTCTTTGATCTCATCTACCGTTTCCATCAAAAAGCTGTTCATTGGAAGATAAGCTTTGACAATGACACCTTCATCCGGATAGTCATTCGGATCGAGCTGGTAGATCTCACCGTATACATTTTCACGTTCCTTGACTAAATCAAGCGGGTCCTCAATCACGACACCACTTGCACCTGCTTCATGCAAAATATTGGTGATCGGTTCCACCGCTTCATTTGTTGTATGGACGCTAATTTCTGACCACTTCAATACTACCAACTCCTTATCCGTCTTACTCGCCTTTAAATGCGCGTTTTACCTTATCGAAAAAGCTCATTTCTTGTTCGTCCGGTTTATTTCCGCTCACTTCAGCAAATTTTCTAATGATATCTTTTTGATTGTCTGTTAAATTTGTCGGTGTGACGACACGTACAACGATATGCTGATCGCCTTGGCCGTAGCCGCGTACATTTTTCACACCTTTTCCTTTAAGTCTAAACTTCGTGCCAGTTTGAGTGCCAGCAGGAACTTTTAATTTTACTTTTCCGTGTAATGTCGGCACTTCAATTTCGTCACCTAATGCAGCTTGGGCAAAGGTGAGCGGCATCTCGCAGTATATGTCATCTCCATCACGCTCGAAGAATTCATGCGCACGCACATGGAATACAACGAATAGATCGCCTGGAGGTCCTCCATTTACACCTGGTTCACCTTGACCAGATACTCTGAGCTGCTGACCATCATCAACACCTGCAGGGATCGTCACGTTAATTTTCTTACGCTTGCGCACTTTGCCAGATCCGCCGCATGTTGAACATTTATGGTCAATTTGTTTCCCTGTTCCGCTACAGTAGTTACATACTCTGCGGTTGACCACTTTACCAAACGGAGTGGATTGCTCAACATTTAATTGACCAGATCCTCCGCAATGTGAACAAGTTTTCGCCTGCGTACCAGGCTTTGCTCCTGATCCATGACATGTTTCACAAGATTCTTCACGAGGGATTTCAATCGTTGCTTCTTTTCCAAATGCCGCTTCTTCGAATGAAAGCGTCATTGTATATTGCAGGTCCGCTCCTTGGCGTGGTGCATTTGGATCTCTTCTTCTCGCTCCGCCGCCAAAAATACTAGAGAAGATGTCATCAAAGCCGCCGAAGCCGCCAAAATCTCCTCCTCCACCAAAACCGCCGCCGCCAAAGCCTTGGTTTGGATCGGTATGACCGAACTGGTCATAATGCGAACGTTTTTGATCATCAGAAAGGGTTTCATAGGCTTCTTTTACTTCTTTGAATTTCTCATCTGAGCCAGCTTCTTTATTAATATCAGGGTGATACTTTTTTGAAAGCTTGCGGTATGCCTTTTTGATTTCGTCCTTTGAGGCGCTCTTACTTACGCCAAGCACTTCATAGTAATCACGCTTACTCATCTCTTCACACTCCCGATTTTCTCACATAAATACGATTGTATCATTTTGATTTAACTTTTTTCAATTCCTTTCATCGTTGAAAAGAAAAAAAGTCAAAGCCAAGAGATCCTGACTTTGACTTTCTGACGAGTACGTTTCAGCAGCCTTTTTCAAAAGTAAAGGTGATTATTTTTTCTCTTGATCGTCGTTTACTTCTTCGTATTCTGCATCCACTACATTGTCATCTGCTTTTTGAGCACCTTCAGCGCCTTCTTGCTGAGCTTGTGCTTGTTTTGCAGCTTCTTCATAGAGCTTTGTCGTTAATTCTTGAACGATTGTTTGCAGCTCATCTTTTTTCGCTTTGATGTCTTCAAACTCGCCTTTTTCGATCGCAGCTTTTAGTGCATCTTTCGCGTCGTTTGCTTTTTTCACTTGCTCTTCATCGATTTTGCCTTCTAGATCTTTTAATGTTTTTTCAGTTGTAAACACTAATTGATCTGCTTCGTTGCGCACTTCGATTTCTTCTTTTTTCTTCGCATCTGCTTCAGCATTTTCTTCTGCTTCTTTGACCATTTTTTCGATCTCATCATCAGAAAGACCTGAAGAAGATTTGATTGTGATGTTTTGCTCTTTGCCTGTACCCATATCTTTCGCACGTACGTTGACAATACCGTTTTTATCGATATCAAAAGATACTTCAATTTGCGGTACGCCGCGTGGTGCTGGCGGGATATCAGTCAATTGGAAGCGGCCTAATGTTTTGTTATCTGCAGCCATTGGGCGCTCACCTTGCAAGACATGGATATCTACAGCTGTTTGGTTGTCAGCAGCCGTTGAGAATACTTGAGATTTACTTGTTGGAATTGTTGTATTACGTTCAATCAGCTTCGTGAACACGCCGCCCATTGTTTCAATTCCTAAAGAAAGTGGTGTTACGTCAAGAAGAACAACGTCTTTGACGTCTCCTGTGATGACTCCACCTTGGATCGCTGCACCAAGTGCAACTACTTCATCAGGGTTTACACCTTTATGAGGCTCTTTGCCTGTTTCTTTTTTGATTGCTTCTTGGACTGCAGGAATACGAGTTGATCCACCTACAAGGATGACTTTATCAATCTCGCTAGCAGATAAACCAGCATCTTTCAATGACTGACGTACAGGTGTCATTGTACGCTCTACAAGATCTGCAGAAAGCTCTTCGAATTTAGCACGCGTTAACGTTAATTCAAGGTGAAGAGGTCCTGCTTCTCCAGCTGTGATAAATGGCAGTGAAATTTGTGTAGAAGATACACCTGAAAGATCTTTTTTCGCTTTTTCAGCAGCATCTTTTAAACGCTGAAGCGCCATTTTATCTTTAGAAAGATCAATGCCATTTTCTTTTTTGAATTCAGCCACTAGGTGATCAATGATGACTTGGTCAAAATCGTCTCCACCTAGACGGTTGTCCCCAGCAGTTGAGCGCACTTCAAAGACGCCGTCTCCAAGCTCAAGGATCGATACGTCAAATGTACCGCCGCCAAGGTCGTATACAAGAATCGTTTGATCTTCTTCTGTTTTATCTAAACCATATGCAAGTGCAGCTGCTGTTGGTTCGTTGATGATACGTTCTACTTCAAGACCAGCAATTTTACCAGCATCTTTCGTTGCTTGACGTTCTGCATCGTTGAAGTAAGCAGGAACTGTGATAACAGCTTTTGTTACTTCTTCGCCAAGATAGCCTTCAGCGTAAGATTTAAGGTGTTGAAGAATGATTGCAGAGATTTCCTGCGGTGTATAGTTCTTGCCTTCAACTTCTACTTTATAATCTGTACCCATATGTCTTTTAACAGACATGATCGTGTTCGGGTTTGTAATTGATTGACGTTTTGCTACTTCACCCACTTGGCGCTCTCCATTTTTAAAAGCGACAACAGATGGTGTTGTACGTGCTCCTTCAGCGTTAGCAATGACTTTTGGCTCGCCGCCTTCAAGTACTGCAACACATGAGTTTGTTGTTCCTAAGTCAATCCCAATGATTTTACTCATATTCGATGACCTCCCATTATGTAGTTATTGATTTACTTTTACCATTGATGGACGAATAACTCGGTCTTTGAGTTTATAGCCCTTTTGCAATTCTTCTACAACGATATTTGAATCGTAGTTTTCATCTTCAACTTGCATGACAGCTTGATGAAGGTTTGGATCGAACTCTTTGCCGACAGCTTCAATTGGTTCAACGCCTTCATTTTTCAACGCTTCTACCAGCTGGCGGTAAACCATTTGCATTCCTTCTAACAAACTTTTCGTCTGCTCATTGTCTGGATCAATTCCAAGCGCTCTTTCAAAGTTATCAAGAGCTGGGAGAAGATCACTAACAACATGTTGAGAACGATATTTTTGCACGGTCTCCACTTCAGTTTGAGCACGGCGTTTATAGTTTTCAAAATCTGCTTGAACACGCAGAATTTTGTTTTCTTTTTCATCTAGAAGCTGCTGCAATTCATCGATTTTTTCTTGGAAGGCAGACTGTTCATCATGTGTTACTTCCTCAGTATCTGCTTGAACTGCTTCTTCTTGTGCTTCAACCTCTGCTTCTTGCTCAGGTGTCTGTTTTTCTTCTGACATTGTGTTCACCTCCCTCAAAAGATTCAAAAATACGAAGGGGCTGTGCCCCTATCTTTTATCACCCTACTCATCATACAAATTGGAAAGTGCGTTTGACAAGTCTTTTGATACATGATGCAAGAGACTAACAACCCTGCCATAATCCATACGGGTTGGACCGATGACAGCAATGGAGCCGAGTGATTTTTGATCAATCGAATAAGTGGCTGTGATTAAGCTGCAATTCTCCATCGCTTCCAAATTGTTTTCTGAACCGATTTTAATGGTGATTCCTTGCTGATTTGGATGAAACAGCTGCATGACATCATTCTTTTGCTCAATAAGCATCATGAGTGAACGAATGCGGTCAATGTCATGAAACTCTGGCTGATTCAACATATTAATCTTCCCGCCAAAGAAAAGTTTTGATTCATTTTGAGTCGATGTAAATGTATTGCCGAGTGCATCTAAAATATGATCATAATCTTTTAAATGCGTGCGAAGAAGCATCACAACTTCTTTATACATTCTGTCCTTCAGCTGATCCATCGGGACTCCGGCTAGGCGGCTGTTTAAAATATTCATCAGCTTCTCAATATCGGAGACATCGAGATGCTCAGAGAAGGTAATGGTTTTGTTTTCAACATGTCCGCTGTCTGTAATCATGATTGCCACTGCTTTGTTTGGCTGAACAGGGACAAGCTGAATTTGCTTTAATCGATTTTCACTTAGCTTTGGTCCAAGCACAATCGATGTATAGTTTGTGAGATCTGATAAAATTTCCGCCGATTTTTGAACTGTCTTTTCCAGC
The DNA here is from genome assembly GCF_049895685.1 of Bacillus sp. DC4300-2b2. Taxonomy (NCBI): domain Bacteria; kingdom Bacillati; phylum Bacillota; class Bacilli; order Caryophanales; family Bacillaceae; genus Bacillus; species Bacillus sp. DC4300-2b2. The sequence continues at coordinate 489,841 of NZ_JAFCSW010000003.1, forward strand.
TCAAAAATTTTCTCCTGAAAGGCCGACTGGATGAGCACAAGCTCTTTAGACGACAGTTTTCGCGGAGAGAGCAAATGATCTACATAATAACGATATCCTTTTTCGGAAGGAATTCTTCCTGATGAAGAATGGGTCTTTTCAATAAAACCAAGTTCCTCCAAATCAGCCATTTCGTTTCTAATCGTCGCAGAGCTGAACGTAATGTCTTCTTTTTTAGAAAGAGTCCTTGATCCAACTGGCTGCGCCGAACGAATAAAGTCATTAATGATGACTTGCAGAATCAAAAGCTGACGATTTGTTAACATCATCATCACCCCTGTTAGCACTCTCTTTCAACGAGTGCTAATTGTATAAACAAAATTACCAAACTCAAATTAAAATGTCAATTATAACTCACCGAGAAACGCTTGAAATACTTCATTCCCTAACAATTTTCCTTTTCTTGTTAAACGGATCCCTATGTCATCTTTTACAATGAGGCCTTTTTCTTCTAATTCTTCAAGAACAGTGGGAAAAAGTGCTTCTGGTGCAGTACCATATTTTGTTTGGAAATCAGCGCTTTTCACTCCTTCGATCTTTCGAAGACCTAAAAACATTTCTTCTTCTATTTGCTCTGCTTTTGTGACCTGATGTGTTTCCTTATACGGGAACCCTGTTTGGTCGATCAGCTCCAAATAATGTTTCACCGGCCCTGCGTTCACATTTCGGACGCCATCTACATACCCGTGTGCGCCTGCACCAAAACCGAAGTAATCTTCATTGCTCCAATAGGTCAGGTTATGCTGGCTTTCAAAGCCAGGTTTGGCGTAATTGCTAATTTCGTACTGCTTTAATCCATGGCGCTCCATTTCATCCATCACAAGCTCATACATTTCAGCCTCACGTTCTTGCGGCGGTAAATGAAGTTTTCCTTTTTGCATTAAGTTGTAAAAAACGGTTTTCGGCTCGACGATGAGTGAGTAAACCGAATAATGCTCTGCCCCCAGCGAGAAAGCTGTCTCAAGTGAATTCTTCACATGATGCTTTTCTTGATGTGGCAAGCCAAACATGAGATCGAGGCTAATATTGTCAAATCCAACCGCTCTAGCTCGCTCAAAGGACGTAAGGACATCCTTTTTTTGATGAACTCGTCCGATTTTTTTGAGCAAATCGTCTTCAAAGGTTTGAACGCCAAAACTCAGCCGATTCACGCCAGCTGCTTTTAGCACATGCAGCTTCTCGAGTGATAATTCATCTGGGTTCGCTTCCACTGCAAATTCAATCAGGTTTTTTGTCGGCTTTAATACACGGTGAATGCTGTTCATGAGCTTGTCTAGCTGGCTGACAGTCAGTGATGTCGGGGTTCCCCCGCCAATAAAAATCGTCTTGAGTTCCTGCTCGCCCTTTTTTTCGATCGTATGCTGCATCTCTTTTTCAAGAGCCGCTAAGTATTCATCGACTGGCTGCGTTTTAATGAAAAATTTATTGAAATCACAATAGTGGCAAATGTGCTCACAAAATGGAATGTGAATGTATGCTGCTTTCATTTGATGACACCTTCTTTACAGGTAAAGAGCCGCAGTTTATCGCTGCGGCGCCTTTGTTTGTTATCGACTATAAACGTCAAGGCAGACATTGTAAAGCAAGCAGCCTTGAGGATGTTATTTTTTCGGTGTGCTGTCGTCCATCTTCAGCACGGCCATAAATGCTTCTTGCGGGACTTCAACAGAGCCCACTTGCTTCATGCGCTTTTTCCCTTCTTTTTGCTTCTCAAGAAGCTTTCTTTTCCGGGAAATGTCTCCACCATAACATTTGGCAAGTACGTTTTTACGCATTGCTTTAATGGTGGAACGAGCAACAATTTTTTGACCGATTGCTGCTTGAACTGGCACTTCAAAATGCTGGCGTGGAATTAGTTCTTTTAGCTTTTCTACGATGATCTTGCCTCGTTCATATGCATAATCGCGGTGTACGATAAAGGAAAGGGCATCGATTTTTTCGCCATTCAGCATGATATCCATCTTCACGAGTGTCGATGGACGATAGCCAATCAGCTCATAATCAAAGGACGCGTAGCCTTTTGTGTTGGACTTTAGCTGATCAAAGAATTCGTATACGATCTCTGCCAAAGGAATTTCGTACACAATGCTCACGCGGTTCGCATCAAGATACTGCATATCGATGAAATTCCCGCGCTTTCCTTGGCAAAGCTCCATCACAGAGCCTACATAATCGTTTGGCACCATCATTGTTGCTTTTACATATGGTTCTTCAATTCGCTCAATCTTTTGCGGATCAGGCAGATTGGACGGGTTATCTACGACGATTTTTTCTCCGTCTGTCATATATACATCATAAATAACACTTGGCGCTGTCGTAATCAGATCAATTTTAAATTCACGTTCAATCCGTTCTTGGATGATTTCCATATGAAGCATTCCAAGGAAGCCGCAGCGGAAACCGAAGCCAAGTGCTTGGGATGTCTCTGCCTCATATTGAAGTGAAGAATCATTTAATTCAAGCTTTTCTAACGCTTCACGTAAGTCATTGTATTTCGCTGTATCAATCGGATAAAGTCCGCAGTATACCATTGGGTTTAGCTTTCTGTATCCTGGCAGTGCTTCTTTCGCAGGGTTTTCCGCACTTGTGATCGTATCCCCTACACGTGTATCACCGACATTTTTAATTGCAGCTGTTAAGTAGCCAACATCTCCAACGGTGAGTTCATCTGTTGGCATGGCTTTTGGTGTGAATACGCCGACTTCAAGGACTTCAAATTCTTTCCCCGTCGCCATCATTTTAATTTTCTGACCAGGTCTGACGGTTCCTTCAACAATTCGTATGTACGCAATAACGCCGCGATACGCATCGTAAAGAGAATCAAAAATAAGGGCTTGAAGTGGTGCTTCTGGATCTCCAGCAGGTGCCGGCACCTTTTCAACGATTTGTTCTAAAATATCCTCGATTCCAATACCCGCCTTAGCAGAGGTGAGAACAGCTTCAGATGCATCCAACCCGATGACATCTTCAATTTCTTCTCTTACACGCTCAGGCTCTGCACTCGGCAGATCGATTTTATTGATAATCGGAAGAATTTCTAAGTTGTTATCAAGAGCTAAATAAACGTTCGCAAGTGTCTGTGCTTCAATTCCTTGTGCTGCATCTACTACGAGAATCGCACCCTCACAGGCAGCTAGGCTTCGAGATACCTCATAGGTGAAGTCGACATGCCCTGGTGTATCAATCAGGTGCATAATATATTCTTCTCCATCCTTCGCCTTATACTTCAGCTGGACAGAGTTTAATTTAATCGTTATGCCGCGTTCACGCTCTAAATCCATGGAATCAAGTAATTGTTCTTTCATTTCCCGTTGAGTAATCGCCGCTGTTTTTTCTAAAATACGGTCCGCCAATGTGGATTTCCCATGGTCAATATGGGCGATAATGGAGAAATTTCGAATTCTTGATTGCCGCTCTAATCGTTTTTCTTTATCTGTCACAATCTATCACTCCTACTATAAAACGCGGGTTGCGCTAGGTTAGATTATATCAATAGGGCTGTAAAGATTCAATCGAAATCAAGAAAAGCCGCTTATCGGTCAGCGGCTTTGATTAAAAGGGTGATATCTCATGAAATTCATTTATTTCCCATTCACCCAATCATAAAGAGAACGGGCTGCATGTGTCATACCATCAGACAGGGCTTTTCCTGCCTTGGAGAAGGCATTAAATCCTTCTATTTCCTCCAGCTGCTTTTGTTTTTCGGCAAGATCCTTTTCTGTAACAGCCGTTCCTAAGATAGAAGCTTCCTTTTCTTCATCGTCGTTCATTTGAATGGAGAAAGCTCCTTTTAATTGCGGATCATGGTAGCCCTTCATTTGCAGCATGCCATTATTCGCTTGCTGCATTCCTAAAAAGACACCAAACAGCAAGACCAATCCTAAAATAATGGTTTTTCCAATAAATGAGCCCATACCCGTCACCACCTTAAGAGCGTTTTTTCTCATCCGTTGCTTTGCCGTCCACCTTTTCCGCGTCCCAGAAAATGTCGCTGAATACATCAGCTGCCGCATTGGATGCATTTCTTAATTCTTCCATATTATTATCCACTCCGCCAAATTCTAAAAGAAGGGCTTTGTCGGATAAATCTTGATTATAGATTCCATTATCGCCAATTTCTCCTTTGGCAAACACACCGACACTAAGACCTTTATATTTTTTCTCCATCAAATGGTGGAACTCTGTCGCAAGCTTTAAGTTTTTCTCATAGCTTTGATTCTTCTTCCCTACAACAAACGCAATTCTCGCATATTTCTTCCCTTTGATTTCGACAGTCGTATCTTTCTTTCTTCTTGAGTCCCGGTGAATATCAATTAAATAATCGAGGTCATCATTTTTGGCCAAGGCTTCTTTCACGACCAATCTTGATTCATTATAAGACTGCGGATACTTTAATCCTTTTTTCAACAGTCTTTTTTCTATTTCCGTTTTGTCGACTGTATTGCCGATACCTTGCTGATCAAGTGCCTTTCCAAACATGTCGCCGACAAGCGTGACATTCACTTTTGAGTGCCGTGCATTATTTGGATTCGTTTCTCCTTTTAAGAATGGTAAATATGATTCCGTGTTATGTGTGTGATAAATGTACACAGCTTTTCGTTTTCCTGTTGACCGGTCAGGTTCTTTGGCAGGCTTTTTCGGTGTATCATCATCGAGCTTGTCCAGCTCAGCCAAATTTGCTTCTTTTTCATCTTGGATCACTTCACTCGGAGGCGGCGATTCCATTGGCATGTTGGTATAGTCTGTTCCTTCACCCGCTAAGATGATTTTTGTATCAAAATGTTCAAAACCTGGGAGTTCTCTTCCTAGGAAACTGCGCGGGTCTTCTAAATTAATACTGGTTGCAAGCTTCAGTGACAGCCCAGAGAAATGAAATCCTCTTTGAGCTTCTGGAACTGCTGAGGCGAAATATTGGTTTTCCATGCCCATTAATGTGGCAAAAAATGCGCCAGAGAGCTCATCTGCTACACCATATAACGAGGCTTGCGGTCTCAGCTCAGGTTTTAAAGATGTTAAAGCCCCTGACATTACAAACACCACAACAAGAGAGGCAATAAATAAGAAAATGCTTTTGACTACTTTCGTTCCATTAATCGCAACGACCAACTGTCGAGGACGGCGGGGTCTTTTTTTCATCATTTACTCCCTCCAGCACGCTTTCTAGTAATTACACTATGAGCGAGCTAGAGAAAGTAGAACCGATTAATGATTATATGAACCCATGTTATCTTGAGTGATTTTTTGATGAAGCGCTGTGTTTAATCCGTTGGCAAGTACGTTTGCCATATCATCAATGAATGTATCGACTTCTTTAGGCGTGACCATTAAATTTTGCCCGAGCGGCGCAAGCACTTCATGGATCAGCTGCCTTTTCTCTTCTTCAGGAAGGGTTCCTACGATGCCTAAGAATGATTGACGTGTTTCCTCATCTGGCAAGTCTTCTTCGTTGAGCACTTTTTTCTTCCCGAATGTCAAACCAGCCGGCACAAGAGAGCGGGATGGTCTATCATCTTTTAGTTCTCTACCAAAATGCTTTAAGACATAATCAATTGTGTCACTAGCAATCGTTACTGCATCCACAACTGTCGGAACGCCAATCGCAATTACTGGAATGCCCAATGTTTCTTTGCTTAATTCTTTTCGCTTATTCCCTACACCAGAACCGGGATGGATACCTGTATCAGAAATTTGAATGGTTGTATTCACTCGTTCCACCGCACGAGCAGCAAGGGCGTCAACCGCAATGACAAAATCAGGCTTAGACCGCTCAATCACACCTTGGATAATGTCACTTGTTTCAATACCGGTCAGTCCCATCACACCTGGCGACAAAGAGGAAACTGGGCGATAGCCTTCCTGAACATTTTCCGGCTGTAATTCAAAGAGATGACGGGTCACAAGCAGGTTTTCGACTGTGAGAGGACCTAGTGCATCTGGCGTGACATTCCAGTTTCCCAGTCCTACTACAAGGCAGCTCGCATCTGCCTGAATGCCTCTGTCTTTTAAAAAATGAGCAAAATGACGGGCAAAGACTTGGACGACTTTTTCTTGCATCTCAGAGTCTTTCTCCCGAATGCCTTGCGCTTCAAACGTCAAGTATGTCCCTGCCTTTTTGCCGGTCAGCTCCTCCCCTTCTTTCGTGATTTCTACAGTACGGATGCGGATGCCTTGCTCATCCTTTTCTTTTTCGACGATCCCTTGGATCCCGTCCTTTTTGACGACATTCGGATCGTTCTCTTGTTCTAGTATCTCTTTTGTTTCAACAGCCAGGTCTGTCCGGATTTGATAAACGCTTAAATCAAGTTTCTGTTTCTCCATAAAAAGACTCCTTCCACCAAGTAATTAACAGTAGTCTTTCCATCTCTTTAAAGAAACATTCGAGCACGTCATCAATGAAAAATACTTTACATTTATATTGCATTCTAAAGGTGTGTTTGATAGAATACAATTTGTTCTATTGTGAAGATTTAACCTTAAGACAATTGTGTTTAGGTTGTATCTTAGGAGGTGAAACACATGCCAAATATTAAATCAGCGATCAAACGTACAAAAACGAATAACGAACGCCGTGCACATAACGTAACAATCAAGTCTGCGATGCGTACTGCGATTAAACAAGTTGAAGTTTCTGTAGCTAACAACGATGCTGAGCAAGCAAAAGCTGCTCTTGCTTCTGCTGCAAAACGCATTGACAAAGCCGTTAAAACTGGTCTTGTACACAAAAACGCAGCTGCGCGTTACAAATCAAGACTTGCTAAACAAGTAAACGGACTTTCTGCATAATGCTTGCAACGCCTCAGTGATGAGGCACCTGTTTAACTGTACGTCCGTCCTGACCGGCCGAGCCTAAGGACAGACTGGCAATTATACATCTAAACAAAAACGACCCTCTTTTTAGAAGGTCGTTTTTTTATGTTCAAGCGCCTAACAATCGAAGCAGGAACAATTCTAACAGCAGCTGCTTGTCCTTTTTACCCGTTTTCATTTCATAATCAATCGTTGAAAGCTCTTTGACGATCTGCTTGAGCTCTTCTTCTGAAAACAGTCTTGCCTGATCCATAGCAAGTTTGACCCGGAATGGATGGACTTTTAGATTTGAAGCGATTTGTTTTTGTCCATATCCTTGCTGAGCGAAGTACTTCGTCTGCAAAATCAATCGAAATTGAGTTGAAATGAGTGCTAATATTTTAATGGGTTCCTCATTTTGCTTCAGCAGGTCATAAAACATCTGCATGGCCTCAGAGCGGCGTCTGTTTACAATTTGATTAATCAGCTCGAAAATATTTTGCTCTAAGCTTCTTGCAACGAGCTGATTGACATCCGCTAACTCAATTTCCTCCCGCTCTCCAATATATGTACTTAGCTTCCGAACTTCTTGGAATAGAGAAGATAGACTTCCGCCGCATAGCATCACAAGCTGCTCAGCCGCTTCAGATGTAATCATCTTTCCTTCTGTCTTCACCAGTGTGATGGTGAAATCAGTTGTTTCTTTTGGGTTTAATTCTTTCGCCTCAACAACAGCAGCTTTCTTTTTTAGCAATTTGGTGATTTTTTTACGCTCATCCAGCTTTTCATATGGTGCTAATAACACGAGAATGGTATAGGGCGCTGGCTTTTCTAAATAAGCTTCTAATACAGAAAGCTCATGCTCGATCTTTTCCTTTTTCTTCTCAGCTGTAAGAAAATAAGGATTCTTGATCACGACGAGACGTCGTTCTCCCATAAACGGAAATGTTTCTGCATCCGTCACAGCCTGTTCAAGCGGCACCTCTTCCATATCGAAGATGGAGTAATTAAAATCTTTCGTTTCCTCGTCTACTACAGCTTGTCTCAATTTAGCGGCGGTTTCTTGCAGTAAATATGTTTCTTTCCCATATAAGCAATAAACGGGATGGATATCCCCTCGTTTTAAATTGTTCCATACATCAAAGACCATCAATTGAATCCCTCTCTTTCACTTCCTCCTCTATCCTAAAGTGTGTGAAGACATTAGTAAAGAGGAAGCTGAAAGTGCCGCCTCCTCATTTATAGTAAACGTCCGGCGCAGGCTCCCGGGTCAGCCTGCTGTCAGACGATATTCATAAAATGATCATGAAAATGGAAAACGGTTACTTTACCTTCTAGCAATTCCAAATGAGTTCAAGTATACTAAAATTAGCCAGGAGGGATGAAAATGAATGAATTTGAAAAAAATGTTCAAAGCAAGCGGAATGATGTGACCGACTCAGCCGTTGGTTTTATCGTCACATTCGGATTTTTCGCCTCAATGTTTATTTTGGCAACTATTATACACCTCGTTGGATCTTAACTTCATGAAGGTTACATGACTGCCGTTTTGGCAGTTTTTTTTATTGAGTTTGTAAGATATCATATGGAGGGTGAGTGTAAAACGTTCCTTCCTCATCGAGAAATTCATACGTCACGCTCCCGTCGGTATCTGTACGATACACCTTCATTTGCTGGTCCTTTAATTTTTTCAAGACTTCCTGATGTGGATGCTGATAACGATTGCGTTCACCTGCTGAAATGAGTGCATGTGAGGCCTTGAGATGCTGAAGCCATGCTTCGCTTGTTGACCCTTTACTCCCGTGATGTCCAACCTTTAAGATATCTGCCCGCAGATGAGGAAAGGCTTCTATAATGTCTCGCTCTCCTTCTTGTTCAAGGTCTCCAGTGAGCATAAACCACTTCCCGCCTAGAGTAAATGTCAAAACAAGTGAATCATTATTCTTAGTTGTCACACGATCACGAGACGGATGAAGAACGTCAAATATTTGCTCTCCAATCTGAAGCTGATCTCCTCTCTCTAATTCATCAATCATAATCCCTTGATCAGCTGCTTCTTTTAACAGCTCCGCTTCCTCTGGACTCCGTGCAAAGCCTTTTGGTATAGCCAGCCGCTTTACTTTATTTCGCTTGATTAAACGAACCGCTTCTCCCATATGGTCTTGATCCGCATGCGTCAGAATAAGGACATCAAGTTTCGCTATACCTTTAGAATGTAAAAACGGGATCAGCGTTTGATCACCGATCGTAGACACTTTTCGTCTTTTTTTCCACGGTTCTTCTTCAAAAGAAAGCCTGCCTCCCGTGTCCACAAGCAGGTGCCCCTTTCGATAGGGCAGCTGAATAAACAAACTATCCCCCTGTCCTACATCCAGCATCGTCACTTCCCCTTTTTCGAAAAAATTTGGGGTGAAATAGTGTGTACTTAAGACACCAATGAGAAAAAGGAGCGGCACAGCATAGGACTTCACAGAAGTTTTGCACTCCATCACAACTAACAGAACAATTAAGGCACTCACCTCAAGAACAATATGCCACCAAGTTGACTTCATAAAAATCAAATTGAATCCATCAAAATCAGCCATATAGGCTGACAATTGATGACTAAGCTGGATCACCGAATCAAGAAGTTGAAACAATGTTTGTCCAAGCGGAAGATAAATGATCATCAAAAGAAAAAAGAGTAAGGATAGCGGCATGACGATCGTTGTATAAAAAGGAACAAATATCATGTTCAAAGGAACGCTCAGTAAAGAGAATTGATGAAAATGATATAAAAGAACAGGGAGCGAAGCTAGCTGTGCAATAAAGGAAATCAGGAATAATTGCATGACCGAACTTTTTGCTTTTGATAAAATCCTAGTCGATAACAAAATAAAAAACGTCACCACGAAGGAAAGCTGAAATCCAATATCAAATAAATAAAGAGGATGAATTGCTAATAAGAGTAAAAACGTTGCACTTAATACCACAGCAGAAGGCTGTTTCAATTCTTTTGGCAGACTAGTCATCACTAAATAGATTCCTGCCATGAGACAAGCTCTTAAAACAGATGGTGCAGCACCTGTCAAACAAGCATAAACAGGAAGAAAGCATAATAGAAGAATACGCGCTGTCTCTCTTGTCACACCCACACGAAGGAGGCACCAAAATAAACACACAAGAAGCGTTTGCACATGCAATCCTGAGATCGCTAGTAAATGAATAATACCGAGCATTTGATAATCTCTTAATGTGTCAGGTTCTATCAACTCACGATCGCCAAAAATAAGTGCCTGTACAATGCCAACAGAGTGTTTTGGCACATGGTCCTCTAAAAATTTCAAACCCTTTTGCCTCATCGCTTGAAGATAGTAGGAAGAACCGCCTTTTTTTGTACAGTTTTTGATCGACTGTGGCAGGAAAATAGCTGCAATGCCTTTTGTTTTTAAAAATTGATCGTATTGAAATCCGTTAGGAATGGTTGCGTGTTTTGCTGGGCGAACATCACCAGTCATGTGACAGCTCATACCAGGTTCTACCTCTTTTAATGCCTCCTTTTCACGCTCTGTTTGAATTGTATAAAAAGTGGCTAGTCGTTCATGGTCTGTCGATACAGTCGCTGAAAAACGATTGCCATCTGTTTTCGGAATGCTTTCAATCACAACGGAACCAGATAGGAATTTTTCTTGTATGAGTTGATCCGTTTCAAGAGACTCATGAACCATAAAAATGAGTATATAGACAGCACCGCATAGGCTGACCATTAAAAAGAGCTGAGGCATTTTTTTCAGCAGGCTGAGAAGTAATAAGATGAGAAGTAAAAGAAGGAAATACATATGAAGATGATATGCAGCCAGAGCAATTCCAACAGCTGCTGAAATTGCTCCAAACGGCAAATATTTAAACATAGGAAGTAAATAATTGATTCGCCTTCTCATGCATATCGCGAATCTCTGTTTCGCTAAGTCCTGATTCACTCAGCTTCCCAATTAAATCTGCAACAAAGGCCAATTTTTCTTGATTTTTTAAGTCGATGATCATTTCATCTAATTCAACTTGCTCTGTTTGAACACCCGCCTGCTCGAATAAATCAACGGCATATGGATGATTTTTATAATCCTTTGCATAGTACACTGTCCGTATGCCCGCTTGAATGATGGCTTTACAGCACTGTAAACATGGAAAATGTGTGACATATATTTCAGCATCAGCTGTAGGTGCACCAAATTTGGCACATTGTAAAATAGCATTCATTTCCGCATGGATCGTGCGAACACAGTGATGATCAATGACATAGCATCCTACATCCGCACAATGAACATCACCGGCAATGGAGCCATTATACCCCCCTGCAATGATGCGCTTGTCCCTTACGATGGTCGCCCCAACAGCTAACCGCTCACAGGTGCTTCGTAAAGCAAGCAAATGGCTTTGTGCCATAAAATATTGATTCCATGAAATTCTTTCCACGAGCTGATCCCTCCAGAATGATGGTTGATATTAAGTGTACATGCCTTTCTTCTATACCGTCAATTCTACTTCACGGTCAATTGACTTTTCAGCCGTTCAATCGTCTTTTCCCCAAAACCTGAAATGTTCCGCAAGTCTTCAATTTGTTGAAAATCTCCGTGTTCCTCTCTATACGTAATAATAGCTTCGGCTTTAGCTGGTCCTATGCCGTTAATTGTTTGCAATTCGGCTGCATCGGCCTGATTGACATTTACACTCTCACTCTTTTCAACGTCCGTTGATGCGTCAGCTGATGCTGTTTGCGTCTCTCTTTCTGCTTCCCCCTGCTTTCGAACATAAATCATCATACTATCCTCTAATTTTGCTGCTTGGTTGATTTCAATCGAATCTGCTTTGCTAGTAAAGCCTCCTGCCCTTCGAATCGCTTCTTCTACCCGAGCAGCAGATTGAAACGTATAAACACCTGGCTTTCTTACAGCTCCTTTGACTTCTACAAAAATCGTCGATGGCTCTTTTTCTGTCTTTTCTTGTTTGTCTTCTAATGTGACTTGTATGTCTTTATTCCCCTTCAATACATTTGCTTCTCTGCTGCCCTCCCCTTTTCCATTGAAAAAGAAGAAACTGATGATCATCACAACCATGAGCCCAGCTGCAATATAAAGACTGTATTTTTTTAATGGAATGAGTCGTTTCACTTACTCACGCTTCTTTCAATCATATTTTTCTACTGCTCAACATACTGTTTAGAAGATAACAGATCCTATGCGTCTAAGGAGGGAGAACGTTTGAATATAGGGTTAATCGGTACAGGAAACATGGGTACCATACTTACTGAGGCATTTATTGAATCAAAGGCTGTCAATCCCTCATCGATCACCATTACAAACCGAACCATTGAAAAAGCGTTCAATATAAAAAAGAACCATCCAGAGCTTGAAGTAACGAAACAGCTTTCAGGGGCTGTCACGAATAAAGATTTCATTTTTGTTTGTGTCAAACCACTTGATATTTATCCACTTTTAAAGGAGCTGAGCCCTCTTTTAACGGAGCAGCAAACCATTGTCATCATTACAAGTCCGGTTCATCCTGAACAGCTTCAGGATATCGTTCCTTGTCAAACAGCCAGGCTGATTCCAAGCATTACAAACCGCGCATTATCAGGCGCATCACTTTTAACTTTTGGTTCATCATGCAATGCCGTGACGAAAACAGCGTTAAGGCAGTTAGCTTCGTGCATTTCAACACCAATCGAGATCCACCATTCGATTACAAGAGCGGCTTCCGATATTGTCAGCTGCGGACCTGCTTTTATCAGTTTTCTCGTTCAGAAAATGATTGAAGCGGCTGTAGAAGAAACGGATATTTCTAAAGAAGAAGCCACCACCTTATCAGAAGATATGCTTGTTGGACTTGGCCGTTTGATTGAAAAAAGAGTCTATACCCTTCCGACACTCCAAGACAAAGTATGTGTGAAAGGCGGCGTAACTGGTGAAGGCATTAAAGCACTTGAAGCAGGTGTGCAAGATATGTTTCACCGTCTCTTTCAAAACACTCATGAAAAATTCGATGAAGACCTTGAAGCAGTTGCGCATCAATATCCACCAAGTGTGTTCACTGATGATCGCAGAAATTAATCACCTTTGCAACAAGCGAAAAAAGGGTTTTAAAAAACCATCGTTCTATTAAACGATGGTTTTTGGTTTCTTAGCTGAGATAAAATATCTTTCGGTGAATTCACCGGGAGCTTCATTTGTAAAATCAGCGGTCACTTCTATTTGTTCAAAACCAGCGGACTCAAGGAACGCTGCATATGTTTCAAATGGAAATGTGCGCTGTTCATGCGTCTCATCATAACGCTGATACATGTCTCCGTCTTTTACAAAAAAGCTTAAATCATGAATGACCGAATACATGTCATCCCCTTTATCGCTCTGCCAAATATAGCTAATCTCTTCATCTTGATCTGCAAAAGTCGATCCCGGGAATACCTCTTCCATTTTATAAGGCGTATGAACATCAAAAAGTAAAACCCCATCTTCCTCTAAAAGCTGAAACATGTTTTTAAAGGTTTTTTTGACGTCATTTTCGTTTTTTAAGTAATTCAAGGAATCACAGCAAATAACGGCTGCCTGGAAGGCTTGCTCAAAGCCCGTAACCTCTCTCATATCTTGATGTAGAAATTGAATCGACTGCTTTTTCGCCTGGGCTTTTTGCTGCGCGAAGGCCAGCATTTCTTCACTGAGGTCAATTCCTGTGACCTTGTGGCCCTTTTCAGCTAACCGAAGAGAAATCTCTCCAGTTCCACAGCCTACATCGATGATGGCAGCATTCGGATTAATATACTGCTGGATCCACTGAACCCATTCATCATAAGGTGCATGTGTCATGAGCTCGTCATACACACTTGCAAACCCTTGATAAATCATGAGTTAATGCCAAGTGAAAGCGTTTCTCTCGGCGCATCTCCCCAAAGCTTTTCTAGATTGTAATATCCTCTTTCTTCTTTGTGGAACACATGGGCAATGACATCACCTAGGTCAATCAATACCCATCTTGCTTCATCAAAGCCTTCCATCTTCTTTACTTCAATTCCGCTTTCCTCTGCAAGATGTTTTACTTCTCTTGCAATGGCTTGCACTTGTTTATCAGAATTCCCGTGACAAATGAGAAAATAATCTGCAACAAGTGAGATTCCTTGCATATTAAGGGCAATAATATCCTCAGCCCGTTTATCATCGCATGCTCCTGCTGCGACGTTTAAAATTGATGATGAATCCATCCAAAATTCCTCCTTAGTTGTTCTTATGCACAAGCGAGTTGTAAGTAGCAAGCGTATCTGGAAAGACTGGCTGATTCTTTTTCATTAGAAAACTGATGGTGTTTTTTAATGATTGGATCAGTGCACGATCTAGATCATGTTCTGCTAACTCCCTTACTTCTTCGACCCCAGGGAAATGTCGTCCTGGTTCTATATAATCTGCGACATAAATGACTTTTTCAAGTAAAGTCATGTCTGGTCTGCCGGAAGTATGAAATTCAATGGCTGTTAACACATCTTGATCGTCAATTCCAGCTTCTTTTTTGACCAAATAGGCACCGACCGGAGCGTGCCAAAGCTCTGGCGAATATTCAAGCAATAAAGGGTTCATCTGTTCTTTTTGGATAATCCCCTTCATTTCTTCCTTTGGTCTAAATTTCGCATAATCATGAAAAATAGCGGCGATCTCTGCTTTTTTCACATCTGCACCGAACCGTTCCGCTAATGAAATGGCTGTTTCCATGACTCCGAGTGTATGTGTATATCTATGCTCTGTTAACTGCTCTTTGACACAATTCAATGCTTCTTCACGATTCATATAAATGATGCTCCTTTATATAACGCTCAACAGCTTTCGGAATCAAATAATCGACAGGTTTTCCCTGCTCTATTCGCTGCCTAATCAATGTCGACGATACATCAAAAGCTGGAACATCTGCAAATAAAAGAGGATATGCCGTACTTCCAACGTAACCCGGTCTTTTCATCCCAATAAAGGTGATCATTTGAAGCAAGTCATCGATCCGATGCCACTTTGGCAAATACTCGACCATGTCCGCTCCTATCATAAAAAAGAACTGATCTTCTGGATGACGCTTCTTTAGCAGATTCACTGTATCTACGGTATAAGACGGACCCTCTCGCTCCATTTCAATGAGCTCGAGCCGAAAATACGGATTTGACTGAATCGCCGCCTCCACCATGTTTATCCGGTGATGACTATCTGCTCGTTTCCGTCCTGTTTTATGAGGAGGCATATGGTTTGGGATAAACCAAATTTCATCAAGCCCTACTTGAATCCGCACCTCACTTGCCATCAGTAAATGTCCATTATGGGGAGGATCAAACGTACCGCCGAACAACCCTATTTTTTTCATATCGCATCCACCTTTACGGCAGCTTAATTTGTTTATTTTCCTTAGATTCTTTGTAAAGGACAATCACATTTCCGATCGTTTGAACGAGTTCTGCCTTTGCACCTTTTACAAGTGCTTTCGCAACTTCTGTTTTGTCCTCGTCACAATTTTGCAATATGCTGACCTTTAACAGTTCTCTTGCTTCAAGCGCCTCGGAAATTTGCTTGACCATATTGTTATTTACCCCGCCTTTTCCAACTTGAAAAATAGGTGATAAATGATGTGCTTGTGCACGTAAAAAACGTTTTTGCTTACCTTTTAACATGGTGTTCCTCCTAATTTCTCTATGACAATTGACTTCATTTTTCCGGCGTCAGGCGTCATTCCTGTCCACAGTTCAAAGGCTCTTACTGCTTGTCCAACAAACATGCCAACCCCATCCACTGTTTTCAAGCCTAAACCTGCTGCTTCACTTAGCAGTTTTGTTTCTATTGGATTATACACAATATCACAAACGACCGCTGTTTTTTTTGCGTTCGCTAAAGAAATCGGGGTTTCTTCAACATTTGGATACATGCCGATCGAGGTCGTATGGATGATGACATCATATTCCCCAAGCCGCTCTTCTGCTGTATTTAATGTGATTGCTTGAGATGTGATTTTCCCCTCTGCACTTTCAATTAAAGCTTCAGCTTTTTCAATGGTGCGGTTCGTAATATCAAAGCACTTCGGTGCATACTGAGCAATTGTCGTATAAATCGCTCTTGCCGCTCCGCCAGCACCAATCAAGAGAAATGACAGCTCTGATAACGGCTGATCCAGGGCTTCAAGCAACGAATGAAGAAAGCCTTCTCCATCTGTATTGTACCCAACGAGCTGATCCCCTTCGAGCCGCACCGTATTGACGGCACCAAGGCGTTCAGCTGTGACATCAATTTTGTCAAGATACTTCATGATTTCTACCTTGTGCGGAACAGTGACGTTAATGCCGTTGATTCCTAACGCTTTTATGCCGCTAATCGCATCTTTCAGGTCATCATTTTCTACTTGAAAGCCATGATAATGTCCATCAATTCCAGCATCCTTTAATGCTGCATTATGAATATCCGGAGACATTGAGTGGCCAACAGGGTTTCCGATTACTCCGTATAAAGGTTTCAAGGTCTCTCCCCCTTTGAACATTTAAATTAACGAACGTCTCATAAACACATGTACGCCTTTTGGCGCATAGACTTTGATTTGCTTGTCCGCATCATTTGCAGTGACCCAGCCTAAACCTGAAAAGACGATGTCCATTTTTGGCTGATCAATGGTAAAGGTATGCGTAACGAGCGGCGGGAAATCTTCCATTCCCTCTTTTGATGGCGGTGACAGCAGTTCTCCTGCATGTTTTTCATATAAATCATCTGCGTTCTCCAGCTTTGTACGGTGAATGTTCAGCTCATTTGGCATATAGCAGACAAATGATGTTCTGCCGCCTTTTACGTAATCAAATCGAGCCAGTCCGCCAAAATAAAGCGTTTGTGATTCATTTAATTGGAACGTTCTTGGTTTCAATTCTTTTTTCGGCGTTAAAATCTTCAAGTCATTTTTACTGACATAGTGCGCCATTTGATGGCGGTTGATGATGCCCGGCGTGTCAAATAATGCAGACCCGTCATCAAGCGGAATTTCGATCGCATCAAGTGTAGTACCTGGATATTGGGAGGTAGTAATGACATTCTCTTCTCCAGATACTTCTTTGATGATTCGATTGATAAATGTTGATTTCCCAACATTCGTACAGCCGACAACATAGACATTTCTTCCCTCGCGGTAATGATCAATCGCTTCCATCACCTCAGGTACGCCCTGGCCTCTGCTTGCACTAATTAAGAAAACATCGATAGGGTTTAATCCGTTTTCCTTTGCTTCCCGTTTCATCCAATGAATCAGACGATCTTTTTTCACGGATTTCGGTAAAATATCCACTTTGTTGCCGACAAGTAAAATCGGATTACCACCGACAATACGGCTCAGTCCATTGATCCAGCTTCCGTTAAAGTCAAAAATATCAACGACCTTCACAATGAGAGAATCTGTCTCTCCAATGCTGTGCAATATATTTAAAAAGTCGTCTTCTGTTAAAGAAACGTCTTGAATTTCATTGTAGTTCTTTAACCTAAAACAGCGCTGACAGATCACATCTTCTTTCAATAGAGATGCTGCCGGCGCATATCCTAATTGATCTTTATCTTCCGTCTGAATGGCTACACCGCAGCCAATACAAACAACCTTTTCCATTATTACTCTTCCTCCCACTGAATGTGGCCCTTACGCTTTAAGGCACCTAAAATTCTGCGTTCAATCTGCCTGTTAAACTTTGTGAAAAATCCGTCCGAGGCAGCAACAGGAACGACCAAAATCGTATGGAAGCCATGACGATTCCCGCCAAGAACATCTGTCATGAGCTGATCTCCAATGACAACCACATCTTCTTTTTTCAATTGCATATCAGCAACTGCCTTGTTAAAGGCTCTTCCCATAGGCTTTCTCGCTTTATAAATAAACGGGATATGAACCGGTTCAGAAAAAAGCTTGACCCTTTTTTCATTATTGTTCGATACAATCGTCACTTGTATCCCGTGATCTTTCATTTCTTGAAACCATTCAATTAACCGCGGTGTCGCACTTGGACGGTCCCATTCTACTAGTGTGTTATCTAGATCGGTAATAATTCCTTTTACATTTCGTTCTTTTAATTTTTGCGGTGAAATGTGGAAAATACTTTTCACAAATTCATCCGGTAAGAAATACTTCTTTAGCACAATTTGCACCCTTTCTTCCATTGGTTTTCAGCGATTGTGTCGAATCAAATCACAATTTGTCTGTCTATCGAATACAATGAAAAAGTTTTCGACATATGATGAGGACCTTCAACAGGTGTGGATAATTTTACACACATTATCCACCTATATTTCATCACGCTTTCATTCAATTATAAACACTCTACCCACAAGTTATCCACTTACCCATGTGGATAACAGAACGATTGTTCTTGTTTCCCATTCATGGTAGATTAAAGGTACTTCAAAGACAGTCGATCAACCTATGATGATATGTCTTTTCCTCAAATTTTATGCCAACTTTTTCAGGGGAGGTGTTTTTCCCATCATATGGGTTTCTAGTATGAAAAAGCTGTCAGATGATTTACTTATAGAATCGTATTATAAAGCAAATGAAATGAACTTAAATCGCGACTTCATTGAATTAATTGAGACAGAAATGAAAAGACGTTCGCTCGGGCATATGCTCTCTGTTTCCTCTTAATTCCATATCACAGGAACCATGCCTCCCGAGCACTCTCCTTTTTTAAACTCAGGTGACTGATATTATATCACTTGCGCTATAGGCTTACTACTATTTTCCGTAAAAAACACCCCTTCTGATAAAAGAAGAGGTGTCTTAATGACAAGGCTGTTCATTCCAAAACCATAGCCCTCCGCCTACGACTAAAATGACCACAAGGAACACAACAAGAAAAGCGTAACCGATTCCTGCTCCTTGTGCTGGATAAGGCGAACACGCAGGGTAAGGATAAGGACATCCCCACATATCAGTTACCTCCTTCTAGGAAGATATACTGTTAGACTATGCTGGATGGATGGTCTTGTTTAGGCAGATGGCCATCATTTAAAAATGTTTGATGACATCACGCTCTTTGATTTCGTTATAAATAATTCTGGCCCCTTTTGGTGTCATATGATTGCCAGAAGGGTCGATCAAGCCTGACTGAATCAGGGCATGATCACTATCTTCACCAGCTTCTCGGATGAAAGCTTTCCAGTTGTCGACAAGCGGCACCTGCTCATCCTTCGCTACTTCTCTCGTGATGTCATTATAAGAGTTTTGCCAAGCTCTTGCCCCGCCTCTCCCGGCAAAATAAGATGACTTATATCTAGAATAATAATACAAGCCCTTTTTCCCGCCTTCTACAACAGGGACACAGGTCATGAGAATCGGGGTAATGCCTTCTTTTCTACTTTCAGAAATGAAGTAGGTTAAATTTTCTTTAAACCGTTTTTTCGTCACTCTGGGGTGTTTCCCGTCTAAAATCGCCGCATCATTCGTACCGAACATGATGAGGACGTAAGTTGGTTTCTGTTTTAAAATATCCTGCTCAAAGCGAAGTTTCGCGTCTTCAGTCGTCTGCCCGCCAATGCCTGCATTCTTCACTTGAATTTGGCCGCGCTCGACGTTTTTCATGAGATTCACCCATTTTTCAGATGTTGGATAATCTCGAAAGTCCCAGTTTGATCCTCTTGTATTGCTGTCACCAAATGCAATGACGCTTTCTTGTACTGGCTTTGAGCACCCAGCAGCAACACATAATAGGATAAAAAGGAAAACATATTTCTTCACAACATTCACCTCCAAAAGCCCTCTTCATATAGTAAACGACAAGACTTTTGGTTTCAATGAATGACTGTTTTTGACGAATGCTGCCTATTGCAGCTGAACAGGCATATATGCTTTGTCATGGTGCAGTAGTTCACTTATTTTTACAAATTCATAGCCCCTCTTCTTCAACTCAGGAATCACTTGTTTCAATGCTTCTACCGTTTGCTTGCGATTTCCCCCGCCATCATGTAGAAGGATGATATCGCCGCCTTGAATATGATCAATAATTCGGCTTGCAATTATACGTGCGCCCGGTCTTGACCAGTCCTTCGGATCTTGCGTAAATGACCACATGACCACATCGTACCCTTGCTTTGACAGAATGCGGAATGATTTCATTGTTAAACGTCCACCAGGAGGGCGAAATAATAAGGGACCGCCAGGCTGGAGTGAAGCGATATGAGCCGCTGATTCTTTTAATTCCTGCTTGATCTCCTTTGACGACAACAGGTCAAAATACGTATGATTCATCGTATGATTGCCGAGTTCATTCCCTTCGTCAACAATCCGTTCTGCGATCATCGGATTTGCATGGATTCGGCTCCCTATCACAAAAAAGCTCGCATTCACTTGATGCTTTTTCAGCACATCCAATATTTGATTTGTATACACTGGATGAGGTCCATCATCAAAGGTGATCGCAATCTTTTTCCGTTCCGCTCTCACATCCCAAAAGGCACGTCCCGTTTTTTCAAGATCGACTCGTTTTAATGTCCGTGCCTCTACTTTATTAGGAATAAAAGCACATAGCAGCCATATACACATCAAGATATGCAGCCCTCTCATTCGACCGCCTCCTCCACCGAGCATCATTACCGATAAATTGCCCGCTTTCTCATCAATTCATGCAAGCTTCATGGTGATATCCTCTTCTTTTTCAAATAAAAAAAGCCGGCCATATTGGCCCGCTCTTTGTTTCACGTTTGGTTTCTCTCTTCAACTGTCGAACGTTGCTTAGAATTCATACAGACACTCTCCTTCTTGGATTTGATTTTGAGCCCATAATAATTTCTGATAATACTGGTTGGACTTTTTGTATTGTTGAGAGGCTTCTAAGGCTGTCGCAATTTCTAGTGAGATATCCTCTATATAAGAGTATAGGCTAAGTTTTTCCAAATAATCAATGGTTTTTTGCAGTTGATCTTCATTGATTTCCTGAACATATAAAGCATCCAGATACTCAAACATATGACAGAACAGCTGGTCTTCATGCTTCTTTGCGGCCAATTTCCCAGCTTCTAATATGCGCAGGGCATCCGCCTGTTCATTCTGTCTAAAAAGCAGCTTCGCCAGCGTATAGAGCGTATGCGGAAGCGTTGGGAGCAGCTCTTTGCGGGCAAGATCAGCGGATTCCGTTAAATATCGTTCCGCTTCCTCTCTATAGCCAAGCTCGCCATAACATTTTCCTAAATTATAGAGCGCTGAACTGTATATGCGCGGGTGATCAATTTGAGATGCGAGCTGTTTTGCCTTTTTTAAATGAGGCAGTGCCCGGTCTTTTCGTTTTAAATCTTGATAATTTCCTGAGATGACAAAGAGACATTGAATGATGCGAATGGTATACGCATCATGCTGATCGTATATTTCCAGCGCCTTTAAAATATGGTGCATGGAGACATGAGTTTGTTTCATTATATAGTAGGCTTCTGCCACTTTAAAATGAAACTCTGCCTGCTCAATATCATCAAATACCATGGACAGCTGCTTTTCTGCGACTCGATAATATTTGACGGCTTCTAAATATTCTTTTTGACTAAATTCATGCATGCCACGAAAAAATGCATGGTAATAATGCAGCATATCAGATAACTCATGATTGGAGTTTTCGATTTTATCGACTAGATTAGATACTGAGAAAGGTTGATATTTTGAAGGGTGTATATAGTCAAGCATGATTTGGTGCCGAAAACACATGAGCTGATAATAAATCAGTAAATGCTGGTCCTCTTCCATCTGTTCAATTTCCGCTTCAACTTCCGCTTTCAAGATTTCCGCATCTGGAACACTGAACTGCCGTATCATTCGATACCATTCATTAATTTTCATACCTACATGTGAAGATAGAACCTTCCCCATGTTCCGAAATTACCCCTTCCTTTTCGGTCTAATATTACATATTTTAGCACGCTTCTTGACCGCCAAGCACCGCAAAGAAACCGCAAACATAAAAAAGAGACGAACAGAAGCACGATTTTTTTGAAAAAGATGATTTTTTCATCGTACAGACACAGACAATCCCTCCTTCACATACATTTGAGGATATAGGCAGCGGCCTAAACATGGTGGAGGTGAAAATCGTGGCAGGAGTATTTACAGCGATGGGATTGATGGTCAAAGAATTGGTGTTTTTAGTGTCCTATGTCAAAAACAATGCCTTTCCACAGCCCCTTTCGGGAGATGATGAAAAAAAATACTTAGCCCTCATGGCACAGGGCGATGAACACGCAAGAAACATGCTAATTGAACATAACCTTCGGCTCGTCGCCCATATTGTAAAGAAATTTGAAAATACCGGGGAAGACGCTGAAGACCTCATCTCCATCGGGACGATCGGACTCATTAAAGCCATCGAAAGCTATTCCTCTGGAAAAGGAACAAAGCTGGCAACGTATGCGGCGCGGTGTATTGAAAATGAAATTCTCATGCACTTACGCGCGCTCAAAAAAACGAAAAAGGACGTCTCCTTGCATGACCCCATCGGTCAGGATAAAGAAGGCAACGAAATTTCATTAATTGATGTCTTAAAATCCGAAAATGAAGATGTGATCGATACCATTCAGCTCAACATGGAGCTTGAAAAAGTAAAGGAGTATATCGACATTCTGGACGGCCGAGAAAAAGAAGTCATCGTCGGCCGGTTCGGCCTTGATTTAAAGAAAGAAAAAACGCAGCGGGAAATAGCCAAAGAGCTTGGCATATCGCGGAGCTATGTATCCCGTATTGAGAAACGGGCACTGATGAAGATGTTTCATGAGTTTTACCGGGCGGAGAAGGAGAAACGGAAGCGGGAGAAGGGGAAGTGAAAATAAATTTCCTTAACTTCTAACAAAAAACAGACCTCACTAGGTCTGTTTTTTATTTCGGCAATAAGCTACTGTCTCGCTGCATTTCATTTCATAATAGCTGCCGTCTTAGCCCTCAAGAACAAAATAGCAAGATTTTGGTCATGGTCATGAACTAAGACATGAAGGAAATCAATTCATCATGCCCCACTATTTAGAGAGCTACAGGAAATGATGACAAAGCGATTTGCATATAAGTATTGTATTCAGCATTTATGCTTAAAAAATTTAAATACGAAAAAATAAAATATAATGATTCATGTATTCTTGCAAATCAATTTTAAATGTTGTTATTTGATACCTGTCAGAAAGCTTAGTATAATCAATATAGGAACAAACATTCGGGGTTAGTAATTGTAGATAAACTACCGCTTACCCAAAAGAACAACTTGCTGCAAGAGACGCTATAAACGTAACAGTTTCCAAGCAAGGTTGATAGTATGATTGGTTCTAAACTGACACCAGTTCATGTACATTGTGTCGTTTAATTCAACAAGAATATCTTTAAGAGATAGCAGTAATTAAACAAACAATTTAACTTTGGAGTGATCATAATGAATAAGTTTTTTGAGTACAACTGGCAGGTTAGAGACGAATGGATTAGCTGGTGTCATCAACTAACAACAGAAGAGTTGCTACAAGACCGCATAGGTGGAGTAGGGAGTATTTTATACACTCTTTTTCACATTATGGATGTTGAATATAGTTGGATTCGTGGTATTCAGGGTAAAGAAGACGTGGTATTAAATTTTGATGATTACAAGACTCTGGCGAAAGTAAAAACGCTCTCAACTACTTTACGACATGAAATAGTTGAATTTTTAAAATCTCATTTAGATGAAAAACAAGATCGAATAGTAACAGTTCCTTGGGATGAAGATGAATATACTAAAAATGAAATATTACATCATATAATTGCCCACGAAATTCACCATATCGGTCAACTTTCTGTTTGGGCAAGAGAAAAAGAATTAACACCTGTATCTGCTAATTTTATCGGTAGAAAGTTAAAATCAGTACATGCTTATGAAAAGTAAGGTCAGCTAAAGATCCATTCATTTATCCCACTATGTTGTTTCCTTTTAAAAAATGCTCAAATAATCGCTGACCTTCCTCTTCAATTTGATCATCTTCAATTGGATATTCCCCAATGAATAAGCCTAAATGGTCGTATTCCTCATAACTCTTTAAGAGATTCAACCCGTAACTTTTCTGATCAAAAAACAATAACCATCCTCCTGTTTCTAAACTCTTAAAAAAGACGCCTTCATAATCATAACCTTTTTCATAATATCCTACATGTAAATGCATACTCTCATCTAAACTATGTATTCTTTCATTTGTACACACTTTCACCTTACTCCCCTAACTTTTCACATTATGCTGAAAATCAATATTCCTCAACTCGACCCATTCAACAAGATCAGATACCTTTTTTGCCGTCACAAAATGTTGAACGATTTCAAACGCCTGATTACGATCAACATAGCTGCATGATGGCACATATAATGGTGATCCTGCTATGAAATGCTCGATCGTTTCGATCTTTTTTACCTTTTGAAAGGGACTAAAAAATCTGGATATCTGATGATAAAGAATCCATACGGTTCAGTATAAAAGAAAACTAGACTTTCGCATTCCCAATCTTCCTCTATCTCAATGGAAGATTCCCCGTTACCTTGTTTCCAATACCCTTCACCCTCCTGAAAGAAGATCCTTTTCATGAATTCTTCTCCCGGATTTTCTACTGGAGCTCCTGTAGGTCCGTAGTATAAAAACATCGATATCGCTCCTTCATGCCTATTTAACCAATTGTTCTATTTCCCTCAAAATCATAAAAAGCTTGTGTTTGTTGGTTTAATTTTAGCATGTGATATAGCTTTGGGTTTAGCTTTTGAAAGGTTTGAGTGCTGACCCATTTTACTTCTTCAATATCCTGATCCGGATCTAGAATGTTCATCTCTCCCCCGATCATTTCCGCAAAGAACGTAATGATCAGCGCATGATGCTTTTTATCTTGAAAGAATGCTTCTCGAACCGAATGAAGTTCATTTACTTTGACAACATACCCTGTCTCTTCTTTCACTTCACGGATGACAGCCTGCTGCAGGTGTTCACCTTTTTCCACAGCACCGCCCGGAAGTTCCCAATATCCCTTTACATTCTTGACCGTTAATAGATTTTCTTCCTCATCATAAATAATAGCTGAAACCACGTCTACTCGTTTCAAATAAATCCCCCTTAACATTCTCCATTCACACCAATAGTCGAATAGATGGCATGAACTGTTCATTTTATACACTCTTATTGTACTGTATCCTTCATACCGATTGGAGGTCATTGCTTGTGGATGATCATCATGTTACTTATTGTCCTCATACGATTTACGGGGAATTTCGTTTCTCTTTTGAGACAAATCAAAGCACCAAACGAGAAAATCATCAAACTGTTAGAACATAAAAAAAATAAAACCTCACGCAACTAGCAGGAGGTTTTTTCCATAGGAGAAATCTTACCGTTTTTCATCAAACAACATATATCTAATTCGCCGAATATAATGGAGCGCAATATGACCGAGACATAAAATGAGCCCAATCATCGCAAGAATGTAGATGGGCAGCATCAAACCAGGTACATAGTTTATAACAAATCCCAAACTAAACACTGTCAGCATATATATGCTGATCAACCTCATCAACACCATTCGAAGCCCTCCCTTTCTACAATCACTTTAACATATTTTCCCTTCATCTTCATAATTGGCTTTAAAAAAGATGCGAATCCATTAAGACTCACATCTTTTTACGTATTCAATTCACCTTTTTCGCCCGTGCTTCCTTCCACTGCTCAAGCTCCGATACTGTTAGTAACTGATATCCTTGCTTCGTCAATTCATTGATGATCGTGACAGCCGCGTTTGCAGAGGTGTCATAGATGTCGTGCATTAAGACGATTTCTCCGCTAGACGCATGTGTAAGAATGTAGTTTGCGACGTATTGGCTGTTGCGATATTTCCAGTCTTCAGGATCAACGTCCCAAAGCGTGACTTTCATGTTGACAGCTTCGTTGATCTGTCCGTTTGTTCCACCATATGGCGGTCTAAAGTGAGTCGGTGTGAATCCGCTAGCTTTTTCAATAATTTGCTGCGTATCTTCTACTTGTTTGATGGCTTGTTTTAATGGCAATCTTGTGAGTAAAGGGTGGTTATAGGAATGATTTCCGATTTCATTTCCACCTTTTCTGATTTCACCTAGCATATCGGGATAATATTGAACCCTGCTTCCTAATACAAAAAATGTCGCATGCCCTTTGTTTTCTTTTAAAGCTGTTAAGATTTTTGAAGTCGTTGATGGATTTGGTCCATCATCAAATGTAAGGGCAATGGCTTTTTGATGTGGGTTAAATACTCGCTGTTTTGGCAGTTTTACGATCTTTCTTTTTGCGATCGGTTCTTTTTTCTCGTTTTTGTTCTTTTCTTTATTGATGTATTCTGGCTTTAACATTCCTTTAAGCAGTGTTTTCTTAATCGCCAGCACTTGAGGGCCCTTCTTGTCTGGTGCAATTTGCCCCGCTGGGAAGTAGAATTCAATAAAACGATCTTTGATGGCAAAATACTGATAATGCTCTGCCTCAGGAGATGTTCCTTGTTTAAGCAAATGCTTGTTTTCAGCAAGAGAGCGATCTTTTTTCAACTCCTCAAATGTCATTTGAGACAATTTTTGCAGATTTTGTTTCTTTGATAAAAATAGATCATCTATTGATAAAAAATGCTGTTTCTTGAAATCAAAATTGAATATCTTCGTTTCATGACTGCCTTTTACTCCGCCTTTTAATTCATATGTATTGAATTTGATCGCAGCAGTTTGTTTGGCATAGTGAGTAATCTCGTAATCTATGTTTAATTCGTATCGATGATCTTCATCGACATCATTTGCTTCACTAAATGATGTTTTGAATTTATCGAGCGCTGTTTCTGCAAATCTTTTCATCTCTTGATCTAGCTTTTTTTGATGAAACACAGGATAGTTCACAGCATATCTCAAGTATCTCCCGTCATTCACGAGGGTCACAATTTCAACTTCTTTATAGCTCGCATCTGGTGCTACCTTCTTCTTCTCTGTCCCGCTTGCCTGCTGATTATGATAAAACGCGGCGATTCCGATGATCATCGCAAGTCCGCATAGGACGAGACTGACTTTCCATTTAATTGACACAAAAATTCTCCTCTCGTGATGCCGTCATGCCTGAATGACGTGTGTTTGTAGGATAGACTTTGCATGCCCCCTTTTTAGTTTGCAAATCACAAAACCGTCACATTTTCGACACATTTTTAGAGAGGAATAAAAAAGGACTGATTTCTCAGTCCTTTGATTATTTTTGCATATATAGTTGAAATAATTTCGTTTCTTCATCAATGGAACGCGCTCGATCAAATGCCGCTCTCACTGTCTTTGTATTGTTCATGAGCTCGTACATCATGGTCAGCACAAAGATAAAAGCTGCATTCCCATCAATGTAATCGTCCGGCGCCGAATAAGATGTAGCTCCTGCCTCTAAAAAAGCATCTGCTAGATTTTTCTCTCCTAGTGTGCAGCCTGTAGATATGACATGAACTCCTTCTAAGGAAGCATACCGCTTGATTTCATCCGCTCCAAAAGCAGTATCCCTAGGCTCTTCATCTTCGTATACATCTTCCCCTAATTCAGGCATGATAAATGCTCCTTCTTCACCATGAAACGATAAAAGAAGGTAATCTATTTCTCCTCTATTTCTACCAGATAACACATGAATCAGGTCATTTGGTCTTCCGATCCAATGCATATCGACTTTCGCGCCGAAGTTTTCAAGTGCTGCACGCAGTGCAAAAGATTCCAGCTCACTATTGGGTCCTGCTGCTAACGTAATGCGCATGGCCTGTTGATTCACTTCTATCTCCTCCAGTCTTATGATAAAAATAAAACCATTTTTTCCTCATCTGCATATGTATCAGCCCATTTTAACGCTTTTTCTTCGACAGCGTACGACTCAAATCCAACGGAGCGATAGAGGCGCTTTGCTGAGTGATTAGTTGTCACCACTGATAAATACACTTGCTCGATGTCCTGCTGTTCTTGCGCAAAGGAAAGAGCTTTCGTCATTAAAGCATTGCCTACTCCCATTCCGCGGGCATCAGCTTTTACATACATCGCAGTCAAATTCGCTCGGTGCTTTAACTTCTGCAAGGTTTCTTGGATGAGCGTGACTGCTCCCACAAGCTGCCCT
Source organism: Bacillus sp. DC4300-2b2 (assembly GCF_049895685.1). Classification (NCBI taxonomy): domain Bacteria; kingdom Bacillati; phylum Bacillota; class Bacilli; order Caryophanales; family Bacillaceae; genus Bacillus; species Bacillus sp. DC4300-2b2. Next base: position 517,776 of record NZ_JAFCSW010000003.1, read on the forward strand.
TGATGAAAAGCGCCAAAAGTCCACATAGATTGAGTCGAAGCAAAACGCGCTTTATATTTGTCCTTTGTATTGATTTGCTCTTCCTCATAGCTCATCGCAAAACCTTCTGGATTTAATCGCAGCGCTTCTAGTCTGAGTGCTGCATATTCTTCAGCATCATCTGGGGTTAATAATCGAGTATTCAGAAAATCGCCTCCAAAGAATGATGGATAATTCCAATTTTATCTTGAATGGAGATTTTGATCAAAGAATATTGGGCTCTCTGAATCGCTTCCCCACCTGTAAAACAAGGTATTTCCGATCATCTTTACGTGTTTTATTCTAGCAAAAACGATTCTTTTTTCACTTATCTTCTCACTTTTTTTATATTAATCTATAACTAATTCATGAAAAAAATGAAAAAAAAGGATTGCGATGAACTAAAAGATACCTTAAGATATAATAGTAATAAAAATACAAAAAAGGGAGGAATTTGATATGACGGAAACAAAAAACGAAATCAAACTACATGTTCTTTTTGGTGCTTTAGCAGTAGGATTCCTTATGCTAGCTCTTTTTTCCTTCTCGCTACAAATGCTGCCCGTTGCTGATCTAGCAAAAGAATTTGGTATTCCAGGCAGTGTTGCAGCTGTTGTTCTGAACGTGGTTGAAGCGGGCGGGGCTGTTACAACAATTGTCTCCATTTTAACTGCTGTTGGATCAGGTGGTCTTTCTCTCATTGCAGCGGCTGGTAAAGAGACAATTCGTCAGTACCTTAAAAACGAAATTAAGAAAAAAGGCCGTAAAGCTGTTATTGCTTGGTAATTCAATTTTATGACCCAATAGAAGGAGACTTTGTTCTCCTTCTATTTAAATTTTTATGCAGGTGAGAAGATGTTATATCCGTTATTATCACTACTTCTATCAATTAGAATGAAACAACAATATTCAAATCTAGCTCAGTTTATCATACGCAGGGTTCCATTTTTTAAATCGTTTTCATCTAAACAGTACATATTATTTTCTTGTATCCTAGATACTTTATTCGGCTGCCTGATTGTATTCGTTATTTCTTCTTATCTTTACTCCCCGGTCTATCAAATAGAATGGGATAGTGCTTTTGTGATATTTTTGTTCCTTTTCTCTATTGTCAAAGGAATTGAATCTTATAGAAGAACGCATATTCTTCCTTTTGAAGAGTTGATACAGCTTGCACCTGTTTCCTCGAGACGCCTTTTTCAAACGCTTTTATTTTCAGAGTTGGTTTGGCTTCTATTTACAAGCTTGAGTACTTATTTGATCTATTTCCTTTTTCAATATTTCATTGCTCAAACACATGACTGGATATTCTGGTTGAAGCATCTCAATGTTATATTGACAGGCTTCTTACTTTTTATCGTCAGTAATAAGATATTTGGTGCTTACATCTATAACATTGTCGTAAAAAAAATTGGGATTGTTCGTGTTCTTTTTTTCGCCAGCATCTCTTTACTCTTCTTCTTATTCGGAAGGGTTCTAATATCAAACATTATTTTCCCTTTTTATCACACTTTCCGACAACTTTTTCAATCAATTTCTTCGCTTGCAGAAGATGCGTTTTGGATGACACTTTCAAACAACTTGATGTCTTTATATCAGAATAATCTTCAACAAATCCATCATGCTTTATTTTCACAGGATTCGGTATTTCTACAATTTCTTGCGCTTTTTACTTCACCTGTCACATTTTTCGTCGTGATATTAGCTGCAACACTCGTTATGAAGCTCCCTGTTCGCTGGATTCCGACTGGAAAAGAGCATGATCAAAGCTCAAAACATTTTAGAGATTTATTTTATTGGTACTTTCAAGCCCTTGATAAAATTCAGAGCTCGCTGTTTCAAAAGAATATGCTGATTCAAAAAGATCTTAAGGTGCTAAAAGAAAAAAGGTGGCTGCTGTCTAAAGAGTTTTTTAATTATATGTTCATGTCATATGAAGCCTTCTTCTATGTCGGGGTTATGACCGCTTTGATCTCGATTATTGATCATCATACCTTGCAAGTTCAGCTATTATTCACATTAAATGTGATGATTTTAGCTAATCAAACATATGAAATGAGAATGCTGACCCCTTCTATATTTTCTTTAAGTGCTGAAAAAAAGAATATTTGGCTTTATGGACTTTCTCAAACATCTCTTATGCAGTTTTTCTTATCAAAAATCCAGTTATTTTATTGTTTATTTTCCATACCATCACTCTTTCTATTGTTCATTAATCTAACAATCATTAGTGTATATCAACTTTTTGATGTTCAGATGCTTATTCAATTGGTGGCATTGGGAGTTGGCTTTTTCATTTTTCCATTGATTCAGCTTTATTTGTTTCCATTCATAACGAAATTCAATTTTATTCACGAGCATGAAATAGGGACAACCAATGAAGAAATAGATGTTATCGATAAAGGACAGGCCTTTGCTAGGAATTTTCTCGTGTTGCCTTTCATGTACTATATGATTTTGACCTCTTTTCTACCTATTTTGCAGCATTCTACAAGTCTCGTTAGCGTTCTGTTTGCTTTGTATTTTGTGATTGTTTCCGTGATTTGCTGGGTATTATGCCGCAAGACCATCTATAAAGGGATTGAATATGTTGAAAAAAATAAAATATTTTTTATCGGAGAATAGACTGATTCTACGCCTCGGTTACCTCTACGCTGCTATCTTTATTGCAGCAGTGCTAATTGGAAGCCTTCTTCCTTATGATCAGATTCCTTATCTTAAAAAGGATGAAGAGATGTTTTTTCTATCTATTTTCTTAAACAATTTACAAGTTGGAATGGCGATATTAGGCATCGGAGCTTTTACAGGTGGGATCATGTCTGCAGGCATTCTTTTTTACAACGGCTACATTATTGGCAAACTCGTTCAGTATCTGATTGTCAATCACGAAGCGCAGCAGCTATTCACAGGACTCCTGCCTCATGCTTTTGTAGAAGTTCTTGGATTAATTCTGTTTTCAATCGTCAGCTCTTTTCCTTTTATTTATCTTTATCGATTTATAAAAGGAGAAGCAATTGAATTAAAAAAACTGATCCTAACTGTGCTTCAATTGATTTTTGCAGCAGCCGTTCTTTTATTCATAGCATCTCTTTTAGAGCAATACGTTAGCCATGTACATCTACCATAGAAGAAAGGGGAATGTGGTTCCATGGAGCTACTTCTACGACCTAAGCAATTTTTCAATCAGAATCAATCGATTAAAACCATTATAGGTCTTGTCTTACTATCATTATTTGTGTCGACTGTCTTTTTAACATTTTTTATTATTGATTTGTTAGTAGATGAACCTTTATCCACTGGGAAACAACTTGCCAGCATTGTTTTTATCTTTTTGCTGACAATTCCGCTTTATTTCATTTTAAATTTTCTCAGTACTGTTCTAACTTCTATTTATATGTATTTTTTTCATAAAGCTTTTATTTTACGCAAAATGTATCTTGTTATTTTGGTTTATAATGCATTTCTTTTATTAGTGAATAGTGCAGCGATCTATTGTGTGATGGTGTTACAATTAGATCACTATTTTCTCTTGATTCAAATAGTTTCCTTCTTATTCAACTTATATCTTTTACGCATCCTTTATGATGGAATTATTTACTATGCTGAAGGATCAAAAAAAGCTGCCTTAGCAACTGTGATCTTGTATATGCTGGTGACGACTGCGTTTGTTATTGGAGGATTCATCAATGGCTAATCTTCAAGTGTCTCAGCTATCTTTTCACTATGAAACAACAGAAAAGACTTCTCCCCTTCTCGATCATGTGTCATTTGATCTGAAAGAAAGTGATCGAGCTTGTATTATTGGAAAGAACGGCAGCGGTAAATCGACACTTTTAAAGATCATCGCAGGTCTGCTTCCTTCAGCATCCGAAACGATTTTACTTAACGGGCAGCATCACCCTGGAACCGCTCAATATAAAAGTCTGGTAGCGTACATTCCAGATAAACCTTTAGTCTATGATGCGCTCACTGGTTTGGAGCATATGGAGCTTATCCAGTCTTTATGGAATATGAAAAAGTCGGAAAAGGTTTTATACAAAGAGACCTTTCTATCGCTTTGTGATGCATTTGATTTAACTCATGCCCTAAAAATGCCTGTCAAACAGTATTCATTGGGCATGAGATATAAACTTTTTTTTAATAGTATGGTGGCAAGATCACCAGAGCTGATTATTCTTGATGAGCCTTTTACCTCTCTTGATGAAGCCTCTCAAATACAATCGATTTCTTTATTAAAAAAAGAATTCTCACATCGATGTGTTTTATTTACAAGTCATCAGCGCTACCTTTATTCAGAATTAGGAAATCGTTTCTTCCAGCTCGATCAAGGACAATTAAATGAAATGGAACGTTAGACATACAAAAGGCATCCCATAAAAGGATGCCCCTTCATTACCACTTACAGCGCTTCACCGGGCGGCAGCAAGGGTTTTTGATATCACTGCCGCAATCGTATTCTTCTACAATATACTCGTTGTGAGTCGATTCAGTGACCGGATAGTAGTTTTCTATTCTTTTAATGTTTTTATTGACGTTTGTGATATGCGTTGGATGAATTTTTCTGATCGTTTGTTCATTCGTTCTTGTGTTGACAATTTGACGTGTAGGGAAAACAACCGTTTCTTCTCGGCGAGGTCCAAAGAAGAAATCATCTAATCGATTTCGGCTCATCTTAACACCCCTTCAAGTTGTCTTTCACTTACACTCTATCGTATGTTAGAGTTATCTTTCGTGATTAGATGCATGTCTATTTTTAAAGAAATCCACTTTCTATCTAGTTTTCTCTTTATTTACAAAAGGACAATTTTAACATATTATACAAATGATATATTGAGAAGATAGGACATCCATGAAAACAACACATAAGCTCTTTTTATTCACTGCATTTTTTCTACTCATCATCAAATAAGAGGTGAACGATATGATCAACACGACACAGCCATTCGAACGAAACAAGCTAGACATTGCACTAGAACTAACTCAATTACATCTGAATCAATATCAAACCAATCATCCTGATCAGCTGAGTGAAATTTACGCGAAATATTACGCGCTGCTTGAAGTGCTGGATTTGTCATCCTATGATCAATTAATTGATTTACTGCCAGATGAGCTCAAACAGACGCTTGAGTAAAAAAACCATCTATCCACATGGGATAGATGGTTTTCTTTATTTTATACACGTGCAGCCATATCGGTTTCGATTTGCTCTAAGCTTCTTCCTTTTGTCTCGACTAGCACAAAACGGGTGAATAACAGCCCGATTAAGCAGATGACTCCGAATGAGGAGAAAATGACCCCAAAGCTGAATTGATCAGCCAAAATAGGGAAAACGAGTCCAACTGCTAACGATCCGGTCCAGTTAAAGGCAGAAGAGATACCTGCTCCGATGCCTCTGACAGAAAGCGGGAAGATTTCGCCAATGATGATCCAAGTGATCGGTGCCCACGAGAAGGCATAGCACAAAATAAAGCAGCAAAGTGAAATCAATGTCACCCAGTTTAAAATTCCTTCACTGACGCCAAGTGCACCTAATGCGGCTGGGGCAAAGAAAGAAAGGGCCATGCCCGATCCCCCTACAGTGAGAATCGTTCGGCGGTCAAAGCGGTCAACAAATTGTAAAAAGATCACGGTCGTGACGACAAAAATGACCCCGACAATGACTGTAAAACCTGCGGCGACCTGCGGCGCAAGGCCTACATTCCGAGCGATACTCGTTGCATAATAGACAATGGAGTTCGCGCCTTGAATTTGCTGAAGGGTCGCCATTCCAACCCCAATGAAAAGAGCCATTCTGAATTTCTTTTGAAACAATTCACGAATACCCGAGCGTTCTTCTTTGGCGACTTCTAAAATTTCCTGCATTTCTGATTCAATTTCTTCACGGGAAGAACGCAGTGATCCTAATACCTCTCGTGCTTTATGAGCCATTCCGTGTTTAATCAAATATCTCGGAGATTCAGGAAGCTTCAGCATGCCAATATAAAGCACGATCGCAAATAAAGCGGCACTTCCCAGCATCCAGCGCCAGCTGTCTGGGATGGGTTCAAACACAAACGCGACAATATAGCTGAGCAAGAGTCCAGTTACAATCATGAGCTGATTGAGTCCAGATAATTTCCCGCGGATTTTAGCAGGAGCGATTTCAGACATGTAAGCCGGAACCAATGATGAGGCTGTTCCTACTGCTGTCCCTAAAAAGATACGAGCGATGGTGAGTGAAATCTCTTCAGGTGCGACAGCTGATCCGATAGCCCCGACAAAAAAGATAACGGATGAGACCAAAATGAGTTTTCTGCGGCCAAATTTATCCCCTAAGAGACCGCTTAAGATGGAGCCAATGATGGCCCCGCCCATTAATGAAGAGACAACAATTCCAAGCCATAATGGGCTGAGCTGAAATTCTTCCTGAATATGTCCTTCTGCCCCTGCAATAATACCAATATCATACCCAAATAAGATGCCTGCAAAGGACCCGAAAAAGAAGATAAATTTGCTTGACACTTTTTTCTCCAAGTGGATGACCCCCTCACTTAATTAACCGCTTTCATTTCTCCCTGTGCTTCCACTGTAAACAGTAGAAGACCTTTCACCCTTCTTCTATAAAACCACATATTCTGCATTGACAAGCTTTGCAAATTGAACAATTTGATCAACCGTTAAATTGAGAGACACGACTGTATGATGGCCTCCGCCTTGCTTAATCCATGCTTTGACGCCATCCTGAAAATTCGGTTTGATTTTCCACAATACACGCGCAACTGGTAAATGTGGTGCAGCTTCCTCCGGCTCAAAGGCTTCGACTTCTTGTATCAGCCATTTGAAATGTGTTCCAAAATCCGCTATGGAAACAACAACACCTTCGCCTGCTTTTCCATCAAATACAAGACGTGCTGGATCTTCCCGGTTTCCAATCCCAAGTGGAGACACGACAATGACGGGTTTTGTATGGGCGAGCGCTGGATCTACTTCCAGCATATGAGATTGCAGCACCGCTTCCTGTCCAGACGTCATTTCATATGTGTAGTCCTCCATAAAACCAGTGGATTGATGATGGCTCATCACTTTTAATAAGCGGTCCAGTGCGGCCGTTTTCCAATCGCCTTCCCCAGCAAAGCCGTATCCCTTTGCCATCAGCCGCTGTACCGCAAGTCCAGGCAGCTGCTTCATCCCATGTAAATCTTCAAAGTTTGTTGTAAAGGCATGATAGCCGCCTTCATCTAAGAAACGTTTGATGGCGATCTCATATCGCGCCTGCACCTTGACACTTTTTTCCCATTCTTCAACTGAATACGTTCCATAATTCACATCATATTGCGTTAAATACTCAGCAAATAATGCATCTACCTCTTCTTCCTCTACTGCATTTACATATTCGACGAGATCGCCTATTCCAAAGTAATCAACGGTCCATCCTAATTGAATCTGCGCTTCGATTTTATCGCCTTCTGTCACGGCCACATGCCGCATGTTGTCACCAAACCGGGCTACTTTGATGTGAAAGCTTTCATGATAGGCAGCCGCAACGTCCATCCAATCAGCAATTTGCTGCTGCACTTCAGGCTTTGACCAATGACCGGTCACAATTTGGTTTTGTTTATTTAAACGTGCATTGATATAGCCATATTCTCTATCTCCATGTGCGGATTGATGAAGATTCATATAGTCCATGTCGATCGTGTCCCACGGGATCTTTTCATAATATTGTGTGACAAGATGCAAAAGAGGCTTTTGCAAAAGATTGGTCCCGCGTATCCACATTTTCGCTGGTGAAAATGTATGCATCCACGTCATCACACCAATGACTTCATCGCGATAATTGACCTCTTTCATAAGCTTTGTGATTTGATCGGCGCTGACAGCCAGTTCCTGCAAAATCACTGGATAAGGAAGTAAACCGCTTTCATTTAAGGTATCTGTCATCTTTTGTGCATTTTCTTTTACTTTGTGCAGTGCTTCATCACCATATAGATGCTGTGACCCAACGATAAACCAAAATTCTTTTTTCTGACTTGTTAACATAGATATCCCTCTTTTCTTTATCTTGAAGGTTTTTGTCCGTAATACGCATGCTTTCCATGTTTTCTTAAGTAATGTTTATCTAAAATTCGCTGCGGCAATGGCTCCGCAAATTCGTTCAATTGCTTGGCAAAAAGGTTCATTTTGGCAACTTCATCTAAAATCACACTGTTTGTGACCGCACTTTTTGCATCCTTCCCCCATGTAAACGGACCATGCCCTTGAAGCAATACACCCGGCACCGCCATGACATCTAGGTTTCTTTTCTCAAACGTTTCGATGATCAGCCGGCCGGTCTCTACCTCATAACCGCGATTGACTTCTTCTTCTGTAAGAAAACGAGCGCACGGAACGGCGCCGTAAAATGTATCGGCATGTGTTGTGCCCATTGCTGGTAAATCAAGACCTGCCTGCGCCCAAACGGTTGCCCACATAGAATGGCTATGTGAAATGCCCCCTATTTCCTCAAAGTGTTTGTAAAGAACTGCATGTGTAGCTGTATCTGACGAAGGACTGAATTCTCCTTCCACCACTTCACCGTCAAAGTTCACCACGACCATATCTTTTGCTGATAGCTGGTCATACGCTATGCCGCTCGGCTTAATCACAAACAAACCACTGTCACGATCACATGCACTGACATTTCCCCATGTAAATTTCACAAGTCCGTATTTTGGCAAATCTAAATTTGCTTGATACACTTCTTCTTTTAAGCGATCTAGCATACCGTCGTCACTCCTTTCTTTGGCAGCAGATGCGCTACTGCCGCTTCTTCAATCGGAAGCCCCTTTTGATAGCGCTTTAAAAATTCATCAAAGCCTTTGACATCGAGTGGATCGGGCTCCATGAGTTCTTCTGATGTATGGGCAAATACTCGTTGGGTAAGAAATTCAGCCAATGTTTGCTGCTGATGATGGACCATATATGAAGCAAGGACCGCCATCCCAAACGCACCACCTTCTCCCGCTGTTGAAACGACTGATACAGGTGTATTTAGCGCTGCGGCAACCATTTTTTGTCCAACGAGCGGTGTTTTAAATAATCCCCCATGTCCTAGTAAGCGGTCAATCACTACATGTTCCTGTTCCTTTAACCGGTCCATGCCTATTTTCATAGCACCAAAAGCGGAGAACAAATGGGTGCGCATGAAATTAGCGAGGTTAAAGCGGCTTTCAGGAGACCTGACAAAAAGAGGTCTTCCTTCTGGCAGTCTCGTAATATTTTCACCAGAGTAATAGCCATAGCTTAAGAGACCGCCGCCATCTCGATCTGCTTCTAAAGCTTGCTGCAATAACGATTCGTATAACCTTTCTGACTCCACTTGCATGCCTAGTGCTTCAAATGCCTCTCTGAATATATTCATCCAAGCGTTTAGGTCACTTGTACAGTTATTCGCATGAACCATGGCAACTGGCAGTCCATCCGGTGTCGTGACAAGATCCACTTCTGGATACATACCTTTTAGATCCTGCTCCAGGACAATCATGGCAAAAACCGATGTCCCAACAGAAATATTCCCAGTCCGTCTTTCTACACTGTTTGTTGCCACCATTCCCGTTCCAGCGTCACCTTCCGGCGGGCAAAATGGAATGCCTGGCTGCAAATGTTTTCCTTGATCCAAAATGGCTGCTCCTGCTGCCGTTAACACGCCTGCCTCTTCGCCTGCTAAATAGACACGCGGCAGAAGGTGGCGAAGCTTCCACGGGTAGCCTTTTTCTGCAATCAATGCTTCAAATTGCTGGAGCATTTCTTCATTGTAGTCCTTCGTTTCGTCATCAATTGGAAACATCCCTGACGCATCGCCAATACCAATGGCCTGCTTTCCGGTTAACAGCCAGTGAATATATCCAGACAAAGTGGTCATATATTCTAATCGGGATAGATGTTTTTCCTCTTCTAATACCGCTTGATACAAATGGGCAATGCTCCATCTTTCTGGAATATGAAATTGAAATACATCTGTCAGCTTTTGACTCGCCTCGATGGTCGTTGCATTCCGCCATGTTCGGAACGGAACGAGAACCTCTCCTGTATGATCACATGCCACATAACCATGCATCATCGCTGATACCCCGATTGAGCCAATGGTTTGAATGGTCACACCATACTTTTGCTCGGCCTGTTCTTTCATCTCTCGATAGGCCACTTGCAGACCTGTAATGATATCAATTAAGTTGTACGTCCAAATTCCATCCTGGAGAAAACTTTCCCATTCATATGCACCTTGTGCAATTGGCTGAAATTCCTCATCTATTAAAATCGCTTTAATTCGTGTTGAACCAAATTCAATGCCTAAAGATGTCCGTCCTTCTTTCAAGGCTTTGGCCGTCTCTTTATGATTCAATCTACGTTCACCCCCATTTTGATAGCGGTTTCAATTTTGTTTTTCTAGATTCATTGATTCTCTGGTACAATCACAATATAATATTTGTACGTACATATGTCAATAATAAATATAGTTGTACATACATAATGTGACAAAAACCTGCATTTTTTCTGGAGGGGTCATGACTGAAAAGGAAAGCGCCTGTTTTTGATTCGACAACCATGTTAAAATATGTCCATACAATTTCTTCTCAATCCGAGTAGATGATCAACTGAGAAAGAAGTGAAACGATGAAAAAGAAGTACCAGATCATTATTGATGATATAAAAAGCAAAATACTCACAGGGGATTATCGGATCGGGGAGCGCATTCCAACCGAATCAAGCCTGCAAGACATGTATCAAGTAAGCAGACATACAGTTCGAAAAGCCATTTTGGAATTGTCCAGCGAAGGATTTTTGCGCAGCGAAAAAGGTTCAGGCACATTTGTGACCAATCAATATCAAACAAAACCTGCGGGACATGCACATATGAAAACGATTGGGGTCATTACAACATACATATCCGATTACATTTTCCCTTCTATCATTCGAGGCATTGAAAGCCGATTAAACGAAGAGAACTATTCCTTGTTACTGGCAAGTACAAATAACGATGTTGAGCAGGAGAAAAAAGCGCTGGAGATGATGCTGTCTTTTGGGGTGGACGGACTTATTGTCGAGCCGACGAAAAGCAATTTATATAATCCAAACATTTCGTACTACTTATCCTTTAAAGAACAGGATGTACCGCTCATTATGATCAATGCCTATTATGAGCAGCTAGAGGTTCCTTTTCTCTGTTTAGATGATGTAAAATCCAGCTATTTAGCCACAAAAGAGCTGATCACCTCAGGCCATCAGCAAATTGGACTTATTTCAAAAACAGATGATTTACAGGGAAAATATCGAATGAAGGGCTATATTCAAGCGCTAGGTGAAGCGAAGCTTAATTTCCTGCCTGAGCATGTGCTCTTTTTCGATACAGAATCGAAGCAGCATTTGGGAGAGCAAATTCACACATTCCTGATGGCGCACCAGCATGAGCTGACTGCTCTTGTTTGCTATAACGATGAGGTGGGTTTAGAAGTAGCCAATGTATGCAGCGAAATCGGGCTGTCCATTCCAGATGATCTCTCGATTATTGGACAGGATAATTCGTATATTGCCCAGAAAAATGCCCATGTGAAGCTGACAACACTGACCCATCCACAGGAGCAAATGGGCCGTGATGCAGCAGACTGGATGATTAAAAAAGTACAAGGGAAAAAGAATCTCCCTGATCAAACGTTTTACGAGCCTGAATTGGTTCCAGGTGAAACGATCAAACGAATAAAATGAGCCCTTGCCTCAGGTGGCTCATTTTATTTTAGATTCCAGCATATCCATCAGATCATACGCTATACGATCGGGAGAGTCTTGCGTGATTCGATTACGGTAGTTGGATAAAACGACCACGCCTGCTTTGGAATGCGGGCGGAAGCCCATAAAGCTGGAGAATCCCGACGTCGCCCCATTATGGCAAATGAGTCCTGTGTCATCGATGACCCAGCCGAGTCCCATTGACATGTTCCTGCCCATATCCCGTCTTGGTTCATGCGTGAGTTTCCAAAAAGAATCCGCATCTGCGTGTAGATGGGCCGAGAGAAATGACAATAAATCTGTGATGGTCGAGCGAATAGCGCCAGCTCCTTGATAGTCAAGCATATGAAGCGGCGGAACCTCTTTACCATTTTCTCGATGACCTAAGATCATCTTTGATTTTATATCATCCTTGATAGCAATAAAGGTACTTGATAGATGAAGCTCATCCACGATATATTCCATCAATAGCTGTTCATATGTTTTGTGACGAGACCAGCCCATGATTAAACCAAGCAGCCCCACACCCACATTGGAATAACGAGATGGAAAGCTTTTTGGCTGATTCCACTTTTTCGAGTTTAACAGTTTCATTAATTCATCGAGTGAATATTGACAGAACATATCTCTTCTCACTTTAGGAAGGAAGCATAGCTGCAAATCTCTAAGAAGACGATGCGGAGGAAGTCCAGACGTATGGGTTGCCAGCTGCTCTATTTGAATGGGATGATTCTTTCGAATATGAGGACAATACAGTGAAATCGAATCATCGAGTTTTATCTGCCCTTTTTGCAACATGCTTGACAATATACTTGTCGTAAAGACTTTTGAAATCGAGCCAATCTCAAAAATGACATCCTCTGGCTCCACTCGCTTTTGTATAGGGTGATCCCCGAAATGAAAGACATGTGTTTCCCCTTGATGAATCAATCCGATCACAAGCAGTGCGTCCTTCTTTTTCTCTGTATAAGAGGAAGCGATTCTCTGTACTTCTTGTTTGAGCGTCATTCATTCTCATCCTTTCTCTTCGTTTTGATGTGGGATCAATTGATCAAGCTTTTCATAAATCGATGTCAATGTGGAGATCTCATCGAAGGATAATGCTGAATAATATTTTTCAATAATCGCAAGCTCTACCTTTCTCATATTCTCTAGGTACGTTATGGCCTTCTCAGAAAGTTCAACATGCAATTCCCTCCGATTATGCGGGTTAATGCTGCGGCAAATCCATTCTTTTTTTTCAAGCGTGTTTAACAATTGACTCACTGCACTTTGAGTGATCCCTAATTGCTGGGCAATTTGAATAGGAGAACTTCCCCCTTTCTGCTCAATAAAATTCAGTACAATATGCTGCTTATCGGTTAACTCATCTACAAATAATTCTTCAAACTCTAATCGGAGCTTTTGATGGATGCGAGCTTCGATATTGTTTAGCTCTTGGATCATAGCTGTTTTGGATATCACTTTTATCACCTTCATAATTAATATACCTTAATTATGAAGCAAACTTTATATTAAATCAACAAAAATCCCCATCTTTTAGAAAGATAGGGAATTTGCCTATTACGCTTCTTCTTTAGGGGTAGGTACTGCGCATACGCCATTTGCACATGCCGCTTCAAATGAAGTGGCAGCCGTTTTCTCAGCTTGAGCTGCTTCCTCTTTCCAAGCTGTTTCAAGTGCACGCAGGAACGTATCGGCTGGCTGTGCACCTGCAACTGAATACTTGTCATTGATCAAGAAAAACGGAACAGCATTGATACCAAGCTGTCTCGCTTCTTGTTCGTCTTTTCGGACATGATCGGCAAATGCTTCGCCGCCCAAAACTTGCTGTACTTCCTTCTCATCAAGACCAGCTTTTTCTGCAATGTCTAAAAGAGTTTGACGGTCACCAACATGCTTTCCATCTGTAAAATACGCTTGAAACAGCTCTCCCATGACGAAATCACCTTTCCCCTTTTGACCAGCATATTGCGCCAATCGATGAGCATCAAAAGTGTTTGTCAACACGAGCGGATCGAATTGAAAATCGATTCCTTTCTCTTTACCAGCCTGCTTCACCTGCTCATTCATCGCCATGGCCTGGCTGCGGCTCATACCATATTTTTTGACAAGCATATCGTGAACGTCATGATCGACATCAACAGGTGCGTGCGGATCAAGCTCAAAGCTTTTAAACTCTATCTCTACCTGTTTCTTCTCTGGAAATTGTTCTAGCGCTGTTTCCAGCTGTTTTTTTCCTATATAACAAAAAGGACAGGCGATATCTGACCAAATTTGTACTTTCATCTTCATCTTCCTTCCGTGCTGCACTTTTTCTTCAACGATGTAACAATTATAGTTACATCAATTAGATGATGTCAAGATTCTGATCTTGTTTTAAATGAAAAAGCCTCTCCTTTTAAGAAAGGAAAGGCTTTGAAAATACCTATTCTAAATTTGCATGGTGTCCGTACATTTTATGTGTGTCAAGCTCTTTTATTTCCATTAACCTTAAAATGACCGCATCGTATGTCAGAAGAAGCGACTGCTCAAATAGTGAGCCCATTGGCTGAATGGTATGATGGTTTCCTTCCTGTTGATCCTTCGGTGCACCTGACAATAAGATGAATTCATCCGATAGATCAGCTAAAGGTGACTCAGCAGAAAGCGTGAACGCTGCCACTTTTCCGCCAATTGCTTTTGCCTTTTTTGCAAGGACAAGTAAAGACTCTGTACGGCCAGAGCCGCTCCCGACAATCAAAAGATCCTCTTCTGTAAAGGAAGGCGTATTCGTTTCTCCAATTACATATGCCTTGACGCCAATATGCGTAAGTCTCATCGCAAACGATTTTCCCATCAAGCCAGATCTGCCTGCACCTGTCACAAAGACTTTTTGTGCAGATAAAATACTTGTGACCAGGCACTCTGCTTGTTCGTCTTGAATGGCAGACGAATGATCAGAAAGCTCATTTAAAATGGCTTTCACATAGTCGCTGGTCTTCATGCTTGTGCGATCAGCTGCTTCATTTGTGCAGCCACTTCTGCTTTATTGTCTTGGCTTGCGATACCGCCGCCGACAATGATTAAATCAGGGTTTAATTTCACGACTTCAGGTAACGTATCAAGCTTAATTCCACCTGCAATCGCTGTTTTCGCCTGCTTGACAACTTGTTTAATCGTCATAAGATCAGCAAATGAGTTTTGACCAACCGCTTGCAGGTCATAGCCTGTATGCACACAAATATAATCGACTCCAAGCGCATCCAGCTCTTTTGCACGGCCTGCGATATCTTTGATGCCAATCATATCAACTAAAATTTGTTTTCCTCTTGCTTTCGCTTCTTTCACCGCTCCTTGAATGGACATATCTTCTGCCGCTGCAAGAATGGTGACGATATCTGCTCCAGCTTCAGATGCCTGCTGCACTTCATAGCCGGCAGCATCCATAATTTTTAGATCAGCGAGTACATGTAAATTCGGAAAAGCCTTCTTGACTTCTTTTACAGCACGAAGCCCTTCGTTAATTACAACAGGTGTCCCAATTTCGACCACATCAATGGATGCTTCTACTTCTTTGATCAGCTCAATTGCCTCTGGTATATTCACTAAATCTAATGCTAATTGTAATTTCATCAACTTTCACTCCCGTTTTTCATCTCATCTTCAAGAGCTCCGCGGATGATGCATCTTGAACGATGAAATGAGTATAACAACAGGAATGACGCAATGTAAGTACGCACTTTTTTTTTACATACTATACTTTTCCTCATATGGTTACAAAAAAGATACTGTCTTTTGGGCAGTATCTCAGGGTAAAGACAAAGGGCTAAAATAAAGTAATTTTAGCCCTTTGTCTACAATCGGTAGTCTTTCTATTTATCATCTTTTAAGAAATTGCTGTCGAGATATTGTTTTCCCCAATCATACATCGCCTCTAAAATCGGCATTAAGCTTTCTCCTAGTTCTGTGAGAGAATACTCAACCTTTGGCGGGACGACAGGATAAACCTCCCGGTGCACAATGTGATCTTCCTCTAATTCTCTTAGCTGATTCACAAGCATTCTTTGCGTAATCCCAGGCATTAACGACTTTAACTCACCAAAACGTTTTGTCCCTTCTCTGCCAAGATGCCATAAAATCAGCATTTTCCACTTACCGCCGATAATATTCAGCGTCAGCTCCTTTTCGCAGTTAAACACTTTATTTTCCATTCGTGATGACAACGACATACACTCCTTTAATAACAAACCACTTAGGTTTTATCATAACTGCAACAAAATGGATTGTCGAACATATGGTCTTCGTTATTGATTTTGTTTTTTAACAAAAGCCATCACAGCCTCTGTCATTTTTTGTGCTTCTTTTGGCGCTCTGTCTGATCCAAACCATTTATTCAGGTCACTGTGGCTCAGCGTATGCACCCGAAAAACAAACCGAGAGCCTTTATCATGGTTCAGTTTTTCTGCAAATCGGTACACCTCAGGATTTTCCCAGCCCGTGACCAAATAGACAGGCGGTACATTCTTTTGATTCATATAAGTGACAGGTGATGCCTTTGTCCAGTTCTTCTCTTGTTTGCCAAAGACTTTTTTGTACGATGGGATGGCTTGTATAAATTGATTGATGTTTAACGGCCCGTCTAGAACCACAATGGAATTGATCGTTTTTGGCGACAGCCCTACACGTTTTAAGTAGGTCGAATCCGTAGCAACCAATGCCGTCAAATGACCGCCCGCCGAGTGACCCATGACATTGATTTTTGATGAATCAATTTGATATTCATCCGCATGATCCTTCACCCATTTAATGGCGTTTGCCGTATCATCTGCCATCTGCTCATAGTTGGCATTAGGGTGAAGCCTGTAATTCATTGAAACAAACACATACCCTTGACCTGTAAAATAATCAGCTTTAGAAGCGACTCTATTCTTATCTCCGCCTGTCCAGCCGCCGCCATGGAGATAGATCATGACTGGATGCTTCTTCTTTTTATCTTCATCTTTGCCCTTCGGCATATACATATCGAGTGTTTGCTGTTTATTTTGTGTGTCTGCATAATGGATGTTTGTCGTCGGCTTAGGCTGGTTGAAACGGAACACAAAGAATGCGCATACCAATAATCCAGCGATGACCGCCGCAAATAAGAGCCATTTCAAGATTCGATTCAATGTCATTGCACCTTTCTATGTTGGGATGGGGAAACATGAGTAGCAGATATGTAGATAAACTAGCACCATTCAATTCGATACTAGATTCATATGGGATGTGCAAGAGCAAAACAATTGATCAAGTCGTCATATTCATTATACTCTTTAAAGTAGTGAATTTCATTGATTTGCTTTAGATAGTTGATATCGAAATCAGGGATTTGATTCTGGATTTTTCCATCTAATAACCATTTACCACCCATTATAAGACTCACCACTTTCTTAAATCGTACTTCATGCTGAGAAACTTTTTTATCTTAAGTATTAACTCTTTTCAGAACAAGTGAAATGTGAAATCGTAGCCAGAGTGAGTTATTTTTGAAATAAGAAATCCTCTTCTCATTAATAAAGAAGAGGATTTATGTTAGGAACAAGGGAACAAAGGTCTAAATGAAACTAACAACTTAATTAACATTATAATTGATCATTATTGGAGTAATTCTGAATTAGTTCATTTGTAAAATTAGAAGGAAGCTTTTGGTTTGGGAATACAACTGAAATCCAATCTAATACGACCTCATCCAAAGTTCTCCATGTTTTAAAAATTTGATTATTCTTGAGCTCTATTTCACTCGTTCCTAATACTCCTATTTCATAACCCCTTTCCGCATAAATCATCCATTTGGCAGATGGGGAAACCCATATCACTCTTGAAGCAATATTCATAATACTATCATTAACATTATTTTTTGGGAAATCCGTTAAAATATCAAGGTAATTATTTGATGAGATGTTTAAAGGTAATTTAACCCAATAGTAATAACCAAAATCACGATAAAAATTATCTATACTTTTCTGATTATCTAATACAGCCATTAATATATATTCATCTTTATGATATATAGCTAGATTTTTTAACATCTCCCAACTGTCATCCGATAATAACCAATGAAATTCTTCGAACAAAAAGTGCTTTGGTAATGTTTTAAAAATTTGATCAGGAAATGTTTTGGAATCATCATAGATTCCATTAATGAAAGACTGATAATGCTTAAATTCCTTTGGATCAGTAATAAACAAATTTTCCACTATATCCTCCTCTAATGTTTTAATCTAATTTTATGGGTGAATTTCTTTTTCCCTCTAGGTGTGTATTCTGCGGTAGGGAAGGGTGTTGATTTAGCATGACTCCTCAATGAATATTTCCGTCCATCTTTTGTCATTGTAATGACATTTCCATTATGAACAGATTTTTTCCATCCTTGTCTTCTAAGATTTTTTTCAAATTCCCTCTTACTTACATTTGTAGAATAATTCTTAGTTCTTGAACCTTTTTTAGTAACATTTCTATAACTAGAATACGTTCTTTTTGCTTTAACTTTCTTCCTTGAAAGTTTATAAGACTTCTTCCCAGCACTAAATACTTTTTTTGCTCCCTTTAACTTTCCACCACCCAAAAATCCTGATGCGGCTGCTACCGCCACACCCTTCCAACCTTTTCCTGATTTATGTGCTTTGTACCCATCATATACCGCAAATCCTGCATTGACAACAAACCATACCCAATGGCCGTCTGGGTCCACATTCATGACTGGGTTGTTGTTTCCATAGGTATATCCGTTTTGATCTAGTGCATCTCCATCGCTTCCTGGGTCTGGGTCAAGTGATAGGAATACGCCGTTTTTGGGTTCATAGTAGCGTGCGATTAAATAGTAAAGTCCTGTTTCTTCGTCGAAGCGGTAACCTGCATAGCGATATGGGTTGCCTTTTACTTCTTCATCTTCTTTTACCTTTGTTGGGACGCCCCATGTATCGTATTCGTACTCAGCAACGATTTTTCCTGCACTATTTGTGATGGCAATGACATCACCGTGTGCATTGTAGTGATAGAAATATTTTTTCTCGTTTTGTGTGAATGCAAGGAGTTGTCCACTCTCACCGTATGTGTATGTTTTTGTGACTTCGTTGTCTCCATCTGTTTCGTATAAAACATTCAGGCTGTCGCCGTCATAAAAGTAATTGGTGACTTTTCCATTCACTGTTTTTTGAATTCTATATCCACGCTCATCATATTTGTAAGTGACAAATGGCTTGTCTTCCCCTTTTTTCGTGATGGCTGTAATGTTATCTTCTGCATCCCATTCATAAAGGAATTGCCCGTCAGACGTTCGGTTGCCATTTTTGTCATAAGTTAAAGTCTCATCATTTACCTTTGTCAGTTGGTTCATGATGTTGAATGATGCGTTGATTGTTTTTTTAGTGCCATTTTTTTCAGTCGTGACGGTTTTTCTGTTTCCAAACCCATCATATGTGTACTCAATGACCGTGCCATCTGGATGAGTTTCTTTGATCAATTGATCTAATTTTCCATATTCATAACGAATCTTCCCGTTGCTTCCTTGATCAATCGTTATTCTGTTTCCATTTTGATCATATTCGTAAGCTTCGTTTAAGATCGTTGTGCCTTGGTTTGTTCCAATATGCAAATCATTAATTAAATTGCGCTCATCATAAGCAAAGCTAGCACCACTGCCGTTACCTGTAATAAAGGACTGAACATTTCCATTTTCATCATAATCAAACGAATACGTAGAACTCGAATCCTTCATTTGCGTCATTTGATCAAGCTTATTGTAACTGAATTGGTTCGTCCCTTTTTGATTTCCGTGTGTCCATTCAAAGGATTTCAGTTTATCTGAATCGGCTGGATACGTCCAAGTTTGGCTGCTACCACGCTCTGCTAACTTTGTAATGCGGTTTTGTTGGTCGAACGTTCTGTTTTTGGTTGTGTTTTGTTCTTTGTTGACAACCGTTGTTTCGTTTCCGTTTTTATCATAGCTAAAGTTATATTTTTCTGTTCCATTGTATGACTTGGATTTCACTCGGTCTGTTCCATCATACGTGAGAGACACTTCATGTCCATTTGCAGAAATGGTTTTAATTAAGTTGCTATTCGCATCATATTCACTTTTCAACACATTCCCTAATGGATCAATAGTTTTTGTTAATTTGCCCATGAGGTCGTATTCGAATTGATACGTCTGATCTGACTCTGCACGAATGGTTTTCGACTGTTCATTGCCCTCTTTATCATACGTTCTCACAATGGATGTCCCGTTAGATAAAGTGATTTTCTTCAGCTGATCAGCCTGGTCATATTCAAATGTTGTTTTTTCGCCTTTCGCATCTGTTTCAGAAAGTTTTTTGCCTGTTTCATCGTAGGCAGATTGAGATGAGTAACCAAGCTCATCCTCTTCTTTAACTGCATAGTTCCCTTTTTCGTCGTAAGTGGTTTTCGTTAAAAGACTTCCTTCTACTAGACGGATATCGTCAAACCAAACCGTTCCAATCGCGCTTTTTTGGAAAACGATCTGAACGTCGACTTTTTTCAATGATTTTGTTTTTGGTATGACAACCGCCGCTCGGTTCCACTCCTGTGTACCGGTTGGGAATTTCGCATTAAACGTTCCTGTTGTGCCATCTGTATACGTAACGGACGCTTGAAGTGAGTAATCATTTTCATTTGAGGCTTTAACATTTTCAGCCTTAGACATCCCAGTCAAGGTGACATACACAGATTGATCATTCGCACTTTGTTCAATCGGTACAGATTGTTTATAGATGGCATTTGCTTGAGTTGAAGAAGTTCTTGTCATTTTTAACGAAACGTCATCGTTAAAGCCTTCTTCATTATCTAATGAACCACCTGTTCCGCTCCAGCTTGTTGTTTTATCCGTAAAGGAATTATTTTTGACTGGATTATAACTTGATGAAACTTCGCCTTTTTCCAGCTGAATCTCATCGAACCAGGCTTTTCCTTTTCCAGCCTTATCTCGATGATCCACTTCCATATATATCACAGCTTTGCCTGCATGAGATGGCGTCGTAAACGAAACTTGGCGTTTTGTCCAATCGTTTTTGCCTGATAATGTGCTGTACCCGTTGCTGATCCATTGAATTCGTTTATTGTTTGTATCTCTTAAATCAATGTTAAAAAATGCTCTTGCTTTCGTTAGTTCTGTCTTTATTTTCCCACTTAGTGTATACGTCGTATTTGGCTCTAGTGTTACTTCTTGTGTAGCCGAAGAATAGCCAAGTTCTGTTCCTTCAGTTGTCGACTGTGAACTGACCTCTAATACTCGGCCCCCCGATAACGCACCACTTTTCCCAGCTATTTGCGCTAATTTCCCATCATCCTTAGATGCTGTAAGCTTCCAGCCAGTTAGCGTATCTTCAAAACTGCCATTTTTCAAAATACTCGCGCCTGCAGCAAGTTCTTTACTCGTTTGTATTAAATTCCCGTAAGAATCATAAATACTTGCTGAAGACATATTTCCACTTTGATCTGTCTCAGATACAGCATCTAATCCATCGTAGGCGATATCTGTAATATCTCCTTCTGTATCTTTCACTTTAGTGACATCATTGTTTTTGTTATACTCGTAGGTTTCTGTGCCATAAGCATCTTTTGCTTGAATAACATTGCCGTTCTTATCATACGAATAGCTTTCTGAAGCTTTCCCTTTTTCTACATCATTCGGATCAGCTTCTTCAACGATTTGATTTCCTTCATATTTGGTTTTGGTCGTAATCTTCAAACCTTCCGCATCATCTACAACTTGAATTGGATTGGCTGCTTCGTTATACGTATACTGTATTTTCCGGCCGTTTGGCTGCGTCAGCATGAGTGTCTTTTTAGACATATCATATGCGTACTCAAATGTTTCTTTTTTTGCATTGATCGCTTTGACTAAACGGTGATTTTCATATTGGTATTCTGTAAAAACAGGCTGATCTTGTGTGCTGTTTTGAGAGAATTGTTTAATCAATCTGCCTTCTTTATCGTATTCATATGAGATACTTGTTCCATCTGAATCTATGACTTTCGTTAGTAAACCTGCATCATACTCATATGAAAGCTTTTTCCCTTTTGGTCCTTGAACCGAAATGATATGACCATCTTCATCATAATCCATTGTTATTTTTCGGCCAGATGCATCTTCCATTGAAGTGAGCTGATTGTTTTCATTATATTTATATGTCGTTGTATTTTTATGTCCATCTACAACCTTGGTGATTTTCCCACCGTTTTTACTAAAGTGCGCAAAGGTTTGATCCTTCGTTTTTAACATGTATTCATCTTTTGATTCCGTTAATTCAAGGAAAATACCTGTTGGTGGTTGATACGTGCCATCTGCTTTTTTTGTAAAAACATGGGTTGTAGCATCCTCATCAAGATAGATAGCACCTTCTTTTGTTGGCGTGATACTCGTTTCTACATCTGCGTACCACCCTTGACCAAACAGGTGGTCAGCTGCATCTAAACTGTTGTACGTTCGACCAATTCCAAGCCCCGGTCCTCTTCCATCAATCGACATTTCTTCTTCACTGACAATCACATTACCAGTTGCACCATTAAGCTGGCCGTCTGGTATATCAATAATCGACCAGTAATCCTCTGTTCCAAGGAATTCGGCCCCTTCATGGAATGTCGGGTTAAAGGCTGGTGTTGGAATGGTTTCTCCATTTGCATCGTATGCGGAAAGGGTAAAGGAGTAGTTCTTGCGTCCTTTATAATTTCCATTTGCATTTTCATATACAGGTGATGGGTCTAGCGCTAATTCCCCGCCTTTATCATCTGTATGAAGCACATATTTCCCACTTTTAACTTCAGTAGGAGTCGGCCAAATATTCTTGTTTTGTGTTGTCCAATGATCGACATCACCCACATCAAATGATTGATATGCCTTACCATTATAGATGTTAATTTTATACCCTTTTGCATTTTTCACTTTGTCCCAATGTAAATTGATATAACCTGTTTGGCTTTCTTTTGTATTGGTATAAGCATATCCAGCTAAAGCTTTTGGTCTAGATAGATCAGGTAAAGTTGGTCCAGCTGGCGGTGAAGCAATAGCTTCTCCATCTTTATTGTAGGCAATCACTCTGAAGGAATAGTGTTTTTGAGCCGCATCTCCTCCAGCATTTTTATAAGTCGGACCAGGATGAATTGGAAGCTCAGCACCTTTTCCATCTTGCAGGTGCAATGCATATTTACCTGCTTTAATCTCAGCAGGTGTCGGCCATACTTTTTTCCCTTTAGTTGACCATGATGTTTGATTCCCAAGATCCAATGTCTCATAGCTTTTCCCATTAAACATTTGTATTTTATAACCAGTTGCACCGGAAACTGAAGTCCAAGAAAGATCAAAGTAACCTGTTGCGTTATTATTATTGAATCCTTTTGTACTAGGTGCTTTCGCTCTAGCAACATTCGGCACGACAGGTTTTACCTTTGCTGACATTGCGCCTTCACCTTGGTCAAAAATCGCACTTACAGCTAACCAGTAATTTTTACTTGTCGCATACTTACCGCCTGAGTTTTTGTAAACTGGAGAAGGATCAACTGCTAATTCAGTGCCACCTTTTCCGTCTAAATGAAGTTTATATTTTTTTGCTGCTATCTCTCTCGCTGTTGGCCATATATTCTTTCCTTTTGTACTCCATGATGCCACATTTCCAACTGAAATGGCTTCATACTCTTTTCCATTGTATAGCCACACTTTGTAACCTTTTGCGCCAGCTACCTTTTTCCAACTTAAATTGAAGTAGCCTGTCCCATTTCCATTACTAAAACCTTTTACAGTTGGTGCATTTGCTTGTGGAATGGTATACGTTACTTCAATGACTGGTTTATTGGTTGAGTTTGTTGATGAGATTATTTTTTTCCAATGGTCTTGTCCATTTCCATTTGCATGTAATTTAAAGCCATAGTTAGCTGTTCCACTATTCCAAGCTTTGATGGTTGATGTCACATCATAGCTCGCCCATTGTCCTTTATATACATTGGCTTTACCGATGTTTTTAGAACTTGGTTTATTGTTCCATGTCAGCTTTGTATGATCATAGTTGGCATTCACTGTATCCAGCCAAAGACCAGTTGCTTTCGTCCCGTAATATGAATGAGCAACATACGTTTTGAGCGTCGCTTTTGTTACATTCATATTTTGAATCGGTTTGAATGAATTAAACTTCATGAAGGCGTAGTTTGTACCAGTTGTTTTATCATAATAACCGGTTTTCAGTACATAACTTTTCAGATTAGCATCCCATTTTTGCGTAGAGGATGAATAGTTTGTTGTTGGGTATTTACTCATGATGAATGTGTCTGCTGACACAGATAAAGAAGTCGATGGATCGATAGACACAGGATAAACTCGTTCAGGATCCTTAAGCCATTTCTCATCAGCAGTCACACGAAGTAAATAGCCATCGTCTTCTTTTTCTAGTTTAAAGCTCACATCTTCTGAGCGAGCCACTTCACCTGACTTTTCATCTAAATTAGAATCCGTCATAAACGGTTTTGGTACTTGAAAAATGGTCCGTTTTTTCTGATCATAAAATGTAATAGACCCATCTTCCTCAATTTCTCCAGTTAGATCTGTCTTTATTTTAAATGTAAAAGAATTGTAGCCATCATATTGATTGAGTACAATATCTTCTTTGATGTTTTCATTAAAGGTAAATGATCGTAAATCTATATTTGGAAATACCTCTTCATATGTAAGCTCATTGGTGTTCTCTTTAAATTGTGCTGAGGTATCCTTGGAATTGATTTCTGATTTGTTTTTCCCTGAAGCTTTTAAAATTGAAAATTCAATTTGATGCTTCTTGTGTTCAAATGTAGCATATAGACCTTGCTTCATTTGCTTTTGAAAAGTTGATTCTAATCTCGCATTTTCTGTCTCTATTTCTTTTTGCGAGATCGTCTTTAATTCAGGAGAGATGTCCTCCCACTCAGCGTCTGATGCTTCTTTTATATGAATAGGGTCAGGATATACCTCTTGTGTAAATACACCCTCTCCTTCATAAAAAAGCTTGCTGTTTTCTGTTCTTTCTGAAAGAACTTCTCCGTCTTTTCCAATTTCGTCTTCGTCAATCCCTGCCATTTCAAGGGCTTTTGAATCATCTAATTTTTCTAAGCGATTATGACTTGATTTTGTATTTTCGTCATGTTCTTCTGCAAAAATATCAGAAGGAAACATTGATAAAAGCATCACAAAGGCTAATAGTGCTGCGATATTCCTTTTCCATTTTACTTTTCTTTTTAGTTTCATATTAATCTCCTTATCATACATTTGTAACATTTGTAACATTTGTAACATTACGCCATATATAATAATATATTTGAAATGAAACTTCAATATATTTCTATAAATATATCATCCTTTCAAACTAACCCATATATCATCAACTTATCAATATATCTCCTTTTTCATATAAAAAAGCATCCTAAACGGATGCTTCAATCAAATGATATTTTTTCAAAATACGATAGGTGATTTCTTTTGCTTCTAGTCCGGTGCCTTCGATATTTGTGGCGAAGATGTAGGTTTTGTTTTTATGTTTGATGAAGCCTACGTACCATCCAATGCCTGAGCCGGAGCCTGTTTTTCCGTATAGGGTGGCATGTTTCTCTTCTTCTTGTATCATCATTCGTTTGACCGTTCTCATGACAGATAGGTCAAATGGGAGACTTTCTTCATATAGCTGTTTGAGGAAATGGACTTGTTCTATTGGAGAAATGCGCAACGAACTGCTTAACCAAAATTGATCGATTCCACCAGATATGTCTTCATTGCCATAGTGAATGGCTTTCACCCAATGGCTCATGCGTTCTTCCCCGATGTCACGCGCCATGGCTTGATAGTACCAGACGACTGAATCTCTCATGCCAGAGCCCAGTGTATGATCCTTATTCCAGTTATCAATTTCTCTTTTTACTCCGTCCCAATATTTAATGTCATATTCATCTCTCACCGCGCCGGTTTGGAGGCCGATGAGGGCATTTGCCACTTTAAATGTTGATTGTGGGGCAAAGCGCTTGTTCGCTCTTTTTTTGTTATATACCCATGGCGATTTTTCTTTTACTTCTTGTATCACAAATGTGCCTTCCCTGTCTTTCAAGAATTCATCTACTGACCAGGCTGGTGATGTTCCCTCACTTGATGACGGCTGACCGATACAAAGTGCCATCAGCATAATGGAGGAAACCAGCCATTTCATATGCTTTTTCTTCAAAAAAATCGCTCCTTTTCCCATGATTTGTATCAATTGTAGCATGCCTGAGCGATGGGACATAAGGTACGCTTGTCCTCTTTTCTACCAAATAAAAAAAGCCGGTTTCATCCGGCTTTTTGATCATATTAGCTTTCTTTTTTCTCTTCGATAGCCTGCTTCGCGATTTTTGAAATCGTCATATCATCCATTGGCGGGTTATGGAGCCCAGCCCGAATATCTCGATAGTAACGCTGAAGCGGACAGCCAAGGCTCAAGCTTTTTGCACCGACTAAACGCATGGCTTTATCGACCACCTGCAGACTATGATTGACGACTGTATGCTTCACTGCACCGAATTCATTGATTAACAGCTCTCTTTTCTCAGGCTGCTCATACAATGTTGTCGTTGAATAGATGACATGGCGTGCTTGCTTTAGTAGTAAATCAATTTCGCCAATCAGTGTTTGGACATTCGGCAGGTCACTAATCGTTCCGCTAATACTGTTCGGTGAATGGGTAATGGCATACTGAACAGCATAATCTCTTGCCGCTTGCGCAATCCCTAAATAGCAGGAAGGAATATGGGCGATCCAAGGGTTTAACGTACCGCCTCGAGGTCCTTTTTGCACTTCAACAAGCATGTCATCTGGGACTTCCACTTGGTCTAGGATTAAATCATGGCTTTCTGTTCCTCTCATGCCGACAACATCCCATGTTTCTTCTATAGAAACACCTTCTGTATCACGGTGAATTAAGAAGAATCCCATCGCTTCTTTTTCTTCAATCCATACACCGACTAAAAAGTATGTGAGAGCTGGTGACATCGTTGTGAAAATTTTACGTCCATTGATCACCCAGCGATCACCTGATTTAATCGCTGTTGTTCCAGGCTTGCCGCCTCTTGTTGGGCTGCCTGTCTGCGCCTCACTCACAGCGCGGTTGACAAGGGCGCCCTTCTTCACTTCTTCCGCAAAGAATTGCAGCTGATTCTCATTCCATAGTTTCTTTTCATAAATTTCACCTACAACTCCTTGGTGCCAGCCGATCGATAAGGCAGTTGCTCCGTCCATGCTCCCAAGCGTTTCTTGAAATAGAACCATATCTGTTACAGATTGACCTCCGCCTCCATATTCAGCGGGAAGAGACAGGGTTGTATATCCCATGTTTACTAATGATTCGATATTCTTTTTAGGAAAATAAGCGCCTTCATCATGTTTTTTTGCGTTTTGTTCGATCCTTTCACGAAGAGATTCCAGCTGATTGAGCCATGTTTTTTGAAAATCGGTATCGACAAATAATGCTTTAGACAAAACGTATCCAACTCCTCTGTTTCTCACAATCTATGATATCTCATTTATCCAATCGGAATGAATAAAACACACTTTACTTATAGGATTTAATGTGTTAAATTTTATCAATATTAAGTACATCTGTCAAAGGAACGTGATGCTTTTATGATCTCAGCTACTAATCTACATAAATCTTATGGGCAGACCCATGTGTTAAAAGGCATTGATTTTTCCGTACAAGAAGGTGAAGTGGTTGCCATTATTGGACCGAGCGGATCAGGAAAAACAACACTTCTTCGCAGTTTAAACAGCCTCGATATTCCAGACAAAGGAGAGCTGACTGTTGGAGAAGCCACGATTCAATTTGAACAATATCATAAAAAAGATCTTTTAAAACTAAGGCAGCAATCTTCCATGGTATTTCAGCATTATCACTTGTTTCAAAATAAACGAGCACTTGAAAATATTACAGAGGGATTGATTGTGTCCCAAAACATGTCTAAGAAAGAAGCAGAAAAGGTTGGAGAGCAATTTTTAACGCGGATTGGACTGCTACATAAAAAGGATGCATTTCCGAGTGAATTATCCGGCGGTCAGCAGCAGCGGATTGGAATTGCCCGCGCTCTTGCGATGAATCCTGCGGTGCTTTTGTTTGATGAACCAACGTCCGCACTGGACCCAGAGATGGTTGGAGAAATCCTTGAAATGATCAAAGATATTGCAAGCCAAGGAATGACGATGGTCATTGTGACACATGAAATTTCCTTTGCAAAGGACGTAGCGGATACGGTGATCTTTATGGCAGATGGGGAAATTGTTGAAAAAGGCTCACCAGAAGACGTCCTGATAAAGCCACAGCATGAACGAACGAAACAATTTTTATCCAGAATCCATCGCGGAATGTGGCAAGAATCGGAGGAAGACATATGAAGCAAAAGACAGCATTCATGACAGCTGGTGTCCTCCTATTTCTCCTCGCTCTGATTGGCTGCAGCAGTGTAAAAACAACAACAGATGATGGGAAACAAATTGTGAAAGTCGCACTGAGCGCAGAGGTCAATCCACCCTTTTTAGCGACAAATGACCGAAACGAACCAATTGGCTATAACATTGATTATTTAAATGAAGTAGAAAAAAGACTTCCGCACATACATTTTGATTACATCTTTGGCGAGGAAGAATCCAATTTAATTGGTGTTGGCGCAGGGAAATTTGAAATGGCAGCTAATTGGTTTTTCAGTAACCCTGAACGTGAAAAGCGGTTTCTTTACCCTAAAGTTCCGTACGGCTATTCGATGACAGGTTTAATTGTGGATGAATCAAACCAGGATATTCAATCGCTTGACGATATGACATCTAAAAAGCTGGCTCCTGTCAGTCCTAGCGGCGGATTGCGTTCCATATTAAATCAATATAATGAAGAACATGATCCAGATATTCCGCTGACAACCATTGAAAGCCCTTCAAATGAACTCAACTTAAAGCGCGTTGAAAGCGGACGGTCCGATGCGGCCTTTATGAATATTTCGACCTTTGATACCATTCAAAAGCATCTGAACCTGAAGGTCAAAGTGGGCGGGATCGTGTCAAAGGAGCCGATCTATCTTGTCTTACAGCCAAGTCAAAAACAGCTTGCAGCAGATTTGGACCGGGTTACACAAGAGATGATTGATGATGGAACATTGCCTAAGCTTGCGAAAAAGTGGTTTGGGGTTGATTTCTTTCAAGATATTGACTACATCTCAGAGCAAGGCTATCAATATGAAGAAAGGAAGGAAGCGTCATGACGTTTACAGCTGGAGATTGGCTGCGGATCTTTTTACAGGTGCTTGAACGCCTGCCACTCACTTTTCTCATTATTGTAGTGTCATTGTTTTTCGCTATCATAATAGGACTTTTATTTGCATGCATTCGTATTAAGCAAATCCCAGTGCTGAAGCAATTGGCTGTTGTCTATTTATCTTTTACACGAAGTACGCCATTAATTGTTCAGTTATTCTTAATTTATTTTGGACTGCCTCAGCTTTTACTTGTGGCAGGAATTCAAATCAACCATTGGGATCGTGTGTTATTTGTGATGATGACGTTCTCTTTACATACGGGCGCTTATTTATCTGAAGTTTTTCGCAGTGCGTATTCATCAGTTGGAAAAGATCAGCTTGAAGCCGCCTACATTGTTGGGATGACAGATACACAGGCCTTGATCAGGATCATTATCCCACAGGCCTTTCTCATTGCCCTTCCAAACCTCGGAAATTACACCATTGATCTTGTGAAAGACACGGCGATTGCCTTTACGATCGGGCTCATCGATATTATGGGACAGGTGAAGATTATCTTAGGAAATAACTATGGAATCGGCATGTTTGAAGTATATGTGATCATTGCGATTGTGTACTGGCTCATTTGTATGAGCATTGAACTAGTCACCATGCTGCTTGAAAAGAAATTTGTAAAAGGCCGCACCAGCCTGTCACGTTAAGGAGGCGATTTGATGCAAACCATTGATATTCCATTTGCGATTGACCAAGTACCTCATATTCTAAAAGGCGTTCCTTTCACCTTATTAATTGCACTAGTTTCTATGGCTGTGAGTCTTGTGATCGGATCTGTTTTTGCTTTCATTCGTCTCTTTCGCATCCCTGTTCTCAGGCAGCTGGTCACGCTCTACGTCTCCTTTTTTAGAGGAACGCCTCTTATTGTTCAACTGTTCGCTTTCTTTTATGGGCTTCCTTTTGTTCTAAGTAGCATGAGCGGCTTCGGGCTAACCTTTCACCCGGATATGGTCTCCCCACTAGCTGTTGCCCTCATTACCTTCAGCCTGCATTCAGCCGCCCATTTAACAGAGGTGGTCCGAAGTGCACTTCTCGCAGTAGACAAAGGGCAGCTTGAAGCGGCAAAAATTGTAGGCATGACAACAAGGCAGGCGATGCTGCGCATTATTTTGCCGCAGGCATTTGTTGTGGCCTTACCGAACCTAGGCAATCAGCTCGTCCAGCTATTAAAAGCGACATCTCTTTCGTTTACAATTGGAGTACTCGAAATCATGGGTATTTCCCGGATCATCGCAAATGACGGCTATCAGTTTTTAGAAACTTATCTCGTCTCTGCTTTGATCTATTGGCTGCTAAGCATTTTCTTTGAATTAGCTTTTACATTATTAGAGAAACGTGTCAGCGTGTACGGAAGAACTCTCGGACGTTAAAAAGTCGATCAGGCACAAAAACCTGATCGACTTTTTTATTCACCTTTTTTTGGGGTGTTAAACAGTTCTTTCGGTGCGGGTTTGAGCTTTGGTGCTGAGCCGAATACGACAGGTGCAGAAATATATCTGAACTCTCCTTTTCCATCCATGCTGCGGCCATGTGCCCATCTGCCTTCCTTGCTTTCTTCCCCTCTTGAGAAGTTAAACAAGTCATAGGATACTTGCTGTTTTTCTAGTGAACGAGGGAAGGTGGTTGGTACGACGACATCCCCTTCTCGCTCTTCTAATTCCTTAATTGCGGCAAGCCACATATTTTGATGATATGTATCACGAGCAATGAGGAAGGAAAGCATATCCTTGACACCGCGGTCATCTGTCATTTCGTAAAGCCTTGTGACCTGAAGTCTCCCCTGTGATTCTGCATTTAAATTGGCTCTGAAATCCGCCATTAAATTTCCGCTTGCAATGATATACTTGGCATTCCACGGATACCCTTGACTATCCGCTGCCATCGCCCCTAAGCCGGCAACAATTGCATGCTGCGGGTTCATTCCGCCCATAACAGCCGCAAGTGCTGGATCGCTTTGATACGCCTGTTCCTGTTCTTTTACCGGTGCTTTATCAAGCAGACGTGCGATCATCGTCGCTAGCATTTCGACATGGCCGATTTCCTCTGTCCCAATATCAAATAATAAATCCCTATATTTTTGGTCTGCCCGGCAATTAAAGCCTTGAAATAAATATTGCATCATCACACTGATTTCACCATATTGACCGCCTAATACTTCTTGCAGCTTTTTCGCGTAAAGCGGATCAGGCTTTGAGGGCTTTGCTTCATATTGCAATTCTTTGATGTGATAAAACATGATGTCATCTCCCTTATTATTAAACATCTTTTCAATTATCACTATTCAACCGCAGCTCTCTTTATGAAAATGACCTGATCACATAAAAAAAGAGAATGGCTTATGCCATCCTCTTTGTTATCTTACTTATTCAGCACTGACTAAAATTTTCACTTGATCTTTTTCATTGATTAATGCATGGAAGCCATCCTCAATCACATCGTCCAGCTTGATTTTTTTCGTGACGAGTGTGTCTGCAGAGAAATAGCCTTTTCTCATTAAGTTTAATACAGATGGGAATACGTCTCTATAGCCGATAATTCCTTTTACTGTACGTTCTTTAATGACAATGTCATTCGGCATAATTTCTGCGCCTTTTTCCCAAATACTCACAATGACTGTTTCGCCTGAAATTCTAGTTGATTGGATTGCTTGCTTCAATACAACAGGTACACCTGTCACTTCAAAAGAAACATCGACGCCACCGTTTGTACGGCGTGCGATTTCTTGAACAACATCTTCATACTGAGAAGGATCCACAATGATCGCTCCAAGCTCTTTTGCTTTCTCTTGGCGTTCTTTTGATAATTCAACTGCATAAATATCAGTAGCACCGGCTGCTTTTAATGCTTCAATGACAAGTAAACCAATTGGTCCACAGCCAAACACAGCCGCTGTATCCCCAGCTTGTACTTTACTAGAACGTACCGCATATAAAGCAACTGCAGAAGGCTCGACAAGCGCGCCTTGCTCATATGAAATTTCGTCTGGTAATAAATGAAGTAATTCTTCATCGACTGATACATATTCAGAGAATCCACCGCCGCCTCCGGCAAGTCCTAAAAAGCCCATGTTTTCATCTAAGTTATAAGCACCTTGATGCCCGTGAGTTGCAAAAATAGGTTCTACAACCACTCGATCGCCTACTTTGTAATTGCTCACGCCTTCTCCTACTTCAACAACTTCTCCAGAGAACTCGTGTCCCAGCGTAACTGGTGCTTTTTCTTTTGTAAGTGGATGAGGTTCATTCACAGGAATGAAGATCGGTCCGCCTAAATATTCATGTAAATCACTACCGCAAATGCCGCACCATTTTACCTTCAGTTTCACTTTTCCTGGGGCAACTGTTGGTTCGTCAATTTCCTCTAGTCGAATGTCCTTTTGATCGTGCCAGCGTAGTGCTTTCATTTGTAAGACTCCTTTTCTCATCAATTTAATTAACTTACTTAAATAATGATAACATAATTTTTTTAATTTTCTAAGTAGGATGCACTATTTTTTTGGCAGTCAATGGACGAAAGATGACAAAACATAGCAATAGACAGATAAGAAGCATACATATACACCCAATGATGACGGAGATTCTGATTGAAAAAGCATGAGCGAGCCCGCCGAATATTCCTGTTATGGCTATTGTCAAAATGGCTTCAATTAAAGCATAAAAGCTGGCTATCCTTCCCATCACCTCTACTGGGATATTTGTTTGATAGAACGTCATAAAACCTGTATTTGCAAAAGCTAAAAAGAAGGCTAATATAAAAAAACCACCGGCTGCTACAAATAGTGTGCTGGAAAATGCATAAATAAGATAGCCAAACGCCACAAACAAACTGCCGATTCCAAGCATCAGCGAAACTGACAGCCTTTCGACAATGACCGAATTAAGACTTGCCCCTGCGATGATGCCTGCTCCAGCTATACTAACAAGAAGGCCATATTGAGTATCAGTCAGCATCAGTACTTCTTTTGCAAAGGCTGTTTCAAGTGAGTCAATGGCCGTAGGAAGGACCGATATCGCCGCACTAAATAATAAATATATCCCCATGATCTTGCGTGACGTCAAACTAAATCGCAGAACAAGCTTTGCATCCTCTTTTAACATTGAAAGGGAAAACTCCTTTTGGCCAGTATCTGTTTTGAGCAAATTCGGTAAACACATCGTTAACAGAGCAGATATCAAAAGGCAGCTCGCATTTACATAAATTGAAAGAACAGGCGTCCCGATTAAAAAAAGCAGACCTGCTGCTGCGGGTCCAAGTAAAAATCCACCGGATTGTAATAAAGAGCGAATGGCATTAAACCGTTTTCGGTTATCGGCCGGGATGAGTCCTGTCATATAAACCATCGACGCTGGATGAAACATCGCTTGTGCCATCTGTATGAAAAACACCATGACATACAGGATGAGCAAATGTCCTGAAAATAAGGCAAAAGGGATGCATGCAATGAGCAAAGCACGGGTAATATCTAAACTGATCATCACATTCCGCTGATTCAGCCTGTCAATCAAACTGCCAGACCAGCTATTTGTCAAAAGAGAAGCTGCCGGTCTTAGCAAATAAACTGCTGTTACAGCAAGTACAGAGCCCGTTTCTTGAAAAATAAGCAGATGGAGGGCAATCATATAAATCCATTCTCCTATGTTTGCGATCCCGATGGCTCCAAGCAAAATACTCATATCCCGCCAATGTTTTGTCATCATTGTCCCCCCTATTTGTCATAAAAAAAATCCCGCCCCCAAGACATTTCTGTCTTGAGGACGGGATTTACTCCGCGTTGCCACCTCAGTTCATTCATCTGTTGCCAGATGAACCTTAGCGGGTGATCATTCACCCTTCTCTGTAACGGGAGAAATTCGCTGCACCACCATCCGAGAGAATCCGGTGCAGAGCTAAGAGGCTTGGTTCCATCATGCTTCCCAGCTCCTTCTCAGCTTCACGGAGTTCTCTGTGTGGGGCAGCTATGATGTACTCTTCTCTATTTGCGCTGTGTCTTTTTTCATCACGATCTTCAGCTGAATTGTTACATATTGTACTGCGCCTCGAGCAAAGCGTCAATGTTTTTTTCATGTTAATCCGCATAAATCATTTTTCTAGTCATGCCGCCATCAACAACCAAATCTGTGCCGGTCACAAATTGATTGTCTTCATCTGTTAAATAAAAACAAGCTTTCACAATATCCTTTGGCGTGCCGACTCGATTGGAAAGATGCTGCTGATGGTCAATTTCTCGAAGACTTTTCTCATCCTTCGTTTCAATCCACCCAGGGGAAATGCTATTCACCGTAATGTGATCCTGACTAAAAGAAACCGCCAAGGCATGAGTAAGCGCGGAAATCCCGCCTTTTGATGCAGCATAAGCTTCCGTATGAGGCTCTGACATGGTCGCACGGGTGGATGAAATGTTCACAATGGAACCGCCTTTTGGATTCTCTTTCATATAACGTGCTGCTTCTCTAGCACATAAGAAAGTCCCTCTTACGTTTGTATGCAGGACATGATCCCACTCATCGACTGTTAATTCATAAGGTGATACTGTGCACATGACGCCTGCATTATTGATGAGAATATCAATCGTTTTACAGCGCTCCGCTGCAAACGACATTAAGCGCTGGATATCCTTCTCCTGTTTCACATCCGTTTTGATGAAATAAACTTCATAGGACTCTTTTCTCAGCTGCTCCTCCAAACGCTCCCCCTTCTCTTCATCTATATCCGCAAGCACCACACGCGCCCCTTCTTTTGCATAGCCGCAGGCGATCGCTTCACCAATTCCATTGGCTGCGCCTGTGATGATGACGGTTTTTCCTTTAAAATTCAGCATATGATTGATTCCTTTCTATGACTGGTATGAATGATTTACTTTTACCCTTTCCTGAAAAGAGCAATCCAGTCATCCACCTCTATTGATTCTATTTGATCCTCTGTCATTTTCAATCTATAAAATTGCTTTATTTTCTCGTTAGCATCTAACAAGTATTCTGTAACAATCTCTTCTTCCTTTAAATTTTTCGTTGTTCGCTTGACCCATTCTTGAAAAGGGTAACGTTTTTTTCGTTCCATTGATTTTACTTCTTTTATTCCTTCTGTTAAAAACAGTTCCCTCCATTGTTCTGTAGATAGACAGGAGACATGACTTGGGTCTCTCAATCGTTCTAGCTCATTGATAAATAGTGCAAGCTCTTCATCATTTGGCGAAACATTATCAATAAAGAAAAACAGACCATTTGACTTTAATACACGAGATGCCTCTTTGGCAAACTGTTCAGGGTGCGGGAAATGGTGTGCTGCAATTCGGCATGTGACCATATCAAATGTGCCATCTAAAAAAGGAAGGCTTTCTGCATCCGCTACTACATAAAAAATTTGTGGATACGCTTTTAAATGAAGTGATGTATGAGAAAGCATTTCTTTCGTTAAATCCGTCGCAAACACTTGTTTCACATATGGAGCCAGTGTTTTTGCGGTATGCCCGCCACCAGTTGCTATATCGAGAACGACCCAGCTTTCTTCTGGAGCTGCCCATTCAACAATTAGATCTAGGTCTGCTCCCTTTGCATGAGTTTGACTCGTCACATACTTTTCTGCATTTCTCCCAAATTGTTCTATAACTCTTCTTTTGGCTTGATCTGTATTCATCTGATTCCTCCCCTTTGAAATAGATTGGATTTTCCACAATAAAGAGCCGTCCCATTTTATTGAGCGGCTCCTTTCATGTTAAAAATTATCGAGAAAGCATCCCGTGCGGGTCAATGACAAATTTCTTCGCCACACCCGAATCAAAGTCACTATATCCTTTAGGAGCTTGATCAAGGTCAATGACGGTCGCATTGACGGCTTTGGCGATCTGTGCTCTTCCGCTTAAAATGGATTTCATTAGACTGCGATGATATTGCATAACAGGGGTTTGACCTGTCACAAAGGTATGAGCCTTCGCCCAGCCAAGTCCAATTCGCACTTTCAGAGAACCAACTTTTGCATCGGCATCCACTGCTCCTGGATCTTCTGTGACGTAAAGCCCTGGAATTCCAAGCTTGCCGCCAACTTTGGTAATATCCATAATTGTATTTAAAACGGTCGCTGGTGCTTCTCCCTGATCTCCATGGCCCGAAGCTTCAAAGCCAACACAATCGACGGCACAATCGACTTCTGGCTCCCCTAAAATATTCGTGATTTGTTCGCCGATTCGATCATGTTTTCGTAAATTGATCGTCTCGCAGCCGAAGCTTCTTGCCTGCTCCAGTCTTTGCTCATTCAGATCTCCAACAATCACAGCAGATGCGCCAAGAAGCTGAGCCGAATGAGCTGCTGCAAGACCTACTGGGCCAGCACCCGCAATATATACGGTCGAACCAGGCTTTACTCCTGCCGTATAAGCACCATGAAAACCTGTCGGGAAAATATCGGAAAGCATTGTGAGATCAAGGATTTTTTCCATCGCTTGATCTTTGTCTGGAAATTTGAGCAGCTGAAAATCTGCATATGGAACCATGACATACTCGGATTGACCGCCAACCCATCCGCCCATATCTACATATCCATAGGCAGATCCTGGACGGTCCGGGTTTACATTTAAGCACACATGGGTTTTTTGTTCCTTACACATGACGCAGCGTCCGCATGCAATATTAAACGGAACGGACACGAGATCTCCTTTTTGAATAAACTCCACATCTCGCCCAACTTCAACGACTTCACCTGTAATTTCATGACCAAGGACAAGTCCTTCAGGTGCAGTCGTACGCCCTCTTACCATGTGCTGATCACTTCCGCAAATATTCGTCGTCACTACTTTTAAAATGACGCCGTGCTCACATTTGCGCCCCACATTGGCTTTAGGTACACCCGGGCCATCTTTTAAGACCAAATCAGGGTATCCAATATCCTCAACTGCTACTTTTCCTGCTCCTTTATAAACGACACCTTTGTTTCCCGACATGATTTCATTCCTCCCTTTTGTTTAAAAATGAAGTCTCTACAATTTTCTCTATTTCTTAAGCAATTTCCTTCTTCAAACCGCACATTATGTGAAAAAGAAGGAGGAACATGTCTACGTGAGAAAGAAAAATGTGTCTTCCAGTGAAATAAAAAAGAAAATATTGAAAAAAAAGCTAAACTTTTGCAGAACGGTGTCGATATAAGAAATAAGCCAGACAGGTATCCTTAATCGACAAACAAATTCCTTATATATACTATCATTCCTTACACACCTGGCTGGCGCCTACCTTACATACAAAAGGCTCTTCTGATGAAGAGCCTTTATTTATTTTTACATTTGATTGCAGGCAAAGAGGCTCCTCCGACGAAGAGCCTCTTTTTGAGTGCTTGTTCATTACCTGGGAAATATTTTCATCATTTTAAAGCTTTGATACAGATGTATGTATCATAGTGATAAACCGAGACTTCTCTAAAGTGATACGCTGAAAATAGGCCGCTGATCTCCTGTTCACTGTACGAAGAAAAAGATTGTGACCGTTTTTGTTCCTTTACCAGCTCCTGCTTTTGGAAAGATAAGAATACTTCTCCATCTACTTGAAGGACGCGGTACACTTCCTTCATGACTTGCTCAATATCCTTCAAATAATAGATCGTCTGCACTGTAAATAATTTATTGAATGATCTGTCTTCAAAAGGTAAATGCTCTGCCTCACCAAGTGTGAAGACGGCTTTGTCCTGTTCGGCAAGCTTCTTATGTTTTCTTTTTGCATATTTGACCATATGACGAGAGGCATCCACTCCATATACTTTTCCGCGGTCAAGTTTTTCTGCTACCTTTGATAAGGTGATGCCTCTTCCAGTCCCAATTTCTAAAATTCGGTCATTTTCTTGTATATTTAAGAGTTGAAGCGTCCATTCATTGATATTATGATGATTTTTTTCCATATAGCGGGCAACCCATTTTGAGAACAAGCCTTTTGGTTCCCTCATTTGTTTTCCAATCCAGCTTTGAATCAATGTTAACACCTGCTTTTCACCAGTAAATAAAACTATTTACAAATTTTCTACTTTTCATATCGGCTCTCACCTAACAAAAATTAAGACCTAGTCCTAATTTATTTGTCCTTTATAAGACGCTTCTTTTCAGAAAATGTTTCGCAGAAAGTGAAAATTTTTTAACCTGAATAGGCGTTTTCATTATTTGTGCTTAGATTGATTTCGTTTTCTGCATGAGCTGCATAATTTATAAATGTATCTTGATTAGATAAAGGTGGTGCTAGATTATGGGCTTTGGCGGTTATTCTGGAGGCTACTGCGGTGGCTACGGTGGCGGTTTTGCAGGCGGATTCGCATTGCTTGTTGTACTGTTCATTTTGTTGATCATCATTGGTGCAAGCTGGATTTGCTAACGTAAAAGGAGCAGGAAACCATGACGTTTCCTGCTCCTTTTCTTTAATACCAATAAGTCCGGTACTGATACATATAACGTCTGAGCATTTCCTCTTGCTCTCTTTGCTTGCGGTATGGATTGCCGTACCCGTGCTTTAAGGAATGCGGAATGGATGCATATCCGTGCCCCACAGACGGGAACCTCATATATGGTGACATCGACATTTCATTGATCACCTCACAATCTCCTTTTACGGTTATCATATGTGCAGGTGATCAATGTGGAGCGTGTCTAAACCTGGTCCTTCTCCCTCGTATAACAATCAAGCATTGCAAGCATCATAAACATGTCAATCTCCTCCTTTTCACATTTTTCTTTTCCTGTTTTAGTTCATATACTTTAGTTGTTTCTGTTTCATTTCTTCATAAAATGTTTCGACTTCTTGTTCGTAAAGAACGGTCTCAATGTCCTTGTATTTACGCTTGATCGTCAAAGTAATAAAAAATAAATGGATTGTCATATACGTTCACCTCCCTTCAGTTCGCAGCACGCGAAATAGCCCGCAGATCTTCTTTATCAGTTGACCTGCGGGCACACAAAAATGCAGCTCAAAAGACAGTGTCTTCCAACCTGCACTGGATGATACGTGTGAAATCCTCGTTTACTTAAACAGTTTTGAAGCGTGCACCGTATAAGGCAAAGGAAGGACACGAACTCTTCCACAGGCTGATGACATGATGAAATTGTTGGTTGAATTGATCACAAGTAGATACGAATAACATATTCTTCAGCCTCCTTTACGTTTTTTTTTAATTACTTTGTAAGTATATCCAGCAAGCACCATTTTGTAAACCTGTTTTTAGTAATATAGATGATTTTTGTGTTTTTGACTAAATTTCTACAGTTATTCTTGTCCGATTGTCCAATACAATGAAAAAAGCCCCCTCAGGCACATGAGGAGACTTTCGAATTAATCTTCATCTAATTCTTGCAGTTTCTTTTGAAAGAAAATCGCACGTTTCACACAAACAAAAGCGGCTAATAAGAAAACACAATCTATTCCCATCATCAGCATTTTTGGAGATGCTTCGATGTGCTGGTTCGGTAAGATCGTACCAATATATAAAAAGGTGCTGACAGCAAGCAAAATAAAAGCGTACTGCTTGTAATCTGTCACTAAATCACTCCACTTTTTCTTCACTTGTTTCACCTTCCAGTTATCAATGTCTATTCATAGCTTAACATAGTGAGAGAAAGCGAGGAGCATGTAAATCTATCCATTCGCCAGCGCGCTAAGTCCTTGCTTGATATCATGTAGTAAATCATCAACATCTTCAATCCCAACGGAAATACGAATTAAACCATCTGTGATGCCAAGCTCCTCCCTGCGGTCTTTTGGAATGGACGCATGGGTCATCCGGGCAGGGACAGAAATTAAGCTTTCTACTGCTCCAAGGCTTTCTGCGATCGTAAACAGCTTTAGCTGGCTCAAAAATACATCAACATGTTCTTCTTTTCCAATATCAAAAGAGATCATTCCGCCGAAGCCAGATGCTTGTGTTTTCGCAAGTTCATGGCCAGGATGAGTACCGAGACCTGGATAATAAACACGTGTGACAGCTGGATGTTGCTTTAAAAACTCCGCGATTTTCTGTGCATTTTGTTGATGTGCTTCCATTCTTAGCCCAAGCGTTTTCATCCCTCTCATGAGAAGCCATGAATCCTGCGGTCCAAGAATTCCGCCTGTCGAGTTTTGAACAAAGTGCAGTTCTTCTCCAAGCTCTTTCGTCGCTGTGATAACAAGCCCGCCTACAACATCACTATGACCGCCTAAATATTTAGTCGCACTATGCAGAACAATGTCCGCACCATATTCAATCGGCCTTTGGAAATACGGTGTGAAAAATGTATTATCGACAATCATCAAGATGTTGGCTTCCTTTGTCAATTCGCCGATCGCTTTTAGATCCGTCATTTTGAGTAAAGGATTGGTTGGTGATTCAATGTAAACGGCTTTTGTTTCAGGTAAAATGGCTTTTTTCACCGCTTCAGGATCACTTGTGTCAACAAAGGTTGCAGTAATGCCAATGCGGTTTAGCACCTTTGTGATGACGCGGTAGGTTCCGCCATATACGTCATCTGTCAGCACAATATGATCCCCGCTGTTAAACAGCATCATCACAGCCGTAATGGCTGCCATCCCTGAACCAAATGCGTAGCCGTTTGCTCCTCCTTCAAGATCACGAATGACTGTTTCCAGTGCGGTTCTTGTTGGATTTGCTGTTCTGGAGTATTCATACCCCGTATGTTCGCCTGCTTTTGGCTGCTTATACGTGCTCACTTGGTAAATAGGTACAGACACGGCGCCTGTTCTTTCATCACCCGTTGTTCCACTGTGAATCATCATTGTTTTTGGTTTCATTCTATTTTCCTCCCTCATAAATTCCTTTACTTAAATATCGCTCACTGCTATCAGGAAAAATGGTCACAATGACTGTCCCAGGTGCTGCTTTCTTTGCTTCCTCTAAAGCGGCAAATAAGGCGGCACCAGAAGAGCTGCCGATGAGAACACCTTCTTTTTCAGCTGCTTCTTTCACCATTTGAAACGCATCATCATCACTGACAGTGTAAATCTCATCGAATAAAGCCTGCTCCATATAATCTGGGATAAATTCAAGACCAATTCCTTCCGTTCTATGCGGGCCCGGATCCCCGCCATTTAAAATTGACCCTTCAGGCTCCACAACAACCGTTTTTAACGACGGATGCTGCTCTTTTAAATAGGCGGCACAACCTTGAAAAGTCCCACCAGATCCTGCTCCTGCGACGAATACATCGATATTCCCTTTTAAGTCGGACCATAATTCCGGACCAAGCGTTCTGTAGTAAGTCAATGGATTTACTTGGTTTTTAAATTGTAAAACACAATAGGCATTGTCAAGGCTTGCCTCTAGTTCAAGGGCTCGATCAATCGCACCCTTCATGCCTTCATTTCTTGGCGTATGAATAATCTCTGCACCGAGCGCCTTCATCATCTGTTGTTTTTCTTGACTAAAATGTTCTGGTACACAAAAAATGGTCTGCAATTGATGCTTTCTTGCACTTAGGGCAAGCCCAATTCCTGTGTTTCCAGCAGTTGCTTCAATAATGGTTCCGCCTGGACGCAGCTTGCCAGATGCTAATGCTTCTCTGATGAGCATATCACCTAAACGATCTTTAATACTTCCACCTGGATTCATCATCTCAAGCTTTGCATACACCTCAACGCCTTCTGGGACGCCAATCCCTGACAGCTTTAAAAGCGGTGTGCGGCCAATTAATTCGGTAATATCCTTTATGACAGCCATATAATTCCCTTCCTTTGCATGGAAAAGAAGGGGGAAACCCCTTCTTTTATTGTGTTTGCTTTATCATACGCAAGACAAGGTCGGTTGAGTGAATCGCTGCTTGCTCAAGGAATTGATCAAAGGAGATATTGGATTCTTTCCCTGCAATATCTGATAGCGCACGAACGACAACAAATGGCGTACCAAAGAGCTGGCAGACCTGTGCAACAGCTGCAGCTTCCATTTCCACCGCATATAGCTCTGGAAACTTCTCTCTTACAAACGCTACACGATCCGGATCATTCATAAATGAATCTCCTGTTGCAATTGTTCCTTTTGCCACTTGAATATGATCGATCTCTAAAGCAGATTCCTCTGCCAGCTTTACAAGCTTTTCATCTGCAATGAAAGCAGCTGGAAGTCCCGGCACTTGTCCATATTCGTAATCAAAGATGGTCACATCTACATCATGATGTCTCACATCAGTAGAGATGACAATATCACCTACATTTAATGAGTGATGGAAACCGCCAGCAGATCCTGTATTGATCACATAATCTGGCTGAAAGCGGTCAAGCAGTAATGTTGTGCTGACCGCTGCATTTACTTTTCCAATCCCTGATTTTAATAAAATCACTTCTTTATCTTCATAAACACCTGTTGTAAATTCACACCCAGCGATGTTTTCTTGTGTAGCATTCTTTAGTTGATCTCTTAAAATCGTCACTTCTTCTTCCATTGCACCTATAACTGCGATTTTCAAAACAAAACATCCTTTCATTCCCTTTTCTTTGCTTCTACGATCCAAACAAAATCATTCATTTGATGAAAGGATGTGTTAAAACCCTCTTCTTCAAAGATTTGCTTTAACACATCAATGGATGGATAATATTCCGTTTCTAAATCCTCTACAAGCTGATCGAACCCTGCAGCTCTCGCTTTGTCGATTTCAGCTTGATGTGCTGCTTGATTTTGAAACATTGTATCAGCAAAGACTATTTTACCATCTGAGTGAAGGATGTTGCTATAGGTGTGAATGGCTTGTTTTTTTTCTTCATCCGTTAAATGGTGGAATGCATATGAGCTGACGATCGTATCCGGCTCAAAAGGCGGCGCTGGAAATGATAAAAAATCTCCATCATGAAATATATTTGGTATTCCTTTTTGAAGAGCTGCTTTCTTCATGGCATCTGATGGTTCAACACCAAACACGTTTTTATCAGCTGCAAGCAGGAGCGCTGTTAGATTCCCCGTACCGCTTCCAAACTCAAGAACATATTGGCCTGAACGGCGGGCAATTTCTTTTAGAATAGCCGGATACCGGCGAAACACTTCTTTATACTGCTCGTCATGACCACTTACCGTGTCGTCATAAGAGTCAGCCCAATGATCAAATAAAGAAAGAAATTCACGTCCCATTTTCTTTCCCTCCACTTTATCTATTTATTCCTATGCGTATAGTATGTTTTATTCCGTCGAACAGTTCCTATCCTACCACAACTTCTGTTTCTTTCCTACTAAAAAATACTGGGAGAGGCCGAAAAATATTTGCCCTTCTGAGGGAGAGAGATTAAGATGAATGAAGAGTATAGAGAGGTGAATCAAATGGATTTTCAGCTGGATTTTTTAAAGGATAAAATTGAATTTTTTGAAGCAACATCTTTAAAAGAACTTGAACAAAAGATCCAAAAACAAATTGAACATAATCAGGCGATTCTGCTGACCGTTCATTCTGTCAGCCATCAAACGACCGTGATCGATGAGCGGATTTTGTATACAGCAGTTGTTCATTTTAAAGCGAATGTTTAAACAAAAAAGATAGCATATTTGCTATCTTTTTTTCATGTTTATCTTAATTTTTCAACCTTCACAGGTTTCCAGCCTTTTGCATCTACCCACGTAATTTCCACGCGGTAGCGTTCACCTGTTGCTTTATCACGGATGGTTCCTTTTGCATCTTGAGGACCTCCGTTATTTCCTAACCAAAGGACTGTCATTTGATCTTCTGAAATTCCTGTCGCATAGGACATGGCTTTGATCATTTCTTTCCAGTCTTTTGAGCTCGAATCATAGGTTGCTGTATGTGAACCGGATTGCTCTGTTCCTACAGGCTCCCAGTCATCGTTTTCGTATGTTTTGTCGACGTCACTTGTTTTACCGCCGTCTGTTTCTTTGGCGTCTTTTAACGCATTTTTATTAGGTTTTTCTTCATCATCTGTCTTCTTCGTATCGTCGTCTTGATCAGATGAATCATCTTTTTTTGCATCTGAATCATCGGATGTGTCTTTCTTTGGATCTTTCACATCTTCTTCTGAGTTTTGTTTATTTTCACTTGTTGCAGGTGCCGTTTTAGATGGCTCTTTCGCTACATCTGGATCTTTCGGCTTATTAAAAATTAACAAACTCGATGCGACAACCAAAATAAGCACCACAACGATACCAATTAATATGTTAAGCACCATATTTGCCTTTCTGCGCTTATCACGATGTTCAAATCGAGAATTTCTACTCAAAATCTCTGCACTCCTTTGCCTCTGTTCCCTAAGTCGTTTACTATTCTAACATGACATGAAGGGATGTTCTATGTCTGTTTCTTTTCAATTTCATTGACCTTTTTTACAATATCATAAAACGCATCATTTGTCTTAGCCCGGCCACTTGTCTCATCAAGGTGAACAACGACAAGGGCGTATTTTGGTTTTTCTACCGGAAAGTATCCAGCAAACCACTTATGATAAAGCGGATTCCCCTTTTTGTCTTGACCGCCGGTTTGGGCAGTACCTGATTTCCCCGCTACTTTGTATGGCAAATCTTGAAACCTTCTTCCAGTTCCCTTGTCAGAGGTCACCACCTGTCTTAAGAATTTTTGCAGCTTTTGAGCTGTATAGCGGTCTATACTGGCACCTTCAGGCCGTTTGTTTTGAAAGGACAGCATCGTTGTTCCGTTTTGATACAGCACTTTTTCTGCGATTTTCACTTCTTTTCGTTCTCCTCCTCTTGCGATCGTAGCCATCATATTCGCGATTTGCAGAGGAGTCGTTTTGACATTTTTTTGTCCTATTGCGGTTTGTGCAATGGCTTTTTTGACATGCTTGTCTCTTTTATCTCCCCAC
Source organism: Bacillus sp. DC4300-2b2 (assembly GCF_049895685.1). NCBI lineage: Bacteria > Bacillati > Bacillota > Bacilli > Caryophanales > Bacillaceae > Bacillus > Bacillus sp. DC4300-2b2. Next base: position 562,613 of record NZ_JAFCSW010000003.1, read on the forward strand.
ACACTGCCTGTTTCTTCACGATCAAACTGTTTGAAGTGCTGCTTATGATAGACATCCCCTTCCCAGCCAGCTCGATCGATGAGTCCAAGCTTTGCAGCCGTCTTTTCGATGATTTGATTATCTGTTTGAATGAGCCTTTCAGCAAGTGTCGCAAAGGTATAATTGCAGCTCTCTGAGAAACTGTCCGTCAGATTTAGCACTTCCTGTTTTCCTTCAGGCTCTCCATATAAATTCTTTCGACAGTCATACATGGTTTGTGGCTGGTCAAGTTTTTTTTCGATTGCTGCGGCAAGCACAGCCGTTTTAAAGACAGAGCCTGGTGCAATAGCTGTCAGCATGTAATTTCTTGCCTCATGCCGGTTTTTGCTTGTGACATTTGGGGTACTCGCCATCGCCAGCACACTGCTTTTTTCAATGTCGAGCAGAACGGCACCGCCTTTTTCAACGCCTTGTTCTTTGAGCACCTTTTCCATTTCAGCCTGCATGTCTTCATCTATTGTTGTCTGTACCTGAAGTGGATAAAAGGAATGAGCTTCTGCTGTATATTTGACGTCCATACCGAACAAAGGGTTTCCCCTTCCGTCCACATGATATAACAATTTTGTGTCTTGCTCGGGTAATAGAAATTCGTCAAAGGTGCTTTCCAGTCCAAATGTGCCGATTTCAGTACGAATAGAAAGCTCTTTTTTGTCAGGATACCGCTTTCTCAATAGTTCTGGATTCTCGCTTGTGAAACCTAATGTGTGGAGGGCAAGTCTTTTTTTGTCCTTCTCTTTCATATATACGCCGTACACACCTGAATATTTCATATCATTGATGTCTTTCAGCTTTTTTTTCGTGATGTCATCTTTTAAAATGAGCGGTTTTTTCGTTTCTGTTAACTGTTTTTTGAGTTCATTCTCTTCTATCTCAAGAATAGAGGCGGTTTGCTGTAAGCGCGGAAGATCATATTGCAGGAAAGGAAATAAGATAACCGCGGGCTGTTCTTTTGTAAGAAGTGCTTGGCCGTTTCGATCTAAAAACTCACCGCGCCCGTCTGAAATGACGACTTCTTCTGTTCTTTGTTTGACACTTTCTTGTATTAAATTGATATCAAGCTTTGAAAACGATTCTGTGAAGAATAGCTGAATTTCTGCCAGTCTCATCATAAGACCGAGCAATAGCATAAAAATAATCGCACCTGTCCATTGAATTCTTCTTTTGCGCATAAAAACACCTCGTCCCTATTGTGGACGAGGTGTTTACCTGATAAACGTGATTATGAAATTTTTACAATTTGGACGAACATTTCTCCGCCAGGTGTTTGAACGGTTACTTTGTCGTCTACTTGTTTACCTAAAAGGCTTTTTGCAATCGGTGAATCGTTTGAAATCTTGCCTTCAAACGGATCAGCTTCTGCACTTCCCACGATGGTGTAAGACTCTTCTTCGCCGTCCGGTAATTCAACGAATGTCACCGTTTTACCAAGTGAAACAACATTTGAATTTCCTTCATCTTCGATAATTTTGGCATTACGAATCATATTATCAAGCGTTGTAATACGGCCTTCTACAAACGCCTGCTCTTCTTTAGCAGAATCATATTCCGAGTTTTCAGAGAGGTCTCCAAAACTTCTAGCGATTTTAATACGCTCTACAACCTCTTTACGTTTAACCGTTTTCAAATGTTCAAGCTCTTCTTCTAATTTACGCTTTCCTTCTTCTGTCATTGGAAATACTTTCTCTTGTGCCATGAATCATTCACTCCTTCTATTAATCCTCATCATACAAACTTTCTGCACGTGAGTGACGACTGAAATATACAAGAATGAGGACATGTTCAGGCCCTCATTCCTTCTGTCCCATATTCGTAAAAGTCCATCTTACATGGCGTCCCTTTTAGATGCAACTATTATGCCTTTTATTAGACAGGACCACTTGCAGCGGTCTAAAATCGCACAAACTGTGGAAAGGCACAGGAAGCTCCTGTACCTCGTTCGGCCATTTCGATCATATGTAGAAGAATAGCTTATCCATTCTCCTGCTTTCAATACATAATATGGTCAGTGTACGATATGTCTATGCTATATTATTACAAAATTGCGTTTTGATCAAGAATTGTTTGAAAATTTGTGATGATTTGTTTGTCGTTTTTTTAATATACTTTTACAAAATCGAAACAACTTCAATATTACGCTTGAAAACCGCATTTTTCTACATCTATTCCACATCATTGTTTTCCTATCATATCAAATCTTCCATTTAAGGTGTGATTTCTAAAAATCACTTAATTAACATCTATCAATGAAACATTGGGATTTATCCCCTTTTTCAATTCGCGATGCTGAAAAGACCTTTACACTGTAAAGGTCTTTTTCTTCTCCACCATTTACTCTGCTCGGTTTTGAAGAATCGTTTGAATTTTTGTCACCATTAAGTCGATCGCCACATGGTTTTGGCCGCCTTCTGGGATGATGATATCGGCGTATCGCTTTGTCGGTTCAATGAATTGATTATGCATCGGTCTGACAACAGATACATATTGCTCAATCACAGAATCGATCGACCGGCCTCTTTCCTTCGTATCGCGTAAAATGCGGCGAATGATGCGAAGGTCTGCATCTGTATCGACATACAGTTTAATATCCATTAAGTCTCTCAAACGTTCGTCTTCGAGCGCAAAGATACCTTCAACGATAATGACATCCTTTGGCTCAACATGAACCGTCTCTTCTGAACGTGTGTTTAGTTTAAAATCATATATTGGTTTTTCAATGGATTCGTACCTTAAGAGCTGTTCCAAATGCTCAAACATCAGGTCATTGTCGAATGCAAGCGGATGATCATAGTTCGTGAGCAGGCGCTCTTCAAATGGCATATGACTTTGATTTTTGTAATATAAATCTTGCTGAAGCATGAGGATGGAATGTCCTTTAAATTTTTCATAGATTGAATTGGTGACGCTCGTTTTACCTGAACCCGAGCCGCCAGCAATACCAATGACAACTGGTTTACTCCTCATGTGGCTGTTATTTCCCCTTTCTCATCATGTTGCTAGGGTATACTTTTTGATCAAGCTTGAATTTGACGATTTGCAGCGGATGACGAGCGGCATCTAGTTCATTGCCTTTTTCATCCCAAATCGTCTCAATTTTGCATGTGAAATTCTCAATTTCTGGTCCGAAGAATTCGACTTCGTCGCCTGCTTTAAAGAAGTTACGCTGCTGCAATGTCACGATTTGTTCTTTTTCATCATAATGAAGAACAAGACCTGCGAAATCAAATGTGGTTTTCTTTCCATGAATGCCAAACATTTGTTCATCCGTTCCTGGTACGCCTTCGAAAAAGGCTGGTGCTGTGTCACGGTTTGCGCATTTATCTAATTCATCTAACCATTCCTGCTGAATGACAAAATTGTCTGGATCAGCACAATACGCTTCAATGACTTTACGATACACACTGACAACAGTGGCAACATAATGAATGGATTTCATCCGTCCTTCGATTTTTAAGCTGTCAATTCCCATTTCGATCATTTGAGGAATGGATTCAACAAGCTTCAAATCTTTTGGACTCATCGCAAATGGTGCATCCTCTTCACCAAATAATGGTGCTTCCTCAGAACCTTCTAGTTTATAAAGATCATAATCCCAGCGGCAGGACTGGCAGCAGCCTCCGCGGTTGGAATCTCTTGCCGTCATATGGTTACTGAGCACGCAGCGGCCAGAGTATGCGATACACATCGCACCGTGAATGAATGTTTCGATTTCAATATCGACCTTTTCCTTCATTTCTCTAATTTCTAGCGCACTTGTTTCACGTGCAAGCACCACACGCTCAAGCCCTTCTTCCTTCCAAAATTGAACAGCTTTCCAATTTGAAAGAGATTGCTGTGTGCTTAAGTGGACTTCAAGCTTCGGTGCAACACGTTTACATGTTTCAATGATCAATGGATCAGCTACGATAATGCCTGCTACTCCAGCGCCTTCAATCCCTTGAAGGTATTCCTCCAGCCCGTCCATGTTTTCATTGTGGGCGAAGATATTCGTTGTCACATAAATGCGTGCGCCATATTTGTTTGCAAATGCGACGCCCTCTGCCATTTCTTCAATTGAAAAGTTATCTGCATTAGAGCGAAGCCCAAATTCTTTCCCGCCAATAAAAACAGCGTCAGCTCCATAATGTACAGCAATTTTCAGCTTTTCCAAGTTTCCTGCGGGTGCAAGCAGTTCTGGTTTTTTTGTAATGACACGTTTCCCATCAATCATTTCAGAAATACCATCTTTCAATAATGCCATTTCCTCTGCCTCCTCTTATATTAATAAACCGTTTCTTTAAAGAAGAATCCTGTATCAATTGAACGATTCACTGGCTGAATTTCTTCAATCCGCTTCACCCAGTCCTCTTTCTGATCTTCATACGCGTCTTTGTCAGTCGTTAGTAAATCAATTGCTTTTCTATAAAGTGATGTCACCTCTGTCATATAAGAAAGTGACTTTAAAATTCCGTCAATTTTAAATGAGTCAATGCCTGCGTCAACAAACTCTTCTAATTCGTCAATCATACACACATCATTTGGACTCATAATATGTGTCCCGTTTGCATCCTCGAAAATAGGGTATTTGTTTTGACGCTCTTGGTCATGCAGGAATAGCCCTTCCTCCATATTTCTGCCTACGACATCCATTTGTTTGCCCTGGTATTCAAAGTAGTTGCCGATGAGCGTACGTTTTGATTGAAACATACATGTCATGCCATGGACTTGAATTTCAATCTCCACCTCAGCATTTTCTTTGATGTCGATCACACTGTCCATATTCAGCTCTTTTGCAAGAACAGCACGCGATGCACCTTTTCTGCCCCAGTAGTTACAAGTGTAATAGTTTGTCCCAGTCGTTTCTGTACTCCAGTGAAGATTCAGGTTCACTCCTGTTTCCTTTGCAGCCATGATCACGGCTGGGTCTCCAAAGACGACACCATCCACGTTTAATGAATCGAGAAAAGTTAAATAATCTCCAAGCAGCTGGACGCGGTCATTATGAAAAATTGCATTCATCGCCACATACACTTTTTTCTGATGGGCATGTGCAACCTCAACCGTTTGTTTCACATCTTCTCTTGAAAACTCACCCGCAAGACGAATACCGTATGTTTGTTCGCCTATTAAGAATGCATCAGCTCCTGCCTCAATTAATGGCATGACGTCTGACACGCTGCTTGGCGTTACAAGCAATTCTGGTTTCTTCATGATTGGTCACCTCTTTTTGTACTAATGGCGATCCCGTCTCCAACTGGAATAATGCACGTTTGGAAATCAGGGTTTGACATGAGCCATTGATTGTATCGATCAATTTTTCCAATTAATTGTTTTTTTCGTTTATCTTCAATTTCTTCTTCATAATTCGTTGCCACTAAGCCTTTGAATAATACATTGTCTGTAATAATCATTCCGTCATGAGCGAGCATCGGTTCAAACAATTCAAAAAAACGCTTGTACTGCCCTTTTGCAGCATCAATAAAAATCACATCATAGGGCGCCATCGTTTGGACCGTTTTAGCCGATTCCATCGCATCACCAAAAAACACGTGTATTCTTTCTTTTAACTTTAATTCCTCAATGTTCCGTGTCGCTTCTTCATAGCGCTTTGCATTTCGCTCAATCGTATAAATCTCAGCATCTGGCAGAGCTGTTGCCATTCGAATGGCGGAATAGCCAATCGCTGTCCCAACCTCAAGAATTTTCTTCGGCTTTTTCATCGAAAGAAGCTGCAGTAAAAGCTCGATGCTCACCTTTTCCATAATTGGCACATGATGCTCTTTTGCATAGATCTCTAATTGAGCGATTGCATCAGGACTTGGGTGAATTAAATGTTCAATATAATCATTTATTCGATCATCTTCGATAGTCATTATCTGTCTAGCTCCTTCATGACCTGAAAAAGAAGAGTCCTGCCTGTTGCAGCTCTCTTTCTCGTCAATCTTTCGTTCATCTAAGTAAAAACAACCCGATATATTTTACCACAAAGAAGTGGTAATTGCGAACCTATAAAATGGATATTTCAACGAAAAAAACTGCAGGCAATCTCGTGTTGTCTACAGTCTTTTTCGATTCACTTGTACGTTAATTGCTGCCTGTGATGTATTTCGCTTTTGCTTTATTATGCTCATTTAACGTTTTCGTAAATACGACTTCTCCATTTTTCTTCGCAAGGAAGTAAACGTAATCCGTTTTCTCTGGATGCAGAGCTGCTTTCCAAGAGGATTCACCAGCATTTGCAATAGGTCCAGGCGGCAGCCCTTTGTTGTTATACGTGTTATAAGGAGATTTCACTTTTAGGTCTTTGTAATAAACGCGGGATTTATGCTCACCAAGTGCATAAAGAACGGTTGGGTCAGTTTGAAGCGGCATGTCCTTTTTCAACCGGTTATAAAATACACTTGAGATTTTTGCCCGATCTGTCTTTTCTGTTGCTTCCATTTCAATCAGTGATGCCATCGTTAACACATCATGTATGGACATGTTTCTCTTTTTCATGTCTTTTTCATACGTTTTCACGTATTGATCTGTTTGTTTAATCATCGTTTCAATGATCGTTTCGAGCGATTCATCCTCACGATAAAATGGATACGTAGCAGGGAATAAGTAACCCTCTAACGGATGTTTCACCTGTTTCCCATTCACCTGTGATGTCACGGTTTTCGGATATTTTTTCATTAGTGTTTGAATAAAAGCAGGATCATCCAGCTTTGCTTCAACTTCCTTTGCTGAAAAATTCGTCTGATTTGCAATAATGGCTGCAATATCAGACAGCTGTCTTCCCTCTGGAATCACAAGCTGAAAGGCGTAATCAGTCCCGCCAGATGTCAGCTTTTTGATCAGCGTGTCTGCGTCCATTGTTTGTTTTAGATGAAAATATCCCGCTTTAAAGCCGGACGCCTTTTTGTATTTTGCATAATACGTGAAAATCGTGTCATTCGAAATGAGCCCATTTTCTTTTAAAATGCCCGCAATTTCGCGGACAGATGTCCCATTTGGAATATGAATATTAATGGTTTGTTTACTTTTTTGATCGACCGGTCCGAGTGCTGATTTAACATATAAAAAGCCTGATAATGCTGCAATGATGATGACAGCAAGGACAGATAACAGGACGATCCCCATTTTTCTTTTGAAGAATGGTCGTTTCTTTTGTTCTGAAAACATGCATGGCCCTCCTCACATCTAGCTTTTATAGTACATGATTCGACGGAGTTCGGCAATTCCTTGCTCATGCATGTCATGACAAAACTTGCCACAAAACGGCTAAACCAACGCCGCCACCGCTTCCAATAGCAGCGATGACATAGCTTCCATTCGGTAAAGCGTGCGCTTCATAAAATAATCTCACCATCATAGCAGCTCCTGACGCGCTGTAAGGATGCCCAAGGCAAAGTGCACCGCCTCTTCTATTGATCCGGTCATATGGTATCCCCAGCGTCCGGGCAATAAGTGCAGCTTTCAGCGCAAACGCTTCATTGATTTCAAATAGCGCCACTTCCTCTGCCTTGATGTTCTCTTGATGTAAAAGCTTCTTGATCGCATCAATTGGTGAAGCAGCTGGAAAATGAGGATGTATCGCTGTCACAGCACTTCCGGCATACCGTAACATCGCCTTACATCCACTTGCTTCCGCTAGCGATCTTTCCATCACAGCGACGGCAGCTGCTCCGTCTGCTTCCTTACAGCTATTGGCGGCGGTCACAGTTCCTTTTCCCGGTAAAAATACAGGCTTTGCCCGCTTGATCAGCTTTGCCATCGGTCTTATTTTAGCAGCCGCTTCATCTATGCTCAGCCCGTCAATCGAAACGATTTCTTCTGCATATGTACCATGTTTGAAGGCGGCTAAACTTCTTTCCCAGCTTAAAAGGGCATAGTCATCTTGTTCTTTTCTCGTGACAGAAAATGCCGACGCGGTCAGCTCTGCTGCTTCTCCCATATGCGGATCTCCTATCCACTCCGGTGAAAAGCGGGCTCTTTCTTTCATTGGTGATCTGGAAATGCTCTCAGTCCCGCCAGCGATATACATCGATCCCTCCCCCGATTGAACCATGACGCATGCTGTTCTGATCGCTTCAAGACCAGAGGCACATTGCCTGTCAATCGTCATACCGGGAACGTGTAAAGGGAGCCCTGCTTCTAATGAAGACAGACGGGCCATATTTCCACCGCCTCCGACGACATTGCCTAATATGACGTCATCCGGTGTCATGTTCTGAGACAAATGCCGAATAAGGGGAGCGGCTAATTGCTCTGGGCGATAATTTTTCAGCATCCCATTTCTGTCACCGAAGGGTGTTCGTTTTGCTTGTACAATCACCGCTTGCATGACAATTGCTCCTCCGCCCACCTTTTCATGCTCACACGGGCAATTTTTCCGCCGGATGTTTCAATCATTTGATCAACCACAAGCCATTTTTTTGGTACCTTGTAGGCCGCAAGCTTTTCTTTAACAGCTTGTCGAACCACCTTTATTTGCTGCACTTGCTCCAGTATGGCAACAGGGATTTCACCCCAATATGGGTCAGGAACGCCAACCACAATCGACCGCTTCACCTCTGGTTGTTCATTTAGCACGCGCTCAATTTCCTCTGGGAAAATATTCAGTCCTCCATAGACGATCATGCCATTCTCACGACCGCTCATATACAGATAACCGTCTTCATCCAGCCACCCCATATCGTAAACAGTCAGCCACTCCTGCGGTGGTTTCTCCTCATGCAAGTAGCCTGAAAAAGTCATTGGGCTCTTCACATAAATCCTCCCTATTTCATTTGGTTGACAGACAGATTGATCGGGCCGCCTTACTTCTACTTGAATGGAGGAGAAAGGCCGTCCAACAGAAGAAGGTTTTTGCAGAAAGTCATTTGAAGACAAATAAGAGACAAAACTTAACTCTGAAGTACCATAAAAATCAAAAAAAGTGATATATGGATAGTTGGAGACGAGCTGTTCTTTTGAAGAGATGCTCCAATCTGCTCCCGATGACATGACAAGAAGCGGATTGTCTCCTTTAAAAGCATCGATTTGCAGTAACGTTTCTGTCATTGTTGGGACAGTATACATCACTGTGATATCACCTGTCTCTAAGGCTTGCTTCGCTTTTCCTGGCACAAATTTTTCTAAAAGCGTCACTGTGCCGCCAAAGTATAATGTACTGATGGCACCATATAAAAAATGAGAGGATAAGAGCGTACCTAATATAAGAGCATGATCTTGATGAGTGATTCCAAATGAAGCGGCGGTCATTTGAAAGCTCTCGATCCATGATTGCTGACGCCTAATAAAGGCTTTCGGTGAGCCTGTTGAACCTGACGTAAATCCCATATAAAAGACAGGATCCTTCTCGGTATCGCAGTTGTTATAAGGACTGTTGTCTGTGAGAAGGCTGATTCTTTCCTTCCATTCAGATATAGAAAGAATCGGCATGTCCACGCTGCCCTGTTCAAATCTTTTCATAAATCGATCCTCTATAATGGCGAGATCCGCCTCACTTAACAAGAGTTTTTCTACACATTCTTCATGACTCCATCTCGGATCAAGCGGAACGGCTGTCCACCCTGCACAAGCAGCGCCCGCAAATATTTGAAGAAAAGAAGCACCATTTGATAATAAAAAAGCGATTCTTTTTTGCTGATGAGCCGTTCCTTGTAACCACTGTGCCGCTCTCTGCACACGTTCATACCAATCTTCATATGTAATGCTTTCTTGCTCATCTATGATGGCAATCTGATCTCGTTTCATTTCTGCATGTACTGCATAGCTTTCCGTTATTCTGATCAAACTGCTCGCCTCCCTTTAGGCAAATCCCTTTTTCGATATGACATGGCCTGAATGATTCTGACCGTAAAGACAGCACACATTCCCGCTTTGATGAGATCACCTGGAAGATAAATCAAACTAAGAAAAGCGGCCTGTGAGACCTTAATATGCATCATCATGGCTTGAAAAGGAATGCCGCACATATACAAAATCACAATACTGCAAACCGCATAGATCACAAAAAGACGCAGTGCGGTTATTTTTTTCAGCCGGTTTACCCATAGGCTGATCATGAAGGCAGCAGCCGGATAGGCAAGTAGAAAACCACCGCTTGGCCCAAAAAAGACCCCAATTCCGCCTCTCCCGCCTGATAAAAGAGGTGCGCCTGCTGCCACAATCAATAGAAAAAGACATAAACTGATCAATGCTTGTTTTGGCTTTAACAGCCCCCCAGCAAGCAAAAGACCTGCGGTTTGCAATGTAATCGGTACAGGTGTAAATGTCAGTAAAATCGGCGGGATCAAGCCTAACATCCCGATAACTGCTGTCATTAACGCTATTTGCATCATATCTTGAATTCTCAATATTCATGCCCCTCACTCAAATTATTGTTAAAAACAGAGTAAAAGGTACAGTTCATTATGTCAACACAAAATAAATTTAAGTTAACATAATGATTGTAAAAAAAGACCTGTGAAGAAGATCAAGAAGATCTGTTCACAGGTCTTTTATTTGTTCTTATTCTTCGTCTTCTTGATCTAAGAACGTATTTAGCGTTTCTTCAATCATATCCCACTCTTCATCCGTTTCAATCGGCTCTAGCTCGCCATCTTCACCGTCTTCATTCGGTGTGAAGCTTGATGCATGAATTTCAATTTCCTCATTGTCTTGCTCAGAAATTGGGTAGTAAAGGACATAAGATTTGTTAAAATGGTCGCTTTCAAAAGTAAATAGTACTTCGCAAAGCTGTTCATTTCCATTATCATCAACGATTGTAATTTGCTTTTCTCCGTGTTCCATTTGATTCACCTCATTTTAATTTAAGCTGTCTAAATATCCTTGCAGGATCATGACAGCCGCCATTTTATCAATGACTTTTTTACGCTTTTGTCTGCTCACATCTGCAGAGATGAGCATTTTTTCCGCTGCCATTGTTGACAGACGCTCGTCCCAAAGCACAACAGGAACATTGTACGTGTTTTCTAGCACTTTCGCAAATGATTGGCTGGCTTCGCCTCTAGGACCGACCGTGCCGTTCATATTTTTTGGAAAGCCAAGTACAATTTTATCCGCTCCATATTCTGCAACGATCTCAGACAGGCGGCTGAGACCAAAGTTTCCGCCTGCTTCATCAATTTTAATTGTTTCAATCCCTTGAGCTGTCCATCCCATTTCATCACTGATCGCAACACCAAGGGTTTTCGTGCCTAAATCTAAGCCCAAAATTCTCATGTTTTACGCCTCTTTATGTGTCTCTAAGTACGATTTAACCAATTCCTCAATTAATTCGTCTCGTTCTAGTTTACGAATTAGGTTGCGTGCATCCTGATGTCTTGGAATATAAGCAGGGTCGCCTGACAGCAAGTATCCGACAATTTGATTGATCGGGTTGTATCCTTTTTCTTGGAGTGCGTCATGAACTGTAATGAGCACTTCATTCACATTGGTTTCAGCTGAATCATCAGAGAAGTTAAACTTCATTGTCTTATCAAATGAACTCACTGCTTCTTGCACCTCTCTTCCAACATTCTACTAGCAAGCTTTTTTCTAACCGCTCATCTAATACCATTATTCTACACTACATTGCCTGATTATAAAACGGATTTAACAGATTCTTCGACAGTTGCCAATGCTTCTTCAAGCTTTTCTGGTTGTTTTCCGCCTGCTTGTGCCATGTCTGGACGTCCGCCTCCGCCTCCGCCGCAGATTTCAGCTGCCTGCTTCACAAGCTTCCCTGCATGCAGACCTTTTTCGATCACGTCTTTTGTCACTCCTGCTGAAATATTTACTTTTCCGTTTTGAACGGCTCCCAGGACGATGACAGCTGATCCTAATTTAGCTTTCAAGTCATCAACCATTGTTCTTAAATGGTTCATATCTTTAGCATTTACTTTTTCAGTTAGTACTTTCACTCCACCAACTTCTGTCACTTTCTCTAAAATAGAGCCTGCTTCTGCTTGGCTTAGTTTCGCAAGAAGAGATTCGTTTTCTCTTTGAACCTCTTTTAAATCTGCCTGTAATGAAGCGATTCGTTTTGGGACATCCTTCGTATTTGACTTCAGCTCACTTGCAGCCTGCTCTAAAATCGCCAGCTGGTCATTTAATTCTTCATAGGCACCTTTACCAGTCACAGCTTCAATACGGCGTGTTCCAGCACCAATACCCGACTCAGATGCAATTTTAAACAAACCGATTTCCGCAGTGTTTTGCACGTGACAGCCACCGCATAGCTCGATGCTGTAATCGCCCACTTGGACAACACGGACAATATCGCCATACTTCTCGCCAAACAGCGCCATTGCACCCATTTCTTTTGCTTCGGCAATTGGTTTCAGGTCAATGGCAACAGAGATGCCTTCCCAAATTTTTTCGTTGACGATTTTTTCAATTTGAGACAATTCTTCTTTCGTCACTTGTCCAAAGTGAGAGAAATCAAAGCGAAGTCTGTTTTCATTTACCAATGAACCTGCTTGGTTTACGTGGCTGCCTAATACGTCTTTTAGCGCCTGATGCAGAAGGTGTGTCGCTGTATGGTTTTTGACAATGCCTTTTCGAAGAGCTGATTTCACTTCTGCAGTGATCTCGAGACCTTTTTGAGCCGTACCGCTTACGACGACTCCTTCATGGACATGCTGACCGTTTGGCGCTTTTTTCACATCTTTGATCTCAATGATGGCTTCTGCACTTTTTAGTGTTCCTTTATCCGCCACTTGTCCGCCGCTTTCCGCATAGAAAGGTGTTTCATCTAACAAGATTTGCACCGTGTCTCCTTCATGTGCTTCCGAGACAATTTCACCATTTTGAAGCAATTCAATAATACGGGCATCTGCTGTTAGATTTTCATAGCCAACGAAGGTGCTTTCTACTTTAATATCGCCTAGAGCGCCGCCTTGAACCTGCATACTGCCGACATCTTGTCTCGCATTTCTTGCCCGTTCTCGCTGCTTCTCCATTTCCGCTTGGAAGCCTTCTCGATCAACTGTCATGTTCTCATCTTCTGCGTATTCTTCTGTCAGCTCGACAGGGAATCCATACGTGTCATACAGCTTAAATACATCTTCACCTGAAATTTGTGAGCTGCCTTTGTCTCTTTCTTTTTTGATCACTTCTGACAAAATGGCTAACCCTTCGTTCAGTGTTTCGTGGAAACGTTCTTCTTCGTTTTTGATGACTTTCGCAATAAATTCTTCTTTTGCTTGTACATCTGGGTAGAAATCCTTCATGATTTCAGCAACAACTGGCACTAAATCATACATAAACGGACGGTGGATATGGATCGTTTTTGCATAACGCACAGCGCGGCGCAGCAAACGTCTTAATACATATCCGCGGCCTTCATTGGAAGGAAGTGCTCCGTCACTTACAGCAAAGGCAACTGTCCGGATGTGGTCAGCAATCACTTTGAATGCTGTATCCTTTTCCTTTGTTTCGCCATAGCTTTCTCCAGAGATCGTTTCGACTGCGCGAATAATTGGCATGAATAGGTCTGTATCGAAGTTCGTCGGCACATTTTGAATGACAGATACCATTCGTTCAAGACCCATCCCTGTATCAATGTTTTTCTTCGGCAGTGGTGTGTATGACCCATCTGGATTATGGTTGAATTCAGAGAACACGAGATTCCATACTTCTAAATAACGCTCGTTTTCCCCACCTGGATATAATTCTGGATCGTTCATGTCGTGACCGTATGATTCACCGCGGTCATAGAAAATTTCTGTATTCGGTCCGCTTGGGCCCTCGCCAATATCCCAGAAGTTGCCTTCAAGACGGATAATACGTTCTTCAGGCACACCAATTTTATCTCTCCAAAGGATATACGCTTCTTCGTCCTCTGGGTGGACTGTCACAGATAATAAATTCGGATCAAAACCAATCCACTCGTCACTTGTGAGGAATTCCCACGCCCATTCAATGGCCTCTTCTTTAAAGTAGTCACCAATAGAGAAGTTGCCAAGCATTTCAAAGAACGTGTGATGGCGTGCTGTCTTCCCTACATTTTCAATATCATTTGTACGAATCGATTTTTGCGCGTTGCAAATACGCGGATTTTCAGGTACGACGCGGCCATCAAAGTATTTTTTTAATGTTGCCACACCACTGTTGATCCATAAAAGTGTCGGATCGTCATGCGGTACAAGAGACGCACTCGGTTCTACAGCATGTCCTTTTTCTTTAAAAAAGTCTAAAAACATTTGACGTACTTGAGCTGAAGTTAAAGTTTTCATTCAAAAATCCTCCCTTATCATTCATCAATCTCCACACAAACGAAAAAACATCCCGCCCTATGCAAGCACAAAACGACTTACACAGGGACGAGATGTTCTCGCGGTACCACCCTGATTATAGACAAATTCGTCTATCACCTTCACATCCGATAACGCCGGAAGAGAGCGGCAGTGTTTATCTGCACTCGGGACTAGCTTCCGTTAAAGGTCTGATAAGGCTTTTCTCAGCAAATAAAGCCTCTCTCTGCAACAGCTTTTTAACGTACTCGGGTCCGTCATTGAATTTCAATATGTATGAATCGAAATTATTATAGACAACTCGGCTCGTCTTGTCAATGAACGCTTCGTCTCATCAGGATATATTGCACAATGATCACCCTGATAATCGCAGCTGCTGGTACGGCTAAAATCATCCCAATTAAGCCAAACAACTCCCCTCCTGCAAGCAAGACAAGCATAATGACGACAGGATGCATATGAAGACTTCGCCCTACAATGATCGGGCTGAGAACATTGCTCTCTAAAAATTGCAGCACCGCTACTGTGATCAGCACAATGATGACCGATTTCACTGAGATGGTAAACGCAATAAAGATGGCAGGAACTGCGCCAATAATCGGTCCAAAATACGGTATCACGTTCGTTGCTCCTATCAACATGCCAAGGACAAGCGGATACGGGATATGAAAAAGCCAGAGCACAATAGCTGCTGCACCACCAATTAAAGAACAGACAAGCAGCTGCCCTCGAATATAATCACCAAGCGATTCATCCACTGCTTTGACAAAAGCATGCCCCCTCTTCCTAAATGATGGCGGTGTTAAATACCATGCCGCCCGCTTCATCGTGTTCATGTCCTTCACCATATAAAAAACAAGAAAAGGAATGAGTGCTGCGACTAATGCGTAATCAAATAAAACCTTACAGCTAAGGATCATCCGCTCAGCACTATTGGCTGCATATGTCTCCGATTGAACAATGAAGCGGTCCAAGCGCTCGTGAAGTGCGTCAGGCCAGTGGCTAGTATGACGATGAATATGTGATAAAGCGCCATTATAAGTTTCGGCGAGGACAGGAATTTGTTCTGACAGCTCATTTAACTGTGCGATCATTACAGGCGCTCCTTTATAAACCGCAAACCCAATCCCGCCAAAAAACAGGACATAGATGAGTAAGAGACTGACTGTTCTCGGCAGCCCTCGTGCATGCAGTCTTTCCACAATCGGATAAAGCAGATAAGAAATAAAAATGGCGATGAGAAGCGGAATGAGAACCGCCTTCAACAATAAAAAAATAGGCATCCATAACTCGTCGAGCTGCAGTAAAATGAGCAAGGATGCAAGGACAAGCAGGACCCCTGCAGCATATATCAGAAATTGGATCGGACGTTTCTTCACCTTTTTCACCTCTTTTCTTATTGTTTAACCATCTTCTGCAATTATCCACGTAAATAAAATTTGTCCTAACTTTGTTAAAAATGAATACACATGAAACATACAGCTCCATCCAAAGTCACTATTTGCTGTAAAATCTCGTCAGAAAATATTCCATTATTTACTTCTTTTTACACAAGTTATGCTAGAATCCACTTTAGCTTTAGCCAATGAAACACAAGAGGAGGTTCTTCATGATCACATTCGAAGAAGTCAACAAGCATTATGGCCACTTCCATGTACTTAAGGACATTAACCTACATATTCAAAAAGGGGAGGTTGTTGTGATCATCGGTCCTTCAGGATCTGGTAAAAGCACGATGCTCAGGTGTATCAATCGTCTTGAAAGCATTGATGCGGGAAAAGTTCTCGTCAACCAAGTGTCTGTTCAGCATCCGAAGACCAACATCAATCTTGTCAGGCAAAATATCGGAATGGTCTTTCAGCATTTTCACCTCTATCCGCATAAGACGGTGCTTGAAAACATTATGCTTGCACCGATGAAGGTCAAAAAAGTGAGCAAGGAAGAAGCAAAGGAAACAGCTGAATTTTATTTAAATAAAGTCGGCATTCCTGAAAAAGCAGATACCTATCCTTCACGACTCTCGGGCGGACAGCAGCAGCGCGTTGCCATTGCAAGAGGGCTTGCGATGAAGCCAGAGGTGATGCTTTTTGACGAACCGACATCTGCACTTGATCCAGAGATGATCGGCGAGGTTTTAGATGTGATGAAGCAGCTGGCCCGAGAAGGCATGACCATGGTTGTCGTCACACATGAGATGGGCTTTGCCCGCGAGGTGGCCGACCGCATTGTCTTTATTGATGAAGGCAGAATTCTTGAAGAATCAACACCAGCTGCATTTTATGAAAAACCGCAAGAGAAACGTGCTCAATTATTTTTAAGCCGTATTTTAAATCACTAGGGGGAATGGTTTAATGAAAAAAATGAAACGCTTTGGCCTGCTGCTCTTTATGACTTGCTGCATCGCCGCTTTGGCTGCTTGCGGATCCACTGAAAAAGGCTCAACTGATGCAAAACAAGGAAGCTCATTAGAAGCCATTAAGAAAGATAAAAAAATTATTTTCGGTGTAAAAAATGACACACGTCTATTCGGTCTAAAAAATCCGAGCAGCGGCGAGATTGAAGGATTTGATATTGATATTGCAAAAGCCATCACAAAGGAAATACTTGGCGATGAAGGGAAAGCAGAATTTAAGGAAGTGACCTCTAAAACAAGAATTCCTTTGCTTCAAAAAGGAGATATCCATGCGATTGTTGCGACCATGACAATTACAGAAGAGCGTAAAAAAGAAGTCAATTTCTCAGATGTTTACTTTGAAGCAGGACAATCACTGCTTGTGAAAAAAGGAAGCGACATTCAATCCATTGATGATCTTAAAAAAGGAACGAAGGTGCTGGCCGTGAAAGGCTCTACTTCTTCTCAAAATATCCGTGAGAAAGCACCTGAAGCATCCGTATTAGAATTCGAGAACTATCAAGAGGCTTTTACAGCTTTAAAATCAAATCAAGGGCAAGTGCTGACAACTGATAATGCGATCTTATTTGGTATGGCAGATGAGGATTCAAATTACGAAGTTGTCGGCGGCACCTTTACAGATGAACCTTATGGCATTGCTGTGAAAAAAGGGGATCAAGAATTAACAGATGCGATCAATAACGCCTTAAAAACGTTAAAAGACAATGGAGAGTATGACAAGATTCTTAAAAAATGGATCAAAGAATAACATTTGATTCGTTAAGATCAATGCCCTCAGGGTGAGCCGATCCATGGCTCCCCTGTTGATCAGGAAGGAAGTGAACTGATTGCTGCGGTTTTCCATTCTCACTGAAAATTTTCATCTTTATTTAGAAGGCTTTAAATATACCATTGGTGCAAGTGTCATTGCTCTGATTGGAAGCTTTTTGATCGGTACACTCATTGCCATTATGAGAATTGCGCCATTTAGGCCGCTCAACTGGTTCGGAACGGCTTATGTAGAATTTATTCGGAATATTCCGTTATTATTGATCACCTTTGTTTTCTTCTTCGGTTTACCGGTGCTAGGTATTGTAGCAGATGGCTTTACTGCTGGAACGATCGCTCTTGCTATTTATACGTCTGCCTTTATTGCTGAAGCCATTCGTGCAGGGATACAAGCTGTACCGCTTGGACAAATGGAAGCAGCCCGCGCTTCAGGTCTGTCATATGGCGGGACGATGCGGTATATCATTCTGCCGCAGGCGATTAAAATCGTCATTCCCCCTCTTGGGAATCAATTTATTAACCTTGTCAAAAACTCCTCGATTTTAGGTGTCATTGCAGGGTTTGATCTCATGTATCAGGGAGACCTTATTGCATCTAGAACATTTGTGACGTTTGATGTCTACATCTTTGTTGCCATGTTCTATCTGCTATTAACCATTCCGCTCAGTCTAGGTGTTGGTTATTTAGAAAGAAGATTAGCAAGAAGCCACTAGAAAGGAGGAAACATCATCATGGATTTTATAGGTGCCTACCAGCCTGATCATCTCGCCTTTTTACTTGAAGGATTTGCTGTCACCTTAAAAGTGGCTTTTATCTCCATCATTTTGAGCTTTATCATTGGATTAGTCGTCGGCACATTACGGTTCGCTCAAATTCCGATTTTATCAAAAGTGCTCGCGGTTGTTGTAGAAACTATTCGGAATCTGCCGCTTTTACTGATCATCTTTTTCACGTATTTTGCATTACCTGAAATCGGCATCAAGCTAAGCATCACAGCCTCTGCCATTGCAGCTTTAACTGTGTTTGAATCCGCGATGCTGTCAGAAATTATTCGGAGCGGCCTTAAATCAATTGATAAGGGCCAGATTGAAGCAGCCAGGTCTTCTGGTTTAACCTATATTCAAACATTAAAAATAATTATTATGCCGCAGGCACTGCGCAGAATGGTGCCGCCAATTGTCAGTCAATTCATATCTCTTTTAAAAGATACGTCGCTTGCCGTCGTCATTGCGCTTCCAGAATTATTACATCACGCTCAAATATTAAACGGTCAAAGCCAATCCTATTTACTGCCGATTTTCCTATTGGCGGCTATGATGTATTTTGTCGTCAATTTCAGCTTATCCATTCTTGCAAGACGATTAGAATACAGGCAGGCGTAACAGCTCAGCTTATAGACAAACCCTGTGCCCCGGTCTGAAAAAAACAAAGGGCTAAAATGAAGATCATTTTAGCCCTCTTGTTTACATCATTCTCATAACACGTTTTCTTAGCTTTTTCATATCCCGCTTTGATGGCATATCATATCGGCTTGCAAAGTGATATGCAAGTGCACCTGCACCAAGCGTTAATAGTGAAGAAGTCATTTTGCCCATTCGAAATTCCCCCTTAACACTTATAGTTGAATTGAACGTTCATCGTCACTAAACAGATCATCTAAGCTGCTTAGTGTCCCGTCTTCCTCCACTTGGTGTGTCGATATTTTGCCTTTTGACAGCGTCAATTCAATAAAACAGCCCCAGCAATAATATTGATTGACCCCAATTTTTCCGATGTCTTTACATTTGCAATTTGGGCAAATGAGCATAATCAGCACCTCTTTACGTTCGGTTTAGAACTAGTGCTTCCTTTTGAACGTTCATCAAGGTTCCGGCAGCCTGCAGCTGTTTCCGAATCCCTGATAATTCTGTAAAGAAGCCGTCCGAGAGTTCATATGCTACGATTGTGCCCGAATTTGAGCAAAAGTATACATCTTCCAAAATGCCTAAATTTTCACCATCTGGCGACTGCATCATTTTCTTTTTTAACTTCGAAAATAACAAGGATGGGGCAGAGGAATCCATGCCTACTCCCTCCTGGCAGCTCACATATAAACCTTTGTCTGTCAGCTGATCAAAAGCAGAGAATGGAATGAGTGCACAGTCTTTCTTTTTCCCCTCTAACACATATCCTCCGCAGCTGCCTCCGGCTAAAAAGCAAATATCTTTTATGGAACCAAGCGATTGGGACAGCTCATCTGAATAGATCGTCATTCCTTCAAGTTCTCGGCATGTTCTCAAAATGTGCTCAACCACCTTTTGCGGAACAGTCTTAGCGTGTGCGTTTGCTTCATGACTCATACGAAGAAATGGCTTCCATGAACGGAATGGAAGAAGTTCTTTTCACGCTAAAAAGGCTTCCGTATGGAAGCCTTCTACTCATGCATAAAATCAAACGGAGTGATTCCCTCCATGCCAATATTTGCGTCATGTACGCTAAATGGAAGCTCTTTTTGGAGCGCTTCAAGTTCTGCATCCATGATTTGTTCGGTTTGCACTAGCCGCATCGTTAAGGACGTTTGTCTGAGGGAATCCTCATTGTTTTTCACGCCCCACTCCAGCGCTGATTCCTCGCCGCACAGTATTAAAAACTTTTTACTGCGTGTAATGGCTGTGTACAGTAGATTCCGCCGAAGCATTCGGTAATAGCTCCTGACGACTGGCAGCACAACAATCGGGAATTCACTGCCTTGTGATTTGTGAATAGAGCAGCAATAAGCATGGGTAAATTGATGAAAATCTTTTTTTGTAAAGGTGATTTCATTTCCATCAAAGGAGATCACAGCCATGTCTTCTTTTTCTGTATTTTCTTTTGCATAAAAAATCGAGACAATTTCACCGATATCGCCGTTAAAAATGTTGTTCTCCGGCTGATTCACAAGCTGAAGCACCTTATCACCTGTCCGGTACACCACATCACCAAACGGGATTTCCCTGCCCTTTGGTTTTTTAGGATTCAAAATGTGCTGCAGCATTTTGTTGAGCTCATTGATGCCTGCTTTTCCTTTATACATCGGTGCGAGTACTTGAATGTCCTTTGCTGAAAACCCTTTTTGAGCAGCATTGCTGACGACTTTCTCAATGACTTCTTTCATTTGATCAGCTGAACATTGAATGAAGGACCGATCCTTTGAACGTGCAGTAATATCCTTTGGCAGCACACCATTTTTCATATCATGGGCAAGTTCAACAATGGTTGAGCCGTCTGCCTGCCGGTAAATATCTGTCAGGGTAACAGCCGGCACAGCTTTTGAGGCAAGCAAATCCCGTAAAACTTGGCCTGGTCCGACAGATGGCAGCTGATGTTCATCCCCTACCATAATCACTTGGATATGATCAGGAATGGCTTTAAACAAATGATTCGCCAGCCAAATATCCAGCATACTTGATTCATCAATGATGACAAGCTTTCCTTCAACCGGCTGTTCTTCATCATGCGAGAAGCCCTCCGACCCGTTCCAGCCTAATAGCCTGTGAATGGTGACAGCTGGAAGCCCTGTTGATTCTGTCATCCGTTTAGCCGCCCGGCCAGTTGGTGCCGCAAGTACAAATGGGAAGGATTCATCCTTTTTATAATCACTCGGATCAAGAGATACACCGTGAAGATCACTGTAAAGCTCGACAATTCCTTTAATGACCGTCGTCTTCCCTGTACCAGGTCCGCCTGTTAAAAGCAGCATCGGGGACATGAGTGCCTTTTGAATCGCTTCCTTTTGTGTCGGTGCATACTGGACGCCTAATCGCTCCTCCAGCTCACCAAGTGCAAGGAGGAATTCTGATTCAGGAAATTGATCTGCATATTCCGTTTGGGAGACGATTTTTTGAATGCGTTTGGCGACACTTTGCTCCGCATAAAATAAGGATGGATGATAGCAGCGGTCATCTTCAATGATCATTTCTTTTCCTTCGCCAAGTGCAATGATCTGATCGGCAACATCCATTTCCGTCACTTTGTAATCATTGCCTGTTTGGTTGAGCAGCTTGCGGGTTTCGACGATCAAATCTTTCGTTTGTATGTACGTATGACCGTCCTGAAGACTGGCTGTCTCCACTGTATATAGCAAGGCTGCGCGAATCCGCTCTGGATCATTTCCTGAAATACCTGTTCTAGCGCCGAGCTCATCCGCCTTAATAAATCCGATTCCCTCAACATCCTTAACAAGCTGATAAGGATTTTCCTCGATCTTTTGCAGCGTTTCACTCTCGTACACTTGGTAAATCTTCATACTGAGCTGCGGACCAAAGCCATATTGATTCAGGCTGATCATGATTTGTTCCAGTCCTTGATGCTCCTGAAGCGCTGCGGCCAGCTTATCCGCCTTCTTTTTTGATAAGCGCGGTACATCGTACAAAACAGCTGGGTCACGCATAATTTTATGAAGCGTCCGATTGCCAAGCTTTCCCACGATTTCTTCCGCCGTCTTTTTTCCTATCCCCTCAAATAAATCACTTGAGAGATAATGTATGATGCCTTGCTTCGTTGTCGGTACTTCCTTTTGAAAATGAGTGGCCTGAAACTGTTCACCAAATTTCGGATGGCTTGTGACTTTGCCATAAAAGGTGTAGGTTTCCTCCTCATGAAGTGCTGGGAAGTAGCCTGTGACAGATGCTGTTTTTTCCTCTAAGTTTTCCGATGTTTCAATGACTTTCACCTTTAACACCGAGTATAAATTACTTTCATTATGGAAAATAACGGCTTGAATGGTCCCCTTTAAAAACGGTTCGTCCTCAAGCTTCATTTGATCTGGATGTTCCTGCACAGGTCTTCCCTCCTTCCATCTATTCTGCCTCTTGGATCAGCTTTTGCGCATGTAGTGCGAGCATATGGTCAGGCTGCACGTCAATGGCTTTCCCCAGCATCTCAAGCGCTTCGTCTTTTTTCTCTAAGTACGCATACGCAACCCCTAAATTATAAAAGGCGTCTGCATGCTGCGGATCACGCGTGATGACTTCAGTAAAAGTTGTCACCGCTTCTTCCAGCATGTGTTCATTGGCTAAGCACATGCCAAATTGGAATCTTGCTTCATTATCTTCTTCGTTTAGTTCAACGGCACGCTGAAGATACGGCATCGCAAGCTTTGGCTGCTCTAATTTGATGAGCGTCTGCCCAAGCATATAAAACAAATCACTATTTTCCATGCCCGCTTTTAGTGCTTGTTCAAAATAATCTTTCGCTTTCATAAAGTCTTCTTTTAGTGTATACACATTTCCTGCCCCGTAATAGGCTGCAGCTGCGGTATGATCAAGTTCAATTGCTTTTTGAAAAAAGTTTAAAGCACGTTCAAATTCATTGATACTTGAAAGTAAGTTCGCAAAGTTAATATATGGAACCGGATCCTTCGGGCTTTCTTCGATCGCTTTTGTAAAAGCTTCAGCAGCTTTTTCGATATTCCCTTGATTCAAGGCTTCTATGCCGATTTCGTTATGATTCATTCGCTCTCTCATCCTTTCATTAAAAAACCTCAACAGCGACGTTGAGGTTTTGAAACATGCTACACATACGACAGCTTTTGACCATCTTTGAAGACATCGTCAATTGTACCGCCGCCAAGACATTCGTCGCCATCATAAAAAACAACCGCTTGTCCAGGGGTAACAGCACGAACAGGTTCATCAAAGATAACCATCGCTTCTTGCTCACCTGTCATTTTGACCTTCACATGGTGATCTTCTTGACGGTATCTGAATTTTGCTGTGCACGTTAATTCACCGTTTTCTCCGACAATATGAGGACGAGTCCAGCTGATATTAACGGCTGAAATGCTTTCAGAGTATAAAAGTGGATTGTGGAAGCCTTGTTCAACAAACAAGATGTTTTTCTCCAAGTCTTTCCCAACAACAAACCAAGGATCACCACTGCCGCCAATGCCAAGTCCTTGGCGCTGACCGATCGTGTAATACATCAGTCCATCGTGCTCCCCTTTTACTTCTCCGTCCATTGTCTGCATCACACCAGGCTGTGCAGGCAAATATTGACTGAGGAACGTTTTAAAGTTTCTTTCTCCGATAAAGCAGATACCTGTTGAATCTTTTTTCGTTGCTGTTGCGAGCTCTGCTTCTTTTGCCAATTCACGAACCCTTTTTTTCTCTAAATCACCGATTGGGAACATGACTTTATCAAGTTGTTCCTGTGTCAGCTGATTTAAGAAATACGTTTGGTCTTTGTTTGCATCAAGACCTCGCAGCATTTTGACTTCATCACCAGTTCTATCAACACGGGCATAGTGTCCTGTTGCCAAATAATCCGCACCAAGTGACAATGCATGCTCAAGGAATGCCTTGAACTTAATTTCTTTGTTACACATGACATCTGGGTTTGGCGTTCTGCCCGCTTTATATTCATCAAGGAAATATTGAAACACTTTGTCCCAATATTGCTTCTCGAAATTCACTGCATAATATGGGATTCCAATTTGGTTACATACGCGGATGACATCCTCATAGTCTTCCGTTGCTGTGCAAACACCATTTTCATCAGTGTCATCCCAGTTCTTCATAAATATGCCGATGACATCATAGCCTTGCTCCTTTAGCATAAGAGCGGCAACTGATGAATCGACTCCTCCGGACATACCGACCACAACTCTTGTATCTTCTGGTCTTTTTGTCATCTTCATCAACTCCAATTTCAATGAAACAACATACGCGTTTCGTTCTTCAGGTGCTTCGCTGTTTCATTTTTCACACACGAACAAAAGGAAGCATTTATTTGGCTAGGCGTTTGACAACAGCTGCTATCTTACGTGCCGCCTGCTTCACATGATCCTCTTCATTCCCAAGACCGAAGCTTATTCTGACTGAGGATGTCAGCTCTTTTGCTTCTTCGCCATACATGGCGCTTAACACGTGCGAAGGAAGGACAGATCCAGCCGTACATGCCGATCCGCTTGAAACAGCAATTCCTTCCATATCTAAATTCACAAGCAGCGATTCAATGGAGACGCCCGGGAAATGAACATTTAAAATGTGCGGCAATGTCTCTTTCGGATGTCCATTGATAGAGAAATTGAGAGATTCCTCTTCGAATACTTGCAGCATAGTTTCTTTGAGCTTACCATAATGCATCGCTTTTTCTCTTCTATTTTGCTTCGTTAATTGAACAGATTCTGCAAGCCCAACAATTCCTGCCACATTTTCAGTGCCAGCACGGCGCTTTCTTTCTTGTTCCCCTCCGAATATTTGCGGAGAAAGTTTCACGCCTTCGCTTACATATAAAAAGCCTGTTCCCATCGGACCGTTCAGCTTATGGCCAGAAGCAGATAAAAGATCAATATGGAGATCTGCTGCATCAATGGGCACTGTGCCAAACGCCTGCACTGCGTCTGTATGAAAATGAGCAGTGTGATCACGTAGAAGTTCGCCAATGGCTTTGATTGGCTGAATCACACCTGTTTCATTATTGCCGTACATGACGGTCACAAGAATTGTGTCATCTCTCAATGCTTGTTTTAATTGGTCAAGATGAATCAATCCAGTTTCGTCCACATCTAAATATGTCACTTCAAATCCCAGCTTCTCTAGGCGTTCACATGTATGCAGCACCGCATGATGCTCTGTTTTCACTGTGATGATATGTTTTCCTTCATGCTGCCTTGCCATGGCAACACCTGTAATTGCCAGGTTGTCCGCTTCGGTTCCACCGCTTGTGAGGATGATCTCCTGCGGTTTACAGTGTAATTCTCCTGCAATGACTTCTCTTGCTTCATCGAGCCACTTTCTTGCCTCGCGCCCATATGAATGAATACTAGAGGGATTGCCAAATATCTCTGTAAAATACGGCATCATCTTGTCCACAATACGCTGATCCATCGGCGTTGTGGCTGCATGATCTAAATAGATTCGTTCCATTTCCGGTACACCTCTAATCTAAATATAGAACATATACGAGTCTTGATCCGCGTCATCTGTGTAGCTTGCCAAGTCTTCAAGAGTTGTATTGTCTAGTACGTCTTTTACTGCATCACGAATACGAATCCATAGTTCACGCTTTGCTGGTTCTTCGTTTTCGATGACTTCAACAGGACTAATTGGTCCTTCTAATACACGAATAATATCACCTGCTGTGATCTCGTTTGGTTCATGTGCAAGAACATAGCCGCCATACGCACCGCGGATACTTTTTACAAGACGGGCATTCCGGAGTGGTGATACAAGCTGCTCTAAATAATGCTCAGACAAATCATTGTTTTGAGCGATTGATTTTAATGATGTAGGGCCTTCGCCATGTTTTTTGGCTAATTCGATCATGATCGTCAGACCATATCTGCCTTTAGTTGATATTTTCAAGTTAAACACCTCTGCGTTTTCTATTCTATGTCATCAATTATTTTTCTGATTTCATATACGCTGATATATAGACCAAAAGCAATTATATCATACTTTCAGCCAACTTTCATTTACGGGTACTGAGCATAATAGAAGGACGCATCCCTTTTCTATTTGAAGAAATTTCGGTACTCTATACAAACAAGACATTGCTTTAGGAGAGATAATTATGAAACCTTTAGCGTACCGGATGCGCCCAAGTCATATTGAAGACATTATTGGGCAGGAGCATCTTGTTGGAGAAGGTCAAATTATTAGACGAATGGTCGAGGCAAAACATTTATCCTCGATGATTTTATACGGACCGCCGGGCATTGGCAAAACATCGATTGCGACCGCAATTGCTGGCAGTACTAGCATTGCTTTTCGTACATTGAATGCGGTCATTCATAACAAAAAGGATATGGAAGCTGTCGCCGCTGAAGCGAAAATGAGCGGACAGGTGATCCTTATTTTAGACGAAGTCCACCGGCTTGATAAAGGGAAGCAGGATTTTCTCCTTCCTTATTTAGAAAATGGCATGATCATTTTAATTGGCGCAACGACAGCTAATCCCTATCATGCGATCAATCCTGCCATCCGAAGCCGGACACAAATATTCGAGCTGAAGCCGCTTGAAACAGAGCAAATTAAAGCTGCGTTAACAAGAGTCTTACAGGATGAGCATCGCGGGCTTGGCGGTTATGAGGTGACCGTGGACGATGAAGCGATGAATCATTTTGCCAATGGATGCGGAGGAGACGTGCGTTCTGCTTTAAATGCACTAGAACTCGCTGTCTTATCGACAAAAGCTGATGAGACAGGGCATATCACAATCACTCTTGCCGCAGCAGAAGAATGCTTACAAAAAAAGAGCTTCTCACATGACAAGAATGGTGATGCTCATTATGATGTCCTCTCGGCTTTTCAAAAATCCATTAGAGGATCTGATACAGATGCGGCGCTGCATTACCTTGCCAGATTGATCGAAGCAGGAGACCTTGAAAGCATTTCAAGAAGATTACTCGTGATGGCTTACGAGGACATTGGCTTAGCCAGTCCGCAGGCAGGCCCCCGCGTGTTAAGCGCAGTACAAACAGCAGAAAGAGTCGGTTTCCCAGAAGCACGAATTCCGCTGGCGAACGCAGTGATTGAACTGTGTCTTTCTCCTAAGTCCAATTCGGCATATAAGGCGATTGATGCGGCACTTGGTGACATTCGCACAGGGAAAATTGGTGAGGTTCCAACTCATTTAAAGGATGCACACTACAAAGGCGCCACAGCACTCGGAAGAGGTGTCGATTACTTATACCCACATGATTACGAGAACGGCTGGGTGAAGCAGCAATATTTACCTGATCCGCTGAAAAACAAGCAATACTATGTACCGAAGCAAACCGGAAAATTTGAAGGTGCATTGAAACAGGTCTATGAAAATTTAAAACGCCAAAAATAAAAAAAGCCCCCTGCATATTAGCAGGCGGGCTGTTTATTTATCCTTCACACGTGTAATCGGAATATCCTTTAAAAGCTTCATAATGACATGACCACCCATGATCAGTCCGGCAACAGACGGAACGAACGCATTGGATGATGGCGGCATTTGCGCCTTGCGAATCTTCGCTTCATCATTTCCAACTTCTTTTCTGACATCTTCGCGAATGACAATCGGACTTTCGTCAGAGAAAATGACTTCAATTCCTTTACGAATCCCTTCCTTACGCAGACGTGTTCTCACGACTTTTGCAATAGGATCAGTATGTGTTTTTGAAATATCATCAATTTTAAAGCGTGTCGGATCTGTTTTGTTCGCAGCTCCCATACTTGAAATGATGTTCACACCGCGTTTCAGACACTCTTTCATCAAATGAATTTTATAGTGAATGGTATCTGAGGCATCAATGACATAATCAAGCGGATACTCAAAAAATTGCTCGTATGTTTCCTCTGTATAAAACATCTTAAGCGCAACAACTTCACATTCTGGATTAATATCAGCGATTCTCGCCTGCATTAAGTCAACCTTTGGCTGGCCAACTGTTGATAGCAATGCTGGAAGCTGACGGTTCACATTTGTAATATCAATATCATCTTTATCAACAAGAACAATACGGCCAACGCCTGAACGAGCGAGTGCCTCTACTGCGAATGAACCAACGCCGCCCACACCAAGCACTGCAACTGTACTGTTTTTTAGTATATTTAAGCCTTCCTTGCCAATGGCAAGCTCGTTTCTTGAAAACTGATGTAACAAGTGCCTCACTCCACCTTTATTTAAAATGAATCGAAAGAATCATATCATATTCAGACTTCTCCGTCATCCTTCTCTAAAAGAAAAAAACACAAAAAAGTCCCGATGACGCCGCCAGCATTTCCTTCGTTTTGAACCCCGCACCATGCAGGTGGGTGCTTTCTTCCTGACTTTATAAGTCCTCTAATGAGGCATTTATGCAGAAAGGAAAGGCAAGCTCCCGTATAAAAAAATGTTCGGTCAAAACTAGGTAACCACCGTACGTATCAGGACTTTATTTATTGATTGATGAAAGCATATCATAGGCATATTTCTTTTTCAAGCGTTTACATACCTATAAACATGCGCCTATTTTACTGTTTTACTTTTGTTTTAATCGCTAAACTCAGCTCATCAAGCTGCGCCTCGCTCACATGGCCAGGGGCATCTGTGAGAACGCAGCTCGCACTTGCCGTTTTCGGGAATGCAATCGTATCTCTTAAGTTAGAGCGGCCTGCAAGCAGCATCACTAAACGGTCAAGCCCAAGCGCGATTCCGCCATGCGGAGGAACACCATGCTCAAACGCATCCAGAAGGAAGCCGAATTGTTCGTAAGCTTCATCTTTTGAAAAACCAAGTAAGCCAAACATTTTTTCTTGAATGTCCTTTTCAAAAATACGAATAGAACCTCCGCCAAGCTCGTAGCCATTCAGCACAAGATCGTAAGCCTGTGCCTTCATGTCTTCTGGGCTTGTTTCAATTAATTCAAGATCATCGCGAACTGGCATGGTGAATGGATGATGGGCAGCATAGAAGCGGCCTTCTTCTTCATCCTTTTCAAGCAGCGGCCAATCGACAACCCATAAGAAATTGAATACAGACTCATCGATTAATTCAAGCTCTTTACCAAGTTTTAAGCGAAGTGCACCAAGTGCATCATGAACAACAGACGTCTTATCTGCGACAAAGAGTAAGAGGTCGCCTTCTTCAACTTGCAGCTGTTCTTTTAATTCAGCTTGCTTTGCATCATCAAAGAATTTAGCGATAGGACCTTTTAATTCAATCCCTTCTGCTTTTAGCCAAGCTAGACCTTTTGCTCCGTAGTTCGCTGCAAATGCACCAAGTGCATCAATGTCTTTTCTTGAGTAGTTCGCTGCAGCCCCTTTTACATTGATGGCTTTCACAGCTCCACCATTTTTCACAGCTCCACTAAACACTTTGAAATCGGAGTCTTTTACCGTATCTGAAATGTTAACCAGCTTCATCTCAAAACGTGTATCTGGTTTATCAGATCCATAGGAATTCATCGCTTCATCGTATGTCATACGAGGTAATGGCAATGTAAGGTCTACACCTTTGACATCTTTCATTACCTTCGCCATCATCTCTTCAGCAAGCGTCATAATGTCCTCTTGACTCATAAAGGACATTTCAATATCGACTTGTGTGAATTCCGGCTGACGGTCAGCACGCAGGTCTTCATCTCTAAAGCAGCGGGCAATTTGATAATAACGGTCCATCCCAGAAACCATCAGCAATTGTTTAAATAATTGCGGAGATTGAGGCAGTGCATAAAATTCTCCCTCGTGTACACGGCTTGGAACAAGATAGTCACGCGCACCTTCTGGCGTACTTTTCGTTAAAATTGGTGTTTCAATGTCTAGAAAGCCGTTGTCGTCTAAGAAATGGCGGAATGCTTTTGTGACTTCATGTCGCATTTTCATTGTTTCAAACATTGCAGGGCGGCGAAGATCCAGGTAACGATATTTTAAACGAACATCTTCTGATACCTCGTCTGCTTGATCTGAAATCACAAATGGAGGAGTCTTCGCTTC
Organism: Bacillus sp. DC4300-2b2; assembly: GCF_049895685.1. NCBI lineage: Bacteria > Bacillati > Bacillota > Bacilli > Caryophanales > Bacillaceae > Bacillus > Bacillus sp. DC4300-2b2. The sequence goes on from NZ_JAFCSW010000003.1 coordinate 592,444, forward strand.
ATTTAAAACGGTGACCGTTTCGACTTGAATTTCAATTTTGCCCGTTTTTAAATTTGGGTTGATCGTTGCTTCTTCTCTTGCGACAACCGTTCCTTTAATATCAAGGACATATTCGTTACGAATTGATTCTGCTGTCTCAAGCGCCTCTTTTGATAAGTCTGGATTGAAAACAACTTGTACAATCCCTGAACGGTCACGCAAATCAATAAAGATTAAACCGCCTAGGTCACGCCTTTTTTGAACCCATCCTTTTAATACAACTGACTGACCGATTTGGTCTTCTGTTACTTCTCCACAATAAAAAGTTCTACCAAACACAAACATTCCACTCCTTCTTTACGCTTTCTGGTGGGCCTTCAACATTTGAATCAGCTCATCAAGCTTCACTTCAATTTGTTCACCCGTCGTTGTATCTTTCACATTCACAATTTGCTGCGCAAGTTCATCTTCACCAAGAACTGCAATAAATTTGGCTTTTAAACGATCAGCCGCTTTAAATTGTCCTTTTAGTTTCTTCCCTGTATAGTCCATTTCACTTGAGATACCTTCTTTTCTCAGACTGTTTAATAATGAAACAGAATAATCCTTCGCTTGATCTCCAAGAGCAGCAATGTATAGATCAATACCATCTTGCAGAGGAAGCTCAATTCCTTCAGCATCGATCGCTGATAGGAAACGCTCAATACTCATCGCAAATCCGATCCCTGGTGATTCAGGACCGCCAATTCCTTCAACGAGTCCATCATAACGGCCGCCGCCGGCTAATGTTGTAATCGCACCAAAGCCTTCTGCATTACTCATGATCTCAAATGCTGTGTGATTGTAGTAATCAAGACCGCGCACTAAATTTGGATCGACGACATACTCAATGCCTATATCTGATAAGTATTGTTTGACCTTTTCAAAATACGTCCGTGATTCTTCATTTAAGTAATCTTGAATGGATGGAGCTGTTGTCATCAGTTCATGATCACGATCCTTTTTACAATCAAGAATGCGCAGCGGATTTTGATGTAAACGAGTTTGACAGTCGTGACAGAATTCCTCAATTCTTGGCTCAAAGTGCTTGACCAGTGCTGTGCGGTAGTCTGCACGGCTCTCTTTGTCACCAAGGCTGTTAATGACGAGCTTTAAGTTAGAAAGACCTGCTTTCTCATATACACTCATCGCAAGTGAAATGACCTCTGCATCAATGGCAGGATCCTTGGAACCAATCGCTTCGATCCCAAATTGATAAAATTGACGATATCTTCCTGTTTGCGGACGTTCATAGCGGAACATTGGTCCGATGTAATACAGCTTAGTTGGCTGAGCCGGCTGTGCAAACAATTTATTTTCAACATAAGAACGGACGGTTGAAGCTGTTCCCTCTGGACGGAGTGTGATGCTGCGTCCTTTTTTATCTTCAAATGTGTACATCTCTTTTTGAACGATATCAGTTGATTCGCCTACTCCCCGTGCAAACAGCTCTGTATGCTCAAAAATCGGTGTGCGGATTTCTTTGTATTGAAAGGCTGCACATGTATCTCTCGCAATTTGTTCAACATACTGCCAGCGTTCTGACTCTCCAGGTAAAATATCCTGTGTGCCTCTTGGAATATTAAAACTCATTTTTCGTCCTCCTACGACCATCATTCATTTTTTATGTGGACATATAAAAAACCCCCGCCTCTACTATGTGTATAGTAGGGACGAGAGTTATACCCGTGGTGCCACCCTAGTTGGAACATGATCAAGCATGTTCCCGCTCAAATCCTTAACGCAGATTCACGTTCTCCGCCTATTGACTCATTTTTCGAGCGTTCAGCAGGAAACCTACAGAGTGTTCTTTCGTGATAAATGCCATGCGGATTCGCTTTCAGCCTAAGGCGATTCCTCTCTGCTCACGCAATTTACCCTACTATTCTCTATCATCAGTTCCACATTTTAAATTTTCAAGTGTGTTGATTTATATTATAATAAGGTCGGTGCTGCCACTCTGTCAACCCTTGCCGTGCCTCTTTTTCTTTTCCAGCTCTTCTTTTGACGTACATCCGTATTCAGATGCGGTTTCTTCAAGGAAGCCCGGCTGATCCATTTCGTCATGCTGCCAGCGGTCGATATCACGATGTCCATTATATTGCACTCGTCCTAATTTTCTGCTTAATCTCATGTTTGTACATCCTTTTATCACATTTTTATTTAGTATAAACAGATTGATTCATTTTTATTAGGAAAACTGCAAGGAATTCATCCACTACATAACGAATTAACATTCATCGGTTTTACAAGGGAGGGGAAAACACCGTTTTGAATCTGAAAAAACACAATCAAATGATGATGCTGCTTACTTGTTTTGTTCTCATCGCGAGTTCTTTGCCTATGACACATGCTACAGCACAAACAGATCAAGCTGTGGTCGCAACAGATGAAATCAATGTGAGAACGGGCCCTGGTTTAAGCTATGGAATCGCAGCTGTTGTAAAACGCGGCGAAAGTTATCCTATTCTCACTGAACAAGGAGAATGGGTGCAGATCCAATTATCAAACGGACAAAAAGGCTGGGTCGTCTCATGGCTGATCACCACATCATCCGGCGCTCAAAAAACAGCGAAACCAAAGGCGCAAGGTCAAAGCACGGCTGGAGGCAGTACCATTACATCGACAGCTTCCGACCTTCGCATCCGGACAGGCCCTGGGACTTCCTATCAAGTGATTGGTACTTTCCCGCAAGGCGCTTCCGCTAAAAAGCTCGAGACAAGCGGCGAATGGACGAAAATTTCTTATAAACAAGCAGAAGGCTGGGTTCACTCTGATTATGTTTCAGGGGGGCAGAAAACTTCTCAATCAAGCTCCGGTGGGTCTTCTCGCTCTAACCAGACAGGCACAGTTGGCGTATCGAGCTTGAATGTGAGGCAATCCGCGGCACCAAATGCACAAGTCATCGCTTCACTTGCCCGCAACACACAGATCACCATTTTGCGAGAGCAGAACGGCTGGTATGAAATTGAGGGGAAAGGCGTAAAAGGCTGGGTTGCAAGCTATTACATTGTCACAGGCAAAGGAGCAGGCTCTGCACCTGAAAAGAGTTCATCCTCTTCGGCTTCTGAGCAAAAAGCGTACATTGTCTATGACGGCACCAACATTCGAAAAAGCGCTTCTACCTCTGCTGGGATTGCAGAAAGAGCAACAAAAGGAGCTGCCTATCACATTGTTCGGACGCAAGGTGACTGGTACGAGGTGACACTATCGAACGGCGGGACTGGCTATGTGGCGAGCTGGGTCGTTCAAACGAAGAAAAATAGCAGCGAAGCGCCAAGACCTCAGCAGGATTCATCGTCTGGAACTGGTTCTTTAAAAGGAAAAACGATTGTTCTTGACCCTGGTCATGGCGGAAAAGACAGCGGCACAATTGGCGCAGACGGTGCTTTTGAAAAGAACATCACCATCAAAACCGCCAATTTACTGGCAGGCAAATTAAGAGCTTCTGGTGCAAATGTGTATTTAACTAGAAGTGACGATACCTTTATCAGCCTTCAATCGAGGGTGGCGACATCTCATTACCGAAATGCAGATGCATTTATTAGTCTTCATTATGATAGTTTTATGGACCAAAGTGTTAGAGGAAGTACAGCGTATTATTATCAAGCAGCAAAAGATCAGCAGTTAGCGACAAGCGTTCATTCCGAAGTCGCAAAACGCTCTCAAATCCCTGATAAGGGTGTCAAATTCGGAGATTACTTTGTTTTAAGAGAAAATAAACGCCCTTCCCTTTTATATGAACTCGGGTACTTAAGCAACCCTCAGGAGGAAGCGATCATTTATAGCGCCTCTTACCAAGAACGAGTCACAGAAGGAATGACTGAAGGATTAAAACAATATTTCCGTTAAAAAGAAAGAGGCCTCTGCGCCTCTTTTTTGTTTGACCACAAAAGAAAAAGACTCTAAACAAACTCCCGCATGAGTTCATCTACAGTCTAAAGAGAATCTATTCTTTGCTGTCCATCAAGATCGTGACTGGTCCTGAATTGGTCAATGACACGTCCATCATCGCACCAAAACGGCCAGTTTCTACATGAATGCCTTTTTCCCTAAGGGTTTTATTGAAACATTCATAAAGCGAATTGGCTGCATCCGGCTTGGCGGCTTTCATAAAATTCGGCCGTCTGCCCTTTCTCGTATCACCATAAAGGGTAAATTGAGATACAGACAGAACGCTTCCTTTTATGTCCAATAATGAACGATTCATTTTCCCATTTTCATCTTCAAAAATACGTAAATGTGCAAGCTTTTCAGCTAAGTAAAGCACATCTTCTTCTGTATCTTCGTGTGTGACACCAACGAGCACCATATAACCTTCGTTAATGGCACCTGTGATCTCTTCTTCTACCTTCACAGATGCATTTGTCACACGCTGCACAACAAGCCTCATAGACGATATACTTCCTTTCTAATTCATGAATCGGCGAACAGAGTAAATGTCTTTGATTTGTTTAATGCGTTCGACTACTTTGTGCAAATGATTAATATTTTGAATAAAGATCGCCATATGGATCGTCGCCACTTTGTTACGATCAGACTTCCCAGAAACAGAGGAGATGTTCGTTTTGGTTTCGTTAACTGCTTGAAGCACCTCATTGAGTAAGCCGCGTCTATCATATCCTAATATTTCAATTTCCACATTGTATTCTTTACGGTTTTGAGCAGGCTGCTCATGCTCCCACTCGACCGGAATTAACCGCTCCTGCGCTTCTCCTGTCTTCACGTTCGGACAGTCCTCACGGTGAACAGATACGCCTCGGCCCTTCGTAATAAAACCGACAATGCTATCGCCAGGAACAGGGTTACAGCACTTAGATAAGCGGACAAGCAGGTTATCAATTCCTTTGACCCTTACGCCAGCTTCCCGTTTTTTCCCGTGATACGTCTTTGGTTCCACCGTCACTTCTTGAACGGTTTTCTCTTGCTCTTCTTGATCTCTTTGTTTTCTTTCTTTTTCCGTCAAACGATTGGCGACCTGTAGTGCAGTAATGCCGTTATATCCAACAGCTGCATACATGTCCTCTTCGTTTGAAAAATTAAATTTGTCAGCCACTTTTTGCAGGTTTTCAGCAGTCAGAATGTCTTTGACATCGAACTCAAGGTTTTTGATTTCTTTTTCCACGAGCTCTCGGCCTTTTTCGACATTTTCTTCACGGCGCTGTTTTTTGAAAAACTGTCTGATCTTGTGCTTCGCTTGGGAGGTTTGGGCAAGCTTGACCCAATCCTGACTTGGCCCGTAGCTGTGCTTTGATGTCAGAATTTCAATAATGTCACCTGTTTTTAGTTTGTGATCGAGTGTGACCATTTTGCCATTGACCTTGGCACCGATCGTTTTATTCCCAATTTCCGAGTGAATCCGGTAAGAGAAATCAATCGGAACTGAGCCAGACGGCAATTCAATGACGTCTCCTTTTGGTGTAAACACAAACACCATATCAGAGAAGAGATCGATTTTTAACGATTCCATAAATTCTTCTGCATCTGTCGATTCGTTTTGGAATTCAAGAATTTCTCTAAACCAAGAAAGCTTCTTCTGGAAGACCGCTTCTTCCGTTGATTCTGCTGACTCTTTGCCTTCTTTATATGCCCAGTGTGCCGCAATCCCATATTCTGCAATTTCATGCATTTCAACTGTACGGATCTGAACTTCAAGCGGATCACCTTTTGGCCCAATCACCGTTGTATGAAGAGATTGGTACATGTTCGGCTTTGGCATCGCAATATAATCCTTAAATCTGCCTGGCATCGGTTTCCAGCATGTATGGATAATCCCGAGCACCGCATAACAGTCTTTAATGCTGTCGACCAAAATACGAACGGCAAGCAGATCATAAATTTCATTAAACTGCTTATTTTGCAAGACCATTTTGCGATAAATGCTATAAATATGTTTTGGTCTTCCGGAAAATTCAGCCTTGATGTTCACCTCAGACACGCGGTCTTTCACTTCATTGACAACCTCGTCCAAGTATTCCTCACGTTCCGCTCGTTTACGCTTCATCAGATTCACAATCCGGTAATATTGCTGCGGATTTAAATAACGGAGTGCTGTATCTTCAAGCTCCCACTTAATCTTTGAAATCCCTAATCTGTGCGCAAGCGGTGCAAAGATTTCAAGTGTTTCATTTGAAATTCTCCGCTGCTTTTCCTGAGGAAGATGTTTGAGCGTTCTCATATTATGAAGACGGTCTGCCAGCTTAATCAAGATCACGCGGATATCCTGCGCCATTGCAACAAACATTTTTCGATGGTTTTCGGCCTGCTGTTCTTCTTGTGATTTATATTTAATCTTCCCGAGCTTTGTGACGCCATCAACAAGCATTGCCACTTCTTCATTAAAATGCTCTTTTAAATCCTGTAATGTCACATCTGTATCCTCAACTACATCGTGCAGGAAACCGCCTGCAATGGTTGATGGATCCATTTCAAGGTCAACAAGAATGCCCGCCACTTGAATTGGATGGATAATATAGGGCTCACCAGATTTCCGGTATTGCTCCTTGTGTGCATTTTCAGCATATTCATATGCTCGCTCTATAAATTGAATATGTTCAGCGGACAGGTATTCTCTTGCCTTGTCAATGACCTGCTGCGCCGTTAAAACTTGTTCGTTCGCCATGGAATCACCTTTTTAAATGAAAACTGTATTGTAGTTTATTATCAAGAAAAATTCGATAGATGTAAAGAGAAGAAGTCCGCTAAAAGATTTTTGATAGGAAAAAAGCACCCTTCTTACTGAGTGCTTTTTACGAAAAACTCCATTAGTATTGCATTAACGTCATGATGTCGTAGCCGTCAAGCTTCTTTCTGCCATCCAGATACGTCAGCTCAATCAAAAATGCAATTCCTGCCACAACGCCGCCTAATTCCTCTACAAGCTTGATGGACGCTTCAATTGTTCCACCAGTTGCCAGTAAGTCATCTGTAATTAGGACACGCTGACCAGGACGAATCGCATCTTTATGAATCGTTAATACATCTTTACCGTATTCCAAGCCGTAATCGACTTTAATGACTTCACGAGGAAGCTTTCCTTCTTTACGAACCGGTGCAAAACCTACACCAAGTGCGTATGCTACAGGGCAGCCAATAATGAATCCACGCGCTTCAGGTCCAACAATAAGATCAATGTCTCTTTCCTTCGCGTATTCAACGATCTGATCCGTTGCATAACGGTACACTTCGCCTTTATCCATTAACGTTGTAATATCTTTAAATTGTACACCTTTCTTTGGGTAGTCAGGTACAACTGTCACATATTGTTTTAAATCCATCTTTTCCTTTTCCTCCTCGTACGTCAAAGCACAGGTGAGACTTCGCTCATCATGCTATTCAGCCATTCCTTCAGCTCTTTAGCTGAGGAATATGTTAGTGTTTGATCGAGTTCCATCAATCGTTGTTTTGCTGTATAGGACGCTGATGCCGTTAAATCTTTTTTAGGGGCATCAAGTACTATTGACAGCACACCATTCTCTATTTTAACAAAACCGAGTTCAAAAAACACCTTTGTCATAAAAATGATTGTATCTTTTGTCCAGCCTCTATGTTTGGCAAGCTCCATTCCTTGTTCTTTAATAGGAAAACTTCCCCGTTTAAACAAGAACCCATAAAACCATTTGAATTGGTCACGGCTTGGGAAAGAAGACATAAAATGATCTTCTTTTCTTTGAAAAACCGTATAAATTCTGGCAGGCTTTTGATTTTCTAAAAGCTGCTTCAGCAATTGCTCATCTGCGGGAACATCCACAAAGACCACATACTTTCCGTGTACATCAAACGTTGATACATTTTCTGCATGAACATGTTGAATGGGGATAGCGACATCCTGTTTTGTTGCTTCATCAAAACAGACAACCAAAGATTTTTCTGAATCAAGTGTCGAAACTTTCTTGTCCCAATCCTTTTTCCCGCGCAGATCAAACAACTGCCATTCATCAACACGTGCATCTTTTAGCATCAGCTGGGGCTTCTTCCGGTTATTCCATTCATTGACGGACATTTCTCCAATCACGGAAATGCGGCTTCCTGGAACAATTTCATCTTTTAATTTCCCTTGGTGAAAACCGACACAGTCAAGCAGCTTGTCTTCGTCCTTCAGAGACATTTTAATATGGTTGTGATTTGCCCCAATTGTTCGGATATCTTCAAGCTTCGCATCTTCAATCATAATGAACGGTTTTGGGTTTGACATACCAAATGGTGACAGCATCCCCGCTTCTTCAATCGCTTGAACCGTCAATTCGTCTACCTTGCACACAGCATCGACCCGCTGAATTGGAATAAAATCTTCTTCCGTCAATGTTTCATTTGCATATTGATTTAATCTTTCCCTTAGTAAAGCGACATCATCCGCTCGAAGTGTCATCCCTGCTGCCATCGGATGCCCGCCGAAATGCGGCAGGATATCGCGGCATTTGCTTAAATGGAAAAATAGATCGAAGCCAGGAATACTCCGGGCTGATCCTTTTGCCATTTGCGTCTCTTCATCTATTCCAAGCACAATCGCCGGACGAGAAAAAGTATCCGTCAATTTAGAGGCAACAATTCCGACAACGCCCGGATTCCAGCCAGCTTTCGCTACAACGATTGCAGACTGGTCATCGCCTGCCTCTTCCACCATTTGAATGGCTTCCTCTGTAATCGTACTGACAATCTTTTGTCGTTCTTTATTCAGTTCCTGTACAAAACGAGCCAGCTCTTCTGCTTCATCCTTATCCTCAGTCATAAGAAGGTGAACAGCTGGATCTGCCTGTTCAATTCGTCCTACAGCATTCAGCCTTGGCGCAATTTGAAAGCCGACCGTTTCCTCGTTCGCTTCTTCTAAAGTGGCTCCCGCTTCTTTCAATAACGCTTTCAGCCCCGGTCTATTCGACTGACGAAGCTGCATAAGCCCTTTTTTGGCGAGCCATCTATTCTCATCATGAAGCGGTACAAGATCCGCGATTGTCCCGATTGCTGCAAGATCTAACAGCTGAACTGGCAGCTCCCCAAGAAGTGCATGCGCCACTTTAAACGCTACACCTACACCAGCAAGTTCTTTAAAGGGATACTCACAGCCTGGCTGCTTAGGATGGACAATGGCAAGTGCCTCAGGCAACTCCTCACTTGGTTCATGGTGATCTGTAATGATCAGGTCTAGCCCTATTTCTTTTGCAATACGTGCTTCATTTACAGCAGCAATGCCTGTATCAACCGTGATGACAAGCGATGCTCCTTGCTCCTTGATATATCGAAAAGCCTGTTCATTAGGCCCATAGCCTTCTTTAAACCGATCTGGAATATAAAAGTCTACTATTGCAGACCGCTCTTTTAATGTATGTAAAAGCACAGACGTACTTGTCACACCATCTGCATCATAGTCTCCGAAGATCACAATCGATTCCTGCTCTTCGATCGCTTTGTTGATGCGCTCTACTGCTTCTTTCATTCCTTTTAATAGGAATGGATCATGAAATTCGGCTTTTTGATCAAATAAAAAAGACCTCGCCTCTTCTACTTCTTCAAGTCCTCTTTTTACGAGAAGCGATGCAGTCAGCGCTGAAATATTCAGATTTTCAGAGAGTGATTTCACTTTTTCTTCGCTTGGATGTTCATATTCCCAGCGCATTTTGGATAATAACATAAATTCACCCCTCAACCACACTATTATACTAGAGTGGCCTGAGGGGTTTCAATTTTTATTTTATGAAATTGTGCTGGAAGATTATTTTTCCTTCCGGTCAAATGATGCTGGCTGTTCTTTTAAAGGCGTAACATGCGATTTTTTTTGAATATCTTTGTCTGCCTTTTTCGTGGAAGCAGCAGGTGCAGCGGCTGCACGCTCAGCTTTTAATGCCTTTAGTTCACGTTTCAGTTTCACAATTTGGAAGATCCCTGCAAATGCCACAATCAGTCCGCCCATTAAAACAGAACCGATAATGACAAGGATCAGCGGCCATTCAGCCGTTCCAAATAAGTAGTCTACCTCGACAGGTCGTACATTAATCACGGCAAATACTGAGACAATTAATACGAAAATAAATGCGAGTATGATGGTCCATTGTTGTTTGTTCATCTACAAATCCCCCAAGCTTTTTCTTTTATTCTTCCCTTTTCACTGCCTTTTTTAAACACTGAAAGAAAACAGCGGAAGAAAACCTATCAGCAGGGGCATCATCAGCTGCTAAGTTTTTCTTTAATCAGGTTCTTTAATTCTTTTCTTTCTCCAGAAATGACAAGGGTATCCCCTTCTTCGATGATGGTATCTGGTCCTGGATTTAAAATCTTCTCATGTGATTTTCTCACAATGGCGATGACTGTTACTTGATAGTTTTGGCGAACATTGAGGTCACCGATGCTTCTCTGAACAGCTGGTGCATTCTTTTCAATTTTAAACCATTCAATCACTAGTTCATCAATGGCTACCTCTACGGTTTCAAGTGCTTTCGGCTTATAGACCATGCCGCCTAAAATAGCCGCAATTTGTCTTGCTTCTTCATCGTTTAGCAGAATGCGAGAAATCGTTTCCTCGTGGTCGTCCTCCTGAAAATGATACATTTCTCTTCTGCCGTCATCATGTGTAATGATGGCAAGCTTCTCATTATTTCTTGTGATCATTTCGGCTTTATGACCGATACCTGGCAGTTCAGTTTCCCGAACCTTCATCACAGCCCCTCCAATGAATAAAGCAAAATGCCCTAAACAGACACCCGCTTTCTATACTGATCTAAACGTATGTCATTATAGCAAAAGACCATTTTAAGATCAATGAAACCCGAAATGTTTTTTCAAAGCGTCTTATTTTCGGGAAAATCAGATAGAAAAAGACTGCCTTCTCGGCAGTCTTTCTAATTAAATATCTTGATCTGTATCTATCTTAGCTGTTTTTTTCAACTCACGGCCTTTCCACATCAGCCAAATTTGTGCCGCGATATAAAGGGATGAGTACACCCCTGTTAATAAGCCGACAAGTAAGGCGGTGGAGAAGTTTGTAATCGACGCTGATCCGAAGATAAGCAGTGCGATCACAACAATTACGACAGTGAGTACCGTATTGATAGATCTTGTAAAGGTTTGCTGTAAACTCAAGTTAACGATGTAAGATAGATCTTCTACCGTTTTTGGTTTACGTTTCTTCATTTGCTCACGAACCCTATCGAACGTTACGATCGTGTCATTGATCGAATACCCGATCACCGTGAGGATCGCCGCAATGAAGGTCACATCTACCTCTAATCGTGTGATACTAAAGAATGCCACAATGAAGAATGCATCATATAAAAGGGAAGCAATCGCTGCAATGGCCATTTTATATTCAAACCGGATGGAAACATAAATAATGATCCCAATCGATGCAATGATGATGGCATATAAAGCATTACGTGCAAGTTCTTTTCCAACCGTAGGAGACACCGTACTGACATTCGGTTCTGCTCCATACTTATCTTTAAAGTAATCTTTCACTTCTGCAATTTTTTCTTTATTTGGCACACCAACAAATCGTGCCGCTGCTTGATTTTCTTTTTGACCAGATAACACAACACTATCTGTATCAAGATCTAATTTTTGAAAGTCTTGCTCGATTTGAGCAGTTGACAGCTTATGGTCACTTTGAATGTCTACTCTTGTACCACTTGCAAAGTCAATACCCGCATTGAGTTTGAAAATCGAAAGGACGATAATCCCCGCAATGGTAATGGCTACTGAGAAAATCATGAAACCTTTTCGCTTGCTGACAAAATCCCATTTATCAAACGGTGTTTTTGGTTCAGTATTTTCTGTTGTTTCATGAATATCGATGATGTCTTTTTGACGGACACCAAACCAGCCTTTCTTTCGATCGAGCGCGCGGCTTTCCACAAGCAGACCAAGAAGGAATCTTGATAGGAATACAGCCGTAATAAAGCTTGTTAAAATGGAAAGGATCAGCATAGTCGCAAACCCTTTTACAGAACTTGTCCCGAAGAAGAAAAGGACGCCCCCTGCAATAATACTAGTTAAGTTTGCATCAAAGATGGTCGCAAATGATCGGCGGTTCCCTGACCTGAAAGCAGAACGGACAGATTTACCGAGCTTAAGCTCCTCTTTGATTCGTTCATATGTGATGATGTTGGCATCAACCGCCATCCCTACTCCAAGAATCAGCGCTGCAATTCCAGGAAGTGTCAGAACAGCACCCATCCAGTCAAACACCTGTAAGGTAATATAGATATACGTTGATAACGTAATGACAGCAATAAGACCAGGTATTCGGTAATAAAAAAGCATGAATAAGAAAATGAGGGCAATTCCCACAATCCCTGCAAAGACAGTTTCATTTAATGCCTGTTCACCGAATTGCGCACTCACTGAAGTGGAGTACTTTTCAGTTAATTTCACTGGCAATGCCCCAGCATTTAAAATACTTGCAAGGTCTTTTGCCTCTTGGACAGTAAATTTCCCTTCAATTTGTACGTCACTGCTGTTAATCTCTTGATTCACATTAGGCGCAGAAACATACTTGTGGTTTGATTTTGAAACTTCTTTTTTGAAGGAATCACCTTTGTGGTAATCAAGCCAAATGACAAGCTGATTATTTGGTGCCATCGCTGCTACTTTTCTTGTGACGTCACCAAATTTTTTCGCATCCTTTAGTTTAACCGTCACAATTGGCTCATTCGTTTGACTGAATGTTTGTTTTGCACTGTTTTCGACTAGGTCAGCCCCGTTAAGGAGTTCTTTATCATTCGTATCTCTGAAGGATAGCTGTGCTTCAGTGGAAAGAATCTCCCTAGCTCTGTTTTGATCTTTTACCCCTGCAAGCTGCACGCGGATACGGTTGTTGCCTTCAATCGAGATGTTCGGCTCACTTACACCAAGCACGTTTGCTCTTCGGTTAAGAGCCTCCACTGTACTAACGAGAACACTATTTGTGATCTTGTCCTCTTTTTTCACTGGATGTACATCATACAGGACTTCAAATCCACCCTGTAAATCCAGCCCTAGCGTCATATCTTTCGCAACAGGCTTTGTCAGTAAGCCCACGCCAGTTCCGATTAACAGAACCACTAAGAAAAACGCAAGAATGCGCCCTTTTTTCATTATGTATTTCCTCCTTAAACACCTGAATCCATTAAGATGGCTTATTTCAACAGTTCATCAAGCATATTCTTGCCATCTTCACTGTCCAAAAAAGCAGACGTTTTAAACGACTGAACGGTTGCATAGTTCATAAATTCGCCTATTTTCACAGATAAGATATCTGCAACCATTTCATGAATCGGATACTCTTGTTTTTTCTTCCACTTCTTATTCTCTAAGTATGACCATAATTCCTCTAAATCTACATCTTTATAGCCCAAAACGATGAATTCTTCAAGCTTACTGAACAGAAAAGGCTTTAAATGGTCTTTGTAAATAGCAGCTGGGTGTTGTGTCATTGCGTAGCTCCCCCTTTTCAGTTTTTTATCGAGAGACTTGTCATGCTTGGACGATATACACGCATATCTTATTGTATATGATTCTATGTCGTTTGAGAAGGCAGGTGATCTGTGATTTGACGAAGCAAACGTTTTTAAAGGGGACCATTATTTTAATTTTAGCAGGTTTTATCACGAGAATATTGGGTTTTGTCAATCGAATTGTCATTGCAAGGTTCATTGGCGAAGAAGGGGTCGGGCTTTATATGATGGCTGCACCTACCTTTTTTCTAGCCGTGACGCTCACGCAATTCGGACTGCCTGTCGCCATTAGTAAGCTTGTCGCAGAAGCAGAAGCCCGGGGTGACAAACAGAAAACAAAACGTATTCTGGTCATGTCCCTTGCGATAACAGGAACACTCAGCCTGATTTTCACGCCGCTCTTCTTATGGTTTGCGCCCATCATGGCAGAAAATATGCTGACAGACCCTAGAACGGTCTATCCACTGCTTGCCATTACACCCGTCGTACCAGTCATCGCCATTTCCAGTGTGTTAAGAGGCTATTTCCAAGGCAGACAACAAATGAGTCCGCTAGCGATGTCTCAAGTTCTGGAACAGGTCGCAAGAATTTCATTAGTCGCGGTATGTACAACGGCTTTCCTTCCTTACGGGATTGAATTTGCGGCAGCAGGTGCGATGGTGTCATCTGTGATTGGAGAGATGATTTCACTTGCTTACTTACTGATCGCCTTCCGCTATAAAAAGACCATTCGGATTCGAAAACGATTTTTTAAGGCGATTCATGACGGGAAGGACACATTTAAGCAGCTGATGAGCATTGCTCTGCCAACAACAGGCAGCCGTTTTATCGGGAATATTTCGTGGTTTTTAGAGCCGATTGTTGTCGCGCAAAGTCTTGCTATTGCTGGATATGCGGCTGTTGAGGCGACAAGGCAGTACGGGGAGTTGACCGGTCTTGCCCTGACCCTTTTGACACTGCCTAGTTTTATTACGTATTCACTCTCGACTGCATTAGTTCCAGCGATCAGTGAAGGAATGGAGCAGAATAAGCGTAAAACGGTCGAATACCGGCTGAAACAGGCGATGCGCCTTTGTTTACTCAGCGGAGGCATATCATGTATTATTCTTTTCGTTTACGCAGAAGATTTAACGCTCTTTATGTATGGTTCGTCGCATGCGGCCATATATGTGAAATTCATGGCGCCATTTTTCCTTCTATATTACTTCCAGGGGCCCCTTCAAGCCGTGCTTCAAGCACTCAATTTAGCTGGTGCGGCGATGACCAACAGCCTGATAGGTGCAATTGTGAAAACAGGGATGATTTTTGTCCTTGCTTCACAGCCAGGCTTTGGCATTATGGGCGCAGCACTTGCGATCTTAATCGGCATCATCCTTGTCACACTGCTCCATGCGGCAACTGTTGGAAAGGTGCTGCCTATTCATTTACCATTAAAGGAATATGGTCTATGTGTCCTTGTGATTATCGGTACAGGGGCTGTCAGCCTTTGGCTGAAGTCTCAAGTAAACGGACTCTTTTCTGCTCCTATTGAACTTGTAACACTCATCTTTGTTACGTGCATGCTGTATGTCATTCTATTAATCTGCCTAGGACTAGTGAAACGAGAAGAGCTGCGCCGCATCCCGTTCATTGGGAAGCTGTTTTAGCTCATCTCTCTTTGATCACTTCATCTTTCAAATCTATATAAAATGTTTTTTGATTAAAGCTGCAGTAAGAGATTTGATCGATATCATGATAACCTCTTTTAACAAGCTCATCTTTCAGCCACTGTTCATTTTGATTGATTTGCTTAAGGTGATCATGCTGCACTACACCGTCCGCAATAAGTGGAAGCTCAAGCGCTGCATGTTTGCGCTTGTTTTCTTTTTCGACAACGGCGAGCTTTCCAGACGGCTCTAAAATGGCGTAAGAGACATCCTGAATGCTGTCGATGTTATTTTCTCTTAATTGAATGAGCAGGTCATCAAAATTGTATCGCTGTTTTCTCATTGCACCCTCGTCTATTTTCCCATTGATGATGAGCAAAGCCGGTTTGCCGTCAAGAAAACGCCGGACACCTTGGAATTTCAATGAGAGGTAGGCAAGTGTGATTTGAATGAAGGTTAACAGCAGGATTGGCCATACCGTATGTAACATGTGATCCTCTACTTCTTCTATGGCGAGAACCGCAATTTCTGCAATCATCATAAAAATGACTAGATCTAAAATACTCAATTCGCCAATTTCCCTTTTGCCCATTAAGCGAAAGATAAACCAAATAAGAAAATATAAAATGATGGTTCTCATGGAAATGATCAAGATTTCCTGCATGTGATGTAAACCCTCCTTCTCCAACATAGCTTGTGTCAAAACACTTTATTTATGTAGAAAAGAAACGTCTGAAACATGTCTATTTTTTCTCCACTGTGAATACATTTTAGTAAAAGACAAGCTTCGGTCAATTGGAGAGGAGACAAATCACATGCAAGAAACAAAACATATTGGAAAAGGCATTTTATCGGGATTAATTGCCATTTTTGTCGTGATGGTTGTCACAAGTTTACTTGTGTCGCTCATGCTTACATTCACAAGTATGCAGGAATCATCATTTAAATGGATGATTATGATTTTGTCCTTTGTTGCCCTGTTATTAGGAGGCATCATTTCTGGAGGGAAAGCAAAGGAGCGCGGCTGGCTAATTGGTGCGATCACATCTATCATTTTTTCTCTCACTGTATTTTTATTTCAATATTTGGGGTTTGGAAAAACGTTTTCACCAGAGCAGTTCATCTATCATGGGGCATTTTTAGGCATTTGTATGCTGGGGGGAATGATTGGCGTCAATCTTCGAGGCAAATAAAAAAAGAGCGGATCATATCGCTCTTTTTTTATGGCTATGTATTGGAGGATTAGCCTTTGTCAGCTAATTCTCTAATAGCACGGCGATCGAAAGTTAAACGGTTGTTTTCGCTTGTTTTGATGACCACTTTTGATTCATCAATTGAGTCGATTTCACCGTGTAAACCACCGATTGTGACGATTTTATCGCCTTTTGATAAAGATTGCTGCATCTGACGCACAGCTTTCTGTTGCTTTTGCTGTGGACGGATTAACAAGAAGTAAAGCACAGCAAACATGACAACAATCATAATGATTGAACCCATACCACCATCCATTCTATTTCACCCCTTTCTAAAGCATTGTAAAGCCTTTCGTTTATGCGTTAAAAGTTTTTCGCATTCGGTTTGTTAAAGCCATAACGCTCAAAAAACTCTTCTTTAAAATCACCTAAACGATCCTCACGGATAGCTTCTCTCACTTGCTCCATTAATTTTAACAGAAAATGAAGATTATGATAAGTTGTTAATCGAATTCCGAACGTTTCATTTGTTCGGATGAGATGTCTAATATAGGCGCGTGTATAGTTTTTACATGTATAGCAGTCACAGTTCTCATCGATTGGTCTAAAGTCACGCTCATATTTTGCATTTTTCACAACAAGACGGCCTTCACTTGTCATTAAGGTGCCGTTTCTTGCAATTCGCGTCGGCAGTACGCAGTCAAACATATCTACACCGCGAATGGCGCCGTCAATTAAGGAATCTGGTGAGCCGACACCCATTAAGTACCTTGGTTTGTCTGCCGGTAAAAATGGTGTAGTGAACTCAAGTACACGATTCATCACATCTTTTGGTTCCCCTACAGATAAGCCTCCGATGGCGTAGCCTGGGAAATCAAGTGAAACAAGGTCTTTTGCACTTTGTTTTCGAAGCTCTTCGTATTCTCCCCCTTGGACAATCCCAAACAGCCCCTGATCCTCTGGACGCTGGTGCGCTGTTAGACAGCGCTCTGCCCATCTGCTTGTCCGCTCCACAGAACGTTTCATGTAATCGTACTCTGCAGGATACGGCGGGCATTCATCAAATGCCATCATAATATCAGAGCCGAGTGCATTTTGGATCTCCATGGCTTTTTCAGGAGATAGGAACAGCTTGTCTCCGTTTAAATGATTACGGAAGTGAACGCCTTCTTCTTCAATTTTTCTAAATTCACTCAATGAGAAAACTTGGAATCCGCCTGAATCTGTTAGAATGGCTCGATCCCAGTTCATAAATTTGTGCAGACCGCCTGCTTCTTTTACAATATCGTGACCTGGACGAAGCCATAGGTGGTACGTATTACTTAAGATGATGCCTGCATCCATTGCCTTTAATTCTTCAGGCGCCATTGTTTTGACCGTAGCCAGTGTACCTACTGGCATAAATACAGGTGTTTCAAAGGAGCCGTGCGGTGTATGAACGCGGCCAAGACGAGCACCTGTTTGTTTGCATGATTTAATGAACTCATAACGTATCGGTAATTGCGACAAAAATGAGCCCTCCTGTCTTTGTTGTATGATGTTATTGAATCAGCATGGCATCGCCAAAGCTGAAGAATCGGTATTCCTCTTTCACAGCCTCATTGTACGCTTTTAGTACGTGCTCTCGTCCAGCTAATGCGCTGACAAGCATAATTAACGAGGATTTTGGCAGATGGAAATTTGTGATCATGCCATCAATTGCCTTGAATGTGTAGCCAGGGTAAATAAAGATCGACGTCCAGCCGCTTGAGGCTTTGAACTCACCATCGTGTGCACTTGCAATGGTTTCAAGCGTTCTTGTTGACGTTGTGCCGACTGAAATAATCCGTCCGCCTTCTTTGCGAACGTGATTAAGCTCATCAGCTGTTTCTTCATTCATTTCATAAAACTCTGCGTGCATTTCGTGTTCTTCAATACGTTCTGCACTTACCGGACGAAACGTGCCAAGCCCCACGTGCAGCGTAATGAAAGCAATGTGTACACCTTTCGCTTTCAGCGCATCCAGCAGCTCGGTTGTAAAATGGAGACCGGCAGTTGGGGCAGCAGCGGAGCCAACCTCTTTTGAATAAACGGTTTGATAGCGTTCACGGTCGTCAAGCTGCTCTTTAATATATGGAGGTAGCGGCATTTCACCAAGGGATTCAAGCACTTCATAAAAAATGCCTGTATATTGAAACTCGACTTTTCTTCCGCCATGTTCCATTTCCTCTGTACATACCGCTTTGAGCCGTCCATCACCAAAAGTGATAACCGTCCCTTTTTTCACCCGTTTCGCTGGTTTTACAAGTGTTTCCCAGTTGTCTCCTTCTTCTTGTTTCAAGAGAAGCAGCTCAACTTTGGCACCTGTATCCTCTTTCATCCCAAACAATCGTGCAGGCAAAACGCGAGTATTGTTTAGAACGAGACAATCACCTTTTTGAAAATAATCGATGATTTGTGAGAATGTATCATGTGTAATCGCACCCGTTTGTTTGTTTAAGACCATCAGTCTTGATGCATCTCTTTTTTCAAGCGGCACTTGGGCAATCAATCTTTCTGGTAAATCAAAATCAAATAGTTCTAGCTTCATTTCCTTCACCTATTCTGTAGTTAACTAGTTAACGTTATTTCATCCGTCCAAAGATATTCAGTAATATGGTTAGTACGATGCTAATGACAATGCATGTAATGACAGGAAAAAAGAACGTTACATTTCCTTTTTTCACAAAAATATCACCTGGAAGCTTACCAACCAATTGAAACACTAATCCTGCGGCAAAAAGGACACCACCTAAAATCATTAATATTTTAGGGAATTCAGTCACGAATCGGAACCTCCATTTGAAAATGTTCATACGCTTCTCTTGTGACGACCCGCCCTCTTGGTGTTCTTTGCAGGAAACCAATTTGCAGCAAGTACGGTTCGTACACATCTTCAATCGTATGTGATTCTTCTCCAATTGTCGCTGAGATCGTATCAAGCCCAACAGGACCGCCTCTAAATTTTTCAATCATACTTAAAAGCAGCTTATGGTCTATATGATCGAGGCCAAGCCTGTCGACTTGAAGACGCTCAAGGGCATCTTTTGCAATGTCCTGCGTAATAGCATGATTCCCAAGCACTTGCGCAAAATCTCTTACTCTTCTGAGCAAACGATTGGCAACCCTCGGTGTTCCCCGGGAACGTCTCGCAATCTCTTCGGCAGAGCGAATATCGATCCCAATCTCAAACAGCTCGGCTGTTCTTGCCACAATGTGAGCCAAATCTCTTTGCTCATAGTATTCCAATCTTGCATGTACCCCAAACCTATCACGAAGCGGCGCTGTTAACAGCCCGACACGGGTCGTTGCACCTACAAGCGTAAATGGCGGTAAATCAAGCCGTACAGAGCGTGCTGTATCTCCTTTACCAATGACAATATCTAAACAAAAATCCTCCATTGCTGGGTACAGCACTTCCTCTATTGAGCGCTGCAAGCGGTGAATTTCATCAATAAACAATACATCGCCTGGCTCAAGAGATGTTAAGATGGCCGCCAAATCACCAGGACGCTCAATGGCTGGTCCTGACGTTGTACGCAGCTGAACATTCATTTCATTGGCAATGATCGACGCAAGTGTTGTTTTCCCAAGTCCAGGAGGTCCATATAAAAGGACGTGATCAAGCGTTTCCTGCCTCATGCGGGCAGCTTCAATAAATACGCTGAGATTATCCTTTACTTTTTGCTGACCGATATATTGGCTAAGTGTCTGTGGCCGCAGACTTTGCTCAATGGCTGATTCATGGTTGTCTGCTTCAGTTGAGACGAGCCGTTCATCCATGAGACATCACCCTATTTCAACATTTTTTGTAAAGCTTTTTTCACATATTGATCGGTTGTGAGATTCTTTTCTTCTTTTAATAATGGAAGAACCTTTTTAATTTCACGATCACCGTATCCAAGGACACTCAAGGCTTCAAGCGCTTCATCTAATGCAGTTTGCTGCGTTTCAACCTGAATGTGGTCCTCGTGATTAAATAAGTTGCCAATCATTTCTGGTACCACATCTGCAAGTTTTCCTTTTAGATCCAAAATGATTTGACGTGCTGTTTTTTTGCCCACACCAGGGAATTTAATCAGGAACGCTTCATCTTCACGTTCTATCGCTGAAATGACAGCGCCTGGATCACCGGAAGCAAGAATGGCGAGTGCGCCCTTTGGCCCTATTCCTGTGACATTTAACAGTTTTGTGAACAGCGCTTTTTCTTCTCGTGTTTGAAAACCGTATAACGAAAATGCGTCTTCCTTTATGTAATGATACGTATAAATCGTTTCTTGTTTGTTTACTCGATAGATAAACGGGTTTGGGGTATAGACTTGATATCCCACTCCGCCGTTTTCAATGACAACATATTGCGGGCACACATAATCAATGGTCCCTTTTACAAACTCTATCACCGTTTTCACCTCTTTGACTGTTCTTCATTGTAACATAAATCGAAGAGAAAACCGCAATAAAAGTTAACATACGTTCGCTCAGTATATTTTTATCATGAAACCACGAAAAACAGCTTGCGGTCTTCACACCAGCAAGCTGTTACACGCTTTAAAACGATATTTCATTTCGGTAAGGCTTCATGACTTCAAGCACATGCTCAAATTCATCCTTTGTTCGAAAAGGAATGCCTTGCTCAAGCTGCTTTTCCACATGACTTTCTAAACGGGACGTATCAATTTGAAAAAAGAGATGAATAGGCTCCGCCCAGCCGTCAGGCCTTCCATGAAACGTAGAAATCACACCGTCCTCTGATAATCCGATATATCCATTTGCTTTACTTAATGGAGAGATATCATCAATTTGCTTTCTAAAAAGGGCAAAATCCTCTTTTTGTTCTACCAGCGTCCAGCCTTTATACTGCGCCCAGAATGTGTCTTTGTCTTCTAATGATGCCCGGTGTCTTTCAATACTCACATCGCCGTCTAGATAGACTTTTTCAAGCTGGACGGTGATAGAGTTTGACTGCTTTTGCAAGTGTTCTTTCCCTTCCATATCCGCAGCGAAAAAAAGCACACTTGTCATGATAAGTCCTGTAACGAAACATTTCATCTTCACTTTCACTATTTACACCTCTTTAGAACATGAGATCGATGCATGACATATGTAGTTTGACCCATTTTTCTAAACATTAACCAAATCGATGATTCAAATGTATGGTAAGAGTCTTTCGTTGTATCCTTCATTCGTAAATGTTATGTTTTATACAATCCATTGCTTTATCGAGTGACACGTTTTTTCATCATTCGTTTTTCAGCCGCATAAACTGAAACCAAAGAAGGTGAAGTCAATGTCAGATGTCAAAAGATTAGCCGAATCGATTCAGTATCATGAAGAGAAACATTTTCATAAGCTTGCCTATAAACCAGCAGAGCTTGAACTGTGCGGCAAAGGAAGAAGTGCCTATGTCTTCTTATACAAAAAAGACGGCAAGAAAATGGCACTAAAAGTCTTTTTCCCTTCTTATCAGCATATTGCCCGCAAAGAGGCTGCCATTTACGAAAAACTTTCTGGTTCGTCTTACTACCCTGAGATTTATGAGTCTGGGGATCAGTATATTTTAATGGAATATATTAAAGGATACACATTCTATGAATGCCTTACAAAAGGAATTCCTATTAAAAAACAAATGATCAATCAAGTCGATGATGCGCTGGAGGAAGCGCGCGAGAAAGGATTGAATCCTTCTGATATCCATCTGCGCAATCTGATCTTAACAAAAGAAGGACGGATCAGAGTCATTGACGTTGCCAGATTCACGCAAACGAAAGCATGTCATCAATGGGATGATTTAAAAGCCGCTTATGCTTATTACCAAAAACCTTTTTTCCCTAAAAAAGCACCGCGTCTGTGGCTTGAAGTGATTGCTTATTTGTATAAAAAGAACTGGCTGTCCCGCGGGCAGCTTAATAATCGAAATGATTTTTCTGCATAACGAAAGCCGCTCTCTTTTGAGCGGCTTTTTGCTGTTATTCTGTTTCTACATGGATACTATTGACGTTTAATAGGTTAATGATTTCATTATTCAGCTTAAACCAATGATTGGCTTCTTCAATTTTTTTATACACATCATAGGTAGCTGGACGTTTGAGCTCGAAATCAAGCACTTCCCCATTGTTCATATGAAATGTTACCTTAAATACTTTCATCATAAGATCACCTTCCACTCTTCTTGTTCGCTGGTCAAATAGATCAGCTCTTTTCATTCATTCTCTATTCAACTCGTTTCCCCTCCTTCTTTCCATTCAAACCCAAGAAGTTTAAATTTTGTTTAAATTCACACAACATATCTATCTCTCATATCTGCAAAGAAGTATATTAGTGAAAAAGGAGGCTGCCCTTGATGAAGCAGAAAAAGAAACGAACATCTCCAGAAAGAAAAACAGTCTTTTTTCATTTAACAGATGCTCTCATTCCGAGTGTGGACATGATGGCATATGCAGCAAAGGCATTTTTTCACCTTTTGAGAAAAGCCTTTTCAGCGGTTTGATAAAACCCCGCACAGCATCGTGCGAGGTTCTTTTTTTATGGCTGATAAATTTGACTTCCTTGGCTGACAAACTCCTTCGCCTTCTTTTCCATCTCTCTTTTCACTTCTTCAGATTGATTGCGGATATCATGAGAAATTTTCATACTGCAAAACTTCGGTCCGCACATCGAGCAAAAGTGAGCGGTTTTAGCGCCTTCGGCAGGCAATGTTTCATCATGGAACGCCAAGGCTCTTTCTGGATCAAGTGACAGGTTGAATTGGTCCCGCCATCTAAATTCAAACCTCGCTTTCGATAAAGCATCATCGCGCTTTTGAGCCGCAGGATGTCCTTTTGCTAGATCAGCGGCATGTGCCGCAATTTTATAGGCGATCACACCTTCTCTCACATCTTCTTTGTTCGGCAGACCTAAATGCTCTTTCGGCGTTACATAGCACAGCATTGCTGTTCCGTACCAGCCGATCATGGCCGCACCGATCGCGGATGTAATGTGATCATACCCCGGCGCGATATCTGTTGTAAGAGGCCCTAACGTATAAAATGGTGCTTCCTTGCAAATGTCCATTTGCTTGTCCACATTCTCTTTGATTTTATCCATTGGGACATGTCCGGGCCCTTCAATCATCACCTGCACATCGTGTTTCCAAGCAATCTCTGTTAACTCACCTAACGTTTCCAGCTCTGCAAACTGCGCCTCATCATTGGCATCAGCAATCGATCCTGGTCTAAGTCCATCTCCAAGTGAAAAGGCGATATCATATTTTTTCATAATTTCACAAATGTCTTCGAAGTGAGTGTAGAGGAAATTCTCTTGATGATGAGCAAGACACCATCTTGCCATAATTGCACCGCCTCTTGAAACAATTCCAGTCACCCGATCGACCGTGAGCGGAATATATCTTAACAGTACGCCAGCATGAATCGTGAAATAGTCTACACCTTGCTCCGCTTGTTCAATTAATGTGTCCCTGTACACATCCCACGTCAAATCTTCTGCGACTCCATTCACTTTTTCAAGGGCCTGATAGATAGGAACGGTTCCCACAGGGACTGGGCAATTCCGAATGATCCATTCTCTCGTTGTATGAATATCCTTTCCAGTAGACAGATCCATCATTGTATCTGCTCCCCATCTGATCGCCCATGTCATTTTTTCAACCTCTTCATCAATGGATGACGTGACAGCCGAATTGCCAATATTCGCATTAATTTTGACATGAAAATTCCTTCCGATAATCATTGGTTCACTTTCTGGATGGTTAATATTCGAAGGAATGACGGCTCTTCCGCTCGCCACTTCCTCTCTAACGAACTCAGGGCTTAGCTCTTCTCTTATTGCGATAAACTCCATTTCAGGCGTAATGATGCCTTTTTTGGCATAATGCATTTGCGTCACACATGCACCTTGTTTCGCTCGGAGCGGCTTATGATGAAAATCAGTTTGGACAGAATGGATGGACTCCTTCTCCCTTGAACGGTATCCATTATCCTCCGGTCTTACATGACGCCCTTCATAGCTTTCTGTATCTCCTCTTTCTTCAATCCATGCTGCCCTAAGACGCTTTAACCCCTTTGTGACGTCAATATGAACGTTCTCATCAGTGTACGGTCCACTCGTATCGTATACACGGACTGGTTCATTTTTTATGTCGCCTGCCTCTGTCACAGTATGTGAGAGCGTGATCTCTCTTTTTGGCACTAAGATATCGGGTCTTGATCCTTTCTCATATACCTTATGGCTGCCGTCAAAGCTGGATAACAATGATTGGTTGGATGGGACACTTTTCTTTTCTTTCATTTGCTGTTCTCTCCTTTTCTTCTTGTCACCGGACAGGATGGAATCAGCACCAGCAAAAAACCAGGCTCTATTTAAAGAACCTGGTTTCGTCGTCAGAAATAAACATGCATATCATTGATATGATACATGCATCATCTTTAACTTCCCCACGCTGGTACGAGCCAGATCAGGTCCAAAGGGTTAAGAAGCTTATGCTTCTCTCTCAGCCCATTTACGGGCACCCCTAGTCACTTTTATTGATTTCCACATCAGTGTAGCATAGAGACATCATGAAGAAAAGAAGATTCAGGAAAATAGTTCCTTTCCCCTACAAGCGTTATGGATCATGTTGATATACAGTCTTCTATACATCATCTGTCTCTCTCATTTCAATCAAATCTGAAATAATCATTGATCCTTTCCTCCTATTATGTATAATTAATCTAAACGGAGAATTTTTATACAATTTATTCAAAGGAAGTTCTAGTCGATTGCAAACATTTCTCACATTTATCGTCGTAGGATTCTCAATTGCTCTGCCTGTTGGAGCAATCACGGTTGAAATGACAAAACAGGGACTGAAAAACGGATTTTTTCATGGTTTAACTGTCGGAGCAGGCGGTATGACCATAGACTTATTACTCATCTTGGCTTTATATGCTGGATTTGCTCAGTTTTTATCTTTGCCGTTTGTTCAAATTCCGCTCTGGCTGATCGGAGCTGTATTTTTAATGATTCTCGCATACGATTCCATTAAAAATGCGGATCAAGATATCCATCTAGCAGGAGAAAAGGTCAATAAATCATTCGCGAAAACGTATCGAAACGGCTTGCTTGTGGCAGTATCTCCTGGAAATCTTGTGTTCTGGGTTTCTGTTTTTGGGGCTGTACTTGCGGATGCTTATACAAAAACAGATTCATCTGAATTTATGCTGGCTGCCGGCGGTATTTTGGCAGGGATTCTCCTTCATGACATTGGTCTACTCACCCTTGTATCCTTAACAAGAAAAGTGATGAATCGGACGATGATCAAGTGGACATCCATTATTGCTGGTATTTTATTATTAGGGTTTGGCTGTTATTTCTTTTACGAATTTTATATAGGCATCAAGGTTTATTTTTAAGAAAAGGCTAAAGTTCGTGATGAACTTTAGCCTTTTTGTGTCAAACTATCGGGTCATGCCTGTTTGTCCTGTTTCAAATTGCGTTCTTCTCATATCTCTAAAGCGTGTGAATGCACCTTCATCTTTCATGACTTGGACTGCTCTTCCATCCGCATAACGAGTCGCTGCTTCTTCTACTTGTGATACGCCTTCTGATGTCAGGCGACCATCTGATTTAATGGCAATATACACATTCTCATCCGTCACCATGACTTGAGAGTCTGCCACGTGATTCATTTTATTGACGCGGTTGGCAATTTTTCTTGAACGCTGGATATTCT
Source organism: Bacillus sp. DC4300-2b2 (assembly GCF_049895685.1). NCBI lineage: Bacteria > Bacillati > Bacillota > Bacilli > Caryophanales > Bacillaceae > Bacillus > Bacillus sp. DC4300-2b2. The sequence goes on from NZ_JAFCSW010000003.1 coordinate 618,446, forward strand.
CTTGTTTATCGTAGCCTGAGAACGACATTTGGTTATGATAGTTCATATCTCCATGACTGTAGCGTCCATCTCCACCTGCAAGAGGCATTCGATCATCAGCTTGAGGACGTGTACGGTAATCAACATTCGTTGTATTTCTCCCGTTCATTCCCTCCATGAGTTCAGAAACTGGTCCTTGATGATCCTGGTTGTTGTCGTCCGCTCGTTGATTCGAATGATAACCAACCGGCTGGCCTGATTGATTATGACGTGTATCGACACCTGCGTTATTATTTGCACCACATGCCGTTAAACCAATAGGAAGAAGCACTAATGCGATTGTTTTTTGCCATTTTTGCAAACGAAAAACCCCCTGTACAAATTCAATCTCATGAGCGCGAAACAGGCTCTGTTTTAGCATGTACAGTTAGGAAAAAAATCAAACTGTCAGTTATAAACAAAAAAAGGAACGATTGAGATCGTTCCTTCTGTCATTAATCTTCTTCTTCCTCCTCCGGCCTTGCAAATACGGATTGACCTGGATATGGCTGCATATAAGGCTGAGCTGGATAAGCTCCCATTTGGCCATAAGGAACAGGATTCGGATAATGTCCTGGCCAAGGCTGATGATGCTTCATGCCATCATCACATCCGCAGTCTTCCTTGCCGTATGCTGCATTTGAGACGTTTGGATAAAAGCCTTGATTTACGTTGGCATTTGCATTGGCGTTTGAATGCATATGGTGATGCCAGTGATGTCCGTCGTTTGCATGGTGCTCATGATTTTCCCCGTAGTAAGCAGGCGCTTGATACGCAGGATAATATGGATGAGCCGGGTATGGATATGGCATCATATGATGGTGATAATATGGCTGGATAGGATAACATAGGCCTGATCCCGGTAAAATTGGCGATGCCGGCACCATTTGCTGCGGATATGGATACATCGCCGGCATGTAATGACCATAACCAAAATAAGGATCATATGGTTCATGATGATGGTGCTGGTGATGATGCTCGTTATTTTCAGCCACACCTCCTACCGCTGCCCCTCCCACATTTGGCATTTGCGGGAAGTTAGGAAGGTTTGGGTAATTGCCATGCTCCATGTCTTTTCCCTCCTCTTTTTGATGCGGAATATGAATAAACGGGTCATATCCCTTTGCCACTTCATCTTTTAGATGACCTTTATTTTCATGATGAAAATGGTCCTTGTGATCTTTATGTTCCTTATTTTCATGATGGAAATGACCCTTGTTATCTTTATGGTCTTTATTCTCATGATGAAAATGATCTTTGTGATCTTTTTTGTCATGAACGTGATCTTTTTTCTCATAATGATCTTTTTTGGGAGGAGGCGTGAATGGCTGGTAGAGATTGGTCTGATAATAGTTCACATCGACTTGCGGAAAAACTGGCTGCTCGATCTTTGGCACTGGCGGTACATAAGGTACCGGTTCATTTGGCTTTTCCTTCGGCTTTGTATCTTGCACTTGCACGACATCTTTTGGCTTTTCTTTCACATACGGATGTTCTTTCGTTTTTGGCATTTCTTTTGCTTTGTGATGATCTGTTTTCACAGGGACACCACTAGATGGAATTTTAATCTTCATACCCGGCATGATCAAATCAGGATTACTGAGCTGAGAATTTAGTTTTTTCAATTCTTGAAAGTCGACTCCGTATTTCTTTGAAATTTTCCAAAGGGAGTCTCCTTTTTGCACAATATGAATTTTCAACGTTTTCCCCTCCTATGCAAAACGTGAACGTAACAGTTATGTCAGAAGTACAATATGTTTCAACATAAATTTATGCCTATTTACAAGCCGATATGATAAAAACTTGTTTTCTGATAGGAGGGGCTGATCATTATTTAATGGCGAGCATTTTCTCGAGTGCAAGCAAAGCGTCTTTCGTGATGTCTTCATTGACATGTATCAACCCGACCGGCTGACCCTTTTCAATGCTTTCCAGTGACCATAGCAAATGAGGCAGATCAATCCGGTTCATCGTCAAGCATGGACACATATCTGGGTTAAGGGATTCAATTTGTTTATCTGGGTGCTGCGCTATGATCCGTTTGACTAAATTCATCTCTGTTCCAATCGCCCACTTGCTGCCTGCTGGCGCCTGTTTGATCGTATCAATAATAAATTTCGTTGAACCTGCTAGGTCAGAAGCCCTTACGACCTCATGCGTGCATTCAGGATGGACAAGAATTTGAATGTCACGATCCTTTTTTCTCATTTCTTCTATATTCCGAACGGTAAACTTCTCATGTACGGAGCAATGGCCTTTCCATAAAATCATCTTGATCCGGGAAAGCGGCTGATCGGTGATAAGCTTTTCTTCTATCTGATCCCAGACAGCCATTTCTTCTAGCGGAATACCTAAATCAAAAGCCGTATTACGCCCTAGGTGCTGATCAGGGAGAAACAGAATCCGCTCTTTTTGCGTCATCGCCCACTCGAGTACTTTTTTAGCATTTGATGAAGTAACAGTCGCCCCGCCATGCTTGCCGACAAATGCTTTAATATCTGCTGTTGAATTGACATACGTAAGCGGAAGTATTGTATCTCCAAACAGATCAGTGAGCTGCTCCCATGCTCTGTCTGTTTGTTTCATGTTTGCCATATCTGCCATGGAACAGCCTGCTCTCATATCTGGCAATACGACGCTTTGATTCTTGTTTGACAGCATATCTGCCGTTTCTGCCATAAAGTGAACACCGCAGAACACAATGTATTCAGCCTCGTGATTGTCGGCCGCTATTTGTGCCAGCTGCAATGAATCTCCTGTTGCATCTGCAAATTCGATGACCTCATCCTTTTGATAATGATGGCCCGGTATAAAAAGCTTTGATCCAAAAGCCCGCTTAATTTCTAACACTCGCTGCTTCATTTCATCATCAGAGCGGTGTTTATATTCATCCGGCATCATGGCTGCATGTTGATTGGCTAATACATTAAGCATGGACATGAGTTGTTCCCCCTTTATGACTGAATTCCATATTCATACTAAAATCAAATGCTGGAGCAGAATGCGTTAGAAAACCAAGTGAAATCAGGTCGACTCCTGTCCCCCTGTAGCTTGGCAATGTCTCTAGCGTGATGCCTCCTGAAGCCTCTGTCAGAATGGACTCTGGCGTCATTTGTTTAAAACGTTTTACTTCGTCCGGAGAGCAGTTATCAAACATGATGACATCCGCTTTTGCATCAATGGCTTCCATTAGCTGCGTTTCTGATTCAATTTCCACTTCAATTTTCACCATATGACCAGCATATGCTCTTGCTTTCTCTACTGCTTCACGAATAGAGCCGCATGCGGCAATATGATTATCTTTAATCATCACCCCATCTGATAAGCCAAAGCGATGATTCTTTCCACCGCCTGTCTTCACTGCGTATTTCTCTAACATACGCAAGCCGGGTGTCGTTTTTCTCGTATCACAAATCGTAATAGACGGGTCACCTAATCGCTGCACCGCCTCATGTGTTAAGGTGGCGATACCTGTCATTCGCTGCAATAGATTTAAAATGACCCGTTCTCCTTTTAATAAGTCGTTGACTGGGCCCTTTATTTTCGCCAGTACAGCGCCTGAATGAATCCAATCACCTTCTTGAAAAAACAGCTCAGTTTGAATCTGTTCATTCAACAGGCGGTACCCTATATCAATCAGTTGTGATCCTGCCAATACACCAGATTGTTTCGCAATGATAAGAGCTGTTCCTTTCTTGTCTCCAAAGATGGCATCAGCTGATACATCTCCAAAGCCAATATCCTCTGTAAAAAAATGAGTGAGCATTTGTTTTAACTGTAAACGTTCCATTTGGCACCGATCCTTTCATTTTTCATGATATGAATATGACCTTTTTCATGAACAATCTGCCTGCCCTGCCACAACGCATCGCTTCGCTCTGGATAATCCATTCGATAATGGCCGCCTCTGCTTTCTGTACGGAGTAATGCAGATTTAGCAAGGCAAACCGCTAATGCCCATTGATTGCTTAATTCGATCTGTTCATTTGTGATATCCTTCACATTAATTTGCTGAAAAGTGACATGCTGTAACGTATGAAGCAAAGCCTGCAAGCCCTTTTCATCTCTCACAATGGCTGCAAATGTAGTCATCCATTGTCTCAGCTGATCCTTTGAAATCATTGGAACCATCCATATTTCTTGAATAGAAAAAGGTGGACTTGTTTCTTTCTGTTTAGGCAGCTGTTCAATTCTTTGTGCCGCTTTGCTGCCTAATACGAGACCTTCCAGAAGAGAATTACTCGCCAATCGATTCGCACCGTGTAAGCCAGTACAGGCCGCTTCTCCAATGGCAAATAGCGCTGGAACAGTCGTTTCTCCATATTCATTGACGCTGATACCGCCCATTAAAAAGTGCATACCCGGGGAAATTGGCAGCCTGCCGCTCGCCATATTGACACCTGCACGCTGACACATCGCATCTATCGCTGGAAAACGGGCTGAAAAATGCGGAATATCATGGATGTTAAGATACAATTGATGGCCTAATTGCTGCTCATGAAAAATAGCTCTAGCGACCACATCTCTAGGTGCTAAATCAGCTTGTGGGTGAATACCTTTCATGATCCGCCTGCCTGTTTCATCTTCTAAATAAGCTCCCTCTCCCCGTACTGCCTCTGAAATGAGACCAACTGCTTTTCCATCGATTGTCAAAAGAGTTGGATGGAATTGAACAAATTCTAGATCCACTAATTGCGCACCTGCTCGATAGGCCATCATCAGTCCGTCTCCTGTGACAGAAGGATCATTTGTGTTTGTCTCATATAGGGAGCCGCAGCCGCCTGTTGATAAAACAACGGCATCTGCGGTCATTGTTTGTACGTGTCCTGTCTCGTCTTTCCATACAACACCCTTGCATGTCCCTTCATGAACCAATAGATCAATGACATGATGATATTCATATAAATGAATATGTGAGCCGAGCTGACTTATCAGATACTGTACAAGGGTTTTCCCTGTTTGATCTCCTCCTGCATGCAAGATGCGATGAGTGGTGTGTGCCCCCTCTTTGCCTAATTGCGGCTCTCCCGCTTCATCTTGATCAAATGGACAGCCATCTGCTACGAGCTGCTGCACAAGATGTTTTCCAAGTCTCACGATTTCTTGTACGGTTCTTTCATCATTGTGGTCACAGCCAGCATCTAGTGTATCTTGCACATGCTGCTCAGCTGAATCATGTGCTGAAAAGGCAGCAGCAATTCCACCTTGTGCCAGCATGGAATTACTAGATGAAAATTGTTTTTTTGTCATCATGATGACCTGGCAGTTTTTCGAGATATTTCTTGCAAAGGAAAGCGCTGCAATGCCTGATCCCACCACAATAACTTTTTTGATTGATGACACCATTGCCCCTCCTGTCATTTACACCTGTCTTGACACATATCATTACACAACACTAAAATAAATACAAGAAAAAATTTTCACACGGGAGATGGATAGGTTGGTTTATTTAGATTACGCAGCTTCTACACCTGTTTCAGAAGAAGCACTGCATGTTTTTGAGCAGCTGAGTAAAAATTTCTACGGAAATGCAAGCAGTCTTCATGATGCTGGGGGAAAAGCAAATGACATATTGACTTACAGCAGACAATCACTCGCTGCCATGATCGAGGGTGAACCAGATGGGATCTACTTTACAAGCGGTGGAACTGAATCCAATCTCCTTGCGATTCAATCGATCATCAATGGACTACCAGCACATAAACAGCATGTCATCACAACATCAGTCGAGCACCCTTCTGTTCATCATGCAGTTAGCAGCTTAGAGCGTCTTGGCGTAAAAGTCACCATCATTGAACCGAATCAGGATGGAATCATAACAGAGGACATTCTCAAAAAAGCATTATTGCCTGAAACAGGACTCGTATCTATTCAGCATGCTAATTCAGAAACAGGGATTATCCAGCCGCTCGCTGAGTTAGCACCTCTTTTAAAAGAAAGGAACATTCTTTTTCATACAGATGCTGCGCAAACATTTGGAAAGATACGTGTGTCCATCAAAGAACTTGGAGTCGATGCCGTGTCCATCTCAAGTCATAAAGTGTATGCTCCTAAAGGTGCTGGTGCCGTTTATATGGGCGCTCATGTTCCTTGGAAACCTTTATATACAGGAGCAGTTCAGGAAAATGGCTTACGTCCAGGGACAGTGAATGTACCGTGTATCGGTGCTTTTGCTGCTGCAAGTGAACAAGCAATGCTTAGGCTGGATGAACAGCATAAATTAGATAAGCAGCTGCGTGATTATTTTCTTCAGCAGTTAAAAATAAGACAGCTGCCTGTTCGTACACTTCAGGATAATGACAATCGCCGCATGCTGCCTCATATTATTGGTTGTTTTTTTGAAGGGTTTGAAGGACAATATGTAATGTTAGCATGTAACCGGCATGGGATTTGTCTATCAACTGGAAGCGCATGTGCTTCTGGTTATCACCATCCTTCCCCTGCTGTGAAGGCATTGCGTGTATCAGATCGTGATGCCCTTCAATTTATTCGACTATCATTTGGATGGCAGTCATCAAAAGATGACATCGATCAGCTTTTGCATACATTTGAGCATTTGCAAAAGGAGAAGAAGGGAGCTTAGGACGTGGAGCAAGAGAGGAAACTCATTGGCGAAGAAAGAAGAACCGCCATTTTAGAGTGGCTGAAAGAAACAGACACACCGCTTACTGGAAGCTTTTTAGCTAAAAAAGCGGCTGTCTCTCGACAAGTCATTGTACAAGATATTTCATTATTAAAAGCAAAAAATGAACCCATTATTGCCACAAGCCAAGGCTATGTGTATATGGCAGCGCAGCATGCGCCAGAAAGAGAAATTGAACAAATCATCGCCTGCAAGCATGATCCTGCTCGCACAGAAGAGGAACTGACCTTGATTGTAGACTTTGGAGTGACGGTGAAAGATGTGATCATTGAGCACCCTGTTTATGGTGAACTAACGGCCTCCATTCGCGTCAGCACACGGAAACAAGTCGCTGATTTTGTCCATCATATTTCTAACACCGGCGCGTCCTACTTGTCAGAACTAACAGACGGCGTGCATTTGCATACTCTCTCTTCTTACAGCCAAAAGCAGCTTGACCAAGCCATTCAAGCGCTGGATGATGCTGGGTTTTTAATAAAAGACTAAAAAAATAGTGTCCTGGTTGGGACACTATTTTTCATTCGTTAATTCATATGTTTGATAGCTGCCAAGCAGCTTGACCTCACAGCCAATCGCTTCTAATTCTTGAATCGCACCTGGGACTAGGACATCATCCATTTCTTTTTCAATGTCAATAATAAATAAATAATGTCCAAGGCCTGTTTTTGTCGGACGAGATTCAATTTTTGACAAGTTAAGATTCCGCCAAGAAAAAGCAGACAGCACGCGGTGCAATGCGCCAGATTGGTCATCTTTTGGCAGACTGACCACAATGGTCGTTTTTGGCTTTGATGAGAAACCAGAATTCATTGGGAACGATGCGTTAGGATCTTTATGTAAAATCACAAAGCGTGTATGGTTGTGCGGATAATCATGAATGTCTTTTTTCGCAATCGTCAAACCATACGTTTTTGCGGCAATTTCATTGGCAATAGCCCCGACAGCTTCATCTGGATGCTCACTGATGTATTTTGCTGCATAGCCTGTTGATTCCACTGGCCGGTGAGGAATATGAGGGTACTGTTTTTTCAGAAATTGATGACACTGGGCAATCGCGTGAGGATGTGATTGAATGACATCTAACGTCTCCCAGCTCTCCGCTCTTGATGGGTGGACAAGCAAATGCTGCCGTATCGGTGCTGTCATCTCCCCCACAATGGACAACGCTTCTTCATGAATTAAATAATCAATCGTTAAGTTCACAGATCCTTCGAGTGCATTTTCAAGTGGAACGACCGCCAAATCGACTTCGCCCTTTGACACAGCATCCATACATTGCGGAATCGTTGCATAGGCACGCTGCACTGCATCTTTTGGAAAACAAGAGCATACGGCCAAATGAGTAAATGTTGCCTCTGGTCCAAAATAACCTACAGTTAATTGCTTCATCTGCTATGATCTCTCCTTTTACGCCCCAGAACCTAGAATTTCAACTTTTTCGACAAATTCAAGCTTTCTTAATTGATTCATGACGGTGTTAATATCATCTGCCATACCTGCCGTACTAATCGATAGGGTGACATTCGCTCTTCCTTGCAGCGGAATCGTTTGGTGAATGGATAGCACATTACAGCCAGAGTCAGCAACAATTTGAAGCAGCCTTGACAGAGCCCCAGACCGATCTTCAAGGTGGAAAAACAATGTGATGATTTGCTCTTTCACCATTGTATAAAACGGAAAAACAGCATCTCGGTATTTATAAAAAGCACTGCGGCTTAAATCCGCTTTTTGAACAGCATCGGCAACTGAATCCGCTTTTTTGCGATCGAGAAGCTTTTTGACTTCAAGCGTTTTTCGCATCGCATCTGGAAGTACATCCTCTCTTACTAAATAGAACGTTTCTTCTTTCACCTGTTTTCTCCCCTTTTAAAAACGGGAGAGCCCATGGACTGGACCCTCCTTTTGATCAATCGATAAATTCGAATTCAAATTCAAGCAGACGAATGATGTCGCCATCTTTTGCACCGCGCTCACGCAAGGCATCATCGACACCCATACCGCGCAGCTGTCTAGAGAATCGTTTAACGGATTCATCTCTTGAGAAGTCTGTCATCTTAAAGAGACGCTCAAGTGCTTTACCCGTTAAGACAAATGTGCCATCAGGATCTCTAGAGATCTCAAATGGTGCATCGCCCTCATCAAATCTGTACATCACGCGGTTATCCGACAGCTCCTCTTCATTATAGAGCGGGAATTCCGGTGTTGTTTCAAGCTGATTGGCGATTTCAAATAAGAGCTCACGAAGCCCTTCTCTTGTGATCGCACTAATCGGGAACACTTTATAGTCATCCGTTAATTTTTCTTTAAATGCCGCTAGATTGTCAGCTGCATCTGGCATGTCCATTTTGTTCGCAACAATGATTTGCGGACGCTCTGTCAATCTCATATTGTACTGCTCAAGCTCTTCATTAATCGTCACATAGTCTTCGTATGGGTCACGCCCTTCAAGTCCAGACATATCAATGACATGGACAATGACACGTGTACGCTCAATATGACGTAAAAATTGATGACCTAAGCCAACGCCTTCGTGCGCCCCTTCAATCAGTCCTGGCAGATCCGCCATAACAAAGCTTCGGTTATCGTCTGTTTCAACAACTCCGAGGTTCGGCACAAGCGTTGTAAAATGATAATCCGCAATTTTTGGTTTCGCAGAAGAGACAATTGAAAGCAGCGTTGACTTCCCGACACTTGGGAAACCAACAAGTCCAACATCTGCAAGTACTTTTAATTCTAAGATGACGTCACGTTCTTTACCTGGCTCACCGTTTTCAGAAAGCTGTGGCGCAGGGTTTGCTGGTGTTGCGAAGCGTGAATTTCCACGTCCGCCACGTCCGCCTTTGGCAATCACAGCCCGCTGCCCATGCTCTGTCAAGTCAGCTAGTACTTGTTCCGTCTCTGCATCTGTCACAACCGTACCCGGCGGAACTTTGACAATCATTTCTTCCGCATTTCGGCCATGCTGGTTTTTACTCATTCCATGCTCGCCGCGGTCAGCCTTGAAATGGCGCTTATAACGAAAGTCCATTAACGTTCTAAGTCCTTCGTCTACTTCAAATACAACATCTGCACCATTTCCGCCGTCGCCGCCTGCTGGGCCGCCCTTTGGTACATATTTTTCACGACGGAACGCCACCATACCGTTTCCGCCGTCACCGCCTTTAACATACACTTTAACCTGATCTACAAACATAACTTCCTCCGTTTCTCTGCATCACATATCTCGTTCTTGCCTCAAACAAAGCTCAATCATGGACTCATGAGGCGTCACATGAAATTGCGTTATACTCATACATGGATAGTTTGCGTCATGAAACGCATTTAACGCATCCAAACTTGTTAATTTTCCTTTGAAATCAAAATATAAGATCACATCATTTTCTTCATGATCTGTTTGGAACGTGACCGTTAAATGATTTTCAGTTTTTTGGCAAACTGATTGATCGAATATCGAAAACAACTCCTGTGATACCGTTAGCAGCTGCGATTCATATGCTGATAAGTCTCGGGTTTCACCAAGCACTTCATATTCTAAGGTGATAAAATGCGACTCCCAATTAAATGTTAGAAAGTAATAGGCCAATTGGGGAATTTTTAAATTTGAGAGTTTGGATTCATGCTGTGCTTCAATGACCATTTCTTCTATAATTTCAAACACGCGGTCATATTTTTCTAATGTCAAGTTGCCTTTGATCAGCTGTAATTTATTCATCCAGTCGTGTCTTGAACGACTGAGCAGATAGATCAATTCATTTGTTAATGCAACGTGAGTTAATTTTTCATTTTCTTTACTTGGTATCTCTTCCATTATCGCACTCCCAATCGTTTGGTCTCTCTTTTAGGAGTCTTATCATCAATATGTCTCCCTGAATTATAACAGAGAAGACAGCATAGAAAAACACTAGTTATGTGAGGAAAGGTTGTTTTTTCTGATCGTATAGGAGAAAATGAGGCAAAGTCAGCAAACGTTCTTTGATATTTATGGAGTGCATCTTCTTTTATCATCTTCGGTACTGCTTGTAAAAAGTGAAAAAAACTCCAGTCAATGACCGGAGTTTTTAGCAATTATTGTGCCGCAGGATATACGCTCACTTTTTTACGGTCACGACCGAAACGTTCGAATTTAACCGTTCCGTCGATTTTAGCGAAAAGAGTGTCGTCGCCTCCGCGTCCAACGTTTTCACCTGGATAGATTTTCGTTCCACGTTGACGATAAAGGATAGAACCACCAGTTACGAATTGACCATCAGCACGTTTAGCGCCTAAACGTTTAGACTCAGAGTCACGTCCGTTCTTTGTAGAACCTACCCCTTTTTTAGATGCGAAAAATTGAAGATCTAATCTAAGCATGAAGTTCACCTCCTATTTTTTTGTTGATATTCTCACATAATCGTGATAATCTCGTTCAATTGTCTCTAAGGAAACGACCATGCCTTCTAAAAGCAGCTGGGCTTTTTCAAAGGATACTGGGTCTGTATCAGCTGGCAGTTCAAAAGAGAAGTAGCCGCCTTCTTCACCAATATCAAGCAGTGGGTCCAATCCTGTCAGTGCAATAATTGAATTGACTGAGCCGAAAACAACAGCAGATACACCTGCACAAACGAGATCCTGACCTTTTTCAGCAAACTCGGCATGTCCAGTCATCTGAAAAGACGTAATGCTTTCATCTGCTGATGACCGAGTAATGGTTGCTTTGATCATATCACTCACACGCCTTAAGCGTTGATTTTTTCGATAACAACTTTAGTGTAAGGTTGACGATGACCTTGTTTCTTGTGGTTGTTTTTCTTCGGTTTGTACTTGAACACAGTAATTTTCTTACCGCGACCTTGTTTTTCAACTTTAGCCGTTACTGTTGCTCCAGCAACTGAAGGGTTACCCACTTTGACAGTGTCTCCGCCGACAAACAATACGTTTTCGAAAGTTACTGTTTCACCTGCTTCAGCAGCTAGTTTTTCAACATAAACAGTTTGACCTTCTTCAACTTTTACTTGTTTACCACCAGTTTCGATAATTGCGTACATCTCTGCACCTCCTAATAAACTCAGACTCGCCGAATACAGGGGGCCATAGGCTCTTTACACCTGCTCCGCGCGGTTGTAGCACGGGTGCTACATATCCATAACATTAAAAAATATATCAAACTAGACGCAAAATGTCAATGTATTTTCACCATTAGTACGGTAAAAGAAGCTCTTCCATTGAGGAGGTCGTTCTGCGATCTGAAAAATACGCATGGAGCAGTTCATTTTCATCAAGCTGACTCATCTTCACGCCATCTCTTTCAATAATAATCGGATGCTTGCAGCCCCTTTGAAATCGTGCCATCACTTCGTAAACTTTTTCCTCTGCACTTGCTCTCAGCGGAATCAGTTTTTCTACCTTTTGCTCTTTTTTACCGTAATACCGTTCTAGTAAAAAACGAACCCTGACGTAATGCCTCTGCCTGTGCTCCATCACGAGTGAATAAGCTAAAAAAGTGAGCAGCACCCAGCCATTGAATTGCAGCGGTGCAAACAATAGTAATCCTGCTGTCAATAGACCGAAAAAGACAAGTGAGCCTTTTATGGCTAGAGCATGTGCACGTTGGAAAGGGTAAAAAATAGATAAGAGCAAAAAGAATAATTTTCCGCCATCAAGCGGCCAAATGGGCAAAAGATTGACAAGAAAAATCGCCATATTATAAAAGGTAAACATCGTAAAGACGTCATGCGAAATAAGAGAAGCCTCCATGAAAAGCCAAGCCATGAGCTGGAGCGGTACATGCTGAAGCGGTCCGCTCAAAATGACCGCCAGCTCTTCTTTTAGCGGACGGTTTCCATGTTCCTCTACTTCCACCGTTCCGCCAAATGGCAGTAAAAAAATCCGCCGAATGCGCCAATGATAATAGCAGGCAGCCGCTGCATGTCCAAGTTCATGGACACAGACGATCACAAGCAGACAAAGCAGCGGCTTAATTTGACCTGACAGAATCGCAAACGCCATCACAACCCACAGCAGCGGATGGATGTGAATTTTCGTCAGCATGAGCAGCCATCTATTCAAAGGTCATCACCTGAATAGGATCGATAAATTGTTCATTTTGCTTAATGGCAAAGTAATACGTGCCCTTCCCTTGATCATCAAGCGAAATCTGGCCAATTTTTTCACCTTTATCAACAAAATCGTATAAGGCCACATCGGCTTTCTTTAATTGACCGTACCAGCTATAGCTGTTATCTGCATGCTGCACCACAACGGTAAGCCCTGTGTCACTTTTCTTTTTCACCTCGACCACATAGCCTTCCTTCATACTATCAATGGCTTCAGCGGATGTTTCGACTTTGACCCCTGCTCCATTTTGCGTAAAGGATTCCTGTACTTTACCAGAGGCAGGCACAGCTAGTTCTTGATTCGCTTGTACGTCCTTTTGGCCCTCTTTTTTCTCTGTTAAAAATGCCAGCGGATGTCCGACTGTTTTTTCAATCCAGCGGTTGGCAGCAGCAAATTGAAAATCTTGCTCAAAGGTCTGAGTAATCATCGGCTTCAGCTGCTGAAACGGACCTGCCTGACCTTTAAACGAAATGGCAGCAATCAACACAAGGGACGCTGATAATAAGCATTTAAGTACAAAGGTATTCGGGTTAAATAAGGGATGACGATATTTCTTTGGCTGATGGGACGCCGGTTCATAGGAGGTCGAGCCAGAATGCTTTTCTTCCTCTGTCAGCATAACCCATGGCGGGATATCTTCTTTTTTCTTGAAAGCCGTCTTCTTAGGAGGAGCAGCTGGCTGCATCGTTTTGCGGCGCTGCGCGATTTTCTTTCGGTACTCGTCCACTCTTTTCATGAGATCACCCTTTACATACAAACAGTTTGTACATTTTATGTGACAACCTCATCTGATATGCAACAAAAAGACCGATTCTAAATCGAATCGGTCTCAGTGTGTAGACAAACCCTCGCATTCGTTGTCAGGTCTGCGCTCCGGTGCTTGTCCTTCCTAGATTGCAAAGGTTTTCTATATCGATTATGCTCTTACACCAAAAAATGCTTTCAGCTTTGCAAACATTCCCTTGTTTTCTTCTTCAAAGGATTGAAGCGGAACAGATTCGCCTAGTACGCGGCGGGCAATATTGCGATAGGCAATCGATACTTTGTTTTTAGCATCCATGACAATCGGCTCACCATTGTTTGAAGCCTTAATCACATCATCATCATCTGCTACAATGCCGAGTAGATCAATCGATAAGTGATGTACAACTTCATCTACATCCATTGAATCGCCATTTTTCGCCATGTGTGTACGAATACGGTTGACAATCAAACGAGGCGGTTCGATATCTTCTTGTTCTAACAAACCGATGATTCGGTCCGCATCTCTCACAGCTGAGATTTCAGGTGTCGTCACGACAATGGCCTTGTCTGCACCGGATACAGCATTTTTAAAGCCTTGCTCAATTCCAGCAGGGCAGTCAATGACAACATAATCAAAGTCTTGCTTCAATGATTGAATTAATTCTTTGATCTGTTCCGGCTCCACAGCCGTTTTATCACTTGTTTGAGCAGCTGGTAAAAGATACAAAAGATCTTCGAAACGCTTATCTTTTACAAGCGCTTGGTGAATTTTGCATCTTCCTTCTACTACATCAACTAGATCATAAATAATGCGGTTTTCAAGCCCCATCACGACATCCAGATTCCGAAGTCCGATGTCGGTATCAACTAGACACACTTTTTTCCCTTGAATTGCTAGTGCTGTGCCTAAGTTTGCAGATGTTGTTGTTTTGCCAACGCCGCCTTTTCCTGAGGTAATCACAATAGCCTCGCCCAATTTCACATTCCTCCCTCAAGCCTTGTCAGATTAGGTCTTATATGAGCCAATTGCTGCAGGCGTTCAATGATCATATTGCCATCTATATCTAAATAAGCACATTCCATTTCATTTCCATCTTCTTTTTGGTCTGGTGCACGGTTAAAAACTTGTGCGATGCGAAGCTGTGTTGGAATCATATGAGATGCCGCAATAACAGCCTGTTTGTTGCCATTACATCCAGCATGCGCCACACCTTTTAATGCGCCAAGCACAAAAATATTTCCTCCTGCGCGAATCGTTCCGCCAGGATTGACATCTCCTATTAATAAAAGATCTCCTTCGACATACAGCACCTGTCCAGAGCGTACAATTTTTGCTACAGAAGTAATTTCAGCCTCTGCTTTTAATCGTCTCGCCTCTTCAGTTGACATGACGTCACTTTCAATGGAGTGGATAACGAGATGTTCATTTTCAGACACCGCTTCAGTCAAACGCTTCTCCTGATCCTCCGTTAAATAACGAAAACCAAGCTTAATATGCACATTGACCTTATGTCCTTCTCTTCCATCTGTATATTGCTCAAGTAAAAGAACCTCTCGCAAGCCAGAAAGAAGATCATCAAACGAACAGTCATCATTTAACTGTAATGTTAATCCGTTTTTTGTACCTTTTATCGTCACATATTGCTGTTTTTGAGTTTTCAAGATGCTCACCTCAACAACATACTCATTTCGCCGTAATTGGACAAACTCCTGCTTTTATTCGTCGATCAGTCCTTGTTTCACATTGATGAAAAAGAGCCTAAGCGGCACAACAAGTATGAGAGACGCAGCAGTATTTAAAAGAATCGTTGGAATAAAGCGTTCGATGACATACGTATTAAACGGCATAATCCCTGGTTGAATTGTCGCTTGAACGCCGTATACATAAAACTCCATGACGGAAACAGCAATAATCGACAGAAAGACGACGACTAACATATTCGTTTGCAGAACTTTAAAGGCTTTTGCTAGCAAATAGCAAAGCGCCCCAAAGCCAAACATATGAACACCAAGTATGCCTGTATATGAAATATCATATAAAAGTCCAAAGATAAATCCGTAAATCACACCATATTTTTGATTCATAAAAGCAGTCATAAATACAAGTGCAAGTAAAATGAAATGAGGAGCTAAAATTTGATTCTCTGAAACAAATGGGAGCTTCACTAAATCGACAAAAATGCTGTCAAATACGAAGATAAACAACATGACGAAAGCAAGAAGGACACGTTTCACGAGCCTTCACCCTTCGTCAATTCAGATGCATCTGCTGTACTTGTGCTGCGATTCACCACAATCACACGGTCTAAATTGTTGAGTTCAGCCGCTGGTTCTACGTAAATGATCTTTGTCAGACCGTAATGGTCTGGCTCGATTTCACTCACCTTACCAATCGTCAAGCCTTGCGGGAATACGCCCCCTGCTCCAGATGTTTCAACAAGATCTCCTTTTTTGACATCCCCATCTGCATCGGATTTTAGAATATTCATAGTCAGCATTTTTTTCTTGCTGTCATAACCGTTAATGATTCCATTGAGTTCTTCTTTACCCTTTTTCGCAAAAATTTTCGTTGAAATTCTATTATTTTGGTCAGTAGAGCTTAGCAACCTTACAGTTGAAGAAAAATTGTTGAGCTTATCGCTTTCAATCTTCCCAATTAATGCGCCACTCTCATTTGTGACCGCCATATCTTTGTCAACGCCTTGTTTTTTCCCTTTATCAATCATCACAAAGCTATCCCAAAGAGATGGGTTTCTTGCGATAACAGTTGATAGAATTGGCGTGTAGTCACGAATAGAGTTCACATAGCCAAGCTGTTTGCGAAGTTTTTTGTTCTCATCTTCTAGTTCTTGAAGTTTCGCCTCATATTGGGTTTGTCCATCAAGTTTTTTCCGAAGACGTTCGTTTTCATCATATGTGTTCTTTAAATCTTGTACGTTCCCATAAATACCGGCAATAAATTGTGATGGTTTATGAAAGACACCTTGAAAAAAGCCTGTCGTATCCCCCACTAATTTTTCCGGCCATGAAGCACCTCTGCCGCTTTTCACTGAAAAACCAATCATGGCCACCAGTACGATGACACAGACAAGGAGCAACATTAATCTTTTATTCATAAAAAACTGCGGCATGTCTTACACCTCTTTAATTACGCCCGATTATCGATTATCTTTTGATTTTCCTTTGAACAAATGAATATGTTCTAGTGCTTTCCCTGTTCCAATCGCCACACAGTCAAGCGGATCTTCAGCAATAATGACTGGCATTTTCGTTTCATCACTAATGACTTTGTCAAGATTACGCAGTAATGCACCGCCTCCTGTTAAAACAATTCCGCGGTCCATAATATCTGCTGCCAGCTCAGGCGGGGTTTTTTCAAGAGTCATTTTCACTGCATCAACAATTGTTTCCACCGTATCGCGAAGCGCTTTTGCAATCTCTTCTGCCGTAATAGAGATTGTTTTTGGCAGACCTGTTAAAAGGTCACGTCCGCGAATGTCCATCTCATCATGTACATCAGGCTGCGCAGAACCGATTTCCATTTTAATCGCTTCTGACGTACGATCACCGATCATCAGGTTATACGTTTTACGGATGTAGCTGCTGATCGCATCATCCATTTCATCACCTGCAACACGAATTGATTGTGATGTCACAATGCCACCAAGAGAAATAATCGCTACTTCTGTTGTACCGCCGCCAATATCCACAACCATACTTCCTGTTGGCTCCCATACAGGCAGGTTAGCACCGATTGCCGCAGCAAATGGTTCTTCAATCGGGTAAGCGTCACGTGCACCAGCTTGTCTTGTTGCATCAATGACTGCACGCTCTTCTACAGCTGTAATGCCAGATGGCACACATACCATGACGTAGGGTTTACGAGCAAAAAGCCCTTTGCCTTTTAATGCTTGATTAATGTAATATTTCATCATTGTTGCTGTCGTCTCGTAATCTGCAATGACTCCGTCTTTCATTGGGCGTAGTGCCACAACATTACCAGGTGTACGGCCAATCATGTTTCTAGCATCATTTCCGACCGCCACTATAGACTTCGTATCAGTTTCCAAAGCTACGACCGAAGGTTCTCTCACAACAATGCCTTTTCCTTTAATAAAAACAAGCGTATTCGCTGTTCCAAGATCTATTCCAAGGTCTTTTGTACCAATTCCAAACATATGTATGTATCTTCCTTTCTTAAACCAAAATTCCCTTTAGGGAAAAACTCATAAACTCTATTATATCGTAAAACATTGAAAAAAAAAGTGTTACAAATACCCTTTTTCCTTCAAACTCACAAATTTTTGATCACCTATGACAAGATGATCAAGCAGCTGTATTCCAATCAGCTTTCCACATTCAAATAGTCTCTGTGTGACTTCAATATCTTCCCTGCTGGGCGTCGGATCTCCAGATGGATGGTTGTGCACACAAATAAATGAAGCAGCGGACCGTTTAAAGGCCTCTTTGAAAATTTCACGCGGGTGAACGATGGATGAGTTCAGACTTCCAATAAACACGGTATGTTTATGAAGAACTTGATTTTTTGTGTTGAGATAAAGACAAACGAAATTTTCCTGTTGTAAAAACCTCATATCTTCCATCACAAAGTTTGCCCCATCCTCTGGTGTGCGGATCACATAGCGGTTGTCCGTCGTTTGATGGTGTAATCTAGTGCCAAGTTCTAAAGCAGCTAAAAGAGAGACCGCCTTTGCCTTTCCAACTCCTCGAATCTTCGACATTTCTTCAATTGAGGCTTCTCTTATAGTGCGAAGACCGCCAAATGTTTGCAGAAGTCTTGCGGAAATTTGAAGAACTGATTCCTTTTTTGTGCCTGTCCTTAAAAGAATCGCAACAAGTTCATGGTTTGACAGACTGCCAGGACCATATTTGATCAATCGTTCTCTCGGCTTTTCATCTTGAGGAAAATGCTTTAGCAACATAGGGAAATCGTTCATGATGCCCACTCCTTTTAGATTCCTTCCTGTCATCAAAAAGGGGTGATTCCAAATGTTTCGAGCACTCTAACTGTTTTGGCAATAGGGAGACCTACAACGGAAAAATAATCACCATCTATTTTTTGAACAAACAGTGCGCCTTTTCCTTGAATGCCATAGCTTCCCGCTTTATCAAGCGGTTCTCCCGTTTCGATATAGCGGTCTATTTCATTTTGCGTAAGTGTCCAAAACGTTACTTCTGTCTGTTCATAAAATGTTTCTTTTCTATTCTCTGATTGAATTGTGACACCCGTCAAGACTTGATGTGTCTTTCCTGACAATAATTGAAGCATTGAGGCCGCTTCTTCCTTGTCTTTTGGTTTTCCAAGACATTTGCCGTCAATTGCAACAATCGTATCTGCACCAATGATCACTGCTTCGGGATATAGTGTTTGAATATCATTTGCTTTTTGTTCTGCCAACCATTGGACGTTCTCTGCAGGAGAAAGGTTTCGATTTATTTCTTCTTTTAATTGACTTGCTTGAATGTCATAAGAAAACCCTGCTAGATCAAGCAATTCTTTTCTTCTAGGTGATTGAGATGCGAGAATCAATCGGTTCATGTTTGTTCATCCTTTCAGGGTTTAGCCTAAGAAGTAAGATACCCATTCATCCTATCAAATGTACATCTTACCGACAATTTACGAAAATTCATTTTTCATGTTCCTTCATCATTATGTTGGATGCAAAAGAAAAAAACTAGTCATTTTTTGACTAGTTTGGTTTCTTAAAATATGATTTTACGTATTTAATTGATCAAGCAGTGCCTGCTGAGATTTCCACCCGTTTTCAGCAGTAGGTTCATTTAACAGCTGCACCGCTTTCAGCAAACTGCTTTTAGCTGGTGCATCCGTTGTTTTGGCACTTTCAAGCTCAGAGATCAGCTGCGTAACCTCCTTTTGATCCACATCATCTCCTGCAATGACCTTAGAGGATAATACAGATGCCTTTTCTATTAAACTAGTCAGCTCATCTGGTACTTGAAATGAGAGCTCCTTGCCTCCCCATGCCTCAAAGTGCTGATCAATCAGCTTCTTCCCAACAGCACTTGTCATGCCCTGTTCTGTCGCAAGCCCAGCAATGACATAATAGCCATCATCCATTGAGATCTTTTTCCCCGCATACCCTGCTTCTTTTAAACTGCCAACTAATTCATCTGCTCCTTTTTCAGAGGAAAACTTTCCAGCCTGTACGACATATGTGGAAAAATGGCCAGAGGCGCTTTTTTCATCCTTATTTTCTTTTGATTCATTAGCAGTATCTGCTGGCGGCGCATCACCGCCTGCTTTCATCGATGATTGATTTCCGGATGCTGAAACGCTGATATCTCCTCCTGAAGGATTCTGAGTACCATCTTGGCTTAAGCTAAGTGCAAACACACCAAGGCCTGTCCCAAGAACCACTGCAAACACAATCGTTGTCATCACTCTCTTAAACGGGCCGCGGCTTTTACCGAACTTCTGATCAAAGGAACCTTTTTTCTTTTGATAAGGTGTGACGACCTTTGGATCAGAATGATAAATATGATCAGCTGCATCATCCCACTGGAAATCTTCTTCTTTCGGTTTAGCCGGTTCTTCCTCAGATGCAGCTGTCTCCTGTTCTGACTGCCTTTTTTCCTCCCAATTCGAAAACGTCACTTGATCATCCTCTTGCTGTTTTGGCGGCTGGTGGTCATCTTCATGAAGCATTTCTTCTTTGCCATTAATATTGACTTTTAACCCTTGTTTTTTTGCCTGCCTTTTTTTCACTGTCATTCCCCGCTTTCTGACATTGTTTGTAAGAAAGACCTTTTTGTCCAATGAATCAGCGCGAATGTACCCGTCCTTCTTTCTGTTTCACACTTTAACATAGCGGATAAAAAAAAGAACAAGACTTTTGTCGGCAGGGAAAAAAAGTGTTCGCCAATTTTTTCAACCGATCGACCCTGCGAATGGGAGCATGACATGAGCTCCATAGAGATACAGCCAAAAAGAAAAAGAGATCGCAGGAACAAAGGGAAATGGCTCATCTAACCGGAAAGAAAAAACCTTCGTATAGACGATTCCAGCGATACATGAGAGGAAAAGAATGAGAAGGAATGGCTTGAAGCCAAAGCAAAACGCAAGCACACCGAACAGCTTCATATCAGCACCGCCCATGCTATTTGGCTTGAAACGATCTAAACTATAAAACATGAGAAAGCAAAAAAGAAGCGAAGCCGCTCCTTCCCACCAAATAAAAAGTGGTTCAAGCGTGCGGTATATGACGAAAAGAGGGAAAAAGAAGAGAAACAGCTCGTTTGGCACCCTCATATAAAGAAGATCACTCACGACAGCAATCACAAATAAACTACAAAGAATCACAAGAAAAAGACCTTCAAACGAAATACCAGCGATTCTATACATGAGCAAAAAAAGACTGCCTGACAGCAGCTCAACCAGTGGATATAGCAAAGACAGCCGAGTGCCGCAATGTTTACAAGTTCCCCTCAATAACACATACGAAACGAGCGGGATCATCTCGTGCAGGGAAAGCGGCTGTTTACACACTGTGCAGTGAGAACGAGGAAAAAGAATAGACCGCTTAAGTGGCAGCCTTTCACCAACTAGATGAAAGAACGACCCCATGGTGATGCCTGCAAGAAACACAAAAATGCCTATCATATATCGTGACCCCTTCCGAGAATAAGATAGACCGGATTTTATCACGATCGTATTCATTGAGCACATAGCGAAAATATGATTTTACTTTCCATCTGCATATCAAAAGAAAAAAACACAAATGGCATTGAAGCCATTTGCGTTTTTGTGTTACCCGATCATACGATTTCGTATATCTGAAATAAAATAAAGAGAGCCTGTCACAATGATCACCGCTAAAGGATCATCACTTTTTTTCTGGATGAACTCAAGCACTGTACGAGGGTCATCATCATACGACTTTGCCTCTAACTGACTGCATACATAAAGCTTTTCAGCTGATTCGGCTCTTGGAAAATCAAATGAAACAAAATGGATGGAAGAACTGACAGCTTCAAGCTTTTGAATCATTTGCTTGTACGGCTTATCTTTTAAAGCACTAAAACATATATGCACCTGTTTACTAGAAAAATGAGCTTGTACAGTTTCAATTAAACGGTCGATCCCTTCTTCATTATGAGCGCCGTCTAAATACACTGGAGGATGATCTTTGACTTTTTCAAATCTCCCAGCCCAAGCTGCCTGCCGAATGCCCTCATATATTTGCTCTTTTGTCACACTAATATAGCCTTCTTGCTCCAGCCATTCAATGAGTAAAACAGCAAGGGAAGCATTTTGCCTTTGATGCGTTCCGATTAATCCTGTTTCAAGCTGCGGATACTGCTTTTTTGATGTGCGTAACGTGAAACGTTCACCTGTTTCTGTCGGCTGCTGCTCATCAAAGCTACAAGTATCATGTAATGAAATACATTCAGCATTCTTTTCTTTGGCTGTGTTTTGAATGACAGCAAGAGCTTCAGGCTGGTGAACTGCCGTGATCATTGGAATACCCTCTTTGATAATGCCCGCTTTTTCAGCTGCAATTTGTTCAAGTGTGTCACCTAAAATGGCCATATGATCATGACCAATCGACGTAATCGCTGTTAAAATAGGCACAGCAATATTTGTAGAATCAAGCCTTCCGCCAAGCCCTGTTTCCAAGAGGACAAAGTCTACTTCGTGCAAATGGGCAAAATAAGCAAATGCACATGCTGTAATAATCTCAAATTCTGTCGCTGCGCCAAGCTCTGTTTGATCTAA
The DNA here is from genome assembly GCF_049895685.1 of Bacillus sp. DC4300-2b2. NCBI lineage: Bacteria > Bacillati > Bacillota > Bacilli > Caryophanales > Bacillaceae > Bacillus > Bacillus sp. DC4300-2b2. The sequence continues at coordinate 640,702 of NZ_JAFCSW010000003.1, forward strand.
TTCGTCAATAAAAGGCTTGATTTCATTCACCAAACTCAGCCATTCTTCATCTTCTATAGGCACTCCATTCACGCTGATTCTTTCATTGAACGTTAGTATAAACGGAGAGGTGAAAGTTCCGACCGAATAGCCGGCTGCCTGCAAAACAGAACGCGTAAACGCAATGGTTGATCCTTTACCATTTGTACCTGCAACATGTACTGTTTTTATACTTTGTTCTGGATTTCCTAGTCTGTTCATCAGCCATTTCATTCGTTCAAGACCCGGTTTTACGCCAAAGGCCAGTCTGCTGTGAATCCAATCAATCGCTTCATGATAGGTTGTAAACAATGTCATCTCTCATTTCATACGAAATTTTCAAAAAAGACGACTCCCTTTCATTAGGAGCCGTCTTTTCAACCTTATGCTTTCAGCTCTTCAATACGCTTTTGAACAGCTTCGCGTTTTGCGACATAATCACGTTCTTTCGCACGCTCTTCTTCTACGACACTTTCAGGCGCTTTTTTCATAAAGCCTTCGTTGCCAAGCTTTTTCTGTACTCGTTCCACTTCTTTTGTCAGCTTATCAAGCTCTTTTTGCAGACGAGCAATTTCTTCATCTAAGTTGATTAAGCCTTCAAGCGGCAGAATGAGTTCTGCTCCAGAAATAACAGCCGTCATCGCTTTATCACTAGCTGGGATATCTGTGCCAATTTCAAGAACACTTGGGTTCGTGAAGCGCTCAATATATGAACGGTTTTTCTCTAAGCGTTCCTGCACATCAGATGTAGAGGCTTTAATGTAAAGCTCTACTTGTTTGCTCATTGGTGTGTTCACTTCACTGCGAATGTTACGAACAGAGCGGATGAGTTCCACAAGCAGCTTCATATCAGCAGAAGCTTGTTCGTTGGAAAGCTCCGGCTTCACTTCAGGCCATGCCGCAACAGTAATGGACTCACCTTCATGCGGTAGATGCTGCCAGATTTCTTCTGTTAAGAACGGCATAAACGGATGTAGAAGTCTCATCGTTTGATCTAATACATACGCAAGGATCGAACGAGTCGTTTTTTTCGCTGCTTCGTCTTCTCCATAAAGCGGAAGCTTCGCCATTTCAATGTACCAATCACAGAAATCATCCCAAATGAAGTTGTATAAGTGTCTGCCCACTTCACCGAATTCATACTTGTCAGCAAGCTGTGTGACACTTTCAATTGTTTCATTTAAGCGTGTTAAAATCCATTGATCAGCAACTGATTTTTCTCCTGTTAAATCAAGCTCATCATACGTTAAACCATCCATATTCATTAAAGCAAAGCGGGATGCGTTCCAAATTTTGTTCGCAAAGTTCCAAGTGGATTCAACCTTTTCAAAGCTAAAACGAAGATCCTGACCTGGTGAGCTTCCAGTCGCTAAGAAATATCTTAATGAATCCGCACCGTACTTGTCGATGACCTCCATTGGATCAATTCCGTTGCCGAGCGACTTACTCATTTTACGCCCTTGTTCGTCGCGGATAAGCCCATGAATGAGGACATCTTTGAACGGTTTTTCTCCTGTGAATTCAAGACCTTGAAAGATCATGCGGGATACCCAGAAGAAAATGATGTCATAGCCAGTTACAAGCAGATTTGTTGGATAGTAGCGCTTGAAGTCTTCACTGTCTGCATCCGGCCAGCCCATTGTAGAAAACGGCCAAAGCGCTGAACTAAACCATGTATCAAGTACATCGTTATCCTGTTCCCAGTTCTCAATATCTTCTGGTGCTTCAAGTCCAACGTATACTTCTTTCGTTTCTTTATGATACCAAGCCGGAATGCGGTGTCCCCACCATAGCTGACGAGAAATACACCAGTCACGGATATTTTCCATCCAATGTAAATATGTCTTTTCAAATCGGTCTGGAACAAATTGAACTTGGTCGTCACCTTTTTGCAGATGAATAGCTTCGTCTGCCAGCGGCTGCATTTTCACAAACCATTGTGTTGATAAATACGGTTCAACGACAGCTCCACTTCGCTCACTATGACCAACTGAATGCATGTGGTCCTCAATTTTGAACAAAATGCCTTCTTCTTGTAAATCCTTCACAAGCTGTTTGCGGCATTCGAAGCGGTCCATTCCTTTATATTGCAGGGCATTCGCATTCATTGTGCCATCTTCATTCATGACAAGAATACGCTCTAGCCCGTGGCGGTTTCCAAGCTCAAAGTCATTCGGATCATGAGCAGGTGTAATTTTCACAGCACCTGAACCAAACTCCATATCGACATAGTCATCACCGACGATTGGGATTTCGCGGCCTGTAATTGGTAAAACCACTGTTTTTCCAATCAAATGCTGATAGCGCTCGTCATCAGGGTGTACGGCTACGGCTGTATCCCCCAGCATTGTTTCAGGTCTTGTTGTCGCAATTTCAATTGAACCCGTGCCATCTGAAAGCGGATATCTCAAGTGATAAAACGCACCTTGAACATCCTTATAAATCACTTCAATATCAGAAAGTGCCGTTTTCGTTGCTGGATCCCAGTTAATGATGTACTCTCCGCGATAAATAAGCCCTTTTTCATACAATTGAACAAATACTTGGCGAACGGCTTTATTCAGACCTTCATCTAAAGTAAAACGTTCACGGGAGTAATCGAGACCAAGGCCCATCTTCGCCCACTGGCTGCGAATAAAATCTGCATATTCTTCTTTCCACTTCCACGTTTCTTCTACAAATTTTTCTCGGCTAAGGTCATACCGGCTTACGCCTTCTTCGCGAAGCTTTGCCTCGACTTTTGCCTGAGTCGCAATACCGGCATGGTCCATACCTGGAAGCCAAAGAACGTCATAGCCCTGCATCCGTTTCATACGCGTCACGATGTCTTGGAGTGTAGAATCCCATGCATGCCCAAGATGCAGTTTTCCTGTCACGTTTGGTGGAGGAATGACGACTGTATATGGATCTTTCGTTTTGTCATTTTGTGCTTCGAAGAATTTCCCTTCAAGCCAGTACGTATAGCGGTCTTTTTCAATCGCATTAGGATCGTACTTTGTTGGCATTTCTTGATTATTTGTTCCCATTTGTGTAACCTCCACATTTTTTCGGCTGATGAAACATAAAAAAAGCCTTTCCATCCTTATAAAAGGACGAAAAAGCTTTTTCGCGGTACCACCTTTTTTCACGAGACACATACACGTGTCCCATACACTCTAAAGGATAACGGGGTTCTCCCGAATTTCTCTACTTGTTCATTCAAGAAATTAAGCTCACAGGCGACCTTCCAAACAAGTACATCCTAGGAAACCTCTCAGCTCTTGGCTTCCCTCTCTTTAGGGTCTTGCTCGTACTCTTCCTGATCCACGCTTACGATATATCACGTTCATCAGCACATACTCATCTTTTATTTATATTACTAAATGCCTTTTGTTTTCGTCAATCATCTTTTCCGCTTTTCTTCTTCTTTATACAAATTGGGCAGGCACCCTTCGCCCTTTTGCCCATATGATAATAACAAAATGAAGAAGGAGGGCGTTTGATTTGAAGAAGATCAATCCTTACACACTCCCCCCCTGGCTGAGACAAATTCGGGCAGTTGCCTCCCAAGTCGTTCTCCCGATTGCTATATTTCAAGGATTTCGTACGATCATTTTCCCTACAACATTTGACGTCCTCATTCTAGGTATTCTTATTTTTCTCGCCTGTGCCTTTCATCTTGATTGGTTTTAAAAAAACTCATGCTTATGTACCTGCCCATATAAAGCCAACGCAGCATAACCTCGTCATTCCGCTGATGACGAGGCACTTTGTTCTTCTTCAAGCCGTCTAGCCTGCTCAATCTCATGAATCTTCATGACGGTCGGCTCAGAATTTTTCATCTGCCAATACGCTCTTAACAGCTGCTGACAGCTTTCCATTTCATCCTGCCCGCCTGCTTCATAGGCTTTTACTGTATCAAACAGCCCTTGCGGATAAGCAAGGTAGCTTAGGAACAAATGCAGTTCTTCCTCCCGAAGAGGGTTTCCTTTTTGATACGTATAAAACAAAGAAGTGCATTCAGGACAAGACGTGGGATAGGTTTTGAATGTCCGAAAGTAATAGGTCAGAAGATCATAGATGGGGGCGGCTTTTTTAGACCGCTCGAAATTGGTGAAATGTCCTGTTCCTACATCATTATACAAAAAATGATGGATCGATAGCTGTCCATGATTTAGCACAACACGCGTTGTCTCTTTGTCTTTCATTTCTTCATGCCAATCTTCTAAACGCTCAAGCGCAAATTCGCTGGCAGACATCGCCTCTGAAAAATACATAGCAGCGGCCAGCTCAAATGGCGACATATACCACGTTTGTTCTGCCCGCTCTATGAATCGTTCATACATGTCTTTCTCTGTTTCCCATTTGGTCTTGATTTGGGTGTAATGCGCTTCTATCTCTTGCTCTGTGATATCCATCATGACTTCAGTCCGCTTATGAAGTCTTGCAATCTCTTGAAATAAATATTCGTGCTTATCGTCCTGCTCTTCTCTCTTTTCATTCGTCAGCCACGGCATCAGATAGTATGCATACTGGCTTTCCCGATGACTTGAGAAAAAGGAACCGCTCTTCGTCCGATAAATCGGAACAAAGGAGCGATAGCCCTTTGATTCTAGTTCAAGCATTTGTTCTGTAAATTGCATATGCCGATTGGCTTTTACTCGCTTCAGGGCAAATACACCCTGCTTTGTATATACCTTGATGACAACAGGACTGACAGGTTCAATATATTCAGCCTCAAGTCCGTATTCGTATAAGACAGATTGGATTTCATCCACGTTCACTCACCACATTTTCTCGGTCAGTCATCGCTTGCTATGCATTGCTTTTTTGATATTCAGGAATATAAAGAATCTGTCCTTCCTCAAGCTCCGCATCAATCGATAATGAGTTTGTGCGAAGAAGCTGCTGCACATTCAATTGATATCTCTCACAAATACGATCGACCGTATCTTCTTGCTGAACTATACATATTTTCATGCGAGAAAAATCTTCCTCCTCCTGCTTAGCGAACAGCTTTGTTAAATAAAGAGAGTTCTCACTGCCAGACGTTTCTCTCACGTCTTCTTCAAGCACCTCTTCTTCTTGAGCTGACTCATATATTTTAGGTGCTTCCCGTTCATATAACCGCCCGAGCTGATATTCGTCATCCTGCTCCTCTTGCTCAGGTTCCACTTGATAAGCAGGTGATTCAAATGCAGGATATGACTGTACCGTTTCTTCCTGCTCTTCGGCAGCTTCCGGATCTTTTCTCACTTCCACTTCAAAGAATGTATCATCCCTCTCCTCTTCTTCTAAAAGCTTAGGTGGTTCAAAAAATGGCGGTTCCTGCACGTGAGCTTCAGGGATGGATCGATAGCCAAGCGCCACAGCTTCTTCTTGGTTATTCGGCTGTTCCGGCTCTTCTGGCTCTTCAGGTTCTTCAGGTTCTTCAGGTTCTTCAGACGCTTCCTCTACTTCCCTGTTCACCAATTCTATCTCAATTGCTTCTTCCTCTTCTTCTTGTACTTCTTGTACTTCCTGCACTTCCTGTTCCTCTTGCTCAGCACGTGTGTCATGTTGAAATATAGGCTGCTTCTCATCATCCTCATGTTCTTCGCCTTGCAGCTCTTCTTGTTCTTCTTGTTCCGGCTGCAACTGATAATCGTAAGCCATATCGCCATAATCCTCTTCAGGACGATGGACAAATTCATACGGCTCCTCTACTACAGGCGCTTGAGGCGTTTCCTCGTCTAACAAGCCCTCAATGGCTAAATCAGCCTGAATGGTAAGCAAACGATTCTCTGTCAGCTGGTAATCAAACGCATCAATAAACACAAACACATCATTTAAATGACTAATTTTGTTCTTCGGAATGGTGATATCGACTGGAAATTGATGCAGAAGCTCCGCCGTTCCGTCTTCTCTTACCTTTACCTCATCTGCTTCCCTGTATGTTGGAAAGGAACTCAATTCACCCAATAGCTCCTCTTGATTTATGTTGTATTCTCCTGTTAGCTCGAGTGAACCTCTAATGGAAACATAATCATTCACTTCTTGAACGAGAATGTCAGGGTCGAGAGAAATTGACAGCAGCTCACTGACTTCCTGTCCGCTTTTGAAATAAATGGATTCTTCTACCGAAAACTGTAATCGATTGTTTTGAGACAAGTCGGTGTCCTCCTTTCATCTAATCCTTAAAAAATAAAATTAGATGTCAATACAGTTGTATGTGGGAGGAAGTGAAAATATGATTGGTTTTCTCCAATGCAAAAAAGCCGATATGTCTCCATATCGGCTTTTGTTTTATCGACGTAGTTTTTGAAAAACCTTTTCCACTGTCTCAATTGTATATTCGATGTCTTCATCTGTATGAGCTGTTGATAGGAATAGTCCTTCAAATTGAGAAGGCGGGAGGAAGATACCGTGATCGGCCATTTCCTTGTAAAATTCAGCAAATAAAGCGAGATCAGCTGTTTTCGCTTTGTCATAATTGATGACTTCTTCATTTGTAAAGAAGAATCCAATCATGGAGCCAGCACGGTTAAACGTTAATGGAATTCCGTATGCTTTCGCTGCTTTTGAAATGCCTTCTTCTAAACGATCACCTTTTCGTTTAAACTCTTCATAAGACTCAGGTGTGAGCTGTTTTAGAGTTTCTAAGCCTGCTGTCATCGCAAGAGGGTTACCTGATAACGTTCCTGCTTGATAAATTGGACCACTTGGCGCAATTTGTCTCATAATATCCGCTCTTCCGCCATAAGCTCCGACCGGAAGACCGCCTCCAATGACTTTACCAAGACACGTCAGATCAGGTGTGATGCCAAAATAGCCTTGCGCGCAGTGATAATCCACACGGAAGCCTGTCATGACCTCATCAAAAATGAGTAATGATCCGTATTGCTCCGTAATGTCTCTCAGTCCTTGCAAGAAACCTTCTTGCGGAGGGACAACCCCCATATTTCCTGCGACCGGCTCTACAATGACACCAGCGATATCGTCGCCAAATTCTTGAAAAGCAACTTGAATGCTTTCTAAATCATTGTACGGCACTGTGATCGTGTTGCTTGCAGTCCCTTCAGGAACACCAGGACTATCCGGGAGTCCAAGCGTTGCCACTCCAGAACCCGCTTTAATGAGCAAAGAATCACCGTGGCCATGATAGCAGCCTTCAAATTTCACAATTTTATTTCTGCCTGTAAAACCTCGAGCTAGACGAAGTGCACTCATCGTCGCCTCTGTACCAGAGCTGACCATGCGAATAACTTCGATGGAAGGAACCCGTTCTGATACAAGTTTAGCTAATTCATTTTCAACTAACGTAGAAGCACCGAAGCTTGTCCCATTTTCCGCTACTCGCTGAATGCTTTCAACGACACGATCATTCGTATGTCCTAAAATAAGCGGTCCCCATGATAAGACATAATCGATGTATTCATTTCCATCAATATCATAGATCTTGGCACCTTTGCCTCGTTCCATAAAAATCGGGTCTGTGTTGACTGATTTAAATGCACGCACAGGGCTGTTGACACCACCAGGCATTAAATGCTGTGCTTCTTCAAATGCTTGCTTTGATTTTTCATAGCTACGTCCCATTTCAATGTCCTCCTGTCTATCCGTTCTTTATTCTGAGAGCCATTTTGCTGCATCTTTTGCATGATACGTAATGATGAGTTCTGCTCCTGCACGTTTCATGCTTGTCAGCATTTCCAGAACAAGCTCTTTTTCAGAAATCCAGCCGTTTTGAGCAGCGGCTTTCACCATTGCATACTCTCCGCTCACATTGTAAGCAACAACAGGGAGTGTAAATTCATTTTTCACATCACGCATAATGTCTAAGTAAGAAAGAGATGGTTTGACAATCAAGAAGTCAGCTCCCTCTTCTACATCAGATTGCGCTTCTCTTAGAGCCTCTAAACGGTTTGCAGGGTCCATTTGATATGTTTTACGATCTCCAAACTGCGGTGTACTATGTGCTGCATCACGAAACGGACCGTAAAAAGCACTTGCATATTTCACCGCATATGACATGACAGGTACATGAATAAAGCCTGCTTCATCAAGTGCCTCACGAATGGCAACAACAAATCCGTCCATCATATTTGAAGGCGCGATGATATCTGCACCTGCACGTGCTTGGCTAACAGCAGTTTTCGCTAGTAGCTGAAGAGATTCATCATTTAAAATTTCTCCATCTTCAACGATTCCGCAATGTCCGTGATCTGTATATTGGCATAAGCAAGTGTCTGCAATAACCACGAGCTCTGGGAAATGCTTTTTGATCTCAAGCGTTGCTCTTTGAACAATGCCGTGATCGTGATACGCCTCACTGCCTACATGATCTTTATGATCTGGCACACCAAATACAATGATCGATTTGATGCCAAGATCAACAAGCTCTTGGACTTCTTCTTTCACAAGATCTACAGAAATGTGATACACACCTGGCATTGAAGAGACTTCTTTTCGGACATTTTCTCCCTCTACAAAAAAGATCGGATAAATGAAATCAGATGGTCTTAAAAAGGTTTCTCTGACTAATTCTCTCATTCCTGCGCTTGTCCGCAATCTGCGGTGTCTGTTAAATTTCATCAATGGTTCAACTTCCTTTCAGATAAACGGCACATCAAATCAAGCATTCCGTCTATCGTATAAGTATCTGGGGTTTCAGAAGAAATCCCGTATTGAAGCAGTGCCTCTTTTGTCAGAGGACCGATCGTCACAAAACAGGTGTCAGATGCAGCAAGCATCGCTGCATCTGCTTCCATCACATGCATAAAAGAATGAACAGTAGATGAGCTCGTAAATGTAATAAAATCAAATGATTGCTTCGTCATTGCCGTTTTAAGAGCAGCAATTCCTTCCTCATCCTTGACTGTTTCATATAAAATCCATTCTTTTACCTCAATGCCGAGCGGAACGAGGGCCTCTTTCACCACATCTCGTGATAGATGCCCTTTTGCTACAAACACACGCTCTCCTGGGTGTACATGGTCAAGTAATGCATCTGCCAGCTCTTCCGCTATAAATCGTTCTGGCACAACATCCACCTTCAAGCCGTGCTGCTCAAGATAGGCAGAGGTTTTCTCTCCTACAGCAGCCACTTTCAAATGGGATAAACTCTTATGTAAATGATGGTCTTTTATGTAGTTCAGAAAAAAAGACGCACCATTCACACTCGTGAAAACAAGCCAGTGGCTATTTTCTAAGTCCTTTACAAAGGCCTGCGCTTTTTCTTTGGTGAGCGTAGGCTCAAACCGAATAAGAGAGGTTAAAACCGCATGGCCGTTCAGCGCTTCAATCTTTTGCTGAAACACGCCCGCTTGACGTTCATTTCGAGTGACAAGCACCGTCTGTCCGTGAAGCGATTTGCCTATGCTCATTGAGACAAATCCTTTTTCACCTTGTCGATCAAATCCTTTGCTCCCTTATCAGCCATCTGCTTCGCACACGCTGTTCCAATTGCTTCAGGGTCAGTGCCTGTGACGGTTTCTCGAATAATTGTGTGCCCATCAGCAGATGCAACAAGACCTGTTAGTTCAATTTCATTATGCTCATTCATCGTTGCATAGCCAGCGATCGGCACCTGACAGCTTCCATCCATTTGTTTGAGGAAGGCTCTTTCTGCGAGGACCGTTTTCTTCGTATATTCATTCGTAAATTGGGCGAGAAGCTTAAGCAGCTCTTCATCATCCCCGCGGCACTCAATCGACAGCGCGCCTTGTCCAACGGCTGGAAGGCACGTCTCAGGAGATAAAAATTCCGACACGACCTCTTTGCTCCATCCCATTCTGGACAGACCGGCAGCCGCTAGAATAATGGCATCATACTCTTCATTTTTCAGCTTTTCCAATCTCGTATCAATGTTTCCTCGAATCCATTTAATCTCAAGATCTGGTCTTTCCTGAAGAAGCTGGGCGCTGCGCCGTAAGCTGCTCGTTCCCACAATTGCACCCTTTGGCAGTTCGCTGAGACTTAGATGATCCTTCGAAATAAGTGCATCCCGCACATCTTCACGCTCAGGAATACAGCCAATGACTAAACCTTCCGGAAGAGCAGCCGGCATATCCTTCATACTGTGCACCGCCATATCGATGTCATGATTCAACATCGCCTGCTCAATCTCTTTAACAAACAGTCCTTTTCCGCCAACTTTAGATAAGGTCACATCTAGAATTTGATCACCCTTTGTTACAATTTCTTTTATTTCAAAAGAATAAGAAGGGTTTAGTTCAGACAGCTTTTGAATGACCCATTTTGTTTGTGTAATTGCCAGCTTACTTCGTCTAGAACCTACTTTAATTGTACGCAATACGTCTTCCTCCCGACAATGCCTTTAAGACTCATCATTATTGAAACCAATGAAAGGTTGATAAGCTACCAAGCAGAAAATAATTGATCATCAGCACAAGAAATGAAGCGACATTCCACAGTGCCACGATTTTGCCCTGCATATTTCTGACCAATCTGATATATAAGTAAAAGCCGTATAAAAACAGCATAATAAACGAACCAAGCACCTTTGCATCTGTCCAGTACAACGTATCATACGAAATATATGCCCAAATGATGCCAAGAATTAAACTAAGCAAGAGCATAGGCACACCAATAATATTTAATACGTACGCCATATGATCCAGCTTTGATAAGTCTTCAATTCTTAAAAGCCATTTTCCCCATTTTTTCTTTTTCAGCAAACGATATTGAAAGAGATAAAGCAGTGAAAACGCAAATGAAAGTGAAAAGGCACCGTAGGATAAAATTGCCATCGTAATATGAATCACGAGCAGTTCACTCGTCAGCTTCCCCGTTAGTTCTGCTGAATGGAGGTCAGATGGTGTAAAGGTGTGAATCGCCATCATGGAAAAACCGATCACATTTGTAAAAAAGACAATAAATTCAACGCGCAATACCTTTGTGAGGACAAGAGACAGTGTCACAAGCACCCACGTATAAAAATATAACCCCTCTGCTACATTCAACACAGGGAATCGGTCTGTTTCCATCATAATATAGAACATGTAGACTGTTTGCAGCAGCCAGACAATAGAAAGCAACCAGAAAGCCATTTTTCCAGCCTTCCGGTTGTGTTGAAGAAAATCTATGAAATAGAACAAGACACTTAGTGCATAGATTAAGATCGTCGCTTCATTGAGTCTCGCTACAATGGATTCCATCATCGCTTAATCACTCACTGGCAACTGTAGCAAAGCCTTGTGCCATATTTGGTTTGAACAGCTGAAATGCCCCTTGCTCCACCTGTACAGGTTCGACCTTTTGCTCTTCATCTTCAACCTGTAAATCAAAGATTTCTTTAAAGAGTAAAAGCTTTTCCTCTGCATTCGGCTCCGCGGCAATTTCTTTTGCCTTTAAGATAGGATCTTTCAGCATTTGGTTGATGATGCTTTTCGTATGTTTATTTAACAGCTTCATTTCACGGTTTGTGAGGTTTGGAAGCTTCCGCTCAATACTCTGCATCGTATCGGCTTGAATTGTGAGTGCTTTTTCTCTAAGTGCAGAAATGACTGGAACAACACCTAACGTATTCAGCCATTGCTTAAATTCTACAATTTCTGCTTCAATCAGGAGCTCGACCTGCTCAGCCACTGCACGGCGCTCTTTTAAGTTGGCAGCCACGATGCCTTCAAGGTCATCAATGTCATACAAAAAAGCACCTTCTACTTCAGAAATGGCTGGATCTAAATCACGTGGTACAGCAATATCTACCATAAATAGAGGTCTGCCCTTCCGCTTTTTATTCGCGCTTTCGACCATTTCTTTTGTAATGACAAATTGTTTCGCTCCCGTTGAGCTGATTAAAATGTCCGCTTCAGATAATGTTTTTTCTAATTGGTTTAAGCTCTTAGGCTCTCCTGAAAAACGACCCGCCAATTCCTTTGCCTTCTCAAACGTTCGGTTGATGACCGTTACTTGGCCAATTCCTTGCCCTTGAAGGTTTTGAGCCGCCAGTTCGCCCATTTTGCCCGCACCAAGAATCAGGACATGCTTATCAGAAAGACGTCCAAAGATTTTTTTGGCAAGCTCAACAGCTGCATAGCTGACAGATACGGCATTAGACGCAATATCTGTTTCCGCATGAGAGCGTTTTGCAACGGTTACCGCCTGTTTAAATAAATAATTGAAAACGGTACCAATGGTCTTCTCCTCTTGAGCTACTTTAAAGCTGGAACGTACTTGACCAAGTATTTGCGTTTCACCAATCACCATGGAATCAAGTCCACAGGCCACACGGAATAAATGCTCAACCGCTCCATCATTTTCATAGAACTTCAAATATGGAGAGACATCTTCCTTTTCTAAACCGAACCAATCGGCTAAAAATCTTTTTATATAAAACCGTCCAGTATGAAGCTGATCTACCACTGCGTAGATCTCTGTTCGATTACATGTTGAGATGACGATATTCTCTAGAATGCTTTTTTCTTCTTTAAGCTTGGACATCGCTGTTCCGAGCTCACTCGGTTCAAAGCTCAGCTGTTCCCGTATCTCAACAGGGGCTGTTTTATAATCTAAACCCACAACAAGAATATGCATAACTTCAGCTTGCACCCCCAACGCCCTGTCTAATTTATAATAATTACAATATAGAATTTATTATTTATAATGATTATAACATATATTCATTTTTAACTGGATAAAAATTGTGAACAGATTTCAAAAATGTTGTGATATAGTAGAAAAATGTTCGACACCAATTATGCCATATCATCACTTCAAGCAATTTATCAGATTTGGCGCGTGCGGACAAATGATCTGCTTAAAAGAAGGTGACATCTTTGAAGAAGAAATCCATTTTGCTGCCGCTCACTTTATTGGCTGTAGCGCTATATGCCATTCTCTCAGGAGGTCAATTTGACATTTGGAAGGATCAAGAGAAATGGTATACACTTGTACTGCTTTTTGGCCTCGCGTTCTTATATCAAGGAAAAAAGGAGCAAGAAAGCGCTCATGTGTTTATCGGTATGCTCATGACAGGCCTTTCGCTACACTTTATTCTTCAGCCTAAATTGGACCACTGGCCAGACACATTTACGATGATTGTATTCATCGTAGGACTTGCACTCTTTGTGAAATCATCTCAGAAAAAAGAATATCGTATTGAAAGTGTTGTGCTGATCGCACTCGGTCTGTTCCTTTATTTCTTTCAGCAAATTACAAAACAGCTAAGTTCCCTTTCGATTCCTACTTCCGGCTTTGAATTGTACTGGCCTTATGTACTGATTGCTGTCAGTCTCCTCTTATTATTTTTAAAAAGGAAATAACTTATACAATAAAAAAGCATCTGCTCATCGCAGATGCCTTCAGCGAGAAGACAAACCCTCGCATTCGGTGTCAGTCCTGCGTGCTGGTGCTCACGAATATCAAATTCGCTCCGCGCCAGTACTCGTCCTTTCTAGACTTCAAGGGTTTTCATCTCACGCTGAAAAGAAAACTAATGTAAAAAAGCATCTGCTCATCGCAGATGCTTTTTTTAGCCGTTTACTTTCGCAAGGATCGCATTCCAGGCTTCATCTTTTCCTTTTTTTGTTTCAGAAGAGAATAAGATGAGTTCATCTGATGGGTCAATGTCGAGCGTCTGTTTGACGACTTTCGCATGTTTTTCCCATTTGCCTTTTGGAATTTTATCCGCTTTTGTAGCGATGACGATCACGGGAACTCCGTAATATTTAAGGAATTCATACATGTTTACATCGTCTACTGATGGCTTATGACGCAGGTCCACAATTTGGACGACTGCTTTTAATTCTTCACGCATTGTAATATACGTTTCGATCATTCTACCCCAGGCCTCGCGCTCTGTTTTTGATACTTTGGCAAAGCCGTAGCCCGGAACATCCACAAAATGGAGCATATCATTAATAATGTAGAAATTAAGCGTCTGTGTCTTACCTGGTTTAGAAGACGTACGCGCTAAATTTTTACGATTAATCAATGAGTTGATGAACGAGGACTTTCCAACATTTGATCGTCCAGCAAGCGCGATTTCAGGCAGTCCGCCGCTCGGGTACTGCTCTGGTTTCACCGCACTAATGACGATATCTGATTTTGTTACTTTCATCTTCCCTCTCCTACCAACGCTTTCTCAAGCACCTCATCTAAATGTGAGACCGGAATAAAGGTTAGTCCTTCTCTCACACTTTCAGGAATATCATCAATATCCTTCTCATTGTCCTTTGGAAGAATAATGGTTTTCAATCCTGCACGATGTGCGCCCAATGCTTTTTCTTTTAGTCCGCCAATTGGAAGCACTCTTCCTCTTAACGTTATCTCTCCTGTCATACCAACCTCTTTTGATACAGGACGTCCTGTGAGTGCTGATACAAGAGCCGTCGCAATGGTGATACCAGCTGATGGCCCGTCCTTTGGAACCGCACCCTCTGGAACATGGATATGAATATCATGCTTTTCATTAAAATTAGGATCAATGTTCAGTTCATCTGCTTTAGAACGAATATAACTGAATGCCGCCTGTGCAGATTCTCTCATGACATCACCAAGCTTACCTGTTAACAAGAGCTTGCCTTTACCAGGCGAGAGTGATACCTCAATTGATAAGGTGTCTCCGCCAACTGTCGTATATGCAAGTCCTGTAACAACCCCCACTTGGTCTGTCGTTTCAGCCTGACCATAACGGTAAAGTCTTTTTCCAAGGAATTCAGATAAGTTCTTTTCCGTCACTGTGATGCGTTTTCGGTCTTCAGCCACAATCGCTCTTGCCGCTTTTCGGCAAATGGCCGCAAGCTGACGCTCTAACCCGCGAACTCCTGCTTCTCTTGTGTAATAGCGAATCATATCATAAATCGCTGCTTCACGAAGCTGCAAGTTCCCTTTCTTTAATCCGTGCTCCTTTAGCTGCTTCGGCAGAAGATGATCTTTCACAATCTCTGCTTTTTCAACCTCTGTATACCCTGCAATCGTGATAATCTCCATTCTATCACGAAGTGGGCCCGGAATGGTTGCTAAATTGTTGGCAGTGGCAATAAATAACACTTGTGATAAATCAAATGTCTCTTCAATATAGTGATCGCTAAAGTTGTGATTTTGCTCTGGATCCAGCACTTCAAGCATCGCAGAAGACGGATCACCTCTAAAATCAGAGGACATCTTATCAATTTCATCTAAAAGAAACACCGGATTCATTGTGCCTGCCTTGCTCATCCCGCGAATGATGCGGCCTGGCATCGCGCCTACATACGTTCTTCTATGTCCACGAATCTCAGATTCATCACGCACACCGCCAAGAGAGATACGGATAAACTTTCGGTCAAGTGATTTAGCAATCGATTTGGCAAGTGACGTTTTCCCTACCCCAGGAGGTCCTGCTAAGCAAAGAATCGGTCCTTTTAATGAATTGGTCAGCTTCTGTACAGCAAGATATTCAAGCACACGTTCTTTGACTTTTTCCAGCCCATGATGCTCATCATCTAAAATTTCACTTGCCAGCTTTAAATCTAGACGATCTTCTGTATAGATGCCCCATGGAAGATTGATCAGCCAATCAATATAATTTCGAATGACAGAGCTCTCCGCAGAACTTGAAGGAATTTTTTCATAACGGTTCAATTCTTTTAGTGCCGTTTCACGAACAGAATCCGGCATGCTGGACTCTTCGATTTTAGACATTAATGAACTGACTTCGCCTGTTTTCCCTTCCTTGTCTCCAAGCTCCTTTTGAATGGCTTTCATTTGTTCACGCAAATAATATTCTTTTTGCGTTCTTTCCATTGAACGTTTGACACGCTGACCAATTTTCTTTTCAATTTCCAGCACTTCTTTTTCATTGTGAATTAAGCTGATGACACGATTCAGACGTTTTTTAACATCCACTGTTTCCAGTACTTCTTGTTTGTCCTTTAATTTAAGCGGCAGGTGAGAAGCCACGATATCTGCCATTCTCCCCGGTTCCTCAATATCCGTCACCGTTGCATATGTTTCAGCTGAGATTTTTTTTGAAATTTTTATGTACTGATCAAAGTGATCTAACAAAGTGCGCATGAGTGCTTCTGCTTCTGCGTCCTTTAAATCTTCTTCTGCCAACTCTTTAATATCGACGGACGTATAGTCCTCAAGCTCCACATATGATTCGATCTGCGCTCGATTTAAGCCTTCTACGAGCACACGAATCGTTCCATTCGGCAGCTTCAGCATTTGTTTGATTTTTGTGTAGGTGCCGACTTTGAAAATTTCCTCTTCACCTGGTTCATCTATTGAAATTTCCCGCTGTGTTGCTAGAAAAATCATATGATCGTTCATCATCGCCTGTTCTAATGCTTGAACAGACTTCTCGCGTCCAACGTCCAAATGCAAGACCATTGTTGGATAAACAAGCAAGCCTCGCAATGGGAGGAGCGGAACATTCTTTTTGATTTCATCTGCCATGTTGATTGACACCTCCGTCACTAGTATGAATCATTATAATATACCTGTTTCAGTCTTGTACAATGTAAAAGACTTGAGAAATGATGATCTTACCGTAGTATACCCTTTCTTTTTATCTTGAAAAAGAAAAAAAGATCTATTTCACTAAAAAATCCCCATATGTGATGGGGATTAAACAGATTTTCTTTTCATTTCCTCTTCTAGTCCATCTTTCTTCTCGTCTGGCGGGTTGACCAAACACTGATCCAGCACCTCTTGGAAGTGCTTCACAGGCACAATGGTGACGCCTTCAATCTCTTTTAAGATCGACTGCTGGTTGTCATAAGGAATAATCACGGTTGTGGCACCAGCTTGTTTCGCCGCTTTAATCTTCGGTATCACACCGCCGATCGGCTTCACCTGACCCTGCAATCCGATTTCACCTGTCATTGCTGTCAGATGATCAATCGGGATTTGATGAATGGCAGAGAAAATCGCCGCCGCCATGGCAATCCCAGCAGACGGACCATCAATCGGGGCACCGCCTGGAAAATTAATATGGATGTCATATTCATTTGTCCGAATACCTAAGTTTCTCAGCACTGTTAATACATTTTCAACAGACCCTTTGGCCATACTTTTTCGTCTAATGGATTTAGACTGACTGCCAATGCTTTCTTCTTCTGCAATGCCTGTAATGTTGATACTGCCTTTTTCAAGCGCCTTACATATGTTCACTTCAATCTCAAGCAGGGCACCGCTGTTTGGACCGTAGACAGCGAGACCATTCACTACCCCGACTTTTGGCTTTTCCGGTACTTTTTGTTCATATCTTGGTGTCAGCTGACTTGAATGAATGACCCACTCGACATCTTCGATCGTGATGTCTTTTCGGTTTTCCGTGACGGCCATTCCAGCGGCGATCTGCACCATATTGACTGCTTCACGGCCATTTTTTACATAAGAGGTTAACAGGTTCAGCCCTTCATCACTTAATTCCTTTTGGATTTTTTGGACAGCCTTAGCAGCAACAATTTTCAGTTCATGCTGGTCAAGGTCCTTAAAGAAAATTTCCAAACACCTTGAGCGAATGGCTGGTGGAATTTCTTCAGGTGTTCTTGTCGTAGCACCAATCAACCGGAAATCAGCCGGAAGCCCATTTTGAAATATATCGTGGATGTGATTCGGAATTTGGGTGTTTTCCTCACTGTAGTAGGCACTGTCTAAAAATACTTTCCGATCTTCAAGGACTTTCAGCATTTTGTTCATTTGGATCGGATGCAGTTCACCAATCTCATCAATAAACAGAACCCCGCCATGAGCATGTGTAACGGCTCCTTGTTTTGGCTGCGGAATGCCTGCCTGTCCCATCGCTCCCGCCCCTTGGTAAATCGGGTCATGCACGGAACCAATGAGTGGGTCTGCGATGCCCCGTTCATCGAATCTTGCGGTTGTGGCATCGAGCTCCACAAATACCGCATCTTTCTTAAACGGTGAATCAGCATGACGTTTCGCTTCTTCCATGACAAGACGAGCAGCGGCTGTTTTTCCAACCCCCGGTGGGCCGTAGACAATGACATGCTGAGGATTCGGTCCGCACAGCGCTGCTTTTAGAGCACGAATCCCGTCTTCCTGCCCTACAATATCTTGAAATCCCTTTGGCCGGACTCTCTCTGATAAAGGCTCACTCAGCTTGATTGACCGCATCTTTCTGAGTGCTTCCATTTCTTTCTTTGATTCTTTGTCTATCGTCACCTTTTGTGTGCGCTGATTTCGTAGTAAGTTCCAAAAGTACAGCCCGATGACGATACCAAAGAACAGCTGTATAAATAATACGATTCCTGTCCAGCTCAATCGGTGCTCCCTCCTTCATCTATCGTATGTATTGGTTTCTGTCTGCTAGTATTTCCTAGAGCTGGACGGAATAAACACGTCTTCCACGATAAATAAAAAACTCCTGAATCAAAATGATTCAGGAGTGAGACTTCTCTTATGCAGATGTTTTTGTATCTTTGTTGACGACTGTGCCATCTTTTAACACAAGACGCGGCGGCTCACCATCAGCAACCGTTGCACCAGTGATGACACATTTTTCAATATCATCACGAGATGGAAGGTCAAACATCACATCAAGCATGATGCCTTCAATGATCGAGCGAAGACCACGAGCTCCTGTTTTACGCTCAATTGCTTTTTTCGCAATTTCGCTAAGAGCATCTTCTTCAAATTCTAGCTCAACATCGTCAAGCTCAAGCATTTTTGTATATTGCTTAACGAGCGCATTTTTAGGCTTCGTCAAGATTTCTACAAGTGCTTTTTCATCTAACGGCTCTAGGCTTGCAATAACCGGTAGACGACCGATGAATTCTGGAATTAAACCGAAGCGAAGCAGGTCTTCTGGCAGTACTTTTGATAGAAGGACTTCTTTTTCAAAATCTTCGACTTTATTTTCCGCACCGAATCCAATTACTTTTTGACCTAAGCGGCGTTTGATGATTTGCTCAATGCCGTCAAAGGCTCCACCACAAATAAAGAGGATATTTGTTGTATCAATTTGAATGAATTCTTGATGAGGATGCTTACGTCCACCTTGAGGCGGTACACTAGCAACTGTTCCTTCAAGAATTTTCAAAAGGGCTTGCTGGACACCTTCCCCAGATACATCACGAGTGATAGAAGGGTTTTCTGATTTTCTTGCTACTTTATCGATCTCATCGATGTAGATAATGCCTTTTTCTGCTTTTTCTACATCATAATCCGCTGCCTGGATCAGCTTTAGTAAAATATTCTCTACGTCTTCACCAACATAACCCGCTTCAGTTAATGATGTTGCATCTGCGATCGCAAATGGAACATTTAAAATACGAGCAAGTGTTTGAGCAAGTAATGTTTTACCGCTTCCTGTTGGTCCAATCATAGAAATATTACTTTTCGAAAGCTCAACATCATCAATCTTGCTGTTGGAATTGATCCGTTTGTAATGGTTATAAACCGCTACAGCTAAGGATTTTTTCGCATTGTCTTGTCCGATGACATATTCATCAAGAATCTCCCGAATTTCATGAGGCTTCGGAACATCCTTGAATTCAACTTCTTCCTCTGTGCCGAGCTCTTCTTCAACTATTTCCGTGCAAAGCTCGATACATTCATCACATATATATACGCCAGGTCCTGCGACCAGTTTACGCACTTGATCTTGCGTTTTTCCGCAAAACGAGCATTTTAATTGACCTTTTTCCTCGTTGAATTTAAACATTCTTTCACCCCTTATTCTTCTTCACTTGCCTGTAGCTAACAGTCAGCTACCTTTCTGGGTCCAGTATGTATGCATTTTACCATACTTTCCTAAAAGACGGTAACGATGTGTTTCTAACACTGCACATTGAGATATGTATGACAGAAAGATGCGACTTACACTATCGTTTCCAAAAGAAGCGATGATAAGTCAAAAATTGTACAAAACAAGGCACGAGTCACTCGCGCCCTGTTTTATTATTATGCACCATATTAACGGTTTTCTACAAGAAAATCAATTGCTTTACGAACTTTTAGATCTTCTTTCATTGCTTCAGTAGATCCGATCGCTTGTTTGATATTTTCAATTGGCATGTTGTATGCTTCAGCCATTTTTGAAAGTTCTTCTTCCACTTCTTCGTCAGACACTTGTAAGTTTTCTGCAGCAGCAATTGCTTCAAGTGTTAGGTTAGATTTTACGCGTTTAGCAGCATCTTCTTTCATTTGCTCTTTAAGCGCATCTTCATCTTGTCCAGAGAATTGGAAGTAAAGCTCAAGGTTCATTCCTTGCATTTGAAGACGTTGTTCGAATTCTTTCATCATGCGGTCTAGCTCTGTGTCAACCATCGCTTGTGGGATGTCAACTTCCGCATTTTCAGAAGCTTTCGCAACTAGCTCTTCACGAAGTTTTCCTTCTGCTTCGTTTTCTTTTGCTTCTTCAAGACGTTTCTTCGTTTTTTCAGTTAACTCAGCAAGTGTTTCTACTTCTTCATCAACATCTTTAGCGAACTCATCGTCAAGTGCTGGAAGTTCTTTTGCTTTGATTTCATGAATTTTCACTTTGAATACAGCTGGTTTACCTGCAAGGTCTTCAGCATGGTATTCTTCTGGGAATGTAACTTCTACGTCTTTTTCAGCGCCAGCTTCAAGACCAACTAATTGCTCTTCGAAACCAGGGATGAATGAACCAGAACCTACTTCAAGAGAGTAGTTCTCAGCTTTTCCGCCTTCGAATGCTTCTCCATCAACGAATCCTTCGAAATCAAGAACAACTGTATCGCCGTTTTCGATGGCGCCTTCTTCTTTGACAACAAGCTCAGCTTGACGGTTTTGCATGCCTTTAAGCTCTTCTTGTACATCTTCATCAGTAACAGCTGTGTCGTCTTTTTCTACGTTAAGACCTTTGTAGTCACCAAGTTTTACTTCAGGCTTCACTGTTACTTTTGCAGTGAAGATTAAGCTTTCGCCTTTTTCGATTTTCTCAACATCGATTTCAGGGCGGTCAACTGGCTCGATACCAGCTTCGTCGATTGCTTTTGGATATTCAACTGGAAGAAGAATATCTAATGCATCTTGATAAAGAGATTCTACACCAAAACGCTGCTCGAAAAGACCACGTGGTACTTTCCCTTTACGGAATCCAGGGATTGATACTTGCTTAACCACTTTCTTAAATGCATCATCAAGTGCTTTGTTAAATGTTTCAGCGTCAACTTCTACAGTTAGAACGCCTTCGTTACCTTCTTGTTTTTCCCATTTTACTGACATGTGTGTTTCCCTCCAAAAATCTATTCAGATTGTGCGTTGCTCCATTCTAAAGCATCATAAAGACTTCGTCCAATCAAAAACCACGCACTCCGCTAAGAAGCTTGCATTATGTATACAACATTTGACTTGATTATACATATCGTCTTTCAACCGTTGGAATCTGACAACTGCACTATATATGCACAAATACAACCATTATATTATAACATAACAAGTCCGTCTTTCAACTAAATCGACAAATTACAAATAAGAAATTTCTTCAATATCTTTCAGCATTGTGCAAGCTTCTCTCAGCTCTCGTTCGTTAAATTCATACAATAGATGCAATTCTTCGAGTTCAATCTCAATCCCATGCATTTCATAGCCGACTTTATGAAGTGCCGCTGCCCAAAGACTCGGATCTGTGTACTTAGGAAGAAATGGATATAGCACAAATAAGTGCCGGCGCCATAGCTCTTCCACGCCTTGGTAAAGGGTTGGGTTCTCATTGCCGAGCGTGTCGTCGAGCATACGAAGGACTTGCTGAAGAAGCGGCATCTGCTCTGGCTTTACAGCCTCAGAAGGAATAAGTGTTAAAGAATCACCGAATTTTGTCACATGAACCGGCTTTGCCACATCATGATCTGCCAGAAGCTGCAGGATCATTGATTTGACCAAAGGGTTCCCATCAGGATTTTGTAAGATTGTATTTAATAGACCCATGTGCGGTGTAATATTCCGGTCTTTCAATGAATGGATGAACTGGACCTGTTCTTCCGGCCGCTTCAGCATGTCATCTATATTGACCTCACTTCCGGCGTCATCATCTTCATCTAAAATCTCTTCAGGTGATTCAATCATTTTTCTGCTAAATTCTAGCAGTTTGTAAAAATGCTCCGCGCTTTCTGCCGGAAGGTGATTTTCCTCGAGCACAGCCTCAATTGTTTGTTTAACCTCTTCATATTCTTTCAGCTGAATTAAGATCGTCATATACACTTGGAGTACAGTGAAATAGTGGCCATATCCTTCATGCAGCATTTTTTCACAAACACGCTTTGCATCCTGCAGCTCACCCAGCTCCAGAAAACAAATTGCCATTCCGAGGTGAATATCGGATTCTTCATCGTCATCATACGATTTTGCTTCTGAAAACAAGTGAAGCGCCTCTTGATACTGTTTATCTTTTAATGCTGCCATTCCTTTTTCAATCAGTCTTTCTTTCAGACCAGGAAACAAAATGACATTATCTTTCTTCTTGTCATGCTTCATGCTTACGTTCCTTTCGGGCGCATATTTTTTATCAGTTTACCAACGAAGATTAGTAAACACAAGTAACGAGAGGTTTTCATGCAAAAAAGAAGCCGTCACACCTCGGGCGGACAGCTTCTCGTTGCTTAGGCGCGCAGCCAGCTGCTGCGCTTTTCTTCAAATGCTTGAATGTCATCTTCTAGTAGTAATGTTAATGAAATTTCATCATAACCATTTAGGAGCATTTCTCTCCAGTGAGGGTCGACTTGAAAAGGGGTGATATTCCCTTCGTGATCTTCTATCTGCTGTTTTTCAAGATCAACCGTCATCTCATACCCTTTGTTCTCATATGACGCTGCGAAGGTTTTCCACACATCATAATCAAGGCGAATCGGAAGCATCCCATTTTTAAAGCAGTTTTGATGAAATATATCTGCGAATGATGGTGCGATGACAATTTTAAAGCCATAATCATCAAGCGCCCAAGGAGCATGTTCCCTAGATGATCCGCAGCCAAAGTTTTCTCCTGCGATCAAAATCGATGCTCCTTCATAGATCGGCTGATTCAGTTCGAAATCTGGATTTGGGCTGCCATCGGCTAAATAACGCCAGTCGAAAAAGGCAAAGCGGCCATATCCTGTTCGTTCGATTCTTTTTAAAAATTGCTTCGGAATAATTTGATCTGTATCTACATTGATACGGTTAAGCACAGCGGCTTTCCCTTTATGAGTGACTAAAGGCTCCATCTATGACAACTCCTTACACGACTGTTTTCTCTTGATTAAACTTCCTGACATCGACAAATCGGCCATGTATCGCAGCCATTGCAGCCATTGCCGGGCTGACAAGATGCGTTCTCGCACCCTTCCCTTGACGCCCTTCAAAGTTACGGTTTGATGTGGACGCGCAGCGTTCGCCCTCCGGTACCACATCGTTATTCATACTAAGACACATACTGCAGCCTGATTCTCTCCATTCAAATCCTGCTTCAAGGAAGATTTCATGAAGACCTTCTTTTTCTGCTTGCAATTTGACACTTTGAGAGCCAGGCACCACAATCGCTCTGACATGATCTGCTACTTTTTGTCCTTCAATCATAGAAGCGGCTTGGCGTAAATCAGTCATTCTTGAGTTCGTACATGAGCCGATAAAGACATGCTCAATCGTAATATCTTCTATACGCTGATGCGGATGGACTCCCATGTATTCGTAAGCACGAATCGCTTCTTTTTGATCATCTTCTTGTGCAAAGTCCTCAGGTCCTGGAATTGATGCATCCACAGGCAGTACCATTCCTGGGTTAATTCCCCACGTAACCATTGGTGAAATCTTATTTCCATCTAACACAATGGTTTTATCGTAGGTTGCACCTGGATCTGTTCTAAGTTCTTCCCATTCTTTAATAGCTGCTTCGAAATCCTCGCCCTGCGGTGCATATTTGCGGCCACGGCAATATTCGAAGGTGACTTCATCAGGTGCAATCAATCCTGCTCTCGCGCCTGCTTCAATCGACATATTACAAACAGTCATCCGCTCATCCATCGTCATGTTTCTGAATACTTCCCCAGTGTATTCAATGACATAACCTGAACCGAACTTCACGCCGTGTGCACCAATGACGGCTAAAATGACATCTTTGGCGGTTACCCCTTTTTGCAGCTTTCCGTCTACTCTAATTTCTAGCGTTTTCGGACGCTGCTGCCAAAGTGTTTGTGTAGAAAGTACATGTTCAACCTCACTTGTACCGATCCCAAAGGCAAGTGCGCCAAATGCGCCGTGAGTTGATGTATGACTATCTCCACACACAATTGTTTTCCCCGGAAGTGTCAATCCAAGCTCCGGTCCAACGACATGGACGATTCCCTGGTCAACACTGTGGAGATCAGCAAGACGAACGCCAAATTCCGCACAGTTGCGCTCTAAGGCACTCACTTGCTTTTTAGCTATCTCATCTTTGATCACAAATCGATTCACAGTTGGGATGTTGTGATCCATCGTCGCAAACGTGTTTTGAGGTCTTCTCACCTTGCGCCCTTTTTGTCTTAATCCTTCAAATGCTTGAGGTGATGTCACTTCATGCACCAAGTGCAGATCAATATATAAAAGGTCTGGTTTCCCCTCGCCGCTTTTGACTATATGCTGATCCCATATTTTTTCGATGATTGTTCGAGGCATAACCCTTTTCCTCCCTCTATCTAATTCCACAAGATTCTATTTATACAATGGTTTGCACGCGCTGCTTGAGTGCGTCTACAACCGCATTAGTGATTTCTTCAGTCGTTTGATATGTTCCCTCTTTTGCTGCTAAATCTTTTGTTCGTTTGCCAGAGGCAAGAACAGCTTCCACAGCGTCTTCTATTGCAGCCGCTTCTTCTTCTAATGCAAAGGATGTTCTAAGCAAGCTTGCTGCTGATAAAATGGTTGCCAGAGGGTTTGCAACGTTTTGCCCCGCAATATCGGGTGCTGAACCATGAATTGGCTCATATAAATGAAGGCCTGTGCTTGATAAACTAGCAGATGGCAGCATGCCGAGTGATCCAGTAATCATCGAAGCTTCGTCACTTAAAATGTCGCCGAACATATTCTCAGTCACAATGACATCAAATTGAGCGGGCTTGTAAATCAGCTGCATGGCTGCATTGTCGACGAGCATATGCTCAAATTCAACTTCTGGATATTGAGAAGCAACTTCCTCTACTGCTTCACGCCATAGTTTACTAGAAGCAAGAACATTCGCTTTATCCACAGACGTCACTTTTTTCCGTCTCGTTAAGGCCATATCGAACGCTTCTTTTAATACGCGGACAATTTCTTCCTTTGTATAAAGGAGCGTATCAACGGCAGCTTCTTTTCCTTCATCATCTGTATAGCGTTCGCTTGGTTCACCAAAATAGAGACCGCCTGTTAATTCACGAACGATGACGAAATCGACTCCGTTAATGTGATCCTGTTTTAATGGAGATGCCTCGCTTAAGCTATCGAACACCTTTACAGGGCGGATGTTAGCAAATAAGTCCAGCTGTTTACGAATGGCGAGCAAACCTTTTTCCGGACGAAGCTCTGGCGGGTTTTGATCCCACTTTGGTCCGCCGACTGCTCCTAATAAGATCGCATCAGCGCTTTTGCATACATCTACTGTTTCCTTTGGAAGCGGGTTGTTTTTTTCATCTATTGCGATACCGCCAATGAGCGCAGTTTCAAATTCGAATTCGTGCTGAAATTGAGCCGCTGTCTCTTGAAGGACAGCGACTGCAGATGTCACGACTTCCGGTCCGATTCCATCGCCGGGCAAAAGTGCAATTTTCTTTTTCATGAGAACCTTCCTCCTTTCCTATGAGATCGCGTGATGTTTCTCAATTTCAATTAGATTTGATTTGAAGATTAAATGTCTGTTCACTGCATTGACGTAAGCTTTCGCCGATGCTTCAAGCACATCTTGCGCTACACCGCGTCCTGCTGTTTCTTTTCCTTCTATTGAAACAGTGACATATACTTCTGCTAGTGCATCTCTGCCTTTTCCATTTGATTGAATGCGGTAGTCCAGCAAATGAATTCTTTCTTCCATACAGCGCTCAAGCGTGTTGTACACAGCCTCTACACTGCCTGCACCTGTAGCTGCTTCTTGAATGACTGCCTGTGTTTCTTGGTTTTTCAGAGAAACTGTTGCTGTTGGCATTTGTTCTGTTCCATAATGCACTTGCAGACTTTCAAATTCGTAGCCAATTTTTCGATCTGCTACTTTTTCTTCTAATATAATAGAGATCAAATCATCATCTGTAATTTCTTTCTTCTTCTCTGTCAAGTTCTTGAAAGTCTCAAAGAATTTATTGATTTCGTCTTCCGTTAGTTTAAAGCCTAGTGTTTTCATGCGGTCTTTAAACGCGTGTCTTCCGGAGTGTTTTCCAAGGACAAGCACATCTGTTGTCACACCGACAAGCTCTGGAGAAATAATTTCATAGGTTGTTTTTTCTTTGAGGAAACCATCTTGGTGAATACCTGATTCATGTGCAAAAGCGTTGTTTCCAACGACTGCTTTATTACGTGGCACAATCATTCCTGAGTATTTGCTCACTACATCACTTGTACGCTTAATTTCATTCAATTGAATCGTTGATTCGACCTGGTAAAAGTCTTTTCGAATATGAAGAGCTACTGCAATTTCTTCTAACGCGGCATTTCCAGCGCGCTCGCCAATTCCGTTGACAGCCGTTTCAATTTGATCTGCTCCATTTTCAATGGCAGCAAGTGAGTTTGCCACAGCCATTCCTAGATCATCGTGACAGTGAGCGGACAAGTTAACTCGGTCGATATTCGGAACGTGTTCCTTCATATATTTAAAGATATTCCCGTACTCTTTTGGCGCTAGGTATCCAACTGTATCTGGCAAGTTAATGACACTCGCCCCAGCGTCAATGACCTTTTCTACAATTTCTGCCAAGAAAGCAAGATCTGTACGGCACGCATCTTCTGCTGACCACTGGACAACTGGAAAACGTTCTTTCGCATATTTCACCATTGCAACAGCCTGTTCTACGACTTCTTCACGTGTTTTCTTTAGTTTATGCTTCAGGTGAATGTCAGAAGTAGCAATAAAGACATGAAGCCTTGGCTCCACTCCATCTTTTAATGCTTCCCATGCAGCATCAATGTCACCTTTCACACATCGTGCAAGACCAGCAACAGAACAGTTTTTAATCGTTCTTGCTATTTCTTGTACGCCTAAAAAATCCCCTCGGGATGAAGCGGGAAAACCCGCTTCAATGATATTAACCCCAAGGCGCTCAAGCTGCTTTGCAATGATTAGCTTTTCTTGTGCATTTAAGTTCACTCCTGGTGATTGCTCTCCATCTCGAAGTGTTGTGTCAAAAAAATTAATTTTCCGCACCGACGCTCACCGCTTCCTTTTTCTTTCCTTGTTTAACGAAAGGCATCATTTCACGAAGCTTTCTACCAACGATTTCAATTTGGTGCTCATTTTCATTTGCATTGATTGCATTGAAACGTGGACGATTCACTTGGTTTTCAACGATCCATTCTTTTGCAAAAGTTCCGTTTTGGATATCAGTCAAAACAGCTTTCATCGATTCTTTTACTTTTGCATCTACAACGCGTGGTCCTGATACGAAGTCACCCCATTGTGCTGTATCAGAGATTGAATATCTCATGCCTTCTAATCCTTCTTCATACATAAGGTCAACGATTAATTTCAGTTCATGCAGACACTCGAAGTATGCAAGCTCTGGCTGATAACCAGCTTCTGTTAACGTTTCGAAACCTGCTTTCACTAGTGAAGTAAGACCTCCACAAAGAACTGCCTGCTCACCGAAAAGATCCGTTTCTGTTTCTTCTTTAAATGTTGTTTCAAGAACGCCAGCTCTTGCTCCGCCGATCGCTTTCGCATAAGCAAGTGCTTTGTCTTTCGCTTGGCCAGATACATCTTGATAGATAGCAAATAGGGCAGGTACACCAGCGCCTTGCTCATACGTTCTTCTCACAAGATGTCCTGGACCTTTTGGAGCTACTAGATACACGTCTACGTCACTTGGAGGAACAATTTGATGGAAGTGGACGTTAAATCCGTGTGCGAATACAAGTGAGTTGCCAGCTTCTAATTGATCTTTGATTTCTTCATCATATACTTTCTTTTGCTGCTCATCTGGAAGTAGTACCATGACGACATCTGCTTGTGCTGCTGCTTCTTTAACTGTGAATACTTGATGGCCGTCTTCTTGTGCTTTTGTATAAGATCCGCCTTTTCTTACGCCGACGATCACATCTACGCCGCTTTCTTTTAAGTTCAATGCATGTGCATGACCTTGTGAACCGTAACCAATGATTGCTACCTTTTGACCATTTAATACGTTTTCTTGAATATCACCGTTATAATATACTTTTACCATTTGACTCTCTCCTTTTGTTTAGACAATTGAAATTGTTTTATTTGTTTGCGGCTTTTGCTGATTATCTCTTGCAAAGGCCGTAGTGCCAGTTCTGGCGACTTCTTTAATGCCGTATGGCTTAAGTAATTCAATGAGTGCTTCAATTTTTGAAGACTCACCTGTCACCTGAATGACGACACTTTCTCTGCTCACATCTACAATAGAAGCTCTAAAAGGTTCAATGACCCCTGTGATCTCCATTCTAGATGCCGGTGCAGATACGACTTTTATCAAAGCCAGCTCTCGCTGAACGATTGATTGGTTTGTAATGTCTGTTACTTTCAAAACATCGATTTGTTTGTTCAGCTGTTTTGTCAGCTGTTCGATGTCTTTCTCCTGGTCTACATGGACGACGAACGTGATGCGTGATACATCTTGAATCTCAGAATGGCCGACCGTAATGCTTTCAATGTTGTAGTGTCTTTTGGTAAAGAGGCCTGTGATTCTGTTCAGTACGCCTGATCGATTTAATACAGTCAACACAATAATTCTTTTCAAGGTTTCACCCCCACCATCTCATGAAGTCCTTTCCCCGGTGCTACCATCGGGAATACTTTTTCATCTCTCGCTACATTGACATCGATGAAAACAGGCTCTCTAGAGGTTAAGGCTTCTTCGAGTTTTTCTTTCGCCTCTTCGTCTGATGAGATTCTGATCCCTTTAATGCCATAAGCTTCAGATAATTTTACGAAGTCTGGCTGCTCTGAAAATTTAGAATGTGAGTAGCGTTCTTCGTAGAAAATTTCTTGCCATTGTCTTACCATTCCAAGGCTGTGATTATTGAGTACAATCACTTTGACTGGAAGGTTCAGCTCACGGATAACGGCAAGTTCTTGCAGGGTCATTTGGAAACCTCCGTCTCCTAAAATCGCTACAACGGTTGCCTCTTGATCAGCAAGCTGGGCGCCGATGGCTGCTGGTAATCCGAAGCCCATTGTGCCAAGTCCTCCAGATGTGACCCACTTATCTGCATTTTCAAATGGATAGAACTGTGCCGCCCACATTTGATGCTGTCCGACATCAGTTGCGACAATGGCTTCACCTTTTGTGAATTGATGAATGTATTCAATCAGCTTTTGAGGTTTAAAACCTTCAGCTTCGTTTTCAACGTACCAGAGTGGATATTCTTCCTTCCACTGATCTAATTGATTTTTCCATTCGTCTGATTCCCCTTGCTTCCCGTCTTGCTTGATCAGCTCTTCAAGAACGAGCTTACTGTCTCCAACAACCGGGATATGGGTATGAATGTTCTTACCAATTTCCGCTGGGTCGATGTCAATATGAGCGACCTTCGCATGTTTCGCAAAATGATTGAGGTTGCCTGTTACCCTGTCATCAAATCTTGCTCCGATTGAAATGAGCAGGTCACATTGATGAAGAGCCATGTTCGCTGCATATGTGCCATGCATACCAGCCATTCCTAGGAAAAGAGGATGCTTTGCCGGGAATCCGCCAAGTCCAAGCAATGTATGAGCGACTGGGATTTGCTGCTGCTCTACATACTGTCTTAATTCTTCAGATGCTTTGCCATGAAGAACGCCAGCTCCTGCTAGAATAACTGGTTTCTTCGCTCTGCTGACAGCTTCTACCAATTTGCGAATTTGCAAATAGTTCGGCTCTACTTTTGGCTGATAACCAGGTAAATCAATTGGCTGGTCATATTCAAAGGTTCCTTCAATGCCTGCGACATCTTTTGGAATATCGATCAATACTGGACCAGGTCTGCCTGTTGTTGCAATATGGAATGCCTCTTTAATGACACCTGGTAATTCCTCTGGATTTCTTACCTGGTAGCTGTGCTTTGTAATTGGCATTGTGATGCCGAGTACATCTGCTTCTTGGAAAGCATCCGATCCAATGACTGACGTTGCCACCTGCCCTGTGAATACAACTAGGGGAAGTGAATCAATCATTGCATCTGCAATTCCTGTCACAAGGTTTGTCGCTCCAGGCCCTGATGTTGCAATGACAACACCTGGTTTACCAGATACTCTTGCGTATCCTTCTGCTGCGTGAATCGCTCCCTGCTCATGTCTTGGCAGGACATGAAATAAACCAGAGTCGTAAATTTTATCGTAGATTGGCAAAACTGCTCCGCCCGGATAGCCGAAAATGACTTCTACTTTTTCTCTTTTGAGTGCTTCAATTAACATGAGTGCACCGTTCATCGTTTGTGGCGCTTTTGATTTTTCCGTCTCCATTTGTACATTTATCCCCATTTGATTTCCTCCTCTTTGTCTTGCTTCAGTCAAGTCCTTTCACCCTTTTCCATTCAAGATAGAGATATGAGACCATATAAAAAAGCCTTCTCACCCCACAATGACACTACTTTTCACTAGGTCAAAGGGGCGAAAAAGCTTTGTTTTTCGCGGTACCACCCTTGTTCACGGCAAACCCTTGCTGCCGTCTCATGGACATCTTTCGTCCATTTTGGTAACGAGTGAGCAATGTCACTCGGCCTGCCCTACTATCATTTCAAGCAGACACTCAGAGGTGAGTTCACTTTAGAAAGTAACACCGGTTTCCAGCTAGCACCGGCTCTCTGTAGATACTGACTCTAAAGCTACTAGTCCTCTTCAACGTTTATCGATATCTATTTAACTTGCATGAATGTTTTCATCTGCAAAAACGACTTTTTCTCCTTCTTCAACTACTCGCTTGCGGAATTGTTCAAGAAGTTTGTTTGTGTGGAACCCAGGTTTCCCTTCACCGATTGTACGGCCATCAACTTTTACAACGGCGATGACTTCGGCTGCGGTTCCTGTTAGAAATACTTCTTCTGCTGTATACACATCATGTCTTGTGAAAGGTTCTTCTTTCACTTCGTAGCCTAAGTCTTCTGCAATTTCCATGATGGCATTTCTTGTGATGCCTTCGAGTGCGCCGATATAACCTGGCGGTGTATAAAGCTTGCCTTTTTTATAAATAAACACGTTGTCTGCAGAACCTTCCGCCACGTACCCTTGATCGTTCAGCATCAGCGCTTCACTTACACCGGCCATATGGGCTTCGATTCGGACAAGAATGTTATTCAAATAGTTTAATGATTTCACTTTTGGGCTAAGGACATCTGGACGATTTCGTCTTGTTGGAACCGTCACAATATCAATACCCGTTTCATATAGGTGCTTTGGAAAAATGGCCAGCGGCTCTACAATGATCACTGTGTTGGCTCTCCCGCAGTTGTTAGGGTCTAATCCAAGATCACCTGCTCCTCTTGAGACGACAAGGCGGATATAGGCATCCTTTAGGCCGTTCCTTTCAACTGTATGAATCATTTTTTCCGTGAGTTCCTCAAGTGAATATGGAATGTTCAGCATAATGGATCTGGCGGAATCATACAGGCGGTCTAAATGTTCTTTCATTCGAAAGATATTTCCGTTATACACGCGAATCCCTTCGAAAACACCGTCGCCATATAAAAAGCCATGATCGTAAACTGAAATTTTCGCATCCTCTTTTTTCACGAGTTCATCGTTTAAAAAGATCCACTGTTCCTTTTGGTCTTCCATTTTCAGTGAGCACCCTCTCTTTCAAACAAAAAGTAGTTGAATTTTCAGACACTTTATGTTGAAGTGTCAATCGCTTGCACTGCGTGTTTGTTTAGCTTTTGTTGAACTCATCTTACGCCGCTTTCCATACAGTGTCAACAGCATTTTTAAAATTATTAGACAATTTAGACTAATCAAAATTAAATGTATACGCTTACACCTTTGCTAGACAAGGAATGCAAAAACTTAAAATTTTTTGTATTTTTTCTTCAATTTATTTACTTTACATGAACGGTTTTCTTTTGAGAAAACTTTTGTGATATTTTTTCACATGATTTTTGATGAATATTGTGAGATTTCATTGACTTCGTTTTTTCTTTTGGCATGCCTTTCTAAAGCGTTTTCCTATGAATTTATGATAGAATGAGAGCATCTAATAGAAGGAGGGCAATACATGGCTAACATCAGAGGTTATATCGGTACTTATACAAAGGGAGACAGTAAAGGCGTTTATACGTTTACTTTAAATACGGACAAGCAGCAGATTGAGCAAGTAGAAGTCGCTGCTGAGCTTGAAAATCCTACATATTTAACCGTGTCAGAGGATCAAAAGTTTGTTTATGCTGTTGTGAAAAAAGGATCACAGGGCGGCCTTGCTGCGTATCAAATTGATTCAACAACAGGCAGACTTCTCTTCATCAACCAAGAGCTTGCCGATGGAGCTTCTCCTTGTCACGTCAGCGTGGACAGTCAAACGAAAACGGCGTATACAGCAAACTATCATAAAGGGACAGCAGAGATGTATGAGATCGATGCTGAAAATGGCTCAGTGATCCGCACGCTCTCACAGGCGCAGCATGAAGGAACTGGCCCTAACGAAGATCGTCAGGAAAAACCGCACACTCACTTTATGGGTCTCACGCCAGATGAACAATTTGCTGTGGCTGTTGACCTTGGAACAGATGGAATTTATACGTATAAGAAAGAAGACGGCAAACTTGAGCTTGCTCATACATTTGAAACAAAGCCAGGCAGCGGACCTCGTCATATCACATTCCACCCAACGAAACCTGTGGCATATGTCATGACAGAGCTAAGCTCAGAGGTCATTGTGCTTCGTTACTTTGAAGATGGTCATTTTGAAGAAATCCAAACAATCGCGACCATTCCAAGCGATTTTACAGAGAACAATCAAGGCAGTGCCATTCATGTCTCTTCAGACGGACAATTTGTTTATGCAGGAAATCGCGGTCATGACAGCATTGCGATTTTTAAAGCAGACGCTAACGGCCAATTAAGCCTAGTCGAGATTGCTTCTTCTGAAGGAAACTGGCCTAGAGATTTTGTGCTTGATCCAACAGAAGAATTCCTCGTCGGTTCAAACCAAGAATCTAGCAACCTTGTGTTATACAAACGCGATAAAGAAACGGGACGACTCACTGTCTTACAATCAGACATCACTGTCCCTCATCCAGTTTGCGTGAAATTTTTAGGATAAAAGAAAAAAGCCTCCTATAACGGAGGCTTTTTCTTTATGCAGACGGCATACCACCATCCTCAAGCTTTTGATCAATTAAAGACGTATCGGTTTTTTCGCCGAACCATTTTGACAGCCTGTCTTTTGCTTTCCCTTTCACATCATTATCAATGTACATTGCTACTTGCAGCAAAGCAAATGTAATGGCTCCTAAATCATCTGTATAGCCGACACCAATTAATGTATCCGGAATGAGATCAAGCGGAAGGATAAAATAGCCGAGTGCTCCAATAATCAAGGTCTTTGCTTTAACCGGCACTTCGGGTTTTTGCAATGTATAGTAAAGTAATAGCACAGCATAGACAAGAGAGACACCAGCTTTTTGTGCCGTTTTTTTTAGCTTTTCCCAAAAGGCATGATCATTAAAATGCTTCTTCGAACGCTTTAATAGTTCTTTTTTCTCAGAACGATTCATCATATCGCCTCCATCTACAGCATAGCCCTTTTCCCTCAGTTATACAAGATATCCGCTGATTCGACAAACAAAAAGCAGCAGAAAGCTGCTGCATTCTACTGCTCTTTGTAAAACTTTTCAATTGCCTTATCGATGTAAACCCATCCTTTATAAGACACATGAATCGTATCTTTAAAGAAGTATGGATCGTACTCATGCTTAGTCAAATCTGCGACTTCATACCCATTATCTCGAATTTGACGATTGATTTTTTCATAATAACCTGTACGGCCTTCTTTAGGAAAACCAGTGTAATCATACCACTTTCCGTTGACAGGAATCGTTACAAACAAAGGCTTTGCCCCTGCCTGTTTTAAAATATCCAGCATGATTTGAAAATCTTTATATTCTGGTGATTCGGCATAAGAATGACCTTCACGGGAATCCTTCATCTTCTTCATGATCGGTTTCAGTTTACGGTCAAACAGTTTTTGATTAATATAAAACGGGTTGTCCCCTGCTCTTTCCGCACCAAAAATGCTCGCTTCTTTTTCAAGCTCAGCCCATGTTTTTCCTTTGACTGAAGGAGACGGTTGAAGCTTGCGCTCATGCCCCGATCCAATCGTATAGTACATGTCTTTCTTTTGAAGCATACCATAATACATTTTCGCAATTGGAGAAATAGCGCCATAAGCGAACTTGTTTCCAGATAGCTCTGCTTTAAAAAGCTCTGTGATCACCATGTCGTTTTTGACTGCTTTAAACTTCATGATTCTTTTGATGAGCTCTTTTTTCACAGTTGGATCAATTTCTTTATTATAGGCGAGATTCAGCGCTTGAAGCGCTGAATAGTTAGGGGCAAAGTGATTCTCGTCAGATCCCCATTTCACAAACCACTGCGGGGACACGATAAATACAAGCTTCTTCCCTTTTAATTCATCCATATGCGCTGCAAAGTTCATCGCATGAATTAATGATTGCGATCCACCTTTTCCAATAAGATAAGGTGTAAACCCTTGAGGATTCTCATGAAAGAAATTCGAAGGGTGATATGGATCAAAACGTGATAGTTCAGAAGATCCATAGATCGGCAAATAAGTTGGATCTTTTAGCATTTCATCTTGTAAATAAAGCCCTTGAAACATCCCTGGATCTAATTCTGTGGCTGACTTTTGTAATTTGTCTTTTGGGATCAGGTGTGAGAGCCATGCATTTGGTACAAGAAGAACACCAATGAATAGAACAGCCGCTAAAATAAGCGGCCCAAAAAAACGCTTTTTCATTACTTCATCTCTGCCAGCTGCTCAGCAATATGATTCGGCGTATCCCACACATCACGATCGAATTCTGTAATCGGAACAGTGATTCCGAGTTGACTTTCAATTGCCATAAGCAGTTCTACTGTACCAAATGAATCAAGAAGACCTTCTTCAAAAATCGCAATCTCTGGATTTTCTTTCACAACGTCGTCCTGACAAACCTCTGCAATAATACCGTATACTTGATTTTTAAATTCCATAATTTTCTACTCCCTTAATCATTAATGATGAAATGGTTTTCCTGAAAAAATATAAAATCCGAAACAAATCACATGGAATGTAATAATGATCGACACAACCATTGTGACCTTATTATCCGGCCACCACTTGTGCTTTTTATTCCATTTCTCAAATAAATTGTAACCGGACATAACAACTGCATGATATAGTCCGTAAATAATATATTGAAGGGCAAGACCATGCCAAGCACCCATCAATAGAAAGAGGACAAAGTACCCGATATTTGATACAGCCATACGGTTCTTAATCCACTTCTTTTTGGTCATAAAGAACACAAATCTCATAAACACGTAGTCTCTGAACCAGAAGGACAGGGACATGTGCCAGCGATTCCAGAAGTCTTTAATATTTCGGCTGATAAACGGTTTATTAAAGTTCTCTGGCGACTTAATGCCCATAATATAACTCACACCTACAGCAAATGCTGTATATCCAGCAAAGTCAAAGAACAAATACATGCTGTAAGCATACATATACGTTAACTGCTGAACAAAGTGACTGCTGCTAATATGATGGATATTCATCAGAATATACGTGTGTATCAAATATCCAATAATGAACTTATATAAGAAGCCAATGAAAATTTTATGAATACCGGCATACAGAAGATCACTGTATGCTTCCTTTTCAGGCGGCGTATCCATATCCTTTTCAAATCGGCGGTAACGGTCAATCGGACCTGATGAAATCGTAGGGAAAAAGACAATGAAATAGACCAAACGGTGAATCGGAATTTTCTTCTTAATTAAGCCGTCTCTTGTCTCAATAATTAACTGAACACCTTTAAATGTTAAGTACGAGATCCCCAAAAAGCTCAGCCAGTTCATTGGCGCCGGCTGGTGCGGCTGATGAGTTAAAAAGAATGGTAAAATCTTAGACAGCACAAGCGGCAAAATAGATGCCACCACTGCTGCATAGAAAACGGATGCCTGATTCGCCTTTAACCGGTATGCAAGGTACAGGCGGATGATTAAGACTTGCCACACCGTGAACAAGAAGAGCAGCAGTGCGCCATGTGCATCCTTTGAGAAAATAAGCGCGAGTGCCACAACTGTTGCAAACATATTGTAGCCCTGCATTCTTTTGCCGCGAAGACCAAGAATGATCGTCGGCAAAAGAAGAATACCAATTAGAATGAAGAAAAAGAATGAACTAAACGGAATCATAGAAGAACCTCTTTCGCGATTCTCTTACGGTCAACCTTCCCGTTTGGCGTCATGTACAGCTGCTCAAGATAGACAAACTTTCTTGGAATCATGTACGCTGGCAGTGAATCCGCCATTTCTTTCTTAATCGCGCTTGTCAGCTGATACTCTTTTTCAAATGAATGAGCTGCTGGAACAATCGCTGCAATCAAGTACTCGACATGACCGTTTGGCTGGAATGGCACAATCACACAAGCATTGACATAGGTTGTCTCGCTCACATGATATTCAATTTCTTCAAGCTCCATCCGGTATCCATGAAGCTTAATTTGATAGTCGAGACGACCGTGGCACGTAATTAATCCATCCTGCGCTACACCTGCGTCACCTGTGCGGTAAGCAGGGCGTCCTTCGTATTCAAAGAACACTTTATCTGTTAAGGCTTGTTCACCTAAGTAGCCTCTCGTGACACTTGGCCCCACGATGACAATTTCACCTTTTTCACCATCAGGAAGTGTCTTGCCTTCTTCATCTAAAATGACGATATCTGTATCAGGTTTGGCATAGCCGACTGGTAAAGAATCGTGGAGATCAAGAATCGCCTGCGTGACTTCAATCGATGTGATCGCAACAGTTGCTTCAGTTGGACCATACGTATTAAAGACCTGCGCCTTTGGAAAACGCTCCAGAAGTGCACTTGCTACAGCTACAGGAAGCGCCTCACCGCAGAACAAGAAAACTTTCAGCTCTGGTAAAAGCTCCCCTGTAAAGGAAGGGTCCATTAAGCACATTTGCACAAAGGATGGTGTTGATGTCCACACTTCAACGTCAGATTGACCAAGTGCTGCAAACATATCCTTTGGCTTGTTGACGAGATCTTTTACTAAACAGTAAAGCGTGCCGCCTGATTGAAGCGCTGGATAGATATCCATCACTGATAAGTCAAAAGAAAATGGTGCTTGATTTAAGAATGTGCGTCCCTCACCAATTGGGAAATCGCGGCACATCCACTCTGTAAAGCTTTCTAAATTATTGGCGGTTACCTGAACGCCTTTCGGTTTTCCGGTACTGCCAGACGTATAAATAATGTAGAAAACATCATCTTGTTGAACCCACTGCGTGGCTGGCGGTGCTTCTTTTTCAATTGCTAAAAGTGATGCCGCACTTTTCACTTCAATGTGTTCTTCTACATCTAATACATTCTGCTCATTTGCACAAATCAATAAACTGGCTTTTGAGCTTTCAATGATTGAGACGATGCGCTCGACAGGTATTGAGATGTCGACCGGAATATAAGGTCTGCCTGATTTCACACTGCCTAAGAAAGAAATCAGCATCTCTGGCTCCATATGACCGTAGACAATGACAGGTTCACTGCCAGCTGCGACCGCATCAATCGCACCAGCCATTTGGTCTGATAAATGCCAAAGCTCATCATATGTGATCGACGACTGTTGAGAAACAAATGCTGGCTGTGTTGGTTTCGTTTGCTGGTATTCATGAATCGTGTGTAATAGTTTCATAGTTTAATCTCCAATTAAAAATCGTTGTAAATGAATGATCCCGTATTTGCTGTGTGGAATCCGTAAATAAAGAACAATAATAGCAAAATAAGTAAGTAAAAGCTTGTATATCCTATCCATTTTACAGACTTATTTTCTGATAGCTTTTTGAATAGCATATTGATAACCTCTTTTCTTTTGACACTTATAGAGACGCATGGATCATCAAAAGAGTTTCATATCAAACCATAAAATTTTTAAGAAATGCTAAAAAAATGTCGAACCTTGGAACGTCTCTTTTGAGCAAAGCTGTCTTATTGTAACAAAGATTTAATACATTTGAAATAAAATCCGAGCTTAAATTTGCCTTAAAATTGCTGAAAGCTGTCGAGAAGCAGCATATTCTTCTTTAGGTTTATTCATTAACTGATAAACCATTAAATAGAGTTCCTTATTCATCTGAATTAAGTTACATTAAATCATATAATAATTAATCTTCTAAATGGAGGGCTCATCTATTGTCAAAAGGACTTATTCATCATATTGAACTAAATGTTTCGAATTTAAAGAATTCGATTATTTTTTGGGGGTGGTTTTTAGAGGAGTTAGGCTACGAGCCGTATCAAACCTGGGAAAGCGGTCGAAGTTGGAAATTGGGAGAAACTTATATCGTTTTCGTACAAACGGAGGAACGATTTATGGACATACCCTATCATAGACGCAGGACAGGTCTAAACCACCTGGCTTTTCATGCCAGTTCCCGGCAGCAAGTAGATGATATGACTGAAAAGTTTAAAAGCATGGGTGTTAAAATTCTTTATACCGATACACACCCCTTCGCAGGCGGCGATAAACATTACGCTGTTTATTTTGAAGATCCTGATAGAATGAAAGTCGAATTGGTGGCACCTTGATTTTAGTTTGACTAGTGAAATAAAAGAACTATAAAAAGAAACCATGATTTCATGGGTTTCTCGTCATTCCATGATAAGAAATCCGTCACAAGGCAAGCAGGTTTTCTTTTTTGATCTAGTCCCCAAAAGCTTGGGTATATCCCGTCACCGAAGCCTGTTGTAAAGATAGCAATGTCAACTTTGTCATGAAAATGGGTGACAAGCCAGCCCCATGTGTGCTTGTAGTTTTGCTCAAGCGCTTCTGCAAATTCCTCGTAAAGATAAAAATCATTGTCCTCTTTATATCGCTTATCCTCATAAGCTTGAAGATATATAGCTGATTCCGCATCCATAAAGCAGCCCATACCCGTATTCACACCGTAGCCGAAGAACTCATCTTCTTTCAAATGTTTGATATCCTGTCCTGCTCTTGTCGCAAGCTCCCATTCTATTGCTTGCTCGTTTGTAAACTTGATCATTGCATAGGCGGCGCGTTCGTCACCACTTTCTAATCGCTTTACTACAAGTAGAATAGGACATTTTCCTAGAGTAACTTTCCTCGTAAAAGATTGATCACCTTCTAAAACAAAAGGATCACAGGCAACGATATGGCCTACCTGTTTAGCAAATAATTGATCACCTTCAGGGCTGCTTGTTGTTTCTCCATTTTCATATAATAGGTGTTTTGATTTGATATTGTAAAAGAGATCATTCCTTTCATTGTTTTTCTGATTTCCTTCTACTATATTTAGTTTTTTTAATTGAGGAAGAAGAATATTTAAAAAAAGAGATATGATTCCCCTTTTAAGAGAGCTACCGTTTTTATAAACGGCAGTTTGTGAAGCTTAAAAAGTTCCATGAAACAAAATCCTGAAATTCTGGAGAGAATTTCAGTAAAAAAGCCCCTTCATCAAGCGAAGGGGCTGGCAGTTAATTATTTTTCAATAAGAACTCACATACAGTTGGCTGAATATGCTGTCTTTGAAGGCTCATTAATAAGTATTTGGTTTCGATATCAGAAGAAAATATTTTCTCCTTATAATGATCAAATTCTTGTCTTGTTGGCACTTCATTTTTCAACACTTCTTCAACAGAAATCCCAACCGCTTTCAATTTTTCATTTGTGGATGCTTTCTTGATTTCTAGAGACTCTTCTTCTCCATTTAAACGATTAGAGAAGATTCCCAAAATTTCAACGACAGCATCTACTTGCTCTTTCCTTAAATTATGATCCAAAGCAAACATGAAAAATGGATGGTCATCTCCGTCAATGATTGTCTTAAGTAAATAATTTTGATACTTGAGGAGTTCTATCTCTCTTTCTAAATTCATCGTGTCACTCCTTTGTTAATTATGCAATAATGAACATAATTGCCCATGCAATTGTTCTTGCAGAAGATGCTGGTATCCCCAATTCAAAGATCAGGAAATCAATTAATCTTGCTTCAATACTGTTTGTAACACTGTCAAGAAAATCGGCAATTTGTTTGGAGTACTTTTTAACGTAATCTGCATTTTTCTTACTCAAAATTTCCAGAAGGTCTCCTAGAAGTTTGCCGCCATTCCTTAATGCATAGACTAAAGCGTCTTTTTTCAAACCTTTTGTACTTAGTGTAGGGTCATTTACTACAGTATTATTAATTTTATTCGTTAATTCGTTTTGAACTGTAGCGTTTTGTAGAACGGTACTCTGCAATTCAACTTTAACCAGATTTTTTTCTTTTTTGTTCTCTGCTGCATACGTAGAAACTGGGGCTACAATTGAAAATAAAGTAGTCAATGCTAGTGTTCCTGCAATAATTTGTTTTTTCATTTAAAATTCTCCTTAAAAGCAGATGCATCCGCAAGAGTTTATTGGCCTATAAAGAACATTAACAAATACAGGAATTTTTTTATACGCTTTTTCTTATTTTTGAATAAAATTGGTATTTAAATCCTTATTTATTTAACAAAAAATAATCTTTATGTCTCTTTTTGTTAAATTGAATAATCTATTATTCATACTACTTTTTATCTCTCTCATAAGGTTTTATGTGTGATCAACAACAGGTTTCATTTCGTTTACCTTGTAACATACAAGAAAGGTGCTAAAATCGATCATGTTAAATCAACAAAAAGTCCTTCCATAATGGAAGGACTTTTTTGTTACACATCAGTATATTTTAGATGTAGCTGTGATATATGTCTGTTATTACTTATATTTTTGATACGTTAACTTTCATGGATTTATTTTATCTGCTCTTTGTTTCAATAACTATTACACATGCTTTGATGAACCATTCTTATTACAAAATTTTTCATTTCTTTTAGGTTGCTATGATTAAATATTTTGTCGTCCATGTTTGACCTCCTTTCTCTTCTTAATTCTTCTTTTAACCTACTTCCAATATATCACTTTATCCACATTATCCACCAATTCACCATATCTATTATTGTGTCTAACTCAGGGAATCGCTGAATCCTTTGCCGCTCTTGCTTTTCAGCCATTTCCTTAAAATGAGTTGGACATTTTCTCATTTTGGTTAGTTGATGAAAAAGAGCGCAAAACAGACCCACCTGCTATTTGAACAGATGAGCCTATAGGCCAAAGTCGTCCATTGTTTTATCCATTGTGTCTTGTGTGATCCCGATATATCTCAATGTAATATCTGGGCTTGAGTGGTTGAATATTTCTTGCAGCAAGGCCACATCCTTGAACTTCTTATAATGCCAGTATCCAAATGTTTTCCTTAATGTATGTGTACCTATGCTATCAAGCCCGACATACTCCGCTGCCTCTCTCAAAATGTTGTATGCACTACTGCGGCTGATAGGCTTGTTTAGCCCCTCTCTGCTTCTAAATACATACTCTTGATCATCATGATCTTTAATATATTGATCTAGTGCTTTCCTAAGTGTCTTGTTTATCTTGATTTTTTTTCTTTGCCTGTCTTCTTCTCCCTTAAAGACACATATTGTTTCTTAACGTCTTTGACACGTAATTGAAGAAGATCAGATATCTCAAGCCTAGATTGATCCCGGCCACAAAAAGCAGCAGATTTCGTTTGTTCCGCTCTTTAAGATATTTTTTAATGTAGTGATCTAGGATTAAGGAAAAGAGTGTGATAGTTGACATAATACGTTATATTACTTGTTTTCGAACGCGTTCAAATATCTAGAAATTCCAACCTACTCATAAAAGCTTACTAAAACCCTTCAAATAACTCCTTCACAAGTTTATTCATTATTAATACTTGGATTAGCAGTAAACAACATAGATATTAAAAGGGAATAAGTACATTTGGAGGGAATTAAATGACACAAGAATCTGATGAGCGTAATTTACAACAAATAAAACAAATGCAACAGATGTTTTTAGAGAAAATGAAAACTCAACCTTATCCCATGTACCCTAATTACGGAAAAATCACACGGTATGAAGAAATCCCAATTAATTTACCTGAACAACGTCAACTTCGTCATCCTGGTGTAGAAGGTTTAATGGTACCACTTCCAATTATTGAAAATACAAATTACAAAGGGAGTGGTAAGTTAGCGGGAAAAGTTGCTCTTATTACAGGAGGGGATAGTGGT
This sequence comes from Bacillus sp. DC4300-2b2, assembly GCF_049895685.1. Classification (NCBI taxonomy): domain Bacteria; kingdom Bacillati; phylum Bacillota; class Bacilli; order Caryophanales; family Bacillaceae; genus Bacillus; species Bacillus sp. DC4300-2b2. The sequence goes on from NZ_JAFCSW010000003.1 coordinate 683,103, forward strand.
ATTGGTGCAGCAGTAGCCATTGCCTTCGCAAAGGAAAGTGCTGACGTTGCGATTGCATACTTAGATGAACACGAGGATGCTAATAGAACAAAAGCAAGAATCGAAGAACTCGGGCAACGTTGTTTATTGATGCCAGGAGACTTGCGAGATAAAAGGCAATGTATCACCATTGTAGAGAAAACAGTAAAAACCTTCGGGCGTCTAGATGTTCTATGTAACCACGTTGGTATCCAATTTCAACAACCTAGCCTTCTTGACATTACAGACGAACAATTCGATGACACCTTTAAAGTCAACATATACTCACATTTTTACACAACCAGAGCAGCGCTACCTTACTTAAAACCAGGCAGTTCTATTATCGGTACTTCTTCAGTCGTAACGTATGTAGGTGAGCAACAAATGATTGATTATACAGCTACAAAAGGTGCAATTGTTGGTTGGACACGTGCTTTGGCTAAAAATGTTGTAAAACAAGGAATTCGTGTAAACGCCGTTGCTCCAGGTCGAATCTGGACGCCACTCATTGCAGCAAGCTTCTCGTCAGACCAAGTGGCTGTATATGGAGCGTTTAACCCAATGGAACGAGTTGCCCATCCATTTGAACTCGCACCAACATTTGTTTATCTAGCTTCTGATGATTCACGTTTTGTTACAGGTCAAGTGCTGCATGTTGACGGTGGGGAATCCACACATTCCTAATATAAGGAGGTCATTGGATTGAGATATGAATTTAATCCAGAAGTAGAGTTATTACTTGTGAACCATTCAATGGAAAAAGTCACCATGGTTTATATGGAGCATTCATGGCCAATGTCTGAAATTGGACGTAGGCCGCCTTATTATTGCTACCCAAATTATGAACTGAATTATCCAATCATTTAAATAAATCGCAGTTATTCAGGAACGGTTAGGACATACAAAAATGGATATAACTATGTCAATTTACGCCCATGTCATCGAAGAAGCTGATCAAAAATCAGCCACCCATTTTGATAGCTTCTTTGATACAAAACAGGGAACGGAAATCCTTAAAAATAAATCCACTCCCACCCCGCTCCCAAAACTCTATTTTGAAGCGAGTTACGAACTTAAGTTCCAAAGAACAAAAAAGCCTGAAATCCTTGCTAATAAAGGGTTTCAGGCTTTTAACTTAGTACGTCCCAGGAGAGATTCGAACTCCCGACCGACGGCTTAGAAGGCCGTTGCTCTATCCTGCTGAGCTACTGGGACATGTTGTTATGTAGTCTGCTGTGGTGTATTACCTCAGCGACAAGATTTATTATATTACTATTGTTCTTTAAAGTCAACGGTTTTTCGAAAGTTTTTTCATAAGGGGCAAATGCTGCACCCTTATGAAATACCTTCCAATGTGACAGTGTTTTCGAGGTCTGATATGACCTGACCTTCGTCCGTGAAAAACTGTACGTTTGCTTCGCTTCCATCTAGTGTCAGTATAGCATAGCTGCGCTCTTTTCGCACTCTTGGCAAGTGTACGCTGCCAGGGTTAATGAGCAGTTTTCCTCTTAGCAGTTCACTGCCCGGGATGTGCGAGTGACCAAAGCAGATAAGGTCTGCGCCTAGCTCTTCTGCACGGTAGTAGACTTGAAGTAAGGATTGTTTGATGCCATGCAGATGTCCGTGAGTGAGAAATAGTTTTCCGCCTCCATCAAGTGGGAGCAGGAGCTCTTCTTCAAAATCGCCCATAAAGTCACAATTTCCTTTGACGACTTTGTATCCTTCGAGTGCTGGGTGGTTCGCTTCGAGTTCTGAATCTCCGCAGTGGATCATCATGTCGACTTCAGCCGCATGCCGTTTGGCAATGGTTTGAAGTTCGTCTGTGAGTCCATGACTGTCACTAATGATGAGTATCTTCATGGCTTCATTCCCCCTTATTCATTTGCGTCTAGCAGTGATGAAAGCTTTTGAAGCGCGACCGCTCGATGGCTGATCTTGTTTTTCTCCTCTGGTGATAACTCGGCCATCGTCTGGTCTTTGTCTTTGACGATGAAAATTGGGTCGTATCCGAAGCCATTTTCGCCGATTGGCTTTTCTGCGATGAAGCCTTCTACTGATCCTTCTACCGTCTTTGTTTCTTTTCCCGGTATGCTGACAGCAAGGGCACATCTGAATCTGGCTGTACGGTCTTCTTTTTCAATACCTTGAAGTTCGCTCAGCACTTTTTCCACATTCTCCGCATCGTCTTTATGCTCACCTGCGTATCTCGCTGAATACACGCCAGGTTTTCCGCCCAGATAATCAATCGACAGACCGGAATCGTCTGCAATGACCATTTCACCTGCTTTGGCTTGAATGGCCTCCGCTTTGATGATGGCATTTTCTTCGAAGGTTTGTCCTGTTTCTTCAATCTCTTCAGTAAAGCCAATGTCTGCTAGTGTTTTGACCGTGAATCCTTTTGGCTCAAGAATGGCTTTGAATTCTTTCGCTTTGCCCGCATTGTGCGTTGCAATGATGGCTGTTTTCATCCTGATCAAACCCTTCTCTTTATTCGATGACTTCTCCTGTTACTGCTTTTTGCTTTTCGATTAATTCTTTGATGCCCTTTTCGGCTAAATCAAGCAGTCCGTTTAGCTGTTCTCTTGAGAATGTCGCTTCTTCACCTGTGCCTTGAAGTTCAACAAAACGGCCAGCGCCTGTCATGATGACATTCATATCTACTTCAGCAGAAGAATCTTCTTCATAGTTTAAATCTAACAGAAGACCTTGCTGAGAATCAATTCCGACGGATATCGCCGCTAAATAATCAGTAATCGGGTTTTCTTTGATGACTCCTTCAGCTCGCAGCTTTTGAATCGCGAGTGTCATGGCAACAAAAGCACCTGTGATGGACGCTGTGCGTGTACCGCCGTCTGCTTGAATGACATCACAATCAATCCAAATCGTGCGTTCGCCAAGCTTTTCTAAGTCAACGACTGCGCGGAGTGCTCGTCCAATTAAACGCTGAATCTCCATCGTACGTCCTGTGACTTTTCCTTTAGATGATTCTCTTATCGTTCTTTGTGCGGTTGCTCTTGGAAGCATGCTATATTCTGCTGTAATCCAGCCTTTTCCTTCTCCTCTTAAAAAAGGAGGTACGCGGTCTTCGATCGATGCGTTACAAATCACCTTCGTATTTCCCGCTGAGATTAAGACAGAGCCTTCTGGGTGCGTGATGTAGCCTGCCTCTATTTCAATTTTTCTCAATTCGTCATATTGTCTTTCATCTAATCTCATGTTTTACCTCCGTTACGATATACATTCCGCGCGTGCCAGCGGGGTTCTCCTACTAACTTTGACAACCTCGGCTTGTTCTAACCGCTCGGAATAAAAAAGAGGCAGCGAATATGCATGCCTCTTTTTCTCCATTATATCAATGTGTGACGTTAAAAACTACCTGTATTCACTTGTTCTGGTCGTGAAACCGGCTTTGTGAGCTCTGCTCCTTTTTCGTTCACAAGCTCAGCCTTGCCGTTGACCTTAACAGATACGCTTTTGACGTCCGGCAGCTCTGTTAATGTGAGCACAATGCTATCAAGAACTTTTTGTGAAATGACCTTTTTCTTTTCATCCGCACTGCCAAAAATAGATTCGTTGAAATCAAGTGTCACATGTCCATCTTTTACTTTTGGAACATCATTCAGCTTCACATCTTGGTCAAAGTCTGTAAGCAGATGGCTTTTTTTGCTTGGTCCGGAAACGAGCTCATCAATTGCTGCTATAATCGGATCATCCTCGTCTTTTGGTGCTCTTGTGGTGACCGGAACGTAGTACGTCTTTTCATCAGATTCAGCTAAATAGTAGACAGTAACAGGCTTTGTTGAAGTCATATCAGCGGCAGCCTCGTGCTGGATATTAATCCCGTCTTCTCTGCTTAAATCATCTGAGATGGGCGTACCGTTCACAGGCATTTCTTTTAGTTCATGTCCATTCATCTTCAATTTGACTTTGGCTATGGAATCAAACTGTGTTAACGTCCAAGTAACAGATTGCAGGATTCGCTGTTCGTCTTCTTTTTTATAGTTTTTAAATTCATTTGAAAAATCCACAATCGCCGTTCCATCTTTAATATCGACAGATACGCTCGTGTCCGCAGGTAACACTGCTCTGAAACCATTCGGCATTAAGTTAGAAATAGGTCCCCCGTCCACGAGATATTCAAGGGTTTGTTTGGCACTTCCTTCATTTTTCGGCAGCGGAATGGATTGAGATACGACATACCCGTTTTTATCAATTAAATATAATTCTCTCATGACTGTATCAGCCTGCTTCTCTTCTTTTCCTTCTTTGGCTGTTTGTTTGTCTTCTTTATTTTCTTTCACATATGTGACGTTTTGTGGTGGATCAATCTCTGTTTTCGCTTGGTCTGTTTGAAACAATCCGCATCCTGACAAAAGCATGGCTGACGCGATACACGTAACAGCTGCTGTAGATCCTTTTTTCAGCATACTTCACCCTCCTCTAGTAGTTTGTACTACTATGTATACGAGCTCCATCAGAGGATTAGACCCTTTTCATAAAAAAATAACCCGCTTCAAGTAGAAGGGGTTATTGCTGGTAGATGTGTTCAAGTGACACGGTTTCGACCTTTCCTGGCAGGTAGCCAAACCAGTCACGAGCGATGTTTTGGAAATTTTGCTGCTGTCCTGTTGTGTAAAATGTATGGACAGGTGCTTCTTTAGAGGTATTTAACAGCCCTTTATATGAAAGAATCGTACTCGCTTCTCTCGCTGTCTCATCCCCTGATGAAATGATGTTTACTTCACTGCCCATAAAGCGCTGAATCGGCTCTTTTAAAATCGGATAGTGTGTGCAGCCCAGAATAAGTGTATCAATCCCTGTTTCTTTCATTGGTTCAAGGGAGTCTTTCACCACTGCCTCTGCTGTCTGATCTAAAAACGTACCGCTTTCCACAAATGGGACAAGGAGCGGACACGCCAGGCTTTGAACCGTTAGACCTGCTTTTAGTGACAGCAGCGCTTCTTTGTATGCCTCGCTTTTGATCGTATTGACTGTGCCAATAACGCCAATGTGCTGATTGTTTGTCACCTTGATCGCTGTACGGGCGCCGGGCTGAATGACACCAATGACCGGAATATCAAGCGTTGCTTTGATTTCGTCCAGTGCGATCGCTGTTGCTGTGTTGCACGCAATGACGAGCATTTTAATATGGTGGTGTTTTAATAAGTAGTGCGCCATTTCCCAAGTATATTGAAGAACTTCTTCTTCTTTACGAGGGCCATATGGACATCGTTTTGTATCGCCTACATAAATGATGTTTTCTTTTGGCAGTTGTCTCATGATTTCCTTTGCAACGGTTAAACCGCCGACGCCGGAATCAATGACGCCGATTGGTTGATCCAACAAAATCGCCTCATTTTCTTTTCATTTGCTGCTGTAGTTTCGTTAAGGATTGGTTGAAAACGATGGCTTCTTCTTCTGAGAAAGCCCCTAGAAGTTCACTGACGTATTCTTGGCGTTTAGCAATCACTTCTTGAATGATCCTCTCGCCTTCAGGCAATAAATGAATGCGAACCACGCGGCGGTCAGATGGATCTTTCACCCGTTCGACAAGTTCACTTTTTTCCATTCTATCAATTAAATCAGTGGTTGTGCTGCAAGCCAAATACATCTTTTGTGACAGTTCACCTATTGTCATATCTCCGAATTCATAAAGCCACTGAAGCCCGATGAATTGTGGAGGTGTAATTGTATATTGATTCAGGATTTCTCTGCCTTTTTGCTTAATAATTGCAGCAATGTGGCGCAATGATTTTTCAATCTCTGCAACATGGCCAGACTCATTCGTTTCCATTTTATTGATACCTCACTATAGCATCTCACTTTGATTAAAACGTACATGTCTATTTTCCTCGTTTTTCAAAGAAAATGCAAGAAGAGACTCATGGAAACCATATAGAAATAACCGGTTCCTTCCCGATATGGAAGGAAAACCGGCTGACTTTAGAGCTCTAGCTCACCCATACGCAGAAGCTCGACTACGGCCTGTGAACGGCCTTTAACTCCTAGCTTTTGCATGGCATTCGAAATATGATTTCGAACAGTCTTTTCGCTAATAAAAAGCTCGCTTGCAATTTCTTTTGTTGTTTTATCTTGGACGAGCAATTCGAATACTTCTCTTTCTCTTTTGGTTAATAGCGGCTTGGATTGAAACTCTTTCTCCTTCAAGTATTGTAACCCTCCTTGCTAAGGTGAGAGCTCTAGTCTCTATAGAATGGGATTCTGTATAGTCGAGATATCATATGCCAGGGGCCTGAGGTAGGTGACGTTAAAATCAAGAAATCCCGCATATCAGCGTCCAATTTACTGCGCTTTCAGCCACGCAAAAAAGGACGAGTCTCCTCCCGAGACATCGTCCTTTTTTACGTGGTATTTAAAAGATTGTAATGGCGCCTGTTAACAATGCAATAAGTGTTGTAAAAAGGGCAGTTAACACGGTCCATAGAAGTGCGTATTTTTGCAAATCACCAATATCTTTGTTCAGCATACCGACAAGCAGCAGCGTTGAAGCCACAAGTGGGCTCAGTAAGTGGACAGGCTGTCCTATGATAGAAGCACGTGCAATCTCCACCGGATCAATCCCGTAAGCTGCGCCGGCTTCAGCCAAGATCGGCAGCACACCGAAATAGTAAGCATCATTTGAAAGAATAAATGTAAATGGCATACTCGTCAAAGCAACAATCAGCGGGAAAAATGAGCTGTAGGAATCTGGAATCATATAAATGACCAAATTGGCAATGGCCTCAACCATCTTTGTTCCTGAAAAGATCCCAGTGAAAATTCCTGCTGCAAATACAAGTGTGATAACCGTTAATGCGTTACCTGCATGAGATAAAATTCGCTCGCGCTGATCTTCAACCTTTGGATAGTTAATCATAAGAGCGATGACAAATCCAATTAAGAAGAGTACAGGAATTGGGATGATATCCAGGACTAGTGTGACCATGACAGCAATTGTAAGGAAGAAGTTAATCCAAATCAGATTCGGCCTTTTGATATCGGCTACTCCATCCTCAATTGATGCAGCCAATTCAGGAGAAATGGACGGCTCTTCTTTGTACTGAATCTCTGCAATCCCAATCCGTTTTCTTTCTTTTTTTCCAAGTACGTAAGCAGTAAAAAGTATAAAAAGACCGCCTCCAACCATCGTTGGGAGTAATGGAATGAAAAATTCGCCTGCATCTAATCCAAGCGCCGCGATGGCACGAGTAGCTGGTCCGCCCCATGGCGTCATTCCGCTCATAATTCCTAATGATAATAATGAAATTGTTCCTAAAATTAATGGGTTCATCCCAATTCTTAAGAAAAGTGGCAGCATAGCTGATACGGTAATCATATACGTTGTTGTTCCATCACCATCTAATGCAACAAGCATAGACAAAATCGCTACCCCAAAAGCAATTTTGACAGGATCACCTTTTACAATACGTAGAATGAGTTTAATCAGAGGATCAAACAATCCAGCATCCAGCATGACACCGAAGAATAAAATCGCAAATAACAATAAAGCAGCTGATGGTGCAACAGTTTTCAGTCCATCAAGCATCATGTCCCCTAATCCTTTGTTAAAGCCACCGATCAATGCAAATATGATAGGTACAACGGTTAGAGCCACCACCGGATGCATACGTTTAGTCATAATGAGAAATGTAAATGTCAAGACCATCAAGATCCCTAAAATAGCTAGCACTTTATATCCCTCCATCCTCTTCTTCACATGATCTGCAAGCGCCCCCTTGCACTTGCGATCTATATGTTAGCGCTTTCTATTTCAAGGATATAATAGCTTTTTTTATAATGAAAATATCGATTTTTTCGTATATTCAATAAATTTCTTTTATAATCAACCTTGCTGATTTCTTAAAAACTCAATGAACGCTTTCACAACAGACAAATGAAGTGAGTCTGGCTGGTACATGAGCCATGTATCTCTTAAAACAGGCTGTCCATCTTTATACGAAAGACCTTTTACAAATAACTCATCACTTGGTCTGAGGCAAATTTCTGGGACAATGGCATAGCCTAAACCATGCTTCACCATCTCTTTTGATGTATCCTGACGGTCTGTCTCCATCGTGACAAGCGGAGGCATTGTGAATGTTTCCTGCCACCATCTGTTAATCAGCCGTTTCAATGAACTGTCTGTATGATAGTCAATGAGCGGCAGATTCGGGAGATCCTTTAGCTGGATTTCTGATTTTGAAATGATGCAAAGACGCTCTTTATCGAGCAAAAAGCGCTCTCCATTCCAGTCATAATCGCCTCTTAAAATCCCTAAATGCACACTTGATGTTCCTAATAAATCCATTACCTTTGTGCTCCAGCCTGTGTTGACCATAAATTGAACATGTGGATACTGCTTAGAAAATTCTTTTAATATTTCTGGCAGTTTATACTGGGCAAAGTTACTTGAGACCCCTAACCGGATCGTTCCTTTGACCTTTTTTTGCATATTGAGCATGCCATCTTTTGTTTGCTGCAGCTGTTTGAGCATGTCATTTGCATATTTAGCCAAGTATTCGCCCTCTGATGTAAATTCAATTCCTCGTTTTCTTTTAAAGAAAAGCTTCATATCAAACTCCTCTTCAAGCTGTTTCAATCGATAGCTTAAGGCAGGCTGAGAGACAAATAATTTTTCTGCCGCTTTTGTGATGTTCTTTTCTTCATAAAGTACCTTTAAAAACCGCCAATCTTTTTCATCCATTGTTTACCCTCCTTTTTTACTAATTATAAAATATTTTTATTAATTTCTCTTAAAATAATGTATTTAACTTATTTCTTATTATACTTTACCATTTTGGTTAGATAAACAGTTTATTAAAAATTGAGGGTGAGAGTAATGAGAAAAGTTCCAATCACAATCATGCGAGGCGGTACAAGCAAAGGGGTATTCATTCACGCGAACAATGCACCATATGAACACGATGAGCTCGAAGCATTTCTATTAGACATTATGGGCAGCCCTGACCGGCTGCAGGTCGATGGAATAGGTGGCGGTAATTCTTTAACAAGCAAAGTGGCCATTATCGATAAAGCCACACGCCCGGATGTGGATGTGAACTATACATTTGCACAAGTCAGCATAAATGAGAGATATGTCGACTTTAAAGGAAACTGCGGGAACATCTCATCAGCCGTTGGGCCGTATGCCATCATTAAAGGACTTGTTCAAGCGGTTGAGCCCATTACGACTGTACGTATCCTCAATACCAATACAAATAAAGTCATTACGGCAGAGGTCGAGGTTGAAAATGGAGAAGTAAAATTTGAAGGACAGGCAGAAATTCCAGGCGTAAAAGGAACTGGGTCTCCCATTTATTTATCCTTCGAGAAACCTGAAGGCGCTGTCACAGGTAAAACCTTTCCGACTGGAAACAAAATTGATACGATTCAAACAAAGTTTGGGGAGATTCCAATCTCGATCGTTGACATTGCAAATCCAATTGCCTTTATTCGCGCGAAAGATATACAATTAAAAGGAACTGAATTGCCTGAAGAGTTTACAGACGAATTACTGGATGATTTAGAAGAAATTCGTTCCCTTGCTGCTGAAATGTGTCATTTTGCACCAAAAGAAATGGCCACATTACAGTCTCCAGCTGTTCCAAAGCTTGCGCTCATTAGTGAGCCTACTGACTATGTAGATACAAATGGCATCTTGAGACGAGCAGAAGATATGGACATTATCGTTCGTATGCTATCGATGCAACGACCGCACCAAGCACTTGCCATTACCGGCTCTGTCTGCGTGACAGCCAGCTGTTTCTTAGATGAAACGCTTCCTTCTCAGCTGTTTCAAGGAAAAGATGACACCCTTCGTATTGGGCATCCTGCTGGTATTATGCAAACTGAAATTGACATCTCTGAAAAAAGAGTCAAAGTTATTCGAACCGCAAGAGAAATTCTAGACGGAGTTGTCTTCACAAAACAAGACTATGTGGTTCAGCCTCAGATTAAAAGAGAAGCTTAAAGCAGACGAGAACATCGTCTGCTCAGATTGTTGACAAAGGGCTAAAATGATCTTGATTTTAGCCCTTTGTCTTCTTTTCAGCGTGATAGAAAACCTTTGCAGCCCTAGGAAGGACGAGCACAGGAGCGGAGCGAATGTGACATTCGTGAGCACCGGAGCGCAGACCTGCGGGCGAATGCGAGGGTTTGTCTACACGCTGAGCAGACGAGAACCTCGTCTGCTTTTTTTAATGCTGTAGCGGTGCATCTATATCTCCGGCAGAATGAGCTTTTATCTGCCCTTTTTCATCTTTTAGCTGGAGATGACCGTAACGGTTGACCCCGCAGCAAATGCCCTCTTCCCATGTTTGTTTTTCACGGTCTAACGAAATCCGCAGCGGTTTATGAAGACGATATAACCGTTTGTTGTAAAGGGCAGTGAGTGCTTCAAACCCTTCATTCTTCCAGCGTGTATGATATTTTTCAAAAGCGGCTGCAAGTTCCTTCACAAGCTGATCCGATTTCACCTCTGTAAGCTCTGATAGGCAAATGGTTTTGTACGGAACATGCTCCGGTTTTGTCTTCACATTGATGCCAACACCGATATAAATGGCGGTACGATCTGCTTCAATCAATGTGCCTGATACCTTTGCTTCATTGATGAGAATATCATTTGGCCATTTAATCGCCAGCTGATCCTCAGCCCTTATGAGAGGTTTGAGAACATCGTAGATCGCTAGTGCCGTAAGCGGAGCAATCGTTGACTGGGTGGAGAGTTCTTCTGGCGGCAAAACTGTCATGGTCACAGCGACATTTCCTGCAGGCGTTTCCCACGGCCTGCCCAGCCTGCCTCTTCCTGCTGTCTGCTGATGTGCATAGACAGCAAATGAAGGTTTTTCTCCTTGCTGAATGAGCCTTTTCGCTACATTATTAGTACTATCAATGGTGTCATATTGAAAAATCTTCATGTGTTCTCCTTTTGTTTCTTCTTGATATGGTCTTTTTATTATAACAAAATGAAGCTTACACGTTGACGAGGCTGCATACTACCCATTTCGCTGAGCTTGAAATGTCTCTTTTTCTTCCTCTGTAAATGGGACGGGAGCGCCTGTTTCTTTATTAATTTGGACCATCGTGACTGAACCTGTAAAGCATGGTTCCTGCTGCTCGTTTTCTCCTAAGTAATGAAGGATAAGTGAGCTTGATCCGACTTTTTCCGGCTTTACATACACACGAAGCCGCTCCCCTATCTCCACCTGTTTGATGTAATCACATTGCAGGTTTGCCACGACTGTAATCGTCTCTTTCACACGTTTCATTCGTTTATCCACAATTCCTGTTTTTTGAAAAAAGGCAATACGTGCTTCTTCAAAATACACAAATGGGGTGACATTGTTCATATGGCCAAACATATCCGTTTCTGAAAAACGGACAGTCGTTTCGACATAAAATCGAAAGGATGCCCTCCACTCTTCAAACGGTTCCTCAATATATGACGGAAGTCTCACTTCATCATCTCCTTATTCATCAATAAACGCCTCTCCCATATTGGAAGAGGCGTTTATTCTGTGTTCCACCCAGCCTCTTGTAAACACTCATCATGATTGGCAAAGAGGACTGAATGTGATGTTATTCTGCGTGATCGCTTCCGAAGAAGTTACGGAAAGCTTGTAATGTTGTATCTCGGTTTAGTGCTGCAATTGACGTTGTCAGCGGGATTCCTTTCGGACAAGCCTGCACACAGTTTTGAGAGTTCCCGCAGTTCGCAAGACCGCCGTCACCCATAATTTCTTCTAGACGGTCTGACTTATTCATCGCACCTGTCGGATGTGCGTTAAATAGACGTACTTGCGAAAGCGGTGCAGGGCCCATAAAGGAAGACTTATCATTCACGTTTGGACAAGCTTCAAGGCAGACACCACACGTCATACATTTAGAAAGCTCATACGCCCATTGACGTTTTTTCTCAGGCATTCTTGGTCCAGGTCCAAGATCATATGTGCCATCGATCGGCACCCATGCTTTTACTTTTTTCAAGGAGTTGAACATGCGGCTTCTATCAACCTGCAAGTCTCTCACGACCGGGAATGTCTTCATCGGTTGAAGACGGATCGGCTGATCTAACTTATCAATCAGGGCTGTACATGACTGGCGCGGTTTTCCATTAATGACCATAGAACAAGCTCCGCACACCTCTTCAAGACAGTTCATATCCCAGTTGATCGCCGTTGTTTTTTCACCTTGTTTATTGACCGGGTTACGTCTAATTTCCATGAGTGCAGAAATGACGTTCATATTTGGGCGGTAAGGGATTTCGAATTCTTCATCATAAGGCTTTCCATCTGCTGTATCTTGACGTGTGATAATGAATTGAATTGTGTTTTTTTCACTCATCTTATTTCTCCACCTTTTTCTTCGAGTAATCTCGTTTACGAGGTGCAATTAACGATACATCGACGTCCTCATAGTGGAATGCAGGCTTTTGATTTTTCCCTTTGAACGTAGCCATCGTTGTTTTAAGGAATTCTTCATCGTTTCTTTCTGGGAATTCCGGTTTATAGTGTGCGCCTCGGCTTTCATTCCGGTTATATGCCCCGATCGTAATGACTCTTGCCAGCTGAAGCATGTTGTCAAGCTGACGCGTGAAGGCAGCGCCTTGGTTGCTCCATGATGCGGTATCATTGATGTTGATCTTCTTGTAGCGCTCCATTAGTTCTTCGATCTTCTGATCTGTTTTTAAGAGTTTGTCATTGTAACGAACCACTGTAACGTTATCCGTCATCCATTCTCCAAGCTCTTTATGAAGCACGTACGCATTTTCTGTACCATCCATGCTGAGGATGTTGTCCCATTTCTCCTGCTCTTTCTTCACGGCACTGTCAAATGTTGCAGAAGATAGGTCTTCCGCAGATTTCTCAAGACCGCTAATGTACTTCACCGCATTTGGTCCAGCGACCATTCCGCCGTAAATCGCAGAAAGAAGTGAGTTTGCACCAAGTCTGTTTCCGCCGTGCATTGAGTAATCACATTCTCCAGCAGCGAACAGACCTTTGATATTCGTCATTTGATCATAATCGACCCATAATCCGCCCATTGAATAATGAACAGCAGGGAAGATTTTCATCGGCAGCTTACGCGGGTCATCACCCATGAATTTTTCATAGATTTCAATGATTCCGCCAAGCTTAATATCAAGCTCTTTTGGATCTTTATGAGAAAGATCGAGATATACCATGTTCTCTCCGTTGATGCCAAGCTTTTGCTCGACACATACGTCAAAGATTTCACGCGTTGCGATGTCACGCGGTACAAGGTTCCCGTATGCTGGGTATTTTTCTTCAAGGAAGTACCAAGGCTTCCCGTCTTTATATGTCCAAACTCGTCCGCCCTCACCACGAGCTGATTCACTCATGAGACGAAGCTTGTCATCTCCTGGAATCGCTGTTGGGTGAATTTGAATGAATTCTCCATTTGCATAATGTGCACCTTGCTGATAAACGATAGATGCAGCAGACCCAGTGTTAATCATGGAGTTCGTTGATTTACCGAACACGATTCCAGGGCCGCCTGTTGCCATGATAACCGCATCTGAACGGAAGGATTGAATTTCCATTGTCGTTAAGTTCTGCGCGACAATCCCGCGGCATACTTCCTCGTCATCTAAAACAGCGCCAAGGAATTCCCAGCCTTCATATTTCGTGACAAGCCCTGCTACTTCATAGCGGCGAACCTGCTCATCCAGTGCGTATAATAGCTGCTGGCCTGTTGTAGCTCCAGCAAACGCTGTACGGTGGTGCTGTGTTCCCCCGAAGCGGCGGAAGTCCAATAATCCCTCTGGTGTTCTATTAAACATAACACCCATGCGATCAAGTAAGTGGATAATGGACGGCGCTGCTTCACACATTGCCTTTACTGGCGGCTGGTTGGCTAAGAAATCTCCGCCGTATACCGTGTCATCAAAATGCTCATAAGGTGAATCCCCTTCACCTTTTGTATTAACCGCTCCGTTGATTCCGCCCTGTGCACATACAGAATGCGAACGTTTCACTGGTACGATTGAAAATAGTTGAACAGCTGTTCCCGCTTCTGCTGCTTTAATAGTTGCCATGAGACCAGCTAAGCCGCCTCCGACAACGATGATGCTAGAATTACTCATTGTAGCCCCTCTCCCTCTTCTACTAATCTATTTCCTCTTAAACAAAAGCGAAAATTGCTCTTAGCCCTACATATGAAAGCGCTATAAATATACCTAATGTCACAAATGTGGAGATTCTTTGTGAGCGTGGTGAAACCGTAATTCCCCAGCTGACAGCAAATGACCACAAGCCATTAGCAAAGTGGAAAATAGTAGATAAAACGCCGACAATATAGAAGCCTAGCATAAATGGAGAGCTTAAAATATTCGCCATCATGTCATAGTTAACTTCAGCTCCAAGCTGAGCTTGAATGCGCGTTTCCCATACGTGCCAAGTGACAAAAATCAATGTGATAATACCTGAAATCCTTTGCAGTCTGAACAACCAGTTTCTTAAGTAACTGAAGCGAGACGTGTTGTTTTGTGCCGTAAAGGCTATGTACACCCCATAAACAGCATGATAGATCAGTGGTAAGAAAATCACGAACAGCTCAAGTGCGTACCTGAATGGCAGCTGTTCCATAAAGTGTGCAGCTTTGTTAAACGCCTCTGGTCCATCCGTCGCAAAGTGGTTAATCACTAAGTGCTGTACTAAAAATAGACCGACCGGAATGACGCCAAGCAAAGAATGCAATCTCCGATAAAAAAATTCTTTGTTCCCCGACATTACTTTACCCCCTAGTAAAAAAAGTGCAATTGCTTGAAAATTGTCTTACCCCCGCTTCTTTCAATTGTAAGCACTTTATTCAAATTTATTGACAATTTCATTTTACTCCTATGTCAAAAAAGCGTCAAGAAACCGCGTACATAAATTAAAATTTTCCGAAATTTAAAAGTTTTAAATCAAAATTCGTTTTACTACAATAAGAATTTCTTAGACTTCAGGGAAAACTCTGTCATCATATGCCCACATAAGCTATAATAAATTGTTGAAAGAGGGGAGCCGTACAATGAATAAATTCGAATCTAACTTAGAACAGCTAAAAGAAATTGAAGTCAATGGATTTGCCTACGAGCTGATACGCGAAGTTCTGCTACCAGATATTCTTGGTCAGGACCATTCATCTATGATGTATTTTGCGGGTAAACTGCTTGCTCGTAAATTTCCTCAAGAGTCATGGGAAAAGATCCCCGAATTTTTCCATGCTGCCGGATGGGGGACTCTCACAATGGTCCATTCGAAAAAACAGGAAATTGAGTTTGAGCTCGAAGGTCCACTAGTATCAAATCGACTCACCTATCAAAAGGAGCCATGCTTTCAGATGGAAGCCGGTTTTATTGCTGAACAAATTCAGCTTCTTAATGAGCACGTAGCTGAATCCTATGAACAAGTGAAAAAGCGTGCTGAGAAAGTCATTTTAACCGTTAAATGGGATTTAAGAGACCCTAGCTAATACTCTTGATAAAAGGCGCGGACTTTAGGTCACGCCTTTTTATATGTCTTCATCTATCATAGCATACTTAATGAATGGGTTTACGCTCGTTTCAACCAATTCCATATAGAAAAAAGAGGCGTCCCACTTTCATGAGATCACCTCTTTACCTTTTTAAGAGTGAGCAGCTGCGCTCACCTTTGATAAATCAAACGCATCATGCAGCGCTTCAACCGCTTTGACCATATCATCACGGCCGACTACTGTTGAGACTTTGATTTCAGACGTACTGACCATTTTCACTTGAATGTCTTTTTGCGCTAATACAGCAAACATTTCAGCAGCTACGCCTGGATTTGAGACCATTCCAGATCCCACAATGGATACTTTCGCTAATTTGCTTTCTGTCTCAATCTGCTCGTAGCCAAGCGCCCCTTTATATTCTTCTAATACTTCAACTGTTTTGGACAAATCATCCGTTTTCACAGAGAAAGAGATCGACGTCTGGTTGGTGCTTGTGACAGACTGAATGATGATATCAACATTGATATTCTGTTTCGCAAGCGTCGTAAAAATGGTCGATAATGTTGTTAAACCGCTTGAAAGCCCGCACACTGTCACTCGTGTAATCTGATCTTCAAACGCAATGCCTCTGACGACTAAATTTTGTTCCATGGATGATTCCTCCTCAATTAACGTACCCGATTCATTTTCAATACTAGAACGGACTTCTAGCGGGACTTGATAATTTTTCGCAAATTCAACAGCTCTTGGATGCAGGACCCCAGCTCCTAAATTAGCCAGCTCAAGCATCTCATCGTATGAAATACCCGCAAGTTTCCGCGCGGATGGTACATAACGCGGATCTGTCGTAAACACACCTGGTACATCTGTGTAAATATCACATTTATCAGCTTTTAATGCGGCAGCCAGTGCCACAGCAGTCGTATCTGATCCTCCGCGTCCAAGTGTTGTGATATGTAAGTCATCTGCAATTCCTTGGAAGCCTGCCACAACAACGACTTTCCCCGCACCTAATTCCTCTTTTATTCTTGCTTCATCAATGTCCACGATTCTTGCATTTCCGTGTACATGCTCTGTTTTCATACCAGCCTGCCAGCCTGTAAAGGAAATGGCATCATAGCCTCTTGCTTGGAGCGCCATCGTTAATAATGAAATGGTCACCTGTTCACCAGTTGCGAGCAGCATATCCATTTCTCTTTTGCTTGGATCGTCTGTAAGTTCTTTCGCTAGCTCTACTAGAACATCTGTTGATTTACCCATCGCTGATACAACCACAACCACATCATGTCCTGCCTCGCGTTCAGCGATCACTCTCTCTGCGCCATTGCGAATTTTTTCTGTTGACCCAACGGAAGTTCCGCCAAATTTTTGTACAATTAGTCCCATGTCTACCACCCTTTTTCAAAAGTTCACGTGTGAGAGAAGAGGCTGCTTTGGAGACTGTCCGCTCACTGCAAATAAAAAAGCAATGAGAGACAAATCTCCCATTGCTTTAAAATCATCATTAAACGATGCAAACAATGAGATAGCCCTCCAAGAATTGAATTCTTGACAGCCCTACATTTCTTCAATGTACAGCCAGCGAATAAAATGAGTGGATTTTATTCACTTCGGCGACGCTCCCCTTTCAGCCCTCTTCTTAGATCCCATCGATCTCCGAAGGCTTACTCTTGAAGTTCGCACCTCTATCTTCAACAAACAACACGTTCATTTATTAAATTAGTCACATCTTAACAAACTTTTGGTAAAAGTACAATCTATTTTTTTAATGCTTCCATTAAAAGTTCAGCCGTCTGTTTCGGAATGCCAGCCTCCTGAAAGTCTTGGATAGAGGCTTCTTTCATCTTTTTCACAGAGCCAAAATGTTTGAGGAGCTGCTTTTTACGCTTTTCTCCGATACCTGGTACATCGTCTAAAATAGACTGGAATGCATTTTTTCCGCGCAGCTGTCGGTGAAAGCTAATGGCGAATCGGTGCACTTCATCTTGAATGCGCTGCAATAAGTAAAAAGCTTGGCTATTTCGCTCTAGCGCAACAATTTCAAGTGTATCTCCCATCATGAGATTCGATGTCCGATGTTTTTCATCTTTTACAAGACCTGCGACTGGGACAGACAGATTCAATTCATTTTCAAGCACATCGATGGCTGCGTTGATCTGTCCTTTTCCTCCGTCAATTAAAATTAAATCTGGCAGCGGCAGTTCATCCTTTAACACGCGGGTATATCGTCTTCTAATGACTTCACGCATGGATGCATAATCATCTGGTCCTGAGACGGTTTTAATTTTGTATTTTCGGTATTCCTTTTTATATGGCTTCCCGTCCTGAAAGACGACCATGGCAGAAACCGGGTCTGCTCCTTGAATATTGGAGTTATCAAACGCCTCAATTCTGTACGGCATATAAATATTAAGCGCATCCCCAAGCTGCTTCACCGCACCAATTGTCCGCTCTTCATCACGCTCAATGAGCGAAAACTTTTCTTTTAAAGCGATTTTGGCATTTTGATGGGCAAGTAAAAGTAAATCCTTTTTCTTTCCTTTTTTCGGCTGGTGAACGTTTGTCTCAAGTAATTGCTCAATCATCTCTTGATCGACACTGTCCGGCACCAAAATTTCCTTCGGCAGAAAATGGTTGTTCTTTTCATAAAATTGCCCCATAAACGTGAGGAACTCCTCTTCAGGGTCCTGATACATAGGAAACAGGCTGACATCACGTTCAATCAATTTCCCCTGTCTGATAAAGAAAACTTGGACACACATCCAGCCTTTATCATAGGCATAGGCGAAGACATCTCGATCTGATAAATCACTCATCGTCATTTTCTGTTTTTCCATCGTTGAGTCGATATAAGCGATTTGGTCTCTCAGTTCTTTTGCCCGTTCAAACTCTAAATTTTCAGCAGCTTCCTGCATCTTTTCGGTCAGTTCTTTTTTGATTTGCTGATGTCCTCCGTTTAGAAACCTTGTGATTTCGTCCACGAGCTGCTTATTCGTTTCCTCGGAAATGTCATACACACATGGTGCAAGACATTGCCCAAGATGATAATAAAGGCAGACGCGATCAGGAAGGGTGGCACATTTTCTCAGTGGATATAAGCGGTCGAGCAGCTTTTTCGTTTCTCGTGCTGCTTGTACGTTTGGGTATGGACCGAAATATTTCCCTTTGTCCTTTTTTACATTGCGGGTCACGATCAGCTTAGGGTGGCGTTCATTCGTAATTTTTATAAATGGATACGTCTTGTCATCCTTGAGCATGACATTGTATTTTGGGTCATATTTTTTGATTAAATTCAGCTCTAAAATGAGCGCCTCCATATTAGAAGAGGTGACAATGTATTCAAAGTCTTCAATTTCACTGACAAGCCGCTGCGTTTTGGCGTCATGTGATCCAGTGAAATAAGAGCGCACCCTATTTTTTAACACCTTTGCCTTTCCCACGTAAATGATCGTATTTTGTCTATCTTTCATTAAGTAACAGCCTGGTTGATCCGGCAGGACTGACAGCTTTTCTTTGATTAGTTTGTTCATATTTTCATCCGTCCTTGTTTTCCTCTTTCACTCCTTCTAGTGTATCACGAACATTTGTTTTATACCATGTTGAAAGAAAAGCGGCTCTCGTCTTTACGAGAACCGCTTCAATGATTATGCCGCTTGGACATAGATCGGTTTATAGATGTTTGTTGACAAGTTCAGCAAGTGCTTCTTTTGGTTTGAAACCAACAGAAGTTTCTACAACTTCACCGTCTTTTAGAACAAGAAGTGTTGGGATACTCATAACGCCGTATTTACCAGCAGTTTCTTGGTTATCGTCTACATCAATTTTTACAATTTTCATTTTGTCGCCCATTTCTTGATCAAGTTCTTCAAGAACTGGAGCAATCATTTTACAAGGTCCACACCATGGTGCCCAAAAATCTGCAAGAACAACACCTTCTGCAGTTTCTTGTGAAAATGTTGCGTCAGTAGCTTTTACGATTGCCATTATTCATTCCTCCAATGTAAATTATGCTTTTTAGTATAGCATCTACCAATGTGACTTGCGAATGAAATGCTTACGAATCATTTTTTAGGAAATGAATTAAAAAACAAACCGTATAATCGCACCAATGACAACAATCGCACCGATGATCATGAGAATGGTTCTAAGCATATGACATGACATCCTTTCCGCTTCATTTACAATGTATGATGCCCCAACATTCTTCTCATCAAACATCGAAATATGCAATCAAGTGAGGTCGACAGTTATCATGACCACTGACATTGGCGGCAGCTCTACCGTTAATTCACCGGGATTTACAGTCATTTGCTGAAAATCTTTTGGCTGAACAGAATGAGGATCATCAAATGTATTATGCGCATTCATGCGATCAGCTGTCAGCACACGTCCGATGACTTTCGTTTGTGCATCAACCCCTTCAATGGCAAGGGATACCTCTTTTTGTTCATGCGGATTCAGGTGACAGTAGCTAATATGCATCTTACCTGATGAACGTGAGGCTGACACACTGACCTGAGGAATTTTTTCACCTTTTCGTTCATACGGCGGTGAAACGAACTCCACTTCAAGCGCTTCTTCCTCTTGATGTACTTGAAACATGTGAAATACATGATACGTAGGCGTCAGAAGCATCTTTTCGTCCTTTGTTAATACCATCGCTTGCAACACATTGACCGTCTGAGCAATATTTGCCATATGAATCCGCTCGCAATGGCGATGAAAAATATGAAAATGGAGGGCGGACACAAGGGCATCTCTTAGTGTGTTTTGCTGATATAAAAACCCAGGATTTGTCCCTGGCTCTGGGTCATACCATGTCCCCCATTCATCAATAATCATCCCAATTCGCTTGTCTGGGTCATAACGATCCATGATTTCACCATGGTCCTCGACAAGCCGTTCCATCTCATAGGCTTTTTTCAGCGTGATAAACCATTCATCCTCATCAAATTCAGTCGCTGACCCTTTCTTCTCCCATGTACCAGGTACGGTGTAATAATGTAAGCTGAGCCCATCCATCCACGGTGCAGCCCGCTCCATCAATACTTTCGTCCAATTCACGTCATTAGAATTCGCACCGCAGGCGATTTTATAAATACGCTGCCCTGCAAATTCTCTTACGTACGTTTGATAGCGTTTATATAAATCTGCATAGTATTCAGGCGTCATATTCCCGCCGCAGCCCCAGCTTTCATTGCCTACACCAACATAGGTCAGCTGCCAAGGTTCTTGTTTTCCATTTTGAATGCGCCAATCGGACATAGGTGTCCCTTTTGGAAATGTCATGTATTCGACCCAATCGGCTAATTCTTGAACAGACCCGCTTCCCACATTGCCGCAAATGTATGGCTCACATTCAAGCAGCTCACACAATGCCATAAATTCATGTGTACCAAATGCATTGGATTCAACCGTACCACCCCAATGGGTATTTACCATCGGCTTTCGTTCACTGAGATCACCTACACCATTTGCCCAGTGATATTCGTCTGCGAAACAGCCCCCCGGCCACCTCAGCACCGGAATATGTAATGCTTGAAGGGCCTTCAGCACATCGGTACGAATCCCTTCAATATGGTCAATCTCTGAGTCTTTTCCTACCCAAATCCCGTCATAAATCCCTCTTCCTAAATGCTCCTGAAAGTGCCCATAAATGTGTTTAGAAATGCGTCCGATCACGTCATTGACTTTTACTGTCCCCTTCACTTGTCAACCGCTCCTTTTCTTCTTAATTACATACAAAAAAACCCAGAATACCTAGGCATTCTGAGTGTATGAGCGTTACGAGTGGATATTCATCTTTTTTAACTCTTCATTCAAAAGCGGTACCACTTCAAACAAGTCACCGACGATTCCGTAATCGGCGATTTTGAAGATTTCTGCTTCTGGGTCTTTGTTGATGGCCACAATGACTTTACTGTTAGACATTCCCGCTAAATGCTGAATCGCTCCTGATATCCCGCATGCAATATAAAGATCAGGTGTGACGACTTTTCCCGTTTGACCAATTTGCAGGGCATAATCACAGTAATCGGCGTCACAGGCGCCACGCGAGGCTCCGACTGCTGCCCCGAGCGTCTCAGCAAGTTCATTCAGCGGTTCAAAGCCTTCCTTGCTTTTAACCCCGCGCCCTCCAGCAACAATGACCTTTGCTTCCGATAAATCTACACCCTCTGACGTTTTTTTAATGACTTCCTTCACGATCGTCCGAAGGTTCTGAATATCGACAGAAACTGGTGTGACTTCTCCGCCTCGTGACGCATCCCGCTCAAGTGGCGCCACGTTGTTTGGCCGAATGGTCGCTAGAAGCAGGCGGTCTGTTGAAATGACTTTTTCAAAGGCTTTTCCAGAGTAAATCGGTCTAGTGAAAACAAGATGTTCGCCGGTAACGCTTACATCGATCGCATCTGAAATCAAGCCAGTCTGAAGACGTGCGGCTATTTTCGGCGACAAGTCTTTTCCGATAGACGTATGGCCAAAAAGCACAGCATCTGGATCGACCTGATCTAATATAGCTTGAAGCGCCTGCGCAAAACCATCTGACGTATAATATGAAAGGTGCGGATGCTCCACAATCATGACATGATCTGCTCCATAGTAAAGCAGTTCATCCGCTAGGCCTTTGACGTCATCCCCTATTAACACGCCAATGACCTCACCGCCATCTGCCACTTTGTGAGCGGCAGCAATGGCTTCAAATGTCACATTTCTTAATTTACCGTCACGACCTTCTCCAAGTACAACAACTTTTTTACTCATCTTCAAGCTCCCCCTTGTTCTCGTGATATCGTAAAGTGGATGTTTAGATG
This sequence comes from Bacillus sp. DC4300-2b2, assembly GCF_049895685.1. NCBI lineage: Bacteria > Bacillati > Bacillota > Bacilli > Caryophanales > Bacillaceae > Bacillus > Bacillus sp. DC4300-2b2. The sequence goes on from NZ_JAFCSW010000003.1 coordinate 705,413, forward strand.
ACTTTCGCTTCATTTCTGAGTAGATCTGTCAGTTCTTTGACTTGATCCTGAAGCTCGCCGCTCAGCACCTTGCCACCCTCTTTTTTCTCCGGTAAGTAACGTTCAATTGTTTTGATTTTAAATGGTACATCGTCTTCGTCCAGATCTAAATCATCAAGTTCCAATTCTTCTAAAGGCTTTTTCTTTGCCTTCATAATGCCTGGTAATGATGGATAGCGCGGCTCATTGAGTCCTTGCTGAGCTGTGACGACAAGCGGGAGCTCGGCAGAAATGACTTCCACATCACCCTCTGCATCTCGTTCAATCGACGCAGAGCCGCCATCAATTTGAATGCTTGTTATCGTTGTCACATATGAAAAGCCGAGTAATTCAGCAAGACGCGGGGCTACCTGTCCAGAGCCGCCGTCAATTGCTACATTCCCTGCTAAGATCAAGGAAGCCTCTTTGTCTTTTAAATAGTGATAAAGAATGGTAGAAGCTGAATATTGGTCCCACTCTTCTAAGTCATCTTCCACGTTTAATAAGACGGCCCTGTCACAGCCCATAGCAAGCGCTGTTCTCAGCTGTTTCTCCGCATCTTCACCGCCAACTGTCACAACGGTCACTTCTCCCCCGTGCTCATCGCGAAGCTGAATGGCTTCTTCAATGGCATACTCGTCATAAGGATTAATAATGAACTCTGCTCCATCTTCTTGAATTGCACCAGACTGTATAGAAATTTTCTCTTCCGTGTCAAACGTACGCTTCATCAAAACAAATATATTCATTTATTTCTCCCCCTTGTGTCGTACTTATCCCTTATTCCCCTTTAAAGTTCGGTTTGCGCTTTTCGATAAAGGCCTGGATGCCTTCTTTGGCGTCATTTGATTGGAAAACCTCACCAAACTTTTTGGCTTCCAGCTTCATTCCGCCGTCATATGAATACAATTTTGTTGCGTTCAATAAATCAAGCACATACTCAAGTGATTTTGGGCTTTTCGCTGCAAATTTCCCCGCAAGTGTTTTGGCCACTGCGAGCGCTTCTTCCTCTGTTTCTGCCAGCTTTGTAACAAGTCCACAAGCAAATGCTTCTTCACCTGTAATCGGTTCAGCTGTTCCCATCATTTCAAGCGCTTTAGCAGAACCAACGTAGCGCGGGAGGCGCTGCGTGCCGCCGAATCCTGGAATAATGCCGAGGTTTAGTTCTGGAAGTCCAAGCTTCGCATCTTTTGTTGCGATTCGAATATCACAAGACATGGCAAGCTCAAGTCCTCCGCCTAATGCTGCTCCGTGAATCGAGGCAATGACTGGTTTTGGACATTGTTCAATCCGTTCAAAAACTTGCTGTCCTCTATCTGCAAGGCTTGCATAATCAGACTCTTCCTGTAAAGTGGTAAATTCTTTAATATCAGCACCTGCTGAGAAGAATCTTCCTTCTCCGTGAATCACAATCGCTCTTACTTCTTCATTCTGTTCGAGCTCATCGAACATGTCATTAAGCTCAGTGAGCAGCTGAGAGGATAAGGCATTTGCAGGTGGGTTCTGAATCGTGATGAGCGCTGTCTGTCCTTCATGATGTAAGCTGAGTATCTTTTCCATGTAATCATCCTTTTTCACAGTGTCTTTAGGATTGATGTATTCCGTTTAACAGCAGATCATGTACATTTTCTGCGAGTGCAGGCAGATCATACTTTTGATCATTCATGACCCATGTTGTTGCGGTTTCATCAATCGTCCCAAATACCATTTGTCTCGCTAAGCGAACATCTAAATTTTGTCTGAATTCTCCTGTTTTCTTTCCTTCTGTTAAAATTGAATCGAGCATATTTAAATACCCTTTTAGCACTTCATTGATTTTTTGCCGCAGCTCAAGGTTTGACTGCCTGAGTTCAAGCTGTGTCACAAGAGCCAAATGATGATTTTGCGCCAGCATGCGAAAATGCTCCTCAATCAACAGTAGAAGCTTTTCTTTGGCAGACGGCTTCTTTTGGATATCTGTTTCCATCCGTTCGATGAATTGTCCCATTTTTTCTTTGAACAATGAGATGAGAATATCCTCTTTGTTTTTGAAATAAAGATAAATGGTTCCGTCTGCGACCCCTGCTTGTTTCGCAATCTTTGAAACTTGTGATTGATGATAGCCATTCTCTGCAATCACCACAACTGCTGCATCAATAATTTGCATGTACTTCGGTCTTTTCTGCTTCAATGTGCTTCGTCCCTTTCTAAATTGAATGAGCATTCATTCATAACTTTATGTTAAAAAGAAACGGGTGATTTGTCAAGAGATCTTCTTCTTTCTTTTCAACCTTTATCATACCAGTGCAGACTATCATCATTCAAATCATCCGGTCGCTCGACCGGATGATAAAGGTCGTTATTTCTTTAATTGATCAACAGCTGTTTCAGATGAAGCGTGCTTTCTTTTTTCTTCTTCAATTAAAACTCTGCGCAAAATTTTTCCGACGGCCGTTTTAGGCAGTGACTCTTTAAATTCATACACGCGCGGTACTTTAAATGAAGCAATTCTCGTTCTCACAAAGCGATCGAGTTCATCCTCTGTTAAATAAGCATCCTTTTTCGGCACAACAAATGCTTTTACTGTTTCTCCTCTATAAGGATCTGGTATACCTGCGACAACAACTTCTTGTACAAGCTCATGCTCATAAAGGGCTTCTTCGACCTCTCTTGGGTAAATATTATAACCGCTCGCAATAATGACATCCTTTTTCCGGTCAACGATATAGAAAAAACCGTCCTCATCCATATACCCAATATCTCCGGTGAAAAACCATCCATCCCTTAATACAGCTGCTGTCTCCTCTGGCTGATTCCAGTATCCCTTCATAATCTGCGGTCCTTTGACGATAATTTCTCCGTGCTCATACGGCTCTTTAAGTCCACCCGTTTCCTCGCAATAAATGCCTGCGTCTGTCCCAGGCCACGGACAGCCAATGCTGCCTGTTTTGTTCGCTCCCCATAAAAAGTTAGAATGGGTCACTGGTGATGTTTCTGAAAGACCATACCCCTCCACTAAACGTCCTCCTGTTAATTTCTCAAAGCTCTGTTTGACTTCAACAGGAAGAGCCGCCGAGCCGCTTAAACATGCGGTGATGGACGACAGGTCATACTTTTCAATGTTCGGATGATGCAGCAAGGCGATATACATGGTTGGTGCACCGGGAAAGAGCGTCGGTTTCTGTTTTTCAATCGTTTTGAGGGTATCAGCTGCGTCAAATCGCGGAAGTAGAATCATTGAATGTCCTTCTTTGACAGCAAGGTTTAATACGGTCGTCATTCCGTATACATGAAAAAATGGAATGATGCCAAGGATTCGTTCTTTTCCTCTTGTCGTTTTATACATCCAAGAAGCGCACATTTCAGTATTCGCTAAAATATTTTCATGCGTAAGCATGACCCCTTTTGGTAAACCAGTCGTTCCGCCTGTATATTGCAAAACAGCGACATCCTCTTTCGGTTCAAAGGCAAGCGCCGGAATCTGGTCTACTGACGATTCTTTCATGATTTGTGAGAAGTGATGAATGGTCTCACTTTCCTCTACTTGGATGACCATTTTATTTTTTCTTTTTTGGACGATAGGAAACAGAATGTTTTTCGGAAATGGTAAATAATCCTGTAGTTTTGTGATGATCAAGTGCTCCATACTTGTCAGCGCTTTCATTTTATAGGCCTTTGGATACAATAAATCCAATGTAATCAGCACTTTTGAGCCGCTGTCCTCCATTTGATATGCCAGTTCTTTCTCCGTATAAAGCGGGTTCGTTTGAACAACGATGCCGCCTGCAATTAAAACAGCATAATAAGAAATGACGGATTGAGGACAGTTTGGCAGCATGATTGCTACTCTATCGCCTTTTTTCACGCCAATTTCCATCAGATGACCAGCTAGTTTTAATGCTTCTTCCTGGAGCTGTTCATAGGTGATGTTTTTTCCTAGAAAATGAATGGCTGTATGCTCAGGTGCAGCCTCTGCGGAGCTGAATAAGTAAGATTGTAACGTCTCATTTGGGATGGTGAGTTCGTGGGGAATTTGATTCGGGTAATGCAGAAGCCAACGTTTATCTGACTGCATAAAAACCCTCCTTCCTGAACTTTCGTACTATTTTATTATAGCAAACTTTTCCTCAAGGCAGTTTGCTTTTTTCAAATACAGCTTGGTTCCATAACATCTTTATTTCTTCGCTGTTGTTTCGATTGATGCTCTTTTTCCTTCATGATGCCACTGTTCATATAATCCACCAATTGCACGAAATGACTCATTTACTCTCTCCACAATCTGTTGATGGATACTTGGGTCATTAGGTAAATGCGTCTGGATGTTGTCGACTTGATACTGCCTCATCATGTCGATGTAGACTGTGAGAAAGATCGTGTCTTCTAAAATCCAGTAAATGACTTCATCCGCCGCTTTTGTTCTTTGTGCAGCATTTGGATTCCTCGTTCATATTGAATGAGAATATAGCCGCTCGGATCGATTTGAACATAAGGGCTCAAATCATCAAAAAATCCAGTCGTTTGAAATGGACGTGCAATATACGGTTCATATATGTCTCTTGGCAGGGATGTCATTTGGAGACAAGTATCAATACGTTTTATGAGTTCGTCTTTTTGCAGAATTTGCTTCATGTGATTCGCCGCCTTCGGGTGAGATAAAAGCTGCCAAGGGACCCCTGACAGCTTTCTCACTTTGTCTTCTTCATTTTACAGGAACATGTAAACGGCACCAATGACCGCAAAAGTACAGGCAACTACGATTAAAACTTTTGCTAGCTTTTCCATGTCGTCTCCTTAAATGCCGGCTGCTACTACGTAAGACAGCCCAACTGAAATAATGAGTGAAATAAACCCGACCGCTCTATTATCATTCTCAATCTCTTTATCTACTTTAAATCTTGGTGTTAAAAATTCAAAAATGAAATAGCTGACAAGCAGCATCACAAAGCCGTATACGCCCCACCCAACCATTTGTAGAAGGGAATTGTGCTGTGCGATTGAATGCTGAAACACATTCGCAATCCCAAAAATCTTTCCGCCTGTTGCCATGGCAACAGCTAAGTTTCCACGCTGGATCTCTTCCCAGTTTTTATAGGAGGTAACGAGTTCAAAAATGGTTAGAAATAAGACAAGACATAGGACGGCCACGCTGTAATAGGCGGCAATTTCCACAAGTTCATTTTCCCAAAAGGCTTTCATGCGTTTTCTCCTTTTTACTTTAATTCGACGATGGTGACGCCTGATCCTCCCTCGCCTTGTTCCCCAAAACGAGCATTTTTCACACTTCGGTGCTGTTTCAGTAATTCCTGAACCCCTTTTCTAAGGGCGCCAGTTCCTTTTCCGTGAATGATCGACACACGGGGATAACCGGCTAAGACAGCATCATCTAAATATTTCTCGACTCTGCTTAAGGCATTTTCATAACGCTCTCCTCTTAAGTCAAGCTCAAGCGATACATGATAGTCTTTTCCTTTGACTGCCGTAATGGCTTTCTCCTGCTTAAATTCAGGTGCTGATTTGATAAATTCCATGTCTTTTTCTTTTACTTTCATTTTCAGAATGCCCATTTGGACACTCCATTCTTTGTCACCTGTTTGTTCAAGCAGCGTTCCTTTTTGCCCGAAGGTGAGCACCTTCACTTCGTCGCCTGATTTTAGCTGTCTTGCTGCTTTTTTCACCGGCTCTGGCTTTTTTTTTCGGTCAAACTCAGGCACTGCTTCTTCAAGACGCTTTCTCGCATCGATGAGTTCATGCTCTTTGAATGAGCGATGCTCATTTTTTATCGACCTGAGCTCTTGAATGATGTCTTCTGCTTCTTTTGAGGCTTGTTCAATTTTTTCTGCCGCTTTTTGTTCAGCTTCTTCAAGCAGTTTGTCCTTTTGCTCATTCCATTCAAGAATTTGTCTCTGCAATTCTTTATGAAGCTTTTCTGCTTCTTTTCTATAGACTTCTGTCTCATGCAGCTCTTCTTCTGCTTGTTTCTTGCTGTCTTCTAATGAAGCAATCATTTGGTCTACTTCATTATGTTCGGCATGCATATCCGCTTTTGCCCGGTCAATGAGGTGATCTGGCAAACCAAGACGTTTAGAAATTTCAAATGCGTTACTTCGTCCAGGTACACCGATGAGCAAGCGGTACGTTGGTGATAAGGTTTCAATGTCGAACTCCACGCTCGCATTTGTGACACCTTCTCGGTTATATCCGTAAGCCTTCAGCTCAGGATAGTGAGTTGTTGCGATGACGCGTGCATTTGTCTGATGCACCTCGTCTAAGATACTCATGGCCAGCGCGGCACCTTCAGCAGGGTCTGTTCCTGCCCCTAATTCATCAAATAACACGAGTGAGTTAGATGTCAAATTCTTTAAGATATCCACAATATTGACCATATGCGATGAGAACGTACTCAAGCTTTGCTCAATGGACTGTTCATCTCCAATATCAGCAAAGACTTGGTCAAATATCGCCACTTCCGAGCCTTCTTCAACTGGAATATGAAGGCCTGCCTGCGTCATAAGTGTCAAAAGACCAAGCGTTTTTAAGGTAACTGTCTTACCACCTGTATTTGGTCCAGTAATGACGATGGTTGAAAAATCTTTGCCGAGCTCAATGTCATTTGCCACAACCTGATCACGAGGCAATAAAGGATGTCTTGCCCGCTTTAAATAAATCTCCCCTTGATCATTCACAGCAGGCTTTGTGGCCTTTTCTGCCTTTGCATATTTGGCTTTAGCAAAAATAAAATCTAGCGTTTGAAGCTCCTTTACATTGTGAAGCAGTTCCTCAATTTGTTCTGACACGCTCGCTGTCAGCATTTGCAGGATCTTTTCGACCTCTTGTTTTTCTTTTAAACGGGTTTGCTGCAAGGTGTTATTTAAATCCACGACCACTTGCGGCTCGATAAAAAGCGTTGCCCCAGATGATGACTGATCGTGAACAATTCCGCCGTAATTCGAACGGTACTCCTGCTTTACTGGAATCACGAACCGGTCATTACGAATGGTAACAATCGTGTCTGACAGCATTTTTGAAGCAGATTGTGAACGAATCATGGATTCTAATTTATCTCGAACTTTTGATTCTAATGAACGTAATTGCGTACGTATTGTTCGTAGCGCCGGAGTTGCATGATCAAGCACTTCTCCATTATCACCGATACAGCTTTCGATTTCCTTTCTGACTTCAGGCAGTAATATCAGCGTCTCTGCATATGTATGAAGGCGCGGTATCTCTACACCATCTTCATACAGGGACGTGAGAAAGTGCTTCATATTTTTCGCAGTGTATAATAGCGCTGCAATTTCCATGAGCTCAGATGGGCTTAATGTACTGCCGATTTCTGCCCGTTTGACCCCGCGTCTAATATCCGTCAGCCCGCCAAACGGCGCAGATCCCTTTAAGCGGATGACATCCTGTGCTTCTGCTACCTCTTCAAGCAAATGCTGAATGGTTTCGATATCCGTCAGCGGCGTTAAGTCCTGCGCTCTTTCTTTTCCTAATGAGGATGCGGTATAGGACATGACTTTTTCTTTTACTTTATGAAATTCTAATGATGCTAACACTTTTTGTTGCAGCATGGTCCAGCCTCCTAACGACTACCTGTCACGTGTTAAAAACTTTTTGATCTCGTTTAGAGAAAAAGTATTCACGACATTTGCTTTTGGTGTCCAGCCTTTTCTTGCAGCTGTTACACCAACTTCCATATGATCCAGCATGGCGATATTGTGTGCATCTGTATTGATCATGATGTTCACACCTGCTTCGTTTGCTTTCATTAAATGCTCTGTTTTTAAATCAAGCCTTGACGGGTTGCTGTTGAGCTCTAGTGCAGTTCCCGTTTTCTTCGCAAGCTCTATGAGCTGATCTATATTTAAGGCATAGCCGTCTCGTCTGCCGATCAAACGGCCTGTTGGATGTGCAATTAAATCTACATGCTGATTCCGCAGGGCATTTTCAAGGCGCTCCATGATGACTTCCTCCGGCTGAGAAAAGCTAGAATGGATAGACGCAATCACAAAATCCATGTCTGCTAAAAAGTCATCATCATAATCTAATGATCCATCCGGGAGAATATCCATTTCGATCCCTTTGAAAATGTGAAAATGCTCGAATTCTTGATTGAGCTTGTCAATTTCTTTTGCTTGCAGACGTAAACGTTCTTTTGTTAAACCGTTTGCTACTTTTAAATATTGCGAGTGATCTGTAATCGCCATGTATTCATAGCCTTTTGCAATACATGCCTCTGCCATTTCACGAATAGAAAATGCGCCGTCACTCCAAGTCGAGTGCATATGAAGGTCGCCTTTAATATCTTTTAGCTCGACAAATTGCATACTTTCTTTATACGTATCAATCTCCGCTCCGGTTTCACGAATTTCTGGTGGAATGAGCGGAAGTTGAAAATGCGCATAAAAAGCGGCCTCGTCTTCAAACGTTTTGACTTCTCCAGTTTCAATTGTTTCCACACCATATTCACTAATACGCTCTCCGCGCTCCTTCGCCAGCTGACGCATTCGAATATTGTGATCTTTTGAGCCAGTGAAATGATGCAGCGTTGTTGCAAATTGGTCTGTTGTCACAAGCCGGAAATCTACACTGATCTCAAAATCAAGGGCAAGAATGACAGATACCTTCGTATCACCGCTTGCGATGACGTCTTTGACATCTTCAAGTGCAACGAGCTGCTCTCTGACTTGTTCAGGATTGTCAGTCGCGATGATATAATCTAAATCTTTGACAGTTTCCCGTGCACGTCTTAAACTGCCAGCTCTTGAAAAACGAATAATCCCCTTCATCTGTTCAAGCGCATGATCAATCCGCTCTGCCACATCTAATGCAAAGCCAATTGGCAGTCGTTCTGGCTGTTTTCCAGCCTCCTCAAGAGCAGCGAGAATCTTTTCTTCGGTTTTTTTACCGAAGCCTGCAAGCGCTTGTACTTTTTCCGCTTCGCATGCTTCCTTTAACGACTGTGCATCATGGACACCAAGCTCTTGGTAAAGCTTAGCAATCTTCTTCCCGCCAAGTCCTTGCAACTTTAAGAGCGGGACAAGTCCTTCAGGCACTTCCTTTTTTAATTGTTCAAGTGTTTCTGATTGTCCTTTTTCAATATACTCTGTGATCACAGCAAAGGTTCCTTTTCCAATGCCGGGTAATGCTAATAGATCATCTATTTGCGAAAGGCTGCGGTCGTCTTGTTCCAGTGCCGCTGCTGCTTTACGAAAGGCAGAAATTTTAAACGGATTATCTCCTTTTAGTTCCATATATACTGCAATTGTTTCAAGAAGTTTGATAATATCTTTTTTATTCATCTCTCATCCTCCAGCCGCTTTGGCATCTTCCTATATAAATATACAAACTTTCCCTTCATCCTACAACTTTCTGTCATGGAATGAGAAAAAACTTCTCCAGGAAAGGAGAAGTTTTTAAACTCCATACGTCGACCATAGGTCTTTAACAAGACCGGATAGGTAAGGGGTGTTGTTTACGATCACATCTGCTAACATTGATTTGCTCATCATTGTTTGCAGCGCATCTACTGGTAGTAATGCAGCGACAAACAATAGAATAAACACAAATAAATAGGTTTCAAGAAATCCTAAAACACCGCCAAGCAGTTTGTTCACCTGTTTAATCACAGGTATACTTGCAATGGTTGTGAGCAATCCGCCAATGATGGCGAGCAGGATTTTGGTCAAGATAAACAGAATGATAAACGCAATGGTATTATAATAAGCTGTTTCTAGATTCCCACTAAAGAAAGCGAGCTGTGGTTGACCGCCGCTAAAATTAGGTGCCGGAATCCACGTAAGCTGTGGTGCAAGTGACTGATAAAACATGGAAGCCACTAAGATAGAAACAACAAAGCTGATCAATTTAATAAATTGAAGAATAAACCCGCGTTTTAGACCGACAAGCGTTCCCATTAGAAGCAAAAACAAAATGATGATATCGATCACGGTAATTTCATTCCTTTTCTTTTAGCTGAATCTCTAATTTTTCGTATTGCTCTTTTAATTTCAAGTAGTCGTGGACGACATTGACTGCTGTCAGTACAGCTAATTTGTTTATATCAAGGTATGGATTTTTTTCATTTATTTCTCTCATTTTATCATCAACAATTGACGCAACATGTCGCATATGCATCTTCGTTTCTTGTCCGATGATCGTATAGGACTGTCCGTAAATCTCAACTGTTGTTTTCGTTTTACCGCCGTCAGACAACGTTTCTCCTCCATTCCACGAGAATCCTAGTCTCTATCATAACATGTTTAGACATTGAATGGAAAGACGAGCCCTTCCCTGTTATGGTACACTTTAGAAATCAATGATATCAAGGTAAAAAGGAGTTATCCACTGTGCCCCAATCCGTTTTAAAAGCAACATCAGAAGACCTCAAAAAGATGAAGAGCGCGTATGCGCACCATTTAACAGACACTTTGCCGCCAGGTGCCCTCTTTCAAGCAAAAGTCCCTGGCTGTACGATTACAGCCTATCGATCTGGGAAAGTGCTCTTTCAAGGACAAAAGGCAGAAGCTGAAGCCAGTCAGTTCAGCCACTTGCAAGCAGCTGATACGAAAAGTCAAAAAGCACCTGCTGTTACAAAGTACAGTCCGCCGCCCGGCATCGCTTCCATGTCGGTCATCGGTTCAGATGAAGTAGGTACAGGTGATTATTTCGGACCGATTACAGTTTGTGCGGCTTATGTTGATGCAAGCCAGCTTGCTTTAATGAAAGAGCTTGGCGTAAAAGACTCAAAGGGATTAAAGGACCCGCAAATTATTAACATTGCCAAAGATCTCATCAAAACCATTCCGTTCAGCCTTCTCGTTCTCCGAAATGAAAAGTACAATACGATGCAGGAAAAGGGCATGAGTCAAGGAAAAATGAAGGCACTGCTTCATAACCAAGTCATTACCTCTGTGCTAGAAAAACTGGGCGGACAGCAGCCTGCGGCTATTTTGATTGACCAATTTGCAGAACCAGGCATTTATTTCAGGCATCTGGCTGGGAAAAAAATCATTCGGGAGCGGACGTATTTTAGTACAAAAGCGGAAGGCATCCATTTGTCAGTCGCTGCGGCTTCCATTATCGCAAGGTACGCCTTTTTAATTGAAATGGACAAATTATCAAAGGCTGCAGGCTTTGACATCCCAAAAGGAGCCGGCCCTCATGTAGACAAGGCCGCCGCCAAGCTCATCAAGCTGCATGGTGAAGATGCTTTACGTCAATTTACAAAGCTGCATTTTGCCAACACACTAAAAGCGAAAAAAATGCTATAAAAAAGCTAGGGCCCATGAGGCCTTAGCTTTTTTCTTTAACCGCGTAAGACGGCTTGATACGTATCTTCTAGTGCTTTCAATACTTTTGTATGAACAGCCGTCACTTCTTCCTCGGTCAACGTTTGTTCAGGGTTTAAATATTGAAGAGAGAATGCAACAGATTTTTTGCCTTCTTCCATATGTTCCCCTTCGTACACATCAAATACAGATAGGTCTGTGAGTAGATGACCGCCTGCTTCATAAATGACACGCTCCAGCTGTCCGCTTGAAATATGCTGATCGACAACAAGTGCGATATCTCTTGTCACAGCAGGGAATCTCGGAATCGCTGTATATTTCATATCCTTCGTTTCAGATGTCATCACATCTGTTAAATCAAGCTCGAACACATACGTTTCTTTTAAATCCAATTCTTTTTCAACAACTGGATGGAGGGCGGCAACAAAGCCAATGACTTTACCATTTAAGTGAACATCTGCTGTTCGCCCTGGGTGAAGACCCTCACGCTCTGCTTGAACATATGTGATTTGGTCTGACACACCAAGCTTTTCGAACAACCCTTCAGCAATTCCTTTCGCTACATAAAAATCGACGGCTTTTTTCTCGCCCTGCCAAAGATTTTTATGCCATAAGCCTGTCAGCGCACCAGCGACGTGTTCTTTTTCCACCGGTTTTGCTCCTTCAGCTTCTGCTAAGAAAACAGAACCCGTTTCATAAAATCCAAATGAATCAGCTTGTCTTGCCAAGTTATATGCTACAGAATCAAGTAAGTTTGGCAGAAGACTTTGTCTTAGTACACTGCGTTCCTCACTCATTGGCAAAGAAAGCCTCGTTTCATAAGCTGGATGCAGGGCAAAAGCTGTGGACTTATGCTGATTCGTCAATGAATACGTAATCGCTTGAGAAAGTCCTGCGCCCTCTAAGAAACGTCTTACCTTTCTGCGCTTCACTTGGTATGGCGTGAGACCGCCAACGGTGCCAGCTGTCGCAGGCAGTGTAGATGGAATATTATCGTAGCCGTATAATCTTGCGACTTCTTCAATGAGGTCTTCTTCAATCGTAATATCCATTCTGCGGGAAGGAACTGTTACGACAAGAACATCATTTGATTCGCCGACTGTGAAGCCTAGTTTGTTGAAAATTTGAATCATATCTTCTTTTGAAATGCTCATTCCAAGCACCTTGTTCACACGCTCGGTTGATACATGGATGACATTCATACTTGCTTCAAGGTGATTTTCCTCAACTGTACCGCTTAGCACTTCGCCGCCTGCATACATGCTGATCAATTGAGCTGCTCTTTCTGCTGCCGGCTTCGTACGCTGCGGATCGAGTCCTTTTTCAAATCGTGTGCTTGATTCACTGCGAAGTCCTAAGTCTCTAGATGCTTGACGGACTGTTTGACCGTTGAAATATGCCACTTCTAAAAGAATCGTCGTCGTCTCCTCACGCACCTCTGATTCAAAGCCGCCCATGACGCCTGCTACCGCGTGCGCTTTCGTTCCATTCGTGATGACAAGATGCTTTGATGACAATGTACGCTCTTGTTCATCGAGTGTTTGAATGATTTCGCTATCAGTCGCTTTACGAACGACCACCTGTTTTGAACCAAAGCGGTCATAGTCAAAGGCATGAAGCGGCTGGCCGTATTCAAGCAGTACAAAGTTTGTAATATCCACGACGTTGTTAATTGGACGGATGCCTGCATTCATCAATCTTGTTTGCATCCAAAGCGGTGCTGGTCCAACCTTTACATTTTTAATGATCTTTGCTGCATAAAGTGGATTCGCTTCTTGATCCTCAATTTTAACAGAAATATAGTCTGCTGCTTTTTCGGAAGAAGTGTCATGTGCTGTATCTGGAAGCTTGATGTCTCTTCCTAAAATGGCCGCAACCTCATAAGCGACACCTAGCATATTCAGGGCATCGGCACGATTTGGTGTTAAGCCAAGCTCAAGTACTGCATCATCTAATTGAAGTGCTTGAAGGGCATCATCCCCTGGTTTCACGTCATTCGGGAAAACAAAAATGCCTTCTGCATATTCTTTTGGTACGAGCTTGCTTTCTATGCCTAATTCTTGCAGAGAACAAATCATGCCATGAGACTCTTCACCGCGCAGTTTTGCTTTTTTAATTTTAAAGTTGCCAGGGAGGACTGCACCAACCGTTGCGACGGCCACACGCTGTCCTTTCTCCACATTCGGAGCCCCGCAAATAATTTGCACCGGTGCGTCTTCGCCGATATCAACAAGACATTTGTTTAATTTATCTGCATTCGGATGCTGTTCACGTTCAATGACGTGTCCAACGACAACCCCTTTGATGCCTTCACCTTTATATTCAACGGCTTCCACTTCAATTCCGCTTCTTGTGATTTTTTCTGCTAATTCATCTGGCTTGATGCCTTCTAAATCGACATAGTCTTCTAACCATTTATATGAAACAAACATGTTGATTTCCTCCTCTTAGTCCTGCTTGAATTGCTTTGTGAATCTAATGTCATTTGTGTAGAAATGGCGAATATCATCAATGCCGTATTTCAGCATCGCAATCCGTTCCACACCCATTCCAAAAGCAAAGCCTTGGTAAGTTTCTGGATCAAATCCGCTCATTTTCAGGACATTCGGATGAACCATTCCTGCACCTAAAATCTCAATCCAGCCTGTTCCTTTACATACAGAGCAGCCCTTCCCGCCGCATTTAAAGCAAGACACATCAACTTCAACAGACGGTTCTGTGAATGGGAAAAAGCTTGGACGCAGTCTAATTTCACGATCTTCTCCAAACATTTTTCTTGCGACTGTCTCCAGCGTTCCTTTTAGATCACTCATGCTAATATTGTGATCGACGACAAGCCCTTCAATTTGCATAAATTGATGTGAATGAGTCGCGTCATCACTGTCACGTCTATATACTTTCCCAGGACAGATGATCTTCACAGGACCTTGTCCTTTATATTTCTCAAGTGTACGTGCTTGAACTGGTGACGTTTGTGTTCTCATCAGTGTATCTTCGGTAATATAGAAGCTGTCCTGCATATCACGTGCCGGATGCTCCTTTGGAAGATTCAATGCTTCAAAGTTATAGTAATCCGTTTCCACTTCAGGACCTTCCTCAACGGTATAGCCCATTCCGATAAATAAATCTTCAATGTCTTCGACAACTATCGTTAATGGATGTCTTGCCCCCATTTTGATTGGACTTGCCGGCAAAGTAACATCGATCGTTTGAGAAGCAAGTTTTTTCTTCACTTCTTCTGCTTCCAGTTGTTCATTTTTTTGAGCAATGGCACCAGCAATCTGCTCTCTTACTTCGTTTGCGAGTGCACCCATTTTCGGTCTTTCTTCTGCGGAGAGCTTGCCCATTCCGCGAAGTACTTCTGTAATCGGTCCTTTTTTCCCTAAATATTGAACCCGAATGTCATTGACCTCTTTGAGCGAGCTAGCTGCTTCAACCTTCGCTATCGCCTCTGTTTCAAGCTGTTTTAACGTTTCTTGCATGAGTGTAATCCTCCTTTTGATATACAAAACCGCTCGGATAAACGGCTGTTTGATCGTTTGAAGACAATAAAAAAACCCGTCCCTCCATAAAAGAAGGGACGAGTTGTGGTCGCGGTACCACCCTTGTTAAGCACAAATGCATGTGCGAATAAGCTTCATTGACATAACGGAATCAAACGAATCCGGTTCACCTTTACGCAGATCAACGCCTGCGGTCCCGGTGACAACTCCAGAGGTGAATTCCTGTTTCAGCATTCCTTAAATGCACTTTCAGTCTACGATGCATTCTCCCTATAAGGCCGCTTCTTGAAACAATCTTCCTCTATCATGGTTTTTAAAATATTAGTTTCATTATAGTGAAAATGAACGCATGTTGCAACATTATCCACGCAAATGATAGACAAGAACAGCTGCTGCAACAGCTACATTTAATGATTCTGCCTGCCCATACATTGGCACATATAAATTTTGGTCTGTCATTTGCAGAATCTCTGGATCAATACCAGCCCCTTCATTTCCAACAATTAATGCAAACGGACCTTCTGCCGTTACGCTTCTATACTCTTTCGCATCTTTTAAAGCACTGCCGTATACAGGAATACCTCGTTCTTTCAGTTCCGTGATCGCCTGCTTAAGGGTTTGCTTTAAGATAGGCAGGTGGAAATGAGACCCTTGTGCGGAACGGAGCGTTTTTCCATTAAACGCATCAACTGTTCCTTCTCCTAAGATCACAGCATCAAGACCAGCAGCATCTGCTGTTCGAATAAGTGTGCCTAAATTCCCCGGGTCCTGCACTGCGTCTAATAAAAGAAGCCGTTCAACCTTTTTTTCTTCAAAAACAGGAACTGTACAGACCGCGGCAATGTGCTGAGGCGTTTCTGTTTCTGTCATGGCAGAAAAGGCCTCTTCGCTCAGTTCATAAAGCTCAATGTCAGGCTGAATATGAGAAGGAAGCATATCGGGCGAAGTGAACATTAATTCCTTCACAATCCCGCTCTTTAATGCTTCTTCGACTAAGTGTATTCCCTCAACGAGAAACAGCCCCGTTTTCGTTCGTTCTTTTTTCGTATGGAGCTTTTTCCACTGTTTAATGTTTGTGTTTTTAGCTGATTCTATATATTTCAAGCGACGTTAACTCCTTTGATTATCATGAATTTATTATATCTCATGCACACTACATAATAAACCTGTCTTTGAGACAGAATAGGGCTATTACCATCAAAAAAGGAGTGTGGGCAATGGATTTTAATTTAAGAGGCGCAGTCATTCAAAACATTACTGGCCATAATCAAGAGCAGCTTGAACATACGATTTTAGATGCTATTCAAAGCGGCGAGGAAAAAATGCTGCCAGGTCTTGGCGTGTTGTTCGAGGTACTATGGCAAGAAGCATCAGAAAACGAGAAAAATGAAATCCTTGAAACATTAGAGCAAGGCTTGAAGCCTCAGCAGCAGCAATAAAAGAAGCCGGTTTGCTTATAAAAGCAAGCCGGCCTTTTTTATTTAGCCAGTGATAGGCGTTTCCATTCGAAGCGCTGGATCACGCCAGATTTCAACCCATTTTTTCATCGCAAACACAATAATCACAAACCCTAAGATCAGCATGATGATCGAAAGCACCGCATTCAGCACACTATAGCCGGATGCTTCAGGATTGAGATATACATTCGCTACCATCCAATAGCCTGCATAATTCACCGTCACATATAAGTAAGCTAGCGGAATTAAACAAGTCAGCATATAACGTCTTTTATCTGCAATTTTTAATACAACGGTTGCACCGATGATCAACCCAACCGAGGCCATTAACTGATTTGAAACCCCAAACAGCGCCCAAATAGACCCGATGTCACCTGAGTAAAGTAAGTATCCCCACATAAAACAAGCAAGCGCACTTGCAAACACCGAACCAGGTACCCAGTCAGTTCGTTTAAGCGGTTTATATGCTTCACCTAAGAAGTCTTGAATCAAATAGCGTGCCACACGTGTCCCCGCATCAATAGCGGTTAAAATAAAAACAGCCTCAAACATAATGACGAACTGGAAGAAGTAAGAAGCCAAATGACTAAAGAACGGAATTCCCGTAAAGATATACGCCATCCCTACCGCTAATGTTACGGCACCACCCGTTCTTCCTTCTAAATCAAGGCCGATTTCCTTACTCAGCTGCGGAAGGTTTTCAACGCTCATACCGAGTGTCCGGAACACTTCTGGCGTACTGTTTATCGCAAAATAATCTCCTGGATGCAAAGCCGTAGCCGCAATTAAAGCCATAATCCCAACTAAGCATTCCACCAGCATTGCGCCAAACGCAACAGGCTTCATATCACTCCAGCGGTCCAGCATCTTAGGTGTTGTCCCTGAACCAACAAATGCGTGAAAGCCAGAAATGGCACCGCAAGCAATGGTAATCGAAATAAATGGCCAGACAGGACCGGCTAATACAGGTCCTCCTCCATTCACAAACTCTGTAAACGCCGGGAATTGAATGGACGGATTCACGACAAAGATTCCGGCAATCAGCGCAATGAATACACCAATTTTCATAAAACTACTTAAATAGTCCCTCGGTGCAAGCAGCAGCCAAACTGGCAGAGCCGCAGCAAAGAAGGCATAGATTGGCAGGGCAAGAGCAAGCGTTTTTGTATCAAGCATTAAAAAATCACCAAGTGCCGTTCCTTGAATATTTGGACCAAGGAATACACCAAACATCAGCAAAATAAATCCCGCAGATGTCGCCAGCTTTAAATTGCCTGTTTTTTTATAATACAGACCAACCCCCATCGCAATCGGAATCGTGATTCCAACTGCAAATGTCCCCCAAGGGTTTCGTTCTAAAGCATGAAGCACAACCATAGACAAACCTGCCATTGTGATGGTAATAATAAACAGCATCGCAAGCCCTGTACAAAATCCTGCAACAGGTCCCAGCTCTTCCTTCGCTACCTCTGATAATGATTTCCCCTTTTTACGCATCGACGCAAATAAGACGACTAGATCATGTACAGCTCCGCCTATGACTGCACCAATTAAAAGCCAAAGGAGACCAGGTAAATACCCAAATTGAGCGGCTAAAATCGGACCCACTAACGGACCAGCAGCTGCAATCGCAGCAAAGTGATGCCCAAATGTGACCCATTTATTTGTCGGCACATAATCTTTCCCGTCCTCTAGTGTGTGAGCCGGTGTAGGATGATCATCTGTCACCTTTAATACCTTGACCATCATAAATGTGCCATAAAGACGATAGGCAATCGCTAAAATACACATAGATCCTATTACAATTGTAACCGCATTCATTTAACCATCCCCTTTGTATAAACAATTTGTTACAAATATAACATAAATTGATTGATTTTTCTTTCTTTTAAAACCAAGTTGACAAATAAGAATAATATGTTTATTCTTAAGGTAGCTTCACCTACTTCCATAAACTCTCTTTTGGCAGGGCATTCTATGGCTCTGTCCTTTTTATTGCTTTCATCTTACAAAAATAAACGCTTGATCACATGTGCCTTATTCACTAGGAAACATTCTCTTCTTTTACCAAAAACAGTTCTTTTGGCGCATCTTGAAAAAACACCGTTCATTTCCTGGGAAATTCAATAAAAAAAGCCTTTCCCCTGTACTGAGGAAAGGCTTCCTTACTTATGAACCGTACGTAATTTGTTCGACAGTTTTTTGATCAAGTCTTTTGATCACTTCTGTTAAAAGCTTCACTGCATTTTCATAATCATCTCGGTGAATCATTGCAGCATGGGTATGAATATATCTGCTCGGAATTCCGATAGATAGTGATGGAACACCATGACCCGTTAAATGAATACCGCCAGCATCTGTCCCGCCGCCAGGCATTGAGTCATATTGATAAGGAATGTTCAGCTCATCCGCTGTTTGGACAACAAAATCACGAAGTCCTTTATGAGAGACCATTGAAGCATCAAAGACAACAATCGTTGGGCCTTTGCCAAGTTTGCTTGTTGCTTCTTTCTCAGTGATGCCTGGTGTATCTCCTGCCACACCTACATCAATGGCAAATCCAATATCAGGCTGAATCGTAGCCGCTGCTGTTTTGGCTCCGCGCAGGCCTACTTCCTCTTGGACAGTTGCGACGCTGTAAGCAATATTCTCATGCTGAGCATTGTGTAAGTTTTTCATGACATCAATGGCCACTGCACAGCCAATGCGGTTGTCCCATGCTTTTGCAAGGAGCATTTTTTCATCATTCATGACTGTAAACTCAAAGTAAGGAACGATTTGATCTCCAGGCAGCACACCCCACTCCATTGCCTGTTCTTTGCTTGACGCCCCAATATCAATAAACATATCCGTAATCTCAATTGACTTTTTGCGAGCTTCAGGTGACAAGACGTGTGGTGGTTTTGAACCAATGACCCCTGTGATCTCACCCTTTTTCGTCACAATGGTGACACGCTGAGCGAGCATGACCTGTGACCACCATCCGCCGACTGTTTGAAAACGAATGTAGCCTTTGTCATCAATTTTTGTCACCATGAATCCTACTTCATCTAAGTGACCTGCGAGCATAATTTTAGGCCCGTTTGCGTTTCCTTCCTTTTTAGCGATCAAGCTGCCAAGGCGGTCTGTAGAGACTTCATCTGCATATGATTCTATGTATGTCTGCATGACTTTTTTGACATCACGTTCATTTCCTGGGATCCCTTTTGCATCCGTTAGGTCTTTCAGCATAGTTAATGTTTGATCTAGCTTTGTCATTCCATTTATCCTCCTTTATCTTCATGGTGCATTCTTATTATACAAAACCTCTTTCGTTCAATACGATCTTTTTATGAATATTTTTTCGTTTTACGAAATATTTTTTTAAAAAAAGTTGAAACCTTTTGGCGTTTTCATTCGTAGTACATCAGATAACGGTATTGGAGGTGCATCCTGTCATGTTTGTAATCCTCATGAGACTAGCTCTTGTTGCACTGCTTGTCTACATCTTCTACATGGCGGTAAAATTCTTCTCAAATCCGAGAAGAAAGCTGAAACAAGCACAATTAAAAGAAGGCTTTTATTTTATGGACGAACAGCAAAATGCGCGCAAAAACTTTAATTTCGTCTATAAAGGTGTCTTGTTTGAAGGGGAGAAGCATGTTCCTTCTAAGGATCATCCTCTGTTTGTCCACTCCATTTACGTTTGGACGGAGTCACCTGAGAAGCTGAGTGAATTTACATTAGAAGACTTTGAAAAACTAGAGGAAAACATTATCGAGCGTTATCCTCAAACCAAAATTGATTGGGATCAGCCCATTAAAAAAATCAAACAAAAAAAAGGAGCAGACACGCCGTCCTGATGGCGTCTGCTCCTTTTTCAAATAACTTGGATATATCCCAATAGGATCAACTGCAAAATCATTAATACAGGCATGCCGATTTGAAAGGCAGGATGCTTTGTTTTATGCCGGAAATACTGCATTCCTAGATACGATCCAGCGGCGCCAAAAAGCACCGCAGCACTCCATAAATGCGCCTCTGAAATTCTCCATTTATGTGCTTTGGCACGTCGTTTGTCCTCACCCATGAGAAAAAAGCCGTAGCCATTCATTAAAATAAGCAGCAGGATCAAAGCCATATTCATTCATTTCACCTCACATGATGAGAAAAAAAAGATCACCCCTCGAAGGAATGATCTTTTATAAAACTTACTTGTCTAGTTGTGCTTTTGCAGCATCAGCAAGCTGATTGAATGCATTTAGGTCATTCACAGCAAGGTCAGCAAGCATTTTGCGGTTTACTTCGATACCAGAAAGCTTTAAGCCATGCATTAAACGGCTGTAAGAAAGACCGTTCATACGAGCTGCAGCGTTGATACGAGTGATCCATAGTTTACGGAAGTCACGTTTTTTCTGACGACGGTCACGGAAAGCGTAGTTTCCAGATTTCATCACCTGTTGGTTTGCTACTTTGTATAATCTATGTTTTGAACCGAAATAACCTTTTGCTAATTTAAGAACCTTTTTACGACGCTGACGCGACACAGTTCCGCCTTTTACTCTTGGCATTGTAATTCCCTCCTATGATTCCTATTCCAAATTACTTAATGTTTGCAAGTTGTTGTTTGATACGTTTGAAATCTCCAGCACTTACGATTGCGCTCTTACGCAATTTACGTTTTTGCTTTGTAGATTTGTTAGCGAACAAGTGACTTGTGTACGCATGAGAACGTTTAAGTTTACCAGAACCTGTTTTTTTGAAACGTTTAGCAGATCCGCGGTGAGTTTTCATTTTTGGCATTGGATGTTTCCTCCCTCTGTTACTTTACTTTTCGACTTTTGGTGCAAGCATGAGGAACATGCTGCGTCCGTCCATCTTAGGTTTTGTTTCTACTGTTGCTACTTCAGCGCAAGCTTCAGAGAAACGGTCTAACACGCGCTGTCCGATTTCTTTATGCGTAATCGCACGGCCTTTAAAGCGGATAGAAGCTTTCACTTTATCTCCCTTTTCAAGGAATTTGATTGCATTACGGAGCTTCGTGTTAAAATCATGTTCATCGATTGTCGGGCTCAACCGAACTTCTTTTAAGCTAATGATTTTTTGATTCTTACGTGCCTCTTTTTCCTTCTTCTGCTGTTCGAATCGGAACTTACCATAGTCCATGATTCGGCAAACAGGTGGTTTTGCATTTGCAGCAACTAACACAAGGTCAAGATTAGCTTTAGCAGCAATTTCCAGAGCTTCCTGGCGGGTTTTAATCCCAAGCTGATCGCCATTTTGTCCGATCAAACGAACTTCACGCGCACGAATACCTTCATTAACTAATTGATCTTTGCTAATAGTGAGCCACCTCCATGAGATTTTGAATTGAGTTCACAATTCATTTTGACCATTTCGTTGTATGTTTTACAGGCAAACAAAAAGTGTGGGCATATAAAACACCCACACTGCGAACATTTGCATGAAAAAATAAATGTACGGTCAACCTGTCAACTACAAACATGTGTCAATCAGGTGAGAAGCGGGTGCTTCTGCTTGTGATATCTATTCAATTCGTTAACTATTCTACACAATTTTCATTTGTCCGTCAAGTAACCGAACTCTTGAAACAACTTTTTCAGTGTAACATGATGAGACGAATTGGGCAAGACTTTTTCACACAATGACGCCATCAAAGAATCAATTGCATAAAGATCGGGATGACGATAACTGTCACAACCCCTACGACCACAACGGCGATACTTGCCATAGCTGCTTCTACTTCTCCCATCTCAATTCCAACAGAAACCCCAAGCGCATGTCCTGATGTACCAAGTGCAAGACCTTTTGCCACTGGGTTTTTAATGCGAAACAATTTTAAGAAGAAGGCACCTAGTGCATAGACAATGACGGCATTAAATATGACCGCAAAGGCTGTGATATCTGCAATTCCGCCAATATCCTTTGCAATCGGGAGAGCAATCGCTGTTGTCGCTGCTTGTGGAAGCATGCTTTTCATCACAGCCGCATCTAAATGAATTCCTTTTGCTACGAGGTATACGATCGTAATGGAACAAAGTGAACCTACAAAAATAGCGGATAAAATTTGCCACCAATATTTTTTAAGCAAGGCTCTTTGCTTATAAAGCGGGATAGCGAAAGCAATCGTGGCAGGCTCTAAGAAAAATTTGATAATCTTGCCGCCCTCATTATAATCTGCGTAGGAAAAACCGCCAACTTTCAAAAATAAAATGCCCAGTACCATCGCCACAAACAGCGGGGTGAACAAGAAGAAACCTTTTGATTTTTTAAATAAGAATGTCCCTATTCCAAAAGCGACTAATGAGACGACAATGCCAAAATAAGGACTCATTGTACTTGTACCCATTTTGCATCTCTCCTTTAATGCGTACTTGAAGCTGGTTTATTTGAATGAGAAGGAGCAGATTTACTCTCCTTTGTCTCTTTACGTTTCTGCGGTCTTTCTGATAATTGCATGAGAAGCTGTGAAAACAGCCCTGTCGCTGCAAGTAACATAATGGTTGCAATGATAATGACGCCGACTACTTGCACACCTACTTCTTGCATGACACCTAGTGATTGAATAACTGAGATCCCAGAGGGAACAAATAGAAAGCTAATGAGTCCTGTCAATGATGTACCTAATTGCTCCACCTGCTCCAGTTTGACGATTTTCGTTGTTAACAAAACAAATAATAGAACCAAACCAATAACGGATGCGGGCATCGGAATCGGTAAATACATTGAAATGAGATTAGAAACGAACATTACAGTTGCAAAAATAAATGCTTGAGATAGAAATCCATAAACTTTCGTGGCACTCATGCCCCTTCACCTCTTTCTTCGACTGCCCTCAGTATAAGGCATGAAATAAATGAATGAAGCGTTTACAATAAAACTCGCTGAATTCAATGACTGAAATGCAAAAAACGAGTATTGAAATACAAACAAAAAAAGCCCTCCTACTCTAGCAGGAGTGACTTCTTTAATTCTTTGGCATATGTGCGGCTGACAGGAATGATGGACCCGTCTGTCATATGCAGATTGTACGTCGAATTAAACCACGGCTGTACTTCTTTCATATGAGAGGTATTCACGATATAGCTGCGATGGACCCTCATAAAGTAAGCCTCAGGAAGTTTCTTTTCAATGACCACCAGCGGTTCTGTGACCTCATACATGTGATCCTTTGTTTTCACAACCTTTTTCCCCTCGCTGAGTCCTACATACATGATCTCTTCAACTTGCAGGATCACAATTGAGTCATCAACTGAGATCGCTAATTTTTGCTGTTGGGGTATTTTCTCATCTGACAGCTGGTGCTCTTGCGTTTCAACAGATTTCCATTTTTTAAACTTTTGAATGGTCTGGAGCAGCCGCTCTTCATCAAATGGTTTTGTTAAATAATCAAGCGCACTTACCTCAAACGCCTTCAGAGCATATTGATCAAAGGCTGTAGCAAATACAACTGCTGGCGGATCAGACATCCGGTTGAGCCTTTTAGCAATATCAAATCCATTCTCACCAGATAAATCAATGTCTAAAAAGAGCAGATCCGGCTTCTGATCGACCATCCGATCAAAAGCAGATTCTATATTTTCTGCTTCCTCTATTTGAACCTCCTCTTTCGTTCTTCGTAATAAGTATTTTAATTCATCTCTTGCTAACACTTCATCATCTACGATTAATACCTTTATCAACGAGAATCATCCTTTTTTACATAATCCATTGGAATGCGAAATGAGATGTCAGTGCCTTGGTCACTATGAATCGATAAAGCAGCTTGTCTACCAAAAATCCCTCTTAACCGCTGATCTAAATTAAAAAGAGCTGTCCCTGTTCCTTCTAGTGATTCGACAGGCGCTTTTAATAGTTGAGCCATCTTATCATCTTCAATTCCCTGCCCATTATCTGTTACTTTCATATAAACATGCCCATCTTTCATCAAAGCGGATACGATGACTTCACAATTTGTTTGATGTTTAGGAAAAGCATGTCTCACAGCGTTTTCAACAAGCACCTGAATCACAAAGGGCGGAATCATCACCTGCTCCAGCTCCTTTTCAATTTGAAAGGTCACATGGTACTTATTTGGAAATCTTGCTTGTTCAAGTGACAAATATGCCTCCACATGCTGAATCTCTTTATGCATTGGAATCAGCAGCTGGCGGGCACCTTGCATATTGGAGCGAAAATAAATACTTAGCTGCAGCAGCAGCTTCCTTGCCATCTCCACATTGGTTCTGCATAAAACAGAGATGGTATTAATGGCGTTAAATAAAAAGTGCGGGTTCACTTGTGCTTGAAGGGCTTTGATCTCTGCATCTTTTAGCAGGCGGCTCTGGGTTTCCGCCTCTCCAAGCTCAAGCTGTGTGGAAAACAGCATCGCCAAACCTTCTGCAAGCTCCTCTTCCACCCTGCTTAATCCGACCGGAGAATTGAAATACATTTTTAACGTCCCGATCGTTTGACCGTTAGAAGTGAGCGGCAGCACGATGGCGGCTTCAAGAGGGCAATGAGCGACGGAACAATTGATTTCGCCCTTCGAATGTGCCTTCATAATCTTGCCGCTCATCAAGACTTGTTTCGACAGCCCCGTAATCAAGCTTTTAGATGGAATATGATGATCTGTTCCATCTCCGACATGTGCTAAAATCTTTTCTGTATCTGTTAAGGAGACTGCATCTGTTTCAGTCAACCGATGAATGATCTCCGCCACACTTTTACAAGACTGTTCATTTAACCCTTGGCGGAAAAAAGGCAGTGTTTGATCGGCGATCAAAAATACACGATGCGTCTGCATCGCCTTTGCCTGCTCTTCTTGCCGAATGACTGACTGTAAAATAGATAAAAAGATAAAGCTGCCGATTCCATTCACAAGAATCATCGGCAGGGCAATGATACTGACAAGCCCCCATGCATCCGCAAATGGCCTTGCAAACAGAAGGATAATGATCATCTGTAATGATTCCATCGCCACACCAAAAAAAGCTGCTTGGCGAGGTGTCACCATCCGATTCCTCCGCTTAAACCTGCTGCCGACATAACCTGCAATGACACCGGCTAAAATGGAAGAAATCGCACAGCTGAGCGCGGTGCTTCCCCCAAGGGAATAGCGATGAATTCCAGCTAAAAGCCCTGCGCCAATCCCTACAAACGGCCCCCCGATCAAACCGCCCATTTCGATCCCCATAATTCTCGTATTGGCGATAGAACTTGACGAGCCGAGATGATAAGAAAACTCATGATTCATGACAATTTGCTGCTGGATTTCAATTCCTGTGTAATTGCTGATAATGCTAAAAGAAGCAAAAATGAAGATAAGGATTGCCTTTTTTTGAAATCCTTGATTATGAAGCAATAGATTGCGAAAGCCCTTCACATGGGCAAGTACAAATCCTAGAATAACGATGATCCCTACACGCTCGATCATCATGATAATTAAATGAAGCAAACCGGCCACCTCAAATGATGTATGTCATATCTACTGTCTTTCTATTCTATCATGTGCGGTCAATGATCAAAGATCTCTCAAATCTTTTCTTTATTGGCCTCTTCTTCTATTGTAAAATGAACATGAGCCTGTCACTTGCAATTGAAGGTAACACATACATAACAAGGGAGAAGATCATGAAAGCCGTATTTTTCGATTTAGATGATACTTTGCTTTGGGACGAAAAAAGCATTCACACAACTTTTCAGGAAACTTGCCGGGAAGCGGAAAAGAAATATGGACTCGATCCAGAATCGTTTGAACAGATTGTACGTGAAGAAGCAAGAAAGCTGTACTCTTCCTATGAAACATATGATTATACTGTCATGATCGGCATTAATCCTTTCGAAGGACTGTGGTCCAATTTTAGTGAACCGATTAGCGAAGGCTTTCAAAAGCTGAACGCCATTGCACCAGAATATCGCAAAAATGCTTGGACCAATGGCTTAAGGGCAGCGGGAATTGACGATGAGGCATTTGGACAATATTTGGCTGATTTCTTTGCAGCAGAGCGTAGGAAACGCCCATATGTCTATGAAGAAACATACCCTGTTTTAAACCGCCTGAAAGGCAGCTACGAATTGCTCCTTTTAACAAACGGAGATCCTAGCCTTCAAAAGGAAAAACTTGCAGGTGTTCCTGAGCTTGCTCCTTATTTTAACGAGATTGTGATTTCAGGGGATTATGGGAAAGGCAAGCCTGATCCAGGTATCTTTGAGCACTGCCTTCAGCTGTTAAACTTAACAAAAGACGAAGTGATCATGGTTGGAGATAATCCAAAAACAGATATTCTCGGAGCATCTCGTGTAGGTATCCAAACCGTTTGGATCAACCGTCATGGCAAGAAAAATGAAACAGATGTGACGCCTGATTATGAAATCAAAGACTTACATGAATTGTTTGATATATTAAAATAGAACAAAAAAACACCCTTCTCCTGACGAGATTGGGTGTTTTTTATTCACAGAGCTAAATGATTGCTGCTAGACTTTGCGCTTGCCGGTCTAAGCCACGTGCTGCTTCTCCTACAATGATGAATTCCTCGCTTGCCTGCTTTACAAGATCCCGGTTTGTAAACACAGTTGTCTTCGCCCGGCTTGTTCCGCTGCTGACCTTCTCTACTTCTGCATGGATCGCCTTCACATATTGATCTACCTTGATGATCGCTTCTTTTGAATTTGTCGCAAGCTTTCGAATTTCTGCTGCCACTACACTAAAGCCATTTCCATAGGAACCCGCATGGGCCGCTTCTATTGCCGCATTTAAGGCGAGTAGCTGGGTTTGCGAAGAAATACTGTTAATGGTTGCCGCAATGGAGCTGATGGACTCTACCTGCTCCGTTAATCCTTTTAGCAAGCTCATATTTTGATCGGTTTCGTTTGCTATATGATTAAAGGAGGCATTGACACTTTGGCTATGCTGAATGCCAACTTCTGCTCGTTCCATTAATTTCGCAGACATCTCCTTTAAGTCTTCTACAACCTGTTTCATCGAGAGTTCTCTCTCCGTAATATCTGTCGCCACTTTCACAACACCCACTACGTTTCCTTCTTCATCTCGAACAGGTGAATATGTCGCTTCGAGCCATAAGCTGCTGCCGTTTTTTGTGATCCGTTGTACTTTTTCCTGAAAGACTTGACCTTCTCTCAAACGCTTCCAAAACATGTGATAGCTTTTGTGTTCTGTAATATGCCGAGGACAAAACTGTCTATGTTTAAGACCGATCATCTCTTCTTTTGAATAACCCATGGCTTTAGCAAAAATATCGTTCACCCATAGAACTTCACCTGTCACATTAAATTCAATCATTGCCAGCGAGTGCTCTAATGCACGAAAAACAGCTGATTGCTCCAATACTTGTGACGATAAAGAGTTTATTGTTTGCTTCATCGATTTCATTCCCCCAATTTGTCTCAAACCAATAGTACATACTTACCCTTACTTTTGTACTATCTAAACGTCTCTTTTTAGGAATTGGATCACTAGTGGAGGAAGTTTTCCAAAAAGAAAAAAGCCAGTGATCTAAAAAGAATCACTGGCTGCTTCATTATTTTTTTGCTTCTGCTACTGCATGTTTCACAAAGGCTTCAAGATCCATTGTTTCTGAATCTTGTTCCCCGTATTTTCTAACATTGACAGCGCCATTTTCTGCTTCTTGATCTCCGACAACAAGCATGTACGGAATCTTTTGCATTTGCGCTTCTCTAATTTTGTATCCGATTTTTTCATCACGGCTGTCAAGCTCTACACGAAGACCTTCAAGCTGTAAACGTTCTTGTACTTTTTTTGCATAGTCTAAATGAACAGACGGTGAAACCGGGATGACTTGGAATTGTACAGGTGCCAGCCATGTTGGCAGAGCTCCTTTGTATTCTTCAATTAAGAAGGCAACGAAGCGTTCCATTGTAGAAACAACGCCTCTATGAATGACGACTGGACGATGGTGCTTTCCATCTTCTCCGATATATGTGAGATCGAAGCGTTCTGGAAGTAAGAAATCAAGCTGTACAGTGGATAATGTCTCTTCTTTTCCAAGAGCTGTCTTCACTTGTACATCAAGCTTCGGACCATAAAATGCTGCTTCGCCTTCTGCTTCATAATAATCGTGGCCAAGCTCGTCCATTGCATCCTTCAGCATCGATTGTGCTTTATTCCACATCGCATCGTCATCAAAATACTTCTCAGTATCTTCTGGATCACGGTAAGATAAGCGGAATGTGTAGTCATTCAAGCCAAAGTCTTGATACACTTCTTCAATTAAGCGAACTGTACGGATGAACTCGTCTTTGATTTGATCTGGACGAACAAAGATGTGTGCATCGTTTAATGTCATACCGCGGACACGCTGAAGGCCGGATAAAGCACCTGACATTTCATAGCGGTGCATTGTACCAAGCTCTGCAATACGAATTGGCAATTCGCGATAGCTGTGCGGCTCGTTTTTGTAAATCATCATATGGTGCGGACAGTTCATCGGACGAAGAACAAGATCTTCGTTGTCCATTTCCATCACGGGGAACATGTCTTCTTGATAATGCGCCCAGTGTCCTGATGTTTTATACAACTCAACACTCGCAAGAACTGGTGTGTACACATGCTCATAGCCAAGACGCACTTCTTTATCGACAATGTAACGCTCAATGACGCGGCGGATCGTTGCGCCTTTTGGCAACCAAAGCGGAAGACCTTGACCAACCTTTTGGGAATTCGCAAACAGCTTCAGCTCTTTTCCAAGCTTACGGTGATCGCGCTCTTTCGCTTCTTCAAGCAGACGTAAGTGCTCATTTAAATCTTCTTTGCTGAAGAAAGCTGTTCCGTAAATACGCTGAAGCATTTGGTTGTTACTGTCACCTCTCCAGTATGCACCTGCAAGGCTTAACAGTTTAAATTCTTTGATTTTCCCTGTAGACGGCAAGTGAATACCGCGGCAGAGGTCAAAGAATTCACCCTGCTCATAAATCGTCACAGCTTCACCTTCTGGAATCGCCTCTAACAGCTCAAGCTTCAACTCATCACCAATCGCTTCAAAGCGCTTTTTCGCTTCTTCTCTTGATACTTCAATTCGCTCAATTGGAAGATTGCTGTTAATGATTTTCTTCATTTCTTTTTCAATCTTTGGTAGGTCTTCAGGTGTGATGGCAACATCAATGTCCACGTCGTAGTAGAAGCCATTTTCGATGACAGGACCTACGCCAAACTGAACGTGATGCTCTTTTCCATAAAGGCGTTTGATCGCCTGCGCTAGCAAATGGGCTGTGCTGTGGCGCATAATGTCGAGTGCTTCTTCACTTTTATCTGTGATGATCTCGATTGTTCCACTTTCTAATAGCGGCGTACGCAGATCTATTTCTTTACCGTTCAATTTACCGGCAAGTGCTTTTTTCTTTAGGCCCGGGCTAATTGATGCCGCGATGTCTTCTGTTGTAGCTGTTTTGTCAAACTCCTTGACTGCTCCATCTGGAAATGTAAGTTGAATTTGTTCTGACATCTCTGGTCACTCCTTTTTTTGGCAATATAAAAACCCCGCCCCCTGGAAAGGGACGAGGTTGAATAAACGGAATCGTGGTTCCACCCTTTTTCCCGTATTTGCAACTTGCTTTTCATAAGCAAATACGGCTTGCGGTTCGATAACGGGAATTCCCGTCAGCCATTACTAAAAAGTTCACAGCTGATGTTCAAAGGTGGTAAAGCAAATGGTCCTCTGCTAGGAAGCTTTCAGCCGCGGCTTCCCTCTCTTTAAGCGGGTGTTCATTTGTTCATGTCCTTATCAATACGGTCTCTGTATGAAGTTACACCGTATTATAAAACGTTTTTTCGTGAAAATCAAGAAAGCTTTTCACTTTTCTTGTCGAAATGGTCATGTACAAATTGAACATTCTGCTCTTGGAATGAATGAGACGGGAACACCTCGACCCTTTCTTGAAAAATATTTTGAATAGTTTGCACCATCGAGTGACCTGTATCATTTGTAAACAGGTCAATTTTTTGCGGTGCAATGGAGACAAGCGGTGCAATCAGCTGCGAATCAATATACATTGGATGCTCTCTTACAAACTGTCTGTCTATGTATTGTTTTTGATCACGCTCAGAAGCGTAGCGAAATTCCCAAATCACCAGGCGGTCCTGATGCACAACATGTACTTTTTCGAGCCTAGGCTCTCTTGCCATCACATAGTCTCGAAGCGATTGAATGAAGTTTTGATACTCTTGCTCCATTTTGTATTCTTCAATGGACACTTCAACATAGTTCTTCAGCCTTCGATCATACTCTGACAGCCTAAATGTCATAAATGAACCAATTGAAAAAACACCTTGCTGTAAAGAAATTGCCTCAAGCTCCTTTTTTAAAAGGGCTTCTCTTGACGGATCTTGCTGAATGCCGGGAATATCATCTAAGTCCCCGTTCATGATACTGTGAGCGATGGAAAGAATTTGGTGCTGCTCTTCAGGATCTTTAAAAAAATAAGTGTTTTCAAGGATGCTGCGCATGCGCTCATTTTCTTTGCATTCCAAAAAAAAGTGAACCAATAATGGCCGCACAATGTGCTCAAGTGCTTCTTCTGATTCCTTCGCCTCTATAAGAAGCCGGTCTTTCCCTTGTTGAATTGACATGTGATGCCGACTGTCCAAGTGTTCAGCAAGATGTAAAAAAGCGGCGGTATCATATTCATCTTCAAAGATTATTTCAAGCATGTTTGTCCCCCCTAACGACATCTGTTACATATATATGGGGGAAACATAAAAAATAGACGCCTAAAATAAATCAGGCATCTTTCTTTTTAAAATGAGTGGAACGGAGATAAAGATCAAATAAATCAAACAAACAACCACTAAGGCGGCATAATTGCCGCTGACAAAGCTTGAGCCGAGAACATTTAACGCAATTGTACCCGGTATTAAGCCTAAAAAGGTGGCTGCCACAAATGCACGATAATTTGCACGTGAAGCGGCTGCCGCATAGCTGACAAAATCAAAATGAATCGGTGCAATACGCAATAACAAAATATAAAGAAATCCATGCTCCTGAATGCGGGACGTCACCGCTTTCAGCTTTCGGCTGTTTGATTCCGTTTCCTTCTTTTTTGCACGAAAGGTTGACGCAATCATGAAGGAGCCTGTTGCCCCGGCTGTAGCCCCAATGAGGGCATAAATCGTCCCAAGGACACTGCCGAATGCCAAACCTGCTGCCAGCGAAAAGACCGTAATCGGGACGAGAACAAACGGGCGAAAAAGAGATAAGAAAAGAAAAACAAAGGGAGCCAGTATCCCAAATTGAAGCACCCAATTCTTCACATCTTTCGGCGCGAGCTGAAGATGCTGTTTATTCAGCCACCACAGCGCAGCAGCAAGAATGCCAATCACGAGAAAAAGCAGCCATTTTCTTTTGTTCATTTCATTTGCTCCTCCTTCAAGTGACATACGCTTTTATAAATGACGGCGGTTTTCTCCTTCGAGCAAGACCGGCTCTGCTAAATAGAGAATCCGTTCCATTAAACGGGCGGCTTTGACCTCTTCTTTTTCCCCGCGCTGTGAGTACGTAAAGTGATGCTTCAGCTCATTTGGTGAGAAATTAGAAGAGAAAAACGTCGGCAGCTGCTCTGCCATACGGTATTGTAAGATCGTACCGAGAAGCTCATCCCGCACCCAGCTTGTCATCGATTCTGCCCCAATATCATCAAGCATTAAAATCGGGGTGGATTTGACCATATTCAGCTTTTCTTCTAGCGTATGATCAGCTAACGAATTTTTTAACTCTCTTACAAATTCAGGCACGTAAACAAGGAGAGATGGGTATTCTTTCTCCGCTAGCTGCTGCGCAATAGCTGCCAGTATATACGTTTTCCCCACTCCAAATTTTCCGTGTAAATACAAGCCTTTTCCTTTTCCAGTCTCATCATAGCTTTGGAGGAATTGACCTACTTTTTGGATGACCTCTTGTCTTCCCACAACGTTCAGATCAGCGAACGTCGCTTGAAGGACATTTTGCGGAATATACATGCTTTTCATCAGCTCTTGCTGTTTTTTCTGTCTATCGAGCCGCAGCTTGACTGGGCAAGGGGAATATTCAATATCAATACTCTGACCTTTGATCACAAGCTTCGGGTGATACCCATCTAAAATGGCATTGACGTTTTCGTCATCTAAGCAGTAAGAGCAGCCCTTCGACTGCTGCACATATTCAAAGAGCCGGTTCAAGCTGCGATTGATCATGTCTTCATGTATCTCTTCTTGATGCTTCTGTAAAAAGGCCTTCACATCTTCATCAGATAACACACTTTCTTTAATCTGATTGTATCTCACGCGAAAATCTACTCGTCCTTTTAGCTGTTCAAATGAACGACCGATCGGTTTCATCCCATCTCACCTCACCTTAATGTGCATTGTACTTTTTCATATTTTTAAACTGATCTAACAGTTTTTCTTTTTCTCGTTCGAGGTCTTCTGTAGACAGATTGTCCGTTTGCTCTTTTGCCGGCTGTTCTTTTGTTTCGGTTTCTTTCATCCAGTCAGGCAGTTTCTCTTCCCTGACGACTTTTCCTGAACCATATGTGCTGCGCTGCTTTTTCTGCTGCGCCCACTCTGTCATTTGTCTGTTCTCTTCTTTGGCAATTTTCATCGCCGCGGCAACGGTTTTGATTTTCTTTCTTACCCAATGAGCGGCGATTTTTTGCATGTATGTTTTCGACAGCTTCATATCTGTTTTGAGTAAGGTATAGTAGATGAGAACATTCATGACACCTGGCTCTAGCTGCTGCTCGAGCATGATATCTTCGACAATTCTTAAGTCAGCATATGTTGGCTCAATGCCATCTGCCATGTCTTTTAGCAGCTCTCTAGGCGAAATATGATCCAGCTTTTCAATCAATTTTGCATCTGGAGTATCCGCTGCCGGCGTCTTTGAAGCATCTTGTCGCAAGTGTCTTGGCTGTTTTTGATCAATCAGCTTTGGCTGTTCGCCTCTGTATTCAATTTGGTACCAGTCTCTTGCTGCTTTTCTCAGCTCTTCTGTTGAGATCATTTGATCCGAACCGCATGCACCTGCCACAATATTTTGCATTTGAAGCGGGGTGATGCCGTATACAACAGCTAACTTCTTAATTGTTTCTTTTACCTGCTTTGTCAAAGCCTTTCTTGGAATCATCATGTCAGACATACCCGCTAACAATAGATCGAAATCGAAGGATTCGTCTGAGAGCGGTGCCGGCTGACTCGATCCAACAGTCACATATTCATAGCCTTGATCAAGCGATGTCGCCTGATGAATCTCTTCTGTCATCTTGCGTTCGCCTGGCTGCAATACGTGAAAGACTTCTTCAAACGACCGTGAAATGTTCTTTGCTTCTGCAGGAACACCTGGGTAAGAGAAATAATCACGAAGCTGCATATATTTTGCTTTCTCTACACGATGGTACAGCAGGACATTCAGCATACCATCTTGGAAAAATTCATCCGGTCTTAGCGGCGGTACAAGCTCATATGTAAACAGTCTGCCTTCTTCCGTTTCCTGTTCATATGTGCGGAGTAAGCCGATCGCTTCAAGCTTTAAACGTTCCTCAAAAATATCATTTAAATTCGTCTGCAGCATGACCATGAGCTGCCGATGAGGTGCAGGTTTTCCCCACATACGATTTTGTTCCAGCTCTCCCCACAGCGTCATGTATAAGCTGAAAGCGGACATGCCAATAAGCGGCTGATATAAAAGAGTGATGAGCTGTCTATCGATGTCACCGAGCAATGAAGCGCTTTTGACGACATACGGATCGACGGCTAGCACTTCCTTCCAATGCTCTGTCATATGCTGATCCTCCCCATGAATTGCGATTGTTTCCATTGTACACTCTTTTTGCGTTTTACGCTTTACGCAGGAAAAAGAGCATGAAGAATCTCCAGCTCTTTTTAGCGTTCTTTCTTTAATAGATCTTTTAATTCATCAATAAAGACATTGATGTCTTTAAACTGCCGGTAAACCGAGGCAAACCTAACGTAAGACACTTCATCAATTTTCGCCAGCTCGTCCATCACCATTTCACCTACAAGCTCGCTTTTTACTTCTGACATGCCTTGATTGCGAAGTTCTTTTTCGATATTAAAGCAGACATCCTCCAGCTGCTTTAAAGCGACAGGACGCTTTTCACACGCTTTGATGAGTCCTCTCAGCATTTTTTCGCGGCTGAATTCTTCTCGAATCCCTTCTTTTTTCACCACAATTAGCGGTAATTCTTCTAATTTCTCAAACGTCGTAAAGCGATATTGGCAGCTTTCGCACTCTCTTCTACGACGGATGGATTTCCCCTCATCTACTGGTCTTGAATCAAGCACCCTTGTGCCAAGGTGCTGACATGTGGGACATTTCATATCATCAGCTCCGATCTATTCTTGGAAGTTGTTTGTCTAGTTCATCATAAAGGGACAGAACGGTCTTCTGGCTATAGCCGAAATCTGTTGGCAGGGCCGTTTCTGTTGTTACATTAAAATCGACAGCTGTTTCAAAAGGACGAATTGAAATGACAGTCGCCACGAGAAAGGCTTTTTTCGGCAATCGTATGTTTGCACTGATTTCACCTCGTTCTGCTGAAACAGATGTCACTTGATAGGAATCGTTTCGGGAAAGAATGGCTTCCACCGCTTGAAAAACTTGTGCATTCGTCGATTTGTAGTAATGGCTTTTCAGTTCTGACACTGGATGCTCGTCAGATGTTTCTGTATGGTTTGACATGAACCGTTTAAAATTTTGTCTTAAAATCATACACGTATCCCCTTTGCCATAATGCCTCTTTCTTTATTTTATAAAAAAAACCTTTGTTTTCCTAGAACAAAAGTATAGACAAGCTGGGGAATGTTGGATTTTTTCTCAAATAAATATAAAAAGGAGCATAACACAAAGGCATCTAATGCTTTTGGCCAGCTCCCATTGCAATCTTTTTTATGTTTACAGTGCTTTGGCTTGTGCCTGTTTTACTTGTACAGGACCCATGCCTCGAGGAATTTCGATGTTTTCTCTTGTTTCAGCACCTAATTCATCTCCGATATGATCTGCTGCAATATTCGGATCTAGGTCGCCGCAAGTATAAACATCTATGCTCGCATAACCATGTTCAGGAAAGCTGTGAATTGTCAGATGAGATTCAGAAATAATGACAACTCCACTTACTCCTTGAGGTGCAAATTTGTGAAAAGCAACCTCTCTTACCTCAGCTCCTGATTTCAAAGCTGCATTTACAAACGTTTTTTCAATAAAATCCATGTCGTTCAGTTTATCACAGTCGCATCCCCATAGCTCGGAGATAACGTGACGTCCGATTGTTTCCATCATGGACCCCCCTTTAAACAAGAATGAAAGAGTGAAGTTCTAAGCAGCCGGACCGGACATATACCACGGGGGAAAGTTAGTCCTAAGAGGTCCTAACCCTTTAAGTATACCCGAATGAGTCTGCGAACAAGAAGTTCACGAAAAATAGTATACTTTGTTTAGACCCATTTTGCAAGCTGTGTTTTTAGTGGGATTTTCTCTCATTTCTTGAAAAGGGACGATCGTCTTCTTCATTTCAAACAGCAGAAAGCTCTTTCATCTGTGCGCCGACAAATTTCACAAGATCAACCACTCGGCATGAATAACCCCATTCATTGTCATACCATGCAAGAACTTTTACTTTTCTCCCTTCCATTACCATCGTTGTCAATCCATCAACGACTGCTGAATAAGGGTTCGTGTTAAAGTCGGTAGAGACAAGCGGCTCATCTGTGTAATCTAAAATACCAGCAAGAGATGTTTTAGATGCATTCGAGAAGGCTGCATTGACTTCTTCTGCTGTGACATCTTTTTTTAGGTCTACCACAAGATCCACCATCGACACATTGGAAACTGGCACGCGAAGTGCAAGCCCATGCAATTTCCCTTTCATGTGCGGAAGCACTAAAGAAAGCGCTTTAGCGGCACCTGTCGTAGTTGGAATAATGGACTGAGCACATGCTCTTGCCCGGCGCAGATCCTTATGCGGGTTATCGATATTTTTTTGATCATTTGTATAAGCATGAACCGTTGTCATTAAACCGTTGTCGATGCCAAATTCATCATCTAACAGTTTCACAACTGGTGCTAAACAGTTTGTTGTACAAGATGCGTTTGAAATAATGACGTGCTTTTCAGGATCAAGATCATCCTCATTGACACCCATCACAATTGTAATGTCTTCATTTTTACCTGGAGCTGTTAGAACGACTTTTTTCGCTCCGGCATCTATATGGCCCATCGCTTGATCTTTTGAATTAAATTTACCTGTTGCTTCAATGACGATATCAATTCCAAGCTCTCCCCATGGAAGCTGCTTTGGGTCTCTATTATTAAGCAAAAGCACTCTTTTGCCATTTACAATCAAGGCGTCATCTTCTGCTGTCACATCACATTCGTAACGTCCATGATTTGTGTCATATTTAATTAAATGTGCTAGCGTTTCGGCAGGATAGCTTGCGTTCACCGCTACAATTTGAATTTGATCATCAAGCATTGCTTTTCTGAAGACCATGCGTCCAATTCTGCCAAACCCATTGATCGCTGCTTTTACCTTCATGAACAGGTCACTCCTCTATTATGTGTTATACTCAATAAATTTATTTATGAAATTAGTATATCACATTAGAATGTAATTGCCAGTATATAAACGTATATTTTCTAAAAAGGGCTGTTCTTTTCAAAGGAAATTAGAATAAAGCATAAAAAAAGAAGAGTACGTGTATGTACTCTTACTTATCTGTATGTTCCCATTCATTTAATATGTTTTGCAATTGCTTTCTGATAAAAGCAAGATCTTGTGTGTTCTCTATCACGCGGTCTGCTTTTTTACATTTCTCCTCAAGAGACTTCTGAGAGTGAATACGATTCAGCGCTTCTTCCTCGCTGAGGTCATTTCGATTCATGAGCCGCGACAGCTGCAATTCAGGAGTTGTATACACCACAATGATGCGGTCGACGAGGCTTTCCAGCTGACTTTCAAATAAAAGCGGGATATCGAGGACAACGAAGGTTTCTTGCTGACTAACCCCTTCATCTCTCTGTTTGAGCATTTCCTTTCTCACTTCAGGATGAACAATCGCATTCAGCTGCTTTCTTTTCTCTTCATCAGAAAAAATGATGGCTCCAAGCTGCTTCCGGTTCAGCTCCCCATTTGGCAGGAGAACATCCTCGCCAAAGGTTTGAACGATTTGTTGAAGAGCTGGTGTTCCTTTGGCAACAGCTTCTTTTGCAATGACATCTGCGTCCACGACCCGGATGCCCTGCTCTTTTATCATTTGCGAGACAGTGCTTTTTCCAGTAGCAATCCCGCCTGTTAATCCAATGACAAGCGTCAATTGATTTCCTCCTTTACAGCTTCCACACCCCAATTAAAATGAGCAGAAGCCCTGGTAAGCATGCAAGTTTATCGATCCAGCGCCAATTTGCCAAGTAATGGCCAGAACGAAGCCCGATACACACAAAGAGTGAGCTCATCACGGCCACAGTGATACTCATGACAATTGGAGAAAAGCCTAGAATCGCAGCGCCAATCCCTGCGCCAAATGCATCAATGGATAAAGCAATCCCAAGAAGCACCGCTTCTATTCCATTGATCGTCCCAGAACGGTCAATATCTGCGCTTATCGGCTTTCGCAAAATTTGAATGACAAGACCAAGTGACTGCACTTCCACATTGAGCAATGTCTTTTCATGAAGAAGCAAATCACGCTCTTTCGCTGGTTTGTAAAATTGATAAAGGACCCAAAGTCCAATGGCTATCAAAATGCCTCCACCAAGTTTATCTGTCACTGAGACAGGGAGGAATGTCGTCAGCAGGCTGCCAATCAGCATAGAAATGAGCAGCACAATCCCTGAACAGCATGCAATAATGACAATCGCTTTAAATGGAATCTTCATTTTACGAAGTCCATACGTAAAGCCTACAGAAAAGCTGTCAATGCTGACTGCAATAGCTAAAAACAGGAGCGAAATCGAAATCATACCTGAACTCTTCCTTTCTGTTCATGCAACGATGATCAAGAGTCTCTAAGCGTCCTTAGACTCTTCTTCACTATATGAAGAGCAGGTGGGCTGTGTGTCAGTCTACACCTTGCTGAAAAATGAATGTTTTTTATCGTATGCACAGCAAAAAGGAAGCATGCTGATGGCTGATTTTTATTGAGGACGTTTTTGGCAGGTCACACAAAAATGTGTGCCGCGCCCTCCGACTACTGTTTTCTCAATGATGCTTCCGCATGTTTGACAAGGCTCTCCCCGCCGGTCATACACAAGAAGCTGCAGCTGAAATGTTCCAATATCACCTTGTGAATTGATATATGAGCGAATCGTGCTTCCTCCTGCATCTACCGCTACTTGAAGTGTATCGATAATATGCCTGTGAAGTACTTTACACGATTCAAGGCTGAGCCGATTCGCTTTTGTTTCTGGATGAATGCCTGCTTTAAACAGAACCTCATCTACATAAATATTACCTAATCCCACGACAATCTTTTGATCAAGCAGCGCTGTTTTGACCACGCGGGATGTTTTTTTCAATTGCTCCCATAAATATTCTGGACTGAATTGATCATCAAAAGGCTCATACCCCAGCTGTGAGAGCGGGAGTTCCTTTTCCTCTTCACCCGGCTGAAATAAATGCATCGTGCCAAATTTTCGCACATCATGATACCGAAGCTCAGTACCATCTGTAAATGTAAAGACGACGTGTACATGTTTATCGTATGGCTCATGCGCTTCATGTACACGGTATTTCCCTTCCATCCTTAAATGGGAGACCATTACGTAGTGGTCTAAATGAAAGAGCAGGAACTTTCCTCTTCTTTCAATGGTTTGTATCGTTTCTCCTACCATCCTTCTTGCGAACTCTTCCGGCTCCCCAGGACGTTTGATGATATTTGGCCATTTGATATCGACCGTTTCAATCGTTTTTCCTTCGACTAACCGCTTGAGTGTGCGCCGGACGGTTTCAACTTCTGGTAATTCCGGCATGCTCCTCGCTCCTTTTTCTCTCTCTATTATTTTGCGTCGTACCAAGATGGGCCTGAAGCAAAATCAACTTTTAGCGGCACATCTAGCTGAAGTGCATTTTCCATGACTTCAGGGACAATTTTTTCGAGTATGGCAATTTCTTCTTTCGGCGCTTCGAAGATCAATTCATCGTGCACCTGTAATAAAAGATTTGCCTGCAAGTTTTCTTCTTTTAACTTACGCGCCATATCAATCATGGCTTTTTTAATAATATCAGCTGCACTGCCTTGGATTGGTGTGTTCATGGCTGTTCTTTCCGCAAAGCTTTTGATATTAAAATTGCGGCTGGTGATATCCGGGATATACCGTCTGCGTTTGAGAAGCGTCGTGACATATCCTTTTTGTTTCGCTTCCTGCACAATCTCTTCCATATAGGTTTTCACGCCTTTAAAGCTTGTTAAATAGCGTTCGATAAAGGCAGCTGCTTCTTTTCTTGTGATCCCAAGATTTTGAGATAATCCATAGTCACTGATTCCATATACAATTCCGAAGTTGACAGCCTTGGCTTGTCTTCTCATAGAGGAAGTCACTTCTTCTTCTGAAACATGGAACACATCCATCGCTGTTTTCGTGTGAATATCCATATCTTGCGTAAACGCTTCGATCAAATTCTCATCCTGAGAAATATGAGCGAGTACACGCAGCTCAATTTGTGAATAGTCAGCAGCAAACATAAGCCAGCCTTCTTTTGATGGAACGAATGCTTGACGAATCTTCCGTCCTTCCTCTAAACGAATTGGGATGTTTTGCAGGTTTGGATCTGTTGAGCTTAGTCTTCCTGTTTGCGTGAGCGCTTGATTAAATCGTGTATGCACTTTATGTGTATCCTTGCGCGTTACCTTCATTAAGCCTTCCACATAGGTCGATTGCAGCTTTCCAATTTGGCGGTAATGCAGAATAGACCGAATGATTTCGTGCTTATCTTCTAGCTTTTCAAGAACATCCGCAGATGTCGAGTAGCCTGTTTTTGTCTTTTTAATAATCGGCAGACCTAATTTTTCAAAAAGAATCACGCCAAGCTGTTTAGGAGAATTGATGTTAAACGTTTCTCCTGCTAAGCGGTGAATGGTTTCTTCATATTCTTTCAGCTTTTTCGCTAACTCTTCACCCATCTTCTCTAGGCGCTCAATATCTACCTTTACGCCAAGTGATTCCATTTCACCTAAGATGAGGGCAAGCGGCAGCTCTAAGTCTTCATACAGTTCATGTTGATCATTTTTTTCTAGTGCTTCAAGTGTTAAGTCATGCAGAGCAGAGATCGCCGCTGCTTTTCGCCCAAGATGTTCCTTCAGTTCATCTTCAGGTGGAATCGCCTGCTTTGCTCCTTTTCCGTACACTTTTTCATCAGAAAATGCGATGTTAAGACCGTATTCCTTCGCCACACTTGCGACGTCCTCATAGGATTTCTGAGGATTGACGACATAGGAAGCGAGCAGAACATCGTTATCGACACCTTTTAGATCGACATCATGCCATCTGAGGGCGACAACTGCTCTTTTTGAATCGAAGACCCATTTCTTCTTCGTTTCATCCTGTACCCATTGTTTAAATGCATCTGATTGAAGTGCATCTTCTTTCGTGATAAAAAACGCACCGTTTTCATTATGGATCGCAAAACCGATCAAATCCGCTTCATGATAATTATCTCCAAGCTGTTCTACCACAAGGGCGGCATGATCTGTCAGCATCTCATCCGTTACATCGGTCATTTTTTTCACTTCTAATGCTTCAACTTCGACCTGTTCACCTGTTTCTGGTGCTTCTCCTAGTCGCTCTAGCAGCGTTTGAAAGCCTAGTTCTTTATAAAGAGAGATCACTTGATCCATATGAGGACCTTCATATGCGAGATCCTTGCTTGATACATCAATTGGCGCTTCTACAAGAATCGTTGCGAGTTGTTTACTCATCACCGCTTGCTCTTTATATTCTTCAAGCTTTTCTTTGAGTTTTTTACCGCTGACTTCGTCAATATGTTCAAGCAGGTTTTCTACCGTTTCAAACTGCTTTAACAATTTTATCGCTGTTTTTTCCCCTACACCCGGCACCCCTGGGATATTATCTGAGGAATCTCCCATCAAGCCTTTCATATCGATGATTTGATCTGGGCGCAGACCATATTTTTCTTCAATATGAGCCGGTGTGTAATATTCTACTTCTGTAATGCCTTTTTTCGTAATCGCCACCGTCGTATGGTCTGTTGAGAGCTGCGTCAAGTCCTTGTCTCCTGAGAAAATTTTGACTTCAAAGCCGTCTTTTTCTGCCTCCACAGCCAATGTACCGATAATATCGTCAGCCTCATATTGAGGAAGCTCGTACCTTTTCACCTGATAGGCATCTAATAGTTCACGGATGAAGGGCATTTGTTCTGATAGCTCTGGCGGCGTTTTTTGTCTTCCGCCTTTATATTCTTTAAATGTCTCGTGGCGGAATGTTGTTTTTCCCGCATCAAATGCGACGAGCATATGGGTTGGCTTCTCGTCCTCGAGCATCTTCATTAAGATCATTGCAAAGCCATAAATGGCATTTGTATGGACGCCTTTATCATTTGATAATAGCGGCAAAGCAAAAAAAGCTCGATAAGCGAGACTGTTTCCATCCACTAGTACTAATTTCTTTTTGTCTGTCATGTTTTAATCCTCCATCGGCTGAGCCATTTCAGCCGTCTCTTTCACACATTGTATCATCATTTTATCAAAGTTTATTTTGAAAAGAAAATAGTCAAACCTGCATAAAAAAAGGGACGAAAACTACAAGAGTTTTCGTCCTTACAAAATTGGCTCCTTGGATGAAGGGGTTCCTATTCATCCTACCAATGATTGTTTAACTCAACATGAATCCATTGTAAAGATCATGTAAATTTTAACGCGACTTTCCTTTTTTCCCTATTTTGATTTCAGGCTCACTGTAAAAGTCGTTCCTTTGCCTTGTTTGCTATGGACTGAAATCGTCCCTTCATGCGCCTCCACAAGGTGTTTGACAATCGCAAGACCAAGTCCTGTTCCGCCTGAATTTCTACTTCTATCTTTATCAATTCGATAAAACCTCTCAAATATTCTTGGAATCTCTCTTTTCTTCATGCCGATTCCTGTATCTGCTACATCAAATTCATAGGCGCCTTTCCGCGGTCTTGCAGAAATGGTGACACTCCCTCCCTCTGGTGTATAGGTAAGGGCATTGTTCACGAGATTGAGGAAGATTTGCTTTAATCTCAGCGGATCTGCCATCACATAGACAGGCTCTTTCGGGATACGCACTTGTAATTGAATGCCTTTTTCTGCGGCTTTCTGTTTTAAAAGAACTTCAATCTCTTGAATGATTTCTGTCGCATTGGCGTCTTGAATGTTCAGTTTGAAATGCTGCTGCTCGATTTTGGAAAGATCGAGTAAATCTTGAATGAGAGTTTCGAGTCGGACACTCTCTTTTAGAATGATGGAAAGGAATTGTGTTAGCGCTTCTTTGTCATCAATCGCTCCATCAAGAAGGGTTTCGGAGAATCCTTTAATCGACGTAATCGGCGTCTTTAATTCGTGAGACACATTGGCGACAAAATCTTTTCGCATCTGCTCCAGCTGCTTTGTTTCTGTCACGTCATGAAACACAAGGACAATTCCTTTCCATTCATCGTCTGTACTTAAAATTGGGACACCATCCACTTGGAAGTAGCGCCGTTCAATGTCAACGGCTAGGCGTAAAAACTTCCGCACCTTCGTTTCTGTCATGAAAATTTCATCAATCAGTTCAATAATTTCTTCATGTGTAAATGCTTCATGATACAACTTGTGCATGTAAATGTGCTTTTGCACCTTAAACTGCTTGCGGAAGGTTCGATTGACTAGGTTAATATAACCCATCTTATCAATCAAAATAATCCCTGCTCCGATGTTTTCAATGACTGTTTGCAGACGGTCTCGCTGCATTTCCCCAGTGCTTGTCATTTCTTGAAGGCTTTCTGCCAGGCGCTTCATTGATGTATTAAGCTCACTTGTTTCAATGATGAGCTCTTCATAATGGTTGGTATCATAGTTCCCGCGTTCCAGCTG
Source organism: Bacillus sp. DC4300-2b2 (assembly GCF_049895685.1). Classification (NCBI taxonomy): domain Bacteria; kingdom Bacillati; phylum Bacillota; class Bacilli; order Caryophanales; family Bacillaceae; genus Bacillus; species Bacillus sp. DC4300-2b2. The sequence continues at coordinate 748,716 of NZ_JAFCSW010000003.1, forward strand.
TTTGGCTACCTTTGTGGCATAATCTATCGGTTTTACATATTTCATCGACATGCGGTATCCAAAGAAAACGATGATAATAATCGCCGAGCCAAGACAAACGGCTAATGCGAGCCAAAGCTGGCCGTCAATTTCATTTAAAGGCTGGAATGACGCATGGAGAAATAAATAGCCTACCGGTTCGTTTTGTTTCAAAATAGGGACTGCGTAATGAAACAGCGCATCCTTCTCATCCTCAATGACGACGCCTTTTGTTTGAAGCCGTTCATTGTTCAGTGTGTTTTGAATGATGCCCCTTTGCTCCGCTTGACCCGTTGTATGTATGATATTCCCCTTCAGATCCACAATTGACGCATTCATATCGAGATGCTGCTTTGCCTGATTGAGGATCTCCTTGTTGTGCTTCGCCTGCAGATCATCACCATCCATGGAAGAAAGAAGAAAGCTCGATTCATTTTCCATTCGTTCCGTTAATTTTGTTTGATAAAAAACATGGAACATGTGATCCAGAAAAAGGCCAAGTGCGACAAACACAATAAAAAGGAGAAAAATAAGTCCCGAAAACAGGCGGGTTCTAATTTTACTCATTTGGCTTTGGCTCCTCCAATTTGTAGCCTAAGCCGCGAATGGTTTTAATGTATGTTGGTTTTTTCGTATTCTTTTCAATTTTGTCCCGCAAGTGGCTGATGTGTACATCTACAATACGAGTGTCACCTGCAAAGTCATAATTCCAAACAGCACTTAGCAGCAGATCACGTGTGAGGACACGTCCTTTATGCTTAGCCAAGTAAAGCAGCAGTTCAAATTCCTTCGGCGTAAGCTCTAGACGTTCTTCTTGGAAGTAGACTTCGTAGTGTTCTGGTAAAATGCGCAGTTCACCAATTTTGATTTGGTCTGCAATGACCTCTTCCTTGTCCTCTTGCGTGGGGGCAGGCTGAGATTGCTGCGCTCTTCTTAAGATGGCTTTTACCCGAGCACCCACTTCTCTAGGACTGAATGGCTTTGTCATGTAATCATCGGCTCCAAGTTCAAGGCCGAGCACCTTATCAAATTCATCGTCCTTTGCTGTCAGCATTAAAATAGGGAACATCATTTTTTGAATTCTCAGTTGTTTGCACACTTCAATGCCGTCCATCTTCGGAAGCATTAAATCTAATACAATGAGATCAGGCTGTTCACTTGCTGCTTTTTCAAGCGCTTCTTCCCCATCTCTTGCTGTGACGACATCATAGCCCGCCCTTTCAAGGTTATAGCTTAGAAGTGTTACAATCGATTCTTCATCATCCACAACTAATATTTTTTTATTCATGTTGTGCCTCCAATTAGTGATTTCCCCTGCATCCGTTTTTTTGTATCTTATGTGAAAAGCGAGAAGTCATGCTTTCTCTTTCATTTTAACGAAAGCTTAACAAGAGGACAATTTAAAATTTCGACAAGATTTGTTTTGTAAACAAAAAGAAAGCCCCTCATAAGAGAAGCCTTCTTTTTTTCATATTAAGACAATACTTTCATGACGTTCTTAACAGATTCAACAGAACGGTCAAGCTGACTTCTTTCTTCTTCTGTCAGCTCAAGCTCAATGATCTGCTCAAGGCCGTTTCCACCTACGATTGTTGGTACACCAAGGTAAATGCCTTCGTAGCCATATTCACCTTCAAGGTATGCAATCGTTGGGATCACGCGGCGCTGATCTTTTAGAATCGCCTCAACCATTTCTACAAGTGAAGCAGCAGGTGCATAATAGGCACTACCGTTACCTAATAGGTTCACGATTTCGCCGCCGCCTTTTCTTGTTCTTTCAACAATCGCATCAATTCGATCTTTTGGAATCAATGTTTCAAGCGGGATACCGCCTGCATAAGAGTAACGAACAAGCGGAACCATGTCATCGCCATGTCCACCAAGGACAAAGCCCGTCACATCTTTGACAGATAGATTTAATTCTTGAGCAACAAACGTACGGAAGCGTGCTGTATCAAGAATACCCGATTGTCCAATGACTTTTTCTTTTGGTAATCCTGATTCTTTATAAACTGCATATGTCATTGCATCAACAGGGTTTGTTAACACAACAATAATGGCTTCTGGAGAATATTTAACGATTTCGCGTGTCACGCTGCGCATGATTTTTTCATTTGTTGACACGAGATCGTCACGGCTCATTCCCGGCTTTCTTGCAATTCCTGCCGTAATGACCACGACATCAGAACCGGCTGTATCTTCGTAGTTAGAAGTGCCTGTAATGTTCGCATCGAAGCCTTGAACAGGGCTCGCTTCCAGCATATCAAGAGCTTTCCCTTTTGTTGGGTTCTCAAGCTGCGGGATATCAACTAATACGACATCCGCTAATTCTTTTTGAGCTGTTAAAAATGCTGTAGTTGCTCCAGTAAAACCTGCTCCGATGACAGATACTTTTTTACGCTTGTTTGCCATTTCCTTTTTCCCCTTTAACTTTAAAGTTTAAGAATCAAGACAAGTTTTTGATGAGCTCGTCAGCAAACTCAGAACATTTTACTTCTGTTGCGCCATCCATTAATCTAGCAAAATCGTAAGTGACGACTTTAGATGCAATTGTTTTTTCAACAGATTGAATCACTAGATCAGCTGCTTCCTGCCAGCCAAGGTGCTCAAGTAACAGCACGCCTGATAGAAGAACAGAAGATGGATTCACTTTATCAAGACCAGCATACTTTGGTGCTGTTCCGTGAGTCGCTTCAAAAATAGCGTGTCCTGTTTCGTAGTTGATGTTCGCTCCTGGTGCGATACCAATTCCACCAACTTGTGCTGCAAGTGCATCAGAGATGTAATCTCCATTTAAGTTCATTGTAGCCACAACATCGAACTCAGCTGGACGAGTTAGGATTTGTTGAAGGAAAATATCTGCAATGCTGTCTTTGACAATGATTTTGCCAGCAGCTTCTGCTTCACTTTGCGCTTTGTTTGCCGCATCTTTTCCATCTTGTTCTACAATACGATCATATTGTGCCCATGTAAAGACTTTGTCGCCAAACTCTTTTTCAGCCACTTCGTAGCCCCAGTTTTTGAAGGCACCTTCTGTAAATTTCATGATGTTTCCTTTGTGAACAAGCGTCACAGATTTACGGCCTTGGTCAATTGCATATTGGATAGCCGCTCTGACAAGACGGGATGTTCCCTCTTCAGAAACTGGCTTGATTCCGATACCAGACGTTTCTGGGAAACGGATTTTGTTCACACCTAATTCGTTTTTCAAGAAGTCAATTAACTTCTTCACTTCGTCTGAACCTTTTGCATACTCAATACCAGCATAGATATCTTCTGTGTTCTCACGGAAGATCACCATATCTGTGTCTTCTGGACGTTTCACAGGAGAAGGTACACCTTTGAACCAGCGAACAGGACGTAAGCATGTGAATAAATCAAGCTCTTGTCTAAGTGCCACGTTTAATGAACGGATTCCTCCGCCAATTGGTGTTGTTAGTGGTCCTTTAATCGCAATTAAGTATTCACGAATATCTTCAAGCGTTTGCTCAGGAAGCCACTCTCCAGTTTTATTGTAAGCTTTCTCACCTGCATATACTTCTTTCCAAGTGATTTGCTTTTCACCTTTATATGCTTTTTCTACAGCTGCTTCAAGTACTCTTGATGCTGCTTTCCAAATGTCAGGACCGATTCCGTCCCCTTCGATAAACGGGATGATTGGATTATTTGGTACATTCAATACGCCGCCAGTAACTGTAATTTTTTCGCCTTGTGACAATGATATTACCTCCCAGGTTATGTAGTGAATATTTGAAACTTCTTGGCTTGATGTCTGCAAGCAAAAAAGTTTTTCACGTGATTCGTTTTTTTGTTGATATGGAGGCTGATTGGCCTTTTGAAATCAGCCCCCGCTTATTCTATAAACATTAGTCTCTTTCACTGATCGGAACAAAGGTTTGAAGATCAGGTCCAATGTAATCAGCTCTTGGACGGATGAGTCGGTTGTTGTCATATTGCTCTAGAATATGAGCAATCCATCCAGAGAATCGGCTGATCACGAAAATTGGTGTAAACAAGTCATGATCAATGCCAAGACTGTGATATACAGATGCAGAATAAAAATCAACATTTGGTGGAAGATTTTTCTCTGATGTCACGATTTCCTCTGCGCGAACAGACATTTCATACCATTTCGGCTCGCCAGTGAGGTTTGTTAAACGCTGGCTCATTTCTTTTAGATGCTTTGCACGCGGGTCACCTTGACGGTATACGCGGTGGCCAAAGCCCATAATTTTTTCTTTCTTCTCTAGCTTACCATGAATATAGGAATCTACGTTTTCAACTTCGCCAATTTCTGAAAGCATCTTCATCACGCCTTCATTAGCGCCGCCATGAAGCGGTCCTTTCAGCGCACCGATAGCCGCTGTCACACCAGAGTAGATATCTGATAGTGTAGCAACACATACACGTGCTGTAAATGTCGATGCGTTTAATTCATGATCCGCATGTAGAATAAGCGCCTTATCAATGGCTTCAATTTCTACTGGTGACGGCTCTTCGCCATTTAGCATATACAAGAAGTTTGCAGCATAGCTGTATTCTTCTTTTGGCTGTACAGGCTCAAGTCCTTTGCGAATGCGTGAAAACGCAGCGACTAGTCCAGAAATTTTCGCCTGTAAGCGAATTGCCTTTCTGTAATTCGCTTCTTTGTCCATAATCTCTGATTCGTCATCGAGTAAACCTAGTAAGGATACTGCTGTACGAATCGCAGACATTGGATGAACCCCATCGAGCGAATAAGATTTAAAATGCTCAATGATTTCTTGCGGAATCTGAGCATTTTCATTGAGCTGCTGTTTTAATTCACTCAGCTCCTGCTCATTCGGCAGCTTTAAGTGCCATAACAGGTAGACAATTTCTTCGAATGTAGCTTTTTCAGTTAAATCATCGATATTGTACCCTACATAAGTAAGAGTATCATCAATAATTGAGCTTACGGATGAAGTTGTTGCCACGATACCTTCAAGACCTCTTGTTGCTGTCATGTTCAATCTCCCCTTTTTAAAAAGATTCCCCTTCGTTGCAGAATTCTCACTTTTTGAAAGCGCTATCCAATCCGAATAAGATGGCAGGTTCTGAAAAGAAAATGCTTACATTTACCTATACGGTTAGAGCGCTTTTAGCCTCATATCTCTTGTGTGATCAATGAGTTCAAAATTAAGCCTATTCCCATTATAAACAATAATCAGACATTTGTTAAATGTTTAACTATAATTTTTTTTGATATTTTTTTTTCCAGTCTCCCATATCAGGCATGGAATAAAGGGAATTTGCTTCTTTTAATATATTTAATTATGTTTTTTTGCAAAAGCTCACGCAAGAAAAAATTAAAAAAAGAAAGTGGCAAGAACCACTCTCTTTTCACCCGCTGAAAAATTTCACAGCCTGCATCGCCAAATAAGCAATTCCTGCCCCGATGAGCGGTCCAACAGCCACACCTTTAAATAAGCTGACTGCCAAAATGGTACCGAACACAAGCGCTGCCGTAATATGCGGATCATTTTCGAGTAGCACAATCCCGTTTTTTGCAATTAATGCTACTAATATACCCGCTCCAAGAGCTATCCAAGCATAGGAGGATTTCATCGCTTCTCCAAGCTGCTTAAATCCAATATCACCTGTTGCAATCGGGACCAGCACAGCAATGGTAATGACGGTCACTCCCCAATTAATACCTTTAGATTGGAGAACCGGGAAAATTTTTTGATCCAGGCCAATCAGCTTAATCGCGATCAGTACAGAGACCGCTAAAATTAACGAATTGTTTTTTGCAATAAGTGCAATAACGAGTAAAAGTACCAAAAATAAATTTGCTTGAGTAAACATACGCCGCTCCTTTCTTTCTTTTTATTGCGACCTTTTCATATTACTAATCTTTTTGAATAAAATGAAGTATCGGACATGCTTGTTTTTTGGAGGGGATTGTGTGAATCACGCCTATGTGGCCATTTTTCTGCGAAGTTTGATGATGATCAGCATTGCTGTTTTTGCTGTTGTCTTTTTATATCAGTCTTTTCCGTTTTTATATCCTTTTTGGATCGCCCTTATTGTGTCTTGTTTGATTCACCCTGCCGTATGCAAAATTGAAGAGATTACCGGGATGCCAAGAGGACTAGTTGTGGTCATTGTACTTTTGCTCTTTTTAGTCGCAGCCGCCGGCTTCATGACGCTTTTAGTTGCTGAAATCATTTCAGGAAGTGCTTATTTGGCAAAGGTACTGCCTGGCCATCTTGATCAATTGATTGGTATTGTAGAGCAATTTTTTACAGATAAAATTCTGCCTTTATATCATGATGTCACAGCCCAATTTAATACGCTTCAAGCAGGTCAAAAGGAATCCATTTTGGGACAAATTCAAGCACTCGGTGATGAAGCTGCCGCAAAAATCGGGACCTTTCTTTCAAAAACACTTGAGCTTATTCCGGCTTTTTTAGGTCTTTTGCCTGATGCAGTAGCCACTCTCTTATTTTCTGCTCTGGCAACTTTTTTTATCACGAAAGATTGGTTTACATTAAAAACATATGGCTCACGTATCTTTCCCGCAAAATGGATGCAGCATACACGCGCCATTTTATCTGAAATCAAAAAAGCCATTACCGGCTTTATGAAAGCCCAGCTTTTGCTTGTGGCCATGACGATTGGTATTGTATTGATTGGACTCATCATTTTAAAAGTCGAGCATGCCCTTGTGATTGCTTTATGTATTGGGTTTGTCGATTTACTTCCATATATCGGGAGCGGCACTGTTTTTCTACCGTGGATCATTTATTCTGCTATGACAGGAAATCTATCACTCGCCATTGGACTGGGTATTTTGTATATTGTTGTCCTCATTCAAAGACAAATATCAGAGCCAAAAGTCTTGAGCAAATCCATTGGACTTAATCCTTTAGCAACGCTTGTGGCGCTATTTGTCGGGTTAAAATGGTTTGGTTTTCTTGGACTTGTGATTGGCCCTGCTTCCCTTGTCGTGTGGCAGGCATTCCGTAATGCAGGAGTTTTCAGAGATATTTTTGAGTACATTCGGTATGGCATGCAAAAATAAAAGAGACCTAGGCTGAAGGTCTCTTTAGCGAATGATTGTATAGCGGTTGCGATTAGACAAGTTTCTAAGCCAGCGTTCAAAAAGCGGCTTAATTCCTTTTCTCGTCACCGGAATGAGCAGCAAAGCCCCAATGAGATCCGATAAGAAGCCTGGAATGAGCAGCAGCAGACCGCCAATCAGAATACAAAAACCATCGACAATCGCTCCCCCTGGCATCTTGCCATATTGTAAATCTCGCTGTACCTTTTGGAAGGCTTCTATTCCTTGTTTTCTTGCGAAATAAGCACCTAATGCACTTGTCAGCACTATGAGCAGCATCGTTGGCAAAATGCCAATGATTTTACTTGAGATTAAAAATAAGCTAATTTCCACCGCAGGGAACAGAATTAATAATAGTAGAAAATATTTCTTCAACCATATCACCTCATGGGGTATCTTTCATCGAAAGCTGTTTACTTTTTTTAGTGTAACATAAAAAAAGAGAGGAGTCAGACAACTCCCCTCTTGGATGATTTAAAGGACGCTTGCACGGCCTTTGTAGATTGCTCCGCGTGCTGGATCTACTGTAATCTCTTCGCCTTCTTTTAATAGTGTTGTTGCGCTGTCAAGACCAACAATCACTGGAATGCCAAGGCTTAATCCAACAACAGCTGCATGGCTTGTTAAACCGCCTTCTTCTGTGATAAGAGCAGATGCTTTTTCTAAAGCTCCCATCATATCACGATCTGTGCAGTTTGCGACTAGGATCGCACCATCGTACATTTTTTCTTCTGCTTCTTTTCCGCTTTGTGCAATGACAACCGGTCCAAATGCAGATTTACGGCCAATACCTTGACCTTTCGCAATGATGTCACCGACAACATATACTTTCATTAAGTTCGTCGTACCTGTTTCACCAACTGGCACACCTGCTGTAATCACGATTAAATCACCATGTCTTACATAGCCTGTTTCAATAGACTTTTCTACTGCATTCTCAAGCATTTCATCAGTAGACGTCGTTTTTGATCCGCTCTTTGCAAATACACCGAATACGAGTGAAAGCTTTCTTGCCACTGATTCGTTTGCTGTAACTGCTACGATTGGTGCTTTTGGTCTATATTTTGAAATCATTCTTGCTGTATGTCCGCTTTCCGTAGGCGTCACAATTGCTGCCACATCAAGCTTCATTGCTGTATGTGCAACAGATTGACCGATCGCATCTGTAATGCTGACTTCTACTTCTTCGCTTCTGCGAGAAAGAATTGCTTTATAGTTAAGTGCTTCTTCTGAACGCGATGCAATGTTATGCATCGTTTGTACAGCTTCTACTGGATATGTTCCTGCTGCTGTTTCACCAGAAAGCATAATCGCATCTGTACCGTCAAAAATAGCATTTGCCACGTCACTTGCTTCCGCGCGGGTTGGACGAGGGTTACGCTGCATGCTATCCAGCATTTGAGTCGCTGTGATGACAGGCTTGCCTAAACGATTGCATTTTTTGATCAGCATTTTTTGAACAAGCGGTACTTCCTCTGCCGGGATCTCTACACCAAGATCTCCACGAGCAACCATTAAACCGTCAGATACCTCAAGGATCTCGTCGATGTTATCAACACCCTCTTGGTTTTCAATCTTAGGAATGATTTGAATATCAGTCGCATTGTTCTTTTCAAGAAGCTCACGAATTTCAAGAACATCAGAAGCTCGTCTAACAAAAGAAGCTGCGATGAAATCGACGCCTTGTTCAATTCCAAACAGAATATCATTGGCATCCTTTTCTGTAATACCTGGCAGGTTCACACTGACGCCAGGTATGTTGACGCCTTTTTTGTTTTTGAGTGTGCCTGTATTCATGACTTTAGTGACGATTTCTTTGCGGTCCATGTTAATTTCTTTTACTTCTAAACCAATCAGACCATCATCTAATAGAATCGTTGAGCCCACTTCTACATCATGAATTAAATCTTCGTACGTCACACTAATTTTTTCCGTATTTCCAACAATGTCTTCCATACTCACGATAAGATCAGCACCAGCGACTAGCTCAATTGAGCCGTTTTCAACTGTACGTGTACGGATCTCTGGACCTTTTGTATCTAGAAGGATCGCAATGTCCTTGCCTAATGTTTTACCTGCTTTACGTATGTTTTCAATGCGTGCACCATGCTCTTCAAAATCTCCGTGGGAGAAGTTTAGTCTGGCTACATTCATTCCTGCTTCAATCAATTCAGTCAGCTTTTCAATGCTTTCACTTGCTGGACCGATTGTACAAACGATTTTTGTCTTTCTCATTACTGTTCCTCCTAAGGTCTTCTCGTTTTATATAGAGAGCTCTTGTGAAAGTCGGTACATATTTTTATCGACTGTATGTTTTTTATCTAAGATTTCTAAAATATCGTGATGGACAAGTTCATTGCTTTGAATGCCTACACAGCGTCCGCCTTTTCCTTCAAGGAGAAGCTCGACTGCGTATGCTCCTAAACGGCTTGCCAGTACACGGTCAAAGGCACTAGGAGAACCTCCGCGCTGAATATGTCCTAAGACAGATACACGTGTTTCAAGGCTTGTCTCCTCTTCAATCCGCTTACCAAATTCAACACCGCTGCCTACGCCTTCTGCAACGATAATAATACTATGCTTCTTGCCGCGCTCGTGACCTCTTCTTAACCTAGCAATAATTTCGTCCATGTCATAGTCTGCTTCAGGAATCAAAATAGATTCGGCTCCGCCCGCAAGACCTGACCAAAGGGCAATATCACCAGCATGTCTTCCCATTACTTCCACTACGTATGTACGTTCATGAGATGTGGCTGTATCACGAATTTTATCAATGGCATCAATGACAGTATTCAGTGCTGTATCAAAGCCGATAGTGAAATCAGTACCTGGAATATCGTTGTCAATCGTGCCAGGGACACCTACACATGGAAAACCGAGCTCTGTTAATTTCTTCGCTCCCATAAATGACCCGTCTCCACCAATGACTACAAGCCCTTCAATACCGAATTTTTTTAAGTTTTCAATTCCCTTTTCACGACCTTCAACTGTCTTGAATTCAGGACATCTTGCCGTGTAAAGTTTTGTTCCTCCACGATGAATGATATCGCCAACTGAACCTATTTCGAGTTTCTCAATTTTACCGTTAATTAGACCTGAGTATCCATTATAAATACCGTAAACTTCAACATTATGGTAAATTGCTTTCCTTACAACTGCGCGCACAGCTGCATTCATTCCTGGGGAATCCCCACCGCTTGTTAAAACTCCTATACGCTTCATCTTTTTCACCTCAGAGACCATATATGAATTAAACATACCATTTCCACTGCTTGAAAACAATCATGAGCAAATTTGGATGTTTTCAATACGAATTTCTAAAACCGTACTTATTATACAATTAAATAAACCGTTTTTAAACAAAAGTTAAGAACGTCATGAAAGAAAATCTCTCTGAAATCTTTAGAGGCAAGTACTATAAACCTTATCATATCAAGGTTTTCAGACGTTTCAAATTTTATGAAAACAAAAGAAAATTATTTTCAAATAGCGCTTACATGAGGTCGGTTTTCATGAAAAAAGATGAAAAAAATAAACGCCAGCCAAAAAGGCTGTACGTTTATTTAGTTTACCCCAATATATTGATTTTCAATCGATACTTTCCCGATTGCTTTGTATTTTTCATATCTTTGTTCGACTAGTTCTTCAGGTGTTAGTTTGAGCAAAGATGTAAGTGATTGTTTTAATACATTTTCCATGTAGGCTGCTTGTTGTTTCACGTCTCGATGTGCTCCACCTTGCACTTCTTTAATAACATCATCTATAATATCTAATTCTTTTAGGTCTGGAGCGGTAATTTTCATTGATTCTGCAGCTTTTTTTGCAAGTGATGAGTCCTTCCAGAGCAGTGCTGCTGCACCTTCAGGTGATATCACTGAATACGTTGAGTTTTCTAGCATGAATAGGTGGTTTCCTACGCCTAGGCCTAGTGCGCCGCCGCTTCCGCCTTCTCCAATGACAATACAGACAACCGGTACACGAAGTCCTGCCATTTCGAATAGGTTTTTCGCAATTGCTTCACTTTGTCCGCGCTCTTCAGCAGCTTTTCCAGGATAAGCTCCTTTTGTATCAATAAAGCAAATGATCGGGCGATTAAATTTATCTGCTTGTTTCATCAAACGCAGCGCTTTACGGTAGCCTTCTGGATGAGGCATTCCGAAATTACGGCGCAAGTTTTCTTTTGTATCTTTACCGCGCTGATGGCCAATAACAGTGACAGGAAGCCCTTTAAACGTGGCAATTCCTCCAACGATCGCCTCATCATCACCATAAAAACGGTCACCGTGACATTCGAAAAAGTTGTCAAACAGCTCTTGAATGTAATCGAGAGTTGTTGGGCGCATTGCATGCCGAGCAATCTGCACTCTGTCCCACGGCTTTAAATTTGTATAAATGTCTGCTTCAAGCTTGCTCAGACGTGTTTCAAGGCGCTCAATTTCTGCACTTAAATCCATTTCTGAGTTTTGTGTGAACTTTTTCAGTTCATCAATTTTCGCTCGAAGTTCAATGACAGGTTTTTCAAATTCTAGTTCTCCAGCCACTCTCGTTCACCTCCTGTGCTGTGTAGCGCTAAGATTCGGCCTAGTGTTTCTTTCATTTCTGCACGATGGATGACAGCATCAAGCTGTCCATGCTTCATTAAAAATTCAGCCGTTTGGAAGTCCTCTGGCAGGTCTTCACGAATCGTTTGTTCAATGATTCTTCGGCCTGCAAAACCAATTAAAGCACCCGGTTCTGCAAAGTTGTAATCACCGAGAGACGCAAAACTAGCTGATACACCGCCAGTTGTTGGGTTCGTCATCACAGAGATAATCAAACCTTGATCCTCGCTGAACAGTTTTAATGCTGAACTTGTTTTTGCCATCTGCATCAGACTGAGAATTCCCTCTTGCATTCTCGCTCCACCAGATGCAGTAAAGATAATAAATGGCACCTTGTCCACTTTTGCTTTCTCAATCGCCAGTGTGATCTTTTCACCAACAACCGATCCCATGCTACCCATACGGAACGTGGCATCCATGACAGCAATCACAGCACTTTGGCCTTCAATCTCACCTTTACCTGTGACAATGGCTTCATTCAAAGATGTTTTTTCTCTGTCTTTCTCAAGCTTTTCTTCGTAGCCTGGGAAACCGAGCGGGTTTGCTGAGATGAGGTGCCCGTTAAATTCTTCAAATGTGCCTTCATCTACAAGGCTTTCAATACGCTGCTTTGCATTCATTTGCAAATGTCTGCCGCAATTCATACAAACACGTAAATTTTTATCTAGTTCTTTGGTGAGCATTATTTTTTTACATTGCGGACATTTGGTCATGATGCCTTCAGGCACATCTTGGCTTGCCTGTTCAGAGGGTACAGATGCATATTTTTTCTTTTTACTGAAAATATTCTTAATTGACAAATGACTACCTCCCTTTTTGAAGGGTTTTTTCTTTACACGCACATCCACTATTATAGGACATGTCATAACTGTACCGAAACTATTGTACTTTTTTTGTCAAACGCTGTCATCCTTCATTCAATTTTTTCAGTGGGGAATTGATGAGAAATGAGTATGTGTTTGGGGCGCTGAGCAGTTGATATGTTTGAATTGTGAACGTCTACAAAAAAATCTCATTCCGGATGAAAAAATTTTCGCGTAAGAGAGGAAATGGTGCACGTTTTTCCTCCAATTTCAGAAAGAACGTGCACACTTTTCCAGTTGATTATTCGCCGATAATCGTTAATTTTCTTGTTTTTTCAGCGACCGCTTCTGGGTCGACTTTGATTCTTGCAACACCAGTTTCCATTGCTGCTTTTGCCACCGCTTTTGCTACCGCTGGTGCCACGCGTGCATCAAATGGTGCAGGGATGACATATTCAGCTGACAATTCTTCCTCTGAAACAAGAGAAGCAATCGCTTCAACAGCTGCGATTTTCATTTCTTCGTTAATGTGAGTTGCACGTACATCTAATGCTCCGCGGAAAATTCCTGGGAATGCCAGTACGTTGTTCACTTGGTTCGGGAAGTCAGAACGGCCAGTTCCTACAACACTTGCACCTGCTGCATGTGCATCTTCTGGCATAATCTCTGGATTTGGATTAGCCATAGCAAAGATGACAGGATCTTTTGCCATTTTTCCAACCATTTCTTTTGTTAAAGCGCCTGCTACAGAAACCCCGATAAAGACGTCTGCGCCTTCAATGACTTCTTCTAATGAACCTTCTTTGCGGTCTTGGTTCGTGAATTTAGCTACTTCGTTTTTCACTGCATTCATACCATTCGGGCGGCCTTCGTAAATGGCACCTTTCGTATCACACATAATGATATCACGTACACCGAAATGATAAAGAAGTTTGATAATTGCAATTCCTGCTGCCCCGGCGCCGTTTGCCACTACTTTGATTGAAGACATAGATTTTCCAGAAAGCTTCAGTGCATTCACAAGTCCTGCTACTGTCACAATGGCTGTTCCGTGCTGATCATCGTGGAAAACTGGAATGTTTGTCTCTTTTTTCAAGCGCTCTTCAATGATAAAGCAGTTAGGAGCTGCAATATCTTCAAGGTTCACACCGCCAAAAGTCGGCTCAAGAAGCTTCACTGTTTCAACGATTTTGTCTACATCGTTCGTTGCAAGCGCGATTGGGAAGGCATCTACGCCTGCAAAGCTTTTGAATAATACGGCTTTCCCTTCCATTACTGGAAGAGAGGCTTCTGCACCAATATTTCCAAGCCCTAAAACAGCGCTTCCGTCTGTGACAACAGCGACCATATTGCCTTTCATTGTATAATCATACACTTTGCTTGTGTCGTCATAAATATCTTTACATGGTTCTGCAACACCAGGTGAATAAGCCAAGCTCAAGTCTTTTGCATTTTTCACTTGTACTTTTGATTTTGATTCGAGTTTGCCTTGATTCTCTTTGTGCATATGTAATGCTTCTTCTCTTAATGACATGTGATGAACACTCCTTCAAGTGGAAAATGATTTAATGATTTGCTAAATTGATAAGCACATACTGGCAGTTTTAAATACACAGAATCTTTAAAATGATAACACAATAGGTGAATTTGTAAAACATATTCAGGCGATTTGTCATCATTTAATCACAACGTTTTGTTCACCGAGCAGCTCTTTTAACTGGAAAATCACAGCATGATCTGCATGAACTTTGTATGCATCTGGAAGTCTCATTGTCTTTTTTTGCTTCTCATAATACAAATAGACATCTGCTTCTCCGCTGTGCATCGAGAGGACTCGTTTTACTTGCTCTAGCAGCTCCTGCGTATGCTTCTCTTCTTTCACCCGAATGTAGACAGACTCTTTTCTTTTTGCGTCCATCTCTTCAAGCAAAGCAGCTTCTTGCACGATGATTTGACTGCTGTCATTTCTGACTTCTACTCTGCCTTCCACATAAAGCATGGTGCCCTCCTCAAGTAAGGGGGACAGCTTTCTAAATTGCTCTGGAAAGACGACGCCTTCCATTTCTCCCGTTTCATCCCCAAATGTAACAAATGCCATCGATTGTCCATTTTTTGTCCGAATCGATTTCACTTTTGTCAAAAGACCACCCATTGAAATCTTCCGCTTAATATAGGAAGAAAGTCTGATTATTTCCACTGCACCATTCTCTCTTAAGCGGTCTCGGTATGCTTGTACTGGGTGATTTGATAAATATAACCCAAGTGCCTCTTTTTCAAATTGCAGGAGATCAACAAGCGGCATTTCTTCTATCTCCGCATATTTTGGCTTAATGGAGAAGGTTGTATCCCCAAGAAAGTCCAGCTGATCCTCAGGATTTAAAAATGACACGTGGTCTAACGCAATATCTATCGATGCTAATAACGAAGCACGATTGGGATAAAACTCATCCATCGCCCCTGAAAAAATGAGCGCTTCAATCGTTTTTCGGTTGACACTCTTTGGTGATACTCTTGCGCAAAAATCGAATAAATCTTCAAACGGCTTTTCCTGTCTTGCTCTGTATATATCCTTTACAGCTGACACTCCGACATTTTTAATCGCTCTTAAGCTGTAGCGGATCTCCCCTTTTTCAACCGTAAATGGAAACTCACTCTTATTAATAGAAGGCTTCAACACAGATATCCCTTTTTCCTTCGCCTCATAGAAATATTGAGCAATTTTGTCTTCATTTCCAATTACACTCGTTAAAAGACCGCACATAAAATATAACGGATAATGCGCTTTTAAATAAGCAAGCTGAAAGCCAATCATGCTATATGCAACAGCATGGCTTCTATTAAAACCATAGTTTGCAAATTTGACGATTAAGTCATAAACGTCATTTGCAATGTTAACAGGATACTCCTTTTTTAGGCATCCTTCAACAAAATGGCTTCGCTCTTCATCAAGGACCTTTTTATCCTTCTTCGAAACAGCTCTTCTTAATAGATCTGCCTCGCCCAGCTGAAAACCAGCCATCTTCGCTGCAATCAGCATGATTTGCTCCTGATAGACGATGACCCCATATGTATCCTTTAATATGTCATACAAATCAGGATGAGGGTAGGAGACCTTAACTCGGCCATGCTTTCGGTCGATAAAAAGCGGGATATTTTCCATTGGACCTGGACGATAGAGGGCATTGACCGCTACGATATCTTCTAAACTAGACGGCTTCAGACGTCTCAGCACCTGACGCATTCCCTGTGATTCAAGCTGGAATATTCCAGTTGTATCGCCCGCAGATAACAATTCAAACGTTTTCTGATCCTCATATGAAATGTCACTAAAGTTAATGTGGACGTTTTCCTGTCTTTCAATCTGGTTTTTAATGGATTCAATTAATGTTAAGTTTCTGAGTCCTAAGAAGTCCATCTTTAAAAGTCCGAGATCTTCTAAATAATTCATGGCATACTGCGTTAAATACACACCTTCATGGCCGTCTTGAATCGGAACGACCTCTGTCAGCGGCTCTTCGCTCAGCACAACGCCAGCTGCATGTGTCGAGGTGTGTCTCGGTAAGCCTTCTACCTTTAAAGCAGTTTGGAAGACCTTTCGAAGCTCTTCAGATTGCTGAAGCATCGTTTTTAATTCAGGAGATGCAGTCACCGCTTCTTTCAGCGTCGTTCCTGGCTTTGATGGAATCAGCTTGGCAAGACGGTCCGCTGCCTTTGAATCGATTCCCATCACACGTCCAACATCCCTTAAAGCAGCCTTTGCTGCAAGTGTTCCAAACGTGACAATTTGCGCCACATGCATGTCTCCGTATTTATCTTTTACATAAGAAATGATTTCGTCTCTTCTCGTGTCGGGGAAATCAATATCAATATCTGGCATGCTGATTCGCTCTGGATTTAAGAAGCGCTCAAATAAAAGACCGTGACGGATCGGATCGACATCCGTAATAAACAGAACATATGCAACAAGTGAACCCGCTGCTGACCCCCGTCCAGGGCCTGTGACAATCCCTCTGTCATGCGCATACTTCATAAAATCCCACACAATGAGAAAATAATCACTGAAATTCATTTTTTGGATAATGCTCAGCTCATATTCAAGCCTTTTGACATACATGTCATGTGAAGCAATCTTTCTTTGCTTCATTCCTTCTGCGCACACTCTGCGTAAAAACTGATCTGCTGTTGATTGATCAGGAGTTGGATAGGAAGGGAGTTTTGTTTGCCCAAGATTTAAATCGACCTCGCAGCGGTCTGCAATCTCCACCGTTCTTGTCAGCAGCTCTCGATCATCACTATACCATTCCAACATTTCTTCAAAGGATCTGAAATGCTTTTCTCCTCGGTCTTCCTCTATCTCTGAAAGCTGATCCCCTGCTTTAATAGCCTTTAAACACGTATAAGCCATTTTATCCTCTCGATTGATGTAGTGAACATCCCCCGTCGCAACAAGAGGTATGTCCACACTTTGTGAGACATCCCACAGTTTGCTGGTGAGCGATTCGTCCTGCTGAAATGGCTGAAGTGCGATGTACACATGATCCTCGCCGAATATATGCTTCAATTGTTTTGCAGCTTCACACGCTTCTTCTATTTGATCATGCTGCAAAAGCGTTTCAATATACCCAGATGCGCCTGGTGTGATCGCAATGAGCCCGCGATGATAGCTTTTGAGCCATTTTTCTTTCAGTCCGGCTTTTGATTTTGATTTCAGCACACTGCTGATTTTGATCAGGTTTTGATAGCCTTCATTGTTTTTTGCAAGGAGTACCAAGGGATAAGCCTCTGTCTCTTGTTCATCTATGAAGACAGAAGCTGTTAAACCGATAACCGGCTTGATGCCATGTTTATTACATTCCTTATAAAATTCAACCGTTCCATACATCACATGGTCATCGGTAAGAGCGAGCGCCTTGCAGCCAAGTTCTTTTGCTTTCAGTACAAGCTCCTTTACTTTAGCTGCACTGCTTAACAAGCTGTATCCACTGTGGACCTGAAGATGAACATAAGACATGCTAAATCCACTCCTTTCGTCTAAAGTCATTCTTTCATTATAAAACGCGATGCGATGAGAAACAAATGTTCTTTCTTTTCTGTCCGTTCATACTTGTCCAGCACACACCATATATTGAATAGAGTGAGGTGGACAAAATGGATGTGAAGGAAGCTTTTATTCCGAATTTTATCAGCTGTTATTTTATCGCCCTTGGGGTCATTTTGGGTGGTGCGATCATAGGCGGTGTTGGTGCGTATTTATCTGGTCAGCCGCCTTTATCCATTATTACTAGTCTTGCCAACCGTTTAAAGATTTGGGCGCTTGTCGCCGCTATCGGCGGAACATTTGATGCTGTTTATAGCTTTGAACGAGGCATTTTCGAAGGAAACACACGTGATATTTTCAAGCAGATTTTATTAATTATCTCTGCCATGGGCGGCGCACAAACGGGGTATCTCATTATTACGTGGCTCACCCAGGAGCATGTGTCATCATGAGGGTGCCGGAGCTGTATAAACGCCCAGGCTGGCAGCGTTTTTTTGCAGGAATGATGTTTGGTGCGATTGTAAGCTGGCTCATTTTTCTCTTTACATACGGAACCTTTCAGGAAAAGCAAGTGACACTGCTGAGAAGTCAGCAGCATCATATGGACAGTTTGAAGGAACAAATCACACTCTATCGGGAAGATTTGCATAAGTTAAATGAGGATAATAAGAAGCGGCTGCTGATCCAAAGCGTAGATGTTCATCTCGTGAATCGTGAGCAATATAAAATCCCAGAGCCAGATACGCTAAAGTTTGAAGATCAGGTCAAGGAGGATATCTCAGAAGTCATTACCAAGGATATTGAAAGTGTCTATAAAACAAAGGAATTACTAAAACGGACAGTGGAGAATAAAGAATATACCATTCGGGAAAAGGCATACCGAGCGAAAGTGACAGAGCTGACAATTTATACGAAGCTTTCACTTGAAGTACGTATTTCATTTGCTGAATAAAGAGGTTGTGGAATTTTTATGAATTTCTGCCCTCAATGATCGCTTTTTACGCTTCATTTTTATACACTAAAAGTAGAACGAGATCTTAAATAGAAAGAGGTGAGGACAATGGAGGTTTACAGCTATCGTCAAATGGCACGAGACAAAGCAAGCCGGATCAAAGACGGCATGTGTGCTTATGCTGAGACAGAAATGATGGCTCATTTAATTAAAAAAGAATTAAAGCATCAAAATCTCCAAGCCTATGAAGATTCAACAGACATCGGCTGCTGGTTTATCCCTGTATGCAAGTAACCCTTTTCTCCATGACAAAAAAGAGAGAAGGGACTTCCTATCCCTCCTCTCTTATGATGATGATTTACATACTTCTTCTAAATCACGCAAAATCTCATCTGCTACGGCCCAATCATAAATGGACGCACCGGCTGCAAGCGGGTGACCGCCTCCATGATATTTTTTCGCAATGGTGTTAATGACGACACCTTTAGAGCGGAATCTGACACGAATCTGATCGTTTTCTTCCACAAAAAAGACCCATGCCTTAATGCCTGCAATATTTCCTAGTGTCCCAACAAGCTGTGAAGCCTGCTGCGCTGTTGTTTGGAACGATTCCAAAATTTCACGCTTAATGAACACAGATGCAACCCCGTTCTCTGACAAAGAAATATGTTGAAAAATATAGCCATTTAATTTCACAACATTCAAATCTGTCTCATACAATTGATTGAAAAGATCTGAAGATGAAAACGGATATTCGATGAGTTCCCCTGCATATTTGAGTGTCTTTTTCGTTGTGTTTGGGAAAAGGAAGCGGCCTGTGTCTCCTACAATGCCGGCATAGATCAATTCAGCCGCCTTTGTATTCAGCTGATATCCTTCTTCTTTCCCCTCTAAGTACAATTCATAAATCATCTCGCTCACAGAGCTTGCCTCTGTATCCACCCAAAGCAAATCACCATAAGGATCTTCATTCGGGTGATGGTCGATTTTCATCAGTTTATCGCCCATTAAATAGCGCTGATCATCAATTCTTGCTTGATTGGCCGTATCACAGACAATGACAAGGGCCCCTTTATACACGTCGTCTGGTACCTCATCGAGTTCATATAAAAATGAAAGGGATGGCTCAGGGGTTCCTGTCGCATAAATATTTTTTTCTGGATAGGTGGCACGCAAGATTTCCGTAAGGCCGCACTGCGATCCATACGCGTCAGGATCTGGTCTTACATGTCTATGAATGATGATGGTGTCATATAATGATATGGTTCTAATCAGTTCTTTTTTCATAAAAACTCCTTCTCATGCGATACTCTTTTTATTATTAAATCATAATCTATCGTGACGGAAAAGTGAGGAATAGACAATTTATTCTAGTAAGCAAGCCTATTTACGTTTAAAATAGGGTTGTAACCACTTACAATGGAGGCTTGGCACATGCTTGTTTTGATTGTGTTTATTATTTGTTCTGCCATGTTTTATTTATACTACAAAGCAAAAAATGTCCGTACGAACCGGCCAGTTGAGAAAAAATTCTGGTCGGCGAAATCCAGTATGGCCCTTGGCTGCTTTGTCCTGCTCTTCGGTGTGAATCAATTATTTTTAAACCGCTCGTCACTCGCATTTGTCATTGGATTTATTTTTGTTGCTGTCGGTATCGGCAGTACATGGGCAGGATATAAAGCCTACAAGCATTACCTTCCGCTCTTTTTAAAGGAAGGCGAAAAAGATCACGCGTAATAAGGAAAGGGGCGACATGGGTTCGCCCTTTTTATCATTATCCCCTCTCCATCAGTTGCACCATCAGCATCGCTTTACCTACGATATTCGATTGGTGATAAACTTCTACTTCCAGCTTTCCAAACTTGCGCCCTACTTCTAAAATATTCGGCTTGATCTGGATTGTGGATTCCATTTGTACTGGTTTTAAGAAGTAGACAGAAAGACTCTCGACGATCAGCTCGCCCTTTTTATGAGATTTTAAGAAGCGGTTGGCTGATTCGATTAAAATTTGTGTGAACACCCCATATGAAATGTTTCCAAGCTGGTTCGTCATTTGCGGGGTGACCTCGTATTGATAAACCGCATCTGCTTTTGGTTTTTCTGTATCAGTTTCTTTAAACCCTCTTGAGACAACATCATCCAGCTTTTCTCCGACCTGCGGCTGTTTTTGAATCATTTGGAGCGCCTTGAGCACATCCTGACGGCTGATCATCCCGATCAGCTTCACATGATCATCCACAACTGGCAGCACCTCAATGCCTTCCCACACCATCATTTGTGCAGCAGAGGCGACAGATGTTTTGCCAATGACCGTCAGCGGATTTTTCGTCATTACCTTTTCAATCGGTGTGGAGCGGTCATGCCCCGCAATATCCTTTGAGGTGAGGATTCCGTGAATCTTCATTTGATCATCTGCGACCGGGAAACGGCCGTGACCAGTTTCATAATTCTTTTCATACCATTTTTCAAGCTTATCCTCTGGTGATAAATACACAGTGCGTTCAATCGGCGTTAAAATATCTTCTACAAGCACAATCTCTTTTTTAATTAATTGGTCATAAATGGCTCTGTTAATGAGAGCCGCTACGGTAAATGTATCGTAGCTTGTCGATAAAATTGGAAGCTCTAGCTCATCTGCAAGCTGAATGATTTCATCATCTGTTGAGAATCCGCCTGTGACCAGCACAGCCGCCCCTGCCTCTAATGCCTGCTTATGGGCATTGATCCGGTTTCCGACGATGAGCAGGTTGCCAGCAGCCGTATAGCGCATCATTGCGTCCAGCTCCATCGCTCCGATAACAAATTTATTTAAAGTTTTATGTAAGCCGGCGCGTCCTCCAAGGACCTGACCATCAATGACATTAACCACTTCTGCATATGTGAGTTTTTCAATATTTTCTTTTTTCTTTTGTTCAATTCGAATGGTCCCGACTCGTTCAATGGTACTGACGAATCCTTTATTTTCAGCATCTTTGATGGCCCGATAAGCGGTACCTTCACTCACTTTCATTTCTTTCGCTATGCGCCGGACAGAAATTTTCTCTCCGACATCTAATGAATCAATATACGATAAAATTTGCTCATGCTTTGTCGCCAATCCCGTTCACCCTTTTTGTTTTCAGCGTTTTCATCTATGTTTCATTATAAGGGCAGGAGGCTTTTAATAGCAATTTGTCTTTTCTTTCGACAGATGAAGGCAAACAAAAAAGCCGGCAATTGTGTGCCAGCTTTTTTCATATGAGGATTAAATCTCGATTGATTCCCCGCTGTTTAACACATGACCGACTCCGCCATGCAGGCTGTCTGCAAATGCATGCGGATCCTGTTCAATTGGCGGGAATGTGCTGTAGTGAATCGGAACGACCTGCTTTGCCCGCAGCCATTCTGCTGCGATTCTTGCATCTTCCGGTCCCATCGTGAAGTTATCACCAATTGGAAGGAATGCGAGCTCAATATGATTCAGCTCACCAATTAGTTTCATATCTGAAAAGAGTGCAGTGTCTCCAGCATGATAAATTGTTTTGCCCTCTGCGGTAAATAAAATACCTGATGGCATCCCTGTATACGTAATCGTCTGTGCCTCTTCATCAATGACAGCTGAACCGTGGAACGCTTGCGTAAGCTTCACTTTACCAAATTCAAACTCACGTCCGCCTCCAATAGAAAGCGGGTGCGTTTTCACCCCTTGCCAGCTTAAATACGTGGCAAGTTCGAAAGGCGCGACAACAAGTGCATCATTGTTTTTAGCGATTTCAATGGTGTCACCGATGTGATCTCCATGTCCATGTGTCAGCAAAATGACATCTGCTTTCACATCTTGCGGTTTGATATCTGTGTGCTTATTTCCGTTTAAAAATGGGTCAATCCAAATATGGTATCCGTTTGTTTCAATGTGTACAACTGAATGTCCATGATATGTAGCTTTCATGTAGTATATCCACCTTTCAATTTTGATCTCATATCATTTATTCCCTCTATAAAAAGCTGAAAAACTTAATGCCTGTGAATGACGTTAAGGCCACCTGTTGCTTCAATGACGGTCCCTGTAATGAGGTCTGAACGGTCATCACATAGAAATGAGATGATACGTCCTATATCCTCTCCAGTACCAGACCTGCCTATCGGCGTTTCATCATCTTTGACCTGACGTGCTTCCTCTATTGTCGATTCTTTCATCTCTCCTACGATTTTGCCTGGACAAACCATATTGGCGGTGATGCCGTTTTCGGCTTCTTCAATCGCAATGGTTTTCGTCAATGACGCAAGGCCCACTTTTGCCGCTCCAAAGGCTGATCTGTGCATCCAGCCTGGCGCATGGTCTGCACCTTGAAAGCCATAAGTGATAATACGGCCAAAGCCTTGTTTTCTCATCATTGGGATGACCATTCGGAATAAATGGAATACTGCTGATAAGTTGCCTTCCATCATTTTGTACCATTCATCTTCAGAGTAATCCGCCAGTTTTTTTCGTTCAAAAATGTAAGGACCAGCATTATTAATTAAGGCATCAATCCGCCCAAATCGCTCTGCTGCCAGCTCTACCATGTTTTTTAAATCTTCTTTTTTTGTCACATCACCTTGGACAAATTGAAGCTTATCTTCGTACTGCTGTAATTCTTCTTTCATCTGCCGGACAGCTTCATCATCACTTCGATAATTCACTGTCACAGAATACCCCATATTCAGTAAAGACTCGGTGACTTTCCGGCCAAGTCCTTTAGAACCCGCTGTTATTAATGCGTGTCGCACACAATCTCCTCCTAAAACAAAGGTTGCAAGTTCACGTGTTTCTTATCTTATCTTTTACTTTACTATAAACCGTCATCTGGCGCACTTATGAACCCTTTATCGATATGAGTAAAACAGTATAGGGTGATTCATCCATTTTTTCAGATCCCATGAGCCATGGATATCGAGAAGCAGCGAAACAAAACGATAGCATTCTCTCACCTCATGAAGATCACGAGGAAGTGGACAATTTTCTTCATAGCCCAATTGGACATCGCGGGCAGCTTCTTTCGTCAAAAGGTATTCCAATGCAATAAAATCAAACGCAGCTGGTCCATATACGACATATTCTGTATCAACTAAACTCGTCACTTGATCGTCTTTTTCAATATATTGAGACGGATCTAAATCAATTAAAATGAGACTGGCTGAATCAGGAGGCTTAAGCTTTTCAATCTTTTGCAGCACAATTTCTGCATAACAGTGAAATTCAGTCTGATCAGCATAATAACGCTCTATGAGTTTGGGTACAACCTTTTTTAACACCGCATGAAATTCTCTCAAATGTTTCTTTTCAGCTCCGTATACTGCACCAAAAAAGTCAGTACGATATGAATGAAGTTGTGCTAGTTTCCTCCCATAATCCTTATAAAAGTCTGATGAACGTCCCTCAAAAGATGTAAAAGGTGTTCCTTCTACTTTTTCCATTACATAAAAATGTCTCCCTGCCTTCTTCACTTTACGAACAACTTCTGGAATATGAAAGGAATTCGTATGAGACAGCTTTTGATTGATTTGATCGATATGCTCTTGTACAGTACGTTCATCTACTCCATAGATCATATTGATCCCAGACACAAATTCACTTTCTTCTCTTAAAGTTTTAGGAGATTTGATCACATATTCCGTTTTATCTTGTAAGGAGATCAGCCACACATCATTGGCCCGTCCGTCATATTGTTCTCCTAACGTTTTCACTGATACGATCGGTTGATGAAACAAAGCCTCAAGCGTTTTCTTCATGATCTGCTGTCACTCCCTTTTCTGCTTGACGCTGGTATGCTTTCATTTTCTCCAATGGTCATTAATCTCCTTTTTCCATGACAAAAAAACCATCCGTATAAACGAATGGTTTTGGTAAGTTATGCCAGACAGGCTTTTGCTTTTTCTAAAGCGAGCTGGATTTGTTTGAATCCAGTTCCGCCTGCACTTGTTCTTTTTTCAACCGCCACATACGGATCAAGAACAGTGTAAATGTCTTGTTCAAAAAGCTCGCTTGCTTCTGTAAAAGTTTCAAAAGGAAGGTCACTTAAGTAGATGCCTTTTTGAATACATGTATACACAAGCTTGCCAACGATTTCGTGTGCTTCACGGAATGGCATGCCTTTTTTCGCAAGGTAGTCTGCCACTTCTGTCGCATTTGAGAAATCTTCTTTTGTTGCCTTTTTCATGACATCTTCGTTGACTGTCATCGTTTGGATCATACCTGTGAAGATTTGCAGGCTGCCAGCGATGGTTTTCACTGTATCAAACATGCCTTCTTTATCTTCTTGCAGGTCTTTGTTATACGTAAGCGGCAAGCCTTTCATAATCGTGAGAAGCCCCATCAGGTTGCCATACACACGGCCTGTTTTCCCGCGGATTAATTCAGCCATATCCGGGTTTTTCTTCTGCGGCATCATGCTGCTGCCTGTTGCATACGTATCATCGAGTTCAATGAATTTGAATTCTTGCGAGCACCATAAAATGATTTCCTCACAAAAACGTGAGAGGTGCATCATCACAAGACTGCTATTAGACAAAAACTCTAAAATGAAGTCCCGATCACTCACACCATCAAGGCTGTTTTCGTAAATGTGGTCAAAGCCAAGCTGCTCTGCAGTATATTCACGATCAATCGGGAATGTCGTTCCTGCTAACGCTCCGCATCCAAGCGGAGATACGTTAATTCGCTTCAATGAATCTTGAAAGCGCGCTTTGTCACGCTCAAGCATCCAAAAATAGGCGAGCATATGATGGGCAAACGAAATAGGCTGTGCACGCTGCAGGTGCGTATATCCTGGGAAAATCGTTTCAACGTGCTGTTCTGCCTTTTCTACAAGCACCGTTTGAAAGGAAGAGATCAGTTCAATGATATGCTCTACTTGGTTATTCAAATATAAGTGCATATCAGTTGCGACCTGATCATTCCGGCTTCTCGCTGTGTGCAATTTGCCGCCAAGCGGACCAATCTCATCAATGAGCATTTTTTCAAGGTTTAAATGAATGTCCTCATAATCTACTGAAAATTCCAGTTCATCCGCCTCTGCCTTTTTCATGAGCGTATTTAGTCCGTCTTTGATGGCAACGGCCTCCTCATCACCGAGGATACCGCATTTATTCAGCATACTTGCATGAGCAAGGGAGCCGGTCAGATCTTCTTTGACTAATTGTTTGTCGAAATGAATGGACGCGCCAAACTCATCGACCCATTTTTCTGGTGTTTTTTGAAATCGGCCTCCCCAAAGCTTTTTCATGCTTTAACCTGCTCCTTTTTATTCACGATGCTATTTACTTTTGTCGGTAAGCCCCAAAGGTTAATAAATCCTACAGCTGCATCATGATCAAATTCATCTGCTTTTGTATAAGTTGCGAGATTTTCATCATAAAGTGAATATGGTGATTTACGTCCTTCTACAATGGCGTGGCCTTTAAATAGTTTCACACGTACAACACCTGTTACGTTTTGCTGTGTTTCCTGTAAGAAAGCATCTAGTGCTTCTTTAAGCGGTGAGAACCATAAGCCGTTGTATATTAATTCAGCCATTTTTTGTTCCACGATTGGTTTAAAGTGTGCGACTTCTTTAACAAGCGTTAAGTCTTCAAGCTCTTTATGTGCTTTAAGAAGTGTGACTGCACCTGGGCACTCGTACACTTCACGAGATTTGATCCCAACAAGACGGTTTTCAACGTGATCGATTCTGCCAACACCATGCTGACCAGCGACTTCATTTAAATGAAGGATAAGATCAGATAATGAATACTGGATTCCGTCAATCGCTGTCGGTTTTCCTTTTTCAAACGTGATTTCAATGATTTCAGGTGTGTCAGGCGTTTTTTCAAGTGGATTTGTCAGATCATATGCACCCTCTGGCGGCGCAGCCCAAGGATCCTCTAAAATGCCACATTCGTTACTTCTGCCCCAAAGGTTTTGGTCGATTGAATATGGGCTGTCTAAGTTAATCGGAATTGGAATACCGTGTTTTTGTGCATAATCGATTTCCTCATCACGAGACCATTTCCATTCACGCACTGGCGCAAGAACTTCTAGATCTGGATTCAATGCTTTAATGGATACTTCAAAACGAACTTGGTCGTTCCCTTTTCCAGTACATCCATGAGCAACTGCTACTGCATTTTCTTTTTCTGCTACTTCCACTAATTTTTTTGCAATTAGCGGACGGGATAGTGCAGATACTAGTGGATATTTTCCTTCATACATTGTGTGTGCTTGTAATGCAGTGAGTGCAAACTCTTCAGCAAATTCTTCTTTTGCGTCAATCATGTATGATTGAACTGCCCCGACTTGAAGCGCTTTTTGTTGAACGAATGCCAAGTCTTTTCCTTCACCTACGTCAAGGCAGCAAGCAACAACTTCGTATCCTTGCTCTTGTAACCATTTAACTGCAACAGAGGTATCAAGACCTCCGGAATATGCTAATACAACTTTTTTATTTTGTGACATGATTGAAAAGCTCCTCTCGCTTGTTTTGATTCTGTGAATGTTTTTTGCATAAAAATAAGTTTTAATTTATAAACATGCATTTAGTATGTATACACTGTAACAAGGAAAAATTGTTTTTTCAACCCCTTTATGAAAAAAACTCTGCCAAATTTTCTTGGCAGAGTCATTTTGGGCTATTTTTGATCTTTTTCAAGCTCTCGTAAGACGTGAGGAAGCTCTGGAATCACGAGTTTTGTCATGGCTAAACGAACGGCTCCGGTAGATCCCGGCGTGGCAAAGACAGCCTTTTGATTGACGACCCCTGCCGTTGCCCGGGACAAGATAGCAGCTGAACCTATGTCTTCTGTATAGCTGAGCATGCGGAAGATTTCACCAAAGCCAGGCAGCTCCTTGGAAAAAAGAGGGGTAATCGCTTCAATGGTCACATCCCTTGCAGCAATTCCTGTTCCGCCATTTAACAAGACGGCATCTATTTTCGGTTCGCTTGTTCCTTCTAGCACAGCGTCTTGAATCGATCCAATATCATCTTTTACAATATCGTATGCAAGAACAAGATGTCCCTGTTCTTTGAGCAAATCAATCATTAGGCGCCCGCTTTTATCTGTTTCCTTCGTTCTTGTATCACTGACCGTAATGACCTTCACATAAAGCCTTTCTTTCGCCTCACGTTTATGTTCTGTCACGCTCATTTTCCGCACCGCTCCCTTTTACTTCATATTGGACAACATTATAGCATGCTGCTTTTAACAGAAAAAAGCTCTTTTCCTTATTGGAAAAGAGCTTTTCAAACTTGATTACGCTAAACGCATAACGTCTCTTGCAATCATTACTTCTTCGTTTGTTGGAATGACGATCACTTTTACAGGAGAGTGCGGGTAGCTGATGAATGCTTCTTCGCCTCTCATGTTGTTTAGGGAAGGATCCCAGTAAACGCCCATGAATTCTAGACCACGAAGTACACGTGCTCTTACTTCTGAACTGTTTTCACCGATTCCAGCTGTGAAGATGATCGCATCTACACCATTCATTCTTGCTGCATAAGAACCGATGTATTTATGAATACGGCTCGCAAAAATATCAAGAGCAACTTCTGCACGGTCGTTTCCTTCTTCTGTTGCTTCTTCGATATCACGAAGGTCACTTGACAGACCAGACACACCTAAAAGACCACTCTTCTTATTCAAAGTAGAAAGCACTTCTTCAGCAGTATGTCCTGTTTTTTCCATAATGAATGGAATAAGAGCAGGGTCAATGTTACCTGAACGTGTCCCCATTGCAACACCAGCAAGTGGTGTAAAGCCCATAGATGTATCGATTGATTTTCCGCCTTCAACTGCTGCGATACTCGCACCATTACCAAGGTGGCAAGAAATCAGACGAAGCTCTTCTAGTGGACGGCCTAATAGCTCTGCTGCACGCTCTGTAACGAACTTGTGGCTTGTCCCGTGGAATCCGTATTTACGAATACCAAAGTTTTTGTAGTAGTCGTATGGAAGGCTGTATAGGTAAGACTGCTCTGGCATAGTTTGGTGGAACGCTGTATCGAACACAGCAACCGCTGGTACGTCAGGCAGAATTTGTTTGAATGCTTTGATTCCTACAACGTTTGCAGGGTTGTGAAGTGGTGCAAGCTCTGAAAGCTGATCAATGTCGTTAATCACTTCATCAGTTAAAAGTACAGAATCGCTGAATTTCTCTCCGCCGTGAACAACACGGTGTCCTACGCCATCAATTTCATTAAAGTCTTTGATAATGTGAAATTCAGTTAGTTTTTCAAGCAGCATTTTGACCGCTACTGCGTGATCTGGAATATCTGTCACTTCTGTTTTCTTTTCTCCATCTACAGAAATCGTGAAGATACTGTTGTCCATTCCAATTCTTTCAACAAGCCCTTTTGTTAAAACGGTTTCTTCTGGCATGTCGAACAATTGGAATTTAAGAGATGAGCTTCCTGCGTTGATTGCAATAATTTTGGACATTACTGTCGCTCCTTTTACTCAGTTGTTATATAAGGTTCACGTTTTTTCCGGTGCTATATTCAACCTGTTTGACGGGTCTTTTATAGTTTAACGATAAGTCCGAAAAATATCTGACTTTTTCATTTAAACATTGAAAACTTTGCATTTCAAGTGCACCTTCAAACTGTTATCGCTTACATCGATAAGTCATTATTTTCTGAATAGTAAAATAGCCAGAAATTACTCTGGCTATTCTTTCGCTTCTTTTTCTTCTATAAACCACTGGTCTAGTTTTCGCATCACACCGACCATTGCTTCCTTTTGTGAGAAAGATGGAAGATTGGCAAACAGCATTCGTTTTGGTGCTTCCAGCCCTTCTTTTTTCTTTTGCATCACAAATAAGCTTTTGGCGTGTTTTTTATCCTTAAACATGGACACTGGCAGCTGAATTAACGCATTCATATACGCATGGTCTTTGATGAAATCCTTTAATTGTACGCTTTCTTTTCCTTCAAACAAGTCGTTTGGAATGATGAAGAATAAGAAGCCGCCTTCTTTTGTGTAGCGGAGGCTTTGTTCAATGAATAAATAATGGGCAAAGGCATGTCCTTCTTTTGCCTTTAATTCAAAGTCTGCTGCACGTTCATCATTTGGATAATAGCCGACTGGCAGGCTGCATACAGTGACATCTGCCGGTGAGATCAGAAGCGGTTCAAGACTGTCCTGGTGGAAAAGCTCGACTTCTTTCTCCTCTAAATTCGCCTGGGCCCAAGCAATTTTAATGAGCACATCATCAATTTCAGACGCAAAGCCGCGCTTTGTTTCTGCAGTGAGATTGTTTAAAACCGCAAGAAGTAAGTTTCCTGTTCCCGCTGCTGGATCAAAGACAACAAGCTCTTTTTGACCTTCTAAAAATTTATTCACCAAATAGCTGACAAACAGTCCAATCGTATCTGGCGTCATCTGGCGATTTGGATGAGAAATATCCTTTTGACCTTTCAATACGGCGAGCTGAAACGCCTTACGAATCTGCTCATGATCATAAGAAGCAAAATCTGCTTTCTCTATTAAATCCTTTAATAAACCGTTTCGATCATTTGCTTGGAAAAAGGCTTCTCCTGCTTCTGCCAATGCCTCAATATAGGAAATGCTCTGTTCCTTTTTTAATCGAATAGAAGCTGTATCGAGCAGTTCAAAAATAGTACTTACTTGATCTTTCTGCAATGCTTTTCTCTCCTCGCTTTGTTAAAAGCTATATGTTCTCATTGAAAAGAGCCCCAGGATGAAGCCGGAGCTCTTGTCGATGCTGCTTTTATAACAGTGATTTTGCAGCTTCAATGGCTTTTTCATAATTTGGGTGATTCGTTGCTTCACTTACGTATTCAGTGTAAACCACTTTTCCGTTAGGGTCTAATACGAAGACTGCGCGCGCCAATAAACGCAATTCTTTCATATACACTCCGAATGCTTCACCAAATGACATATCTCTGTGATCAGATAATGTTTCGACATTTTCAATTCCGTTTGCTCCGCACCAGCGTGCTTGTGCAAATGGAAGGTCTGCACTAATCGTATAAATATTGACCGGACCTAAACCCGCTGCCTCTTCATTGAAACGTCTTGTTTGTGCGTCACACACACCTGTATCAATAGAAGGAATCACTGAGATGATCGTCACTTTTCCTGCTAAATCAGAAAGTGAAACTTCTCCAAGTGAGTTCGTTAAAACCGTAAAATCAGGAGCCTGCTCGCCTACTTTTACTTCATTACCTACAAGCGTGACAGGACTTCCTTTAAATGTGATCGATGCCAAAACAATTCCTCCCTTTTCAAATGTATGGTTCTATCATAGTAGAGAAAGCAAAAAACTGCAAAGCCTAATCGTCCATTTTGAAAAAAAAGTTAACTGCAGCGCAGCTAACTTTTTAAAGGTCTATGTCATCTAGTTTTCGTTCTTTATGACGGTGCTCCCGCTCATCCTTCTTAAACATGTGCTGAAGACGTTCAATTGCTTGAGGAGCAGAATCCAATATTTTATCGAGCAGATGTGTGTGTTCATCCAAATGAAGCATTCGAACTCCGTTTGTTCCTACAATTAAGAAGGCAATTGGTGTAATCGATACCCCGCCGCCGCTTCCGCCGCCAAATGGGAGTCTCGGTTCTTTTCGTTCTTGATCATCAGAACGCTTTTCCTTCTTTTGGTTCCCGTTAAATTCACTGCCGCCGGCTGCAAATCCAAAACCAACCTTTGACACAGTGAGAATGACACTGCCGTCAGGGGTTTCGACTGGATCGCCGATGATTGTATTCACATCTATCATTTCTTTTAAGTTTTCCATCGCAGTCTTCATGAGACCTTGGATTGGATGATCTGCCATTTTCGGGTTCCTCCTTAAACAGATGATTCATTCTTCGTTGCTTGAAGAGAGGCACTTTTTCTCGCCTTTCTCCCTTTTAACCAATGAACAAGTAAACGAATGGCTGCAAGCATAGCATGTCCAATACGAAAATAAGCTATACATGTAAACTGAGTCTGTGACACATTGTGCTGAAAGGCCGGAATGACTTCATATACAGGTTTATGCTTAAAGGTGAGATGCTCCTGCATAAAGGCAAGCAGCGCTCCTTTAACTGACCACACACCGCCGGCTGCTACACCTGTTAAAGCGGCGTCATGAAAGCCGATCCATGTCGACCAGTGAAATGAGACAACCCTTATGTGAATGAAGAACTTGCGCATGATCCGATTTAAATCGACAATCTCTTTTGTGATGCGCTCCATTTGATGAAGGATTTGCTTCATATCACGTTTTCCTACTTTTTTATGCATCGATTCTTTTTCGTGATCAGGGGTTTTGGCGCTTTCCATTTTCTTTTCACGAATATCAATCGTTTGGTCTTCTGGATTGACCCTCACCATCGGAATCTCTTTTTTGAGTCTGACCAATCCATATAAGGTGATGACCTTCAGTGCAATATGGTCATTGTCGTTTGTATGCGAATAGTCCAGCGAAATGGTTACTTTCATGAAAATCAACAAGATCACAAGAAACAAAAACGCTGCGATCCAAACGTAAAGCACTGTGCTCACTTCCTCCATAACAAATGATGCTTCCCCTACGATTATGGCTCTCATTCTGGATTTTATACCCAATCAACAAAAAAAGAGTTTGACCAGTACGCGGCCAAACTCCTCTGATTATACGTTTGATTCTGTTTTTTCATATAAATGTTCATGGACGACCACCGTATCAGCAAAGTAATCATGAACCCCCTGCTTTTTCGGCGAGAACCCAACGATTGCATAGAGAACAAAGATCGTATTAATGTAGCGTCCCACAATCTCTCTAAAGAAAATAACATCCCACGCCAGCTTCTTCTCAGGCTGAAGTGAGACCACTTTAATCCCAAACACCATTTTGCCGAGTGTTTGCTGAAAGATTTTCGTCATGATGGCGAAATAAAGGAGGAATACAATCGTCGTTGTGACGGAAAATGGAGAAAACCATCCCCCTCCTTTGGACCAGCCAAACAGACTAAAGATTGGAGAAACCGTCAAATGGTTGACACCCCAGACGACGAGCCAATCAAGAATAAACGCCCAAAATCTAATCCAAAAACCTGCAAACGCCTGTGCTTCAATTGAAGCGCGCTTCACAAAGGCCGGCTTCGATTCTTCCTCTTGGCTGCGGCTTTCGCTTACTTCATCGAATGTAGAATCCATCTATGATCCCTCCTTTATTTTGAATAGAGATACATCGGTTTAGACCCATTTGAGCCAGCCAGTGTTTCTTTTAAATTCAGAAAATCAATTTCGCTTTTAAAGAGCTTGCTAGCACTCATATTAAAGAGAGAGTTCCAGCCAAAGCTTTGAGAATAGCTGACCACTGTTGCTCCTTTTAAGCCTTTTTCATTTTTCTTCATCGCTTTTAATGCATCTTCATAATACCCAAGCTCATCGACTAATCCGTTCGATTTTGCCTGTGTCCCGTCATATACCCGGCCGTCAGCAATTTTCTTGACTTCCTGTTTTGACATGCCGCGTCCTTCAGAGATCACTTTGACAAATCCTTCATAAGAGTTATCGACCATGCTTTGCATGATGTTGCGCTCATCTTTTGTCATATCACGGTTTGGAGACATGATATCTTTGAATTTCCCGCTCTTAATCGTTTCATATTTAATACCCAAATTATCTGCCAGCTTTGAATAATTCAAGCTTTGCATGATGACACCTAACGATCCTGTTAATGTTTCAGGTGAAGCAAAGATTTTCTTCGCTGGAGTTGACACGTAGTAGCCGCCAGAAGCTGCCATTGAACCCATAGATACGTAAATCGGCTTCTTCGCTTTTTTCACTTCTTCTAATTTTTTATGTATTTCAGCACTTTCATAGACACCGCCGCCAGGAGAGTTTACGCGCAGCAGTACGCCTTTTACAGAAGCATCCTCTTTCGCTTTATCTAGTTCCTTGAGGAATGCACGATGATCATAACCTTCTCCGCCTAATAGGCTCGATGCGCCGCCATTATCTTGAATGGTTCCATTAATCTCAAGAACAGCAATCTTGCCTGCACCGCTGCCATTCTCTAGTACCTTCTCTTCTATTTCATCCCCGAATTGATAGCTCATTTTATTGTCATTGAAGCTATCGAACAAGGCCATCGTGACACTAATCACAATTGAAAATCCGAAAACACCAAGTGCAATAATTAGCGCTACCCATCTTTTCGCATTCATCTTTTTCTCCTCCTTTTTATCTCACTTCATTCATACGAATGCCCACATGAAATGTTTCACAGGAATTGTGGTTTTTTTACATTTCATGTAGGCATATGATAGCACCTCTCTTAAATAACGATCAACTTTACGTCGTCTACATAGACAAGGGCATGACGGAAAATTGGCTTTTTTATCCTCTCCCTGCACCTAATAGGCTAGATCTTCACCGCAACGAAACACCTAAACCATTCTTTCATGAGAAAACGGCTATTCAATTATGCTCAGGATTCAGCCATTTCAAATCACTCACATCGACTCATTTCTCATAAAGCAATCCGATCATCAGAAGGTTCTTTCTAAAGTTTTTACTTTCATATGAAAAAAGTGTAAAATGTGAGCAAGGGTTTTCATGTAAGCCCTTTATCATTGAAAATTATTTTTGACAGCAAAGGGGAGAACGTCAATGACAGACAATCGTCGCAATGTATTTTTCTTTTACAAAAAAGATCATGAATTGGATGGACACATTTCTTCTCTCGAGAAGCTCGCTACCGATCAGGGCTTTCACGTCGTCAAGCGTGCAGAGGATGCCCATATTATTGCTTCAATTGGCGGGGATGGCACATTTCTTCAAGCAGTACGTAAAACAAACTTCCGGGATGACTGCTTGTATGTAGGGGTATCAAAATCAGAAAATACGCACCTATACTGCGATTTCTCGTTAGAGCATTTTGATAAAATGATTGATGCCATGAATACTGAACAGCTTGAAGTGAGAAAATATCCGATCATCGATGTAAGCGTTGACAGCACAAACCAGTTCCATTGCTTAAATGAACTGTCAATCCGCTCCAGCATTATTAAAACATTTGTGATCGATGTGTATATAGATGATTTCCACTTTGAAACTTTTAGAGGCGACGGCATGATTATTTCCACTCCGACTGGTTCAACGGCTTACAATAAATCCGTGAGTGGCGCCGTGGTTGATCCGATGCTTCCTTGTATGCAAGTCACAGAGCTTGCATCGCTGAACAACAACTCATACCGTACATTAGGCGCTCCTTTTATCTTGAGCAGTGACCGCAAGCTGACGCTGAAGGTAGTGCAAGATGGAAACGACCATCCAATTATCGGGCTTGATAACGAAGCGCTTGGCACAAAACACGTCAAACAAATTGACATTGGCCTTTCAGGAAAAGTGATTAAAACGGTGAAATTAAAAGACAACTCTTACTGGGAAAAAGTAAAACGCAGATTCCTTTGAGAATTTGTCCGCGCGCTGAAAGCTCCTTTACGGGGCTTTTTTTATGTCTTTTCATTCACGGTCATGGTTATGGTATGATGTCACAAGTATGAATGTACGAAAAGGAGAACACGATGACATTAGAACATTTTGATCAATATCCATTAAGTAATGAATTGAAACAAGCGTTAGAAGCGCTTCACTTCCATACACCTACACCCGTTCAGCACGAGACATTATCTGTTGCTTTTTCAAAGCAGGATTTAATCGTCAAATCTCAGACTGGGAGCGGCAAGACTGCAGCCTATGGTCTGCCGATTTGTGAAATGGTTGATTGGGCTGAAAATAAACCTCAAGCCCTTATCCTCGTTCCGACACGTGAACTCTCCATGCAGGTCAAACAAGACCTCACAAGCCTTGGGCGATTCAAACGGATCAAAGCCGCAGCCATTTATGGAAAAGCCTCTTTTCAAGCGCAAAAAGTAGAGCTTTCACAGAAAAACCATATTGTGTGCGGGACACCAGGCCGCATTTTGGATCACCTTGAGAAAGGCACCCTTTCTTTAGAAAACCTCAAATTTTTCGTGTTAGATGAAGCGGATGAAATGCTGAACATGGGATTTATCGATCAAGTCTCTTCTATTATTCAATATCTGCCGCCAAAGCGCATGTCGATGCTGTTTTCAGCGACAATGTCTGATGATATGGAGAAATTGAGCGAACAGTTTTTACAATCACCGAAAGTCATTGAAATCGCACGTGAAGAAGCTTCTGTACAGCAAATCTCCCACACCGTGATTGAGACAGAAGAAGAATCGAAATTCTCCCTTCTTCAGCGTACGATCGTCATTGAAAATCCAGATAGCTGCATTATTTTCTGTAATACACAGGACCGGGTGAATGAACTCACGATGAAGC
Organism: Bacillus sp. DC4300-2b2; assembly: GCF_049895685.1. Taxonomy (NCBI): domain Bacteria; kingdom Bacillati; phylum Bacillota; class Bacilli; order Caryophanales; family Bacillaceae; genus Bacillus; species Bacillus sp. DC4300-2b2. The sequence continues at coordinate 784,508 of NZ_JAFCSW010000003.1, forward strand.
TGGATGAATGGGATGTGCCCTGTGACAAAATTCACGGCGGCATGAGACAGGAAGACCGCTTTGATGTGATGGATGAATTTAAAAAAGGTGAATTCCGTTATCTGATCGCAACAGATATAGCAGCCCGGGGAATTGATGTCAGTGATATGACACATGTCATTCATTATGATCTTCCTTATGAAAAAGAGCGCTATATTCACCGAACTGGTAGAACAGGCAGAGCGGGAAAAAGCGGAAAAACGATTGCGTTTATGACAAAGAATGCTAAGCCGCTTATTGATGAATTAAAGCAGGATGCCGGCATAGATTTTCAAACTCAGCCTTATCCAACGAAGGAAGAAGCAGAAAAGCATGTAGAAAGCTTTGAAGAGAAAATTGAAACGCCTATTCAAAAGGAAAATAAACAGGCAGGCGTTGAGAAGGATATTATGAAGCTTTATTTTAACGGTGGAAAGAAAAAGAAGCTGCGAGCTGTTGATTTCGTTGGGACCATTGCCAAAATAGATGGCGTTGCATTCGATGACATTGGGATTATTACAATTCAAGACACGAAAACATATGTAGATATTTTAAACGGCAAAGGTCCTCTTGTGCTGAATGCCATGCGCCACACAACCATTAAAGGCAAGCAGTTAAAAGTACATGAAGCACGTTCATAAAAAGTAAAGGCCCAGCGCCTTTACTTTTTTATTGATGATGAAATAAACGCACAAACCGTGATCCCATCAGTCTTTTTGATGACAAACATGACAAATGTCATATTGAATACATGATGGGTGCTACTATGAGCATGACACCTTTCCTTCTATACTTGGAAGTAGAAAGAAACGGAAAGGACTTGAACGTTCATGACGACTTCAACAAACACAAAGCAGCAAGCCACTTTAAGAAAACAAGTGGGTCAATTCTCTGGTGCTGATTCGAAAAAAAGTATCATTCAACTCTTTAATACATTCATTCCATTTTTAGGGCTTTGGTTTCTTGCCTATTATAGCCTGAATATCTCCTACCTTTTAACCCTCTTCTTTGCGGTTATTGCAGCTGGGTTTTTAGTACGTGTCTTTATTATTTTTCACGACTGCTGCCATCAATCCTTTTTTAAACAGAAGCCGCTAAATCACCTGTTCGGCTTTTTAACGGGCGTACTCACCCTTTTCCCTTATCTTCAATGGCAACGAGATCATTCAATTCACCATGCCACAAGCAGTAATTTAGACAAACGAGGTACTGGCGACATTTGGCTATTAACAGTCAAAGAATATCAAGAAGCATCAGCATGGACGAAATTTCGCTACAGATTTTATCGTAACCCTTTTGTGATGTTTATTTTAGGACCGATCTTTGTCTTTCTCTTAAAAAACCGTTTCAACGTCAAAAATGCTCGTAAAAAAGAGCGTTGGAACACGTATTTCACAAACGTGAGCATCATTGCGTTAGCAGCCGCAACATGTCTTCTTTTTGGCTGGCAGGAATTCCTGCTTGTCCAAGGTCCGATCTTCCTAATCTCAGGATCTATCGGTGTATGGTTGTTTTATGTACAGCATACGTTTGAGGATTCTTATTTTGAAGCAGATGAACATTGGAACTATGTGCAGGCAGCTGTTGAAGGAAGCTCTTTTTACAAATTACCAAAGCTTCTTCAATGGTTAACAGGTAATATTGGTTACCATCATGTCCATCATTTAAGCCCAAGAGTACCGAATTATCATTTAGAGCATGCCCATGAGCAAAGTGAACCGCTGCAAAATGTCCCAACCATTACATTAAAAACTAGTATTGAATCCATGAAATTTAGATTGTGGGATGAAGAAACGAAAGCATTCGTTACCTTCAAAGAGGCAAGGCAATCTAAGAAGATGAACGTCCCTGTAATCAAAGGAGACATTCTGAAGAAAAATGCATAATTGGTTCAAGCTCTTTCTTACACTAGAAGGAGCTTGTTATCATTTACAGGATGCAGCCGCATGTTGAATTTGATAAAGTAAGGAAAAAGAATGAAAAAGGTGGCACACGGATGAAAAAACAGTTTAAAATTCAAAAATTGCATGGGATTTCCCCTTATATATGGGCCATTTTTTTCATCCTGCCCTTCTATTTTATCTTTAAGACACCTTCGACTTTAGGCATTGTGATCGGGATTATTTTGAACGTCGTCTTTTTCGCTGTGTATCGTTTTGCCTTTGTCGCAAAAGGCTGGTCTTTATATGTCTTCGGTCTTTTATTGATCGGTATTTCAACTGGTTATGTGATGCTCTACAGCTATATTTATTTCGCTTTTTGCATCGCCTATTTTAACGGACATATCAAACGAAAAATCCCCTTCTATATCTTGTACTATATCCATCTGGCGAGCGCCGCCGTGGCAGTGAACTTTAGTTTGATCTTAAAAAAGGGCTGGTTTCTTACACAAATTCCTTTTGTCGTCATCACACTGATTAGTGCCATCCTTCTTCCCCTAAGCATTCGAAGCAGGAAGGAACGTGAACGGCTTGAGGAGAAATTAGAATATGCCAATGAACGAATTGCTGATCTTGTGAAGCTTGAAGAAAGGCAGCGCATTGCACGCGACCTGCATGACACCCTTGGACAAAAGCTTTCTTTGATCGGTTTAAAAAGTGATCTTGCCCGTAAACTCGTGTATAAAGATCCTGAACAGGCTCGTGCCGAACTCAAAAGCGTTCAGCAGACCGCCAGAACGTCTCTCAATGAAGTGCGGAAGATTGTTTCCTCCATGAAGGGCATTCGAATCAAAGATGAAATATCAAACATTGAGCAAATTCTCGAAGCAGCTGGAATTGAATTGATCTATGATGAAAAAGAAGCACCGAAACACATCTCACTTCTGAACGAAAATATTGTGAGCATGTGCATCAAAGAGGCGGTGACGAATGTCGTCAAACATAGTGGCGCAACGGTTTGTAAAATCACCATTCACCAAAAATCAAAGGAAGCGATCATCACCGTTGAGGATGACGGAACATTTAAAGAAGACTATCCATCCTCTCAAACGAAGGGACACGGCCTTTTAGGAATAAGAGAAAGATTGGAATTTGCAAATGGCCGTCTGCGTATTGAGACAAAGGATGGGACAAAGCTCATTATGACCATTCCAAATGACTCAGCAGCAAAAGAAAAGGAGGTAATGAAATGATCAACATCTTTATCGCAGAAGATCAGCAAATGCTGCTTGGTGCACTCGGTTCACTTCTCGATTTAGAAGACGATATGACGGTTGTTGGGAAAGGGACGAATGGCCAAGATGCCATCAATTTTGCCAAAACACACCCTGTTGATATTTGCTTAATGGATATTGAAATGCCGGGAAAATCCGGACTGGATGCAGCGGAAGAGCTCAAAGGATCTGATGTGAAAATCATCATTTTGACGACCTTTGCCCGCTCTGGTTATTTCCAAAGAGCGTTAAAAGCTGGCGTCAGCGGCTATATGCTGAAAGACAGCCCCAGCGAGGAACTCGCAAGTGCGATTCGCAGTGTGATGAAAGGGAAAAAGGTGTATGCCCCTGAATTGATGGAAGACTTATATAGTGACGAAAACCCTTTAACAGAGCGAGAGAAATCGGTTCTTGAACTCGTCGCAGACGGTAAAAACACAAAAGAAATTGCAAAAGAACTCAGCATTAAAAGCGGCACTGTCCGGAACTACATTTCCATTATTTTAGATAAGCTAGAAGTGAAAAACCGCATCGAGGCCATTACCCGCTCAAAAGAAAAAGGCTGGTTTAAATAAGAAAAAAGATCAGGACACATGCTGCCTTGATCTTTTTTTTATCGAAAATCCCCCTTTATTTTTTATTACCAGCTATCAAAATGTCATTGACAACAGCCCACAGTCCTATGATATGATATCCAAGTGATAATAATTATCATTATCACTAATACAACCAATATCCGGCTTATGTGCCGATTTCAAAGGAGTCTACATTCATGAAGAAAATATTGTTTCCTCTGATGCTCATCTTCGTACTTGCATTGAGCGCATGTGGCAATAGCAGCAGCTCTTCCTCAAATAAAGGAAATCAATCAACATCATCAGACAAAATTACATATCAATCTGAAAATGGCCCTGTAAAGCTGCCAGCGCATCCAAAACGTGTTGTTGTTCTTGGTTCTTACACAGGGAATGTCATGTCACTTGGTGTGAACCTTGTCGGCGTTGACTCTTGGTCCAAAAAGAATCCGCGCTTCCAAAAGGAATTAAAAGATGTGGAAGAAGTATCGGATGCGAATGTAGAGAAAATCATGAAGCTAAAGCCTGATGTCATCATTGGCTTAAGCAATACTAAAAATGTAGAAAAACTCAAAAAAATCGCACCAACCGTTTTGTTTACGTATAACAAAGTGGATTACCTTCAGCAGCACATTGAAATTGGAAAAGTTTTAAACAAAGAAAAAGAAGCAAAAGCTTGGGTAAAAGATTTCAAAAAACGTGCAGATGAAGCTGGAAAAGAAATCAAAGCAAAAATCGGTAAAGATGCAACAGTTTCTGTCTTTGAAAGTGGCACAAAAGAGCTCTACGTCTTTGGAGATGCATGGGGCCGTGGAACAGAAATTCTCTATCAAGCAATGAAACTGAAAATGCCTGAGAAAGTGAAAGAAAAAGCATTAAAAGCCGGCTACTACGCTGTTTCGCAGGAGGTCATCCCTGAATTTGCTGGTGACTATATGATCATTAGTAAAAACAGCGAAATGGACAATTCTTATCAAAACAGTGAAATTTACAAGTCCATCCCAGCTGTCAAAAAACATCGTGTGTATGAGGCCAATGCAGAAGAATTCTATTTTAATGACCCGATCACACTTGAATACCAACTCTCATTCTTTAAAAAGCACTTTTTAGGTAAATAAGCTGAAGCAAGGGATCTCTTCCCTTGCTTTTTTCTTGTCTACTTCTAGCGGCAGCGCTTTTTTTCCGCTACAATGACATACAAGCGAATACAAAAAGTGTGGTGCTGATTTTGTTTAAAATTTTACTGATTGAAGATGATACAACCCTCTTCCAAGAAATCAAAGAACGTCTAGTCAACTGGTCCTATGATGTCTATGGGATTCACGATTTTAACCAGATTCTGCAGGAATTCACATCTGTCCAGCCTGATCTCGTCATTATTGATATACAGCTGCCAAAATACGATGGCTTTCACTGGTGTCGGATGATTCGGCATCATTCAAATGTTCCAATCATCTTCCTTTCCTCAAGAGATCACCCTGCTGATATGGTCATGTCGATGCAGCTCGGAGCCGATGATTTTGTACAAAAGCCCTTCCACTTTGACGTGCTCATTGCCAAAATTAGTGCTGTTCTTCGCCGCGTGCATGATTATAATGCAGAACCGGCCAGCCTAAAGGTGTGGTGCGGTGCTGCCATCGACCTAGAAAAAAACACCGTAACAAATGATCACGGCGAGGTTGAATTAACAAAAAATGAGTTATTTATTCTCAAGGAATTGATTCAGCATAAAAATCATATCGTCAGCCGGGAATCACTCATTCAAGCATTGTGGGAGGATGAACGATTTGTCAGTGACAATACACTGACTGTAAACGTCAACCGGCTCAGAAAAAAACTAGACGAGATCTCCCTTGGCGCCTTCATTGAGACAAAAGTGGGTCAAGGCTATCTTGCAAAAGAAAAGGATGATCAATGATGCTGCAAGCATTTTTAAAAGAACGAAGAAGCTGGATTCTTTTCTTTCTTAGTTTGCAGCTCCTCATTCTATTTGTTGCTTATTTGGATACGACTATTCCAATTGCTTCTCTTTTTTATATTGTGCTATTGTCTACGTTTCTCATGATTGTCTTTCTCTTTTTCCGATACCGAAAAGAAACGGCTTATTACGAGAGGCTGAAAGAATGGGATGATGACATTGAGCATCAAATGAGGCTAACCCCCTCTTCCCCATTTGAGCAGCTCATACATGATGCGACGTCAGAGCAAATTGCACGCTACCGGCAGATGGCAGCAGAGCAGAAAATCGCTCTTGAAGAAGAAAAAGATGAATTGCTCTCTTGGATACACGAGGTCAAAACACCGCTTACAGCGATGCGCTTAATGATTGACCGATTAACAGATCAGCCGCTGAAATCAAATATGACGTACGAGTGGCTCAGAATACATTTATTACTTGATGCCCAGCTGCACCAAAGCAGAGTACGTCATATCGAAAATGATTTATTCATTGAAAAGCTGGACCTGCAAAGCATCATCGCAAAGGAAATCAAAGCGCTCCAATCATGGTGCATGCAAAAAGGAATCGGCTTTGAGCTGGCGCTGGAGGAACGGACCGTATTAAGTGATATAAAATGGTTATCCTTTATGATCAGACAGGTACTCACAAATGCAGTCAAATACAGCCATTCATCTGATATTGTCATTAAGAGCAAGCAAATAAATGACCAAGTCATGCTGACAATCACAGATCAAGGCAGAGGCATTGATTCAAGAGACATCTCTCGTATTTTTGAAAAGGGCTTTACCTCGACAAGACATCACAATGACACCGCCTCTACAGGAATGGGACTCTATTTAACGAAAAAAGGAGCTGACGCTCTTCATATCACGATCGAGGTCAACTCCACGATAGATCAAGGTACAACCTTCACCTTCACCTTTCCGAAAAAGAATGATTTTGTTCATATTGCGAGCATGTGACAACAATGTCACATGCTCGTCTGTTTTGTTCGCCAAATCGAAGGACGTCTGGCAGGCTTCTTTTTATACTAGAGTTATCAATTAAAAGAAAAAGGGGTTCAGCAAATGAACATTTTAGAAGCTCGTAAAATTTATAAAAGCTACGGAAATAAATTCAATAAACAAGAGGTGCTGAGTGGTATTGATTTAACCATTGAAGCCGGGGAATTTGTTAGTATCATGGGGCCATCAGGCTCGGGGAAAACAACTCTTCTGAACGTATTGTCGTCTATCGATCATGTGTCCAGCGGATCCATTCGTATTGCAGATGCTGAGATGACCCAAATGAAGGATCAGCAGCTTGCGGAATTTAGAAAAAAGCAGCTTGGCTTTGTTTTTCAAGATTATAATTTACTTGATACACTCACAGTCAAAGAAAACATCCTTTTGCCTTTATCCATCTCCAAAACGCCAAAAAAAGAAGCTTTTGAACGTTTTCAACAGCTTGCAGAAGACATGGGGATTTATGAACTAAGAGACAAATACCCGAACGAACTCTCTGGCGGACAAAAGCAACGGACATCGGCGGTTCGTGCCTTCATTCATGAACCAAGTCTTATCTTCGCTGATGAACCTACAGGGGCACTTGATTCCAAATCTGCATCTGACCTGCTCAACAAACTGCAAGATTTCAATCGTAAACGAAAAGCGACCATTGTGATGGTGACACATGATCCTGTCGCAGCCAGCTATTCAAGCCGCGTCATTTTTATCAAGGATGGACAGATTTATACACAGTTGAATAAAGGCGCTTTAGAAAGAAAAATGTTTTTCGAGGATATTATGAAAACGCAAGGTGTCTTAGGCGGTGTGAAGCATGAACATTAATCAGCTCATCTTCCGTAACCTGAAGAAAAATTTGAAGAATTACTATTTATATGTGTTTGCTCTCGTGTTTAGTGTGGCGCTCTATTTTTCCTTTGTCACCTTGCAGTACTCACCAGCACTTGATGATGTAAAAGGCTCCATTAAAGGCGGTGCTTCGATTAAAGCCGCTTCAGTTCTGCTTATAGCCATCGTCGGTATTTTCCTGCTATATGCGAATAGCATTTTTATTAAACGCAGAGGAAAAGAAATAGGTCTCCTGCAGCTCATAGGTATGACGAAACAAAAAATTTCCAGACTGCTCAATGCAGAGAACTTTATCCTATACGTGACAGCCATGACTATCGGCATCATTGCCGGCTTTATCGGTTCAAAGCTGATGCTGATGGTGTTATTTAAAGTGACTGGTGTTAATGCCATCGCCAATCTGCATTTTTCAGGCATGGCCCTTCTGCAAACACTCATTGTCTTTTTCATCATCTATGGATTGATTATGCTGAGAAATAGACGCTTTATTAATAAACAGACGATTTTATCTTTGTTTAGAACAACGTCTTCGACAGAACAGCGTGTGAAAAAGATCTCTGTGTTTGAAATCATCATTGGAGTTTTCGGTATTGTCTTGATCAGTTCAGGCTATTATATTTCTTCTAAGCTTTTTACCGGCTCATATACATCCATGCTTGAGTTACTTTTAGCCATGATTTATATTCTAGCCTCTGTCATCATCGGTACCTTTCTTTTTTATAAGGGCTCTGTTTCTTTCATTGCCAATATCGTACGTAAAAGAAAAAATGGCTATCTCGCCATTCATGAAGTCCTGTCTCTGTCATCCATTATGTTCCGGCTAAAATCAAATGCACTGCTTTTAACGATTATTACAACCGTATCTGCACTTGCCATCGGTTTGCTGGCCCTTAGCTACATTTCCTATTACTCAGCAGAAAAAACCGCTGAACAGCAAATTCCAGCTCATTTCGTCATGGGCTCAGAAAAAGAAGCAGCAACCTTCACTCGTGCACTTTCTGACAAACATATTGCTTATGATCAAAAGCAGGTCAAAGTGATTCAAGCGAAATTTGATGCGAAAAAAATAGTGGATTCAGAGTTGAAAAATATGAAGAATGATCCAGGCGTATTGACACTGCCTGTGATCAGTGAGAAAAACGCACCAAATATTCATGTGGAGAACAACGAAGTTATTTTAAGCGGCTACAGTGATCTATTAAAAAAATTCATGCCGATTCAAAGCTCAGGCGATGTGAAGCTTCTCATTAAGAAACCGCTTGATTTGAAAGTCATAGATATGAAGAAAGATTACCTCATTTCTTACAACTTCACTTTTGGCGGTCTACCAGTTGCCGTCGTGAGTCAAGATGTTTTTGAGCAGCTCGATCAACAGAAAGATCCAAAGCTACAGCTTGAGAATAACCAATATATCGCAGTCAATATAAAAGATGATAAAAATCTTGAACAAGCAAATAGCGTGTTTACATCTTTAAAACTAGGTGACAACAGCATGTCTCAACTAGCTTCAGCTCAGCAGCAAAAACAAACAATAGGACTAATGATGTTTGTGGTCGGGTTTTTAGGCCTTAGCTTCCTCGTCACATCTGGCTGTATTTTATACTTTAAACAAATGAATGAAAGTGAAGAGGAACAAAGCTCCTACACGATCTTGCGCAAGCTTGGTTTTACTGAGAAGGACCTGTTAAAAGGTATCAGGCTTAAACAGCTGTTTAACTTTGGGATTCCGCTCATCGTCGGATTGCTGCACAGCTACTTTGCTGTACAATCAGGCTGGTTTTTATTCGGCGGAGAATTGTGGACTCCAATGCTTATCGTTATGTCGATTTACACTGCCCTCTATTCTATCTTCGGATTCCTATCTGTCCAATATTATAAAAAAGTCATTAAAGAATCCTTGTAATCAATTCCCCATAGGCATCGCCTATGGGGTTATTTTATTTACGAAGGTGTCGATTCAAACTTGTGTGATAAAATATGGTCTCTTGCCGCATAAGCTTTTCGTTTGACCTCTTCTAGGTTCACACCGACAAGCTTTCCGTTCTGTTTCACTGCTTTTCCAGCCACATAAACAGAATCAACATTTGAAGGATGTGCCGTTTGAACAATCGCTCCAGCTGGATCTGTCATCGGAAGAAGATTCATGCTTGTCCGATCGATCAGAATAAAATCCGCTTCTTTCCCAGGTGTAAGCGACCCAATTTTATGATCAAGCTGTAATGCACAAGCACCATTGATCGTCGCAGCCTCAAGCATTTGATGAGCTGACAGCCCAAGTTCAGGTCCCGGCATGATCCCATCCATTAACAACGATTGATTTTGGATCGCGAGCTCTGCCTGAAGCCCGAATTTCATTTGAGCAAACAAATCTCCACCTGTCGCTGTCACTACGTCTACACCGAGCGTTGGAAGAACACCTTGTTCAATCGCAAGTCCTGTGACAGGATAACCGTGACCCATCATCATTTCAATTTCAGGGGTAATGGAGATGGAGCTTCCGCTGTCTGCCAGCATCTTCATTTGATCCGCATCGATTGCGTTAATATGCACCATGTTCAAATCCGGTCCGAGCAGCCCTGCTTTGTGAAGCCGCTCAATCGATCGATCCTCCGCTCCCCAATTTCCAAAGCCGATGTGCATACTGCATAGAGCATCTAGAGACCGGGCTGTTTCAATTTCAAATACCGACGTCTCCCATGAAGAAAACTCTGGACCACGAATCGCAAGTCCCATTGTTAAAAGCTGATCTGATGATTGAAAATGCGCTTTTTTCACATGTGCTGCGTCCTCCATATTGGTGAGCGTACTCTCTCTATCCCAATATTCAGCATCTCCAGAGGAACCAAAAGCAAAAACAGCTCGTATACCCGCATCTTTTAATCCTCCAATGAGCTCTTCTGTATGATCCATTGAATTGATCATCGTCCAATCTAAAAACGTGGTCACACCTGCATCTAAAGCCTCTAATGCCCCTAAATAATTGGCGATTCGATCGTCGGATGGGCGTCTCATTGCTCCATAGTTGCCATAATAGATTTTGCTTAAATATGTCTGCAAAGACCAATCTGTCCCTATGCCTCGGATGACAGACTGCCACACATGCCGATGTGTATCTACAAGACCTGGCATGATGACCATATCAGATGCATCCACAATGTCTGCATCACTTACTTCAATTGAAGGTCCAACTTCTAAAATGTGTTTCCCTTCAATTAATAAATCTCCCTTTTCAAGAAAACCTAAAGATGGATCAAGTGTTAAGAGTGCTGCATCTTTAAACAATGTTTTCTTCATCCATATCCCCCTTTCAAATGACGAGGATAAGTGACCCCGCCTCAATGTCATTTTAAAACAGAACAGGATCAAATTAGAAGAAAAGTGACTTATCAAAATATATTAAGAGCTGATGTTTCTGAAATAGTTGTATGTGCGCTTTAATTTGATGTCATGCTTCCCTTTTGGACTTTCCATCATCCCAAACTCAAAGAACTTCACAGGTTTGATTCCGACATATTGCAAGAGAGCTCGTTTCATTAACATCTTGTGCGCATTTTGTAAAAAGAACAAAGGGTAGTTGGTTGGTCCTTGCATTGTCGATACACAAACGGCACTTTTCCCTTTTAATAATCCTTCTGGCAGCAGACCACCTGCTTGACGATAAGCGAAATTCGCAGCAAACATGCGGTCAATAAAGCCAAGCAGCATAGCTGGCGGTCGCCCCCACCAAATGGGATAAACGAACACGATTTTATCCGCCCACTTGATCTTATCCTGATACTCGCGAATGTCAGGATCTTTATGCATATCACGTCTCTTTTTCTCTTCATTAAAAACAAGTACAGGATCAAATTTTTCTTGATATAAATCGATGATTTTCACTTCTTCAACGATTGGATTTTCTTCGCTGCCTCTAACAATTTCTTTAAAAAAAGCACCATTTAAACTATTGTGATGAGGGTGAGTATAAATAATGAGTACATTCATATTTTTCTCCTTTAGTTATCATTTGATAACAAAATGATACACCGCACCCAATTGGTTGTCAAATGATAATTGTTTTTTGATAATAAATTTGATATGTTACGTAGGAGGTGATCATCATGCAACATCCACATTTCTTCAAGGAATTCGTCTCATTTGCTTCTACTTTTTCAGAGTTAAAACATAATATGATGAGCAAAGTCAAACCACCAGAATTAACACCCTTACAATATTTAATTTTAGAGCAGCTAGCGGTCAGCGAACCGCTTACCCCTAGTGACATCGCAGACTGCCAGCATATGTCTCTTCCAAATGTCAGCAGAGAACTGAAAAAGCTGCAAGAAAAACAATTCATTGCTAGAGAAGAAGACCGTAATGACAAACGAAAGCATGTCATTATACTTTCTGACAAAGGCCGGGCCTGTATGAACGAAGCCTTCCAGCATATCGAAAGGATGCTAATAGATAGCCTATCTCCCTCAGATATAGAACAAATGGATGATATCGTACAAGCTCTCCGTCTATTAAATCAAACGATTTTTAAAAAATGACCTAAAAAAAGCATGAGCACTATGCTCATGCAGGATTGGGTTATTGTACTTCCAACACATAAAAAAGCGCTGGATCATTTCGTCCAAACTCTTCTTGTACCTTTACACAATCAATTGATATGCAATGTATAACGCAACCAGCCAGATCATGACCGCCGAAGCCTTATTGATACGGTTCATCCATTTGCCGTTTGTATCTAACTTCCCTAACATCTTCCCTAAAAGGGCAAGCCCAATAAACCATAACCAGGACACGATGATACAGGCAAGTGTGAACGCCAGCTTTTCTGCGCCGCTATATTGCAGCGAATTTGTCCCAATGACACCAATCGTATCGAGAATCGCGTGGGGATTTAAAAGAGAAACTGAACAAGCAAATACAATTTGTTTTCTTGCAGGCATTAATTTCTGCTTCTCTTGATCACCTGATGATGAGCTTGTGTTCCATACGGACCATCCCATATAAACTAAAAAACAAAAACCAACGATATAAAGACCAATTTGCAGCACTGGAATGGTAAACACCACAACAGAAACACCTACGACAGCTAAAGCAATTAAAAGTGTGTCACAAAGAGCAGCTGTGATGACGACAGGCATTGCTCGATATAATCGAGGCTGCAGCGCTCCTTGTTGAAATACAAATACATTTTGTGCGCCCAAAGGTAAAATGAGACCAAAGGCAAGTACAATTCCATGAATGATCGCAATCGACATCTACTAACATTCTCCTTTTTCAGAAATTCCTACATATTTTAACATAAAGCACCCTGCCTGCTTTCAACAAATTTAATTTTCCGTACAAAAAAAGCGCTGGATGCTTCCATCCAAACGCTTCTCATTTTTTCATTATTTACTTTTTCGTGCAAGCTCTCTTTCTCTCAGCTCTACACGGCGAATTTTCGCTGACGGTGTTTTTGGCAGTTCGTCAATGAATTCGATTTCTCTTGGGTATTTGTACGGTGCTGTTGTGTTTTTCACATGTGTTTGCAGCTCTTTGATCAGTTCATCACTTTGCGCAGTTCCATCACGAAGGACGACGTATGCTTTCACGATTGATCCTCTGATTTCATCTGGGCTCGCCACAACTGCACATTCCTTCACTGCTGGATGCTTGATCAGCGCATCCTCTACTTCAAACGGTCCAATCGTATAGCCTGAGCTGACAATGATGTCATCTCTGCGGCTTTCAAACCAGAAGTACCCATCTTCGTCTTTTTTCGCGCGGTCACCCGTAATAAAGTAATTGCCTCGGCGCTGCGCCTTTGTACGCTCTTCGTCTTTATAGTATTCCTTAAATAGAGCCGGTGTTTCGAGATGAACCGCAATGTCACCAATCTCTCCAGGTGGGCAGACGTTTCCGTCCTCATCAATGATATCTACTTCATTTCCAGGAGTTGGTTTCCCCATACTTCCTGGCTTGATATCCATTCCTTTTAGCACCCCTACAAGCAGTGTGCTTTCAGTTTGGCCATAGCCGTCTCGTACTTCTATATCAAAATGCTTTTTGAATGTATCAATGACTTCACGGTTCAGCGGTTCTCCCGCAGAAACAGCACTATGCAGCTTCGGCAGCGCGTACTGACTCAAATCATCTACTTTTGCCATAAAGCGATATTCTGTCGGTGTACAGCATAGGACATTGATTTCATTTTTTTGAAGCAGCTCTAAGTATGTATTTGGATTGAATTTTCCTCCATATACAAAGCCTTCTGCTCCACTTCCTAACACAGATAAGAGGGGACTCCACACCCATTTTTGCCAGCCTGGTCCTGCTGTCGCCCATACTTTATCTCCTTCATTAATGGAGAGCCATGCTTTGGCAGCTGTGCGTAAATGTGCATACGCCCATCCGTGTGTATGAACAACCCCTTTTGGGTTCCCTGTTGTACCTGATGTATAGGATAAAAACGCCATGTCTGTGCGTTTTGTATCTGCCAATTCAAGTTCGTTTAATTGCTCTTCCTTTTGCGCTAGAATGTTTGTCCAGCCATGATCGTTTTCACCGATTGAGAATGTTTTAAAATCGTTCGGCTGTTTGGTTCCGTCGAACGATTGAATGAATGAAGAATAAACGATCGCTCCCTTTGCTTCTGCGTGTTCAATTCGGTAATCTAAATCTTTCGCACGCAGCATTTCAGAACAAGGAATCACGACCATTCCTGTTTTCAAAATCGCTAAATAAATGCTGTATGCCTCGAGCATGCGCGGCACCATCACAATGATTTTATCGCCTTTTTTGAAGCCTGCATTTAATAAAACATGTCCAATTTTATTTGCCTCTTCCACTAATGCTGCATATGTCACATGCGCTTCGTAGCCATTTCCGTCCTGCCAGTGCAGGGCCATTTTCTCCTGATCATGACTGAACGCTTCAATCTCACTGACTAAGTTATATTGTTCTGGTGCAATTAAGTCTTCTCTTTTCATGGTACAGCTCCTTTTAGCCTCTTTCTTATGAAACGAAACATGTTTCAATTTACCTATTCTAACACTCATAACTGAAAAATGCTTGAATTAGGACCTACTCCTAGTATTATGCCATAATTTTTTAAATCCGTCTCCTTTTTTAAAAATATTCTAACTATTTATATGTACAAAAAGAAAAGAGCGGGAATCATCCCGCTCATAAGCCATAGCTTTTAAATTGTGTGTCTTAGAAAGATCCGCCACCCATATGTTGTTGAGCGTAAGATACAAGACGCTTAGTGATTTCTCCACCAACTGATCCGTTAGCGCGAGATGTTGTTTCTGCACCAAGGTTTACACCAAATTCAGAAGCGATTTCGTACTTCATTTGGTCGATAGCTTGTGCAGCGCCTGGTACTAGTAATTGGTTAGAACTGCTTTGTCTGTTTTGTTGAGCCATGTGTTCTCACCTCCTTGTGAATATAGAATGTGTAGAAACACATGACTTCATGCGATTGATTTTATGGTAATTATTATGAAATTTTCGTTTTAGAATAAATCAGCGAATTCGTCTGCCGCTTTCTTTTCATTTGTCACAATAATCGTTTCAATTTGCTCTACTGCCTCATCCAGCATTGGCTCGAAATCAGCAAAGCTTTCGTAGCGTTCTACCTTCTCAAGCTTTGGTTTTGTTTTTGGGGACGGCGGCGTAAAGATCGTACAGCAATCCTCGAAAGGCTGAATGCTTGTATCGTATGTGCCAATTCTTCTCGCTTCATCAATAATGTCATTTTTATCGACAGCAATGAGCGGGCGGATGATTGGTGTATTGGTCACATGATTAATGGCATACATGCTTTCAAGTGTCTGACTTGCCACTTGTCCAAGGCTTTCTCCGGTAATAATCGCAAGGGCATCACGCTTTTCTCTTATTTTGTCAGCTATTTTCAGCATCATTCGTCTTGTTGATGTCATCGTATAGTTTTCAGGTACTTGTTTGTGGATCAGCTCTTGAATTTTTGTAAAAGGCACGATGTGAAGCTTCACTTCGCCTCCATATGCTGCTAGGCATTCTGCAAGATCAATGACCTTTTGTTTGGCACGTTCACTTGTATACGGCGGGCTAAAGAAATGCACAGCTTCAATTTCAATTCCGCGTTTCATTGCTTGATAGCCGGCAACTGGGCTGTCAAAGCCGCCTGAAAGCATGAGCATTGCTCTTCCGCTAGAACCAACCGGCAGGCCGCCTGCGCCTTTGACATCTTTAAATGTAATATACGTGGCTTGCTCTCTGATTTCGATGCGTAAATGCACATCCGGCTGTTTCACATTGACCGTTAAATTTTCCGTATTCCTTAGAACATGTCCGCCAATTTCGCGGTTCATTTCATTTGAATCAAGTTCAAATTGTTTATAAGAACGTTTCGTTGAGACTTTAAATGAATTCCCTTGTTCATACACTTCCTGTACCGCTGTTAGTGCCGCATCTTTAATCGCATCTAGATTCGTCTCACATTTAACCGCAAGACTAAAGCTCTGAATGCCAAATACACTTTTGAGCTGTTCAGAAATCGGTTCAGGGTCTTCTCCGTTCAGCATAATCGTGATACGGTCTCTATCAGATGCATACTTCAATGCTTCAAAATCCTTTAAGACGAACCGAATGTGCTGTCTTAGTTTTTCAATGAATTTCTTTCTATTCTTCCCTTTTGTTGAGATCTCACCAAAACGGACTAAAATATGATCATATTTCATGCTGTTATCTCATTCCTTTTAATTTTTTCACACTTTGTGTGATCGATGTGATGATCTGCGATGCAAGCTCTGGTCCTTGTCCATACGTCAAGCTGATTCTCATACTGCTTTTGGCCACTTCCTCTGGTTTTCCCATCGCCAGCAGTACACGGCTTGGCTCTTTTTTCTTGGCTGAGCAGGCAGAGGTTGTAGAAACATATATGCCTTCTTTTTCAAGCATATGGAGAAGGACTTCAATTTGAATACCCGGCACTGAAAAATTCACAATGTGCGGCGCACTTTGCGCCCTCGGTGTGTTCATCACAATACCTTCTATGTCTCCAAGCTGTTTTTGCAGCTGCGTTTTTAAGTTCAGCATCTCATCATGATGCTTGTCAAGCTGTTCAAATGATTGTTTCATGGCTTTTGCCAAGCTGACAGCTCCAGCAGGGTTTTCAGTACCTGAACGAAGCCCTAATTCCTGCTCTCCGCCTGTAATGAAAGGGGTGAGAATGACATCTTTCTTTAAAAAGAGTGCTCCTGTGCCTTTTAATCCATGAATTTTATGACCTGACATCGTCAAAAGATCTACATCCAGCTGTTTATTAAGTGCTACTTTGCACATTCCCTGCACCCCGTCGACATGAAAAAGCGCGTTTTCGGCATGCTCACGAATGATGCCAGCAGCTTCTTCAATTGGCTGGATGGCACCCGTTTCGTTATTGACGTGCATCATGCTGACAAGCACTGTATCAGGGCGAAGCACTTCTTTTAAATGCGTCATATCTGCATGGCCATGCTCATTTACTTGAATATAGGAGATGTCAAAGCCAAATAACGCCTTCAGCTGTTCAAACGATTCAATGACAGAAGGATGCTCAATTGCTGTCGTCACAATGTGCTTGCCACGATTCATTTTGGCAAGTGCTGCTCCTTTAATGGCAATGTTATTCGCTTCTGTAGCACCAGAAGTAAAAATAATCTCATATTGTTTTAAGCCCGTGTAGTGAAGCATTTGTTTTCTCGTTTCATTTAACAGCCGGCTTGCATCTATTCCGAGCTGATGAAGCGAAGATGGATTTCCAAAATAACGCTCACTCACTTGCTGATATACTTGTAAAACCTCAGGATAAGGCTTGGTTGTTGCACTATTATCAAGATAGATCATAAATGTAACTCCTTACAAAAAGCTTAAAAATAAATGCAATTATATGTTACCATAATAAAGTCAGACAGAGAATTTTCTGAAAATGGCAGTTGACAACTTTTCATTTTCACTATATCATCCATAGTGCAATTGTCACATAAACATTTAAATTGTCAGAATATTTTAACTTGACACACTACACTGATTGAGATTGAGGAGGGACTATTTTGAAAAATAGTTTAAGTATAAAAGAGACGATAGCCATTGGTCTAATGCTTTTTGCATTATTCTTTGGCGCAGGAAATATGATTTTCCCACCTGTTCTTGGACAATATGCAGGTGAGAATGTATGGCTCGCCATCGGTGGATTTTTACTCACAGGAGTAGGTCTTCCGCTTCTAGGGGTAATTGCAGTCGCACTGACAGGTACCGGTGCAAAAGGCCTTGCTGATAAAGCTCATCCTAAATTTGGCACCATTTTCACCGTCATTCTGTATTTGTCCATTGGACCTTTTTTCGCTATTCCGAGAACAGGTACGGTTTCGTATGAGATAGGATTAGCTCCTTTCCTGTCAAGTGCACAATCTACTTCATGGGTACCGCTATTCATCTTTACCGTTGTGTTTTTCGCCATTTCATATCTGCTCGCGTTAAATCCTTCAAAGCTGGTTGATCGAATTGGTAAAATTTTAACTCCGATCTTATTAACGGTTATTGCCATTATTGTCATTAAAGCCATTGCTACGCCAATGGGAATGATCGGTGCTCCTGATGAAACATATAAAGCAAACCCGCTCTTCACTGGCTTTTTAGAAGGCTATAAAACAATGGATGCTCTTGCTTCTATCGTTTTTGGGATCGTCGTGGTAACAGCTGTTAAAGACAGAGGCATTACGGAGCGTAAATCTCTTGCAGCAGCTTGTATTAAAGCAGGAGTCGTGGCTGCTATTGGACTGGCACTCGTGTACATTTCACTTGCCTATGTGGGTGCTTCAAGTACCGATGCAACGGGAATGGTTGGAGCAAATGACGGCGGCAAGCTTCTTTCACTTTCTGCCAACTTTTTATTCGGTTCTGCTGGTAACATTGTACTTGGCGCAGCTATTTTATTTGCTTGTTTAACGACGAGTGTTGGACTTATTTCTTCTTGTGGGGAATATTTTTCAAAGCTTTTCCCTAGCTTTTCTTATCGTACAGTCGTTCTAATTGTTTCTTTATTTAGTACACTGGTTGCAAACCTTGGATTGGCACAAATTATTTCTCTATCTGTTCCAGTACTTGTGACCATCTATCCATTGGCCATTGTCATTATTTTATTGTCATTCCTTGACCGCTGGATTAACGGTAGAAGACTCATTTATATCGTATCTCTCATCTTTACTGGTTTCTTTGCCATCATTGATGGATTATTAGCAGCCGAAGTCAATCTAGGCGGCTTACCTAAGATCTTAGGTTCAATCGTTCCGTTTTACGATTTAGGGATTGGCTGGATTGTACCAGCTATTCTCGGTGCTGTGATTGGTTTACTTATTTCGATGTTTACCAGTCCGACGAAACAGCTCGCCTCCTAGTTATCGTGAACCAAAACATCCTCTTCTTCTGTGGAAGGGGATGTTTTTTTATTGTTCTTCATATACTAAAATAGAAAAATTCATGACTTTTGTACGAAAACACATGTTGACATCAGGCGTACATCCTTTATAATTAGTGAATGTTAATGATGAACGGTTACTTAGCAACTAATTAACAGAATATTTCAACATAACAATGGAGGCTTTAAATGCAATGAAGGCAACTTTGTCGACGAAAGATACGATTATCATAGGTTTTATGCTGTTTGCTCTATTTTTCGGCGCCGGTAATATGATTTATCCACCAGAACTTGGGCAATATGCTGGGCAAAATGTGTGGAAAGCAATGGGCGGATTTTTATTAACAGGCGTCGGTTTACCTCTTCTAGGGATTATTGCGATCGCTTTAACAGGTCGAGATGCGAAAGGATTAGCTGATAAAGCCCACCCGGCTTTTGGAACAGCGTTTACTGTCATTTTATATTTATCTATCGGGCCTCTTTTCGCTATTCCTCGTACAGGAACGGTTTCATATGAAATTGGTGCATTACCCTTTTTAGCAGGTGTACCAGCTTGGCTTTCACTTCTTGTATTCACACTTGTCTTTTTTGGTATTACTTATTATCTTGCTCTAAATCCAACGAAGATTGTGGATCGTGTAGGAAAAGTGTTAACACCGATTAAATTTACGATTATTTTTATTATTATTGTCAAAGCCATTCTAACGCCGATGGGCGTCATTGGCACACCTGATGTCTCTTACAGCAACGGGTCATTTTTCAAAGGATTTCTAGAGGGCTATAAAACAATGGACGCTCTTGCTTCTATTGTGTTTGGAGTCGTTGTCATCAACGCCATTAAAGGACGCGGTGTGACAAGTAAAAAGGCGCTGACTTCTGCTTGTATCAAAGCGGGTCTGATTGCAGCTTGCGGATTAACATTTGTTTATCTATCACTTGCTTATTTAGGCGCTTCAAGTACTCACGCCATTGGGTTTGTTGGAGATGGTAGTAAAATCTTGGCGCAGTCTTCTCAATTCTTATTTGGCAGCTTAGGAAATATCGTGTTAGGCGCTGCAATTACGGTGGCTTGTTTAACGACAAGTATCGGTCTTGTTACATCATGTGGAGAGTATTTCTCGAATTTATTACCTAAACTTTCTTATAAAATGGTCGTTACACTCGTGACATTATTCAGTTTTATCATTTCAAATTTTGGACTTGCTCATATTATCGCTTTCTCTGTACCAGTGTTAACTGCCATCTACCCACTAGCAATTGTCATCATTGTTTTGTCGCTGGCAGATAAATGGCTTGGTCAAAGAAGACCTGTTTATGTCCTTACTTTGATTTTAACTGGCTGCGTCAGTTTGTTTGACGGCTTAGTAGCAGCGAAACTCCCGATTGGTCCAATAGAGAATCTCTTTCAAACAATCTTACCTTTATATGACCTCGGCATTGGCTGGGTTGTTCCTGCTATTTTCGGAGTAGTCATTGGGTTTGTTCTTTCTCTTTTCACTTCTTCTGCCTCCCAAAAGCGGGAGAAACAAGCATCTTAACAGAAAAAGCTGAAGTCCATTTACAGGACTTCAGCTTTTTTATTGGTGCTGATATTGTTTGTCTTGCTGAGCTAAAAGCTTTTGGACAGATCCAGGTGATGCTTTTTCAACAGCTGCTGCTGCTACATCAAATGAACCGTTATAGTCATACGCATAAAATCTTCGCTCTGCCTCTTTTAATTGTTCTGAAAGAATATGATTTTGGCTTCTAAAACGATTACCGTATTGAATGATTCGTTCAATTTGATCCACTTTAGTGAGCATTTCTTCCGTCTCATCCACAACATGTCTCACTGTGTCAGAGGCTTCTTTTAATTGCTCATTCACGGCTGGCATGTTGAGCGGCAGGTTCTCAAGCTGCTCGTGCACTTGCTGAATCATCTCCTGCGCTTTTTCAGCCTGCTCTTTCATGTCAGCAGGTACACCTGGAATATTACTTTTTTGCAGCTGACGCACTGTATCTGTCAGCATCGTTTTGAGCTCAGCCAGTGTTTCTCTCGCTTGCAGCTCTTCTTTTCTTAATGATTGAAGGTGATCTTTAAACGTATCATGCAATGCTTTTGCATCATCGATAAAGGTTTCGAGCTGATTGATTTCATCCATTAATAATGAATATGCGACATGATCACGATCAAGCTTCTCTCGAATTTGTTTCATGAGCTTTTCAATTTCTTCTAAGCGTTTTTCGAACGCCTTCTGTTGATCAAGCTCTCCGGCTGTCAGTTTGTAGCTTTCTTTTACAAGAGCTGTTTCTGCCTTTGTTTGCGTGTGATCCTGCTCGAGTTTTTCAAATGCTTCCGTCAGCTCAGGCATTTTGCTTTTGATTTCCTGCCCTGCTTCTACTTCCGCTTCAAGCTGATCATACAGCGTCTGAATTGCATCATCAATCATTTGGAGAATGCTTGATGCTTCATCCAGATTGAGTTCATCAATCAGCAGTTTTTCCGCACGGGTCAGCTGTTTGTTTAAGTTCTCAAGCTCTTTAGTGATCTGGATGTGCTCGAGCTTGTAGCCTTTGTCTGTCATTTCTTTATATCCGTCTTTCAGCTTCGTCAGCTGGCCTGGTACGGTTTGTTTGCAGTCTGCAATGAGCTTCGGTACATCATTGATATACAGTTGAAGCTGATCGAGTCTGCGGTCTTGCTCAAGCAAAATCTTTCTTGCTTTCATGTAGTTTCCGTTTTCTGTCTCTTCCTCGTACTGCTTGATCCCTTCCCAGGCCTCATCTAAGTCCTGCTCCATTTTGTCATAAAGGGTGCCGTATAAATGGCTGTACGCAAGCAGATTTTTTCGAACTGTTTGATATTGTTCTTTGACCTTTTCAATGTCCTTGCGATTTTGCTCCTCGCTTGTGACAAGGTCTGCAATCTCTTTTAAAATGTCTTCAATGTTCGAATCAGCAGCACTCAGCAAGTCCTCAATGTGCGTAAGAACCTGCTTGGCTTTGGAGAATCGATATTTATCAGAATACTCTTCTGCATCATATAATAGCTCCTCTACCTTTGGAAGATGGGCTGTGACGATATCGTCCCACTCTGCACGCCATCTTTCAAAAAATTGCTCTGTTTCTCCGGTCATTTTTAAATGTTTGATTTTTGAAATTTCTTCTACAATTGATCTGTTTAAAATTTCAATTTTCCATGCTTCCAATCGGTCAATCTCTTTATATATATTTTTTCGCAGGAAATAACCGACTGAAAACAAAGCAAGCAAAATGACAATTAAACCGATGATTAACTCCATAATGAGCCCCCTTGTTGTGATCTAAGTGATGTCAGGGTAAAAGTGTCCCGAGTAGACCTGAGAACCCTTTCGTGTCCGCTTTGCATTTGTTTTTTATAAGCAGGATCGTATGTTTTCCAATACCATCCATTCACGGTTTTATGTATGTTTTTTCAAGAAAGTATTTGTGCGCTTTCTATCATTTGATCACACGTATCAATGTGACCTGCTTTTATGTATGCGGAAGCTGTCGTTTTCATTGTTATTATGATACCATGTAACCAGCATTTTTGGTCATGATTTTTCATTATTTTCGCTGATAAACATCACGTTTTTCAAAATATCGACAAGAGGTGACGACATGCTGAAACAAGATGCACATCTACATACACCGTTTTGCCCGCACGGTTCGCTTGATTCTTTTCATTCTTATATTGAAAAAGCCATCAAAAAGGGATTTGATTCCATAACCTTTACCGAGCATGCCCCGCTGCCTCCATCGTTCCAAGATCCAACACCTGAGCAGGATAGTGCCATGAAGCTCCAAGACCTTGAAGCGTATATCACGAAACTGGCTCAGCTGAAACAAGAATACAATGGACAATTAATAGTAAAAACTGGGCTTGAGGTTGACTTTATCAAAGAGTATGAAGAGGAAACAAGAACCTTTTTAGACTGCTACGGTCCAGAGCTAGACGACGCCATTTTATCTGTACACTTTCTTCCTGCTGGCGATGATTATATTTGCCTTGATTTTGACGAGCATGCCTTTCAGCAGCTAATAAGCATCTATGGCAGCATCGAACAGGTCTACCAAAGCTACTATGACCAAATTCATTCTTCTATTCTATCATCTTTAGGCCAATATAAGCCAAAGAGAATCGGTCATATCACCCTTGTCCAGAAATTCAAACAGCTTTTTCCATATGAAATGTCACCTGAACTTTGTCAAAAGGTCACCCTTTGCCTTGAAGAAACGGCAAAAAAAGGCATGTCCTTAGATTTTAATACATCAGGACTTCGTAAAACATATGCCAGAAGTATCTATTTAGATCCATGGATGATTGACCTTGCCAAAAAGAAAAAAATTCCGCTCATATTCGGCTCTGATGCCCATCAAGCGGAAGATCTCGGATATGCGTATAATCAATTCGAGGACATCATGAGGTTCAGATGAGAATCTAATGCCGGCTCTTTTGGTTCTAACAGATGATGAAGCGAGCGGCTCAGCTCCTTAAAGTACATTTGATAGAAATACGGCTCACTTGGGTTCAAATAAAGCACCTCTGTTAAATATTGCGGCTGTAAATATGGCATCATGAGAAGTGATTTCAGCTGAATCATAAAGGATGCGAGTGAAAGCTGCTCACAAATAACATGGGTGCTTTTTCCTTTTTCAATGATAAGCTGAAACAAATACTTTTCTTTTGTTAAATATGTAGACATGATTTCTCTGATGAGTGTCGAATCAATCGTCACCTCCCTATAAACAAAACGGGTTAATTGACGGTGCTTGTGCTGATAAGATAAAATATCAAAAACCACATGTAGTAAGCATTCTTTTGCCTGACGGGTTTCCATGTGATGGAGATGTGATTCAATCATGTGAATGTAGCCTTCATAAAAATCGGATACGAGCTGCTCAAGCAGCCCTCCTTTTCCTTGAAAGTAATAAGAAATGTGGGCAACGTTGACGTTTGCTTCCTTCGCAATCTCACGGACAGAGGTTCCAGAAAATCCTTTTTGGTTAAAAAGTCTGATGGCAGCATCCATAATACGGTCTTTTGTTTGCACGGTTGTTGATGTTTTCATCCGCTCACCCCTCTTCATGTGTACATACTTCAAGATGAAGGGAGAAGTTCCTTTTACAATTGCTCGACAAATCCCACATGCGAGACGCAAGTTATGTATTTTTAAGATAGAAAGTAGGAGATTTTCATGTTTCATGTCGAAAAACAGTCTGGCGATCCTTCAAAAGACTATCAATTGCTTGTCAAACAGGTAGAAGCCATTACAGATGGTGAACCTGATTTGATCGCCAACTTGGCAAATGCAGCTGCGCTGCTCTATCACTCACTTCCTGAAGTCAATTGGGCAGGGTTTTATTTAGCAAAGGACGGCGAGCTTGTGCTTGGACCATTTAACGGACTGCCTGCATGTGTGCGCATCCCTTCTGGAAAAGGCGTTTGCGGTACAGCGTTTGCGACAGGTGAAGTGCAGCGTATCGCTGATGTCCATGCATTCCCTGGACATATTGCCTGTGACGCCGCATCGCAATCTGAAATAGTCATTCCGCTCAAGGTCAATGGACAGATCATTGGGGTGCTCGATATTGACAGTCCTGTGAAAGACCGCTTCAGTGAAGTAGATGAGACGTACCTTATTCAATTTACAGACATTCTCCAACAGGCGTTATCCGTCTCTACGGATGCGTAATCATGCAGTAAAAGCAGGCACATTGTCTGCTTTTTTATGTTTCTTTATCATAATGGAGAACGTCTCCTTTGCCTCTAAATAGGTTGACTTCTCATACCCAGAGTCATATAATAGAGTTTGTGTGAAATATGGCAGCCTTTTTGTTCGGCTTTTTTGTATCATTTTGTTCCTTCTATATGAAGGTGCATCTTGTAACTCCCTGCTGCTGGAGCGAGGATGCATGAAAACATAATGACGAAAAAGAGGAAGAACAGACGGTTTTTATTTTTCACAAATAAAAACAATAAGGAGGAGTCACATTATGGCTCGCTATACAGGTCCAAGTTGGAAGATTTCCCGCCGTTTAGGCATTTCATTAAGCGGAACAGGTAAGGAACTTGAAAAACGCCCTTACGCTCCAGGCCCACATGGTCCAGGACAACGCAAAAAACTTTCTGAATACGGTTTACAATTACAAGAGAAGCAAAAGCTTCGTCACATGTACGGTGTCAACGAACGTCAATTCCGTACACTATATGACAAAGCTGCTAAACTTCCTGGTAAACAAGGTGAAAACTTCATGATCCTTCTTGAAACTCGCCTTGACAACCTAGTATACCGTCTTGGCCTTGCTCGTACTCGCCGCCAAGCTCGTCAGCTAGTAAACCATGGTCACATCCTTGTTGATGGAAGCCGTGTAGACATCCCATCTTTCTCTGTGAAACCAGGTCAAACGATTGCTCTTCGTGAGAAATCTCAAAACCTTGCAGTAGTGAAAGAATCAGTTGAAGTAAACAACTTCGTTCCTGAATACCTTTCTTTCGATGCTGAAAAGCTTGAAGGAACTTTCACTCGTCTTCCAGAGCGTTCTGAATTAGCGCCTGAAATCAGCGAACAACTAATCGTTGAGTTCTACTCTCGTTAATTTCATTACTTCTCTAAGAGAGAGCAAACAAACCCTAGATACCTTGATCATTCAAGGATTTCTAGGGTTTTTTGTTTGCTTTCTCCTAAGAACAAATGAATTTATATATTGGAAAACAAATCATGTACGAGACGAGCACCGGCCAAGACATCCAAGAAACGGCTGAAGAAGATATTCAAATGCAAAGCTCCTTTTGAGGGCTTCTAAAAGCATCTCTACACAATTAAATTAGTCTAATTTTTTAATAATAATAGAAGCGTTCACGTTTGTTTGGGTTCCTCCTGCTAGGGTTTGAAGAGTAACTGCTGCTGCTGAAGTATGGTTTACAAGAGTAAGCGTGTCACCCGCTGCTAGAGCAAGGATTGCCTGACCGTTATTCTGTTGAGTACCAGCTCCTGAACCATAAACTGTGTTCGTCACAGGACCTCCATTTACAAATAAGGTGAATTGATTTGGCTCTACGCCAGAAACTGAAAAAGTAACCTCATAATTTCCTGGATTGGTGACTATAATTTGAGAAGTTCCAGGGGCATGCGTAATACCAGCAGTAATAATTCCAGTTGAGTCAAAAATCACCGGGGCTTCTAAAGCTACTGTTTCAGCACTTAGATTGTATACATATGCAAATTCAGCTAGCCCTGCTCCTGTGGCGCCTGTTGCACCGGTCGCTCCCGTATCTCCTGTGGCACCGGTCGCTCCTGTGGCTCCCGTGGCTCCCGTATCTCCTGTGGCGCCTGTGGCTCCCGTGGCTCCTGTTGCACCGGTCGCTCCCGTATCTCCTGTGGCTCCTGTTGCTCCCGTATCTCCTGTGGCTCCTGTTGCTCCTGTGGCTCCCGTGGCTCCCGTATCTCCTGTTGCTCCCGTGGCTCCCGTATCTCCTGTGGCTCCTGTTGCACCGGTCGCTCCCGTATCTCCTGTGGCGCCTGTTGCTCCTGTGGCTCCCGTGGCTCCCGTATCTCCTGTGGCTCCTGTTGCACCGGTCGCTCCCGTATCTCCTGTGACACCTGTTGCACCGGTCGCTCCCGTATCTCCTGTGACACCTGTTGCACCGGTCGCTCCCGTATCTCCTGTGGCTCCTGTTGCACCGGTCGCTCCCGTATCTCCTGTGGCTCCTGTTGCACCGGTCGCTCCCGTATCTCCTGTGGCTCCTGTTGCACCGGTCGCTCCCGTATCTCCTGTGGCTCCTGTGG